>JAAEQC010000059.1 GCA_024231905.1 bacterium | reverse complement strand
GGCTACGGTAGTCTGACATGGGGAGATTCCTTTCGTGATGCTTTGAGCGGCTCACGTTAGGGATTTCCCCATTTCTCTCCCGTATATGTCAAACACTGCGTGCCTCCCCGGCAGAGCCGGGGGGACTCCCGCTTACGCTAGCGGCCCGAACCCTCGGGCGCAACCGGGGCAGGCGGGGAGGGGAAGCCCGCAACGATCTCCGCGAGGGACCCCCGGCAGATGCCCTGCGCTCCATAGACGCAACCGTCGCGGATCTCGAACTGGCTGCGGCCACCCCACAGGCAACGGAGCGCACCGCAGTCTTCGACCCGGAGAAACAAGAGATAGCGTCCATTCGGCCGCAGCCGAAAGTCGAACTCGTAGGCCAAGGCCCGTTCCTCGTAGGTGCCCTCCCCCGATCCACCCCAGCGACGATCGAGAGAGACGACCATGATCTCGTCGCTCGTCCATTCCCCCTTGTGGACATCCTCCACGCGGATCCACGCCTGCTGCGGACCCAGAAGCTCGGGGTTACCTCCCGTTCGCACGACGACGGCCAAATCCGCTTGATCGAACTGCCATGCGAACCGATGCCGCTCGCCCAGTTCCTTCAGGAGCGGCCGCAGGCGGGCCCAGGAATCCGTTTCCCCATAGGGGTTAGACAGGACGTTGCCGGCGAGACGGAGAATGCCCGCGGAGTGCCATATATACTGGTGACTCCTCGACAAGCCGAGCACGAGGAAATACTCCCCCCTGGCGAAGTCCTCGAACCGGGGCTGCTTGTAGTCCATACAGTTCTCCAGGCCCGAAACCGGTGTCGCGATGACGACGCTCTCGGTCGTCACGCCCCAGTACGGTCGTTGGACCTCGAACTGGATGTAGGCCAGGGACTGGATACCCTGGACGTCGGCGATGCAGCGGCGCTCCACGGCCTCGACCCGTCCGACGAAGCAAACGTTGCTCCGGAACAGCCGGTGGGGCGACACCAGATCCGGACCTCGCCAGTAGGGCGGCCCCGCCTGGCTCACCCTGCCGTCGACGATCTCGGTGTCGCGGGCGCCCGAAATCTCGAAGTCCCGGAGCGTGGTGCCCGTCTGCGGCCAATCAGACAGGCATTCGGGGATTTCGACGGCCTGAGCTCGCGCCAAGGGCAGAGCGCACATCAGCCCGACTCCTGCCAACAGTATTCTCCGGTGGATCAGCATGGCGTGCTCCATGGCGTCGTTATCGACTCGATATGGGATGAGGATACCAGAAGCGGCGCATACGAACCAGCGAGGCTCAGAGAATCATCGCCTCGTGATGCTCCTTCAGCCACTCCTCCGCCTCCCGGTGCCAGGGGCAGGCCGCATCCAGCAGCGACCAGAAGCGCTTTGAGTGGTTCAGATGCGCCAGATGGCACACCTCGTGGGCCACGATGGCGTCCACGACCCGCGGCGGGGCCATGACCAGGCGATAACAGAACGACAGTGTGCCCCGGGACGAGCAGCTCCCCCAGCGGCTCGTACGCTCGCCGATGATCACGCGCCGGGGATGGAGATCCAGTTCGCCCGCCCAGTGGTCCACCCGAGGCGGAATCTCCTGGCGGGCCAGCCGCCGCAACCAGCGTTCCACCGCCGGCCGCGGGTCCAGCAACCGGTCGGACGGGAGTTCGCAGAGAAGGCGCTCGTCCTCGATGGTGAACCGGGGCCGCACCCTGCCGGCCGGCAGGGCTGCCAGTTCCAGGCGCCGGCGCGCCCCCATGACCAGCAAGGGGCTGCCCGTGGTCAACTCGCTGCACAGGGGGCCTTCGCGTACGCCGTGAACGTCCACCTGCTCGTCGACCCAGGCGGCGAATTCCCGGAGCGTCGCCTCCACCTCACGCAACGCCACCCGCCGCGGCAAGACCACGACCACGCCCTCCCGTGCCGACACCTGCACGCCTATCCGACGCGCACGGGGCGACCGGCGCACGCGATAGCGCACCGGTCGCCCCGCCAGGAGCGTGGTCTGTAGTGGTCCCGTCACGCGGCCGTGGGCTCCTTGCCTTCGTCGAGCTTCTTCGTCACGCCCATGAAGACCAGCAGAGCGATCAGCGAGATCAGTCCGACGCCGGTGTAGGCGTACCACAGGTAGTGGGCGTGGGCGTAGGCCTCGGGCATGGGACCGTTGCCGGCCAGGGCCACGTCGTGGGCCGCCCGCGTGACGTCATCCAGGGTTCCGGGCTCCGGACAGTACTTGCGGAGCAGGAAGCCCGAGAAGATGAAGCCGAAGATCCAGGCGAAGAAGGTGTTCATGTGGGCGAACCCCAGGAACGTGCCCTCCTTGCCCTTGGGCGCCTGCAACGACGCGAATTCGAGCCACTTGGGACTGAGGAAGCACTCGGCCAGTCCCTGGATCGAGATGCCGATGATCATCATGAAGGTGATGGGGTGCATCTCCAGGCCGAAGACATTCACCATGCCGTCGAACCAGGCCGAGGCCGCCATGCAGACGGCCGAGAAGGGGATGAGGATCATGGCCACCAGGATCGAGTTCTGGGGCTTCCATTTGCGCACCATCTGGGTGATCGCAACCACGAAGAGGACCACCACCAGCGGGTTGATGTTGGCGTACCACTCGGGCTTGTAGGTCTCGCCGGCCATGCGCAGCACGTAGTCCGGCATGGAGGCGTAGAGCTGGCCCTGGATGGCCCAGAAGCCGGCGGTGATGAGGATCAGCGCCAGGAAGCGCAGGTTGCTCATGGCCATCCACATGCCCTGCAGGGTCTCGCTGAAGGTGCGGGACTTGCTCTCCTCCCCGTTCTCCTTGGGGAAGTAGATCAGGGCCACCAGGATGAGGGCGATGAGCGAAGCCGCCGCCGAGAACCAGGGGACGTTCTCCACCCCCATCTGGATGCGGATGGGCGCCACGATGGTCTTGCCCGTGAATGACCCGATGTTCACCACCATGTAGAAGATGCTGAAGGCCCGCGCCCGGTTGGCCTCGTCCGAGGACTTGGAGACCGTGCCGGTGATCACCGGCTTGACGAAGGCGCCGCCCAGGACGATGAGGCTGAGCCCCACGACCACCGGCGGCAGGGTGGAGAACATGCCGAGGAAGCCATAGCCCACGGTCAGCAGCCCGAAGGCAAGCATGAGGGCGTAGCGGAAGCCCATGCGGTCGGCCACCGCGCCGGTGAAGAAGGGCACCAGGTAGATCCAGCCGCCGAAGAGACCGGCCACGACGCCGGCCTGCACGTCGTCCAGGCCCACCACGCGGATCAGATAGGTCCGCAGGGCGATGAAGGTGCCGTAGTAGGCAGCGCGTTCGCAAAGTTCGGCGGCATTGCCGGTCCAGAACATGCGCGGGAAGCGCCAGGTGGTTACGCCTTGGGTCATGGGTCTCTCCGGGAGGGTCTGGGGTGGTCCAGGGGCGGCTTCAGCGGGCCATTGTAGCCTTTCGGCCGGGACCTGTCAGGACAATTCGGCCCATGGCCGCCCGAGCCCATACGGCTCGCGCGGCATTTCATATTCTTTCGCTATGAGTGCAATACGGGGCAACGTCCGGGGGGCGGCTCCGTATGGTGGCTACGACTCGTCCCCGCAGCGAGGAAGTCCGCCATGCGCCTGACCCTGTTGATCCCGATCCTCGCCGCCGCTCTCCCGGTGTTCGCCGACGAACCGACCGTGCGGGTGGAGCAGCTCACGCCGACGCTTCACCTCCTGTCAACCGACCAGGGCTCCTACACCACCAACTCCCTGGCCTTCACGGGCGGCGACGGGCTCCTGCTGGTGGACACCCAGGCCGCGGCCGACGCCGACGACTTCGGCGCTGCCGTGGCGAAACTGGGCCACGGCGACCCCGAGTACATCATCACGACCCACCGTCACGTGGAACACATCGGCGGCAACGCCTGCTTCGGCGCGGACCCCGTGGTCATCGCCCACCATCTGGTGCCGGCGAAGCTCACCGACGGCCCGGCGGTCTTCGACGCCTGGGGGCCGGAGGTCATGCCGGACATCACCGTGGCCGATTCCCTGACCCTGTTCTTCAACGGCGAACGGATCCGTATCGTCGCCATGGGCGGCAGCCACGACGACAACGAACTCATGGTCCACTTCACGGGCCAAGGCGTGGTGCACCTCAGCTCCCTGGTCAACGGTTTCAACTTTCCATCGGTGGACGACGACGGCGACGCCCTCATGTTCGCGCCCCTGGTGCGCCGGGCCCTGGCGCTGCTGCCTGCGGACGTGACCGTGGTCTCGGGACACAACGGGAACGGCACGACCGGGGATCTGGCGCGCTATACGGAGATGATTGACGCCACCCGCGAACTGGTCGCCGCCGGCCTCGCCACGGGCAGGTCCGTCGCCGAGATGCAGGAAGCGGACCTGCTGGCGGGCTGGGAGGAATACGAGCAGAGCTACGTCTCCAAGGCCGAGTGGATCGAGTACCTGGCGGAGGCCCTGGAGAAGGCCGCGACGCCGGAGTCAACCCCGGGGGACGACCCCTTCGCACCTGTCCACGCCGCTTGGCAGAACCACGGCGCGGACGCTGCCGTGGCCCGCTATCGCGACCTCGTGGCGGCCGGCGGCTACGACGTCGACCCCCTGGATTTGCTGGTCATCGGATCCAAGCTGGAAAGTCGCAACCTTTTCTCCGATTCAGTCGTCTACCTCATGGCATACGTGACTGATCAGGCCGACCACAAGTACGCCTACTTCGGTCACTACCTGCTGGCCAAGGGCCATCAGGAGTTGGGAGACAGGGACGCGGCCGTCCGGGCTTGCCGCGCCGCCCTGGCGGCCCAACCCGATTTCGGGCCCGCCGAGGCCCTGCTGGAAAATCTGGAAGATTGACGTCCGCGGCGGTGGACGGTGACACGATCCTGTCGGGGGAATCAAGTCGCCGCCGCCGCCGCGGCAATTCAGGCCCGGTCGCGGACCCTCAGACCGACGGCACCACGTACTTCAGCACACACACCCAGTGGCAGGTCGTCCCCGCCAGGACGAAGAGGTGCCACAGGGCGTGGTGGTAGGGGAAGGCCCGCCAGGCGTAGAAGACGGCGCCCCCGGTATAGGCCACGCCCCCCGATCCGAGCAGCACCAGCGCCGACGGCGGCAGCGCCTCGTAAAGCGGCTTGGCGGCGATGACCACGAGCCAGCCCAGGGCCAGGTAGAACACCAGCGAGAGCTTCTTCCACGGCCGCCCGAAACCCACTTCGTAAACGATGCCCAGGATCGCCAGTCCCCACCCTATACCGAACAGGGTCCAGCCCCAGCCGCCGCCCAGGGTGACGAGGGTGAAGGGCGTGTAGGTCCCGGCGATGAGCAGGTAGATGGCCCCGTGGTCCAGGAGCTTGAACACCTTCTTGGCCCGCTGGGCCGTCAGGGCGTGGTAGAGGGTCGAGGCCGAGTAGAGGATGACCATGGCCGCGCCGAAGACGCTCACGCCGACCACCAGACGGGCATCCCCCCGCTGGGCCGCGCGGACCACCAGCAGCACGAGCCCCGCCACGCTGCCCAGGGCGCCGATCCCGTGGGTGACGGCGTGGGCGATCTCCTCGCCGGTGGAGAAGTCCTCGTGGGCGAAGGCACCGCGCATCTCAGTTCTCCTCGTTCTCGCGCCGGATGGCGTTGACCATCTCGTCCAGTTTCTGCAGGAAGAGCGACCGGTCCTTCTGGGAAAAGGGCGGCGGTCCGCCCCCCATGATGCCCTGGTCCCTGAGCTGGGCCAGCAAGTGGCGCGTGGCCAGGGACTCCACCACGTTCTCCGGGGTGAAGGGACGGCCCTTGTGCCCCAGCACCCACGCCCCCGCGTCGAGGCAACGGGCGGCCAGGGGAATGTCCCCGGTGACCACGATATCGCCTTCTTCCACCGTCTCGGCGATCCAATCGTCGGCCTCGTTCAGCCCCTTGTCCACCACCACCAGTTCGACGTCCCCCTCGGGCGAGCGCATGAAGGAATTCGCCACCAGGGTGACCCGCAAACCGTAGCGGGAGGCGACCTTGTAGGTCTCCTGTTTGACGGGACAGGCGTCGGCGTCCACGTAGATGTGCAGCATGTCCGACCTTTCGCTGTCGCCACCATAGGCAAGGGTGAGACAGCGCACAAGCGCCGGGTCGGGTAACGCCCGAGCAACGCTCCAGTGCCATGATGCGAACCACTCGCGGACGCCGTGCGGGGGTTGGCGTCTGTTCGGCTGGGGAGCGGAGGGCAGGAGCGCCGGGGCGTACCGAACGCCCCGGCGCTGAGTGCTGGTTTCCTACCGACCGATGTCCTAGGATGGCCGCAACGAAGCATCGTTGTATTCCATGCCGACAAGGATATCCATGGTCGCCGCGATTTTCCGGACCAAATTCACGATTCCCTCCCTGCCCGCCGACTACCGGCCCCGCCCGCGGCTGGACGCCCTGTGGCAGGGGTGGCGTGACCGCCGCCTGGTCACCGTGGTCGCCGGCGCCGGTTGGGGCAAGACCTGCTTCCTGGCCGCCCACGCCCGTAAGCACGGCCGACGGATCCTGTGGTACACCCTCGACGAACTGGACCGGGACCCGGACCTGCTGGCGGCTCACCTGGCCGCCGCTTGCGACCTGCCCCCCAGCGGCGCGCCGGCCCTGGAGCAATTGGCCGGCATCGTCGCCGCCCTGGCAGACCGTTCCCTTCTGGTGCTCGACGACGTCCATACGGTGAAAGGTGCTACCGCCGCCCGGGAGTTCCTCGCCCGGCTGCTGCGCTACCTCCCCTCCGATTGCCGCCTCATCCTCGCCGGTCGCGGTCCTGTATCCCTGGCCGGCGCCGGCCTGGACGTGCGCGGACGCGCCGCCCGCCTCTGGGCCGACGACCTGGCCTACGAGTCCTCCGAAACCACCGACCAGCTGGTGCGGCGCCTGGGCCGCGCCGCCGGCACCGCCGCCGCCCCGGACGTCCAGTCCTTGACCGAGGGCTGGCCCATGGGCGTGGCCATCGTCGCCCAGGCCCTGGCCGAAACCGGCGCCGAAGATCACGCCGAAGCACTCGAACGGCTCGGCACCGGCGGCGTCCACTGGTTCGATTTCTTCGCCGAGGAAGTGCTGACGGGCCTCGAACAGGAGACGTGCAGCTTCCTCGAGCGGGCCGCCGTCCTGCCCCACCTGGAGGCCTCCCTGTGTGACGAGGTCCTCGGGATCGACGACAGCGCCCTCCACCTGGAAATCCTGGCCGACCGAGGCATCTTCACCGTCCCGGTGGGCGAAGGCGCCTGGCGCTTCCACCACCTCTTCCGCAACAGCCTGCTGCGCCGCACGACCGAGACCATGGCACCGCGCCGGCTGCAGGCCCTGCGTCGCAAAGCCGCCGGCTCCCAGGCCCGCTGCGGCGAACCCGAAGCCGGCTTCCTCGAGTTGGCCCGGGCCGGCGACGTGGCCGGCGCCCACGATCTGGTGCGACGGCACCTGGAACCGCTGCTGCGGCTGCAACGCTCCGAATCCCTGACCGCGGCTTTCGCGGCCCTGGACCCGCGCGGCGAGACTCCCACGCCGCCGGTGCGCCTGCTGCGGGCGACCCTGTCCCAGTTCGCCGGCCGTTGGGACGAAGCCGAGCAGGACCTGGCGAAGGTGGCGCGATCGGGCGCCGCCCGGCGTATCACGAGCTCCGCCCGGGCCAACCTGGTGGTGCTCCAGATGCGTCGCGACCGCTTCACCTCCTGCCTGCGCCGGGGTAAGACGGCCCTGGACGCCGACCGGGCCCTGGTCCCGGCCGACCGCGGCGCCGTGCTGGCGGCCATGGGCGTGTCCGCGGCCAGCCTCGGGCGCCTGGACCAGGGCGCCGAGCACCTGGGACGGGCCCTGGCATCAGCCAGGCGCCGGGACGACCGGGCCGAGGAGGGTCGCTGCCGCTATCTGCTGGCCGCCAACGTCCACTTCATCCGCGGCGACCTGGACCGGGCCCTCGCCGAGGCAGAGGCCGCGTGCAGCCTGTTCCGCGACCTGGGCCGGCCCGATCTGGTCTGCCACGCCGAGGGCGTGCTGGGTTTCGTGCAGGCCGGCGGCGGCCGCGTCATGGATTCCCGTCGCGTGACCCGGCGGGCTCTCCGCCGCGCCGAAGCCATCGGCTACCCCCTGGTGGCGGGCTACGCGCATCTCTCCCTGGGCGAATGCGGATTGCGAAGTGACGACATGACCGAGGCGGAGCAGCACTTCGCCGCCGCCCTGGATATAGCCGGAGACCTGGGCGAAGAGGTCCTCGCCACCTGGGCCCGGCTCGGCCTGGCCGAAGCGGCCTGGGGTCGGGGCGATACCATCCGCACCGCGCGCGAAGCCGAACAGGCCCTCGCCCCGGCGGTGGAGCGCGGCGACCGTTTCTGCGAGGCACGCGCCCTGTGCCTGACGGGCCTGGCCCTGCGCGCCGAGGACCCCGTGGCGGCGGACGCCTCCCGCAAACGCGCGGCGACCATCTGCCGCAAGCTCGGCGCCACCCTGGAAGCGACACGCCATGAATGCCTGTGGCGCGACCGCGGCGAAGCCGCCGGAAGCGACGCCTCCGTCCCCGGTGGCAACGGTTCCCTGCGCCTGCAAATCATGGGAGCACTCGTGGTGGAAAGGAACAGCGAGGACCTCGACGCCGACCGCTGGCGGTCCCGGCGAGCCCGGCGCCTGCTGAACCTGCTCCTGGCCCATGGCCTGCGCCCTGTGCCGCGCGAGGTGATCCAGGAAGCGCTCTGGCCCGACGCCGAACCCCGTAAATCGGCGGTGAGCCTGCGTCAGACCGTCTTCCAGCTGCGGGGATTGCTGGAGGACGGGGAGTCCGACGAGCCGCGGCATGTCCTGTCCTGCGGGTCGGACGCCCTGCGTCTGGACCCGGGCCCGGACGGTGGTTGGGACCTCGGGGATTTTCGGTCGGCCCTTGATACGGCAGCGGAGGCCAGGAGCCGCGGCGACCAGGACGCAGAGCTGACCGCGCTGCAAAACGCCGTCGTCCTCTGGCGCGGCCCCCTGCTGGCCGACACGCCCTACGACGCGGCCGTGGAAGAGTTGGCCGCCTCGATCCGGCACCGCTACCTGCGGGCTGTCGAGCGAACCCTCGACCTGCTGGTCGCTCTCGAGCGCCACGACGAAGCGGTGGACCTGGCCCGCCGCGGCCTCGAGACCGACGGTCTTCACGAAGGATTCGCCCGCCATATGCTGCAGGGTCTGGCGGCGACGAACCGGCGCACCGAGGTGCTTCGGGAGTACGAGGACTTCGCGTCCCGCCTCCTGGCGGAACTCGATTTGCTGCCCGCGGTCGGGCTCAAGAAGATCGTCGAAGGAGCCTCCGGCTGACGGTGCGCCGATCCGGCCCTCGCATTTTTTTTCGCATCGAGGGCGTTTTTTAGCTCCTGTTTTCCCAGGAATACGCTAGATTTGCCTGCGAGAGCCGTTTTGACGAGCTCCGCCAACCATCCCTTCAAGGAGGAGAGATCGACATGGCCAAGAAGACCACCAAGAAAAATGCGCCGGCGAAGAAGCCCGCTCCCGTGAAGATGGGCAAGTTCAAGGTGGGCGCCAAGTCCCCGACCAAGACCGAGACGTACCGGGCCGTGGCCGAGATGACCGGCCTGGCCCGGAAGGACGTGGTTGCGGTGTTCGAAGCGATGACCGAGATCACGACGAAGACGGTCAAGAAGCATGGTGCCTACAACTACCTCGGCCTGCTCAAGATGACCCTGGTGAAGAAGCCGGCAGTCAAGGGCGGCAAGCTGGTGAAGAACCCCTTCACCGGTGAGATGGTCAAGCAGAAGCCGCGTCCGGCTTCGCGCACCGTCCGTGTGCGGCCCATGAAGCCGCTGAAGGACATGCTGTAGGCGATCCCGCCACGACGGCAAAAGGAACGACCCCCGGCCTTTGGTCGGGGGTCGTTTTGTTTGAGGCGCCCTCGGGCGGCAGCCGTCAGTCCCCCACGTGTTCGATGACCACCGCCACGGAACCGTCCATCTCTGCCCGCAGGTCCGGCTGCTGGACAGCTTCAGTTTCCACCTGCTCCCGGGGCAGGATGAGAGCGTCGGCCAGGAAGGTGGCCACATGGTCGGCCCGCTGCTCGGCCAGTTCCATGGATTCGGCCGTAGCGATGATGCGGACCGGTGACCAGGGGTGATGGCGGATCTCGTCGCTGGCCCGCACGAGCCACTTCTCGCCGGCCGCGGTCAGTCCCGTCTCGTTGCGCACGAAGAGCTGGCCGCCGGCGATCTCCAGCACCCGGTCGCCGTCGCGGCGGTAGTCCAGGGCGGGGATGCGGAAGCTCACGCCCGCGTGGTTGTAGGTGTTGGTGCCCTTGTCCGTGAGGGTGAAGACGTAGCTGTAGGGGTAGCCCACCCGCAGCATCTCGCCGTTGTCACCCAGGCCGTCCCAGTCCAGGCGCGCGGGCGGACCGCCGCCACCGTCGTAGGTGCGGAAGGGGCTGCCGCGGAAATCGGTCACCGCCAGGGACCAGTTCTTCACCTTGTGGCCCTCGGGATCGCCGGGGTAGAAGGTGGCCACCGGCGTGCGCGCCATGTCGGGGATCCAGAAGTGCGGCGGCTGGTCACTGGCCAGCAGTTCCAGGTTGTTCAGGTGGGGCTGCAAACCGCTGACCGGACTGACACCCACGGCCTCCTCGTCCATGGCCGTGAAGAAGGAGTCCACGGCGGCCGCGTCCAAATCGAAGCTGAAGGTGCCCTTATCGATCTGCTGGCGGACCTCATTCTCCGCCTCGACGACCATCTCCGGCAGGGCGGCCCCGCTCTCGCCGTCGGCGGTCCAGTCCTCGCCCTCGTCCTCGACCTGGGACAGGGCGGGCCCGGCCCCCAGGAGCAGCAACGTCAGGATGGTCAGCGCGGTCTTCATGTCCGGCTCTCCTAGTTCAAGCGGAAGACGATGGTGATGATGCCCCACTGCTCCACCGCCGCATTTTCCGACGGCAACGGTGCGAAGCGGAATTTCTTGATGGCGTCCAGGGCAGCCTGGTTCAGGTCGCGATGGACGGACGACTGCTCGAAGTAGGTGTTGTCCTTGACCCGGCCGTCGGCCAGCACCGTGAAGTGCACGGCGACGACGCCTTCCCAGCCCTTGCGCCGGGCCTGGGTCGTGTACTGGGCCTGGACGCTCTTGAGGATCTTGCGTCCGGAGATCTGGCCGCTGATGGTCATGCCCACGCCCTTGCCGTCGAGCTTGACCTCGGCCACGGCCTGCTTGGGCTCGGCCGCCGCCGCTTTCTTATCCACGATGGCCGTGGGTTCGGGTTCGGCCAGGCGTCCGCGCCCGGCGAGCCCACCGCCGCGTCCACCGCTGCCGGAACCGTAGTCGAGGATGGTCTTGCGGCCGCCCTCGCGTCCACCACCGCCGGTGGGGCCGCTCACGTCGAGCACGCCCTTGCCGCCGGGCTTGCCGCCGCCCTCGCCCACCGGGGCCAGGGCCGAACCCGGGGCCGCATAGTCGCCACGGCTGTTGCCCTGCAGGGCGCCGCCGGCGGCCACGGTGGTCGGGGCTTCGGCCACGCCGCGGGTGCGGCTCGACCCGGCCGCGGCCACCACGTCGGATCCGGCGACGATGCCGCCGGCCTTGCTCTGCAATGCACCGGCCTGGGGCTTGAACTGGCCCCGGGGCCGCTCGCTGGACCGCAGGGGAGCGCCCGTGTTCTCGGCGATCTTCACGTTGAGATTGCCCTGCAGACGGCTGGCGTCGATGACCTGCCGCGAACGGGGCCGCGGCGCCTTGGTTTCCAGGGCCTGCGCCTGGGCCAGAGTCTGCTGGGGCTGGACTGCGGGTTGGATGGCCGGCGCGACGATCTCCGCCACGGCCGCCCGCTGACGCTGCACCGGTTCGGTGCGCGGACGCTCGGTCCGGGTAGCCGGCTTGGGCTCGGGCCGCGGCGGCGCCGGCGACTCGGGCTCAGCCGGACGGCGCGCGCTGTCGGTGGCCACGCCCCGTCCCGGCGGTTCCTTCAACTTCACCTTGGCGGCCACGTCCTCGCCGTAACGCGCCTCGATGTAGGCGATCTCGGTCAGTTCCTGATCCATGTTCTCGCTCACCACGTGGGCCCCGGCGGCCACCGTCAGCACCGTCAGGAGCGCCACATGCAGGACGATACTGGCAGTCATGCCGCCGGTCGTCTGGCGGGAGCGATCGATGTGCTGCTGGATCATGGCTGGTCCTCCGCGTCCTGCTCCTTGGTGGCCAGGGCCACGCGGGGCGCGTCGGATGCCTCCACGGCGGCGATGAGTTCCTCGACCTCGCCGTAGGGCAGGTTGCGGTCGGCCTTGATGACGGCCACCGCGTGGGGCGTGCCGTCGAACATGGATCCCAGGTAGTGGGTGATCTCGCCCATGGCGACCTGGTCCTGACCCACGAATATCTCGCGCTCGTAGGTGAAGGTGATCTCCACGTTGTCCGTGTCGTCCACCTCGGCGGCCCGGGCCTCGGGCAGCTCGACGTCCACCTCGTCGTTGGTCAGGAACGGCGAGATCATCATGAGCGTGAGCACGACGACCAGGGAAACGTTGATGATCGGCACCACCGTCGTCCTGTTCTCGGTACGGAATGAACTCTTCTTCACGTTCAGCTCCCGATCTCGTTCAGCATGGCCAGGTTCTCGGCGCCGCTCGCCTTGGCGATGTCCAGCACCTGGACGACCTTGCCCAGGATGACATCGTCGTGGGGCACGATGACGACCGTCTTCTCGCTGCGTTCGGCGAGACGGGTGGTCAGTTCCGTCTCCAGCTCTTCCGGCTCCAGGGCCGTCCCGTTGAGGGTGATCCCCGCGGGGGTGACCGCCACGGTGAGCAGCCCGTCATCCGTCGACTCGGTGGGGGTGACCACCGCCTGTTCGCTCCCGGCCTCCGCCGAGTTCACTTGGATGCCGTTCCACAGCAGGGCCGGCATGGTGATCAGGAAGACCACGATCAGGGTCGTCGTCACGTCCGCCAGGGGCGTGATGTTGGCCTCGTTCTGGCCCTCGAGTACGCTACCTCGTCTGCGCACCGCCATTGCGTTTCCTCCGGTTGGCCTAGCTCAACACCGCGGCCAGGGGTTCTTCCTGTTCCTGGGCCACCGGTTCGGCGGCCGGACGACGCTCGCGGGCGGCCGGGGTCGCCGGACGTGCGGTCTGTCGCTTCTGTTGCACCTGGCCCCAGATGCTGAAGAAGCTCTCGCGGGCGTCCTCCAGATGGGCCGTGCGGCAGCGGATGCGGCGCACGAAGAAGTTGAAGAAGACCGTGGCGATGACAGCCACGACGATGCCCGCCGCGGTGGTCATCAGGGCCTCGGACACGCCCATGGCCACGACGGCGCCGCCGCCGCTGCCGGTGCGGGCGATGTCGGCGAAGGCACGGATGATACCGACCACGGTGCCGAAGAGACCGAGCAGCGGGGCGATGTTGCTCATGGTGCCGAGCACGCCCAGGTTCCGCTCCATCTCGACCGTCTCCAGGTCGATGGCCGTGTCCAGCCGCTGGGCCAGCTCCTCGCGGGAGCGGTTGAAGTGGGTCAGGCCCTGGGCCATGATCCGGCCGACGGGGCTCTTGTCGCGCTGGCAGTATTCCAGAGCGCCACGGGCGTCGCCGCCCTTGAGCTTGTTCGTCAACTCGGTCATGAAGCGTCGCGTGTCGTGCTGCGTGCCCTTGAAGTAGAGCAGGCGTTCCACGGTGAAGCCCACGGTTACGATCGAGCATAGGGCCAGCACGACCATCGTGGGCGACGCCATGAAGATTCCGATGATGGACAGATCGCCGAACATGTTGCCGTCCTCCGTTCCACGGCCCCGAAAGCCGCGGCCTTTCCGATTGCGCATTCCCCGGGAGAATCGGCGTGCAAACTGCGAGTTCCCCCGGACGGTTTCGGGCCCGAATCGCCGATTAGAGTCGATCCGAAGCGTCCAGTCCGAAACACCGCAAGGGGTGTGCCACGACCCTCCCCCATGGTCGAGAACCGGGCATCACCAGGAGCCTCGGGACCGGCTGCACCGCCACGGGAAACTGCCGGGAACACGTCGACGGCCGGCCCCTCGCCGGGACCGGCCGTCGTGGATCAGCTTTGCCGTACGATCCTAGCCGCCGGCCATACCGGCGGTGCCGGCGGTGCCCGCAGGCTGCAGGGCGCCGATGCGCTCCCGGGCCATCTGAACCCACTCGGGTCTGCCGTTGGAGTCGGCGATGGTCTGCCAGTGCCTGATGGCGGTGCGGTGGTCGCCACGCTCCTCGGCGATCTCCGCCAGACGGGCCAGCGCCGCCACCCGGAACTGGTCCGAGGCCGGACCGGCTTCCGCCGCCGCCGCATAGCTCTCCAGGGCCGCCTCCATGCGCTCGCCCTTCTCGTGGCACTCGCCCTGGCGGTACCGCACCTCGGCCGCCGCTGCCTCGCCGTTCGCCAGGGCGTGGTCGTAGGCCTCCACCGCCTGGCGGTAGTCCCCCAGTTCCTCCTGGTACAGGCTCGCCACCTGCAGCCACAGGCCCTCGGTGTTCTCGTGCTCCGGGTAGTCCACGATGAAGCGGACGTAGCCGCCGATGGCTGCGTGCCAGTCCTCGATCTCCTGGTAGCACACGGCGGCGTTGTAAGCGGCCAACGCCGCGTACTCGCCCTCGGGGAAGATGTCGGTGAGGGTCTCGTAGCCCTGGGCCGCCGTGGCGAACTCCTCCTGCTTGAACAGCACCGTCGCCGCCCTGAGGTGGGCCAGTTCGGCCAGGTCGTGGTCCGGATGGGTCGTCACGAAGTTGCGGTACCCGGCCAGGGCCTGGTCCCGGTTTTCGGCCCGGTAGTAGCTCTCTGCCAGATAGAAGAGGGCGCCCGGTCCGGACTCGCTGTCCGGGTAGTCCAGGGTGACCCGTTCGAAGGACTTGGCCGCGGCAGCATAATCGTCGGCGGCGAAGGCATCCTGGCCCTTGTTCCAGTAGATGTCCGCCGCCAGGGGCGAATCGGGATTGGTCTCGAGGTACTCCTCCATGTCCCGGCCGCTGCGATAGTAGCAGGACTGGACGCCCATTTCGGCGTCCTCCACCCGCGGGTCGTCGGGATAGGCGGCCATGAAGGCGGTGAAGGCCGCGATGGCCGCGTCGTCGTCACCGGCGTTGTAGTGGCAGTTGGCCAGACCGAAGCCCGCGTCGGCGCCGTGACCGCCGTCGGGATAGCGGGTCCTGAGCTGCTCGTAGGCGGCGGCCGCCGCGTCGAAGCGGGCCAGGCCGAAGCGGGTGTCGGCCACCCGGTACAGAGCCTCCTCGGACTCGGGCGCCTCGGGGAAGCGGTTCAGCAGCGTCGTCCAGCTCTCCAGGGACTGTTCGTAGTACTGGAGACGGTAGTAGCAGTCACCCTGGTTCAGCAGGGCCGTCGCCGCCGCCGGATCCTCGGGATTGCCGGCCAGGAAGTCGCCGAACTGCTCGAGGGCGTCTTCATACTTGTGCTGGTTGAAGTAGATGGACCCCACAGCCAGGCTGTTGGTCCCCTTCTCCGAGTCGGCGTTGGCCAGGACCAGCAGGAACTTCTCCTGCTCCTCGAGTGCCAGTTCGTACTGGCCGCTGCGGCTGAGGCTCGCCACCAGGCCCTGCAGGGCCGGCGCTGCCACGTCGCTGCGCGGGTAGCCCGTCAGCACGAGGCGGTACATGCCCGCCGCTTCCCGGTACAGGCCCTGATCGAAGTAGGCCTCGCCCAGGTGGTGGTAGGTGCGGGCCCGCCAGGGGCTGGGCGTGGGCAGCAGCTTGCTGGCGATGTAGTTGTAGTTGGTGATCACCCGGTCCAGCTGGCCCACCCGGAAGTAGGCCAGGGTGGACAGGAAGAGCGCGCGCTCGGCCACGTCGGTGTTGACGTGCTTGTCGACCACGTTCTGGAAGGCCATGATCGCTTCCCTGTACTCCTCCTGCTGGAAGTGGGCGAAGCCCTTCAGCACGCGCACACGCGGCGCCAGGTTGTCGCCGGGGTAGGTGCGCAGGAACTCGTCGGCCAGCACGATGGCCTGGCCGTGGTTCTCCTCCAGGGCGTAGGTGTAGACGATCTTGTGCATGGCGGCGCTGGCCACCCGGCTGCCCTCGAAGCGGCGCACGGCGTCGGTCCAGGCGAAGATGGCCTCGGCCCGGCGGTCCAGCTGCATGTAGCAGTCGCCGATGAGGTACTGGGCGTAGCCGGCGATCATCTCGCCGGGGAACAGCCGCACGATCTCCTCCAGCTCGCGCACGGACTCGTCGAAGCGGCCCTCGCTGAAGGTGACGCAGGCCATCTTGTAGCGGGCGTTGGCCACGAAGGGGCTCTCGGGGTAGTCGTCGATGAAGTCGCGGTAGCTGCGGACGGCCACCGAGTTCTGGCCCGAGCGGTAGAAGGCCTCGGCCACGGAGAAGGCCACGTCGTCGGCCAACGGGCTGTCCGGATACTTGCGCAGCACCTGCCGGTAGCGCTGGATGGCCAGGATGAACTGGCCCTTGTCCTCGAGACAGCGGCCCAGGTAGTACAGGCCGCGGTCGCTGGGCACCTGCTCGAAGTTGGCGATGGCCTCGTCGTAGTCCAGCTCGTGGTAGGCGAAGAGGCCCAGGGCGAATTTCACCTGGGGCTTCTCGGCGTATCCGGGCCGGCGCTCCAGCAGCTCGCGGTAGGCGGTCCGCAGCTTCAGCCAGTTGCCTTCGACGATGTAGGCCAGACCGATCTCGTACAGTCCCTCGGCCAGCAGGAAGGTGTCGTCGTACTTGTCCACCAGGCGGTCGTAGCGCTCGACGGCCTCGTCGAAGCGGCCCAGGTTGTACAGGCACTCGCCCTGGCGCAGCAGGACGCTGGCCTTCAGGTACTCGTCGCGGCCCTTGCGGCCCGAGACCTCGGCGTACTCGCGGAGGGCTCCGTCGTAGTCGCCCGCGGCGAAGTAGCACTCGCCGAGCATGAACTGGGCGGCGGCGGCCCGGTCGCTGCCCCCGTAGGACTCCACGAAGAGCCGGTACTGCTGCATGGCGGCCGACTTGTCGACGCCCTGCTCGTAGGCCGTGCCGGCCGCCTCCCAGAGCGCGCTCTCGGTGGGAATCTCCCGCTCGCGGGTATCCTCGGCGGCCACGGGGCCGGCGGCGATCACGAGGGCCAGGGCCAGGGCGGCCGCAGCCGTGGTGCGCAGGTGTTTCGTCCTCATCGGTCGCTTCCCCCGGGCGACGCCGGAGCGTTGCCGCTGATTTCGACGCGGATGGGTACGCGGGTTCGGTCCTTGAACCCGAGCACGTCCACGCTCGTCGTGTGTTCCCACTGTTCGCCGAGACTGTCCACGATGGAGATCCGGGCCTGGTACGTGCCGTCGCCCACCAGTCGGCCCTCCTCGTCTTCACCCTGCCAGGACACGCCGTCGGGCGGCGCGCCGTTGCCGTCGAGGGTGCGCACCGCACGACCGGTCTCGTCCACGATGACCACGCGCCAGGAATCGATGCTGCCGCGCACGGCCGTCTCGATGTCGAAGCGCACCTCGCGGTCGGCCCCGCTGGGACTGAAGAGGGCCCGGTCCCGGCTCATCTTCACGCCGAAGGGCACGCCGAAGCGCAGGGTCGCGCTGACCACGTGCTGCATACCCAGGTCCGTATCCACGAAGGCGTAGTCGAGCTGCCAGTTGTTCAGGCGGAAGCCGGCGCCGGCGCTCAGGTGCTCGCGCTCGGTGTCGTAGCCGCCGCGCAGGGCCAGGGAGCGCATGGGCCAGGCCTCCAGGCCGGTGCGCAGACTCGTGTCCATCCACTTGGTCTTGACCAGGTCGCCGGACAGCAGCAGGCGGCTGCTGAAGAAGCGCAGGGCGACGCCGGCGCGGGCGCTGCGGGCCAGTTCCTCCTCCTCGTCCAGGAGGGTGATCTTCGGCGTTACGAAATTCTGGACCGCACCGCCGACGCTCAGCAGGCGGTGGGGCCGGTAGTACAGACCTACGTCCATGCCCATGGAGCTGCCCGAAGCGCCGCCGATGTCCTGGCTGACCGCCTTGACCGTGGCGCCCAGGGCGAAGCGCTTCCAAGACGTGGCCCAGCCCATGGAGACCACGTTCTCGCGTTCGCTGAAGGTCTCGGTCAGGTCCGCGTCCCAGGTGGCGCGTTCGAACTCGCCGCTGGTGGTGAAAATGCCGCTCAGGGCGAACGTGCCCCACTGCTCGGTGGGCATGCCCAGGGAGAAGAAGGCGTAGCGCGTGTCCTCGAACATGGTCGCGCCCATGCCCGTGATCTCCATGGTCCGCAGCTGCGCCAAGCCGGCGGGGTTCCAGTAGGCGGTGGCCGCGTCGTCGGCGATGCTGACCACGGCGTTGCCCAGGGAGAGGCTGCGCGCGCTGGAGCCGTACCTGAGGTAACCACCGGCCACACCGCCGTCGTCCTGGGCCGACGCAGCGGACGCGCCCAGGAGCGCCGCCGCACACAACAGGGCGCCGAGGGTACGGACCGCCTGCTTCCGGATGAACGGATTCATGTTGCTCGCCTTCATCATTTCACCACCGCGATCTTGCGACGCAGGTCCAACCCCGCGCCGTGGATGCGGCAGATATAGCCGCCGTTGGCCACCACGTCGTTCTTGCCGTTGCGGCCCTGCCAGGGGTATTGCACCAGCTCGCCGGAGGTCACGTTGAGCTGCTCCTTGAAGACCACGTCGCCGTAGAGGTCGTACAGGACGAGGTTCACCGTGCCGTCTTGCACGGCCCGGAAGAGGATCATGGTCGGACCCTCACGCGGATTGAACGGGTTGGGCCGGTTCGTGATCTCCCGGTCGGTGTCCATGGCCCGCGCCGCGTACACCGTGACGGTGCGCACGGTCTCCACCACGCCGCTGGCCTCCTCGGCGTAGAAGCGCAGGACGTGGGCGCCCGGAGCGGTGATGTCCACGCCGAGGTCGGCCAGGGTGAACGGTCCGGTGTAGACATCCACCGGCCGCGGCGGATCGATCACGTCCACGTCCACGAAGATGGCCTGGATGCCGCCCGCGTCCTCGGTGCTCGCCAACAGGGTGAACTCGGTGGTCGGGGTGGCGTAGTAGCCGTCGCGAAACACGGCGCCGTCCGGATCCATGGCCAGGGTCGTCCGTGGCGGACCCACCACGTCCAGCAACTGGACCGGTGAGAGGAGGTCGCCGCTCACGGCCTGCAACCGGATGTCCCGGGTGGCGAACTCGTAGGTCGAGAGTTCCACGCTGCCGCCGCCGGTCACGTCGGCCACCATGGTGAAGCTGCTGTGTTTGGCACTGCCCAGGGCGCCGTCGCCGTCGACCACGTCCACGGTCAGGTCCACCGCCTGGACGGGGTTGCCCACGTCGTCGGTGGCCCGCACGTGGACCACGACCGCCTCGTCCGGTCGCAGGGGCCGGTCCAGGAGGTGGCCGGGGATGTCCTCGACCCACATGTCCACCCGGGCCGCCGGGGCGGGCAGCACGACGATCACGTCACCGTAGGCCTGCTCGCCCGAGGTGTCCTCCACCCGCAGGTAGATGTTCTCGGCCCGGTCGTAGCTCTGGCTGGCGAAGATGCGCATGCCGTCCACGGTCGTGCCTACGGTGTCGGCCAGGATGCCGGCCGGCGAAAGGCTGAAGTCCGGACGCGGCGAGTTGCCGCTGAAGGCGCGCAGGGTGAAGTTGCGGTCGTCGCTGGTCACCAGCTGGCCGGTGACGATGTCCACACGCTGGATGGACATCTCGAAGGGACGGCCGGCGATGACCGTGTCCGGCGTCACGACGGCGTAGCGCACGCCCTCGGGCACCACCGTCAGCACCTCGCTGAAGGCTTCGCGGTCGCGGTCGTCGCGAACCCGCACGACGATCTGCTCGCTGGTGGCGTAGTGCTGGCCGCTGATCACGGCCTCGCCCGCCACCAGGGTGCCCTGGGTGATACCCAGGGCGTCGTGGGCGCCGCTGCGGTCGGGCAGCAGGGCGGCCATCTCGAAGTCGCCGCCCGCGTCGATACGCTCGCCCGTCTCCGGGTTCACCAGGCGCACCGTGAGGGTGAAGGTCGACGGGGGGCCGGCGGTCACCGTGGGCGGATCCGGCAGGATGATCTCGTATTCGGCCTCGTTGACCGGGATGTCCACCCGGCCGGAGCTCACGGTGGCGTGGGCGGGATCGGTGGCGAAGACGGCCACCACGCCCGGGTTGCCGAGCACGACCTCGATGTCGCGGCTGCCGTTGATGAACGGCGCGCCCGCGTCGGCCGGATCGACCAGGTCCAACTGGCTGCCGGAGCTGCTGAGGGTGATGATCCCGGTGGACACGGAGTCCGCCAGGTTCCAGTACTGGTCCACCGCGCGCGCGGTGAGCATGAACGGCACCTCGGCCTGCTGGGTGAGAGGCTCGCCGTCCTTGCCGTCGCCGGTCAGGGCGCCGGGCTGCGGCGCCTCGCCGGGAGCCACCAACTGGATGCGCTTGAACCCGTCGGCCAGCATGCGGCAGGTGTTGCTGATGCCGGTGATGCCCGTGGTGTCGGCCACTTCGAAGAAGATGTCCTCGGCCGCACTGTAGGCCTGGTGAATGGTCTGGGCGCCGCCGGCCAGGATGCCCTGGCTGACCTCCACGGCGCCGGTGCCGGCCAGGCCGGTCTGCGCGCTCATGACCGCGATGTTGAAGAGACGGTCCTGGGTCGTGACCCGCTCGCCGGTGTTGCTGTCCAGCAGCTCGACCACCAGGGGGAAGGTCTCGGGCGGGCCGACCACCGCCGAGTCGGGAATCGACACGGAGAAGTAGAGGCCGCCGCTGTCCATGGCGATGACGCCGCTGAAGGCCTCGCGCCCGAAGTCGTCGGTTACGCGGATGATGATGTCCTCGACCGTGCTGTAGCTCTGGGCGTTGAGCACCACCACGCCGCCCACCAGCTGGGCCGCATCCACGCCGAGGGTGCCGTTGGCCGCGCCCCGGTTGGGCAGCAGCGGCGTCAGGTACACGCGGTTCATGGCCGTGGGCACCACGTTACTCGTCACCGGGTCCACCAGCTTGATGGTGATCTGGAAGCCGGGCACCGGCCCCGTGGAGGCCGTGGCCGGGACCGTGATCTCGTATTCGTAGGGCGGGTCTACCGGGATGTGGGCCGACTGGGACGGCCTGGCCAGGTTGTCCTCGTCGTAAACGGTCACCGAGACGGTGCCCTCATCCGTGAGGTAGCCGTTGAAGGTGCGGCGCCCGTTCACGAAGGGGACGAAATTCTCCTGGGGATTGCCCGGGTCGGCGAAGCTGTTGTCGCTGGCCACCAGGCGCAGGACGCCCGTGTTGGTAGTGTCGGCCAGGTTCCAGTACTGGTCCACTGCACGCACGGTCACCGGGAAGAGCTCGCCCGAGCGCTGGACGTCCGGTGTGCCGCTCTTACCCGTGGCCTCGTAGGCCGGGATGCCCGACTCGGTGGCCTCGCCCGGCGCCACGATCTGCAAGCGCTTGTAGCCGTCGGCCAGGATGGCGAAGACCGGGCTCGAACCCGCCAGGCCGGTGGTGTCCGTCACCGTCACGTAGATGTTCTCGGCGCGGGTGTAGGTCTGTTGGAAGCTGATGACGCCGTGGTCCAGGCGCTGGGCCGTGGTGCCGACGGTGCCCAGGCCCGGGCCGCCCAGGGCGGACATGACGGCCACGTCCAGGCGCCGGTCCTCGTCCACGATGGTGTGGGTGTCCACGTCACGCAGGGCCACCGAGACCGGGAACGTCGCCGGCGGTCCCACCCGCGGCGGCTCGGCCGTATCTACGGTCACCACGTACTCCAACCCATTGGGCAGCATGGTGATAGTCGAACTGTAGCTCGAACGGCCCGCCGTGTCGGTGATCAGCAGGACGATGTCCTCGACCGTATCGTAAGCCTGGCCCGCGATGGTCACGGTGCCGCCGGAGAGCTGGCCGCTGGTGATCAACAGGGTGCTGCTGGCAGGTTCCAGGTTACTGCGCAGGGCATGCACGTTGAACCAGTTGTTGGCCGTGGGCATGGGGTCGCCGTTCTCGTCCACCAGGCTCACGTCGAAGCTGAAGGTCTGGGGCGGTCCCACGTAGGCCGTGGCCGGAGTGGTGATGCGGTAGGTGGCGCCCTGCTGCACTTCCACCGTGACCTGCTGGCCCGTGAGGTCCGTGTTGTCCAGGGCGGTGCCGGCCAGGGTGACGAAGCCCGTGGAGACCAGGAAGAGGGGCATGGTGAGCTCGCCGGCCACCAGCTGTTGCCCGTTGTTCAGGGGATTCGTGGGCGTGATGGACTCGTCGCTGGAGGCGATCCACACGTGCTCGGAACCGTTGTTCACCTGGTTCCAGAACTGGTCCACCGCCCGCACGCGCACGTCGAACTCGAGGCTGGCGGTCTGGGCGATGGGCGAACCGATCTTACCGTCGGGCTCGGGCCCGCCGGGCTGGGCCGCCTCGCCGGGCAGCAGCACCATCAGACGGTCGAAGACGCCGGCGGTGGCTTCCACCGGGCTCGTGTCGGCGATGGCGGGCTGGATCAGATCCGCGGCCGTGAGGGCATGGGTCGTGGCCGTGCGCAGGAAGAGATCGAAGGAGCCGGTGCCGTCCGGGTCCAACGGCGTGTCGTTGGCCGTGATCATCTGGAAATAGTTGTCGCTGGTGAAGTGGATCTGCGGCTGCACCGACACCTGGTTCCACCAGGCGTCCGTGGCGATGACCGTGGCCACCAGCGGGTCGCCGGCCACCACTGGCAGGGGCGTGCCCACCTTACCGGGCGCGATGCCCGGGGTGTGGGTCTCGCCGGGCAGCAGGATCACCAGGTCGGCGTAATCCTGGGCCGCCGCGAAGACGGTGAAGACGTTGCTGCTGTCGGTGTTGGCGTAGGTGTCCTCGCGGGCGAAGAGCCGTACGTCGGTCCCGGTGCGAGTGATCTGGATGGGTCCGCGCCAGCAGCCCTGGTAGGTGCCGCTGCCCAGGCCGGCGCCCATGTCCACCGTCACCGGATTGAGGATCCCCGTGCCGTGGTTCACGTATAGGGTGATGTCCTCGGTGTAGTCCCCCACATGGTTGCCGAAGACGTCCCGCGCCACCACCGTCACGTTGGGCAGCAGGGAGCCGGCCCGGTGGTCGGGAATGTCCGCGAGCACGTCCGTGGGCGTGGGGTTGGTGCGGTTGTTGATACCGATGTCGAAGTGGTCGATGACGCCGGCCTTCACCGGAATCGAGGCGAAGGCGCCGGTCGGTCCGGCGTTGTCGTCCACGCGCACGGTCTGGTGGTTGGGGTCGGCCAGCGTGATGAGCGTGACCTGGAAGTCGCCATTGTTGTCGGCGATGGACTGGGGGTTGACCGGCAGCACGGCGGAGATGTCGCTGCTGGAGAAGTCCATGTCCACGGGCAGGGCCGCGTCCTGGTCGCTGACCGGATTCCAGTAGGCGTCGGTGGCGTAGACACGCACGTCGAAAGGCACGCCGGCGTCCTGCACCGAGGCGTCACCCACCTTGCCGTCGTCCTCGATGGCGTCGAAGATGCCCGGATCGAGGGTTTCACCCGGGGCCTCCACGACCATGCGGGCGTAGACGTCGGGAGAGACCTGGACGGGACTGGAATCGTTGGGGTCGATGCCGCTCGACTCGGCCCGCAGGTACTGGGCCTGGTCCGCCGAGCGCAGCACCACCCGCGCGCTGGTGGCGTTGTTGATGGTAATGACGTTGCCCGGATAGTCGGGCAGTTCGAACCAGCCCGAGGGACAGCTGAAGGTCACGTTGCGGCTGCCGGGGGCCAGGTTGTTGTAGCGGTCCACCGGGCGGATATCCATGTCGGCGATGACGTCGCCGGCGGTGACCGGGTTGGGCGCGCCCTGGTTGCCGCTGAAGTTCTCGTCGTTCAGGCCATTGACCCAGGTCTCGCCCGGGAAGCTCATGAGGATCTTCTCACAGGGGCCCGCGTTGACCTGGAAGGCCGGCGAAGTGCCGACCACGCCCGCGTCCACGATCAGGTAGGCGCTGAAGCCGCGCTTGGTGACCTGCACCAGGGCGTCCAGGCGTCCGTCCACGAAGGTGGAATTGTTGGTGATGATGTAGTCGGCGGACTCGTCGGCGGCGCCGATGCGCACGCGCAGGCTCACCGCACCGTTCAGGGGGAAGACGTTGTCGGCCGCGTCCCGGGCGATGATCCGCATGTTGAAGGGGATCGTCGTCACCTGGGGATCGGCGGGATTCCACACGCCCGTATCGAACTCGAAGTGATCCAGTCCCTGGGGATTGATGACCACGTCGCTGCGGCTGGTGCCGCTGACGGCGCCGCTGGCGGTGACGGTCACGCGGGTCGTGCCGGAACGGATCAGGGTCGCGTCCAGGGCGGACTCGGGGTTGCCCCCCATGGCGCCGCCCACCGGCAGCACCACGCCGCCGGCAGGATCGTCACTGGCCCAGGCGAGGCCGGGCAGGCCGCCGCCCTCCACGGGATTCCAGTGCTGGTCCGTGGCGTAGACATCGATGCCGCCGAAGTTCTGGCCCGAGGTCTGGCTGCTGGGCGTACCGCTCTTGCCGGGACTCACGCCCGGGGTGAGGGTCTCGCCGGGTAGCAGCAGCACCACGCCGTCCAGGGGTCCGGGATGCAGGGGCGTGACCGTGGCCGAGCCCTCGGCCGCAGCGGCCTGGCCCGGATAGACCAGGGAGTTCACGGCCGTCAGCACGTTCTCGCGGGTGACCGGATCGGTGCCCCAGAAGGTGACCGGCACGGTGGCCACGCCGAGGGCGAAGTCGCCGCCGCTGACGGGGGCGGTCGGACCGGTGGGGAAATGGCCTACCAGGGCCGAGAGGGTCACATCGTCGCGGAAGTTCAGGACCGCCACGCCCGCGGCGTCCCGGGCGGTGATGGACACGGCAACAGCTTGGTTCACGTACTTGTCGCCGCCAGGGATCCCCAGGTCGAAATGGTGCACGTAGTTGTAGCAGTTGATCTCAACGTCCGCTGCGGGTACGGAGCCGTCGTCGGCGTCCACCACACGCAGGCGCACCGGCTGGCCGTCGGCCAGGAAGCGCACGTTGTCGAACTGGTACTCGCCGCCGGAGAGGTACTGTGCGCCGGGCAGGATCGCGGCCACGTCCGGCGAACTGAGCTGGGCATGGATGAAGTCGGCGTTCACGTCGGTGGAACCGTCGGCGTTCACCGCGCGCACGTTCACGCTGAAATCCGTCTCCACGGTGACGGCCGGACGGCCGGCCACCAGGTGAGGATTGACGACGGTGATCTCCAGGTGATCGAAGGCCAGGACCTCGGTCGCACCCGCCGCCGTCAGGACCAGGATCGCCAGCGCCAGAAATCGCATACTTTCGATTCGCTTCATCACGCGCCACTGCCTCGCTTGATGGGTTTTGCCATCTTCCACCGGCGGGACCGTGCAACCTGCCTTGCGGCATGGCCGCGAAACGCCCCGCAGGGGCCGATTCCGCCGTGTTCTTTCCATCGAAGGTCAGCGGCCGCAAAGCGTGTGCCATGGCCAATTGTTTCCCGGGATTCCCCAGAAGGCCGGATGCTTCCCGGTGACATGGGATGATCAAGACCTCCATCGGTGGTCCGGCCGAAGCCACCCAGGCCGTCATCCGCTCGGGCAACCTCAACGACTTCTTCACCCAGACCGCGGAGCAGTCCACGGCCCCATCTCCCACCCGGCGACCCCGGCCGAAGGATGGACCGGCTACGAGGCCTTCGTGGGCGACCTGGACGGCGACGGCATGCAGGACCTGGTCTTCAACCGTCGCACCAACCTGGTCAACACCGTCTACGTGGGCCTCAGCACCCGCCGCTCAGGCTTTCTGTTCACACCCCTGGACATGGAGCACCCGTCGGGCGAGACCTGTGACCAGTACCAGCTGCTGACCGGTGATTTCGACGGGGACGGACGCCAGGACATGGCTTGGTACCACCCGGCGGCCACCAACCGGCTCTACGTGGCGCTCTCGGTCATGGACCAGGACGCGCTGAAGACAACAGGACCCACCGCCACGAGAAATCTGGGGCCTCCAGGGGCCCCGGACTTTTTTTGACACCAAGGATCTTGCGCCAGGGTATGCGGGGATCTATCATTTTCAGGACAAGATTGTCCGTTTTATAAGGACCGGCTTTCAGACACTCGGGAGTGGGCCATGAGCGTGCGCAAGATCGTTCACATCGACGAGGAACTCTGCGACGGCTGCGGCGACTGCGTACCGAGTTGTGCCGAGGGCGCCATCAAGATCATCGACGGCAAGGCCAAGTTACTGGCCGACAACCTCTGCGACGGCCTGGGCGCCTGTCTGGGCGAGTGCCCCCAGGGCGCCATCACGGTGGAGGAACGGGCCGCCGACGCGTTCGACGAGGAAGCGGTGGCCGAACACCTGGGCCAGGCTCACGACGCCGGCGAACCGAAGCCCGCGCCGCCCACCATCCCGAATATGCCCCCGGCCGGCAGTTGCCCCGGTTCCCAGATCCGGCAGTTCGCCCCCCAGCCAGCGCCCGTGACCGCCCCCGGTCCGGACGTCCCTGCGGACTCGGCCCTCAGGCAGTGGCCGGTGCAGCTCCACCTGATCCCGCCCACGGCGCCGTTCCTCAAGGGCGCCAACCTGCTGCTGGCCGCCGACTGCGCCGCCTTCGCCTCGGGCGAATTCCATCCCACGCACCTGGCGGGCAAGGCCCTGGCCATCGCCTGCCCTAAGCTGGACCACAGCCAGGACGCCTACCGCCAGAAGCTGACGGCCATGATCGACGCCGGCGGCATCGATACGCTCACGGTGCTCATCATGGAAGTGCCTTGCTGCAGCGGGTTGGCCGGCGTAGCGCGTGAGGCAGCGGAGCAGGCCAAGCGCAATGTGCCGGTCAAGCGGATGGTCATGTCCCTCCAGGGCGACGTCTTCGACGAGGAATGGCTGTAACTATTCGCCCGTGAGCCAGCGGTGGGCGTCGAACCAGTAGACGCGCTTGCCGCTGCGCTTGACTTCCACCTTCAGGGGCACACGCTGCCCCGCTTCCGGGTAGGGCGCGGCCAGCCACAATTCCACCGTGTCGCCCGTGTCCACGGCAACCCGCCCCAGGATCGTCGCGTCGCCGGCGCCCTGGCCCACGCTCACCAGCAGGCCGATCTCCCGCAGGTTCTTCACCGTGGGGTCGGACGCCTCCCGGCACTGGACGATTCCCATGAAGGCCGCGGCAGAAAAAAGGGCCACGGCGGCGGCCATGGCCCGGGCGTTGCGATGGGCGCGTGCCCAGTAGTCCCAGAAACCCACATCAATCCTCCCTGGCCGGATCGCGAGGGCGTCCGGTCGGCGATCAGGTGCCCTTACCGTAGTTGGGCGCCTCCTTGGTGATCTGGACGTCGTGCGGGTGGCTTTCGCGCATGCCCGCCCCGGTGGTCCGCACCAGTTCCGCATTCTCCTGGAATTCGGTGATGGTCCCGCAGCCGCAGTAGCCCATGCCGCTGCGCAGGCCGCCGACCATCTGGTAGAGCACCTCGCCGGCCCGGCCCTTGTAGGGCACCCGGCCTTCGATGCCCTCGGGTACGAGTTTGTCCGCTTCGGTCACGTCGCTCTGGAAGTAGCGGTCCTTGCTGCCCTGCTGCATAGCCCCCAGGGAACCCATGCCCCGATAGGTCTTGTAGACGCGGCCCTCGAAGAGGATCTTTTCACCAGGGGATTCGTCCGTGCCGGCCAGCAGCGACCCGGCCATGACGCAGTCGGCGCCCACGGCGATGGCCTTGGCCACGTCGCCGCTGTAGCGCAGGCCGCCGTCGGCCACCAGGGGCACGCCCCGGGGCCGGGTGGCCCGGGCCACGTCCATGATGGCGGTGATCTGGGGCACGCCCACGCCGGCCACCACGCGGGTGGTGCAGATGCTGCCCGGCCCGATGCCCACCTTCACCGCGTCGGCGCCGGCGTCCATGAGCGCCGTGGCAGCCGCGGCGGTGGCGATGTTCCCGGCCAGCACCTGGGTGTCCGGGTAGGCCTCCTTCACCGCGCGCACCGTGTCGATGACGTTGCGACTGTGGCCGTGGGCCGTATCGACAACCAGCAGGTCCGCGCCCGCCTCCACCAGCAGTTCCGCCCGCAGCATGGTCTCGGCCCCCACGCCCACGGCGGCGGCCACGCGCAGGCGGCCCGCCTCGTCCTTGCAGGCGTTGGGGAAGTCCAGCTTCTTCTGGATGTCCTTGACGGTGATCAGGCCCCGCAGCTCGCCGTCCCCGTTGACCACCAGCAGCTTCTCGATGCGGTGCTCGTGGAGGATGACTGCCGCCTCCTCCAGGGTCGTCCCCTCGGGCACGGTGACCAAATTCTCGCTGGTCATGACCTCGCGCACGACCTTGCGCATGTCCTTCACGAATCGCAGGTCGCGGTTGGTGAGGATACCCACCAGCTTGGCACCCTCGGTCACGGGCACGCCGCTGATCTTGTAGTGGCGCATGAGGGCCAGGGCCTCGTCGATGCGCTTATCCGGCCCCAGGGTGATGGGGTTGGTGATCATGCCCGACTCGGATCGCTTGACCCGCTCGACCTCCGAGGCCTGCGCCCGCGGCTCCATGTTCTTGTGGATAACCCCCAGGCCGCCCTCCCGGGCCACGGCCACGGCCATGTCCGACTCGGTGACCGTGTCCATGGCGGCGGACAGGAAGGGGATCTGCAGGCGGATCCGCGAGGTGAGATTCGTGGCCGTGTCGATGTCCTTGGGAATGATCTCGCTGTATCCCGGGACCAGCAGCACGTCGTCGAAGGTCAGGGCCTCGCGGAAGTCGTCGGCGGTGCGCGGGCGGTCGTTCATGGGGTCGTCCTTCACGTCAGCTAGGCCTTCATGATGCCGATGAACGGCAGGTTCCGGTACTTCTCATCGTAGTCCAGGCCGTAACCGATGACGAATTCCTTGGGGATCTCGAAGCCCGTGTAGTGGAGGTCGGCCTCCTTGGTGCGGGCGGGCTTCTTGTCCAGCAGGGCGGCCACGCGGATGCTGCGCGGGTTGCGCGTGCGCAGCAACTCGACCAGGTGGTTGATGGTCAGGCCCGTATCGATGATGTCCTCCACCAGGATCACGTCGCGGTTGGTGATGTTGCAGGTGAGGTCCTTCTCGATCTTCACCACGCCCGTGCTCTGGGTGCCGCCCTCGTAGCTGGAGACGGCCATGAAGTCCACCTCGTGCTCGATGGCCAGGCAGCGCGTCAGGTCGGCCAGGAAGGGATAGGCTCCCTTGAGGATGCAGACGAGGATCGGCACCGTGCCCTCGTAGTCCCGGGAGATCTCGTTGGCCAGTTGCCGGACCCGCAGCTGGATGTCCTCGCTCGTGATGAGGATCCGGTCGATGAACGGGTAGCGGTGCAGGTATTCCTGGTCGTCGAAGGTCACGTTTCGCCTCCGGGTGTGGGCTGGGCGTTCCAACCCGCGTCGTGCAGGCGGTCACGCTCGTGGAAGACTTCCTGGATCTTGGCGGCGATGAGGTCCACCGCCACCTGGTTGTGCCCGCCCTCGGGAATGATGAGGTGGGCGTAGCGCTTGCTCGGCGCGCAGAACTGCAGGTGCATGGGCTTGACGACGCCCAGGTACTGATCGACCACCGATTCCATGGTCCGGCCGCGTTCCCTGATGTCCCGGGCCATGCGGCGCAGCACGCGCTCGTCGGCGTCCACGTCCACGTACAGCCTGATGTCCATCAGGTCGCGCAGGGAGGCCGACTCCAGCACGAGGATCCCTTCCACGAAGACGATGTGCGCCGGCTCGACCAGGGTCGCCTCCGGGCGGCGGCTGTGGGTCGAGTAGTCGTACTGGGGTACTTCGATGGCTTCGCCCCGGCGCAGGGTCTCCAGGTGCTCGACCAGGAGTTCCGTATCGAAGGCACCCGGGTGGTCGTAGTTGACCTCCAGGCGCCGCTCCATGGGCAGGTGGGAGCTGTCGTGATAGTAGGAGTCGTGGTGGATGATCTGGATGGTGCGGCCGGGAAAGGATTCGCGCAGGCGGTAGGCCACCGTGGTCTTGCCCGAGCCCGAGCCACCGGCCAGACCGATGATCACGGGGGGAAGTGGATGCCGCTCCGGTCCATTCATGGCCGTAAGATACCCGGCGGCCCCGGAACTGTCAATTTCGCCGCGATTCCGGGTTTACCGCACCGTCCCCCACGCCCATAATGACCAATCCGAAACCGCGCGCACCCCTTCCGGAGGCCGCTCCTTGCAGAATCTCATCTCCCTGCTGGGCATCGTCGTACTGCTGGCGATAGCTTGGGCCCTGAGCAACGACCGCCGGAGTTTCCCCTGGCGGGTGACCCTGTGGGGTATAGGCCTCCAACTCAGCCTGGCGGTGATCCTGCTGCGAACGCCCTGGGGACAGGCCGTTTTCGGCGGCGCGCGGACCTTCGTGACCCGGCTGTTGGCCTTCACCGACGCCGGCGCCGAGTTCATGTGGGGCAACCTCTACCGGGCCAGCGCGGACCTGGTGGCCCACGTCAACCCCGAACAGGGCTACGTGCAGGTCACCAATTCGGTCACCGGCCAACTCGCCCCCATGGGCACGATCTTCGTCATCCACATCCTGCCCACGGTGATCTTCTTCTCCAGCCTCATGGCCCTGCTCTACCACCTGGGCGTCATGCAGTGGATCATCCGCGGCATGGCCTGGATCATGCGCAAGACCATGGGCACCAGCGGCAGCGAAAGCTTCTCCTGCGCCGCCAACGTCTTCGTGGGCCAGACCGAGGCGCCCCTGGTGGTGCGTCCTTACCTGCCGACCATGACCCAGAGCGAACTCATGGCCATCATGGTGGGCGGCTTCGCCACCGTGGCCGGCGGGGTGATGGCGGCCTACGTGCGTTTCGGCGTGGACCCGGGGCACCTGCTCTCGGCCAGCGTCATGTCGGCGCCTGCGGCCCTGGTGGTGGCCAAGATCATGTTCCCGGAGAAGGACGAGTCGCCCACCCGCGGCGCGGTCTCCCTGCACGTGCAGAAGGAGTACGCCAACCTGCTGGACGCCGCCGCCGGCGGCGCGGGGGTCGGCCTGAAGCTGGCCGCGAACATCGGCGCCATGCTGCTGGCCTTCATCGCCCTGGTGGCCATGGTGAACTACGGACTGGGCTTCCTGGGACTGTCCCTGCAGCAGATCTTCGGCTGGATCTTCTCACCCATCGCCTGGGTCATGGGCGTGCCCTGGAGCGAGGCCATGGTCTTCGGGAACCTGCTGGGCACCAAGATCGCGGTCAACGAGTTCGTGGGCTACATCGAGCTCATGAGCGCTGCCGGGAGCGGGGCGTTGTCCGAACGGAGCGTGGTCATCGGCACCTATGCGCTGTGCGGCTTCGCCAACTTCTCGTCCATCGCCATCCAGATCGGCGGCATCGGAGCCGTGGCGCCGGAACGCCGGGCGGATGTGGCGGCCCTGGGACTGAAGGCCATGTTCGGCGGGGCGTTGGCCTCGTGGTTGACGGCGACGATCGCGGGGGTGTTGGTGGGTTGAATCGGCCCGGAAATACGGTGCCGGGAGCCCTTCCGCCCCACCTTCGGTGCAGGTTCGGGCGCGGCTTCGGGAACCCCCGGCAACCATGGTGATCGCGGACGCGGAAGGGACCGGCACGCGATCGTGCATCGTGGGGTCGTCGTGACTGGTGAGAAAGCTTCCGGAATCGAAAGCTCTTGATGTTTCGTGAGTTATAGCCTCACGCGCCCCTTGACTGAACATACGGCAAGCCGTGACTCGCGTCCAGCGGGCATCGTCGCCATCCTAGGGAATGACCACCAGCTCCCGATCGAAACTGTTGTTGGTCTCGTCGGTCTCGGCGAGGTCGTCTCCCGTGTCCAGGACGACCGTGAGGGTGTGCGTCCCCGGTTCCGCGATGCTGGTGGCCTGCCCGTAGTATTCGGATGCTACGAAGCCCTCGTGCCCCCAGTGGATGTTGTGATCCATGGGCAGCGTCCAGGTCAGGGCCCGCTCGCCGTCGATCAACAACTCCGAGGTGAACCAGCGGCTGAGATCGGGCTCCGGAAACCAACGGATGTTCGACAGGAGCACATGGAAGGGCTGACCGGCCCGGACCGTGTCCGTGGTGGTCCAGCCCCCTCGGACGGTGTCGACGACGGCCCGCCTGGCCACGAGGTCCGGCGCACGGGGCGTCGTGACGGGCATCCTCACCGTGTCCACGCCGACGCTGGTCAATCCGTCCCCGTCCATGGCCTCGCAGCGGATGCGCCATACGGAATCCGGCAGCGGTAGGGGCAGGGGCAGGAAGCTCCGCATGAACGCCAGGGGTTCGAATTCCGTGTCCCACACGCCGTCAGCCTCGAAGTCCCAGCGTAGCTGGAGGTCGGCGCGGTTCGTGCGGTCGTCGCTGCAACCGGCCGGATCGCACGAGAAATAGGTGTACGTGTAGCCCTCGACCTGGAAGTCCAGATAGCGGGCATGGAGTTTGACCACGGGCGGGTCGCCGTTGTCCGGCGGAATGAATGGTTCGCTGCAGGCGACGATACCGACGACGAGAGCCAGCAGCGCCGGCACGGCCAAGCGGTGCGAGCATCGTTTAGCCCCAAGGCCGACCATGGCCAGGCGAGGATCCATGTGCATCATATATCCATTGTGATCAGTGGCTTACAGGTATCAACACATTAGGATCATCATACCGTACGGGACGGCATCCGTCCAGTCTGCTAGTGTCGCCTTTCGCCTTGAAGCCCCTTGGCCGGGAGTGAACCATGCCGCGCGTCCAGCTCGAGCCCCTCGCCGCCTATCCCTTCGCCACCGAGCTCGTGGTCCGCACTACGGACCTCAATTACGGCGGCCACTTGGGCAACGACCGCCTGCTCGCCCTGGTCCACGAGGCGCGGGTGGCCTTCCTGGCATCCCACGGCTGGAGCGAACTGGACTGTGCGGGAGTCGGTCTCATTCTCGGCGACGCGGCCCTGATGTACCGGGCCGAGGCCTTCGCCGGAGACGTCCTGCGCTGCGAGGTGGCCCTGGTCGAACCGGCGCGGGCGGGCTTCCGGCTGGCCCACCGCCTGACCCGGCCGGCGGACGGGACGCTGGTGGCCCTGGTGGAAACAGGCATGGTGTCTTACGACTACGAAAAGCGACGGATCGCCCCCTTGCCGGAGGCGATCCGCTCCATGGTCCTGTCCTGAGCTACATCTTGATGAGTTCCGTGTCGTTGTCCAACGCGAAATCCTCATTCATGTCGAATTCCGGCGGAGTCCCCGCCGACGATCCGTGCGATGTAACGGCCCTCGCGGCCGGTCCGGATCGTCCGGCGGTCGAGCACGTCGAGGTATGACCGTGGGCCTGCCGCGACCCGGCTCCGTTGACGATCTCGTACAGCTCCGCGACCATGTCCTGCAGTTCGTTCGCCTGGCCGCTCAGCTCCTCCGACGAGGCAGCCGATTCCTCGGCGCTCGCCGCGTTGGACTGGGTGACCGTGTCCATCTGGGACATGGTCGAATTGATCTGGTCGAAGTTCCGGGACTGTTCGTTGCTGGACACCGTCACCTCGTGGACGAGTTTCGAAACCTCCCCCACGCTTTCGACGATGTTGCCGAAGATCTTCTCGACCTCCTCGGTCACCTTCACGCCGTTCTCTGCGTTCGCCTGTGACGTCTCGATGAGAGCAGCCGTGTTCTTGGCCGCCTCGGCCGAACGCTGGGCCAGGTTCCGCACTTCCTCGGCCACCACGGCGAAGCCCTTCCCCGCGTCGCCGGCCCGGGCCGCCTCCACCGCCGCATTCAGGGCCAGCAGATTGGTCTGGAAGGCGATCTCGTCGATGGTCTTGAGGATCTTGGCCGTCTCGTTGCTCGATTCCTTGATGTCGGAGATGGCCGTTTGCATGCGCGTCAGGGACGTGACACCCTGCTTGGCCGACGACTCGCTCTCGTCGGTCATCTCGTTGGTCCGCGAAGCGCTCGTGGCGTTCTGCTCGATCACGCCCGAGATCTCCTGGAGGTTGGCCGTGAGCTCCTCCAGTCCCGCCGCCTGCTCGCTGGCGGATTCGGCGGTCTGCTGACTCGTCTGGGCGATCTGGTCGGCGGCCGAGGACACCTGGATCGCCGCCGTGTCGAGATTCAGGGTGACGCTGCCGATCGTGCGGGCGATGCCACTGGCCAGCAGCCACCAGATGCCGATGGCCAGGAAAGCCGCAGCGCAGGCACTGATGGCCAACGTGATCACGTTCTCACGGCTGATGGCTGCCACGTTGCGTTCGGCCGCCTCGAACTCTTCCATGTACGAACCGACACCGATGACCCAGTCCCAGGGCTCGTAATAGATGATGCGGGCGATCTTGATCCGCGCCTCGTCGTCACCCTCGTTTTTCCAGGGATAGCGGTCCTCGCCGATCTCGCCGGGCCGCAGGGCCGCGCCCTTGCGACAGATGTCGCGGATGAAGTGGCGGCCCGTGGCGTCCTTGGCGTTCCAGATGTTCTCACCGTCGCGCTTGCCGCCCTTGCTGATCACGTAGTTGCCCCGGCTGTCCAGGACGTACACGTAGCCGGTCCGCCCCACTTCGGTGTTCATGACCGCCGCGCGCAACTCCGCCATGCCCTCGGGAGGAACCGGCAGATTCTGCGCCTCGAACGATTCCTGCATGGTGTCCAGAGTGGCGCACAGGGAGTAGATGCCCTTGGCCGTATGATCCAAGTCGGCCAGAGCCAGATCCTGGCAGGCCTCCGCCGCTGCATCCTCCATGCGGTGTTCCTGCATGACGACGAAGACCGACAGAGCCATCAAGGGTATGATCGTCAGCATTGCCCCCGTAATGACTAAGCGAGTCTTGAGTTTGATCTTTGACCAATTCATTCGGGATCCTCCCGACCAGGCGAGCGTTGGTTGAGGAAAAGTATGTGCCTGCGGCATCTCTTATGGACTCGACTGGACACTCGTCGACTTGAGTTTTACTTATCATTTTTTAGCGGTATTGCCGATGTCCATTATACGCGTTTCACTTATATCATCCGGATCGCCGCTGGGCCGAGTCGATCCCGAACCCTCCCCCCGGGGTACGGCTCACCGACGAAACGGCGGATCGCCCCCCCGTCGGGAGGCGACCCACCATCCGCGCCGCCCTGCGACTACATCTCGATGAGATCCGTCTCGAAGTCCTGAGAGAAGTCCTCGCCCGGATCGATGTCTACCGGATCCGGTACGAAACCCGACGGCTTGCCGGCGACCCTGGCCGGGCCCGCCGGAATCCGGGCCGAACGGTGATGCGGTTGGCGCGACCCGGCTCCGTTGACGATCTCAAACAGCTCCGCCACCATGTCCTGCAACTCGCTGGCCTGTCCGCTCAATTCCTCGGACGAAGCCGCCGACTCCTCGGCGCTCGCGGCGTTGGACTGGGTCACTGTGTCCATCTGGGACATAGTAGCGTTGATCTGGCCGAAGTTCCGGGATTGCTCGTTGCTTGAGACCGCAACCTCGTTCACGAGCCCGGAAACCTCGCCGATGCTTTCGGCGATGCTGCTGAAGATCTCCCCTACTTCCTCGGTCACCTTCACGCCGTTCTCTGCGTTCGCCTGTGACGTCTCGATGAGAGCGGCCGTGTTCTTGGCCGCCTCGGCCGAACGCTGGGCCAGGTTCCGCACCTCCTCGGCCACCACAGCGAAACCCTTCCCCGCGTCCCCGGCCCGGGCCGCTTCCACGGCGGCGTTCAAGGCCAGCAGGTTGGTCTGGAAGGCGATCTCGTCGATGGTCTTGAGGATCTTGGCCGTCTCGTTGCTCGATTCCTTGATGTCCGCGATGGCTGTCTGCATGCGCGACAAGGACTCGACGCCTCGCTTGGCCGAAGCCTCACTGTCGTCGGTCATCTCGTTGGTCCGGGAAGCATTCGAAGCCGCCTGTTCGATCACGCCCGAGATCTCCTGGAGGTTGGCGGTGAGCTCCTGAAGTCCCGCCGCCTGTTCGCTGGTCGATTCGGCGGTCTGCTGACTGGTCTGAGCGATCTGATCGGAGGCCGAGGCCACCTGGACCGCCGCCGTGTCGAGGCCCATGGTTATGGTACCGATCTTCTTGGCGATACCGCTGGCCAGCAACCACCACACGCCGATGGCCAGGATGGCCGCCACGAGCCCGATAATTCCCAGCATCAGCATGTTCTGGCGGCTGATGGCCGCCACGTCTCTCTCGGCCGCCGCGAACTCGTCCATGTACGAACTGACGCCGATGATCCAATCCCAGGGTTTGTAGTACACAACACGGGCGATCTTCGTCCGCGCCTGCGTATCGCCGGGATTCCGCCAGGCGTACCGCAGCTCGCCGACGTCTCCGGACCGCAGGCCCTTGCCCATCCGGCACAACTCCTGGATGAAGAGATTCCCATCGTCGTCCTTGGTGCTCCAGACGCTATCGCCGTCGCGCGTCCCGCCGTCGCTCACGAGGTACGTTCCGTCGCTATCCAAGACGAAAACGTACCCGCTCTCGCCCACCTCGGTCGCTATGATGGACTCTCTCAAGTCCTCCATCCCCTTTGCGGGTACGGATTGTTCCTTGGCCGCAAACTCCTGCTGCAGATTGTCGAGATTGCGGCACATGGCGTAGACACTCTGGGCCGTGTGGTCCAGGTCGGCGACGGCCAGATCTTGGCAGGCGTCGGCGGCGGCTCTCTCCATGCGCTTTTCCTGATTAACGACCAGGATGGAAAGAATCAGCAACGGTATCAGTGTCAACGTTACTCCCGTGACGACCAAGCGGGTCTTGAGCTTGGTTTTTGACCAATTCATCTAGCATCCTCCCAAAATGTGAAGTTAGTCGCCCCCATCTCGGGCCGAGGGCAAGAATATCGGCTGGATCAGTGATTATTAAAGATATATTTACTTCCTCCACGGCGAACAGGGGGTGCGTTTTTAAAGAATCTTATTACGCCTCAAGGCGCCCAGTTCCGAGACGAAACGTAAGTGGAATCCCGAGTAGTCACATGGTTCCAATCCGCGGGCAGCAACGCGCTCGCACAGCAGGAGAGACCATGCCGAGGAAGAAGCACGACGACGCGACGCCCGCCAGTTCAGGCGCCACGGCGGAGAAGATTCTCGAACGCGCCGTCGTCGGCACGGACGGCTCCCCGTTCCTTGACGAGGATATCCTCAACGAGTTTTTGACCCGGCAGAAGGAATGCCTCCTGGAGACGGAGAAGCAACTGCTCGAACTCGAGAACAACGCCTGCGGCGAGGACTGCATGGCGGGTGTCCTGAGATTCCTGCACACCCTCAAGGGAGAGTCCGGCCTGCTGGGCTTCACCGACCTGGCGGATGTGTGCCACGCGGCCGAGGACATGTTGCAGGACCGCGACCCCGCCGATTGTGTGGAGACCCTGCTGCGTCTGCACGATTGGATCGTGGCGCGCGTGGGCCATCTGGCCGGCGAGAACGATGCCCCGGCCGCAGTCGAGGAGATCATTGCGACCTTCGCCGCCGTGTCGAAATCGGCGGCGCCCCAGGCGGCGACTCCCGCGTCTCCCGCTCGCCCTCGCACGAATCCCGATCTCGGACCGCTCAACGGCGACCCGGAGATGCTGCCCGAGTTCCTTTCCGAGGCCGGCGAACACCTGGAGGATGCGGAAGAGCATCTGCTCACCCTCGAATCCAACCCTGACGACAGCGAAGCCTTGGCCGCCATCTTCCGCGCCTTCCACACCCTGAAAGGCCTGGCGGGTTTCCTCGACCTGGGCCACATCCAGGACTTCGCCCATCGCTCGGAAACCATGCTCGACCAGGCGCGCAAGGGGGCCATCCGGGTCGAGGGCCCCATCGCCGACCTGACCTTCGGCGCCGTCGACATGCTCAAGCAGCTGATCGAGGACGTGGGGACGGCCATGACCCAGGGCAGTTCCCTCGTGCTGGCCGACGGCTACGACGACCTGCTGGACCAACTCATCGCCGTGACCGAAGGCGAGATTCCCGCGGCTACCACGGCGGCCGCCCCGGAACCGGCAGTGGTGGAAGCCCCGGCCGCTGCCGAAGCGGCGGACGAACCGGACCGGGTCAGCGGCTTCATCCCCTTGAACCTGCCCCCGAAAGCACAGGAGAAGGCGTCGGACGAACCGGCCTCCGGATTCATACCCCTGAACCTGCCGGCCAAAAAGGCTGCGCCGGAACCGGCGACCGCTCCAGCGACACCTCCTGCCGCTGGCACCACATCCAAGATCACGCGCCTCAAGGAAGCCGTACGGGTCGATGCCGATCGCCTGGATCATCTGGTGGACACGATCGGCGAGCTGGTCATTGCCGAGAGTATGGTGAGCCAGTCGGCGGACCTGGACACGTCGACCTCGCCCCATCTGCAGAGCTGCATCGACCACCTGGACAAGATCACGCGGGACCTGCAGGAGATCGGCATGTCCCTGCGCATGGTCCCCATCCGCCCCGTCTTCCAGAAGATGGCCCGGCTCGTGCGCGATCTGGCCGCCAAGACGGGCCGCAAGATCACCTTCGACATGAGCGGCGAGGACACGGAACTGGACAAGGCCGTCGTCGACAAGATCGGCGACCCCCTGGTGCACATGGTCCGCAACGCCGTGGACCACGGCATCGAGAAGACGCCCCAGGAGCGCATAGATGCGGGTAAGCCCGAGGCGGGCCAGGTCGACCTGCACGCCTACCACAAGGGCGGCCGGATCCACATCGAGATCAGCGACGACGGGCGCGGCCTGGACAAGAACCGCATCCTCGCCAAGGCCCGGGAACGCGGCATCGTGCGCGACAACGAGGTGCTCAGCGAACGCGAGATCTACAACCTCATCTTCAAGCCCGGATTCTCCACCGCCGAGCAGGTCACGGAGATCTCCGGGCGCGGCGTGGGCATGGACGTGGTGCGCCGCTTCATCGAAGCCCTGCGCGGTACGGTCGAGATCCAGTCCGAACTCGGCCAGGGCTCGACCTTCTGCATCTCCCTGCCTCTGACACTGGCCATCATCGAGGGCATGATCGTGGGCCTCGCCGGGGTGAACTACATCATCCCCACCTTGTCCATCGTACGCCTGATTCGACCCCAGCCGGGCGAGGTCACGACGGTGCTGGGCGACGGGGAAATGATTTCGGTGAACGAGGAACTCGTGCCGGTCTTCCGCCTGGGTAGGCTCTTCTCCGCCGACGGCGAGACCCGCGAGCCCCACGAGGGCGTGCTCATGATCATCGAGGACGACAACCGACGGGCGGCGCTGCTGGTCGACGAACTGGTCGGACAGCAGCAGATCGTCATCAAGAGCTTGAGCGAACCGGTCCAGGACACCGTCGGCGTGGCGGGCGGAGCCATCCTTTCGGACGGCAACGTGGCCCTGATCCTGGACGTCTCGGGCATCGTGCGCATCGCGCAGAACAGGGCGGAGGCCGGCGAGGTGGCGACGCCCGCCTGATCCGCATCACCGCGGAAGGCGCCGGCGCGCCCCCGCGACACTTGCCAAGGGAGGCAATGGACATGACGACGGAAGTCACCGCGACCAGGACGGCTCATGCAGGCAAGTTCCTCTCCTTCAGCATCGGCGAAGAGGAATACGGCCTGGAAATCCTGAAGGTCCAGGAGATCAACGGCATGATGCCGATCACACGCGTACCGCGGACCCCGGAATGGGTGCGCGGGGTGATCAACCTGCGCGGCCGGGTGATCCCGGTGGTCGATCTCAGGTTGAAGTTCGGTCTCGAATCCATCCCGGACACCGAACGCACGTGCATCATCGTGGTGCAGCTCTCGCGCGATGACCGCACCCTCGTGATGGGCATCGTCGTGGACGAGGTCTCCGAGGTCCTGAACCTGGTGGACGAGCAGATCGAACCGGCCCCGAACCTCGGCTCGGACACGGCCGCCGATTTCGTCATCGGCGTAGGCAAGGTGGACGAACAAGGCTTCGTGCTGCTGCTGGATATCGACGCGGTCCTCGGCTCCGAGGAGATCGAGGTCGTGGCGGCCGCGAGCGTCTAGGCAACGGACCTACAGGAGACAACGGATTGGTGACCTTGAACCGGACCACGGCGGCCGCACCCCCCCTGGGGATGACGGAACTCGACGACCGCACCTTCGCGGAGTACCAGCGACTCATGTACGAACGCGTAGGCATCGTACTGAACGACAACAAGAAGGCTCTCGTCCAGTCACGGGTGCGCAAGCGCCTGCGGGCCCTGGGACTGGACTGCTACGTCGATTACCTCCGCGAGCTCGACAAGGACAAGAGCGGACGCGAGATGGTCCACCTCATCGATGCCATCTCGACCAACGTCACGCACTTCTTCCGCGAGGAAGACCACTTCAAGTTCATCAAACGCATCGTCGACGAATGGGTGGCCGCAGGCCGGCGCAAGCTGCGCTTCTGGTCCGCCGCATGCTCCACCGGCGAGGAACCCTACAGCCTGGCCATGACCCTCCTGAGCCAATGCGACATGGCGGGCGTGGACGTGAAGATCCTGGCCACGGACATCTCCACACGCGTGCTCGGCATCGCCGACAAGGGCAACTACCGGGCTGAACTGCTACGTACGGTGCCGACGCCCCTGCGCCACCGTTACTTCACCAAGGAGGACGGCGGGGTCAGCTACACCGTCGGCAAGGAACTGCGCGACCTCGTCAAGTTCCACCGCCTGAACCTGATCAAGCGGCCGTTGCCGGTGCAGGCGCAGTTCGACTTCATCCTCTGCCGCAACGTCATGATCTATTTCGATCGGCCCACGCGTCACCAGCTGGCGCTCGAATTCCACCGGCTCCTCGCTCCCGACAGCTATCTCGTCACGGGCCACGCGGAAACGCTCATCGGCATCCGTGACGAATACGAGTACGTACAGCCCTCGGTCCACCGCAGACTCGACAAAAGGGAGAAAAGGTGAGCCCGACCCTGACCAGGCCCGCCCCGACCATCAGGAGACCCGCCAAGGGCAAACTGTTGATCGTGGATATCTCGGGAATCGTGGTCGCTCGCGATCCTGAAGCGGTCATCGTGACGTATTCTCTGGGCTCCTGCGTGGGGCTCACGTTGTACGACGCGACGGCCGGTATCGCCGGCATGGCGCACATGATGCTGCCCCTGTCCAAGACCAGTCCGGCCAAGGCCGAAGCCAAGCCGGGCATGTTCGTAGACACCGGGGTCGCGACCCTGCTGAGAACAATGCTCTCCCAGGGGGCCCGCAAGCAGAACCTCGTGGCCAAGGTCGCGGGCGCCGGCTCGCCCCTGGGTAACGAGAAGGTCTTCAAGATCGGCCAACGCAACTACACGATCCTGCGGAAACTGCTATGGAAAAACGACATTCTCATCGAGTCCGAGCAGGTGGGGGGACAAGCGCCGCGGTCCCTGTTCATCGAGGTCGCCACCGGCCGGACCCACATCAAGTCGCGGGGCGAGGAGTCCGAGTTATGAGTCGTCGAGACGAGATCCTGGAACTGGTGAACGATGTGCCCAAGCTGCCCGCGGTGGTGGCGCGCATCCAGAACCTCCTGCAGGACCCCGGAGTGGAGTTCGTCGCCCTGGCCCGGGAGATCGAGATGGAGCCGGGCATGACCGGCAACGTCCTGCAGATGGCCAATTCGGCGTTCTTCGGCCGCTCGCGCGAGATCCATTCCATCCGCCAGGCGGTCACCGTGCTAGGCACTCACCGCATCCTGCAGATGGTGGTCAGCCAGGTGGCTGCACCCATCGTGCGCGACGCCGAGGTGGGCTACGGCATGAGCCCGGCAGCCCTCTGGCGGCACTCCATCTGCGTGGCCCTGGCCGCCGAGAAAGTGGCCGAGGCCAGCAGCCTGGCCTGCGAACCGGACAAGGCCTACACCGCCGGGCTGCTCCACGACGTGGGCAAGATCGTCCTCGGGACCTTCGTAGACCTGGACGACGCCCCGGTCCACGACCTGGTGCGCCGCGAGGAGCTCTCCTTCGAAACCGCGGAGCGCCGGCTCTTCGGCATCGATCACGCGGAGATCTCCGCCCTCGTACTCGAGCGCTGGCAACTGCCGGCGGAGATCGTGGCCGCGGTCGGCAACCACCATCAGCCCGCCCGGGCGGATGAGTCGATGAACCTGATCGACATCGTGCACGTGGCCGACATGCTGTGCATGAACGCCGGCCTGGGCCTCGGATCCGACGGGCTGTCCTATCGTCTCGACATCGACGCGGTCAGACGCGTGGACCTGGCCCCCGGTGTCGCCGAGTTGATCCTGAGCGAAGTCGCGGCAGCCATCGAGGAGATGGAAGACATGTTTGGCACCCAGCAGGAGGATCGGAACGATGTCGTTCAGAATACTGCTCATTGACGATTCCAGCGTCGTACGCTCGGTGCTGCGCAAGGCGCTGCAGTTGACGGGCCTGCCCGTCGCTGAGGTCTATGAGGCGGGCGACGGCGCCGAAGGCCTCGAGGTGATCCGCCGCGGCGGCGTCGACCTGGCCTTCGCCGACATCACCATGCCGGTGATGGACGGCCAAGAGATGATCGAGACCATGAGCGCCGAAGGCCTGCTGGAGCAGGTGCCCGTGGTGGTCGTTTCCTCCACCCAGAGCGACCCGCGCGTGCAGGCGTTGCTGGACGCCGGCGTCTCGGCCTTCCTGCCCAAGCCCTTCACGCCGGAACAGATCCGGGAAACCATCGAGCAAGTCCTGGGGGTCGATCGCCATGCGGTCTGAAGTCAGCGAGATCGTTACCGCGACATTCGTGGAAATCGTCGAACAGCTCACCTTCATGCTGGGCGACCAGGTGGACAAGGACGAACTGACGACGCCCGACAGCGCCATCCTGCGCGCCGCCATGGAATTCAGTGGCGACGCCACCGGTTCCCTGGACCTGATCATCGCCGAGGAGGCCTGCCCGGAACTGGCGGCCAATATTCTCGGCATCGACACGGACGAGGTCGAGAGCCAGGAGCAGGTCCTGGACGCCTTCAAGGAGACCCTGAACGTGGTCGGAGGCCGTGTCGTGCGCGAGATCGGAGGCAGCGACCTACGCTTCGACCTCACGCCGCCGGCGATCCAGAACCTCGGCGCCGAGGCCTGGGCGGCTTTCGTGGCGTCACCGTCGCGGATCGGTTTCCTGCTCGACGAGACACCGGTCCTGTTCGGAATCGAGTTCGAAAGCGAGGGCACCTGAGATGATCAAGGTTCTCGTCATCGACGACTCAGCGGTCGTCCGCAAGATCTTCAGCCGTGCCTTCAACGCTGACCCGGAACTGGAGGTCGTGGGCACCGCCGAGGACCCCTACCAGGCCCGCGAACTGATAGCCTCGCTGCGCCCCCAGGTCCTGACCCTGGACATCAACATGCCACGCATGGACGGCCTGACCTTCCTGGGCAAACTCATGGCCCAGTACCCTCTCCCGGTGGTCGTGGTCTCCTCCGCATCCTCCGAGGGTAGCGAACAGGCCCTGCGCGCCCTCGAACTCGGCGCCGTGGACATCTTCGCCAAGCCGCGGGCGGGCGAGGATCTCAAGGAGAGACTCGACCGGCTGACGGCCCGGGTCAAGACCGCCGCCGGCGTCCGGGTGGCCAAACGTCCCGCGGTCAAGGTCCGCCCGCAACCGACCACTGATGCACGAGCGGAGAAGCTCGGCCACACCACCGACCGCATCCTGGCCCTGGGTGCTTCCACCGGCGGCACCACCGCCCTGGAGTGCGTCCTGGCGACCCTGCCCGAAGATGCGCCGCCCATCATCATCGTCCAGCATATGCCACCCGGCTTCACGCGCCACTTCGCCGGCCGCCTGGATCAGACCATGCCCATGCAGGTGCGTGAGGCCGTCGACGGTGACCGGCTGGAACAGGGATTGGCCCTCGTGGCGCCCGGCGACTTTCAACTCCGCATCAAGTCCGCCGCCGGCGGCTACCGGGTCGTCCTCAGCGAAGATCCGCCTTACAACCACCATCGGCCCTCGGTCGACGTGCTGTTCGACTCGGTGGCCCGAATCGCCGGCTCCCGCGCCATTGGCGCCCTGCTGACGGGCATGGGCAAGGACGGCGCTGAAGGCCTGCTGCGCATGCGGCAGACCGGCTCGCCCACGTTCGCCCAGGACGAGGAGACCTGCGTGGTCTACGGCATGCCCAAGGCCGCCGCCGAAATAGGCGCCGCCGAGAAGATCGTGCCCCTGGACGCCATCGGATCCCACCTCATGCGCGCGGTGAATCGCACGAGAAAGGCGCTCAACCCTTCCGGTTGAGCGCCTCTCGCGCTTCCTGTTCGGGAATTCCGATCAGAGAGACAGTAGCACCACGTTGCCCTGGCCGAACGGCGTGGCGCCGCCGAGTGTCAGCGACTTGGCCGCCTCACCGAGTCGCGCGACGTCGCCGGGGGCCGTATCGGCCAGCAGCACTGGGTCCGACGGGGTCACGTGGGGATTCCGGTCGTTCCGGTTCACGAGCGCCCGCAGGTTGTTGAAGATCTCGCCGATGGCATCGACGACGGACTCGGGAGCCTGCCCCCTGGCCTGCTCCTCCTTGAGGGCGCCCTCCGGGAGCATGATCATGGAACCGCCAAGATGCAGCGCCGCGGTGAGATCGGCCACGATGGCGCCGACCTTGTTCCCCTCGCTGTCGACGAGGAAGGAGACGTAGGTTCCAGCCGGAGCCTGGGTCACGTCCAGTTCGCCACCGCCGCGCACGAGGCCCGAGGGCTTGCCCACGAGCATCTCCAGCAGTTGGGTCACGTTGATCGCGTCGGGGAGGGTGATGCTCATGTCAGGACTCCTCATGCCAGACAAAGGTGGTAAGCAATTCGATGTCTTCGCCGCTGCAAAGACGGCGTGCGCGCTCCTCGGTGTGGAGGCCCAAGTCGTTCGGGCGCTCTTCCGGCACGAGGAAGCCGGGCAGTCGTAGTTCGAAAGAAGCGAGTTCGTCGTTCAGCGACTTCAGGTAGCCGGCGGAGATGTTGACCACCTCACAAAGGCAGTCTTCCATGTCCTCGGCCTCGGGATCCTCGTCGGGCGGCAGGTCGAACATGATCCGCGCTAGACTGGCAGCCGTGCCGTCGGGACAGAAGACGTACATGCGCCACGCGCCGCCGGCCGTGCCGAGATCGATGGCCGCACCGTGCATATGGTCGATAGCGCCCGCTCCGTACGGCTGCCAATCGGACTCGAGTGAGAGGCTCATCTGGACACTACAGCACTCCACGAGGGCCTTTACCGCCGCTTCCAGGTACGAAATGGGCGGCGCGGACGCGCTCGTAATGCTCGTCGTGGTCGGTGCGGTCTCGGACATGGAATCCAACTCCCTCCGTCGGACCCGCGGCGTGGCCGGCGGGTGCGGGGCGCCTTGCTCAACTGGTCACGAAGTGGTCCAGAATCTGCTTCATGTCTTCCGGCGTGAACGGCTTGGCCAACAGGAAATTGGCGCCGGCCTGGGCCGCGATATCGCGCATTTCCTTCGTGCTTTCGGACGTGACGAAGCCGAACGGGATCTCCGAACCCTGCTCCTTGAGCGCGGTCAGGAACTCCAAACCGTCCATCTCGGGCATATGCCAGTCGGACAGGATAAGTTCGGGATTCTCCGTACCCACCAGGTCCAGGGCTTCGCGCCCATTCTCTGCTTCGATGATGTCGTGACCCTTGTGTCCGGCCTGGCGGATCGTCCGCTGGACAATGCGCCGCATGGCCCGGGAGTCGTCGACGACGAGGATCTTCATCCCCAATGCCTCCTGTTACCGAGGAATGTACCGACTACACCCCATTCATCGACGCTTAGCGCCGGGAATTAAGGACTCTTTCGCGGTTTCCGTACTTTTTATAGGCTCATATGATCTACTTCGCAATCAGGGTATCCCGTATTTTCTCTTCAGTCTGCTCGGCGGCGGACGATTCCCGGTGGGACTGTAGGATATCACCGTCGCGTTACCCACAGCCGGCCGAAAGGACCCCATCATGCCGCTCATCGAATGGAAGGAAGAATTCAGCGTCGGCAACGAGGAACTCGACCGTCAGCACCGGAAATGGCTGGAATTCATCGAGCGCCTCCACCAGGTGGACGATGCCGACTGTCATGACCGTATCGTCCACGATATCCTGGACGAGATGGAGATCTACTCGCGCTACCATTTCTGGTCCGAGGAACGGATGCTGGAACAGGCAGGGTACGAGGATCTGGAGAATCATCGGCGGGAGCATGACGCCATGAAAGGGCGCATCGCCGCGCAAATGAATGCCTTCAGATCCGACACGGACTTCGATCACAGCCGCGTAGCCGAGATGCTCTGGCACTGGCTCATCGAACACATCCTTCAATCCGACCATCGATACACGGCCGCCCTGGAGGACGTGACCGCCGTCCGGGACTGAACAGAGCAGGGCGCGCCCGTCGGTGTGCGCTCCGCCTCCCCCCTCCGCATATGCCATTTCTCTCGACCTGACCGACTTCCCCCCCGATAATCGGCGCCGCGATACGATCCCTACGACCGTGCGCCCGAAAGGACCCCCATGGCGAGTACCGCCCGCATCACCAGCACGGCCAACAGCCGGGTCAAGGACCTGGTCCGCCTGCGCAACCGGCGCGAGCGGGACCGCCTGGGTCTAACCATTGTTGAGGAACCTCTGGTCATTGCCCGCGCCCTCGCCGCCGGCCACCCCTGCACTGAAGTCTGGTTCTGCCCGGAACAGGAAGCGCCGGCCACGGCGGAACTGCGCGGCCGGATCACCGCCGGCGGCGTGCCCGCGGTGGAGGTTGCCCCCACGGTCATGGACCGGGTCGCCTACCGCGAGCGATCAGCGGGTCTGCTGGTGGTGGCCCCGCAAGTCGCGGCGAGCCTGGCGGACTGGACAGCGCCCGCGACGGAACCCGCCCTGTACGTGGTCCTGGAGGCGGTGGAGAAACCGGGCAATCTGGGTGCCGTGCAACGCATCGCCGACGGCGCCGGGGCTCACGGGCTCGTAGTCTGCGCCGGGGGCACGGACCTGCACAACCCCAACGTCCTGCGCGCCTCCCGGGGCGCGTGCTTCAGCCTGCCCACGGCCCTGGCGGACGTTGACGAGGCTGCCGCCTGGTTCGCTGCGCACGGAATAGTCGCCGTGGCCACCAGCCCCGACGCGGACCTCTCCTGGTGCGATTGCGACCTGGCCGGCCCGGTGGCCGTGGTCCTGGGTGCCGAGGATACGGGCCTGACCGCGGCCTGGCTGGCCCGCGCTCGGTCCGCCGTATCCATCCCCATGGCCGGCACCGGCGATTCCCTGAACGTGGCCGCCTCGGCCGCCGTTCTCCTCTACGAAGCGGTGCGCCAGCGCCGCGGCCCCACTCCGGAGACGACGCCATGAGCAACGCCTTCTACAACGACTTCGACCGCACCGAGCTGGAGCCGCATGACCCGGACTACCGCTCGGTCTTCCAGCGAGGCAAGGACCGGCTGATCCACAACTCGGCCTTTCGCCGCCTCCAGGCCAAGACCCAGGTCTTCCTGTCTGGCGAGTACGATTTCTACCGCACCCGCCTGACCCACTCCATCGAAGTGAGCCAGATCGCCGGTTCCATCGCCCGCTCCCTCAACGCCGAGGCACCGCACCTGCGTCCCGGCTTCCACATCGACACCGCCCTGGTCGAGAGCTGCGCCCTGGCCCACGACATCGGTCACCCGCCCTTCGGCCACGCGGGCGAGGCCACCCTGCACCGGCTCATGAAGCCCTGGGGAGGCTTCGAGGGCAACGCCCAGACCCTGCGCCTGATCACCCGCATCATCTTCACCAGCGGCCGCAGCCGCCGCGGACTGAATCCCACCCGCGCCTTCATGGACGGCGTCCTCAAGTACAAGACGCTCTTTCGCGAGTGGGACGACCCGCACAACCACTTCCTCTACGACGACCAGCAGCAGTACCTGGAGTTCGTCTGCGAGGGCAGACCCTTCCCCGATGACCTCGCCCCCGGCAAACCGCGCAACGGTTTCCGCAGCCTCGAGTGCGAGATCATGGACTGGGCCGACGACACGGCCTATTCACTGAACGACCTGGTGGACAGCGCCAACGCCGGCTTCGTGACCATCGACGCCTTGCAGCGCTGGGCCGCCGCCCGGGATCTGGATAGGGACGACGAGCGCGCGGTGGAGGGACTGATCGACGCCTTGGCGGGAAACGAGCTGGAACGGGTCATGAACCGGCGCATCGGGACCTTCGTCGGGGCCTGCACCCTGGTCGAGCGGGATAACTTCCTGGCCGACCTGACCAACCGCTACCGGTTCGGCCTGGCCATCGACCCGGCCGCGGCCAAGGAGCAGAAACTCTACGCCCGCCTGGCCCGGGAAGTCGTCTTCCAATCGCCCCAGGTGTGCCAGCTCGAGCACAAGGGCGGCTTCATGCTCGAGCGCATCTTCGGCGCCCTGATCGACAACTACCTGGGCAGCGACCGCCCCCAGGCCCTGCTCTCGGCGGCCCTGGCCCAGGAGATGGACGCCGCCGAGACCGAGGCGCGGAAGGCCCGGGTGATCTGCGACTATCTAGCGAACATGACGGACGGATTCGCGTCACGCATCTACAAGCGCCTCTTCGATCCGGACTATGGCTCCATAGTTGACCTGGTCTGATAGGCAGAGGAGGTGGTAGGGGGTTCTGGATACGTTCGCAGGGCCGCAGGCCCAAGCGTATCCAGAACCCCCTACCACCTCCTCTGCCTGTCGGATCAGCGTAAATAGGAAGCCATGTTGACGTCGATGATGGCGCCTGTCAGAGCGTCTGCCTTTCCCGAGACCACCAGCAAAACGACCTCGTCGGCTGTTGCTACGCGGTAGTGGGGGCTTTGGGCGCGGATCTCTGCGCCCAGGGGGCCGGCCAGGTACTCGCGCGTCATGTCGGATTCGACCCAGCCGGGGGCGACGCCGACCACGTGGATATTCCTGGAGGCGAGGGCCAGGGCCAGGGACTGGGTGAGGCTGTTGAGGCCGGCCTTGGCGGCACCGTAGGCGGGTGCGCCGGGTTCGCCGCGGTAGGCGCCGCGGCTGGAGATGTTCACCACGTGACCGCCGCCGGCGGCTTCCAGGTGGGATACGGCGCCGCGGATCACCAGGGCGGGGCCGGTGAGGTTCACGGCCAGGGTACGGTCCCAGGCCCCGAGCCAGGCCGAGTCGTCGGAACCGGCCGGGTCATGGGGCTCGAAGATGCCGGCGTTGTTGACCACGATGTCCAGGCCGCCCAAGGCGTCGGCGACCCGGTCGGGCAGTTCGCGCGCCTGTCCGGAATCCCCCAGATCGGCGCCCACGGTGACGTGCTCCTCCCCCGGCATTCCGGCCACGACCGCCGCCGCCTCATCCGCGGCGGAACGGAAATGGACGGCCACACAGGCTCCCGCCTCGGCCAGTATCTCGGCGATGGCGCGGCCGATGCCGCGGCTGGCGCCGGTGACCAGGGCTCGCCGCCCCGCCAGGCTCGTTTCGTTCACGAATCCATCCTCCGGGGTAGTCGCTTCGTCGGCTAAAAACTTCTGCAGGGCCGCATCACTTCATGCCCAACTTCTTTTGCTGCTGAAGAAGTGACAGTGCTTCCGCGAGGCGTCTCTCGCGGGTCTCCTCGCCCTTGGCGGAACCCACCCAGCCGATGAAATGCCGCCGGTACGAAGGCGCGAGCCCGTTGAAGAACTCCCGGGCGGGCTTGTTTCCCGCCAGCGCCTCCGCGAAGAAATCCGGTACTTCGACGGTCCCGGACGAAGCCTGCTGCACCTGCCGGGCATCGGGTTTCAGCTTCGCCAACCCCGCCGCGGTCATCCGGCCGGCGGCCACGAGCTTCTCGACCCGCCTGAGGTTCGACTTCGACCAGTTGCCCGTGTTCGTACGAGGCGTGAATTTCCGCATGTACCGTTCGCCGTCGAGACGCTTGATGATGCTGTCGATCCAGCCGACACAAAGAGCTTCCTCGACGGCGGCGTCGTAGGTGATGCACCGGCGCCCGGTATGCGTCTTATCGAAGACCAACCAGACCTCTCGCGTCTCACGGAGGTTCTCGTCGAGCCATCCGCGCCAGGACTCACGATCCTCGAAATGCACCCGCATGCGACCGCCCCCGTCGACCGGTCGGGACTCCCTCGCCTATGCCCAACCTGTTCTCGCCACACCTTCACGTTCCGAGGGAGAAGGCACGGCCGGGGGAGTCGCGGGCGTCGCCGGGATACGTTCGCCGGGCCGCAGGACCAAGCGTATCCCGGCGACGCCCGCGACTCCCCCGGTTCCTTTCACCCCTCGGCCTTGATTCGGTTCAACGCCGACCCGAACCGGAACCACTCGATCTGTTCGACGGTCATCGTATGGCCCAGTTCGCACCGGTCCTCGGACCCGTCGGCGTGGTGCAGGACGCAACCCACGCTCTTCCCCGGCGCCAGATCGGCCAGCCCCACCAGGTCGAACCGATCCCCCTCGGCCACCTTGTCGTAGTCGGCCGGGTCGCTGAAAGTCAGGGGTAGGATCCCCTGCTTCTTGAGATTCGTCTCGTGGATGCGGGCGAAGCTGCGCACGATGACCGCGGCGCAGCCCAGGTGGCGCGGCTCCATGGCGGCGTGCTCGCGACTGGAGCCCTCGCCGTAGTTCTCGTCGCCGACCACGACCCAGCGCAGGCCGCGAGCCTTGTAGTCCCGGGCCGTGGCCGGGACCGCGTCGTACTCACCCGTCTCCACGTTCCTGACGCTGTTGGTCTCCTCGGTGAAGGCGTTCACGGCGCCGATGAGCATGTTGTTGGAGATGTTGTCCAGATGGCCGCGGAACTTGAGCCACGGGCCGGCCATGGAGATGTGGTCGGTGGTGCACTTGCCCAGGGCCTTGATGAGCAAAGGCAGGCCCGCGTAGTCGCCGCCGTCCCAGGCGCTGAAAGGCTCCAGCAGGGCCAGGCGCTCGCTGTCCGGACTCACGACGACCTCGCCTTCGGTGCCCTCGCTCGGGGCCTGGTAGCCACCGGCGGAGGTGACGAAACCGTCCCGGGGCAGTTCGTCCGCCACGGCGGGCGGACTCAGCTTCACCGCGGCGCCCGACTCGCTGGTCAGGTCGTCGGTCAGGGGATTGAACTTCAGGGTGCCGGCCAGTCCGTAGGCCATGACGATCTCCGGCGAGCCGATGAAGGCGTGGGTTTCCGGGTTGCCGTCCGCGCGCTTCTTGAAGTTGCGATTGAAGCTGGTGACGATGCTGTTGGCGTCGCCATCGGAAATGTCGTCCCGCTGCCACTGGCCGATGCAGGGACCGCAGGCGTTGGTCAGAACCGTGGCCCCCACGGCCTCGAGCTTGGCCAGCTGGCCGTCGCGCTTGATGGTCTCGTAGATCTGGTCGCTGCCCGGGGAGACCCACAGGGGAGCCTTCATCTTCAGGCCCTTGGCCACCGCCTGCTCGGCCACGTCGGTGGCCCGACAGATGTCCTCGTAGCTGCTGTTGGTGCAGCTGCCGATGAGGGCGGCGGTGAGCGCCTCCGGGTAGCCCTCGGCATCCGTATCGGCGGCCATGCGTCCCACCGGGTGGGCGATGTCCGGCGAGTGGGGACCCACCAGGTGGGGCTCCAAGGTCGACAGGTCGATCTCGATGACCTGGTCGTAGTACTCCTCCGGATTCGCCGCCACTTCCGGATCGGCCGTCAACAGATCGTTGTTCGCGGCGGCCAGTTCGGCCAGGTCCGCCCGCTGGGTGGCGTTCAGGTAGGCGCCCATGCGGTCGTCCCAGGGGAAGATGCTGGTGGTGGCGCCCAACTCGGCCCCCATGTTGGTGATGGTGGCCTTGCCCGTGCAGCTGAGGGCCGCGGTGCCCGGTCCGAAGTACTCGATGATGGCGTTGGTGCCGCCCTTGACCGTGAGGATCCCCAGCAGCTTGAGGATGACGTCCTTAGGGGCGGTCCAGCCGCTGGGCGCGCCGGTGAGCTTCACGCCGATGATCTTCGGGTCCTTCACTTCCCAGTTCATGCCCACCATGACGTCCACCGCGTCGGCGCCCCCCACGCCGCAGGCCACCATGCCCAGGCCGCCGCCGTTGGGGGTGTGGCTGTCGGTACCGATGATCAGGCCGCCGGGGAAAGCGTAGTTCTCCAGGACGATCTGATGGATGATGCCGCTGCCTGGCTTCCAGAAACCCATGTTGTAACGGTCGGCCGCGGAACTGAGGAAGCCGTAGACCTCCTTGTTCACGTCCAGGGCGTGGGCCTTGTCGTGGGCGGCGCCCTTGTGGGCCAGCAGCAGGTGGTCGCAGTGCACGGTGGTCGGGACGGCGGTCTCGTCACGGCCGGCCTGCATGAACTGGAGGATGGCCATCTGGGCAGTGGCATCCTGCATGGCGACCCGGTCCGGCCTCAGGGCCAGGGTGGCCTCGCCTCGGGCGAGCTCCTGCCCCGCCGCGTCGGCCAGGTGCCCGTAGAGAACCTTCTCGGCCAGGGTCAGGGGACGGCCGAGGCGCCCGCGCACGACTTCGAGGTTGCGCCGGGTGGTCGCGTAGGCTCCACTCACCAGGTCCTTGGTCGTCTCGATGGTCATGTTGGGGTTCCTCTCCCGCGCGGTGCGTGGTTGGTTGGGGCGGCGCCCGGCCGGGTCGCCTCGGGACCGGTTTCATCGCCGGGTACTATAGGTGATCCTGCGGGCGAAGTGCCGAAAAAACTGCGCTCAAATGCAGATCTACAGACCGCTGCGCAAACGATCGCCCAGGCGTTCGGGAAGACCCGCGGCCAGGATGTCCCGCCGGGCCTCTTCCAGGTCGTACTCCACCCTTTCGAGGGACATCTCACCGGCGGTGCGGTCCCAGAAGCCGAAGGAGGAGCGGGGGTCACCGTCACGCGGCTGTCCCACGCTGCCGGGGTTGATCAGGAGGCGCCGTCCCTCCGGCACCATCTGGGCGCGGCCCGGCTCCAGCGTCAGGGGTTTCTCCAGGTGCCACACCGGCTGGTGCGTGTGCCCGAACCAGGTCAGGCCCGGCCCCTGGGCGGCCTCCTGCTCCAGGCGCACCTCCTCCATGAGGTTGGTGTCCAGGAGGTAGCGGTCCCGGTCGCCAGGCGAGCCGTGGCAGATGACCGTGCCGTCCTCCAGGTCGCGCCGGGTGGGCAGGCCGACCAGGAAGTCGATTTCGGCGGTGTCCAGGAGCTTGCGGTTATGCTCCACCGCCAGGCGCGAGTGGAGGTTGAACCAGATGGTGTCCGTGACCTGGGCCACGGCCGCGTCGTGGTTGCCCTGGACGAAGATGGTGCCCCGGTCGCGAAGCAGGCCCAGGCACGCCGAGGGCCGGGCTCCGTAGCCGACGATATCACCCAGGCACCAGATGGTGTCGCAGCCCAGCTCGTCGATGCGCGCGAGTACGGCTTCCAGAGCCTGTAGATTGCTGTGGATGTCCGAGACGACGGCGATGCGCTGCACGTTTTTCCCTTCGGGGATGGTCAATTCGCTTCGAACCCGAAGCCACCCTTCTTCTTCACCTGCGACCACTCGAAGCTGGCCGTGTCGGGGCAGTACAGGTCTTCGAGTTTATGCCGGAACGCCTCCAGTTCGGCCCGGATCTCCAGGGGCAGACCCTCCGTCGTGAACGGCGCGCCTGCGCTGCGCTCCATGACCAATTCCGCCTCGCCCCGCCAGAGCCGCGATTCCGCCAGGCGGCCCGCTTCGGCCAGGTCGTCGGCGTGCTGGTCGAGCAACGTGTGCAAGGTGCGCCGCTCGGCTCGCGAATAGAGGCCGGTCTCGCCCTCCTCGAAGCTCTCGTTGGGCGGGTGCGCCAGCCACGAGTTATAGGCCAGGACATAGATCCAGGCGTACTCGCCGAGGCTCATCTCCTGGGCCAGCAGGGCCTTGTTTCGCGTCTCGCTGAAAGTGCCCAGCTTGCCGGCCATGCCGAAGGCGGCGCCCATGACCCCGCCCACGGCCTTGATCACCTCGCCCGCACCCGGGTCATCGTTACCGCTGTCCATTTCGTCCATGGCCCGGAATCGGTCCCCGATTTCCCGGAAATCGACACACAGGGGCTGCAGGTCCCGGCGTACGGCGATGAAACGTTTCAACTGGTGGCGGTCCAGTCCCTCCAGGGGCGGCCGGTACGCGCTACGGTCTCCGTAGCGCTCGGTCAACTCCTCCTGGGTCGAAGCGGCGCGGTTCAGGGGCCGCGACATGAGCAACCCACCGCCCACGGTGATGATGATGCCGAGCAGCGCCGTCACCGCACAACCCACCCCACAACCTACCAGCCATTTGCGTCCGGTGCCCGCCATCGTGTCTCCCGTGGTTGCCTGGTTCGTCCCTCCACCCATTATCCCTTCCAAACGAATCTGCGCAACGTCCGGTTGCGTCGAACGTCCCGGTGAGTCGCGCGTGCGGTTTCAAAAGACTGAATTTATCTTGATTCCATACGACGATCCGCCGGTTTCCCGGCCCCGGCCATTTCTAACCCGCTGCCACCGCCGCCAGGAGGATGCCCATGACGTTGACCGTCTCCGACCGCATCGAAACCATGGTCGAGAAAAGCGAGATAAGCGCTGCCGAGGCCGAGCGCTTCGCCGCCTTCGTCGACCGCTGCAACCGCGAACTCATGACCCACCCGGTCATCACCGACAACCGCTACTGCGCCTGGTTCGCCGGCGGGGATGTCGCCCGCGACGACGTGCGCCACTTCGTGGTCCAGTTCTCGGTCTTCTCGAACCTCTTCCTCATCGCCCAGCTCCTGAAGACCATCAACGCCGGTTCCCTCGAGGGCATGCGCGCCGGCAAGGAGATCCTGGCCAACGAGCTCGGCGTGATCTTCAACAAGCCCGGCGTCAGCCTGGGTGACGTGGACGACACCGACCGCGAGGGCGACCCGGACATCGTGTCCATCGAGGGCACCGTGGACGGCGGCACCTTCCGCTTCCGGGCGGCCCACTTCGAGTGGCTCGTGCGCATGGGCTCCAAGCTCGGCCTGGAATTCAACGACCTGGGCAAGCGCCGCCACGGCACCCCCGCCACTCTCTTCTTCTGCGACCAGCTCGCCGCCATCTACGGCAACAAGGATCCCAACATCGCCGAAGGCGCCAGCTTCGCCGTGGAGAACTGGGCAGCGGCCGGCTTCTGGAAGCAGCTCGTGGCCGGCCTGGACGCCTTCAAACGGGCCGAACAACCGGATCTACCCCTGGCCTTCTTCACCTGGCACGACCGCATCGAGGAACAGCACGCGGACCACGTCATGGACGAACTCGAGGAGCTGTACTTCGAGGACGGCTTCGATGAGGAGAAGTTCATCAAAGGCGGCATCGAGATGCTGCACGGGACCGAGGCCTTCTGGGTCGGCCTGGACGAGCACCGCATTGCGGCCCGACACGGGTCTTCGTAGACGTGATTGACAAGAGACGATGATATTTCTGGCCCCGTCCCGACGGGGCCTTCCCATAGGAGGAACGGACATGAAAACGACCCGCAAGAGCCTGCTGGGCTTCATGGTTCTGAGCGCCACGGTGCTCCTGGCCCTGCCCGCAGCGGCCGCCGACTGGAACCTGGACGCCAGCCATAGCCACGTGGGCTTCAAGGTGAAGCACATGGCCATCAGCAAGGTGACGGGCAGCTTCGGCGACGTCACGGGCACCCTCACGGGCGAGGCCGACAAACCGGCGACCTTCCTGGCCGAGATCACCATTCAGGTAGCCTCGGTGGACACGGGCAATGAGAAGCGGGATGAGCATCTCACGGGCGCCGACTTCTTCGACGTGGAGAAGTTCCCCACCATGACGTTCAAGTCGACGGGCGTCGCCACGGACGGCGGGGACGGCGTCCTCACGGGCGAACTCACCCTGCACGGCGTGACGAAAACCGTCGAACTCGAGCTGGAATACCTGGGCCAGGTCAATGACCCCTGGGGCAACACCCGCATGGGCTTCAGCGCCGAGGGCAAGATCGACCGGCGCGACTTCGGTCTCACCTGGAGCAAGGCCCTGGAGGCGGGGGGGCTCGTGGTGGGAAACGACGTGGAGATCGAGTTGGAGATCGAGTTGGTGCGGGCTAAGTAGGGTCCGCTCACGAAGAGGACGGGACGGCGGTTCTTGGTCGGAGACCATCGGCCAACGCCGTCCCGTCCTCTTCGTGAGCGAACCCAACTTCGCAGCACGTGCGTGGAAGAGGGCCGCCGGGGGGGGCGTCCCGCCTTCGTGGACTCGGCTTAGTCGGCGCGGGTGTAATCGCGGACCATGGTCAGGACCTCCTCGGCGCCGGGAGGCGTCATGTAGTACTCGAAGACCAGGTGGTCGTCGTCCTTGAAGGTGGTGACCGTGCGGTAGGCCATCTCCTGGCCCGAGGCCACGTCCAGCATGGTGCCCATGGTGTCGTACCAGATGTTGGTCGCGACGCCGGTGGTGTTGTCGCAGCCCAGGATGCTCAGCCCCTCGAACGGGCCGGCCAGGCTCGTGCCCACGATCTTCTCCATGAGGAAGCGTCCGCCGAGGACCCTCTCGGCCTCCGCCGTGCTGGTGGATTCCATGGGCTCGGCGCCCGGCTGCAGCCACATCTTGCCGGTCACATCCCACTTGCCGGCGCGTTTGGCCAGGAAGGCGTGCACCTCTCCCGGCTCCGCCGCCTTGATCCAGGCTTCCATCGTGGCGGCCTGATCGGCCTCGGACTGCTCCGCGGCCGCCGGCAAGACCGACGCCAGACCCACGACCAGACACACCAGAACGAGTCGCTTCATAACCATCTCCTCCGGGGGAACCCATACGCAGAACAACCCAATCACCCTACCACTGCCCCCCCCACACACCCGCCAGCCATCCCCCACCGCCGCGGAAGCCCTGGAGCCCAGCCACCTACCGGTGGCGGGCAGACAGACGAAGGCCCCACTCCGAGCGCGGCTGCGCAACGCGCTCGGAGTGGGGCCTTCGTCTGTCTGCCTACTGCCCGGTAAACGGCTCCTCCAGGAACCGCCCCGCATAGTCAACAGCCCCCCTGAAATTGTTACCCCGCTCGACCACCGCCTGGTACTCGGCCAGCGCCATGTCCCGCCGGTCCATGAGGTCGTAGAGGTTGCCCAGGTAGTTGTGGGCCCAGATGAGGCCGGCCAGGCGCTCCGTGCGCTTGGCCGAAGGCGTGATGAGGGCTCGCTTGAAGGCCGCCTCGGCCTTGTAGTACTGGCCCTTGTGCATGTAGACGCGGCCCATGTTCAGCCAGGGCGTGACCCCCGCCGCGTCCTGCTCGATGGAGGCGCGGCACACGTCCTCGACGATGTCCACCATGCCCACGTCGAAGAAACGGTCGGCCAGACGGTGATGGGTCAGATCGTGGGCTTCGTCCTCGTCGGCCAGGCGCCGACCGAAAACGAAGAAGCCGCCGTGGACCAGATCGTCGTTCAGACCCTCGATGAGGAAGCCGTCCGGGCGCGCCCGGTCGCCGCCCGGCCGGGCGCTGTGCAGGGTGACCCGGCGGCCGAGGGTGGGCGAGTCGAAGGCGATGTCGTTGCCGACGCTGATGACCAGGCGGCCGTCGAAAAGATTGCCCAGCAACCAGCGGGGATCGCCCAGGGGCACGTTGCGGGACTCCATGATGGAGGTCACGTCCTCGCTCCCGAAACCGCCGCCGCCGGGACCGAGCATCTGGCCCAGGGAGGGGTCGGCCGGCACCCAGCCGTAGCCCTCGAGCCAGAATTCCACGAAGACGTGGTCGCCGCCGGTGGTCCAGGCGTTGGTCACGGTGCGGGCGGGAATGCCGAGCGAGCGGCACATGGCCACCATGAGCACGCTGAACTGCTCGCACTCGCCGCGGCGAGCGTCCAGCACCGAGGCTGCGTCGCGACCCGCGGGCCCGGGAATCTCGAAGACCAGCTCGCCGATGATCCAGTCGTAGATGAGGCCGGCCTGCAACCAGGGGTTCGTCTCCCCGCCCACGATGGCCAGGGCCCGGTGGCGGACCGGGCCGTCCACGGGGATCCAGGTTTCCGGAGCTGTGTAGGTCCGGAAGAATTCGGAGTCCTCGTCGTAGGGCTTCACCGCCGCGGGATCGATCGCCATGCGCACCGGCCGCTCAGTGAAATCGAATTCGTAGTGGAAGAACGTGCTGAGGACAGGGTTGCCCGCTTCGGGCTCCACCAGCCACTCCACCACGCGGTTGCCCGTGCGGGGGTCCCTAAAGACACCCACTGGCTCGGGAACGATGTTCCCGACCGTGATCGCCTGTCCGTGCCAGTCCGGCGGCAGGGTGGCCCAGACCACCATGCGTGCGTCCTCGTCCACGGTGGTCACATGGTCCACCGCGTACCAGTAGCTGCCCTGCTCCGCACCCGCGGCACCGACGGCCAGCCACAGGGCCATTCCGCACACCAGTACGATTCCGCGCTTCATTCCGTCCATCCCTTCGCCTCCCGTGTCGGATGCTCCCGTGTCGCTACTGGTAACCGAACAGCACCGCCCAGATGATCAGGACGATCAACGACATGCCGACGGTCAGGGCAGTGAATCCGAAGATCTTGAGCGCCTTGACGAAACCCTCCTCCAGGGGTTCGACCATGTGCTCCTCCAGCCGGCCCTCGGCCACGAGCTGCTCGTACTCGCGGGGCCGGTCCTCCTTGAACTCCTCCAGGGTCATCCGGCCCGTGAAGATCACCGGGTCCATGGGGAACCGGTCCGGGCGGAAGTGGGTGTTGAAGAAGTGGATCGTGAAGATGAAGCCGGTGGCCAGCAACGCCTCGTCCGAGTGGATGATGGTCGCCACGTTGATGAACCAGCCCGGCAGGACGTAGGTGAAGACCTCGGGGAACCACAGGATCAGGCCGCTGAAGCCGATCATGCCCACGCCCCAGAAGACGGCGAAGTAGTCGAACTTCTCCCAGTAGGTCCAGCGCCCGTAGCGGGGCCGCTCGCCCTTGCCTACGAACCACTTCAGCGTCTCCACGAACTCGGCGCCGTCGCGCTTGTTGAAGAACATACCCTCGGAGCCGAAGATGAACTCCTGCCAGGACTTGCCCGACCGGCTACGCTTCTGGAAAAGATCGGCGATGTGGCGCGCGAAGTAAAAGAACGTCACCCCAGCCCCCAGGCGGTGCAGGGTGCCGGCCGACTGGAACCCGCCCAGCACGCGGGCCAGCCACTGGGCCCAGGGCAGGTAGCTGAACTTGAGGACCATGCCCGTCACGGCCAGGGTCAGGAAGCTGACGATGACCAGGATGTGGAGCATGCGCGACAGCCGGTTGAAGCGCCGGAACTGCTTCTGGCCAACCGCCTGCTTCCGGAGTTGCCGCGAGTGCTTGATGGCCTGGATCGATCGCGGGATCCACAGCAGGGTGTGGATGCCGAAAACTGTGAACGTGCCCACCAGCAGGGCAGTCATGAACAGCCACGTCCAGTATATGAACGGGTACTTGTCCTTGTCGTGGTGGGTAGCGTGGGTCAGGTAGCCCGCGAACTGGCGGTGGGCCTGGGGATGGCACTCGGCACAGGTGGCCACGATGTTGTCCCGCGAGAGGGTCGACCCGGGATCATCCGGCGGCAGCACGTCGTGCTGGCCGTGGCAGTCGGCGCAGCTGGCGGTCTCGGTGTAGCCCAGGGCGAAGACCTTGCCGTGGTAGGTCTCGAAGTAGGTCTCGGTGACCTCCTCGTGGCAGGCGCCGCAGGAGTTGACGATCTGCAGCTTGAAGCCTTCGGCGTCCGTGCGGGCGATCTCGTGGGAGGAGTGGCAATCGTTGCACATGGGCAGCGGGTGCTCGTCCGTGCCGTGTCCGGTGAAGTGGATGGACCGGCGGAACTCCCGATCGATGCCCTCGTGGCACTGGGCGCAGGTGTCGGCGATGCGCGAACGGTGGATGTAGGAGTTCACGTCCTCCGCCGGCAACACGCCGTGAGTGGAATGGCAGTCGGTGCAGGTGGCGGTGACCAGCAGGCCCGACTGCTCCAGGCCCCGGCCGTGGACGCTCTGGCGGTAGTTGGCCACCATACCGCCGGTGCCCTCGCCCTGGCGCTGCTCCACCACGCCGCCCGCATCGTGGCAACGGCCGCACAGATCGGGAATGCTGCGCACGTGGGTCGGCGACTCGGGATCGCTGTGCAGGAGGGCCCCGTGGGTGCCGTGGCAGTCGGTGCAGCCGGGCACGTCCGGGTCGCCCTGGTCGGCCAGCAGGCCGTGGATGCTCGACTCGTAGGTCTCCACCACGCCGGCGTGGCAGACGGCGCAGTCCACCCGGCTGGGCACCGTGTCGCAGGGTCGTTCGTGGTTGGGCTCGGCGCCCGTGTGGCACTGGATGCAGCGCACTTTTTCATGGGCCGACCCGATGATCTGATCGTGGTCCACAGCCATGGAGCGGCCGTCGGCGGCGGTCAGGTTGTCGCGGCCGTGGCAGGCCAGGCACTCGGGATCGCTCATGCCCTCGTCGTAATAGACGCGGCGCACTTCGTGGGGCTCGTGGCACTCGATGCAGGCGGGCACCATGTGGGGCTGGGCCTCCCACAACTCGCCCTGGATGACCTTCTGGTGCACGTCCTCGATACGTCCGTGGCACTGCTGGCAGGTGGCGGCCACGTTGTCCCGGTGGATGGACGAGGCCGGGTCCTCGTGAGGCCGCACGTCGTGGGCCGTGTGGCAGTCCGAACAGACGGCGGTGCCGGTCAGACCCCGGCGGTACAGGCCCTCGCCGTGGATGGACATGGCGTAGTGCTCGAGCACGCTGTCCTGGTCCACGGTGGAGAAGTCGCTGACCGGTGTGCCCTCCTTGTGGCAGCGCCCGCACATGATGGGGATGTTGAAACGGTTCACGGTGGAGGCGGGATCCTCCGGCGGCGTGATCTCGTGGGCGCCGTGGCAGGACCAGCACTGGGGGGCCAGATCCACGCCGCGGGCCACAGCCTGGCCGTGGAGGCTCTCCCCGTACACCTCGGCCACATCGTCGTGGCACATGGCGCAGTCCACGGATTCGAGTTCCTCGGCGTGCTCGCCGTCGAAGTCTTCCAGGTCCATGTGGCAGTCGATGCACTCCAGACCTTCGACGCCGTGGATCGAAGCCAAGTAGAGGTCGATGTCCACATGGAGGGAGACAACCCTGTCGTCCCGGTTCTTGGTCAGGTCCTCGTCGTCGTGGCAGTCGAGGCAATCCTCGGCGGTCTGGGACCCGGCCGGCGCCGCCGTTATGGCGCCCAGGGCGACCAGAAACCCCAGCAATACAACGAAGACCAGAATCCTCTTGGCAGCGGCCGATGCCATGTCGGGACCCTCCACAAGGGACAGGGGGCGTTACAGCAATCAATCGTCTCCCACTATCGGGGACGGAGCCGCGCCGGGCAATTCCCATATCATGATGAATCCAAATAACTTGTGAACGACAGAAACGAGGCAGGACACCCAGCTATACTGGATATTTTTACACTTATTTTAAATATCGCATATTCAAATGGTTGTTCCCACGAAACTGAGAGGAGATTGGAGACGACGAAATCGATAGTCGCTCTCTTTAAGGTCGGATCCGGAACGACCCCAAGGGCGCACTCCTTTGCGGGAAGGCTCGGGCCCGGCCCGGGGCGGCGTTCAGGCCCTGGCGCCGGTAGCGTCCGCAGGCAATTCGACCCGGTAGATCGTGCCCCGCCCGACTCCGCTCTCGGCCCGGATGACGCCGCCGTGGCGCCGGGCCACGGCCGCACAGGCCACCAGTCCCCAGTTCATGCGGACCCGGTCGCGGTCCGACCGGAAGCCGGGGTCGAAGAGCCCCGCCAGGGCCGCCGCGTCGTGGAGCCGCTGGTCGTGACTGACGGTGATATGGACCCGGCCGCCCACGACCGCCGTGGCGACTTCGATGCGCGACGGCGGCGTGACCTCGCCCAGGGCGTGGCGCACCACCGCCAGCAGCATCTGGTTCAACTGGGCGGGATAGCCGAGAATGGGCGGTACGTCGCCGGCAAGCGCGACGATCTCGACCTCGTCGGGCACTTCGTGGTCCACCACCGTGAGGGTCGCCGCCACGCCCTCGTTGATGTCCATCTGCTGGTACTCGGCCTGGTCCAGCAGGCTGAAGGCGCGCAGCCCGGAAACAAGTTCGTCCACCCGTTCGGAGGCGACGGTCAGGTTGCCCACGCCCTGCTCCAGGGCGCGCAGACCCTTGGCGAAGCGCGGATCCCGGCGCAATTCCTCGAGATCCCCGGCGGTGGCGCACTTCTCTCCAACCAGGCGCCGGCCCCGGTCCAGGGTGTCGGCGGCGGAGATCAGGGTGCCCAGGGGCGAGTTCATCTCGTGAGCCAGTCCCGCAACCATCTTGCCCAGGGCGGCCATCTTCTCCGACTGGATGATCTGACCCTGGGCGGCGATGAGGTCCGCCTCGGCCTCCTCGCGGCGCTCGATGTCCTCGACCAGGGCCGCCTGCATGTCCCGAAACGAGTCGGCCAGCTCGCCGAAAGCGTCGTGGGAGCGGTAGTCCAGTTCCTTGTGAAGATCGCCGCCGGCGATGGCCTGGGCCACCCTGCTCATGCGATGGACCGGTCGGATGATGCCGCCGATGGCGGCCACCGCCATGACCAGCAGGGCCGTGATGAAGACGAAGCTGATGAAGTTCAAGCGCCGCCGCATGCCGGCTATGTTCTCCCGCGTATCCTGCATGGCCTCGGACAGGGCCTCATTGCTGGCCGCCACCACCTCGTCCAGCAAGGTGCGCAACTCGTCGTAGCGCCGGTTCATGAGGACCACCCGGTCCAGCAGGTCGGTATCGAAATCCACGTCGAGTTGGTGTTCGGCGTCCATGAGATCGAGGGTCGTGGCGTGGGCGAGGAACCAGTACTCGTCGAAGGTGATGCTCAGACTGTCCAACCGGGCGGCCAGCAGGGGCACGCCCTGGCAGTCGGTCAGGACCACCTGGACCCTGCCGGCAAAACGGGCCGCCTCGTCCACGTCGTCGGCGTTGCCGGATGACACGGCATTGGTCAGCAGGTGGCGAATGGTCATGGCGTCCACCTGCAGGCCGTGACTCAGCTCCAGGGCGTGGAAGAACTCGCTCTGGACACGTTCGATGATGCGGCTGCCCTCCTCGGTGGCCCGGTTCATCATGGCGTAGATCAGCAGGAACGCCAGGGCGGTCAGCAGGGGCAGCGCCAGGATCCGGTGATGGAATCTCAGGCTAATCATCGATGCGTAGGACCTTCACGCCGGCCGCCTCAGTCCGCGACGTCACGAATCCCAGGGCGCCCGGCGTTGCGGTCACGAAATCCACGAGCGTCGTCTCGCTGACAAAGGAACGGGGCGGCACTCCCTTGCCCGTGAAGACCATCTGGCGCCAGTAGGTGGCGAAGCGGTGGAGCGGACGGTCCAGGTAGTCCTCCACGAACTCCTCCTGGGTGTCGCCCGCCTTCAGCATGGCCGGCATGATCCTCGTGCCGTCCGGCCAGCGGGAGGTCTTGCCCAGGTAGATGCGCTCCAGATCGGACTGTTCCAGCTCACCGACGGGCACGTCCGCGTGGGCGATGATGACCAGTTCGGCCAAGGCCTGGGCAGGCGTCCCAGGCACGGCCAACAGGGCCGTCGCGACCAAGGCGATGACGATGGACCTGCAGGCTTGTCGGTTCCTCCGGCGCATCCTCATTCCCGTCAGAAATAGACCGTGGTCCTGGCCGTGAGCATCCCCCAATGACGCGCAGCGGGCTGGGCAAATTCTTCCTGCCACGAATCCAGCCGCGCCTGGGCGACCCCGTCGATGAAATGGTACTCGACCTTCAACAGCCAGTTCTCGTTGAGATCGCAGCGAACCGCCCCCGTCAGGACCTTCTGCCATCCATAGTACTCGGGGAGGCCCACGGTCCTAAAATCGCTGCCGTCCCGGTTGTGCCTGTCGTGCCAATAGGCCGACCAGGTCAGGGCCAGGGCCCAGCGGTCGTGAGCGCGCCAGTCGGCCAAGGCGTACCAGCCCGCCGGCGTGCTGTCGGCGATCCTCTCGTCGTAGTACTCGGTGGCCAGCAGCAGATCCCGCCAGGTGAACTCTGCCGAGAGCACCGTCAGGTGATTCATGTTCGCGTCCTCGTTCACGGTCCAGGTATGGGACGCGTAACCGAGGGGATCACCGGCCATATCCGGGGCGATGTCGACGTCGTAACGGGCCTCGGCCTCGTAGAGGAAGCGGCCGGTCAGGAGGCTGGCGCCCAATCGCAAGCCGTTCAGCGGCGGCTCCCAGACCAGGGCGCCGCCGGCGATCCAGGGAAACGTGATCGTCGGGTCGACGATGTTCGCGAAAGTCGCCGTGGCCGAACCGGGCGTCAGTCCGCGCTCCGCCTCCACCTGGCGGGCGATGGCCGGCTGATTGGTGACGGCACCCTGTTCGAAATTGTCTTTCCAGTAGCCTGCTCCGGCGTCCGGTACGTTCAGTGTGCCCCCGAAGACGTGGTAGTCGAGACTGCCGGCGCCGCTCACCAGGTTGCCGTAAGCTCCGAGTCCTTCGTAGGCCAGGGCGAAATCGCGCAGATACTCCGGATACACTGATTGGGGCAGGAAGACCCCCGTCCGCAGGATGTCCAGGTCGCGCTGCTCGTTGTACAGGCCGAAGGGCAGTTTCACCTTGCCGGCCCTCAGGCCCAACTGGTCGTACCAGCGGAAATCCAGGTAGGCCCAGTCCAACGCAACGGTGCCGTTGCCCTGGTCGCCAAAATCCCGGGCCAGGAATTGCATGCCCACCCGCAGGCCGTCACGAGGCGAAGCTGTCAGGGCGATCCCGGCCTCGAACAGCTCGGCCGTGCCTTCCAGGCTGCGCGGGATCAGGTATTCGTTGCCCGTGGTGTTCAGGTAGCCCTGACTGACGAATCCCCGCAGGTCCAGGCTCTCGCCCAATTCGCCCGCCGTCGCGGGAACAGCCAGGACGGTGGTCGCCAGGAGAATCGGCAGGAGTAGGCGTCGGATCACTAGCACGGATTTCCCGTCCCGGTTCAGATGAAGGTGCGCAGGATATCCTTCTGCAGCCCCGACAGCTCGCCGCGGGCCTCGTCGATCTCGGCGATCTTGTCCTGGAGCTGCTTGACCAGGAAGCGCCGTTCGAGGGCGTTGCGCAGGACCATGAGCAGGTGCTCGTTGTCCCAGGGCTTCTCCACGTACTGGAAGAGCCCCACGTCGTTGATGGCCTTGATGGCGCTCTCCTTGTCGGCATAGCCGGTCAGGAGGATCCGGGGGGCGTGGGGATGCTTCTCGGCGAAGACGCGCAGCACCTCGATGCCGTCGATCTCCGGCATGAGGAAGTCCGAGACCACGACGTCGGGCGCAGCGCCGTTGGCCGCCCAGTCCAGCGCCGCCCGGGGCTCGGTGAATGACTCGACGCCGTACTCTGTCTCCAGTTCGAGGAAGGACCGGAGGCTGGAGAGCACCATCTCCTCGTCGTCTACGAGGACCACGGTGGCGTCGCTTTCCCGGTAGGTGAGGGTGCTGTCGTTCACTTCGTCTCCCGCGGCTTCGGCCGCGCGTGAAGGCTGCCTCGATCGGGTCACCGCCAAACGAAACGGGCAACCCTGATCCTGCCAGTATACATCCCCCGGGCCGCAGGGCCCACCAGAAGACCGGCCGCGGCCGAAATCACACGGCCCGGCCGGCCAAGCCCCGCAGCAGGCGGGTCACCGTACGGATCACCCCCTGGGCGATGCGCACGTCGTCCGACAGGAGGTCCGCGAAGTCGGCAGCGTCCAGGCGCAGCAGGCGGGTCTCGCCGACGGCCGTGGCGGTCATGACCCGCGGCTGGTCGTCGAACAGGGACCAGGTGCCGAAGCTGCCGTCCCGTCCGACCCGCGTAACCTCCTGGCCGTTACGGGCCATGACCACGTCGCCGTCGAGCACCAGGTACAGGGCGTCGGGCCGGTCGTTCTCCCGGTAGATGATGTCCCCTGCCAGGACCGAGACCTCCCGTGCGATGCCGGCCAGGGCGGCCAGCTGGTCCGTGGGCACCTCGGTGAACACTTCCAGGTTCTGCAGCAGCAGCACTTTCTCGATGGGCGTAAGCATGTCTCCTCCGGCAGCTTCGAGATGGACACGGGCGGCGGGATTGTCGGCCCGGCCGCCGGCGAAGATGGCACAGGCCGCCAGCCAGGGGTCGCAGTCGGCGCCCAGATAGGCCAGGGCTCCGGCGGTGTCACCGGCAGGCGCAGCGGTGTCGAGGCCCGCCTCGCGCCAGGCCTCGGTGGCCGCCTGTTCGTCGATGAGCGACAGCACCAGGCGCCGGTGCTGGCCCCGTAGCAGGTTCTCCAGGAACTCCTGGGCATTAGCCCGCAGCACACGACGGCCGCTGACCACGCCGTGGTAGGCGTCCAGCACGTCGCGAGGCGTATAGATCAGGCCGAGCAGCCGGAAGACGCTCTCCAGCCGCAGACGCTGGGTCTCGACCATGGTGCGTCGCAGCAGGTGGGCCGCTTCGCCCCCCTCGGGCAGCAGCATGGCCAGTTGCATGAGCTGGACGTAGCGGCCGGCCTCGACCCCCACCTCCCGGGATACGAGATCGCTGTCGAAGCCCAGGTCGCGATTCCCCGCGCGCAGCTTGCCCAGAGCCTTCAACACTCCATAGCGCAGTTCGGGCTCGCCCGTGGCCAGGCGGCGCAGCAGGACGTCCACACTCTCCTGGCGGGACACCTCGGCCAGCAACCGTGGGATCTCCGCCCGCAATCGCGCCGGCCGGTCGGCCGAGACCAGGACCTGTTCGAGCTCCACCAGCAGGGCCGGTTCCCGCGCCGCGAGTTGCGCCAGGGCCCGCCGGGCGGACACGCGGTGGTCGGGATCAACCAGTTTCTCCAGCAGCCAGGGGAAGCGCTCGGCCTCCCCGCGCCGTCCCGCGCCGTCCATGGCAGCGGCCACGGTGGCGCTGTTTTCGTTCGCCAGGAGGTCGTCCCACAAGGACGGCGGGCAAGCGGCGGGCAGACGGCCCAGGCCCGCCAGCAGACGGCGTCCCTCGTCACCGCAGGGACCCATCTCCTCGAGGACCGTGGTCGCCACCCGGGTGGTAACGAGATCCACGTCGTCCCCGGGATCGTCTCCGGCCAGATACCCCAGAACGGCGTTGCGATGAAGCGACGGGCCCGTCAGGTTGTCGATCAGGATCCCGCGGCGGGCTTCCCCGTCCGGCGCCTCACCGGCGATGTAGGCCAGGGCCGTCTTTCGGACCTCCAGGGCCGGGTCGTCCAGGTAGGCCGCGGCTTCCTCCGCGTATCCGGGCATGGGATTCGCGGCCAGCACGCGGATGGCCCGGCTGCGCACCTCCGGCGATTCGTGGTCCAGCAGGGGCGCAACCGTCCGCACGATCTCCGGCGCCTTGACATCCCGTAGCAGGTCCAGGGCGTAGAGGACCTCGCGCCGATCCTGGCTGCGTAAAGCGCGGGTGAGCACCTCCACCGTGGCGGGATCGTCGATGCGCACTCGCAGCTCACCCAGGTCGATGTCCCGCCGGGACAGGGCCCGCCGGAAGGACTCGATGTACTCCCGCCGCATGAAGATGGCCAGCACCGCCCAGCCTGCCAGCAACACCAGCAGCACCATCGCCACTCCCCGCAGGCCAAAACCCAGCAGCGAGGTGCAGACCAGCAGCAGCACCCCGGCCAGACCGCGTGCCCAGCGGTCCACGAACATGTCCATGAAGACCTTGGTGCGTTTCTTGAGCGCCAGGGGGATGGGCAGGTAGAGCAATTCGCGGCTCGTCTTGTCCAGGGAGTACTTCAGGGTGATGTCCCCGCCCCGAAGCACCATGGCCGCCATGAGGCCCGGCACCGCCACCAGCGCACCGGCGCCGATGACCAGAACCGCCGGCAACAGCAGCGCCACGCCCCCTGCCCCCACGGCCCGCAGCAGACGTCCCGCCAGGAACACCTGCACCAGAAGCGACACCAGGCTCAGCCTACCGTAGAAGCGGCCCAGGAAAACCGTCAGTTCCGCGCCGTCCGGGTAGCGGCTCCAACTGGCGGACTTGAACACGAAGTCGATGAAGGAGGCGGACATGACCGTCAAGGCGATGATGCCCACGGTGAGCATGAGGTGGCGGCTGCTGAGAATGGAGTGGACGATGCCCTTGCCCGTAGCCGCGGCCACGTCTTCCTGGAAGGTGACCCTGGGTTCCTCCGGCACGCCGCGCAGGCGCCAGGCCAAGGCCCCGCAAGCGGCCGCTCCCACCAGAACCACGGCAGCCACCGGCAGGAGATCCGTGGCCGCGAGCCCGGCTTCGTGGACGAGCAGACCCGTCAACTCGCCGCCGGCGAAGGCGCCCACGATGCCCGCGATGCCGAGGACGGGGAAGATCCGTTTGGCCTGGGAGGCGTCGTACACGGCGTTGGCCGTGAGCCAGAACTGGCTGGTGGTCAGCCCACCCGCCACGCCCACCCAGGCATAGAAGAGAAAGAGCACCCACCCCTGCTCCAGGGCCAATAGCCACTGGAGCAGGACCAGGCAGGCGGCCAGGATGAGCGTCGTGGCCGGCACCAGGCGGTCCAGGCGCCGTCGCAGTCCCGCCCGGGCGTAGGCCGCCGTCACCGGAGCGGCCACCAGGGCGGTCAGCACGTAGGCCAGCGGCAGCCGCGCCGGCTCCATTTCCTGGAGGAAGAGCGCGTCGCGGGTGGGTTTGAGCAGGTAGTAGAAGACCAGCAGGAGGCAGTAGTTGAGGGCGAGCAGGACCGTCGCCCGCCGTTCCCCGCGACGCAGATCCGCAATTGCCCGGAAGCCACGGGACATCAGCCGCCGGCCCCGTCTCCGGACGCAGCCGGCAGCAACAGGGTGAACTCGGCGCCGCCACCCTCACGGTTCGATGCCTCCAGGGAGCCGCCGTGGACAAGGGCCACCTTGCGGGCGATGTACAAGCCGAGCCCCGTGCCCTCATCCTCGCCCTTGGTGGTGAAGCCGGCCTCGAAAATGCGACCGCGCGCGTGGCCGCAATCCGGAAGTCCGGGGCCGTCATCGGCCACCGTCAACCCCACGGAACCGTCCCGGACGAAAGTCCGCACGAAGACCTGGCCGGAGCCGTCGAGGGCCTGGCGTGCGTTGTCCAGGAGGTTGATGACGATACTGCCCAGGGTGCCTGCATGGCCCGTAACCGGCGGCAGGTCCGCCCGGTCCACGTGGACGGTCACGCCCTGCTTGAGGGCGTTGTGGAGCAGCAGCATAGCGCCGTCCACCACGTCGTTCAGGTCGACCGCCTCGAGGTCGTCCTCCTGCCCGCGGCCGGTCAGGCGCAGGTGCCGCACCAGAACGCCAGCTCGCTCCAGGGCCACGTCCAGAACCTGGTCGGTGCCGCGCACGGCCCCCAGCAGGCAGAGGACCTTCTCCAGATGCTGCCCCGGGTCCGGATCGGCCGGATCCGCCTCCTGCAGATCGTCCAATGCGACCGCCAGCTTTTCCAGCCCGCGCCGACGCGTGTCCAGGCAGCAGTGGATAGCGCCCAGCGGCGTACTCAGCTCGTGGGCAACGCCGGCCAGCAGCATGCCCAGGTGGGCCATGGGTTCCTGTTTCGCCAGGCCCTTCACCGCCGAATCGAGGGTCCGTTCCCGATGGCGCAGACGACCGGTCTGCAGCACCAGCCCCACGAGCACGAACACGCACAGGACCGTCAGGAGGATCGTCACGTCGTCACCCCCTCCCCGGAAGCCGGCGCAATCGGCATTTTCGCTTCGGCCACCAGGGCGACCTCCCGCTGGCTGAGAGGCCGCAGGCTACCGGCCACCAGGTCCCCCAGCCGGATGTCGCCGATCCTGATCCGACGCAACAGGGTGATCTTGTGACGGAGGGTGGTGAACATGCGCCGGATCTGGCGGACCTTGCCCTCGCGCACCGTCATGACGATGACGGTCCGGTTGTTCATCTTCTCGATGATCCGTACGGACAAGGGTCGGAAAAGGCCCAGGTTCGGCAAGTGCACCCCGGCGGTGATGACGCCGATCTCCAGTTCGTTCAGCTCGCCTTCCACCTGGATGCGGAACTCCTGGTCGCCGCCGCCGCTGGTGGCGGCCCGGTTGTTCCAGGTCGGATCGTTGGAGACCAGCAGCAGGCCGGTGGTCCGGGAGTCCAGCCGGCCGGCCGGTCGCAGCCCGGGTACGTCACGCGGCAGGAACTCCTCCACCATGCGCTTACCCGAGGCCTCGTTGCCCGTGCAGACCACGTGGAAGGGTTTGTGGAAGGCGTAGTACCGGAACGGCACCTTGGTGAGGACCTCGCCGTCCACCTCGATGACGCTGCTCGTCTCCACGGGGATGCGCGGATCCTCGACCAGCTTGCCGTCCACGGCCACTCGACCCGACTCCACCAGGATCTCCGTGCGGCGGCGCGTGCCCCAGCCCGCCTTCTGGAGGGCCCGGGCCAGGCCGATGCGTCGGACCGCGCGCCAGGGTTCCGGCGGCGGCTGCTTTTCGAAGCGCTTCCTGCGTGTCATCGGCTATCCGTCCTCTCAGGCTGCACTGGTCCACACGATCATGATCGCCACGTAGATCGACAACAGCGCCGCGCCGCGCCCACGGCCGAGTGCACCTCTACCCACCAGGATCATGACGAAGACCAGGACCGTCAACATCACCATGGTCACGAGCTGGAACGCCACCCCACCCTCGGCCTCCCGCAGGGGTCGGTACAGGCCGACCGGTCCGGCCACGGCGAGGATGTTGAACAGGTTCGACCCCACGATGTTCCCCACCGCCAGATCGTCCTCCCGCCGCGTGGCCGCCACGATGGTCGTGGCCAGTTCCGGCAGGCTCGTGCCCACCGCCACCAGGGTCAATCCGATGAGGGTTTCCGAGGCGCCCAGGCGCAGGGCCAGGTCCAGAGCCGACGTGATGATGAGATGGCCGCCGAAGGCCAGACCCAGCACGCCGCCGGCCACCATGGCCAGGCCCACGGCGATCGCCCGCACCATGTGCCCGCCGGGGGCATCGTAGGCGGGCGCCTCCTGGGGCGCACCCCGGCCGGTGTCGCGCAGAGTCCAGTACATGAAGCCCACGAAGATGACCAGCAGCACCGCCGCATCCACGCGGCTGAGTTCCCCGTCCCAGGTCAGACCAGCGAAGAGGATCGAGACCGCCAGCAACAGCGGGAATTCTCCCCGGACCAGGCCTCGTTCCACGATCACCGGCCGGATCAGGGCGGCCGTGGCCAGGATGATCCCGAGGTTGGCCACGTTCGATCCGATGACGTTGCCCAGGACCAGGGCCGTGGACCCCTTCCAGGCACCCACGGCGGACACGAAGAGTTCCGGCGCGGAGGTGCCGAACGCCACCACCGTCAGGCCGATGACCACCGAGGGCACGCCAAGGATCGCCGCCACCCGGGTGCCACCGCCGATGAGCAGCCAGGCGCCCCCCACCAGCAAGCCCACCCCGAGCAGGAAGACCAGGATCGAGACGATCACGGCAGGGCCTCCTCGTCCGTCCCGGGCACCAGGGCCGCCGCCCGCACGGGTGATGCCTCGGCGCCGGCCAGCTTGAGCGGCAGGACGAGCAGGGTGAACACGGTATCCGGAAGCAGGTCCAACCCCGCCATGTTCTCCACGTTCAGCATCCCCGCGGCGGCGCATAGGTCGTGGGCCACGTTGCCGTCGACGGGATCGAGACTCGGCGTATCCAGACCCGTGCCCTTGAGGCCGGCGGTGGCCAGGAGGCGCGCCAGTTCCGGCTCGTAGAAGGGCCATGCGTCGTAGTAGCGCGGGGCGCCCCAGTGCCGGGCCCAGCCCGTATCGAAGAGGATGAAGTCCAGGCCGGCCAGTTCCACGCCGTCCAGCAGGGAAGCGGACAGGGGTCCGGGCTCCGCCCCGGCGCGCAGGACCCGGGCCCGCCCCCAGCAGTCGTCCAGGGACAGGGTATCCAGGGGCTGCTCGTCCGGCCGGAAGTGAAGGGCAGCATCGATATGCGTGCCCACGTGGCAGCCGATCTCCAGGGAACTGGACTGATGGGAACCCGGGCCGTGCTCGCTGCGCCGGACGATGCGCAGGGGCTGGTCGTCGCCACGCCACTGGGGCATGCCGGTGGCGATGGTGTGACTCAGGTCGACGAGGCGCACATGGTCTCCTGTCGGGTCGGCGGCGCGGCATTCGGCGGCGGTTCAGAATCCGGAAGAGAAAGTGTCGACATGGATCTCGCGGCGCAAGTCCCCGACCTCGAATTCCGAGGCGAACAGCGTCCGCTCTGCCCCGTCGAGCAACTCCCCGACCCGGGCCTCGCTGCCGGCCACCACCGCCAGGGCCAGGAAAGCCCGCTGGTGGAAGTCCGCGGGACCTACCTGAGCCACCGCCACGTGCCGGTTGCGCAGACGCTGCACCAGGGCCCGCAGGGGCGCCCGGCGGTCCTTGAGGCTGCGGGAACCGCTCAGGACCAGATCGGCCACCAGGGTCCCGGTATAGGTGCGCACATCATCCACAGGTTCAATCTCCCGCGTGCGGCCAAGCTACCGGAAAACGAGGCGTTTGTCATGACGGAATGCCCTTGGGCGAGGCCGCCGCCGTGCGGATTTCACGCAAGGGGCGGGCCAACGCGCCGAAAACGGATAGAGGAGCCTCCGCTCGCGGATTCATCGCGTCCCGGGGCCCGGAAACCGGATGGGCATGAAGACGCCGTCGAGACATGACCGTCGTCGAGCCCCAGTGCGCCCCGCACTGGCCATAGCGGTAGTCTGCCTGCTGTTGGCGGGCGGTTGCGGTGAGGCCGTGGACCGCTACCAGGCCGGCGACGGGCGGGTCCACGAGTATCCCCACCCCATCGTGGAACGCGACCTGCCGCGCATCCGCCAGGTGGGCGTCCTGCGCATGATCACCTATTACGACTCCAGCAGCTACTTCGTCCACAAGGGAGGCCAGGCCGGCTTTGACTACGAACTCCTGGCGCGGTTCGCCCGCGAGCAGAATCTCACCCTGGAAGTGGTCGTCCCCGGCGAGGGCGAGGACGTGGTCTCCCTGCTCAACTCCGGCCGCGGCGACGTGTTCTGCCCGGGCAGCCCACCCGAGGCCGAATGGCTGCGCTGGACCCGCTCCACCCGGCCCACGAATTTCGTGCGCAAGACCGTCGTCCTGCCCGACACCACCGGCCGGCCACCCACCCTGGAGGCCCTGGCGGGACTGGTGATCACCCTGCCTGCGGGCGACCCCTTCCGCAAGGAACTCATGGGGATCCGCCGCCACCTGGTCGTACCCTTCGTGGTGGCCCAGGGTCCGGCGGGCGCCACCGTGGACGACCTCCTCGAGGGCGTGCGCAACGGCGCGCTGGAAGCCACCGCCCTGGACGACGTGGTAGCCCGAGCGGCGGTTGTTCACGCCCCAGGGCTCGTGCTGGGAGCCAACCTGGGCGAAGTGCGGCCCGCGTCCTGGCTGGTGAGGGAGGACTGCCCCGAACTGCTGACCGCCCTCAACCACTACCTCAAGAACCACCTGCAGGTGGCCGCTTCCGGCCGCACGCGCCGCAGCCGGGTCTACGGCATCATCTACAACCGCTACTTCCAGGACCGCGTGACCGTGCGCGACTTCCGGGTGCCGGCCCACCGCCCGGACAAGAGCGGCCGCCTCTCCCCCTGGGACGAGGAGATCCGCGCCCACGCCGAAGCCGCCGGCCTGGATTGGCGGCTGGTGGTGTCGCTCGTGTACCAGGAGTCCCGCTTCAACCCCGACGCCCGCAGCCGCGCCGACGCCCGGGGGCTCATGCAGGTCCTGCCCCGGGTGGCCGGGGTCCAGGCCGACAGCCTGTACGTGCCGGCGGCCAACCTGCGGGCGGGCATGCGACTGCTCACCGGCTCCTGGCAGAAACACGCCTACCTGGACAGTCTCGAGCGGGTCCGCTTCACCCTGGCCGAGTACCACGCCGGCACCGGCCACCTCACCGACGCCCGGCGCATCGCCCTGGACCTGGGCCGCAATCCCAACGCCTGGTCGGGATCCCTGGCCGAGACCCTGCCGCTGCTCACGCAGGAGCGCTACCACCGACGCACGCGCCACGGTTTCTACGGCGGCGACAGGACAGTGCTGTACGTGAAGGAGATCCTGGCCCGGTACCGGGCCTATCAGCGTCTGGTGCCCCGTGAGACACAGCCCGTGGCGGAGGACCCCATCGACCCCTTGGCGCCGCTCCTGTTCGGAGGACGGCGCGTGGTCCCGGCCGATCCCCGCTGACTATTCCGCCAGCAGTTCATCCAGCAGGGCGCGGGCGCGCCTGAGGTGCGGGATGACGATGGACCCACCCACGATGAGCCCCACGTCGAGGATCTCGGTGATCTGCGCTTCGGACGCTCCCAGTTCCACGCAACGGATCAGGTGGTAGGCAATGCAATCGTCGCAGCGCAGGACCAGGGACGCGGACAGGCCCGCATACTCCTTGGTCAGGGCCGGGAGCTCGCCGTCCTTGTAGGTGGCGTTGTCCAGGTTGAAGAAGCGCTTGGTGGTGGTCGTGCCCGTCTCGAGGATGCGGGCGTTCATCTTCTCCCGCTCGGTGCGGAAGGCTTCCAGACGTCCGGCCATGGGCGGTCCTTTCGGCGGGTGATCAGATCACCATGACGATCTCGGGGCATTCCTTGAGCCCGGCGTAGAGGGCGTTGCGCTCCTCTTCGCTGCGCACGGTGAGGGCAAGATTCAGACTGACGTATTTTCCCTGGCCGCTGGTGCGGGAGCGGGAGAGTTCCCAGGTCCGGTCGCCTGATTCCTGGTCCAGGCACACGGTGAGCATGACCTTCACCGCGCGGCGCACGTCGTCCTCGTTCCCGCCGATGACCTTGTAGGTCCAGGGACAGGGGTAGGTGATCTCGGGTTTCAGGTTCGCGTCCACGTTCGCCTCCTGGGCTGGCCCCCAGTTTCGCTCCGGGGTGCTCCGACGGCAAGTGCGGGTCGCGTCCAAGACCGGGATGGGTTAGGCTCCTGCCGTTCCATTTCGTCCATCATCCGGAGACGCCCATGACACGATTCCTGACCATCGGCATCATCTTCGCCACGGCTGCCGCCGCGACCGCCGCCACGCCGCGGGTCCAGGCCCTGGGCGGAGACGGCGCCTATCTGGAGGACGCCGGCAACGTGCTGCGGTGGTCCGGCTCCCTGGCTGACCACGCCGGTCGCGCCGCCGTGGGTACGGGCACTTTCGACGGTCATGGCTACCCGCGGGACGGCGCACGGCGGTCCGGCCCCTGGGCCGGAGTGCAGTTCGCCCTCGGCGGCGAGAAGCGGCCCTTCGCCGGAGCCCTGTACCTCCTGTCCCGCTCCGCGGACCAGGGCAATGGCAGCTTCGACGGCGAACGCCAATTCGGCGCCTTCCACGCTCTCGCCGGTCTCCGCGCCGAGGATTTGACGGCCACGGCCAGCTGGCGCCGCTCCGATGCGGCCGCGGGCCTGCGGGGTGAACGCCGAGACGATGTCGGCCTGGGCTTCCGTCTTCCCGTGGATACCAACGCCTACGCGGACGTGGTCATCGAGATCTCCAATGTCTGGCCCCACAGCGCCTACGGCGACACCCTGTCCGAGGACAACGACAAGGGCGTCGGCCATTCCTACCGGGGCCGGTTGTTCGTCGGACTCTCGGAAACCCTCGTGCTGGTGACGGTGGCCGCCGCCGAAACCGAGGATCGCGACTGGGGTACGGTCGAACCGGCCCACCGCCAACCGTTCCGGCATCTGCGCGTGGGTACGGCCCTGACCTGGTTGCCCGACCCGGACCGCCTGGCATTGTTCTCGGTGGAGTACCGCGAGATCGCCGACCCCCACGTCTGGATCGGCCGTGCCCTGCTATGCCGGGCCGCTCTCGAAGCCCGGCTGAATGCTTTCCTCTCACTCCGCGCCGCCGTGGGCTGGGAGGATCGCCTGGATCCCGACGCGTCCATCGCCCCCCTGAGTTGCGGTCTGGCGGTCCACGCCCTGGACTGGGACCTGGATCTGGCCGTGGGCACGGTCCCGCCCCTGGATGCCACCGGGCGCCGCCCCGGATACAGCGACGCCGCCCTGGGCTGGATGAGCGCGGCCCTCTCCCTTGCCTTCTGACGCGGCCGATTTGACAGACGGGCTCCGGCGTCCCCATCCTCATCCATCTGCAACCTCCTCGCTCTTCGCCCCGGCGACCCCGCTCCGTTGTAAACGAATGCAACCTTCGCCGCGTCTCCAGGTTCACAGCGAGGAGGAGAAGCGATGAATCCAGACCATCACCGTCACGAGGATCTCGAACTGGCCCACGCAGCCGCCGCCGGCGACACCATGGCGTGGCGCCGCATCTACGACGACACGTGCCAACCGCTATTCAATTTCCTGTGCTACCAGACCGGCGACCGCGACGCGGCCCGCGACCTGCTCCAGGAGACCTACACCACCGCCTGCGTCCGCCTGGGCGACTACCGCGGTGACGGGTCCCTCCTGGGGTGGCTGCGGGCGGTGGCCTTGCGCAAATGCCTGGACTGGCGGCGGCGGGTGGCGCGCCGGCTGAACAAGCTGGCCGCCTACGCCCGCGAGGCCGCCGGGACCTCCGCCGCACCGGCCTCGGTCGGGATCGGTGACGGTTTCCAGTCGGCCCTGGATCAGCTCTCCTCGCGGCAACGCGCCGCACTCCTCCTCCGCGAACTCGAAGACCAGTCCTTCGCCCAGATCGCCGACGCCCTCGGGTGCAGCGAGGCCACGGCCCGCGTGCATCATCACCGGGCCCGCGCCGCCATGCGGCTCAGGCTGAGCGGTGAGACCGAACTCGCACTCGGCGACAACGCGGGAGGAACCCCATGAAGCGGCATCTGCAGCAGAATCGTCACCAGTTGAACCACACGGAAAAAGAAGCGATCTGGCAGGCCCTGCCCCGGCCCGGTGCCCAACCCCAGGTCCGTCGGCGCACCTATTCCCGGCCCGCCGCCGGCGTAGCCCTGGCCCTGGCCGCCGTGGCCTGCGTCATGGTCTGGTGGACCGGTTCACGGGTGGGCGACGAGACGGTGGCGATGCGAACCGCCCCCGAGCCCCAGGCCCGCTTCGAGAGCTGGTCGACGACCCTGGACCCGGTCCTCGAGTCGACGCCGGCCGCTCCCTTGAAGTCCACGACCCTTGCCGGTGCCGAAAGTGCGGCGCCCGCCGAAGCCGTCCCGCCGCCGCCCCCGCGGGCCACCGTGCGCGGTCGGGTGGTCGACGCCGACACTGGCGAACCCCTGGCCAATGCCAACGTCCTGCTGGCCGGCACGAACCGCGGCGTCGCCACGGACGAGGACGGACGGTTCACTTTCCAGGGCCTCGACCCGGCCGATTCGGTGCGGCTCGAGATCCGCTACCTGGGATACGACCAGGTGGCCCTGGCCGTCGGATTCGCCGAGCGGTCCGAGGCAGACCTGGACGTGGCCCTGGAGCCCATGATCGTCGCCACCCTGCAAGCCTTCGACGTGGAGGGCGCCGAGTACATGGTCGAGGTCAAGTCCTCGGTGATGGAGAAGGTCGTCACCGCCGAGACCTTCGAGAAGTACGCCATCGGCTCGGTGGGCGAAGCCCTTTCCAGGCAGTCGGGCATCGTGACCCGGGCCGGGGAGATCTACGAACCCGAGGGTCGTACCAAGAGCTCCGACGCGGCCAAGGTCCGGGGCGGTGGCGCACCGCCGCCCCCGAAGATCATCCAGCCCGCCCCCGGCTCCATCACCGGCGGCACCACCCCGCCCAACGGCGAGTCGGCCGAACTCATGTACTTCGAGCACGCGGGCGTGAACCCTTTCATCGCCACCGAGGAGGACGCCCTGTCGACCTTCGCCGTGGACGTGGACGACGCTTCCTGGTCCGTGACGCGCAGCTACCTGGAACGCGGCGCCCTCCCCCCCGCCGCCTCGGTGCGGGTGGAGGAATTCGTCAACGCCTTCGACCCGGGCTTCCCCGCCCACACGGACGACGATTTGCGCATCCACGTGGACGGCGCTCCGTCCCGGTTCGGCACCGGTTACCACCTGCTGCGGATCGGCGTGACCGGACGCGATCTGGCCCCGGAGGAGCGCCGGGCCGCCAACCTGGTCTTCGTGGTGGACGTCTCCGGTTCCATGGGCCGCGAGAACCGTCTCGGCGCCGTCCGTCACTCCCTGGCCATGCTCCTGGACCAGTTGCAGGAGGGCGACCGGGTGGGCATCGTGGTCTATGGTTCCCGCGGCGAGGTCCTGCTCCAGCCCACGGACGTGGAGCGACGCCAAGAGATCCGGGCCGCCATCGACCGGCTCGTGCCCGCGGGCAGCACCAACGCCTACGAGGGCTTGAAGCTGGCCTACGACATGGCCCGCAGCAACTACGAAGCCGACAAGATCAACCGCCTCATCCTCTGCTCCGACGGCGTGGCCAACAACGGCGCCACCACCGTGGCCGAGGAGATGCTGGCCCTGGTGCGCCGGTCCGAGGACGAGGGCATCAGCCTCTCGACCGTCGGCTTCGGCATGGGCAACTACAACGACGTGCTCATGGAGAAGCTCGCCAACCAGGGCGACGGCAGCTACGCCTACGTGGACCGGCGCGAAGAGGCCGAGCAGGTCTTCCGGGAGAACCTCACGGGCATGCTCGAGAACGTCGCCCGCGAGGCCAAGATCCAGGTGGAGTTCGACCCGGAGCGCGTGGCCCGCTGGCGGCTCCTGGGCTACGAGAACCGGGACGTGGCCGACCGCGATTTCCGCAACGACGCCGTGGACGCAGGCGAGATCGGCGCCGGCCACCGGGTCACCGCCCTGTACGAGGTGAAGCTCACCGCCGCAGGTCGCGATTCGGACGATGATCTGGGCCTGGTGCGGCTGCGCTGGGAGGCGCCCCGGCACGATACGGTCCGGGCCGGTGAGATCACCGAGATCGCGGCTCCCCTGCCGCGCACCGCCCTGGCCGACCGTTTCGGCGACGCCGCCCCTCGCCTCAGGCTGCAGGCGACCGTGGCCGAGTTCGCGGAGATCCTGCGCGGCAGCTTCTGGGCCAAGGAAAGCACCCTCGAGGATCTGCTCGCCGTGGCGGAAGGACTGGCCGCCACCGAAGCCGGGAGCGGCGATGCCGCCCAGGTGGCCCGCCTCGTGCGGGCCGCCGCCCGGCTGCAGGCAGAAAAGGAGGCCCGCGCCCAACCCGGTGAGCGTTGACCTGAAACGTGCCGCAGACCACCCCGACAGGTATTGCGGCCAGGGACCGGTGGTGCCATCTTCGGACCGCCGGTCCTTTTTCCGTCCTCCCGGGAGCGCCCGTGCCGACCACCATCTTCGCCGACCCGCTCCAGTACGCCCTCACCTGTGTGGTCCTCGTGGTGGCCCAGCTCGTCTATGTGCTCTTCGGCTTCGGCTCCGGACTCATCGCCGTGGGCACGCTGGCCCTGGTATTTCCCGACCTCAGGGACGTGGTCGTCCTTCTGCTGCTGGTGAACCTGCCGGCGGAGTTGCTGGTGGTCTCCCGTTCGCGCCACTTCATCCGTTGGCGACCCATGGCTACCCTGGGCGTGGGCATCGGCCTGGGCATTCCCGTCGGCACCTGGATCCTCGGTGGTTTCGACGCGGCGGTGGTCCTGACGGTGCTGGGCTGGTTCCTGGTGGCAACCGGGCTGGTCTTCCTCAGGTTGCCCTCCGCGCCCCAACGCCCACCCGGGTGGCTGGCCGGGCCCACGGGACTCCTTTCGGGGGTCCTGACCGGCCTCTTCGGCACCGGCGGCCCGCCGATCATCGTCTGGTACCATCTGGCGGGGACGGACAAGGCCGCCTTCCGCGGCAATCTCATGGCCATCTTCCTGCTCATGAGCCTGGTGCGGGTGCCCAGCTACGTGGTGGGTGGGCTGGTGACGGCGCCGCGCCTGTGGTCGACCCTGGCGGTCATGCCGGCGGTGCTGCTGGGGGCTTGGTTGGGGCACCGGCTGCACATCGCAGTGAGCGAGATCCTCTTCCGGCGCCTGGTGAGCGGCCTGTTGGCCGTGCTGGGCGTGGTGCTGCTGCTGCGCTGACCGAGGCCTAGAATCCCACCGACAGACCCACCTGCCAGGACGTGGCCCGGGCGCCGCCCTCCGGCGTCGCGATCCCCTCCAGGTCGTCCTGGGCCTTGTCCCAGGAGCCGGCGTTGTCCGCGTCCCGGTCCACCAGCTGGTCGCGTAGGCCGTGGTTGTAGCGGAAGTCCACGGCGAAGCGGCCGACCCCGACCGATAGGCCCGCGTGCAGCTCGGCGTCCAGGTCCTCATAGCCGTAGACCCGGTTGGTTTCGCCGACGGGTTTCTCCCAGGACTCGGCCACCTTCACCGAGGCCGAGAAGCCCGCGTAGAGACGAGGCACCACTCGCCCCTCCAACAGGCGCACACCGCCGAAGATCGCCGGCCGGACCATGTGGACCGTCACCGAGGCTTCGTCCACGAAATAGGGCAATACGCCGTTGGTGAAGATCAGGGGCTGGCTGCCGGCTCGCTGCAGGTAGGACAGTTCGGCGGAGATGTCGAAGGGGCCCGGTCCCACCGGCCAGGACTCGCCCCCGCCGATCGTGTAAGAAGTGCCATTCTCGTGGAGCCCCACGTCGCTCTCGCCTGCGCCGGCGACCACGTACCAGGCGCCCGCCGGCGAGGCGGCCAGGGCCATGACGAAGCTCAACAGGAGGCAACCGGAGATCGACGAGCGCGGCATGGTGTTCCTCTCGTTCGGTCGTTCAGCGGACCAGAGTCACCGCCCGGGTGATGGTCCGTCCGCCCGCGCGCAGGCGGGCATAATAGGTTCCCGAAGCGATCGTGCGACCGGATTCGTCCCGGCCGCGCCAGGTGGCCGAACCGGGGCCCGCAGCCTGGGGACCGGAGACCAGGGTGCGCACATGGCGACCGGCCAGGTCATAGATCCCCAGTTCCACGTACATGGTCCGCGGCAAGTCGTAGCGGAACTCGGTCAAGGGATTGAACGGGTTCGGCACCGCACCGCCGAAGCCCACGTCCCGGGGCCTGGCTCCCACCGCCGGATCCACCGCCAGGGTCACGGGCACCGTGGCGACCTGACGCGCGGGATCGCCGGTGGCCAGGTGGACCCAGGCCACGTGGTCGCCGGGCGCGGCCGGCGCCGTGATCTGCAACTCCACCGTCAACCCCTCGCCTGGAGGCAGGAGACCGGCCGCGGGCACGACCTGGAGCCAGGACGGCGGTTCCAGGCGAGCGCAACGGACAACCCGCCCGGGGCGCAGGTAGTCTTCCGTGTTGAAGAGCACCAACAGCCCGTCCAGGCCTGCGTCGCCCTCCAATCCCACAGTGCAGCCTCCGCCGTCGCCCACCTCGGCGTAGCGGAAAAGGATGGACCCGTCGGGACGCAGTTCGATCTGGAAGGTCTCGGTCAGGTCGGCACGGCCGAAATGGGCCACGGCGTCGAACTCCACCACGAAGCGGTCGGTAGCGGACAGGACTTTGATTTCCCCACCCAGGCCCGGGTCGAGATCATCCCAGAAAGGCGCGATGAGTCCGTTGGGTGCGGCCGGGTCGGGGATGCCCTGGTTCTGATGGGACGCGTCGGGCTCGCCGAAGGAGAGGAAGCCATTGGTGCAGACCCGCACCGAGTCGCGGTCCTGGCCGTGGAAGGCGAAGGGGAAGAGCAGGGGGAACGGACCCAGGCTCTCGTCGTCGCCGGCCTCCAGGACCGTGCCAGCGCCCGTGTCGATCCAATCGAAGACCGGTCCGCCGGGCTGATCGTCGTCGGTCCACAGGTAGCCGTGAAGATCGGGACCGCCGCCGCCGGTGGCCACGCCCTGGCCCGGACGCGGATCCGCCTGGCCCTTGGTCGCGCCCAGGTGGGCCACCGGGTTGGCCGGGGCCGCGGCGCCGCGAGACAGGTGGGCCGCCCAGTCCAGGTCGGCGTTCCCGTCGTTATCCAACAGCAGTTCCACCGTCAGGACCGCTTCCGGGGCCAGGACCGCGTGCACGGCCGCCGGCGTGATTCGGGCCGCCGCCGCCGCCACGGGATTGGACGGCGGGAAGGCCAGCAGGTCGAGCCAGGCGGCGTCAGCGCCGGCGGAGCCCTGATCGTCCTTCACATACACCCAGCGCAACTCGTGGCGGCCTGCGTCCAGGGCCACCGACTGCGCACTCCAGGCCATCTCGCCGGTCCAGGAGCGGCGCAGCACCCCGTCCACGTAGAGGACGAGGTGATCGTAGGCCTCCTCACAGGACACACGGCTGAGAAAGGTGAGATCACCTCCCTGCAAGACGTCGTAGACCAGGGAAAGCTCGCTCCGCCCACCGTCGGCCACGGAACCGGAACGCGCGCTGTAGGCGCCGGCGCCGGGGTCCTCGGCCACGATGATCCACGGGGCGTCGCCGCCCATGCGCCAGGGGAAGGCGGAAAAATCGCCCGACGCGAAGTCCTCTACGCCCTCGGCCGGCAACACGAAGTCTCGGGTGACCGCACCCGCCACGGTCACTTCAAGTTCGGCCACGCCGTAGCCGTCGGCGCGGGCCCGCAGGCGGTAGGCGTCCGTGGCATCCACCGGCAGGGGCAATAGGTAGGTGCCGTCCGGGGCCGTCAGGACCGGCGCCAGGGGTGTGTCCAGGGCGGCCACCTCGGCGCCGGCGATGGCCTCGCCGCCCGGCCCCGTCACCTGGCCGCTGACGAGTCCCGTGGGCATTGCGACCAGGGCCGCGTCGGCTGCCACCTCGCCGCCATCGGGCACGGTGACCGTCACGGACTGGGGCTCGCGGCCGAAGGCGGTCACCGTGAAGGTGGCGTCGCCCATGGGCAGGGTCAGGCGCCAGGTCCCGTCGGCGGCGGCCACCGCCCGGTAGAAGCCCGTGTCCCGTTCCACCACGGCTCCGGCCAGGGGCAGGCCCGTATCCGCGGCGGTCACCCGGCCGGTGACCAGGCCCACCCCGTCCATGACCGCCAGGACCGCCGCGTGGGCGTCCACCAATCCGTGGCCGTAGTCCATGTCCGGACCCGTGGGTCCCAGGTCTACGGCCGAGTCGAGCAGGGCCTGCTTGATGGTCTGGACCGAGGCCGTGGGGTTGGCCGCGCGCATGAGGGCCACCACACCGGCCACGTGGGGTCCGGCCATGGACGTGCCGCTCTGGTAACCGTAGCCACCCCCGGGGGCGGCGCTGTAGATGCTCGTGCCCGGGGCCATGAGCTGGGGCTTGAGGGCGGTCCCGTCGCCGCAGCCGGAAGGCCCGCGGCTCGAGAAGCCGCTCACCTGGTAGGGGGGCTCGACCAGAGTGGAGCCGACGGCGAAGGCGTTCAGGGGTGTGGTCGCGCGGTCCGCGGGCGAACGGATGGTGCCCGCCGAGGATCCCTCGTTGCCGGCGGACCACAGCAGCACCACGCCGACCGCCTCGCAGGCGTCGATGGCATCCCACCAGCGGCTGTCGCAATCGAAGTAGCCGTCCCAGTCCTCGCTCACGCCCCAGCTGTTCTGGACCACCGCCGGCACGTCGTCCACGGTGGCGGGATCGCCGTCGGGATCGGCCATGAACTCGAGGGAGGCCAGGACGGCGTTGTCGAAGACCTCGTCCACTTCGGCGCGGATGATGACGTTGGCGGCGATCCACCGGGCACCCGGGGCCACGCCGATGGTGTCGCCCGGGGCGAGGCCGACCAGGGTGCCCATGATGTGGGTGCCGTGGCCGCGCCGGTCCACCGGGAAATCGGTATCGCCCACGGCCGCGGCGTCGAACCAGCATTCGGATGGCGGTGCGGTGAGCCCGCGCCAGCGGCCGGCGAGAGCGGGATGGGCGCCGTCGACGCCCGTGTCGAGACTGCCCACCACCACGCCTGTACCGTCGATGCCGAATTCCTCCCACACCTGGCGGGCATGGACGGCGGCAACGCCGGAAGCGGTGCCGATGCCCGTGGCCGCGGCCGGGGACTGGGCCACCGGTTCGATCAGTTCGACCACCAGATCGGGCTCGATGCGGGCCACGTCCGGCCGGTCGGCCAGGGCGCGCACCGTGCGCACGGGCGCCGTGACCACCACCGAGTTCACCAGCCAGTGGGGGCGGTATCCAGCCACGCCGCCGGACGCCTTGCCGGCAGCCAGCTCGGCCAGCAGCCCGGCCTGGGCGGTCAGGGCCGTTTCCTGCAGGGTGGTGACCACCCGGCGATGGATCTCGGGATGGGTGGACTTGGCCAGGTACAGTTCGCGGGCCAGGGCAGGGGCGTCCACCTGCTCCTCCAGCACCACCAGGACCCGCACCAGGTCATCCTCGGCGTGTCGCTCCAGGTAGCGCTCCAGGCCGGGGCTGAGCACGCCGGCGGCGGCCGTGGAGGCCAACACCAGGGCCGAGAGCGCGAACAGGAAGCGGATGGCGGTCACAGCCGGGCCTCTCGCAGTCGCTGCGGGGACGGATCGGACCCGCGGAGCGGGGAGCCGCGGGAAACGGGATGACATCGCCGGGCATCAGGAGCCACCTGGCGACACACTATTCTAACACAAACTACGGAAGGCGTTTCAGGAGCACCAGCGTCACATCGTCTCCCACGGGCGCGTCACCACGGAAGACCTCCAGGTCCGCGCGCACGGCTTCGACCATTTCGGCCAGGCTGCGATCCCGATGGGAGGTGAGCAGGGCGGCCAGACGGTCCTCCCCGTATTCCTCGTCGGCTTCGTCCACCGCCTCGGGGATGCCGTCGCTGAACAGGACCAGGGTATCACCGTGATCCAGGTCGATTCCGTTGGGAGCGTACTCCGAGTCTTCGAGAATACCGACGGGCAGGCCACCGATGGGGCAGATCTCGCAACGACCGTCGGCCCGCACCAGGAAGGGCTGGTTGTGGCCTGCATTCACGCAGGTCACGTGGCCCGTCTCCGGTTCCAGGTAGCCCCAATAGGATGTCGCGAAACGCAGGTGATCCGTGGTCTGGAAGATCTCGCGGTTCAGGCGGGTCACCAGGGGCGCCGCTTCCCAGCCCTCGCCCACCATGAAGCGCGAGAGAGACAGGATCTGGGTCACCAGCAGGGCCGCGCCCAGGCCCTTGCCCGAAACGTCGCCCACGCAAAAGGCCAGACGGCCGTCGGGCAGGAAGCGGGCTTCGTAGAGATCGCCCCCCACCTCGAAGCATGGCTCGAGGTGGGCGATCAGGTCGTAGCCAGGCACGTCGGGCATGGCGGTCGGCAGGATGTTCTCGAGGATGTCGCTGGCCGTGGCCAACTCAGCGTCCTGGCGCCGCTTCTCCTCCTCCAGGGCGTGGTAGCGCGCGTGGGTGATGGCCACGGCGATGCCGTTGGCCAGCAGGGTGAAGGCCCGCAGTTCGTCGCGGGAGATACGCTTGCCGGGACGGGAGTCGTCAGCGTAGAGCAGCCCGATCACGTCCTCGTTGTCGAACAGGGGCGCCGCCACCGCCGTGCGGATCTGCTGGCTGATCATGCTCATGGCGCCGTCGAGATCCGGGTCGTTGAGCGGGTCGGTGGTCAGCAGGGAGGTTTTCTGGTTGAGCACCCGGTTGACCATGGTGCGGCTCAGGGCCAGCCCCTCGCCGCGGCGGCGGCCCAGGGTGCGCGACGCCGCGATCTGCGGTTCCTCGGCGCCCTCCTCCACCAGAAGCACGATGATGCGCTCGGGATCCAGGGCGGTCTGCACCAGGTCCAGGATCGGCTCGTAGAGCTCCTCGGGGCTGCGCTGGACCGTCAGCAGGTCGCCGGCCTCGGCCAGCACCTGGAAGAGCAGGGATTGGCGGTCGCGTTTGGCCGCGCGCTGTTCGCGGACCTCCTCCCAGGAGATCTCCTCCTTGGGCATGAGGGTGGCCGACTCGTTGTACCGGGTTCCCCCGGAGCGGCCCGGGACCTCGATCCGGAACACGCAGCCGGCGAACTCCAGGGTGTCGCCCGCCGACACCGGCACGGCTTCGGTCACACGGCTCCCGTTCAGGCGGGTCCCGTTGCGGCTCTCCAGGTCCGCGACGGTCACGCGGTCGCCCGAGACCACGATCTCGGCGTGGCTGCGGGATACGCCAGCGGCCACGAGACGCAGATCCACGTCGGCGCCCCGGCCCACCCGCAACGTTCCCTCCGCCAAGCCCTGCCGGATCTCCTCACCTTCCACGACGCCCACCAGTTCGAGTGCCTCGCCAGTCATTCCCGTATCCCAGCAACGAGCGCCAGCGGGCGGGCCAGGCGCTCGGGTTCGGCGGCGAATTCCGGCGGCAGGATCTTCAGGGCTGCATCCCGTTGGAGGCGCGTATCCTGGGCCTGGTACGCCTCCCCCATACCGCCGCGGCCCAATTCGGACTCCACCACATAGGGCCCGATCTGCTCTCCGAGCATGGACTCTCCTAGGCTGATTGAAATTCGTTGTCGGATTCAATTTCATAATACCACGGCAGGAGTTCGACGGCAAGACGCCTGCCGGCCGGAATCAGGGCAGGGTTCGCCGCAGGATCAGGAAAACCATGACCAGTCCCAGGGCGTGCTTGATGACGATGGCCAGCAACCTTCCCACGAAGGCGTGGCCGCCGATGCGTAGACTGGGTTCCAGGCGTTGCCGGTGCCAGTATTCGCCCAGTACCGCGCCGCCGAAAGCCCCGAGGAAGCTGCCGAGCACTGCTCCCGCCACCGGCAGCACGCCGTTGCCCAGGAAGGCCCCCAGCAGGCCACCGGCAAAGGCCACCGCCACCCCCAGCTTGGAGGCCCCCCGCTTGGCCACGTAGAAGGTCCCCACCACGAACTCGATGAATTCTCCGAGGGCGGCGATGCCCGCCAGGATCGCCAGCAGTTTCCAGCCGATCGGGTCGAAACCCGTGGCCAGGGCGTGGATCAGCGCCAGCCCGAGGATAATGAAGTTGCCGCCGAGGCCCAGGTAGACGAAGAGCGAAGCGGCCACCAGCAGCAGGGCCCACAGGACATACCACGACCACTGGCCCAGTTCGGCGAGAAATTCCACGTCAGTGCCCGGTCGAGTAGCGCATCTCACCGGCCTTCACCGGGAAGCCGAGGGTGTTCTCCACCGGCGGCAGAGTGCAGTTGTACTTGTCCGGGTTGTAGTCGCACAGGGGGTTGTAGGCGTAGTTGAAGTCCAGGTCGACCATGCCGTCGGCGTCCAGCGCGACATCGATGTAGCGCCCGCCCGGGTAGGTCTCGTCCTGGTTGGTGGCATCGAAGAAGGGGAGCCACAGGTAGTCCTCGCCCGCGGGTTCGACCGGACCGAAGACCGCCAGACTGTGGTTCCGCCCCTCATGGTGGAATCGCACGTGCCCGCGCACCACGTAGGACACCACGTTGCCCTTGCGCTTGGTCAAGCGCACCGTATCCGCGCTCGCTGCGGTCTCGAAGGGGGTGCGGAAGCGGAGAGCCGACTCGGGGAAGTAGTAGTTCAGGCCCACGAAGCCCTCGCGGGAAGCATCCGGCAGCGGCGTCGATTCCGGCACCATGAAGGCGTCGTTCTTCTCGATCCGCATCTCCACCAGGGCAATTTCCCAGCGCTCGTACTCGTGCTGGTCCATGACCAGCGCCCCTGGTGCATCGGCCTCGCCGCCGCAGGCAGCGAGCAGGATCACGGGCAGGCAGGCGAACAGGCGCAGCAGAGTGTGGGGACGGCGATCGGTCATGGCGGGTCACCTCGCGGGACGTTTGCGTTTCCAGGGTCGTCTCGGGCGTCGTTCATGATACCACCGTTCGTTCCGGTTTCAAATCCTCTCGCCTTTGATTACCATGGCCCGGTCCCGCCCCGCAATCCGGAGGAACCATGGAATCCGTCACCGCCACGCCCGCGACAGCAACCGACACCCCGAGCCTGCGCCGCGACCTCCTGCTGCTCGGCACCGTGGCCGCCGTGGCCATCCTGGGCCGCCTACCGGCCCTGGGTGCCTGGTGGACCCTGGACGACTGGGGCCTGCTGGCCCGCGCCGCCGGCTGGGAAGCCGGGACCACCGAGTGGCCGGCCCGCTGGCTCAGCCAGCACCTGTGGTGGCGCCTGGTCTGGCCGGTGTTCGGACTCGACTCCGCAGCTCATGCGGTGCTGCGCCTCCTGCTGCACGGCGCTTCGGCCGTATTGGTGGTGCGCATCGGGGCTCGGGCGGGACTGGGTTCAGGCGGCCGCTACCTGGCCGGACTCCTCTTCGCCGCCACCCCCCTGGCCTTCACACCCCTGTACTGGGCCGCCGGCGTCCAGGAACTCCTGGCCGTAGTCTGCGCCCTGGCGGCGGTGGAGCGCTGGCTGGCCCCCGGCCCCCGCAACTCCTTCGCCGCGGGGCTCTGGACCCTGGCCTCCATCCTGGCCAAGGAGCCGGGACTGGGCCTGCCGGTCTTCCTGGCCCTCCTGGCCCTCGGCGGCGTCCGCCATCGCCGAGGATCGGGCACCGGACCGGCCGTCTGGACCCTGCTCGTCTTCCTGACCCTGGTCGTCTTCTGCGAGAGCTGGCTGGTGGCGCAACATTTCGCCACGGGTGCGGACGATACCTACCGTACCGGGGGTCCGGCCCTCATGGTCGCCAACCTCACGACCTTCGGCTGGTGGCTCGTCTCCCCGGGACCGATCCTGGCCAGCCGGATCACCTGGACCATGTCCAGTGCCGGCGGCGCCCTCTTCCTGCTCTGGGCCGCCTGGGCCGGGTGGTGCTGGCGGCGTGGCGACCGGGTGCCGGCAACCCTGCTGCTGGCCGCCGTCCTCGCCCTGGGCCCCGCCCTGCCCCTGCGCCAACAGATCAGACCCTACCTGGCACTGCTGCCGGCGGCCGCCCTGGTCCTGGCCCTGGGCCGGGCCGTACCCCGCCGCTGGTCGCCCCGGCCGGTGGTGGTGCTGCTGCTGGCCGTGACTGCGGCGATCTGGTCCTTCGGCGGTATGCGGGTGCGCCTCGACAACCGCAATGAAATGGGCTTCCCCGCCGACCCGGTCGTACGCGCCACGAGTCTCTCCTGGCAATCGACCCGCCTCATGCGCGACCTGCCCTGGCCGGCGGGCACCGACCATGACCGCACCCTCGTGCTCCTGCAGATTCCGGTGGATCCCGGAGCAGCCCGTGCCGCCGAGGAGGCGGGCGAGAACCGGGTCGAACCCACCGAACTGCACCTGACCGTGGGCGGCGACCGCGGGCCCCGCTTCGCCGTGGGCGAGGACGTGGAGGTCCGTTGGGCCAACGCCCTTTACGCTGCGCCGGCCGAGGCGCTGGTGCTGTGCGAGTACGGTGAGGGCTTCCGCATCTGGGGCCCCACCACCAACGCGGTCCTCTACGCCGCCCTGACGGACGTGGGCCTCGGCCAGTACGCACGGGCCCGTCACCACCTCATCCGGGCCGCCGGCCTGTCCGACGAGAACGTCGCCTTCATGTGGGACGAAGGGCAGATGATCGTGCCCCTCTCCCTGGTTCTCGAACGCAAGGAAAGCTTCGTGGACTGGACGGTGGGACTCCTGGCCCAGGGCCACTCGGCCCAGGAGGTGGGCGGCCTGCAGGACATCTTTTTCAACCTGCTGAGCGTGGCCACCGGACGGGATCTGGACGAGGTGACGGCGGGGAGCCGGGTGATGGGGACGGATGCGGCGGCCGACTCTGTCGGTCCCGATCATCCGGATGATTCCTGAGTCCGCGTCATCAACAGGCGCGCGTTTCGGACGCACCTTTTCCTCCGCAACCACGTAGAGGCGTGCTAATAATCCCTACCATAATCTCCGGCACCACCGCCGTTTCCCGAAAGGTGACCCGATGACCTGGACTCGACGCGACTTCCTCCGGACCACGGCCGCGGCCGGCGCCCTGGTGGGTGCCACGTCCCTCACGGGCGACCTGGCCTGGGCCGATTTCCAGCGCACCAAGGCCGACAGGCGCCTGCGCTTCCTCGTCCTCGGCGGCACGGCCTTCCTGGGCCCCGCCGTGGTGAACAACGCCCTCTCGCGCGGCCACAGCGTGACTCTCTTCAACCGCGGCCGCACGAACCCCCACCTCTATCCGGATCTGGAGAAACTGGTGGGCGACCGTCTCGAGGGACACGACGCCCTGAAGGACGGCGAGTGGGACGTGGTCGTGGACACCAGCGCCTACTTCCCCTCGGTGGTCGAGGGTGCGGCCGAGGCCCTGGGCAGGAATGTGAAGCAGTACATCAATATCTCGTCCATCTCGGTCTACGCTGACTTTTCCGAGCGGGGCCTCACGGAGGATTCGCCGGTCGGCACCATCAGCGACGAGGAGGTCGCCGAGGTCAAGACCATGCGCCAGATCACGGGTGAGAATTACGGTCCCCTGAAGGCCTTGTGCGAGCAGGCGGCCGAAAAGGCCTATCCGGGACGCACCACCAACATCCGCCCGGGTCTGATCGTCGGTCCGCGGGACCGCAGCGGGCGCTTCACCTACTGGCCCGTGCGGGTCCAGAAGGGCGGCGAGGTGCTGGCGCCGGATGGTCCGGAGATCCCCACCCAGATCATCGACGTGCGCGATCTGGGCGAGTTCATCGTCCGCTGCGCCGAGGAGAACATCACCGGGGTGTTCAACGCCACTACGCCCCCGGAGGAGCTGACCATCGGCGAGATGCTGACCGCCTGCCGGGAGGTCTCGGGATCCGACGCCGCCTTCACCTGGGCGAGCACCGAGTTCCTGACCGAGCACGAGGTGTCCGCCTGGATGGACATGCCCGTGTGGGTGCCCCTGGAGGGCGACGACGCGGGCCATCCCTTCGTCAACGTGGACCGTTCCCTGGCCGCCGGCATGACTTTCCGGCCCATCCGCCAGACCGTGCGCGCCACCCTCGACTGGTGGGCCACCCTGGACGAGGAACAGCAGCAGCGGCACATGCGTGCGGGTATCACCCCCGAGCGCGAGGCCGAGTTGCTGGCCGCCTGGCACGCCGCCAACGGCTAGATCTCCGTTCCCAGGCGTTCGAAGACCCCCGGGCCCACGGTCCGGGGGTCTTTTCTGATATCCATCGTCTAGGACTCAGCGGCGCAGAGGTTGCCGCCTCAGGTACGAAGCCGAACGCCAGGCCCACTCCACCGGACCGAAGCGGAACCGCGCCAGCCACCAGGGCGAGACCACCAGTTGCAGGATCCAGACGGCCGCCACCAGGCCCGCCAACCCGATCCGCGGCACCTGGCCATAGAGGCCGAGCCCGTGGCCCAGGAAGACGAACGACGCGATCACCGAGTGGGCCAGGTAGTTGCTGAGGGCCATCCGTCCCACGGCGGCCAACCGCCGCCGCAACCCGGCCAGCAGGCCGTACCGGTCCACGAGCACGATCAGTCCGATCCAGCCCAGGGCCATGAGGACGCTCGCCCAGTAGCCGTAGTTACCCAGCACGAAGAAGGTGCGAATCGGCTCCCAGTCCACCGCCTCCACCCGGGACTGCTTCCAGAGGGTGACCGGCAGTCCGACCCCGAAACCCAGAATCACGAGACCCACGTAGAACCGGGTGGCGCTGCGTCCGACGAGCACGCCCCACTTGTACAGGGCCATGCCCAGGAGCATCAGGCCGCCCACGCGCCAGAACATGAACCAGGGCAGGATCATCGTGTGCATCTCCAGGGCCCCCTTGACCCGGTGCTTCATCTGATCCGAAAAGCCACCCCGCATGTCCTCGGCCTGGGCCGCCAATTCCTCCGGCGGCGGGGTCAGGTCGTGGACCTGCTCCAGGCGGATATCCTCGGGAGCCTGGTCCAGGCTCCAGCCGGCCAGGCACATGAGAGACGAACCGATGACCAGCAGGGCCAACCCACCGATCAACAGACGCGATGGCCGGGCGTTGCGGAACCAGAACATGACCATGCCCGTCACCGCGTAGGGCACGAGGATATCTCCGTCCCACAGCAAGTAGGCGTGGGCGAGACCCAGGAGCAGCAGGACGAGCATGCGCCGGTAGTGCAAACCGGCCCACCGCCGGCCCGCGGCCCGCGCCCTTTCGTTCATGAGCACGATCCCCGCTCCGAAGAGCATGGAGAAGATGGAAATGAAGCGGCCGTCGGCGAAAAGGTCGCCCAGGCGCCAGAACCAGCCGTTCAATCCCTCCAGGTCGCCCCAGACCCGCGGGAAGAAATACGCGGCCGAAGGCATACCCATGGAGCGGATATTCATGACCAGGATGCCCAGCACGGCAAACCCGCGCAGGGTGTCCAGAATGGTCAGTCGCTCCGAACCCGTTACGGGACAACTGGTAGCACCGTTCTCGGACATTCCGACTCCTTCCAGAATCCAGGATGGAATTACTTCAGTTCCCCCGGGGAACGCCGATAACGTAACAGATGCGCCTCAAGAGGCGCCATACGGGTCGTTACCTGGGGGCTCGGCGTCCTCCAGCGCCGAACGGAGAGGAACACGATGAACCATCGCCAAGGTTTCCATCGACGCGGTTTCACGTTGATCGAACTCATGATCGTCGTCGTCATCATCGGCCTGCTGGCGTCCATCGCCATCCCCAACTTCATCAGCATGCAGGGGCGGGCCAAGGAAGCGGCGACCAAGCGCCACGCCCACACGGTGCAGCTGACCATCGAGGATTATGGCGTGCGCAACGACGGCATCTACTCCGCCGCCGCCGGCGACCTCACGCCGTTGCTGCCCGGGCAGATCCTGCTGAAGAACGCCTTCACCAATGTCCCGTCCGAACCCCAGTTCGGAGCCGTGGCGGCCCAACCCGGCCAGGTCGGCGTGGTCACGCTCATGGTGGGCGGCTTCATGACCGCCTACACCATCACCGGATTCGGCAAGGACGCCATCATCCAGACCAACCGCGGCGGACAGTAACCCACGCACGAACGAGGACGGCCCGGCCCCCGCAAGGGGACCGGGCCGTTCCTCTTGGTGCCCAACGGTCTAGATGGACTGCGTGCAGTCCTTCAGCCAGCGCCGGTGCGCCGCGTCCAGGTGCGGCGACAGCTCCTTGCGCACCCGCGCGTGGTAGGCGTTCAGCCAGGCGATCTGGTCCTTCGTCATGAGCGACTCGTCCACCGGCCGCGTGTCGATGGGGCACAGGGTGACCGTGTCGAAGCGCAGCCAGGTGCGGCCGTCCCGGCTCAGCTTCTCATCCTTCACCACCACCGCCAGATTCTCCAGCCGGATGCCGAAGCTTCCGGCCTCGTAGTGTCCCGGCTCGATGGACAGGAGATTGCCCGCCACCAGGGGCGGCGTGACGAGATTCTTCAGGCTGTGGGGCCCTTCGTGGACGCCCAGGTACTGGCCCACGCCGTGGCCGGTGCCGTGGGCGTAGTCCTCGCCGATCTGCCACAGGGCCGCCCGGGCGAACATCTCGTGGCGCTGGCCCGTGGTACCGGCCGGGAAGGGGATCCGCGTGCAGTCGATGGTGCCCATGAGAACCCGCGTGTAGCACTCCTTCTGGCGCCGGGACGGCGCACCCAGAGGCACCGTACGTGTGATGTCCGTGGTGCCCTCCGGATACTGGCCGCCGCTGTCGATGAGGTACAGGCCACGGGGCTTCAGCTTCGTGTTGCTCTGCTCGTCCACGCTGTAGTGGATGATGGCGCCGTTGCCCGCGTAGCCGCTGATGGTGTCGAAGCTCAGATCCTTGAAGCCCTTGCCCTCGGCCCGGAAGGCGCGCAACTGCTCTGCCGCCGAGATCTCGGTGACTCCCCCGGCGGGCACGGCCTCCTCCAGCCACTTGAGGAACTTCACCATGGCCACGCCGTCGCGCACGTGGGCGGCGGCGATGCCCTTGATCTGGGTCGCGTTCTTGACCGCTTTCATGGCCGTGATGGGACTGGACGCCAGGTGGAAGGTGGCGCCCTTCAGCGTGTCCAGGACCCGCCGGTTGGTGCACACGGGATCGAGCCATACCTTGGTCTTCCGCTGTCCCAGGGCCGCCAGGTCCTGCCAGACCGTGTCATAATCCTTGATGGTCGCGGCGCCCTTGAGGGCCTTACGCGCGGCCGGCGTCACCTTGCGCCGGTCCACGTAGATGGCGGCTGTGCGGTCTGTGACCACGGCGTAGGCATTGACCACCGGCGTGTACTGGATGTCCCGGGCCCGCACGTTCAGCAGCCAGGCCACCTGGTCCAGGGCGACCACCACGTGCACCTTGCAACCGGCGACTTTCATCTCCGCGCGCACCCGGGTCAGCTTGGCGGCGGCGGTCTCGCCGGCGATCCGCGCCGAATGGGGGACCATGGGCGCCAGACTCTCCTCGGGCCGGTCGGTCCACAGGCCGGCTACCAGGTTCGGCGTCACGTACTTCACTTTCACGCCGTGGGGCGCCAGCGCTTCCTCGAAGCTCTTGGCTGCGGCCAGGGAAACCACGCTCGGGTCCATGCCCAGGGTCTGGCCCCGCTTCAGCTGGGACGCGACCCAGGCCGGCATGTCCAGCGTCTCCGGCTCACCCATGCGCATGAGGTCGATACTCGACCCGGGCAATTCCAGGGAGGCCTGCAGGAAGTAGCGGCCGTCGGTCCACAGGCCGGCCTTGCGAGCGGTGACGACCACCTCGCCGGCCGAACCGGTGAAACCGCTCAGCCAGGCCCGCAGTTTCCAGGCTTCAGGCAGGTACTCGCTCTGGTGCGGGTCGGCGCTGGGCACGTAGTAGGCGTCGACGCGGTTCTTCTGCATGAGCTTGCGCAGGGCTGCGACCTTCTGGCGGGCGGTCATGGGCTCCTCCGGGGGTTGATGGACAAGGCAAGGCGAGAGGACTGACCCGCCCATGATAGGTGAACGGCCCGGTGTCGCGAACAGGAAAATGACCGTTGGATCAGGTGCCGAGCCGGGCCGCCGGATCGTTGACCAGGGGCCGCTCGAACTCGATCTCGTCGCGGATGGGGATACCGTAGCAGCCCTCGCGCGGGATGTTGGGCTTCAGTAGGCGGATCTTGGACATGCTGCCCAATCGCACCTCGCTGACGACGAAACCGCGCTTCTGGAAGAAACGCTGGGCGTCCAGGTTGTCGTTGGTGGTGATGGCCCAGAGGCGGTTGCAGCCGGCGGCACGGGCCTCGATCTCCACCCGGTCGAGCAGTTCGGTGCCGATACCCATGAACTGGCAGAGGGCATCGATGGTCACGATCTCACAGGACTTGCCGGTGATGTTGTAGGTCACGAGACCCACACGCTCCGGTCCCTCCGAAGCTATGAACCCGGGCAACTCGTGGGGATCGTGGACTTCCTCCCGGGACACCACGAAATCGCCGCCGAAGAGCAGCTCGGTGCGCTCCTGGACCCACTTCCGGTCATCGTCGGTGAGTTCGGTGATCTGCATTTCGCATTTCCCGCAGAGGTCCGCGGCGAACCGCAGCAACCGCTCATTGTCGACCTGGTTTTCCATGCCGCAAATTTGGGGCACGGCTCGCGGTCACGCAAGGTGCGGTCCACCTTTTCCTGCCGGCCTGCCGGATGGCAGGGCCCGCCGCCGGCCGCCGCCACGGGACAACCGGCACGTATTGCTGTATACTTCTCGAGACATATCCGGCCGGTCGCAGGCAGCGGCCGGCCTCGTTACCTGTTTCGCCCATCCATCGCCCACACGGAGGGGGAAAGGACAATTCCATGAAACGCATCAACTTCACCCGCAACAGGAGCCGGATTGCGGTCGCCACGGCTTCGCTCGTGCTGGCCGTGGCCCTGCCCTGGGCCCTGACGGCCGACGAGCCCGCGGACGGAATCGCTCCGGGAACGGCAGCCATGCGCGTTTCCATCGACCCGGAGACCGGGGAACTGGTCCACGCGACCGCCACCGACAAGGCTGCGGACCTGCAGCTGCAACAGATGCTGCGGCGCGACGACGACGGACTCGTGGAGGTCATCCACCCCGACGGCTCAGCCAGCATCGATCTCGAAGGTCGCTTCATGAGCGCCTCGGTGGCCCGCATCGGAGAAGACGGCGAGCTGGAGACCATCTGCACCACCGACAGCCACCAGGCCCAGGAGTTCCTCTCCGGCCAGGGCACCACGCTGGAGGTGAAGTGATATGAAGCGGATCCTGATCAGCCTGTTGCTCGTAGCTTTCGCGGCAACGACGGCACCGGCGGCGACCCTCATCGTCATCAATAGCGACGGCGCCGGCGAAGGTTTCAACGACACGACGCCGGCCACCCCCGTGGGTGGCAACACCGGCACCACCGTGGGCCAGCAGCGCCTGAACCTCTTCCAGCACGCGGCCGACATCTGGGGCGGCCTCATCGACAGCGACGTCACCATCCGCGTGACTGCGACCTTCGACCCCCTCAGCTGCGACGCCAGCGGCGCGGTGCTGGGCGCTGCGGGACCCGTGACCGTCTACCGCGACTTCACCGGCGCCGAGTGGCCGGGCACCTGGTATCACGTGGCGCTGGCCAACAAACGCTACGGCTCGGATCTGGCCGCCGGGAATGACGACATCCGGGCCCAGTTCAACTCCAGCATCGACAACAACAACAACTGCCTGTCGGGCACCAACTGGTACTACGGCTTCGACGGCAACGAGGGCACCGACGTGGAGCTCCTGCCGGTGCTGCTGCACGAGTTCGGGCACGGCCTGGGCTTCAGCACCTTCGTGGACGAGGCCGACGGCACCGAACTTGCCGGCTACCCGGACACCTTCGAGCGCCACATCCTGGACACGACCACCGGCATCCACTGGCACGACATGAATGACAGCCAGCGCATGACCTCGGCCATCAACACCGGCAACCTGGTGTGGGACGGTTCGGCGGTCACGGGCGCGGCACCCTACGTGCTGGGCGGCAAGCCCACGCTCCAGGTCAACTCGGGCACCGGCCTGCCGGCGACCATGGACCTGGGTTCGGCCTCCTTCGGCCCGGCCCTCGACGCGGTCGGCATCACCGGTGACGTGGTCCTGGTGGACGACGGCACCGGCGTGGTCACCGACGGCTGCAGTGGCCCCTTCGTGAACGCGGCGGCCATCGCCGGCAACATCGCCCTCATCGACCGGGGCACCTGCGCCTTCACGGACAAGGCCCAGAATGCCGAGGCGGCCGGTGCCATCGCCGTGATCATCGTGGACAACTCCGGCGGCGCCACGCCCCCGGGTCTGGGCGGGACCGATCCCGGCCTGACCATCCCCACCGTGAGCGTGACCACCGCCGACGGGGCCCTCATCAAGGCCGCCCTGCCCGGCGTGAACGTGACCCTCTTCGCCGACACGGCCATCCTGCAGGGCGCCGACAGCCTGGGCCGGGTCAAGCTGTACGCCCCGAATCCCATCGAGCCGGGGTCGTCCATCTCCCACTGGGACATCACGGCCTTCCCCGACGTGCTCATGGAGCCGGCCATCAACTCGGCCCTCAGCACGGACGTGGACCTGACGCTCCAGCACTTCGACGACATCGGCTGGTTCGACCCCCGGGTGAGCGCCACGCCCGACGTGCCGGCGCCCACGGCCCTGGGCCCGAACTATCCGAATCCGTTCAACCCCGCCACCACCATCGCTTTCCGTCTGGCCCAACCCGGCCAGGTGGATCTGCGGGTCTTCAACGCGGCCGGACGCCTGGTGCGCACCCTGGTCAGCGGACAGATGACCGACGGCGATCACCTGGTTTCCTGGCAGGGTCGCGACGACGGGGGCCGCCAGGTGGCCTCGGGCGTCTACTTCTACCGCCTCCAGGCCAATGGCTACGACGAGAGCCGCCGCATGGTGCTCATGAAGTAGTCTGCTCGGACAGGACGCACGCGAAAGGCCCGGCTGCCCCACGGCGGCCGGGCCTTCGTCATGTCGGGGCAGGAATCAGTCGGCCAAGGCCGCGTCGAATTCCGCGAGCCAACCCTGAAGATCGTCGCCGTAGACCGTGCGCGCGTGGGCCAGGGTCTGGTCGCTGTAGAACTCCAGGAATTTCTCCTTGCCGCCCTGCTCGATGAGCTTCGCCACCCAGGCACCGGCCACCGGATAGCTCACATCACCGGGCAGCAGACTCCAGTCGTCCCAAAGGGCTGCCGTAGCCACCACCGGCAGCGGCTCGCCCGCCGGGGTGCGCGCTTCGGCCAGGGCCCGGCGCGCCCGGGCCAACTGGTCGCGGCCGGTCTGGTCGAAGTGCACGGCGGTGCCCTCGTTGATCAGACCAGTGCGGGCCGTGGGCTCCAGCGCACGGTGGGAAATAACGTGGGTCATCTCGTGGCCCACGGTCTGAGCGGCGACGCAGTGGACCATGTCGTACTCGGGTTTGGCGATACCCAGGGGCGGCATGCCCGCGGCCGTGGCCTCTTCCTGGTCGGCCCATACGAAGAAGCGGATGGGGTTGCCGCCGCCGCCGCCGAAGAAGGTGCTGATCGTCGTGAACGCCTCCTCGTGCGTTCGCGCATAGACTTCCCGGTCAAGGTCGGTCAGTTGGCCGGAGAACCGGAAGGCGAAGTGGTCGGTGGTGAAGTCGGTCCACGTGACGAACGACTCCGCCAGGCCGAAGCCCACCAGGTTCATGGCCGCTTGGCGGGTGGAGTTGTGGGTGGCGTCGGCGTCGCGGGCGGCCATCCAGGCCCGGCGTGCCGCGTCCTCCCGTCCGGCGAACCAGTCGCAGTTGCCCAGGTAGTTCTGGGCCCAGGCGTAGACCCAGCTCCTGTCCAGATCCATTTCGGCCGCCCGCTCCAGGTAGATAATGCCCTCGCCGCATTGGTCCTGGTCGGCCAGGGCGCGGCCCACGGCCAGGTTCACCTGGGCAGTCTCGGTACCGGTGTTCAGGAGGGCCTTGCCCTGCTGGACAACCTCGTCGAAGCGCCCCTCCTGGTAGAGTTCCCAAAGAGTGTCGGCAGGACCCTTCTGGGCCACGGCGGGCAGGGCGACGAGCAAGAGGGCGAGAATGATCAGACAGCGCATCGGAGGACGCCTTTCGTCAGGAAGACTCTCGCAGCAAGGCGATGCCGGTGATGCCGAAGATGAGGCCGGCTTGCATCCAAATGTGGACCATGCCCCAGCGCTCGAGAACCGACATGCCCGGTGCCTGGAACAGGCCAAAGACGATGAGCACTAGGAGCAGGATTAGGAGCACGCCGCCTCCGGTGCGTGGGTAGCGCCGGGTCAGAAAGGCCACGCCAACGAAAAGTGTGGAGAAGACCGCCACGCCGAGAAGACCTTTGTTCCAGAAATCCCATTCCTGACGATTAACAGTTAGGACGGTCACAGTTCCCAATACGGACGCCAGGGCGGACACGAGCAGAATCCGGAATACCCCCTCGCGGGCTCCCCAGTACTGGATGAGGTAGCTCACGAGGAAGACCCAGACCATGGCCTTGCGAAAGATCTCGTCGTTCAGCGGTTGCGGTAAATCCGGGCTCGGTACGAAGAGGCCTAGCGCCGAAACCGCGTAACCCAGGATGTAAAGCCCGGCCACGGCCAGCAGGCCATGGAATCCCGCCCGGTGCATGATGCCGCGCGACCATTCGTCCGTGTCCCGGAGCAGACCTACCTCGCGCAACAGGGAAGGCGCGAACACCGCCAGCGACACAAGGCCAATGCCTACGGTGTGAACGTACTGCAGACACAGCGCCACTACCCCTATCCCGAAGGCGATCCAATCGGCGGACGGCAGACGGCGCACGGCGGTCGTGTTCATCCCTCTCCCCCTTCGTCATCCAGTTCGAAGAGCTCCCCCACGGGCATGTCCAGGGCCCGGGCCAGCTGGAAGGCCAGCAGAGCCGACGGCACGTACTTGCCCTTCTCGATGGCCAGGATGGCCTGGCGACGGACGCCGACGCGGTCGGCCAGATCCTGCTGGGTCAGATCCAGGCGCGCTCGGTGCTGCTTGATGTGGTTGCTGAGCTTCATGGTATTAGATGTACGCTATTGCGCACTTTTTGTAAAGTATCAATTACTTTTTGTTCGGTATTGATTCCAGATAAGTGAGACGGAGCGGCTTGCTAGCGTCCAATAGGGTAGCGAGGTCCCCGGGGACCTTGGGTGCTGGGATCTCGGTCTTAATCCAGGGGCATTGGCGTGGGTGCGTATATCCACGATTGTATATGGTTATCGCTGCTATTAAACAATTTATGGCTGTCTTGGGTTGCTGTTTTCGCTTTGTTTTCGTATATTGATTGCACCTCCCACTGACGTCTAGCCCTGGAGGTGCTCCATGAGTGCCGTGCCCTACCAGCCTCGCCGTTCAGCCGCTGTTGTCGACCACTCCCTCCGCCGCTCCCTGGCCGCCATGGACAAGGCC
>JAAEQC010000058.1 GCA_024231905.1 bacterium | reverse complement strand
GTGGCCCGGGGGTACCTCCGGCGCCCGCAGTGGACCGCCGAGCGGTTCGTCCCCTCTCCCTTGCATGCGCAGCCGGGATGGCGCCTCTACCGGACCGGAGACCGGGTACGTTTCCTGAGCGACGGCAGGCTCGATTTCCTGGGGCGTGCGGACCACCAGGTCAAGCTCCGGGGTTACCGCATCGAGCTGGGAGAGATCGAGGCGGCCCTGATGCGCAGCCCGGCGGTGCGGGACTGCATCGTCCTGGCTCCGGAGGACCGCTCCGGTGACCGCAGCCTCGTGGCCTACGTGGTGGCAACGCCGGGATCGCAGCCGGAGGCGGAGGCGCTGCGCGTCTTCCTGATGCAAACGCTGCCGCAATACATGGTGCCGTCGCGCTTTGTGTTTCCGGAATCCCTCCCCTTGACGCCCACCGGCAAGGTGGACCGGCAAGCGTTGGCAGAGCTCGACCTGCTGCAAGACGAGCCGGCGGAGCGCTACGTCGCTCCCCGCGACGATGTGGAGCGGCGCCTGGCCGGGATCTGGGAGGAGGTCCTGGGACGGCCATTCATCGATGTGCGCGCGCACTTTTTTCACCTCGGAGGGCATTCGCTCCTGGCCGTGCAGCTGATGGCGCGAATTCGCCGGGAGTTCGGCAAGGACCTGC
>JAAEQC010000057.1 GCA_024231905.1 bacterium | reverse complement strand
GATCGAAGCATGGCGGATCGACTACAATACGTTCCGGCCGCACAGCTCGCTCGGGCAGCTTACGCCTGAGGAGTTCGCGGCCAAGCACGAGGAGCAGGAAAAACTATCAGCTCGGTTGGCTCAGTAACAGGGGGAAGGTCATCACGGCGTCGGAGCTGCGGACGCATACGAGGCTGTGGCTACGCGAAAAAGTGGGCTTTCCGGACGGGAACTAGCTAACCAAACACCGCCCCCTACAGCACCTCTCAGGAACTCGTACACTCCTAGTAGCGCAAGACCCAGCATTGATGCAGAAAAACCAATTGCTACTGCTCGGCGCGTTCCCGAATCGCGAGAACTGCGAACAAACCAAGCGATCAAAGCGAGCCCCAGAAACAGTGCAGACGCTCTTCGCGCCAGGACGACTGCCGATTCCTCCGCGGACAGGCCCAACAGTGCGAATACTAGACCAGGAACCAGAAGCAGCACAACGAACAGACAGAAAGTGACACCTGCCGTGATTGAGCTCAGAAGTCGGTACAAAAGCCAGATCCTCTCTGCCTAACTCTTGGATATGTTACTCCCCTACCGCGCCAAATCATTAAACCGAGTAAACTCCTTGTGAAAGTGCAGATCGAACTGCCCGATCGGCCCATTCCTCTGCTTCCCAATAATAATTGTCGCCATATTCCGAACCGTCTCGTCCTCCGGCTTGTAGACCTCTTCCCGGAAGATGAACATCACCACGTCCGCGTCCTGCTCGATGGCTCCCGACTCGCGAAGATCACTCAGCATGGGCTTGTGATCCCCCCGCGCCTCGACCCCACGCGAAAGCTGGCTCAACGCGATCACCGGCACCCCGAGATCCTTCGCCATCCCCTTCAGGTTCCGGCTGATGGTCGAGATTTCCTGCTGCCGATTCTCCACCTTCCCCGAGCTCGACATGAGCTGCAAATAGTCGATGATCACCAGTCCCAGACCGTGCTGCTGCTTCAGCCGCCGGGCCTTGGCCTTCATCTCCAGGACCGAGATGCCGCTGGTATCGTCGATGTAGATGGGCGCCTGGCTCAGCTCCTCGCAGGCTTGCGTGAGCCGGGGCCAGTCCTCGGCGCGCAGCTTGCCGCGGCGGAGGTTGTGCAGATTGAATCCGGCCGCCGAACCGATCATGCGCATGACCAGCTGCTCGCGGGCCATTTCCAGGGAAAACACCCCCACGCCGACCTTCTCCCGGATGGCCACGTTGTAGGCCATGTTCAGGGCGAGGGACGTCTTGCCCATGGAGGGGCGGGCGGCCACGATGATAAGGTCGCCGTCCTGCAGACCGCCGGTCTTGCGGTCCATGTCCGCGAACCCGGTATGCAGGCCCGTGACGTCGCTGTCGCTCTGAAACGCTTCCTCGATGGCCTTGAACGTGCTCGGCACGATGGCGTCCACGCCCTGGAAGCCGCCGGCCCGCGTATCCTCGCTCACCTCGTAGATCTTGGCCTGGGCCCGGTCGAGGATGGCCGCCGCCTCGTCCGCCGCCTCGTAGGCCTCGGACGCGATGCCCGACGACACGGAGATGAGGCTCCGCAGGGTCGCTTTCTCCCGCACGATGCCCGCGTGGTAGATGACGTTGGCGGCGGTGCCCATCATGCCGGCCAGATCCACCAGGAAGTCCATGCCGCCGACCACCGCCAGCAGGTCCTTGTCGCCGAGGGTCTTCTGCTGTGTGTGTTCGAGCAGGTCGCCGGCCGACTTCTGGAGCACGTCCGACACGGTGATCGGATCGATGGCCTGATCGTTCTCGTACAGCAGGCACATGGCCTTGAAGACGAGTTGGTGTTCGAGGCGGTAGAAGTCGGCGCCGGTGATGCGTTCGCGGGCCAGACCGACAGCCTCCTTGTCCACCATGGCGGCGCCCAGGATCGCCTGCTCAGCCTCCTCGCTGAAGGGCGGCTGGCGGTCCTGGGGCAGACGGTCGTAGCCGAGGCGGGAGCCGGCGGCGGAGGAGGGTTCGGGTCGCATTTCCACGTGGGCTCCAGAGGACGAGGGGTCCCGGGCAAGGCTCAAGAACATCGATCAGGGCTGCACAACATACCACGACCCGCGCCGGGCAGGAAATGGCACCACTTGGCCCCCAACACCTTCCTGTGGATAAGAGGGGGACAACATCGGGAGACAGTCGGTTGGAACGGGGGAAAACCGGGGGACAAATCATCGCAACTGTTGGCAAACCGGGCCTGTGGCGGCCATAATCGCCCCGAATTCATCCCCAGAGGCCCCCGGGGGCCTCCAACTTATCCCCAACCGGAGCCTATCCGCGTGCACCACGACGACTCGTCCGAGGAACGACTCCACCGCCTGGCCCAGGCCGATCCCCTGGCCGCCTGGCCCGAGGACGGCGCCCTCCCCTGGGGCGATTCCGCCTTCAGCGAACGGGTCCTCCAGGCCCATCTGGACCCGGACACACCGGTGGCGACCCGTCCCCTGAACGTGGTGGCCCGCCACCTGGATTGGCTCGAGTTCCGACTTGCTTCGACCCCGGCCCGGATCCTCGACATCTGCTGTGGACCCGGGCTCTACTGCCACGAACTGGCCCGCCGCGGCCACCGGGCCGTTGGCACCGATATCGCCCCCGCCGCCCTGGCCTGGGCTGCCCGTACTGCCCGCACCGAGAACCTCGCCTGCACGTTCCACGCCGCCGACCTCATGGCGCCAATGCCGACCGGACTCGCCGCCGCCGGTCCCTTCGACGCCGTGACCTGTTGGTTCGGTGACTTCCACGCCTTCCCCGCGCCCGTGGCGTCGCGGTTGCTCGGCGAACTGGCAACGCTTCTCGTTCCCGGCGGCTGCGTCGTCCTGGAAATTCAGCCCTGGGACGAGTGGGAGCAGCAGGATCAGACTGTGGCCGAGCGGGTCGACGGCTCCTTCTTCCTGGACGCACCCCACCTCTGGCTCCAACGCCACCGCTGGGACGAGGCCGCCGACACCGAGGTCCACGGGCATTGGCTGCTGGACGAGGCCGACAGGATCACCCGTTACGTGCAGTGCCACCAAGCCTGGCGACCGGAACGGCTGGGCGAGTTGCTCATGGAGTGTGGACTCGAACGCCCCGAGTGGCACGATCCCATTGCGGACGTGGAAGAGGGGTTCGAGTTTCCGGTGCTGGTGGCGTGGCGGCGTTGATCCCACCTGGTGAAACATATCAACGAATTCCTTCGTAAATGCCATCCGTGAACCACACACGTTTCGCGACCCACCCCGCGAAAGGACCGATCCTCATGGCTGACCCTTGCCCGCGCCGTACACCCACCAACCCCGCTTCCGTCCTCCTGCTGTCCCTGGTCATGCTCCTGACCCTCGTCGCAACCGCCGCGGCATCGGTCGTCCGCATGGACATCGTCTCGCGCGAAGCGCTGACGGAGGGGGCGTTCAATCCGAAAGTGGGCGCCTACGAAAAGATCACAGGCGTCCTCCATCTGGAGGTCGATCCGGACGACCCGGTCAACGCCCGCATCGTTGACCTGCATCTGGCCCCGCGCAACGCTCGCGGCCGCGTGGAGTTCTCCACCGAGTTCGAATTGCACCAACCCCTCGAACCGGCCCGGGGCAACGGCCGCCTGCTCTACGTCGTCAGCAACCGCGGCAGCCGGCAGGGCCCGGGATTCTTCTCTGCCGGCCTGGACTTCAACTGGCTGTGGGACCAGGGCTACTCCTATCTCATGTGTGGCTGGGGCTGCGACGTGATGACGAGCGACCGCCGTCTGAACATCACGGTCCCCGTGGCGACCGTTGACGGTGCACCGATCACCGGGCGGGTCCACGCCGAGATCATCAACTACCAGAACTTCCCCGTGCCCAGCTTGCCCCTGACCTGGGGCGGATCGATCCCTCACGCCGCCGTCTCCCTGGACGGCGCCGACGCCCAACTCACTCGCCGCCGCTACTCCTGGGACGAACCCGAGATCGTGCCGCCCGGTGCCTGGTCCTTCGCCCGGTTCGAGGACGGCGCCACCGTGCCCGACCCCCGACATCTGTACGTGAAGAGCGGCATCGAGCCCGGCTGGCTCTACGATCTGGTCTACACGGCTAGCAACCCGCCGGTCACCGGTCTCGGTCTGGCGGCCATCCGGGACGTGGTGTCGTTCTTCCGCTACGGGGACGGCGAGGCGCCCGTCAATCCCCTGGCCGGACACGTGGAGCGCGCGTATTCCTGGGGCCATTCCCAGTCCGGGCGCCTGCTCCACCACTTCGTCTGGGAGGGGTTCAACAGTGACGCGGCGGGCCGGTTGGTCTTCGACGGCGTCATGCCCAATTGTCCGGGCGCCGGCAAGGGCCAATTCAACTCGCGCTTCGCCCAGACCACCCGGCACGGCAGCCACCTGGAGGACAACCTCTATCCTGTCGACGTCTTCCCCTTCACCTTCGGGCCGCAGACCGATCCGCTGACCGGCGCCACCGGCGACGCCCTGGCCCTGGCCCGCAAGTTGGGGAACGTGCCGAAGATGATGGTCCTCAACTCCTCCACCGACTACTGGACGCGAGCCGCCTCGCTGCTGCACACGGACGTTACGGGCACCGCCGACGCGCCCATCGATCCGTCCGTGCGCATCTACGCCCTGGCCGGCATTGCCCACACCCAGAATCGCGCTGGTGTCGTGGGTCGCGCTCTCCTGACGGCGCTCGACGCCTGGGTCAGCCATGGCGTCCTGCCCCCGAACTCGCAGATTCCCCGCATCGCCGACGGCACGCTCGTGGGCTTGGATGCTGTTCGCGAGCGCTTTCCCCGGGTGCCCGGCCTGCACCTGCCAGAATCGTTCTACCACCCCTATCGCCTGGACCCCGGCCCGCGCTGGGCGAACCAAGGTATTGCCGACCACGTCCCACCCGTGACCGGGCCGCGCTACGTCTGCCTCGTCCCCCAGGTGGACGCCGACGGGAACGAAGTGGCCGGCATCCGACTGCCGGAAGTCGAGGCGCCCCTGGCCACGATCTGCGGCTGGAATCTGCGCAACCCGTCCTTCTCCCATTCCCTTGGTCGTAACTCGGGGCGCTCTTGGCCTCTGACCACCGAAGTCGACGCGCGACGCGAGAGCGGCGACACCCGTCCCGCCATTGGCGAACGATACGCCTCGCCGGCCGACTACCGCGACCGGGCCGTCGCCTGCGCCGATCGCCTGCTGGCCGAACGGTTGATCCTGCCGCGCGATCACGAGGTCATGTTGGAGGCCGCAGCCAAGCAATCCTCGCTGATCCATGAACTGCGTGCCCTCGACAAGCTCGTCGCCGGAGATCCAGCAGCGGCGCGCGAACACCTGCAAGCGGTGAGCGAGGCCGGCCTGGACTGGTTCTACGGACAGGGGCGAAGCATCGGTTTCGCCCTCAACATGAGGGGCTACGGCCTGATGGCTGACGGTGACCTGGCGGGTGCGGAGAAGTCGTTCCTGTTGAACACGGAACTCTATCCCGACGACGCCAACGTCTGGGACAGCCTGGCCGAGTGCTACTTCAACCAGAAGCGGTGGCAGGAAGCGCAGGATGGCTACGAGAAGTCGCTCAGCTACAACCCCGGCAATGACAACGCGCGACACATGCTCTCCAGGATCGAGGAGGATCGTGCCGAATCCGGGCAGTAACAGCCGGCGGTGCCAGGGTCTTGGGGCAGTTTCTCGGTAGGTCTCGTCGGGGCGCGCTCAGTCCTGTTCCAGCAGGGCGTCGTGGAGCACTCGCAACCGCCGCACGTCGTCCCAGGTATCCCGCTTGTAGTCGGGATTCCGCAGCAACGCCGCCGGATGGTAGGTCGCCATCACCGGCACCCCAGCGTAGAAGTGCACCGAATCGCGGAGGCGCTTGAGCGACGTGTCCACCCCCAGCAGGGTCTGGGCGGCGATGCGCCCCAGGCAGCAGATCACCCGCGGCTGGATGATGGCCAACTGGCGCATGAGGTGCGGCTCGCAGGCCTCCACCTCCACCCCGGTGGGATCGCGGTTCTCGGGGGGACGGCACTTGAGGATATTGCCGATGTAGACGTCCTCGCGCCCCAGACCGATGGCGCCGATGATCTTGGTCAGGAGCTGGCCGCTGCGGCCCACGAAGGGCTCGCCCTGGAGGTCCTCGTCGCGACCGGGCGCTTCGCCGATGAAGAAGATGTCTGCGTCAGGGTCGCCCGCGCCGAAGACCGTGTTCTTGCGGCCGCCGCTCAAGGAGCAGGCAGTGCAGGGCAGCACCTCGGCTTTCAGGCGCGCCAGGGCCGCGGCCTTGTCGCCGCCGGCCTCCACCAGGTAGGGATCCGCGGCCAGGCCACCGGCCCCGGACTGGCGGGCGATCTTGCCCACGGTCTCGGCCACGAAGATCTCTGCGCGGCGCTTGAAGGCGGAGTCCAGGTCCAGGGGCGGCAGCTGGCGGCGGGGCTTGGCAAGGCCCCCGGGGACCTCGGCGGCGGCGGACGCAACCGGCTCGGGCGCGGCAGCCACGGTGGCGGCGGCCCGTTCCGGCGGTGTCGGGTCCGGCGCTGTCGGTGCTGATGCAGCCGGTTCCGGAATAGCCGGTTCCGGAGTAGCCACCGGCGCCGGCATCTCCACCGGATCTTCGTCCAGGTACCAGCCCCCATCGGGATCGTTCTGCTCCAGCCAGGTCAGGAAATCGCGCAGGACCGCGTCACGGCTGTCGCCGTCGCCGCTCACGCGCCGGCCCCGTGGCGGGCGGCTTCCAGGCGGTCGAGGATGTGGACCGCCAGCAGGGGTTTGGGCAGGGATTCGCTTTCCCACACCACGCCGTCCGGGTCCACCAGCGTCACCTGGTGAGCCGTGTCGCCGAAACCGGAGCCGGCCTGCGTCGGATCATTGGCCAGCACGAAATCCAGCTTCTTCTCCTGGAGCTTGGCCTGCGCAGCGTTCACCACGTCACCGGTCTCCAGGGCGAAGCCTACCACCACCGTATCGTCGCTCCGGTGGTCCGGAACGATCTCCTTGAGGATGTCCGGATTGCGCACCAGGTCCAGGCGCCAGGTCTCGCCCAGTTCGTTCTTCTTGAGCTTGGCGTCGGCGGCAGTGGCGGGCCGGAAGTCGGCCACGGCGGCGGCCATGAGCAGCCAGTCGCAGCCTCCGTCCAGGGACGCGGCCACGGCTTCGGCCATCTCCTGGGCGTTGCCGACTTTCAAATGCTGCTTCAGTCCGCGGGGCGCCAGGCGGTCCACCGGACCGCTGATGAGGGTGACCTCGGCGCCGGCTGCGCAGGCGGCGGCGGCCAGGGCGTAACCCATGGCGCCGCTGGATCGGTTCACCACCGCGCGCACCGGGTCGATGGCTTCCTGGGTGGGTCCGGCGGTGACGATCACGCGGCGCCCGGCCCAGGGGCCGGACAGACTGGGCGTCTCGTCCGGACGCAACTCGATGGTCGCGGCCAGGTCCTTCACCGCCTGCAGGATCTCCTCGGGCTCGGACATGCGCCCCTCGTCCACCGTACCGCAGGCGAGCCAACCGCTGCCGGGTCCCACCAGGTGGACACCGCGTTCGCGCAGGGTCGCGCAGTTGGCCTGGGTGGCCGGATGGCGCCACATATTGTCGTTCATGGCCGGGGCCACCAGCACGGGGCAGGGCGACGCTAACAGCAGGGTCGAGACCATGTCGTCGGCAATACCGTGCGCGGCTTTGGCCACGAAGTTCGCCGTGGCCGGGGCGACCACCACCAGATCGGCCCAGAGGGCGTACTCCACGTGATCCAGGGCCTCGGACTGGCCCTCGCCCCACAGATCGGTGGCTACCGGTTGGCCCGTGAGGGCGCGCAAGGTGACCGGACCCACGAATTTCTGGGCGGCATCGGTCATGGCGCAGCGCACAGAAAAGCCCGCCTGCTGGAGCAGACGGGCCAGAAAGCAAGCCTTGTAGGCCGCGATACCGCCGGTGATCATGAGGAGGACGCGCCCTTGCATGGGCTACTCCTCCTCGACGGCTTCTTCTTCTTCGGCTTCTTTCGCCGCTTCCGCGGCCAGTTCCATCTCGAGCCGGGCCTCGCGGGCGCGTTCCTTCGCGTCGAAGTATTCGACTTTCCCGTCGATGAGGCGGTCCACGGCCAGCGTCGTGATCTTCCCGGGCAAGGACACGCTGAAGGTGTGGGCGCGCTCGTTCAGCCGCCGGGCCTCCAAGGCCGCCACCTTGATGGCCTGGAATTTGTTGGGAATGAGATCGGTCACCTTGTTACGCGGAATGTAGGTCATGCAGGCGCACCCTCACGTTTGGCGGGGGCGGGATGGACCCTGGTCCGGACGACACGAAGGCGTCGCGGACGGGGACACACCACCCCATCGCGTTTTCAGCAACCGCTGAACATTAACGCATTTCGCCGGAAATGCAAGGAAATCAGGGGGCTAGCGGCGGTACCGCCAGTGCCCGGGCCCGCACTTCTTCCGCCGCCACGATGGCCTGCAACCGCGTCACGGAAGCCTCCAGATCGGCGTTCACCACCCAGTAGGTGTAGCGGTCGGCGAAGCCCACCTCCAGGCGGGCGGTCTTCAGACGGCCTTCGATCACCTCGTCCGCGTCGGTGGCCCGGCCCCGCAGGCGCTCTTCCAAGGCCTGCCAGGACGGAGGGAAGAGGAAGACCGACACCAGTTCGTCGCCGAACTTCGAGATGACCTGGACCCCGCCCTGCACGTCGATGTCCAGCACGGGAATCCGGCCGGCCTTGGCCATGGTCTCCAGATGGTCGCGGCGGGTGCCGTAACGGTGGCCGTGGACCGTGGCCCATTCCACGAAGGCGTCGGCGGCCACCAGCTCGTCGAAAGCCGCGTCGTCCACGAAATCGTAGTCCGTGCCGTGGACCTCGCCCTCGCGCATGGGACGGGTGGTAGTGGAGACCGAGAAAGCCAGCCGCGGGTCCGACTCCATGAGGGAGCCGATCACGGTGCTCTTGCCCGCGCCGCTCGGTCCGGTGATCAGGACGATCATGCCTGCAATCCTCCGCTATTCCAGGTTCATCACCTGCTCGCGCAGGGACTCGACCTCGTCCTTCATGGTGATCACGAGTGATGTGATGTCCATGAGGTTCGTCTTGCTGCCCATGGTGTTCACTTCCCGGTGCATCTCCTGCAGCAGGAAATTCAGGCGCTTGGCCGCCTGGCCGCCGCCCGCCAGGGTGTCACGGAAGGCCACCAGGTGGATGCCCAGCCGCTCGATCTCCTCGTTGATATTGGCCTTGTCCGCCAGCAGGGCCACCTCCTGGGCCAGGCGCTGGGGCTCCAGGGGCTCGTCCAGGATCTTGTCCAGACGCTCCTGGAGCTTCTTCTCCGCCTCCTCAGCGGCCTGGGGCGCCAGGGTCGTCACCTGGGCCAGGGCGCCCGAGATGGTGTCCAGGCGGCCGTTCATCTCCGCCACCAGGGCCGCGCCCTCCTTGTCCTTCATGGCCTGCAGTTCCTGCATGGCGCCCGCGAGACCCTCCAGCAGGGCGGCCTTTACGTCGTCGGCGGGTAGCTCGACGTCGTCGGCCTTCAGCAGGTCCGGCACGGCCAGCAGGTGGTCCAGGGTGATCTCCTGGGACCGGCCCGTGACCTCGGTCACCTTGGCGGCCGCTTGCTGCAGCAGGGCCAGGGCCACCGTCAGCCGGTCCCCGTCGAGGGCCGCTGCGGACGGGTCCTGGATCACCCGCGCGTTGACCGCTACGGTCACCCGGCCCCGGGCCACGTTCGCCTTGAGGAACTGGCGTACATCGATCTCGTAGGCCGCCACCAGCGGGGGCAACCGCAGGGAGACGTCCAGGAAACGGTGGTTCACCGACCGCAATTCGACGGTCAAGGTCAGGGGGCTGCGGGTGACTTCCGCGTTGCCGAATCCGGTCATGCTGAGCATGGAAATCCTCCGTGGGGGTGACGGGCGACTGGTGGCAGGGAGTTTAGGTCCTGACCTGGCTGCGGGCAAGGCGAACCGGTGATTGTGGGTCGGGAACAATGCCGGTAGAATCCCGTCTAAGGAACGTCCCCGACCCGCTACCCCTGAGGAAGGATCCGCAGATGATGCGCCTCGTCATCGCCTTGATCATCGTCGCCACCGGCGCCGGGACATCCCTGGCCGAAGGGATTCCGCCCCTGGGCATCCGCGCCGGCTTCACCAGCTGGGAGGGCACGGACCAGATCCACATGGGCGCCCACGCCAAGCTGGGCGACCTCTTCCAGAACGTGGCCTTCACCCCCGGCTTCGAACTGGGCTTCGACTCGGACGTCACCGTCCTGACCGTCAACGGCGACCTGGCCTACCGCTTCACCGAACTGGCCCAGGCCCCCTGGGGCCCCTACGGCGGCGGTTCCCTGAGCTTCAACTTCGTGGACTGGAACGGCACCTCGGCCACGGACCTGGGCCTGAGCCTCCTGGCCGGCACCACCTACGACCTGGACAACGGCAACGAACTGCTGGGCGAGATCCGGCTCGGGCTGATGGACAGTCCCGGCTTCAAGTTGACCTTCGGCTACACCTTCTTCTAGATGTCCACGCCCTGGACCGATCACGCCGCGCTGGCGGGCCTCCTGGCCGGCTGGCGTGGCGTTTTCTCCGGACGCGAACTCTTCACCGTCACCGCCGGCCGCGACTGGGTGCGCCTGCACCTGGCCGGCGACGAGAAGGCGGGACTCCTACTGAGCGACGTGCCCGGCGCCCGCGGTCTTTGCGCCGTCACCGGCCGCCTGCCCGAGCCCCTGCACGTGGCCCTGGCCCCGGTCCGGCGCCACCCTCTGCGTAGCCTCCTGGACGGCGCTCGTCTCGACTCGGTGGGCATGTTCCCGGACGACCGGGTGGCCGCCTTCGCTCTCACGGTCAGGGACGGCTCGTCCTGTGTGCTCATGCACCGTTTGTTCGGCCCCCGAGGCAATACGGTCCTGCTCGCCGGGGACGGCCGCCTCCTCTGGGGCCGGCACCGGCCGCCCCATGCGCTCCTGGCCGAGCAGCCACCGTCAGGCACCTGGGAAACCGGGCCCGCCGTGGCCGACATCGTCTCCACCCCCTACCTCGACCACCTGACCGCGCGGCTGGCCAACGACCTGGCCCAACGGTCCCGCGCCCGGCTGCAGCGGGTCCACAAGGGTGTCGCGCGGCTCCACGCCAACCTGGCCCGGGACCTGGCCGGCGCCGGCCGCGGCGATGAGCACCGTCGCCGGGCCGAAGCCCTGGCGGCAATCCTCCACACTTTGAGCAAGGGACAGGCGGAGATCCAGGCACCGGATCTGCGGGACGGCACGCCGCTGGTCATCGTCCTGGACCCGGCCCGCACCCCGGCCGAGAACCTCGAAGCATGGTTCCGCCGAGCCCGCAAGGCCGACCGGGGCCGGGCCCTCATCGCCGAGCGTCTGGACGCGGCCGCCGAGCGCCTGGCTGAGCTCGACGCAGCGGCCACGGCCCTCGACGCCGCCACAACCGTCCCCGAGCCTCTGGCCGCCCTGCAGCAGTGGATTCTCGATCACGGGGATGTGTTGCCGCCGAATGCCAAACCCGGCCGTTCGCCTCACGCCCCGGACCAGCCGGCGCGCCCCTTCCGCCGCTACCTGGTGGACGGTCGTTGGGAAGTATGGGTGGGACGCAACAACCGGGAGAACGACGAGCTCACCCACCGGGCGAGCCACGTGAAGGACCTGTGGTTCCACGCCCAAGGCGTCACCGGCAGCCACGTGATCCTGCGCACGGGCGGTCGGCCGGACCTGGTGCCGCGTGCGGTGGTGGAAAAGGCCGCCGCCCTGGCCGCCCTGCATTCGAAGGCTCGCCACGCAGGCCTCGTACCGGTGGTGTGGACCGAGCGGCGCTACGTGCGCAAGCCGCGTAAATCGGCACCGGGCCTGGCGGTGTGTCTGCGGGAGAAGAGCCTGTTCGTGGAGCCCGGGGTAGCGCCCGGCGTGGCGACGGGCTAGTCGGCGAACTTCAGCCGGATGGCCTCCAGCGCCGCCGGATCCGCCAGGAAGACCTTCAGCAGCTCCGGGTCGAACTGCACGCCCGCCTTGGACATCATCTCGTTGGTCGTGTCGGCCTGGGTCCAGGCTTCCTTGTACACGCGCTTGCTGGTCAGGGCGTCGTAGACATCGCAGATGGCCACGATGCGTGCCGCCAGGGGAATCTCCCGGCCCGCCAGCTCAGCCGGATAGCCCGTACCGTCCCACCACTCGTGGTGGGAGGCGGCCACGTCCGCACCCATGGTGATGACCGTGTACTCGCCGAAGTCCTGGATGAGCCCCTGCAGCAGCTGTCCGCCGAGCAAGGTGTGGGTCTTCATGACCTTGAATTCCCGGTCGGTCAGCTTGGCCGGCTTCAGGAGAATCGCATCGGGAATACCCACTTTGCCCACGTCGTGCAAGGCCGCTGAGCGGCTGATGGCCTCGATGAACTCCCGGGTCACCTCGTGGTAGCCCATGCGGCCGAAGAGGCGCTCGGCCAGGTAGCCGGCGTAGGCGCAGATGCGGCTGAGGTGACCGCCGATGCACGGGTCGCGGATCTCCGCCAGGACGGCCATGCCGCGGATGACCGCGTCCCGGGTGAGACTCAGTTCGCCCACCAGGCGCATGTTCTCCAGGGAGTAGGCCATCTGGTCCACGGCCATGGAACACAGGCCGATGTCCTCGGGGCCGAAGGCTTCGGGCGTGCGGCTGGCGAATTCGAAGACCCCCACCGGCCCGCGGTTGGAGATGACGGGCATGACCAGCACCGAGGCCATGTCCTTGTCGATTCCCGCCATGCCCGGCTGCTCGCGCAGATCATCCACGTGGACCAGGTACTCCTCGCGGAAAGCCTGGGCGTGGATGCTGGCGGCGTCGTCGAAGCGGACCCGCAGGCCGGGCTCCACGCCGTCGTGGCCCACGCTCGCCTTGAGTTCCAGTTCCTCGGAGGAGCCGTCGTGCAGGAAGAGCGCGCACGAATCGCAGCCCACGACCCGGCCCACGCCCCGGACGACTTCCTCGTAGGAGGTCTCGTCCACGGTCATGCACACCAAGCGGGCGTTGAAGGCCTGCAAGGCGGCCAAGCGCTGGGTGCTGACCACCGGTGGCGGCTGGACCGGAGGAGCTCCGAAACGGGTCTGGATGTGGGCGTCGCTGGCCATGGTCGTGTCTCGAGCTCCCGGGCGAACAGAACGGCGTCGCGATGGGCGCGACGACTGATACGGCGGAACGTTACCAGGATCGGCACGGACCGCGTTACCTAAAGAAAATTGCTACTCCGGAAAGCCCAAAGCCAGTGAAAATCGACGTTCAGCGCAGCCGATCGATCTCTTCCAGCAAGACGCCGTCCAGTTCGTCCTTCTCGATGGTGCGGTGGAGCTCGCCCTTGCGGTAAATGGCCACCTTGGTCTTACCGGCAGCGATGCCCAGGTCCGCGGCCTTGGCCTCGCCCGGACCGTTGACGATGCAGCCCATGACTGAAATGACCCGATCCGAGGGTAATTCCTTGGCCAATTCCTCCACCTTGGCGGCTAAAGCCATCACGTCCACCTCCACCCGGCCGCAGGTGGGACAGGCCACCACCCGGGCGAAACCTTCGCGCAAACCCAGGGCCTGGAGCATGTGGTAAGCGGCGGTCACTTCGTGGACAGGATCGTCGGCCAGGCTGATGCGCACCGTGTCGCCGATGCCCTCGCTCAACAGGACGCTCATGGCCGCGATGGAGCGCGAGGTACCCGCCAGCAGGGTTCCGGCCTCGGTCACGCCCAGGTGCTGGGGTACGTCGCTGATCTCCGCGAACCGTCGGCAGGCCTCGATGACCTCGCCCGGGGCGCTGCTCTTGAGGCTCACGGCCACGTCGTGGAAGCCCACCGCGGCCAGCACCTCGAGTTCGTCCACGGCGCTCTGCACCAGGGCGCCGGCCGGGTCCTTGGCTACCAGATCGTCGTAGCGCCGGTGGAGGCTGCCCCGGTTGACGCCGATGCGGATGGGCACGCCCTTGTCCGCCGCGGCGGCCGCCACCTCGCGCACGTTGTCCGCCGAACCGATGTTCCCCGGGTTGATGCGCAGCTTGGCCACGCCCGCAGCCAGGGCGGCCCGGGCCATCTTGTGGTCGTAGTGGATGTCCGCCACCAGGGGCACGTTGCCCAGGGCGATCAACGCGGGGAGCGTGTCGGCAGCCGCCTGGTCGTTCACGGTCACGCGCACGAATTCGGCGCCGGCCGTGGCCAGTTCCTTGATTTGCTGCTCGGTAGCCGCCAAGTCCCCGGTCTTTGTGGTGGTCATGGACTGGACCCGCACCGGAGCATCGCCACCCATCTTCACGCCGCCCACGTCGATCTGGCGGGTCGCGCGGCGGGGTGTGCAGAGGGGACGGCTGGTCGGTTCGCTCATGATGCCTTCTCCGGGAGGGACGGGCCGGCCATCCTCACGTCGCCCTGGCGGACGGTGACGCCGTGTTCGTCCAGGTATTCGAGCATGGGGATGCCCAGCTTGCGGGTCAACCCGCTCACCTCGCGAAAGGCGGCGAAGGACATCTCCGTCTCCGCCGCGAAGTGGGCGCGCAGGCGTTCGGTCAGCTCGTGCATGGCCTGAGCATGCACGTAGTAGTCGTTGTTGACCGCCACCGCAAGGCCGTGGTCGGCCAGGTGGCGCACGGCCTCGACGGCGGTCAGCCCCTCGGCCTCCAGGGCCGGCAGGGACGTGGCCAGATCGTCCAGACCGGGCCAGGCCAGACCGTGGCCGGCCAGCGTCGTGGCCGTAGCCTCCACGGCCGACTTCTGGGCCGCCGTCAGTTCCGGTCCCTTCGGGCCCATGGCGATGCGGTCGTCTACCACCGCGAAGAGCTCCGGCGCCGCCAGAACGCCCACGAGTTCGTGCCAGGACGCGGCGCCGGCCTTGAACTTCACCCGCCGCCGCGCCTCTTCCTTGGGCATACCCAGGCGCAAGGGGAAGCGGGCGGCGTAGGCGGTGACGAGTTCGGCGACCTGGGCAGCCAGCGAGTCGGACAGTTTCTTGTCGTACAACCGCTTGCCGGCCCGCAGCGCCGCTGGGTCATCCGCCAGGAGCGGCGCCTCCGCCACGGCCAGTCCCTGGAGTCCCGCTTCCTTGAGACGCTGCCGCTCCAACTCGTCGGCGTCGCCCGTCTCCATGACCCTCAGCACCTGTGCCACGTCACCGTCGAAACGCTTGTGGCGCTCCGGCCGTGCATCCAGAACCACGCCGCCGGCCACGCTCGTCACCGGCGAGTAGAACCGCAGCATGAGGCGGTCGCCGCGGGCGGCCACCAGTTCCTCCTCCAGGTAGACCTGGGCCAATCCCGTGCGCGGCCCCTGGGCGCCGAGTTCCTGCTCGTCCAGCAGGACGACCCGGCCCAGCACCTCGCGCCCCGCATGGTGCACGTGGAAGCGTTGGCGGTTCTTGACGACGCCGTCGTAGTGGGACAGGACGTTGACGCGGAGATCGAGGCGGCGGGTGGTGGTTGCGCCGCCGGCGGCCACCACCTGGTGACCGCGCTCCATCTCGTCCTTCTTGATGCCGTGCAAGGCCAAGGCCAGGCGCTGGCCCGAGGCTCCCCGCGGGGCCTTGCGTCCGTGGACCTGCACCTCGCGCACGCGCACGGCCGCGCCGGTGGGTTCAACGGTGAGCTTGTCGCCCTCCTTGACCGCTCCGCTCCAGCAGGTGCCCGTCACCACGACCCCGGCACCGGGCATGGTGAAGACCCGGTCCACCGGTAGCCTGAAAGCACCTTCCTCGGCCCGGCGCGGCAGGGCCAGGGCTTCGGCCCGCAGCGCCACGCGCAACTCCTCCAGTCCAGTCCCCTGGTGGGCGCTGACGGCCACCATGGGCTTGTCTTCCAGGAACGTGCCGGCCACGAGCTCCGCGGCCTCCTCCCGGACCACGGCCACGAAGTCCTCGTCCACCATGTCGATCTTGGAGATGACCACCACGCCGCTCTGGACACCCAGGGAATCGAGGATCTCCAGGTGTTCGATGGTCTGGGGCATGACGCTCTCGTCGGCGGCGATGACCAGGAACGCCAGGTCCACGCCACCGGCGCCGGCCACCATCTGCTTGACGAACTTCTCGTGCCCGGGCATGTCCACCACGCCCAAGGCCAGGCCGTCGCCCAGGTCGAACTCGGCGAAGCCCAGCTCGATGCTGATGCCCCGCTCCTGCTCCTCCTTGAGGCGGTCGGTGTGGGTGCCGGTCAGCGCGGTGATCAGAGCGGTCTTGCCGTGATCGACGTGGCCGGCGGCGCCGAGGATGTAGTGGCGGATGGGTTCGGTCATGGGGTCCTGTCATCCGGAGTCCGGGGTTCACGGGGACGGGACAGGAAGATAGCACAGGGTGCCGGGGGCCGAAAGGCGGGCGGCCGAGGAGGTTCGGCCGCCCGCCGGAGCTATGGGATCAGTCCTCCCAGGCCGACCGCGCCGACAGCATCGCCCAAGCCGCCAGGTACACCAGGCCGCCGGTCAGCAGCGCCACCCGGAACCCGGCCACGAAGGCCACCAGCACGATGAGGGTCGAACCGATCACGGACGCCGTGCCGTTGACGGCGAATCCCCAGTCGATCAACTCGCCCACCCGGCGGCCACCCTTGGGGAAGGGCATACCCATGCAGAAGCCCAGGGGAACGACCATCAGCGCCGCCACAGCCACCCGCAGGGGCAGCACCAACCCGCCGGCCGCCGCGGCGATGGCCGGGAAGGCCAGGATGTCCAGGACCAGCCAGGCGGCGATGCCCAGGAACGGCACGCTGTCACCCACCTGGGTCGACAGGCGGCTGCCCAGTCCCGAGCACAGCAACAGAGTGGCCAGGACGGTGATCAGACTGTACACCGACGGTCCGATGAGCAGGGTGAACTGCTGGATCAGCACCACCTCCACCATCATGAACGCCATGCCCAGGGCGAAGAAGTACAGCCACGGTACGGCCCGCAGCTTGGGCCCCGAACGCAGGTAGGGCAGCAGGTTCAGGGGCACCGCTATCACCACCGCGATGGCCAGGATGACCACCACCAGCAGTTTGGCCAGGGGGAAGCCGCGGAACTCGAAGGGACTGATCTGGCCGAGGTCCTTCAGGTCGAGATTCCTCCACAGGCCCAACTGGGCGGCGAAGGGCCGGTTGTCGTCGCAGGGCGAGATGTCGATGGGCACCTCGGCCGCCACCGCCTGCCAGCCCTGGTCCACGATCCGCTGGTAGACATTGTCCCGGTCCTCCTCGGCCGCCGGATAGAGCAGGTGGATCTGCTCGTGACGCTCGGGGGTCAACGGCCAGTAGGCGGTCTGCAGGATCTCGTCGCTCAGGGGCGTCCGGGACATGAGCAGCAGCTTGCGCCGCATCTGGGGCAGGTCGTAGATGGCGAAGTGGGCGCCGGGATCCTCCACGCCCAGCTCCGTGAGCGCCTCCATGACCTCGGTGGTCAGCCGCGGCATGTAGAACTGGTGTTCCATGGAGAGGAAGCCGTCGTCGGTCAGGGCCCGCCAGTAGTCCTTGATGGCCTCCCGGGTGAACAGGTAGTTCTCGGCCATGGCGAAGGAGCCCGACGCCAGGGCCGCGAAGGTGTTCGAGCTCAGCGAGTAGATGACGTCGAACTTGTTCTCGAAGCGCCGCACGTAGCTGCGCGCGTCCTCGGTGGCGACGGTCACCCGCGGGTCGTTGTAGATGTTGCCCGAGAACTCCGCCAGGTGGCCCTCGGTCATGAGGTAGTTGATGTGGGGCACGACCTCCACGGCGTGGACGTCGGTGGATCCGTAGAGCAGGGCCTGGAGCACGTCGCCGCCGCCGCCGGCGCCCAGGGACAGGAAGGTGGGCTCCTCGAAGCGCTCCATGAGGTTGCGCACGTCGATGCCGAAGATGGCCGCCGCCGTGTCGGGCAGACTGTAGTCGCCGTCGAAGCCGTGGACCGGCGAGTTGGCGGCGTTGTCGATCTCGAGTCCTCTGTAATCCTCGCTGAACTCGTAGATCTTGATCTTGGCCACCGCGTCCCAGTGGACGTAGCCCACCGGGGCCCGCTGCTGGCGCTCCACGCTGAGCAACGACTCGGCGCGGGTGCCCAGGAAGACCATGCCCGCCAGAACGAGCAGGGGAACGAAGCGAGCCCGCAGCGGCAGGGTCATGAAGGCCGCTACCAGCGCCGGCAATCCGCAGTAGAAGACCGCCGTGGGCGTGCCCAGCAGATTCATGACGAGCACGGCAACGATGATGCCGAGGCCGGCTCCGGCCAGGTCGGCCATGTAGAGGCGGGACAGCTGCTCGTGGCCCCGCTTGAAAAGTTGGGTCAAAGCCGCGCCACCGCAAAAATACGCGGACCCGAGGATCAGGGACGTGAGCACGAACTTGCCCACCATGGGCCAGCTCTGGAAGAGCTGCGTGTAGTCGATGCCCACCTTGAAGGCCAGCGGCGGACCGGCCGCCGCCATGACCGCCGTGGCCACCAACAGCCACGGAAGGGCTCCCGCCCGACCCAGGGCCGGCACCAGGCGCACGGCCAGGGCACCCAGGCCCAGTCCCATCACCGCCAACGAGAGGATGAGGAATGCGAAGGAGTAGAAGAACTCGGCCGAGAAGACGCGGGTCCAGGCCAGTTCCAGGGCGATGAGGGTCAGGGAGGTCAGACCCACCAGGAGGGAGTGATGGCGGTTCAAGGATTACCCCGCATTCGATTGCCGAACACATGTTTGGTCAGGTGCGATGGTGGTGAAATACGGATTTCGATTGGACGGGTTGCGCGCCGGTCCGCACGTAGGTCTTGCCATTGGCGCGGGTATTGATGAGTCTCCGGGACCATGGCGGCCCCGCGCCGCCGAGACCGCGAACCCGAGCCGGAGCGCGCCATGCCCCGCACACCCCTGGACATCCTGCGCACGGTCTACGGCTACGACGCCTTCCGCGGCCGCCAGGCCGAGGTCATCGACCACCTGCGGGCCGGCGGTGACGCCCTGCTGCTGGCCCCCACCGGCGGCGGCAAGTCCTTGTGCTACCAGATCCCGGCCCTGCTGCGCGAGGGTCCCGGCGTGGTCGTCTCGCCACTGATCGCCCTCATGCAGGACCAGGTAGCGGCCTTGCAGCAACTCGGCGTCAGAGCCGCGTTTCTGAATTCCACCCTCGAACCCCATGAACAGGCCGCCGTGGCCGCCGCCTACCGCGCCGGTGACCTCGACCTGCTCTACTTGGCCCCCGAGCGCCTGGTCCGCGAAGACACCCTCGATCTGCTGGCCGCCACGACGCCGTCGATCATGGCCATCGACGAGGCCCATTGCGTCAGCCAGTGGGGACACGACTTCCGCCCGGAGTACCTCCAGCTGGACATTCTGGCCGACCGCTTCTCCGGCGTCCCCCGCCTGGCCTGCACCGCCACCGCCGACGAACGCACGCGGGTGGAAATCGTCGAAAAGTTGCGATTGGGCGACGGCAACGTCTTCGTCACGGGCTTCGACCGACCCAACATCCGCTACCTGGTGGCCGAGCGCAGCGGCGGCACGTCCCAGGCCCTACGCTTCATCCGCAACGAGCATCCGGGCCAGGCGGGCATCGTCTACTGCCTGTCGCGCAAGAAAGTCGAGCGGGTGGCGGCGGCCCTGTCCGAAGCCGGTCTGGACGCCCTGCCCTACCACGCGGGACTGGACAAGGCCGTGCGCACCGTCAACCAGAAGCGCTTCCTCCACGAGGACGGCGTGGTGATCGTGGCGACCATCGCCTTCGGCATGGGCATCGACAAGCCGGACGTGAGGTTCGTCCTGCACCTGGACATGCCCGCCGGCCTCGAGGCCTACTACCAGGAAACCGGCCGCGCCGGCCGCGACGGACTGCCCGCCACGGCGCTGCTGACCTACGGCCTGCAGGACGTGGTGCTCCGCCGCCGCATGCTCGAGGACTCAGACGCCGACGACCTGCACCTGCGCGCCGAGCGCCGCCGCCTGGAATCCATGCTGGGCTACTGCGAACTGGTCACCTGCCGCCGCCAGACCCTCCTGCGCCACTTCGGCGACCACCTGCCCGAGCCCTGCGGCAACTGCGACGTGTGCCTTTCTCCGCCCGAGACCTTCGACGCCACTGAGGCCGCCCAGAAGCTCCTTTCCTGCGTGGCCCGCACGGGCCAGCGATTCGGCGCCGCCTATGTGGTCGAAGTCCTGGTGGGCAGCGACAACGAGCGCATCTTCCGCTTCGGCCATGACCGCCTGAGCACATATGGCATCGGCACCGAGCTGGACCGCAAGGGGTGGCGCGCGGTGGCGCGGCAGCTCATGGCCCGGGGCATCCTGACCACCGACGCCGAGGGCATCGGTTCCCTGAAGCTGACACCCGCCGCCCAGCCGGTGCTGCGGGGCGAGACGACCCTGGAACTCCGCCGCGACCCCATGAAGGCGCCGAAATCCACCCGCAAACGTCGCAAGCAGGTCCTCCCCGAAGTCTTGCTCGACGACAACGGCGGCCTGGCCGACCCGGAGGCCGCCGCCCGCTTCGAGCGACTGCGTGAGTTGCGGTTGAAGCTCGCCACCGAGGCCGGCGTCCCGCCCTACGTGGTCTTCCACGACAAGACCCTGGCGGCCATGGCGGCCCTCAGGCCACGGGACGAGGAGGCGCTGCTGCAGATCAGCGGGGTGGGCGAGTCGAAGCTGGAGCGGTGGGGAGCGGCGTTCCTGGCGGCGCTGCGGGACGAGCACGACTTAACGGGGCATGAAGAAGCCCGCGACGACGGCGGCGCGGGCCTCTTCTGAGCAGCTTTAACGGTAAAGCGCCTTCACGCCGCCCCAGGACGTCTCCTCCCCGGGCACGATGGAACCGTTGACCACGAACGTCATGTTGTCCTGCCCTCCGGGATAGGGAGTCAGGTCGAAGAGCTCGTAGTCGGGGGCATCGGCGAACCGAGGATGTTCCCCACCCGCAGGATGCTGGAGGGCCGTCAGGTAGAACTGGGCCGGATCGTCGTCACCGGGCACGACGATGAGCGTCAGGACGTGGATCACGTCGGTGTAGGGCACGGCGTCGAAGGCCATCATGAAGTTCGGAGGATCCGTGGCAGCCATGGTGCCGGGCAAGGGAGTATTCCAGCCCCAGATCGTAACGTTGTCAGGTACGATGATCGTGAACTCCACGCCCCCCATCATGGAATCGGGACCGCCGTCTCCGGTCGCGCGCGTCACCAGGACGTAGACTTCCATGGGCTGTCCGATTTCGACTTCGACCTGGTTGGTACGCCCCTCCAGGTCCGCGTAGATGCCGATGCCGTTGGGATTGGGATCGATGGGCTCCGCCGACGCCATGGCGGCGAACAACGCGAGTGCCAGGACCAGAATGCTCCTGTGCATGGCTTCCCCCTCTCATATGTGAACCCGGAACGATTCAAATGTGGGGTGACATACGATCAGGCTAGAGATTCGAGACTGTTCTGTCAATTGCGGGTCAGAAACCGAGGACCTCAGACCCGCTCCCGCCGAATCTCCGCCCCCAGCACCGCCAGCCGCTCCTCGATGCGCTCATAACCCCGGTCGATATGGTAGACGCGATTGACGACTGTCGTGCCCTCGGCCGCCACACCGGCCAAAACCAGGGCCGCCGACGCGCGCAGATCCGTGGCCATGACCGGGGCGCCGGTCAGTTGCGGGACCCCCTGGACCACGGCCCGCGGCCCGTCCACGCGGATGTCCGCCCCCAGGCGCTCCAATTCGGCCACGTGGGTGAAGCGGTCGGTGTAGATGGTCTCGGTGAGGGAACTCGCGCCCTCGGCCACGGCACAGACGGCCATGATCTGGGCCTGCATGTCGGTGGGGAATCCGGGCCAGGGCCGGGTGGTCACGTCCACGGCTCGCGGACGCCCGGTGGAGATGACGCTGATGGCGGCGTCCTCCTCCTCCACGGTACAACCCATGTCCCGGAGCACGGCGGTCACCGGCGCCAGGTGGGTAGGATCCAGACCGGTCAGGCGCACGTCGCCGCCGGCCAGGGCCACCCCGGCCATGAACGTGCCCGCCTCGATACGGTCGGCGATGACCCGGTGGGCCAACGGAGCCAGTTCCGTCACGCCTTCGATGCGCAGGCTCGTGGTACCCGCACCGTCGATGCGCGCGCCCGCCTTCACCAGGGCCTCGGACAGGCAGGACACCTCGGGCTCGGTGGCGCAGTTCTCCAGCTCGGTGACGCCGTCGGCCAGGACCGCGGCCATGAGCAAGTTGCAGGTGCCGCCCACCGAGGACGGTTCGAAGCGGAAACGTCCGCCCCGCAGTCGCCCGGACGCCTCGATGTAGCCTCCGTCCAGCTGGACCTCGGCCCCCAGGGCGGCCATGCCCTCCAGGTGGAGGTTCACCGGCCGCGGGCCCCAGGCGCAACCTCCGGGCAGGGAAACCCGGGCCTTGCCGACGGCGGCCAGCAGCGGGCCCAGGACGTAAATGCTCGCCCGCATCTTGCGCACCAGGTCGTAGGGCGCCTCGTGGCCCTCCAGGTCGGACGTATCGATGCGTAGCCGGTGGTAGGCCAGTTCGCAGCGGGCGCCCAGGTGCTCCAGCATGGTCATGAAGAAGCGCACGTCCTGCAGGTCGGGCACGTTGTCGATGACCGACTCGCCGCGGGCCAGCAGGGAAGCCGCCATCAACGGCAGCACCGCGTTCTTGGCCCCGCCCACGGCCAGGTCCCCGCGCAGGGGCGTCGGTCCCTCGATGACGAAGCGGTCCATCTCAATCCTCCCCGCCGGACAGGCGCGCGATGACGACCCGGTCCCGGTCGGCGTAGTCCTTGACGACCCGTGATTCCTCCGTGCCGGCAGCAGCGAAGATGGCCTGCACCTCGGCGGCCTGGTCGTCGCCGATCTCCACGGCGATCCAACCGCCGGGACGGACCCAGGTTCCGAGTCCCGCCGCCAGGGCGCGGTAATAGTCGAGGCCGTCCTTGCCTCCGTCCAGGGCCGTGTGGGGATCGTGCTCGGCCACTTCCCGGTCCAGTCCCTCGATGTCGTCCGTGCGCACGTAGGGCGGGTTGCTCACCATCAGGTCGACCGCGCCGCGCAAGTGTTCCGGCAGGGGCGTGAAGCGGTTCCCGGCTAGGACCGTCAGGCGACCGTCCACGCCGTGGGTGCGGGCGTTGCGTTTGGTGAGGGCCACCGCCTGCGGATTCACGTCCGTGGCCCACAGGGTCAGGCGCGGCACCTCCAGGGCCAGGGAGACGGCGATGATGCCGCTGCCGCAGCCCACCTCCACCGCCACCGGGGCGATGTGGTTGCGGTCGCCGGGAGCCAGCAGCTCGGCCGCCGTTTCCACCAGGCGCTCGGTCTCCGGACGGGGGACGAACACGCCGGGTTCGACCTTGAAGGCCCGGGAGTAGAACTCAGTCTCGCCCAGAATGGTCTGCAGGGGTTCGCCGGCGGCGCGGCGCTTGATGAGCTGGCGGTAGACGTCCAGTTCGCGGCCCAGGACCGGCCGGTCATGCTGCATGTAGAGCTCGATGCGGGACAGGCCTAGCACGTCCGCCAGCAGGCGCTCGGCGTTGAGCTTGGCCGAGTCCACGCCCTTGCCCTCGAGCCACTCGGCGGTGACCCGGATCAAGGACCGCACCGTCTTCACATCGGCGTTCACGGCATCGGTCCTCCAGGGGCTGGGGTGCGCGGCGGGCGGGGGTCAGACGCCCCGCGTGGCGGCCAGGGCCTCCTGGCGCCGGTGGTCCTGGATGGCGGCCACCACCTCGTCCAGGTCGCCGGCCATGATCGCATCCAGGTTGTGGACGGTCAACCCGATGCGGTGGTCCGTGACCCGGCTCTGGGGGTAATTGTAGGTGCGGATCTTGCCGCTGCGGTCGCCGGTGCCCACCTGGCTCTTGCGCTCGGCGGCGATCTTGGCTTCCTGCTCGGCGATGGCTGCTTCGAGGATGCGGGAGCGCAGCACGCCCAGGGCCTTGGCCTTGTTCTTGTGCTGGGACTTCTCGTCCTGGCACTGGGCCACGATTCCCGTGGGAAGGTGGGTGACGCGCACGGCGCTGTCGGTGGTGTTCACCGACTGGCCGCCGGGACCCTGGGCCCGGTAGACGTCGATCTTCAAGTCCTCGGTCTTGATCTCCACGTCCACATCCTCGGCCTCGGGCAGGATGGCCACCGTAACCGCCGAGGTGTGGATACGCCCCTGGCTCTCGGTGGCCGGCACCCGTTGCACCCGGTGCACGCCGCTCTCCCAGCGCAGAATGCCGAAGGCCCCCTCGCCGCGGACGGCGTGGATGACTTCCTTGAAGCCCCCGGCGGTGCCCTCGGTGACGTCGATGAGTTCGGTCTTCCAACCCCGCTTCTCGGCGAAGCGCATGTACAACCGCATCATGTCCTCGGCGAAAAGGGCGGCCTCGTCGCCACCGGTGCCGGCGCGGATCTCCAGGATGGCGTCGCGATCGTCGTTGGGATCGTGGGGCAGCAGGGCCGTTTCCAGGTCGTGTTCGGCCTGCTCGAGGGCGGGCTCCAGCTCCGCCAATTCCTCCTTGATCATCTCCACCATGTCCGGGTCCGACTCGGACTTCAGCAGTTCCCGATCGTCGGCGACCTGGGTGTCGAGCTCGAACCAGCGTTCCCCCACCTCGAGCTGCTTGCGCACCCGGGAGTGCTCCCGCGTGAGCTTGCGGTAGGAATTCTGGTCGGCCAGGGCGTCGGGATCGGAGAGCTGCACGCCCAGTTCCTCGTAGGCGCGGCGCAAGGCTTCGACGTTCTCCTTCACGACGCGCTCCCCTCGACGGCCGCGGGCTCGTCGGGCATCTCGTAGAAGACCCGCTCCTTGAAGTCGTCCGCCTCGGGCGTGAGGGCGGCGCGCAGGGCGGCCATGGCCACGGTGAGCTGGTCGTCGTCGGGCTCGCTGGTGGTGATCTTCTGGAGCATGAGGCCCGGCCAGATGGCCGGCCGCACGAACCAGGCCTTGCCGTACTTGCCCGACAGCTTGATGGCCTCGTAGGCCAGGCCGCCGATGAGCGGCACAAAGGCCAGGCGCTGCAGCCGGTCGGGAATGTCCTCGGGCCGGCCCAGGAACGAGAAGACCACGATGGAGATGAGCATGACGAAAAAGAGGAAGCTCGTGCCGCAGCGCGGATGGAGCGTAGTCCAGGGTCGCGCGCCGTCGGCGTCGAGGCTGCACCCGTTCTCGAAGGCGTGGATCGACTTGTGCTCGGAGCCGTGGTACTGGAAGACGCGGGCCATGTCGGGCAGCTTGCTGACGCCCCACAGGTAGGTCACGAACATGACGACCCGGAACAGGCCGTCCACGCCGTTCCACACCAGGCTGCCCTCGTCCTTGCCCACCACCAGGTCGGTCAGGATGATCGGCAGGTAGAAGAAGAGCCCCAGGGAGAGGACGAAGGAGAAGGCCACGGTGGCCCACATGATGGCCATGTCCTTCTTGGAGGCCTTCTGCTGGTCGATCCGGTCCTCGCTGGCGGCCTGGTCGGCCGAGAACATGAGGGCGTCGATGCCCAGGCCCATGGTCTCCAGCAGGTGGACACCGCCCCGCAGCACCGGAATGTTCAGGAACTTCAGCTTCTTGACCACGCTGTTGAAGACCTTCTTGCGGACGACGATGCGCTGGTCCGGCGTGCGCACGGCCATGGCCAGGTACTTCGGGCTACGCATCATCACGCCCTCAATGAGGGCCTGCCCGCCCACGGCCATGTCCATCTGCCGGGCATCGCCGCTGCTGATCTCATCGGGCGTCGTCGTGGCGTCCGGCTGCGGATTGGTTTCGCTCATGTGATCCTCGGTCCGATTGCCTGAAGATGATTCTCGTGTCCTGGTAGATATAACGCCTCCGGTTGAAATAGCAAAAGCGCCGGGTCGGTCAACCACGGCGCTCTCGCGATATCCCCGTCCCGGTGTGCCCGGGCGGCGTTCGACCTACTTCTTGCCGTACTCCACGTTCTCGTAGCGCTTGCGGAAGCGCTCCACGCGGCCGGCGGTGTCGACGATCTTCTGCTGGCCCGTGAAGAACGGGTGGCAGTTGGAGCAGATCTCGACGCTGAGCTTGGCTTTGGTCGAACGGGTCTGGATCACGTTGCCGCAGAGGCAGGTGATCTCGCAGTCGACGTAATCGGGATGCAGTTTGTTCTTCATTTCCTTACGCTGCCTTTTCGCCATTTCCAATGATCCGGCTCGAGGCCACAAAGAAATACCCTGATCCGGCCCGCGCAAGGAGGAATTCGCCTCCGGGGACCCGGCGTGACCCTGAATTCCAGCCCGGTCAGGCGTTCATTGCCCCCAGGAACTGCTCGTTGTCCTTGGTCTTGCCCAGCTTGTCGATGAGGAATTCCATGGCCTCGATGGGATTGTAGTCGCTCAGGTACTTCCGGAGCACCCAGATCTTGCCCAGGTCCTTGTGGGGGATGAGCAGGTCCTCCTTACGGGTGCCGGACTTGAAGATGTCGATGGCCGGGTAGACGCGGCGGTCGGCGATCTTGCGGTCCAGGACCAGCTCCATGTTGCCCGTACCCTTGAACTCCTCGAAGATGACCTCGTCCATACGGCTGCCCGTCTCGATCAGGGCCGTGGCGATGATCGTCAGGGAGCCGCCGTCCTCGATGTTCCGCGCCGCGCCGAAGAAGCGCTTGGGCTTCTGCAGGGCGTTGGAGTCGACACCGCCGGAGAGGATCTTGCCCGAGTGGGGCACCACGGCGTTGTGGGCCCGGGCCAGGCGGGTGATCGAGTCCAGCAGGATGACCACGTCCATGCCGTTCTCCACCAGGCGTCGACTTTTTGCAAGCACCATGTTCGCCACCTGCACATGGCGCTCGGCGGGCTCGTCGAAGGTGGAACTGACGACCTCGCCGTCCACCGACCGGGCCATGTCCGTGACCTCCTCGGGCCGCTCGTCGATGAGCAGCACGATCAGGTGCACCTCCGGATGATTCTCGCTGATGGCATTGGCGATCTTCTGGAGAATCATGGTCTTGCCGGCGCGCGGCGGCGAGACGATGAGCCCGCGCTGCCCCTTGCCGATGGGTGCCAGCAGGTTGACCAGCCGGGTGGTCATGTTCTTGGGGTTGTGCTCGAGATTGAGCATCTCCTCGGGATACAACGGCGTCAGGTTGTCGAAGAGGGTGACCTTCTTGGCCGTGTCCGGATCCTTGTAGTTGACCGACTCCACCTTCAGCAGGGCAAAATACCGCTCGTTGTCCTTGGGCGGACGTACCTGGCCGGCCACCGTGTCGCCGGTCTTCAGGTCGAACTTCTTGATCTGGGACGGCGAGAGGTAGATGTCGTCGGGGCCGGGCAGGTAGTTGAACTTGGCCGAGCGGAGAAAACCGTAGCCTTCGGCCAGCACCTGCAGCACGCCCTCGGCGTAGATCAGACCGTTCTTTTCGGTCTGCCCCTCGAGAATCTTGAAGATGAGTTCCGATTTGCGCAGGGTGCTCAGGGCCTCGATGTTCATGCCCCGGGCCACTTCCACGAGTTCGTGGATGTTCATCTCCTGCAGTTCCTTGATATCCATTTCATTCCTCGGACGAAGGTGGTGGTGGGTGGGTGCGCGCGAATAGACGCGCGATCGGCCGGCGGGATCATACCCGTAGATTCGTTTCCGCTGTTCTCCTGGGATCGCCTGTGCGGGCCCTCAGGCCCCGGCTGGTGTTCCCATTCTAGCACGAAACGCGCCGGAAGGTGAACCGTTTCTCTATCCGTGCCGCGGCGGACGTTCCGCCGCGGCAGGGTACGTTGGCAGGACACCGGATCCCTAGGGGGTTCCGGATCCCGAAAGCTCGTTATAGGTGTTCAAGTTGGCTTCGGCGGCGGTGAAGTCCCCCAACTCGAGCTGAGCGCTCGAGAGATAGAAGAATCCGTTGGCGTTGGTCACGTACGAATTCGTCATGGCGACCCCCACCTCCACCGCGCGTTGCATGACCGATTTCCACTCGGTGTCCAGTTCGGTCTTGCGCACCGGATCGGTTTCCGTTCCGGCGTCGTCCTTGAGTTTCTTGCCATAGTTGTAGTAGGAGCGGACGCGCTGCAGCATGAGGTTCTCGGACGGGAACGTCTCGTATTCCGCGGCGCGTTCAAGCGCGGCCAGGGAATCCTCGTAGCGGGCTACCTTGCGATCCGAATACCAGGTGCCGGCGTAGAGCAGCATGGCCTTGTTGTTGTCGTCGTTGGCGGCGTCCGTGTCGGCCTCGTTGAGGTCCACGATGCGGATGTAGAAATCGCCCGCCCGCTCGAAGTCGCCCTCGTTGATGGCCAGGTTGGCGATCTCGCCCAGCAGGACCGTGTCGTCGCCGTGCTCGGAAAGCAGGGTGTCGTAGATGGTGCCCGCTTCCTGGTTCCGGTCCAGGGCGGCCAGCACGTTGGCCTTGTCCAGCTGCAGGTCGTAGGCCTCGGGATTCTGGCCAAGGACCTGGTCGAGCAGCGACAGGGCCTCGTTCAGCAGATCGCTCCTCTCGGCCTGGAAAGTATCCTCGGCGGCCATCTGCATCTTCATACGGGCGATGCTCTTGATGGGCGTCGTCGAATCGGGCCAGGCGGAGTAGGCCAGGCGCAGGTGACCCTCGGCCTGCTCGTAGTACTTCTCGTCCCAGTCACGCTTGGCCTGGGAGAGCCGGTTGTTGTAGTTGTATTTCAGGGAAGTGACGACCCGCTCTTCCCATTCCTCGGGCATGATGTCCAGGGCGCGAGCGTAGGCCTCGTAGGCCAGACCGTAGTTCTTCGTGGCCTCGTTGAAATCGTTGGCCTCCACCGCCTCCTCGGCCAGATGGCTGTAAGCCTCACCCAAGTAGTAGTAGGCGTCGGGCTCGTCGTCGCGGTACTGGAATCCCTCCTGGATCACCTGCACGGCCTTGTCGTAGTTCTGTTCGTTCTCGATGTACAGGATGGCGCTGGTCGTATGGGCGGACCGGCAGCCGGCCACGAGCACCAGAGCGAACAGGACGATCAGCGGGACGTATCGCGATCTGGTCATGAGATTCGATCCCCCCTCGGGAGTGTGCAGCGCGCCAGCGCGGGGCGGTATGGAACCCGGAGCCATCCGGAATGATGGTGGGGAGCAAGCCCGGACGCTTCGACGCATCCGGATACGCCGGGATTCGGGCGGAAACGGCGGCGCGAACCGCCGCTACGCAGTTAATAGATAAGAAACCGCGGGCTGCGCTGTCAACCTGGATTATCCGCCGTCGGGAGGCCCGGTACGGCGACCCTGGCCGTTCCGGCCACCGCCTCGCCCATGCTCACCCGGTCCGCGGCCGCCGAACCGTTCCCGGGGCAGCATGCGCAGGTACTCGGAACGCTGCTCGGGTCTGAGGATCTCCAGTTCCTGCAGCACTTTTTCCACGATCAGTGAATCGACTGCGGCCTGCCGCCGACTCAATTCGGTGACGGCGGCACGAACGCCGTCGGGGTCGATCTGGCCGTCGACGACCCGCTCGAAGACCTCGAGGCGGCTCGACTGCACGTTGCGGAAACGCCGTCCCAGGCCGTGGGCCTCGCTGTGCAGGGTTCGGAAAGCATCGACCTGGTTCTCGTCGAGATCGAGTTCCCGCCGCAAGTGTTCCAGGCGGCGCTCCAGGAAGCCGCGCCACTTGCTCGTGTCGCGCAGGGCGTGGCCGGCCTTCTCGTTCCAGGGGCGATCCGGCGGCCCGGCCCGGTCCTCAAACCGGCTCAGGCGCCAGGCCAATCCCGCGTTCAGGCCGAGCGAAACCATCAGGACCACGACCAGCAACCATCTCATGGCGTCGCCTCCTCTTCTTCCTCCACCTGGAGCCAAAGGGCGACCGAGGCACCGGCGCTGTCTTCCGACCAGCTGCCGGCGTCGAGCCAGGTCGCGAATTCCTCGTTGTCGTCCGCCACCGCCAGGTTGCCGCCAGGCGCCAGGCTGCCCAGCAGGATGCCGACCGCCACCGCCGCTGTGGCCATGGCGCCGCGCCACACCGTGTGGCCAGTGAAGCCGAAACCGCCCGCCGACCGGGACGTCGTACGGGCGCGGACCGCCGGCCAGACCGACGTCTGCGGCGCCGGGACCTCCACCGCGCCGAGCACGTCCCAGGCCGTCCGCAGGGCATCGGCCTCGTGCCGGCACGCGTCACAATCCTCGAGATGGGCGGTGATAGCCGCGGCTTCCTCGGGCGACGTCTCATCGCCGAGCCAGGCCGCGAGCCGATCGTTCACGTGGTCTACCATGTCAGTCCACCTTTCCCGCCAGTTCCCGCCGCAGGGCAGCCAGGGCCCGCTGGATGAGGGATTCGACCCCCGGCAGGGTCGTATCCAGGGCCTCGGCGATCTCCCGGTACTTCAATCCCTGGTACCGGTGCAGGGTGACGGCGGCCCGTTGCCGTTCGGGCAGCTTCTCCAGCGCCTGGCGCACGGCCCGGGCCCGCTCGTCGGCCACCAGATCGTCGTCGGGACGAGGTCCGTCGCCGCCCCGGTCGTGCACCACCGGGTCGAAGCTCAGCCAGCCTACCAGTTTCCGCCGCCTCAGCCGGCTGCGGGCCAGGTTGCCCGCGATGCGAAAAAGCCAGCTTTGGAACTTCCCTTCGGGCCGGTAGCGGCCGGCCTGCCCGAAGACCTTCACGAAGGTGTCCTGGGCCAGATCTTCCGCTTCCTCCACGCTGCCGAGCATGTGGATGAGGAAGGCGCGCACACCGGGCTCCCACCGCTGGACGAGGAGACGAAAGGCCGTCTCCTCGCCCTCGGCCACGCGGGCCATCAGAGTATCGTCGTCCAGTGCGTGGGCCACCCGTCACCTTCCTAGTAGCGCGGTCCATGCCGTATTCAGTCGTTATCGAAGCGGCACTGGGCCCGGCCGGAGCCGTCACCACGCTGGCCACCGCCCTGGCCGAAGCCGGCATGACGCGGGCTGCAAACGCCGCGGCCGTGACGACCGCCGCGCTTGCCGTGCTTGCCGCCCATGGCCAGCATCTTGTCCCGCTGCTCCGGCGTCAACTGCTCACGAACGGCCAAGCGAGTCTCAAGGCGATTGGACTGCATCTCCGTGCGCAGATCGCCCATGCGTTGCTGGAGCTTCAGGGCCGCCTTGGCATCCACGTCGTCCTTGAGCATCTCGCCTTCGAATTCGTTGTGCAGGCGGGCCAGCTCCTTCTTCAGTTCCAGGTTCTTCTCGCGGTTGGCGTCGCGTAGCTCCTGGATCTTCGTCTGCTGCTCGTCGGTGAGTTCGAGGACCTGGGCCATGCGCTCTCCGCGCTGCCCCTGGCCACCGGGCTTGCAGAATTGGCCTTGTCCCTGCCCCTGTCCGAACTTCCCGTTGCCCTGTCCCTGGGCCATGGCCGCCCCCGCAGTGAGGGTGATGATCGCCAGCGTGGCGATGACGATGGTCTTGCGGTTCGTGGTCTTCATGATCGTTGCTCCTTCCGGATCCTGGTCCGTTCTGGGTTCTTGGCAGCCTCTCATGCCATACCCAACGCGACGGCTGGCGGGAACCAGCGCAGTTATTTTTGAAGTAGTTTCGAAACCTATTGGGCGGGTTGCAGCCGGCGCAGGTTCTCGGCCAGGCGAGCATCGCCAGGGACGGCCGCCAGCCCCCGCCGGAAGACCTCTCCGGCCCCTGCGCTGTCACCTTTCCGGGCCAGGACGACACCCAGGTCCAGGTAGGACTGGGCCCAGTCCGGCCGCAGGTCCACCAGTCGCCGGGCCAGGCGCTCGGCTTCCTCCGGGTTGCGCAGTTCGGCCTCCAGGACGACCAGGTTGTGCAGGGCCTCGGCATCGCCCGGGTCCCGAACCAGGATCGCCCGCAGGTGGCGCGCCGCCGCCTCGGGATCGCCGCTCTCCTGCAGCATCGACGCTACAACGTGCCGCAACTCCACGCTCTGGTGCTCGCGACGGATTCCTTCCAGGGCGACGTCCAAGGCCGCATCGCGCTTGCCCTCCCGTTGCAGCAACGCGGTCAAGCCCAGCCACACGGCGGGACCCTCGGCCCCTTCGTTCACGGCTCGCCGGTAGAGTTCCTCGGACTGCTCCAGCTCGGCCGCCGAGCCACGGGCCAGACCCAGTTCGGCCCGGCGGTTGGCCTCGTTGGCCAGAGCCTGAGCACCCCACAGATCCTGGACATCTCCCAAACCCCAGGGCACTGCAAGCAACAACCCGGCAACCAGGCCGGCGAGAGCCGGCCGCGGACGCCGGAGCAGGGCCGCGGCGCCGCAGGCAGCCAGCACCGCCAGGACCGGCAGCAAGCCCAACCGGTAGCGTGTCACCACGAAGAAAAGGCTCTGCACGGCCAGGAGCGCACCGGCCCAGGCGGGTAGTCGCCACCAGCCCGGTGGACGGCGCCAGACCAGGTCGGCCACACCCGCCGAGGCCAACGCCACCACGGCGAACCACGGCACCAGCAGCAAACGAAGGGCGGGCACCGTGCGGCGCCACCCGGCCAGAGGCGTGAGCTGATCGATCTCCCAGGCCTGCAAATGCAGCCACATCTTCTTGACCCAGAGGCCAGCCGTGCGAACAGGCCGCGCGCGCATCTCCCGCCAGGCCCGGCCGGCCCAGATCCGATCCGCCTCGGCGAGACTCATGCCCGCGCGCCCGGTCTCCTGGGCCAGGTGTGCCCGGCCCGCCGGATCGTGGCGCCAGTCACCGGGGACCACGGCCACGTAGAATCCGTTGGCTTCGGGACCGTTGCCGATGGCCAGATTCACGCCGCCATTGAGGGTCGGGCCCACGAGCCGTCCCTCCACCACGCTGTTGTGGACGGTCGCCGGCAGTTGCACAGCCAGGGCGGCAGCGGCCAGGGCCAGCGCCGCCGGCAGACGCCGCCGCGGGCCGCCGGTCGCGACCATCAGCGCAGCCACGGGCACCAGCGCCACGGCCGTCCCGCGCAGGAGACCGGCGGCGCCGAGAGCCAGACCCGCCGCCAACACCGCCGGCAACCCGGCCGGACGGCCACGGTCGTCCGGTAGGACCAGCACCAGAGCCACCGTGGTCAGCAACAGAGAAGGAGCTTCAACCAGTGCGGTCAGTGCGTAGACGGCGAAGGGCAGGTACCCGGCCGTCAGCAGGGACGGCAGCCAGACCAACAGGTCGCGGCGGGGCGTCTGCGCCGGAAGCAGGCGTCCCGCCGCCAGCCGCACCAGGAACACGACGCCGCACCAGCAGGCGATCTGCAGCAGGCGCAGTCCCCTCAGCTGGGCAGGCGGCACCACCCGGTCGTCGGGCACTCCACCACCTGCACCAGCGGCCTTGGCCAACAGGGGATAGAGGGGGGACATGAAGTGGGATTCGCCGTCCGGCGGGCGCAGGCTCTCCAGGCCGGCGGCCCGGTCCAGATAGAAGACCTCGTCGAGGATGGGTACGAGACCGAAGACCGAGTGCTCGGCCTGGACGAGAATCACGGACCAGCCGGCCAGGGCGAGGACGGCCAGGAAGGCCCAGAGCCACCAGTGGCGACGCCCTCTGCCGCCGGCCCGGTTCACACGCTGAACCGGATCTCGAGAATGTCGCCATCCTGGACCAGGTAACCCTTGCCCTCCAGGCGCACCTGGTTGGCGGCCTTGGCGGCGGCGTGGGAACCGGCGGCCACCAGTTCGTCGTAGGCCACGGTCTCGGCGCGGATGAAACCCCGTTCCAGATCGCTGTGGATTCGGCCCGCCGCCTCGGGAGCCGTGGCGCCGCGGCGCACGGTCCAGGCCCGGCACTCGTCGGGACCGACGGTGAAGAAGCTCTGCAGATCCAGGGCGCCGTAGGAGGCGCGGATCATGCGGTGGGCGGCAGGCTCGTCCTCGCCCAGGTCGGCCAGGAACTCGGCCGCCTCCTCGGGCTCGAGCTGGGCGATCTCCTCCTCCATGGCGGCGCACACGGACACGACCTCGGCCCCGGCCGCGCGGGCGGTCTCGGCGGCGGCGGCGGGAGCGTCCTCGCCCTCGGCGTGGTTCAGCACCACGATCATGGGCTTGCGCGTGAGGAAGGTGTAGCCCGTGATGATCTTCTCCTCGTCGACATTCAGCTCCAGATCGCGCAAGGGGCGGTCGTTCTCCAACTGCTCACGCAGGCGCTCGAAGAGGGGCGGCTCCAGGAGATTCGCCACCTTGCCCATACGGGCCTTCTCCTTTTCCAGACGCTCGATGCGGTTCTCGACCACCTGCAGGTCGGCCAGACCCAGCTCCAGGGCCAGGGTCTCCAGTTCGCCTTCGGGATCGGACGGACCGTAGCCGCCGTCGAAGCAGCGCACCACCTGGGCCAGGGCGTCCACCTTGCGGCCGTGCTCCAGGAAGCGCGTGGCCTCGCGGCTGCCGTCGGGACCGGCGCCCCCCTCGAAACCGGGCACGTCGACCCACTCGATGGAAGCGTGGACCGTGCGCTTGGGCGCGTACATGCCCGTCAACACCTCCAGCCGCGAGTCGGGCACCTTGCCCACCGCCAGGTGCGGTTCGACCCCGCCCTGCCCAGTGGGCTGGTCGGCGCCGGTGATGACGTTGAAGAGGGTGGTCTTGCCGGTGAACTTCACACCGATGATGCCGATCTGCACGGCGGCCTCCAGGCGCCGTCCGGTGGGACGGGCCGGTCATGGTCCTGGGAGAGAGCGCTGGGTCCTACCCGGTCACAAGAATGTCGGGACCGCTACAGTCGTGGCGTGACCAGTTCGTTGGTGGTCCGTTCGCTCCACCCGGAGAACGGGCCTTGGCGCTCCAGGGCGTCCACGGCGGCGACCCGGATCTCGTAGTCGTGGCCGAACTCGGCGGCGATGTTCAAGGTCGTCGAACCGATGTGGGTGAGGGTCTGGACCTCGGTCCCGTCCCGCCGGATCTGCGCCACGTAGTAGGAGGGCGGCGTTCCGTAGGTCGGCGCCGTCCACGAAAAGCGCCAATTGCTCGTCACTTTTTCCTGCGCCTGGACAGAATTCAACCCTGCGGCGGCGACCAGAAGGACGGCGACCAGCGCTATCAAACCGATTCCGTCCGAAAAAAAACTGCGCTTGTCGTTCATGGCGGTCCTTCCGGAGATGGTTGAACCATTCTCTCCAACATCGTGACATCTACGAGTATACCGTCATCACACCCGCGGCGCAAAACGATAGTGGCTGTCGAATTCCCGAATTCAGCCTTAAAAACCACTTTTCCCGGACGATTTCAATATTGCGCAGACTTTGGCGTGGACCGCATATTGCATCCGTGGCGCGGCCCCGTCAAGCAGGGAGGCGGCCGGCCAACTGATCGCCAAGGAAGGATTCCGGATTGCCCCGATTTCCCCGCGGAACAACGACCGTGACCACCACGCTGCTGGGGCTGCTTCTGCTGTCCACGGCCCAGGCCACGGTCCTCCAGGTTCCCAGCGACCACGCTGACGTGGTCACCGCCGTAGCGGCTGCCCGCCCCGGCGACGTGATCGAGATCCAGCCCGGCGTGTACCCCACGACCGGGCTCATGGTGCCTCCCGGTGTGACCCTGCGCGGCCTGGGCGCCAGCGCCGCAGATGTGGTCCTGGACGGCGAGAACCGGGGACGCATCCTCACGGCCCGGCACCTGACGGCCCCCGTGACCATCCAGAACCTGACCTTCCGCCGCGGTAGCGCCACTGGAGAGAGCGCCAACCTGCGCAGTGGCGGCGCCCTGTTCATCATCAACAGCGAGGTCGTGGTCCAGAACTGCAACTTCACCGCCAACGAGGCCGACGCCCACGGCGGCGCCATCCGTTGCGTGGACAGTCCGGCGCGCTTCAGCCAGTGCGTCTTCACGGACAACGTGGCGGTCAAGGGCGGCGGCGCCATCGACGTGAGCTACGGCTCCTCCCCCCGTTTCTACCAATGCGCCTTCAGCGGCAACCGGGCCGCCTGGGGCGGCGCCCTGTCCAACCGGGGCGGCGCCGAACCCGAATTCACCGGCTGCCGTTTCGTGGACAATGTCGCCACTGCCGAACTGGGCTTCGGCGGCGGCGCCTACGCCGACTTCACGGCCGCCCCACGCTTCCTGGGCTGCACCTTCCAGGGAAACAGGGCCCGGTACGGAGGGGCCATCGGCGCCTTCCAGGGCTCGGGCATCAGCATCGAGCACTGCACCCTGGTGGCCAACGATTCCGCCGTCGAGGGCGCCGGCGTGTTCAGCATCGGCAGTGCCCCGCGCCTCATCTCTTCCCTCGTGGTGGACAACAGCGGCGCCGGCCTCGCCGCCCGGGACAGCAGTGAACCCCTGGTGGCCTGCGCCGGCTTCCACGGCAACACCGGGGGGCCGTACCAGGGCACTCTCGACGGGGAAAGCGCCGGCATCTACGACGCCGATCCGGCGTTCTGCTCGCGGGATGACGACATGGGCACGCGCTACCACCTGACCGCAGAATCCCCCTATGCCGACGCCATCTGTGGCGTCCTGGGCGCCTGGACCCCCGGTTGCGAGAGCGGCGATCCGTTGATCACGGGCTTCGAGACCGCCCGCAGCGGCAGCCGGCTCGTGGTACGGTGGCGGGCCGACGAGGATCCTTATAATCAGTGGTTCCGGCTCACCTGGACATCCAACGAGGTGGAGCGAGAGGTCGTCTTCGCCCAGGGTCGGGACGATGGTTACACCGGTGTCCAGGAGTTGCCGTCGGGAACCAAGGCCGACATCCGCATCCGGCTGTACAGCAAGACCGAGAATGAAGAGTGGGCCCTGCTGCAGGACACGGGCGGCGACCTGGTGCCGGAGATCCCGGCCATGACCGGGATTCCCGTGCGCGCCTGGCCCAACCCCTTCAACCCCCAGACCAACGTGGCCTTCGAACTGCCCCGCCGCCAGCGGGTGCGCGTGACCATCCATGATCTGCACGGGCAACTCGTGCGGATCCTCCTGGACGCGACCCTCCCCGAAGGCTCCCACGAGGAGCCCTGGAACGGACGGGACCGCGCCGGACGTGTGGTGTCAGCGGGGGTATACATGGTGCGGGTGCAGGGCGAGAACGCCAATTCCCAGGTGAAGATCACGCTGCTGAAGTAGAGCGGCGCCGAATCTCAAGAAATACGACGTCTGGCGACAATACCCGCGGCGGGACGCCCGTCCCCATCGAAGTCCTCGGCATGGGCCAGAACCTCGAATCTCCCCCGGTCGAAGATGCGCAGCAATTCCCCCCGCTCCAGCCGGTGCCGGCGCCGTGGCGGCCCCGTCCAACCCGGCGCGTCCCGGAAAGTGCGCACTACGGCGACGCCGCCCGGCTGCAGGCGCCCGGCCATCTCCGCCAGCATGTCCTGCAGCAGGAAACGGAAATTCAGGAGCAGCGCCCAGGGTCCCGGCGGCCAGGCGGATGACGGACGGAGATCCGCCGCGACGAAGCGGCAGGGGCGGCCGGCGTCGGCGGCCAGGAGCCGCCCCAGTTCCAGGGCCTCGGGCTGGTGGTCGATACCGGTGACGTCGTACCCGCGCCGGGCGAGCCACACGGCAGCCCGCCCACTGCCGCAACCCAGATCCACGGCCGGCCCCAGGATCGCCGGCGGCAGCAGGTCCGCATGGTCCTCCAACCAGGGCGGGGGTCGCCACAGCACGCCGGAATCCGGTCCCACAGCCAGCAACGTTGGCGGGCAGGTCGCCAGCGCTGGGCGGTCGAGAACCAGGCCTTGGACCAGACGTTCCCGGCCCCGCAGGTCCGCGAGCACGGCAGCCAGGGAGGCCGCGTCCCCGGCCGTTACCAGCAGGGGTTCGTGCCGGGGAGGCAGGTAGACCGAGGACAGCCAGGACCCGGGCCGGGCCCCGGCGTCCCCGGGCCAGGGATGCGAAGCGGCTCCGCGCAGGTGGCCGGCGGCGAAAGCGGCCGGCGACCGCACATCCAGGACGAATTCGCTCAGCAAGTCCGCCCAGGCGCCGATATCGGGGTTCCCTTTACCGGAAGCAGGAGACAAGAACGACCTCCGGCCGATCCCGCGGCGTGCGGGACGGGCCCATGGGATATGGTTGCCACGACGGCAGTCGGGCAGCTACATTGGTCGGGTCCAACCCTGCTCTTATAGGGCGTCGGACGGGTCGCCGTCAATTCCGCGTCCCCCGCCGCCGCCACCCATGCGCACCCTCCGGTGCCGAGGAGTGAGTCATGCCCGCGATCCGGAAATTCGTGGTGAGTCCGAACCTTCCCGAGCCCCTCCAGCCCCTGCTCGAGATCGCGCGCAACCTGTGGTGGACCTGGAATGTGGAGGCCATTACCCTGCTGCGCCGTGTGGATCCGGACCTGTGGGACAAGCACAGTGGCAATCCCATCGCAGTGTTGGGCGCCCTGCCGGCCGAACGCATCCACGAGCTGGAGAAGGACTCGGCCTTCCTGTCCCACCTGGAGCGCGTCCGCACGGATCTGGAACGCTACCTGGCCATGCCCAACTGGTTCACCGCCGAGCACGGCGAGCTGGTGGGGCGCCGCATCGGCTATTTCTCCTTCGAGTTCGGACTGCACGAATCCCTGCCCCTGTACTCGGGCGGCCTGGGCATCCTGGCGGGCGACCATCTCAAGTCTGCCTCCGACCTTGGCCTGCCCCTGGTCGGCGTGGGCCTGGCCTACCAGTCCGGGTACTTCAAGCAGTACTTGAATCACGAGGGCTGGCAGATGGAACAGTACCCGCAAAACGACTTCTACAACATGTCCATGAGCCTGGAACGGAACCCGGAGGGTAAACCGGTGACGATCACGGTCCACTACCCGGGACGCGCCGTGATCGCCCGTATCTGGCGGGTACAAGTGGGCCGCAATCCCCTGTTTCTGCTCGACACGAACCTGCCTGAGAACACCGCCGAGGACCGGGAACTCACCAACAAGCTCTACAGCGGCGGCGACGACATGCGCATTCGCCAGGAGATCCTGCTGGGCATCGGCGGCCTGCGCGCCCTGATGACCCTGGGCCTGGAGCCGGACATCTGCCACCTCAACGAGGGCCATTCCGCCTTCCTCGGCCTCGAGCGCATCAACCTGCTCATGAAGGAACGGGGACTCGACTACGACACGGCCTTCGAGGTCGTGCGGGCCACGAACGTCTTCACCACCCACACGCCGGTGCCGGCGGGGAACGACCGTTTCTCCTCCGATCTCGTGGAGAAGTACCTGAAGGACAAGGCCGGGGAGCTGGGCCTGCCCCTGGACGTCCTACTGGGCCTGGGTCGCGAGAATCCCGCCGACAAGCGCGAGTCCTTCTGCATGACCGTCCTGGCCCTGCGCCTGAGCCGCTTTGCCAACGGCGTGAGCGAACTGCACGGCCACGTGTCGCGGGCCATGTGGCAACGTGTGTGGCCGGCCGTGCCCAAGAACGAGATCCCCATCGCCTACGTGACCAACGGCATCCACACCCGCAGCTGGCTGTGCTCGGAGATCGCCCGCCTCTACGAGCGCTACCTGGGCCCGCGCTGGTACGAAGAGCCCACGAATCGCTCCTTGTGGGACCGGGTCGATCAGATCCCGGACGCGGAACTGTGGCGCTCCCACGAGCGCATGCGCGAGCGCCTCGTGGGCTTCGTGCGGCGGCGCCTGCGCGACCAGATGAAGCATCGCGGCGCCAACCGGGCGAGGGTCCGCCGGGCGACCCAGGTGCTCGACCCCGAGGCCCTGACCATCGGTTTCGCCCGCCGCTTCGCTACCTACAAACGGGCCAACCTCATCCTCAGCGATCCGGTGCGCCTGGCCGCCATCCTCAACGACCTTGAACGTCCGGTGCAGATCATCTTCGCGGGCAAGGCCCACCCCCATGACCGCCCCGGCAAGGATCTGATCCGCGAGATCGTCGAGCTGTCGAACCGCGAGGAATTCCGCAACCGCATCGTCTTCGTGGAGAACTACAACATCGAGGTGGCGCGCTACCTGGTGCAGGGCGTGGACATCTGGCTGAATACGCCGCGCCGCCCCTTGGAGGCCTCGGGCACCAGCGGCATGAAGGTCCCGCCCAACGGCGGCATGAACCTCTCGGTGCTGGACGGTTGGTGGTGCGAGGGCTACGAGCGCGACAACGGTTGGGCCATCGGTGCCGGCGCGGAAGACGAGTTCGAGAACGAAGAATACCAGGACGACGTGGAGAGCACGGCGATATACGACCTGCTCGAGAAGGAGATCGTGCCCGCGTTCTACGAACGCAGCAGCGACGACGTACCCCGCGAGTGGACCCGGGTCATGAAGAACTCCATGCGAACGGCCAACGCCGAATTCAACACCAACCGCATGGTCGAGGAGTACACCAAACGCTTCTACGTGCCCTGTCTGGAGAACCGGGTCCGGCTGACCGGCGACGACCACGGCCGCGCCCATGAGCTGGCCCAGTGGCGCAACCGGGTGACCGACCTCTGGCCGGGCGTGCTGGTCCGGTGCGTCGAGGAGGCCCCCGACGAAGCCCAGCCCATGGGCACTTCCCTGCAGGTGCGCGCCCTGGTGGACCTGAACGGCCTGCCGGTGGACGAGGTGCTGGTGGAGACCTACCACGGGGCCCTCGACCCCACGGGCTACATCGTCGACGGCGACACGACACCCCTGTTGGCCGGAGAGGTCCGCGACGACGGCGTCGTCTTCACGGGCACGATCCCCTGCGTGCGGGCAGGTCGCCGCGGCTACACCGTCCGCGCGGTGCCGCGCAAGAACGGCTACCCCCTCGATCGCTTCGAGACCGGCCTGGTCACCTGGTGGGACAGCCCGTCGGGCGTCATGTGCGAAGAAAAGTCCCTGGGCACCCCGCCCAAGGCCACCGCCTAGACCTGCCACTCCCTCCCGGGCCCGGCTCAGTCGGCCAGGCCCGGGAGGAGCAGCTTCAGATCCGACAGGTAGCGAGAGAAGGACCGCCGGCCCCGGGCGGTGAGCGCCACCCGCGTCATGGGGCGCTTGCCGGCGAAGGCCTTGGTGACCTTCACCATCCCCCCCTCTTCGAGTTTCGCCAGCTGGGCTGACAGGGTGCCGTCGGTCAGGCCGAGATCGTTGCGCAGGCCGGTGAAGGTGCGGGTGCGTGCCGAACGCAGGAGCAGCGACAGAATCAACAGACGGATTCTGCCGTGGATCAGGGGATCCAGGGGCGGGCGGCCGCCAGGGCCGTCCCCCAGGGATTTTGTCTGCGCCGCGCCCATCGGCCTCCTTGCCGTGCTCGCGCCGCGTAGCTGCCGCCCCCGCGTCCCTGCGGAGGTGCGGCAACCGCGCTGTCCGGGTTCGGCGACGGGGTCCTTCCCGCCGACCTGCCCGACGCTCCGGGCGGCGGCCGCCATGCCGCCGCCCGGAGGGGGTCTGCCCCGACGGCCATGAGCCGTCGATGTCGCGCACCGCTTCCGTGTGGTGCGGGATGATGACGAGGGGCGGCTGGCACCCAGGACCAGTTTTCCGCCCTCTACCGCCCGAAGATCCTTCTTCGGCCCCGGTGGGGGTCCGTCGCTCCGTCGGGACCCGGCGTCATCCTCTCTGCAGACCTGGCCCCGCGGGGACCGGAGTCCCGACTGGGCCGATGCGGGGTGGTCTCTCCGGCCGGAAGTCCCTTTCCAAGGCCCGAGTGTCGCCACCGCCTTAGCTTTAATATCTCAAGTACTTTTGTTTTTCAAGTAAAAAGTCGAACTTTTTTTTGGGCGTCTCCATCCCGCGTCGGCGGCGAATCACTAGGGTTGGATATAGCGGTTCAACGAGCTATCTTGAGACCGATTCCGCGCCGTTGCCGGCACGCCGTGCCGGGCCGCGGATTCCCCAAACGCGCTCCCGCGGAGGGTCTCCGAACCCTCCCCCGCGGGCCACAGACACCCGAAGGAGGTTGCCATGAAGACCGACAAGCTCATCGCCATCGAGGACCAGTTCGGCGCCCACAACTACCACCCCCTCGATATCGTCATCAAGAAGGCTGAAGGCGTCTGGGTCGAAGACGTCGATGGCCGGCGCTTCATGGACTTCCTCGCGGCCTACAGCGCCGTGAACCAGGGCCATTGCCACCCGCGCCTGCTGAAGGCCCTGCGCCGCCAGGCGGCCAAGGTGACCCTCACCAGCCGCGCCTTCCGCAACGACCAGCTGCCTGCGTTCTGCCAGGAGATCTGCGAACTCACGGGCTACGAGAAGGTCCTGCCCATGAACTCGGGCGCCGAGGCCGTGGAGACCGCCATCAAGGCCGCGCGCAAGTGGGGCGAAACGATCAAGGGCATCCGGAAGAACAAGGCCGAGATCATCGTCTGCGCCGACAACTTCCACGGCCGCACCACGACCATCGTGGGCTTCTCCACCGAGGAGGCCTACAAAACGGGCTTTGGTCCCTTCACGCCGGGCTTCAAGGTGATCCCCTTCGGAGACGCCAAGGCCCTGGAGAAGGCCATCAACAAGAACACCTGCGCCTTCCTGGTCGAACCGGTGCAGGGTGAGGCCGGCATCAACATCCCGAAGAGGGGCTTCCTGAAGAAGGCCGCCGCCCTGTGCAAGGAGAAGAACGTCCTGCTCATCGCCGACGAGATCCAGTCGGGACTGGGCCGCACGGGCAAGCTCTTCGCCTTCGAGCATGAGGGCATGCGTCCTGACGCCGTCATCGTGGGCAAGGCCCTCAGTGGCGGCTTCTACCCGGTGTCCGCCTTCCTGAGCAGCAAGGAAGTCATGGACGTCTTCACGCCCGGCGACCACGGCTCCACCTTCGGCGGCAACCCCCTGGGCATGGCCGTGGCCAGCGAGGCCATGAAGGTGCTGGTCGAGGAGAAGCTCATCCAGAACAGCGCCCAGCTCGGCCCCTGGTTCATGGACAAGCTCAAGGCCATGCCCTTCAAGAGCGTCAAGAAGATCCGGGGCCGCGGTCTCTTCATCGGTCTGGAACTGGACCGTCCCGCGCGCCCCTACTGCGAGGCGCTCATGAACGAGGGCGTGCTCTGCAAGGAGACCCACGAGAACGTCATCCGCTTCGCGCCGCCCCTGGTGATCGGCAAGAAGGAACTGAACTGGGCGTTCCGCCGGGTCGAAAAGGTGTTCAAGAAGCTGGAGGGCTAGGCCCTTCGCGGGCGGGACCGGCCCGACGTCCGGTCCCGCTTCACGTCTTTCCGCGCCGGGAGGTCGCGCCGGTGCCCCAGGCATTCTTCACTTCCGATCTGCACGGCCGTCCCGGTCGTTATCGAGCCTTATGGGCCCGCGTGGCCGACGAACGGCCCGGCGCCGTCTTCCTGGGCGGCGATCTGCTCCCCCACGGCATGGACCGTTCCTGGGACGAATCCGGCACCGGCGATGATTTCGTGCCCGCCTTCCTGGCCGCCGGCTTCCGCAACCTGCGGAGCCGGCTGGGCGAGCGCTACCCCCGCGTCTTCCTGGTGCTCGGCAACGACGACCCCGCCTACATCGTGCCCGATCTGGAAGCGGGCCGGAACGCCGGTCTGTGGGAGTACCTGCACCGCCGCCGCACCACCTGGGCCGGGCACGACATCTACGGCTACAACTGCGTACCGCCGACCCCTTTCCAGTTGAAGGACTGGGAGAGGTACGACGTCTCGCGCTACGTGGATCCGGGGTGCATCTCGCCGGAGGAGGGCCGACGCAGCGACGACCTCACCACCCGGGAGATCCGCTGGACGACCATCAAGGAGGAGTTGGCGGATCTGGCCGGAGACGCGGACCAGCGGAACGCCATCTGGCTCTTCCACACACCGCCCCACGACACCGGCCTGGACCTGACGGCCCTGGAGGGTCGAACCATCGACCACGTGCCCCTGGATCCCCACGTGGGCAGCATCGCCGTGCGGGAATTCATCCGGGAGAGGCAACCGCTGATCACCCTGCACGGACACGTGCACGAGACGGTGGACCGTTCGGGCCGTTGGCGCGAAACCCTGGGCACGACCTGCGCCTTCGCCGGGGCCCATGGCGGTCCCGAGTTGTCCTTGGTCCGCTTCGACCCCTCAGACCTCGCCGCCGCCGTCCGCGTGCTCATCCCCGTTTGAATCTGCACGACCACTCTCCAGTTCGGCGGCCGCGTCGGTCACTGCCCCGATCTTCACCGCGAAACTCGTCCGGTTGGCGATGTCCACGTCGGTGACCAGGTGGACGTCCAGCAGGCCGTCGGTCCGGTAGCCGGTGCGCTGGTAGTTGAACTCGGAGAGGCACAGGCTCCAGCCGTCCAGCCAGGCCATCAAGGCCCGGCGCTGGTCCTCGTCCCCCCGCACGTGGATCAGCAGGTCGATATCGCTGGCCGGTCCCGCGGTGGCGTTCTTGACGCTGCCGAAGAGGTACACCGCCACTACGCCGAAGCGTTCGCGGTCGATCTCCGTGGCCAGCCACTCGACCATCTGGCGGCGCCAGCGCCAGTAGCGGTCCGGGGCGCGCACTGTGGTCTCGGCCGGAGCGGACAGGGGCTGGGGCGCTTCGCCCGGTTCGGACAGGTAGCCCACGGCCCGGTCCAGGTCCGCGTTCAGGAGTACCCGCAGAGTGCGCCCATCGGCCACAGCCGGCACGTCGATCACCCGCACCACGTCGGCCAGTTGGGCGAAATCGGGCAGGAGGTCCGGTAGGATGTTCGGCGCGTTCTGCAGGAATTGTTCACCAAAGATGATGTCCTCGTCGTCCGGGTACAGGGGCAGGTAGCCGATGGCCGCCTCAACCAGGTCCTGGAAGAAGTGGGTGCCGAAGCTCACGTCGGGCACATAGTCGCCGCTGCGCCGGGCGATCTCGATGAGCATGGCCGTATTGCTGATGTCCGCGTAGGTAACACTCACGCCCAGCTTGATGTCACCGCGGCTGCCCCAGCGGCCCGGCCCCATGAGGATGAACTGTTTCTTTGGCAGGAGCTTGTTCAACTCGCCCACTACCCGGCCCACGGATTTGAGATCGGCCTTGCTGCCCAGGGCGGCGTAGCGCGCCGGGTCCACGTAGACCACGTGGTTGATGTCGGCGACCCGGCCGTTGTTCACGTGCTGGTCGGCGGTGAAGACGATGTCGCCCTCGTGGATGTCCTGGGGGATGGGCGACGGCGCCGCCGCGTCCGACTGGCTCTGGGGACGGCACTGCAACAGGTAGAGATTCTCGCCGTCGTGGGCGAACTCCACGTCCACCGGGCCGCGCAGGGCCTCCTCCAGGACGCGCAGGGCCTCGCGGATCTGCATGACGAAGGTGGAGTCGCCCCTCAGCCCCTCGAAGCAGGCCACCAGGCGCTTGCCGGGCTGGTCCTCCAGGAAGGCGCTCACCGGACGGGTCAGGCGGCCGTCCTCCACGCGACTGAATACCTGGGTCAGGCCCGGATACTCGCCGCCGGTGGCCTCCAGCAGTTCGGGTATCGTGACGGTCTCGAAGCTGTTGTGGGCCAGGTTCACCACGTCCATGGAGCGAGGCGCGTAACGGACGATCTCGTCCACGGCCACGTTGGCCCGCAGCTCCGGTTTGCCTGGCACGAGGAGGACGGGATAGTCGTCGCCGGTGCGGTCCACGGCGCGGGTGCCGAGACCAGGGACCAGGCGCACCAGACCGTCCTCGCGAGTGATGCGCGGCGACCAGCGAAATTCGTTCCGGCTGAATGCCACCCCGGCGTAGGCGGGGAAGAAGCGTTCCCCCACCCGGCGCCCCACCACTTCCTGGATGAGGATGCCCATCTGCTCGTCGAACTCGAGCACACCGCGCTCGCGGCGGTACTGGATGGGGTCCGGACCGAACATGGAAGCGTAGACCTCGGCCACGGCGTCCAGCATGGCCGGCAGGCACTCCTGCTTGGTGCCCTGGTTGGCCAGGAAGAGGCTTTTGTACTTGCCGGAGAAGGCCGAGCCCACGCGGTCCTCCAACAGGCTCGAGCTGCGGACGATGACCGGCGCGCCGGAGAAGTCGTCCAGAGCCGCCGAGAGCCCCTGCACCAGGGCCGGCGGGAAGGTCGAGTTTTTGAACAGGCGGATGATGTTGGGGTAGTCGCGGCGCACCTCGTCGATGGACTTGTACTTCTGGTGCAGCACGTCCTCGAGGTCGTTGTAGGCGATGAAGTCGAGCACCGCGTCGGAGGCGATGTACCAGGTCCGAGGCAGGCGAACGTCCGCCAGGGGGCCGGTAGCCGGATCCACGTCCGCGGCACCCTCGCCCGCCCCGCGCGCGCCGCGGTTCTGCAGCACGCGGTGGGCCAGCAACATGCCCGCGGCCTTTCCACCCAGCTTGCCGTGGCTCTCGGGGCCGGCCACGATGCGCTCCAGGAGGCCGTGGAAGAAGTTCACCGAAACCTCGTCCTTGGCCGACTGGATGAAATCCAGCTGCTCGGTCAGGACCCGCTGGCTCAGGGCCACCCGCACACTCTTGAGGGTGGACTCGGGCAGGCCCTCTCCGTCGGGCACCAGTTGCTGGAAACGGCGCAGAGCCTCGCGCACCTCCACCAGGGTGGAGCTTGGGTTGCCCAGCACCTTGAGGAACTGGCTGGCCTTGTCGGCCTGGACCCATTTCTGGACCCGCTTGATGATCTCGCCCGCACCCAGGTGCTTGGCCGCCACGTCGAAGGGCCGTCCCGTCTCGAGCAGGCGGCGGTCGGCCTCCAGGTGATCTCCGGGGACGTTCACCTCGCCGGTCATGGGATCCAGCGGATCCCATTCCAGATCGATCTCCTGCAGCATGGCCTGGGCCTCGGGCACGCCGATGGAGCACAAGTGGTTGAGCATCTTGCGGCTGATACGCACGAAGAGGGCGTCGTCGGTCTCCTTGAGGAGCTCCACCAGCACCTGCCAGTTCCGGCTCGTGCTGGCGTCCTCGTCGTCGAGCTCGCGCCACTTGCGGCCCATGCTCTGGAGCTTGCGGAACAGGACCCAATGGCCCAGACGGTCGGCCAGGCTGCGGATCAGCCGCACCTCCTCGGCCAGGAAGGGACCGTCGTCCTCGGACGGGCGTGCCTCGGTATAGCTGACGCGCAGTTCGCCGACCACGTCGTCCTGCACGAGGATCGGCACCTTGAGGATCCAGTCCGTGTCCCGGTAGCCCTTTGTGCAGAACTCGTTCTCCTCGACCCGCACGGCGGCGCCACACACCTCGGGGTACTGCCAGCCGGGCGGGATGGCTTCCACCACTTCGGCCAGGACCTCTTTCTGGGGGCGGCCGGGCGTGGCGAGCACCTGCTCCACCTCGTAAAGACAACCGAGTTCCTTGGCTCGCTCGCGCAGGGCGCCGACCAGGTCATGGACATCGCTCATGATCCGTTCCTTTCGGAGTCACCATTCCGTTCGAGAACACCGCTCCGTTCGAGAACACCCAGTCCAGCCAGACCGTCCACCCGCGCAGTCAGCGGTTCGTCCAAACGCAGGTGCCGCACGTGGGCCGTCTCCCCGGCGGCGGCCTGGGCCGCGAGCCAGTCCCAGTCCACCTTCCCGCCCACCGTGGAGGCGGTCAGGTAGTGGACGCCGAGCCCGATGAGATTGTGGAAGAAGTGGGCCCCCTGGCTCGGATCGGGATTCATGCCCGGGATCGACGTTTCGACGATGACTCGCGCGCCGCTGATCTGGCCCCAGTCCACGGGCACGCCCAGCCAGGGATCGGAACTCCCCCAGCGGCCGAAGCCGAGGAGCACATAGGGCCGTCCCGCCTGGAGCAGTTCACGGTTGAAGCGCTCCACTTCCATGGCTATGGCCGGCGTGGCGGCGGCGTCGAAGGCATCGGGCTTGAGGTAGACCAGGTCGGCCAGTCCCTCGCGGGCGCCGTTACCCAGGGCCCGGTCCGCGGCCACGACTACCCCGGCGCCACTCAGTTCCACCGGCGCCACCCGTGTCGAATCGTCGGGAATCGCCATCGGCCGCATCTGCAGCAGGCACAGGCGGTGGCCGCCGGGCAGCCGGGGATCCTCGTCGAGTGCGAACTCCAGTTCCACCGGGCAGCCGGCCGTACGTTCGGCCAAGGGGAAGAGGCTGCGCATGAGGCTGTTCAGGGGCAGAGTCTCACCCACCAGCACAGGAGCGAAGTCCAGGACCCGTGGACCGCGGCCGGCGCAGCCCATGCGCAAACGGTCGGCGCCGACGTCGTAGGTGGACACCAGGTGGTCGAGTTGGCCGTCCTGTTCGGCCGTGGCCAGATCCGCCTCCATCAGGTACTCGGTCTCCCGCAGGGGATCCGGGGGCGGCGGCGGCCCCATGTGGATGGACCAGAAGGAGGTCTGGGTGCTGCGCAACCGGTCGCCCACGTCCCGGAAGGGCGGCGGCGCTGCCGGGTAGGCCGGCGAGTAGGTCCAGCACAGACCGCCGTCGACGATCTGGCGGCCCAGGCCCAGGGCCAGGCTCACCACACCGTCGGTGGGCGAGGCCGCACCACTGGGGTAGTAGTTGAAGGACCGCGCCACGCCGGAGACGCGCGGATAGAAGCGGTCGGCGTGACGGTCGCCCACCACCTCCTGGAGAATGACCGCCATCTTCTCCCGGCCGTGGTCGTGGCCGGTGCCGGCGAAGTAGTCGCGGGCCGCTTTGAAATAGGTGGCGGCGAAGACAAAGCGGATGGCCCCGTCCAGAGCCCGGAAACGCGAGTCCGTGTCCGGCTGGTTGTTGGGAATCATCTTGGTGGCGTACACCCCGGCGAAGGGGTGGGCCAGGTCGTCCTCCAGCAGGCTCGAGGACCGCACGGCCAGGGGCGAGTCCACCTGGGCGATGAAATCGCGCAGGTCGCCCAGGTGCTCGGGCGGCAGGGTCGCCCTGAGGAAGGCCTGGCCCACGCGGGCCTCCGACGCCCCGGAGAGGGCCAGCTCCCGCAGGCCGTTCAGTTCCATGAAGGCGTCGAAGACGTCCGTGCCCAGGACCACCATGCGCGGCACTGTCACCTGCAGACCGGTGAATCCTGCCGGATCGAGTTCGCCCAGCAGCTCGCTCTTCAGGCGCCACAATCCGGCGGCCTTGCCGCCGACGCCACCGCCCCCGATGCGGGTGACGATCTCGCCGGCCGCCCAGGCCCCCCGAGTGAAACGTGGGATGTTCGTGGCCTCGTTCACGGGTTTCCTCCCCGGCTCAGACCCAACCCCGGTCGCGGCAGGCTGCCGCCACCTTGCCGATGGCCACCATGTAGGCGGCGTCGCGCATGGGCACCCGGCGCCGCTGCGCCACGTCGTGGACGTCGTGGAAAGCGGCGGTCATCTTCAGGTCCAGGCGGCTGAGTACGTCGCCCTCTTCCCAGAAGAAGTTCTGGTTGCTCTGGACCTGCTCGAAGTAGCTGCAGGTGACCCCGCCGGCGTTGGCCAGGAAGTCGGGGATCACGAAGATGTCCCGTTCCTGGAGTACGGCGTCGGCCTCGGGAGTGGTCGGGCCGTTGGCGCCCTCGGCCACCACCTTCACCTGCTGGGAGATGCGCTGCACGCTCTCGGCCGTGAGCTGGTTCTCCAGGGCGCAGGGCAGGAGGATGTCCACCTCGCGGTCCAGCCAGGCGTCGCCGTCGAGGATCTCGTAGCCCAGTTCCGCGGCGCGGACCTTGTCGATGCCGCCGAAACTGTCGGTGATGTCCCGGAGCTCCTGCAGATCGATGCCCTCGGCCTTGAAGTAGGCGTAGGAGGCCTGGTCGCGCTGATCCCAGCAGGAGACGCAGAGGGTCTTGCCGCCCAGGCGGTGGTACAGCTCGATGGCGTACTGGGAGACGTTGCCGAAGCCCTGGACGCTGGCGGTGGTGTCGGCCGGGTCCAGGTCCAGCTCGCGCAGGGCCTCGCGCAGGGTGTAGACCACGCCGTAGCCGGTGGCCTGGGTGCGGCCGCGAGAGCCTCCCATGCCCACGGGCTTGCCGGTGATCATGCCCGGGAAGTGGCCGCCGTGCAGGACCTCGTACTCGTCCATCATCCACAGCATGTGCTGGGGGCTGGTCATGACGTCGGGGGCGGGTACGTCCTGCACCGGGCCCACGTTGCGGCTCACCTGGCGGACCCAGCCGCGGCACAGGCCTTCCTGCTCCCGGGGGCTCAGGTCGTGGGGATCGCAGATGATGCCGCCCTTGCCGCCGCCCAGAGGCACGTCGGCCACGGCGCACTTCCAGGTCATCCACATGGACAGGGCCCGCACGGTATCCGCGGTCTCCTGGGGGTGGAAGCGGATGCCGCCCTTGCAGGGGCCGCGGGCGTCGTTGTGCTGCACGCGGTAGCCCCGGAAGACCTTCACGCTGCCGTCGTCCATGCGGACGGGAATCTGGAAGTGGTACTCGCGGAGGGGGTTCCGGAGCAGCTGGCGCGCTCCTTCGTCCAATTCGATGCGACCGGCGACCCGATCGAATTCCGCCTGGGCGATGGTGAACGGGTTGTAACCCTTGCTCGTGCTCATTCTATCTGACCTCCCGGTGGTTGGCGATCCTGGAGCTCCCGGCTCCCTCCTCTATTACGGCAAGAAACGCACCCAGATGGGCCGTCCGAGATGTTTCCGTAACTCAACCGATACGAGGGAGTTGGCAACCTAAAGAAAAAATCTCGGCTTATTGGTGATGCATTGGTGCATCATTAGTCCGCCATAGAGGCGCGTGTATGCATCATTATGATTCGGAATCCTGGCCTCTGGAGCGACCGTCCCCGGGCGGGGTCCGGATTCCCAGCTTCTTGAGCTTGCGCTGGAGGGTGGTGCGGTGGATGCCCAGTTCACGGGCGGCTGCGCCGCGATGGCCCCGGTGACGGCGCAGGACCTGACGGATGTAATCCGCCTCCAGGCGACCGAAGCCGTGGACCGGTCCTCGCCGGGACGCCATCTCCTCATCGCCCGCCACCAGATCCGAGGGCAGGTGCCGAGGCTCGATGATCCCGCTCTCGCACATGACCCAGGCGTGCTCGACGATGTTCTCCAGCTCGCGGATGTTTCCCGGGTAGTCGTGGGCCGTGAGGATTTCCAGGACCCGCGAGGACACACCGGTGACAGCCTTGCCCCGGCGCTCGCTGAGCCGGTCCAGGAAGCGCTGGATCAGGAGAGGGATGTCGCCCTTCCGCTCGCGCAGGGGCGGGATCTCCACCGTGAGTACGTTGATGCGGTAGAAGAAATCGCGGCGGAAACCACCGGTCTCCACCATGGTGGGCAGATCCCGGTGGGTGGCGGTGATGAAGCGGACGTTGGACGAGCGCGGCCGCACGTCCCCCAGGCGTTCGTAGACCCGTTCCTGGAGCACCCGAAGCAGTTTGATCTGGACGCTCACGGGGACGTCCCCGATCTCGTCCAGGAAAAGTGTCCCGCCCTCGGCCGCGCCCAGTCGGCCCACCCGGTCGCGGGTGGCGCCCGTGTAGGCGCCGGCGGCGGCGCCGAAGAGCTCGCCCTCGAGTAGGCTCTCGGGCAGGGCGGCGCAGTTGACGGTGATCAGGGGGCCCTTGCGCCGAGGGCTGAGGTTGTGGATCGTGCGCACGAGCAGGCTCTTGCCGGTGCCGGTCTCGCCCAGCACCAGAACGCTGCTGTCGGCGCGGGCGATGGTGGGCAGGGTGCCGAAGAGGCGGCGCATGACCGGGTCGCCGGTGACGATGTCCTGGAATGGACGGCTGCGGTCGGCCTCCTCCACCACACGGCGGGTGGTCGCCAGGTTGCGGAACGTCGCCGCGCCGCCGAGCACCTTGCCGGCGGCGTCACGAACCACGGCGGTGGTCAGGATGACGGGCACGAGCCGGCCCCGGCGGTCCTCCAGCACCAGGTTGCGGTCGGCGACCGACCGCCCCGAGCGCAGGGTGTCGGCCACCACGTTGCGGCCGGCCGGGTCGTCGGTGGCCAGGATCTCGTCCACGGGACGGCCCAGGGCCTCGTGGAGCGCGAAACCGAAGGTGTCCAGCGCGGCTCGGTTGATGGCGGTGATCCGCGCCTGGCGGTCCACGGCGACCACGCCGTCGGAGACGCTGTTGAACACATCCAAAAGGAATTCGGGGGAGATGCCGCCGGTCGCGGCGGGACCGCTCCCCTTTCGGTCGTCCATGCCGTCCTCCCTGAGGCTCATTCCCCAAAGGAACACGGAGCCGTGCGGTCCGTCAACCGCCGCCCGGGAGGCTGACGCCGCCCAACGGACCTGCTATGATACGCTATCCGAGATCACCGCTCCCGCTCGACCCGCCAGCCCGGAGACGCCATGATTCCCCGACCGTTGCTCCTTCTGCTCGTCGTCGCGCTCCTGACCGCCTGCTCCGCCCCCGAAGCTCCGGTCGATGACCCGGTCCCCGCCCCGAAGACCACCGCCGCACCGGACTTCGCCCCTTTCGCGGCCGACCTGGCCGACGACTGGGGCTACCAGACCCTGGGCGACCTCTGCACCACCGTGGGCCACCGGCTGACCGCCTCGCCGGGCATGGCGCGGGCCGTGGCCTGGGCCGAGAGCACCTTCCTGGCCACAGGCTTCGACAGCACCTGGGCCGAGCCGGTCACCGCCCCGCGCTGGACGCGCGGCCGGGAGTGGGCCCGCTGCACCGCCCCCGTACCCTTCGACCTGACCATCTCGGGACTGGGCCTGAGCGACGGCACGGGCCCGGCCGGGATCGAGGCCGACGTGATCGTGGTGCGCGATTTCGACGAACTGGAGACCCGCGCCGACGAAGTGCCCGGGAAGATCGTGCTCTACAACGTGGAGTGGAACGGCTACGGGGGCACGGTCCACTACCGCCGGGACGGGGCCAGCCGCGCTGCGGCCTACGGAGCCGTGGCCACCCTGGTGCGATCCATCGCGCCGAAGAGCCTCGCCACCCCACACACGGGGATGATGAAGTACGCCGATGATGTGCCGCGCATTCCCGCCTGCGCCGTGACCGTGGAGAACGCCCGGCGGCTGCAGCGGCTGTCGGACACCGGCCACACCCCGCGCGTGCACCTGTTCATGGAGGCGGAAAACCACGGCGACGGCGTCTGCCACAACGTCATGGGCGAGATACGCGGGGCGACCCGTCCCAGGGAGATCATCCTCCTGGGCGGCCACCTGGACGCCTGGGACGTGGGCGACGGCGCCCACGACGACGGCGCCGGCTGCGTCATGGCCATGGCGGCGGCCCGGAGGCTCATCCGTGACGGCGAACGGCCGGCGCGCACGGTCCGGGTGGTCCTGTTCACCGGCGAGGAACTCGGCGGCTACGGCGGCCGGGCCTACCTGGAAGCTCACCGCGGCGAATTGGACCGCTACGTGGCGGCCATGGAGAGCGACAGCGGCTGCTTCACGCCCAACGGTTTCTCCGTGCGGGGCGACTCACTGGTGGTGGCCCACGTGGCCTCGCTGGCGGCTCCCCTGGCGCCCCTGGGCGCCGCCAACGTGCGACCGGGCTGGGCCGGAGTGGACATCGGGCCCATGGTGGAAGAAGGCATCCCGGGCATCGGCCACCGGGTCAAAGGCGACTATTTCCACTATCATCACAGTCCCGCCGACACCTTCGACAAGGTGGACCCGGAGCTCATGGCACGGAACATCGCCGCCCTGGCGCACCTGCTGGACGCCCTGGCCCACGAGCCGGTGCCCCTGCGGGACCGCATGGCCGATGATGCGGTTGCCGGCTCGCCGTAGGGGCGCGCCCGCAACCGGACCTGGACAGAGCACGTAACAGACGGCGGCCGGTTTCCCCGACAGGCCCCAGTCGTCGACATACCCGATGGAGGTTGCACATGCAGCGACTCACGCCGGTGGGCCAGTACGCTCCGGCCGCCCTGACGCTTCTAATCGCCTTGACCATGGGCCTGCCGGCGACCGCCGGCGACGATCCCGTCCTGGCCGATCCCGACTTTGCCGACGCGCGCCTGTTGCGCATGCCGGACATCCACGGCGACCAGGTCGTCTTCGTCCAAGCCGGCGACCTATGGCTGGTCTCCGCCCAGGGTGGCCCGGCCCGGCGCCTGACCGGGTCGGTGGGCTACCAGATCCAGCCCAAGTTCAGCCCCGACGGCACGACCATCGCCTTCACCGGCAACTACGACGGCAACGACGATGTCTATACGGTTCCCGCCGCCGGCGGCGAGCCCACGCGCCTGACCTGGCACCCGGGACACGACCGGGTCATCGACTGGCAGCCCGGCGGCGACGCCGTGCGCTTCCAGAGCCGGCGCGAGAGCCGCACGGGCCGCGATCTCCAGCTCTTCACGGTGCCCGTGGCGGGCGGCTTGCCCGGGCGCATCGACCTGCCCACCGGCGGCCTGTCCAGCTACAGCCCCGACGGCAAACGGATCGCCTACAACCGGATCACCCGCGAGCACCGCACCTGGAAGCGCTACAAGGGCGGCATGGCCCAGAACATCTGGATCCACGATTTCGAACGGAACGAAACCCAGCGAGTCACCGAATGGATCGGCTCGGACCACTTTCCCATGTGGCAGGGCGCGTCGATCTACTACACGTCCGACGAGTCCGGCCGGCTTGAGATCTGGGCCTACGACACGGAAAGCGGACTGCGCCGGCAGGTAACCCGCCACGACGAGTACGACGTGAAGTACCCGAGCCAGGGCCCCGGCGCCATCGTCTACGAAAACGGCGGCTGGCTGTACGTGCTCGACCTGGCCACCGAGACGACGCGCAAGCTCACCGTTTCCCTGCACAGCGATCACGTGACCGCCCGGCCGGGCCTGCGCGAGGTGGGCGACCTCATCAACTCGGCCGACCTGGCTCCCGACGCCAAGCGGGCCGTCTTCGACGCCCGGGGCGACGTCTTCACCGTGCCCGCCGAGAAGGGCAACGTGCGCAACCTGACGGCCACCCCGGGTATCCGCGAGCGCCACGCCGTTTGGTCCCCGGACGGTCTCCTGGTGGCCTACCTCAGCGACCGCACCGGCGAATACCAGGTGTACGTCCGGCCCGCGGACGGCAGCGGCCAGGAGAAGCAACTCACGAAGAAGGCCGAGGCCTGGCAATACGAACTGGTCTGGTCCCCCACCAGCAAGCACCTCCTGATGACCGACGCCGCCTTCAACCTGTGGCTCATCGACGCCGAAGAAGGCGGCATGAAGCGCATCGACCGGGGCGTGTCCGACGACATCCGCCAAGTGGCCTGGAGCCCCCACGGCGGTTGGGTCGCCTACAGCAAGCCCGAAGCCAACAACTTCAACTCGATCTTCCTGTACCAGGTGGACGGGGGCGACGTGCACCGGGTCACCACCGACTTCACCAACGACACGGTGCCCGCCTTCGACGACGAGGGAAAGTACCTCTTCTTCGCCTCGGCCCTGAACTTCAACCCCACCATCGGCGGCTTCGACCTCAAGCCCATCTGGGCCAACCAGGACGGCCTCTACGTGGTCACCCTGCGTGCGGATGTGGAGCATCCGTTCCCGCCCGAGAGCGACGAGGTCGGCGCGGAGGATGACGAGAAGGACGAGAAGGGCAAGAAGGACGACGACGAGGATGACGAGGACAAGGACGAGGAGAAGAAGGACGAAGACCCCATCGGGATCGACGTGGACGGTCTGGCCACGCGCATGATCGAGCTGGACGTGGATCCGGGCAACTACTTCTCCCTGCAGTTCGCCAAAGGCAAGCTCTTCTACATGAGCCGCCCCTTCACTGCCGGCGGCGGTCGCGGCAACCGGGCCGCCGGTAGCGCCATCAAGATCTACGACCTGGAGGAGCGCGAGGAGGAGACGGTACTCAAGGGCGCCCGGGGCTTCACCCTGGCCGCCGACGGCAAGAAGCTGCTCTACGCCAAGGATGGCGGCTTCGGCATCATCGACGCCAAGAAGGACCAGAAACCCGCCGAGAAGCCCCTGCGCACGGACGAGATCACCGCCCGGGTCGACCCACGGGCCGAGTGGCGGCAGATGTTCCGCGACGCCTGGCGCCAGGAACGCGACTTCTTCTACGATCCCGGCATGCACGGCGTGGACTGGGAGCACATGTATGAACGCTACGGCCAGCTGGTCCCCTACGTGACCCACGGCGCCGATTTCACCTACATCGTGGGCGAGCTCATCGGCGAGCTCAACTGTTCCCACAGCTACGCCCGCCCGGGTGACATGCCGCGTCCCGAGCGCATCGGCACGGGCCTGCTGGGCTGCGACTTCGGCCTCGACCGCGAGTCCGGCCGCTACACCCTGGACAGGATATTCGACGACCGGGACTGGAACGGCGGCGCTGCCACGCCCCTGCACGTGCCGGGCAACGCCGTGGCCGAGGGCGAGTACCTCTTGAAGGTCGACGGCAAGGACCTGGCCGCCCCCGCCAATCCCTACAGCCTGCTCGAGGGCAAGGTCGGCAAGCAGGTGGTGCTGACGGTGGGCCCCGAGGCGGACGGCGACGACAGCCGCGAGATCACCGTCGTGCCCGTGGGCAGCGAATCCAACCTGCGCTACGAGGCGTGGGTCCAGGACAACCGACGCAAGGTGGACGAACTGTCCGACGGCCGCATCGGCTACCTGCACATGCCCAACACGGCGGTCGGCGGCCAGATCGGCTTCGCCAAGGGCTACTTCCCCAACCTGCGCAAGGAAGGACTCATCATCGACGAGCGCTTCAACGGCGGCGGGTTCATCCCCTACTTCTTCATGAACACCCTCCGGCAGAAGCTGGTACACATGTGGAAGCCCCGCTACGGCCAGGACTGGCGCACGCCGCCGACGGCCTTCCTGGGTCACATGGCCATGATCAGCAACGGCTACGCCGGCAGCGGCGGCGACGCCCTGCCCTATTACTTCAAGTACTACGAGCTGGGCGAGGTGGTCGGCACCCGCACCTGGGGCGGCCTGGTCGGCATCAGCCGCGGCATCCGCCTCATGGACGGAGGCGGCGTGACCTTCCCCGAGTTCGGTCTCTTCGACGTGAACGGCGAGTGGGACGTGGAGAACTACGGCGTCGATCCTACCATCGAGATCGACAACCTGCCCCACCAGGAGATCGCCGGCCGCGATCCCCAGCTGGAAAAGACGGTGGAGGTGCTGCTGCGGAAGATCGCCGACGAACCGGTGACGGTGCCGCAGGTGGGCGACTTCCCCCGCGACAAGAACTAGGCCGACGCAGACAGACAGCGGCGCCGCTTCCCTGCGGGAGAGCGGCGCCGTTTTTCGTTCCGCAGGTTCAGAAGGATCGGGTCAGCACCAGTCCGCGGCCCGCGGGCAGGAGACGCCAAGCGGTCGGATCGTCGTCGCCGCCGCGGGCCACGGTGCGTCCTACGATCCAGCCGATGGTCGCGCCGGCCGCCGTGTCGCCGGCGTAGTGCTTCATGTCCTCCATGCGACCCATGGCCGTGGTTACGCCCAGGGCCAGGCTAGCGCCGCCCAGCCAGCCCCCGTGCCGACGGGTCAGAACCCCGGCGGTGGTGAAGGCGGCGGCCGTGTGCCCGGAGGGGAAGGAGTAGCGCTCCCCGTTGGGACGCTCCCGGTCGATGGCGCGTTTGAGGAGGCCCACCGTGACGTAGGAGATGGCGAGCCCACGCGCCATGGCGTACCCGGTGCCGGCGACTTCTTCGTGGCCGGACCAGGTTCCGCCGCCCCAGGCCACCAGGGCCAGGGGAGCCTGCACGAACATGTCACCCCAGATGTTGCCACTGTCGGAGATCAGGTCCACGGCGCCCTGGTCCAGGGCGCGGGCGGCTCCGTCGGCGTCCTCCACGGCGTGGGCGCCGAGGGTGAGGGCGGTGCCGGCGAGGAGCCAGGCCAGGTTCGTGGTGGACGGCAGGGCCGACACGTCGTGCCCGAGTTCCCGGAACAGATCCTGGTCCCGGTCCCCGGCGAGAACCGGCGCCGACAGGGCGACCAGCAGGATGCAGATGACGGTGCTTCTCAAAGAAGGCGCCCTTCGTTAGACTCGACCGGAGCCCGAATAGCCGGCTCCCCGGAGCGAATACCACCACCGATACGAAAGCGGGATCGCACGTGCCGAGCAACGTCGAGATCAAGGCCCGAGTCGCCGACCCGACTGGCCTTCGCGAGCGCGCCCTGGCGGTGGCTACCCGCCGGCCCGAGATCATCGAACAGACCGACACCTTCTTCGCGGTTGCGCGCGGCCGCCTCAAGGTGCGCCGCTTTGCCGACGGTTCCGGCGAACTCATCCACTACGAACGCCCCGACGCCGAGGGACCCAAGACCTCCCGCTACGCCCTTTGCCCCGTGACCGACGCCGATCTGCTGGTGCAGGTGCTGAGCGGTGTCCTGCCCCCGGGCGTCGTGGTGCGCAAACGGCGCGAACTGGTCATGGCCGGCCGCACACGCATCCACCTGGACGAAGTGGCGGAACTGGGGCACTTCATGGAGTTGGAAGTCGTGCTCGCCGAGGGCGAGGAGCAGGCCGCCGGCGAAGCCGAAGCCCGGGAACTCATGGCCAAGCTCGGGATCGCGCCGCAGGACCTGGTCGAGGGTGCGTACGCGGATATGCTGGCCCGGCCCTAGAGCCGCGCCACCCCCAGGTACACCGCATGCCAGGCGGCCACGATGACGAAGAAGACCATTCGCGCCCGAGTGGGGTCCACCTTCGGCAACCGGTACTCGATGCTTGCGGTCGGACAGCGACTCACACAGTCCCCGCACAGGGTGCAGGCCTCCCCCGGCACCCGCGCCAGCACGTCCGCCGGGTAGAGGGCGTCGTAGCGGCAAGCAGGGGTGCAGGCTCCGCAATCGGTGCAGCTCTCGGCGATGCGCATCCGCCACGGCGACACCTTCCCCAACCGCGTGGCCAGCCACCCCATGGGACACCACAGGGTGCAGTGGACCATGTGCCCCGACCGCCGCGACCACACCGCCATGATGCCCACGCCCACCAGTCCGAAGCCGGCGGCCAACCAGCCCGCCGTTACCGAGGAGACACCCAGGCGCCCCAAGGCGAAGGCCACCGCCATGACCACCGCCAGGATGCCCAGCCGGGCCGGGGTCCGCCAGCGGGGCAGGGTGGCCGGGCGCCGGCGCGCACGGGCGGCCCGGTCGTCCCAGGCCCCGATGTAGCACAGCCAGCTGCACCAGGCCGGTCCCAGCACCAGCACCGACACGGCGAAGAGGATCGCCATGAACAGACCGCCACCTCGGAACAGAGGCCCGACGGCGATGAGAGCCGGCACCGGCAGGTGGAGTTTTCCGGTCATGAGGAGCTTCTCGACGCCGGCCAGTCCCAGTAGCAGTTGAGTGAAGAAAACCATGGAGAAGACGAGCCACACCCGGGGCCGCAGCTGCTTGATGCGCCGTGGCTCCCGCAGACGGTCGGCCAGCCAGCCGGCGTAGAAGGCCAGGACCGCGCCTTCCCACCAGCCGCCGGCCACGAGGAAGCGCTCCAGGAGGATGCCCGCCGGGTCGGTGACGAGTTGGACCGTGACCAGCAGGACACCGGCCAGGAGGAAGGCGGCCAGGCCGGCACCCCAGGGGTCGTCCGCGGGCAGCCGCCGGCGGCGTCCTTTGGTGGACAGGAGTGCGGCGGACAGGAGAGTGAAGAGGGCCACGGCGCCCAGAATAAGGGTCATCCGGCCGGCCGGCTTGCCCATGCTCTCGTAGGCGACGACGAAGTTCCGCAGGGTGAGCATCCACTCGGCCGCCCCGGCCACGAGCACGGTTTGTAGCGCCAGGTCGGCCCAGCGGCGGCGCAGCAGGAGCGCCAGCGGGACCGTCAGCCAGAGGCCGATCAGTCCCGTCTCGCCCGCGCGCGAATGGTGGGCGGCGAGCAGCAGACAGGAGAGGACGAGAGGCACGTAGCGCATGGTCACCACCGGCTCGGGTTCGCCCCTACGTAAGTGCCGGTCAGGTCAAAAGTCAAAGCGGACATGAACATCCGTTTTTATAAACATCTTGATGGCATGTGCTTGATTAAAACCGCTCACTCATACGACTCGGATGGACGGAGACAGTTCCGGCGGGTGCGGGTCAATCATTCCCCGTTTCCTCACGCTGCATGACCCGGATCCGTTGCAGCAGATGGGCGACCTCGGCATTGTCCGGAGCCAGGCGCGCCGCTTCCCCCAGGTCGCTGGCGGCGGCATCCAGATCGCCCGCGTGCAGGCGCATGAGGCCGCGGTTGTACCAGGCGGCGGTCGCGTCCGGATCGAGTTCGATGGCCCGGCCGAAAGCCGCTGCGGCCCCCTCCCCGTCCCGTGCCATGACCTTCACCAGGCCCAGATCGCTCCACACGTCCGGTTCCGTGGGCGACAGCAGGACCGCACGTTCCAGGTAGGGCAGGGCCTTCTTGTGATTCTCCTGGCGCAACCAGAGGCGGCCCAGCGCGGCGGCGACCAGGCGGTCCTCCCGACCGGCCTCGGAGAAGAGGCGCTCGGCCCTTTCCAGGTCCTCGCGGCTACGGTCGAGCTTGTCCTGGTCCAGGAAGACCAGGCCGCGGGCGCGGAGAGCCCAGGGTCGGTCCTGGGCCTGGTTACGGCGCAGGAGAATGCCCGCCGCGTTGACGGTCTCCCCCCCCCACAGCATCCGTAGCTCAGAATCGTCTGCGGCGCTGAAACGCTCGAAGACAAGCGCCGTGTAAGCCGAGAGTGACCCGGTCAGGAAATGGCGGTCGAAGGACAGCCAGACGGGCATCTCGACCGCCTCGACGCCCTCGCCAAGGCGGAGATTGTCCACGCGTGTCCGGTAGCGCGCCGCCCCGGGATGCAGAGCCGCCGCGGATTCGGCGTACCAACGTCGGGCGGCGTCCCATTCCCCGACGGTCTCGGCGACGAATCCCACATCCAGGAAACACTCGGTTGTATGTTCATCCGTCGCGCCACACCCCCAGCCCAAGTGATAGGCCTCTGTCGGATCACCGTAGGCCAGTTTGGCGATGGCCCTGATCCAGCCGGAGAATCCCATTGTGCGTTGTCGCCGTCTCACATCCTCGGCAGCGATCTCGGCCTGGACCCGCTGCTGGGCTCCCGCTTCGAGCAGCCCCTTGATCACCATGAGGCGGTCGGAGCCGGTCTCCACCTGCAAGCCCGCCCTGGCCCAGCTCAACCCTTTGTGCCATTCGGCCCGGTCGTAGTGGTACCAGGCCCTCAGCAACGACGTGCGAACGACGATTTCGTTCCGTTCTTCACGGGTCACCCGCAGGTCGGACACGGGCTCGTTGAGGTTCCGTAGGGCGGCGGTGGCGGCCAGAAGAGCGGCATCCACGGCCAGGTCGTTGCCGAGCCAACCGGTGGTCTCGGCCAGATCGAGCCACGCGTGCGGGTCGTCCGGGGCCAGGCCCACGGCCGTCTGCAGGGCTTCGGCCCGGGCCCAGGAGTCGTCCGTGTCGGCCGCGTGATTCCGCCAGGTCTCCGCGCGCAGGCGGCGCACGACCCGCTCCTCCCCGGGCAAGGTGAAGAATCTCTCCAGTCCCACCGAATCCAGGTCCGCATCGCTCATGAGTTCCGCGTGGACAGCCCGTTTGGCCTGGTGGGAGCCGCCGCAGCCGGCACAGACCACGGCGAGAACCAGCGCCCCTGCCAGCGCGCAGGCCATGGTCCTGGTGGTGGAGGTGGCGACAGTCATGAATCCCTTTCGGAATCAGTGGAATAGACGATCCAGCCAGTTGCCGCGGGGCATCTCTTCCAGGATGACGATAGGCACGCTGCCCAGTTCGAAACCGTCGAGGGTGACCACGGCCATGCCCACCTCGGCGCCGGCGGCCAGGGGTGCAGTCATGTCCTCGACCAGGCGGTGTTCGACACCCACGTCGGCGATCCGGTCCCGCGGCACGCTCACGGTCAGGGCCCGCGCGTAGGTCACCGTGGCTTCCTTCCGCTTGCCGTCGCGAACGCGCAGGAGCTCGGGCAACGGACCGGCGTCTGCCGCGAGCACCTCGACCTGCTGATAGAGATTGAAGCCGTAGGAGAGCATGCGCGTGGTCTCGTTGGCCCGGGCGCGATCGGTGGAGCAGCCCATGACCACGGAGATGAGGCGCTTGCCTTTCTGCACCGCCGAGGCGGTGACACAGAAACCGGCCGGTCCGGTGTAGCCGGTCTTGATGCCGTCCAGCCCCCGGTACGTTCCCACCAGCTTGTTGGGATTGTAGAGGGTGAACTCGCCGCCCCGAAAGGGGGCCGTGCGAGTCGAGGCCCACAGGCGGGCGTGCTCGTAGCGGATCAGTTCGCGGCCCAGGACGGCCATGTCGCGGGCGGATGTGAGGTCCGGCTGCTGGCCGTAGGCAGGCGGCAGCCCGTGCACCGTCTCGAAGTGGGAGTCGACCATGCCCATCTCCGTCGCCCGCAGGTTCATGAGGTCCACGAAGGCGTCGGTGCTGCCGGCCACGTGCTCGGCCAGGGCCACGGACGCGTCGTTGGCCGAGTGGATGGCCAGGGCCATGAGCAGTTCCTCGACCTTGAAGACCTCGTTATGGGCCAGGTACACCTGGGAGCCGCCCATGCGACTGGCCTTGGCCGAGACGCGCACATCCTCGTCCAGGGTCAGATCGCCCTCGGCGATCCGCTCCAGGACCAGGAGTTCGGTCATCATCTTGAGCATGGAGGCCGGCTGGCGGCGCTCCCGCTCGTTCACTGCCACCAGTTCGTAGCCGGTGGATGCGTCGATGACGTAGGCTGTGGCGAAGTCGCCCGTCGCCACCGGCGGGTCGGCGGCGACGGCGGTCTGGGCGTTAGCGGCGGCGGGCAAGGCCGCCACCAGCAGACATACGGCGAGCGTGATACGGCAGGAGAGAGGGGCCTTCGGCGCCATTTCGCAGTTCCTTCTGGTTTCGGGGCGATCCGGGGTCCGGGGTGACGGGGCGGGGACCGCGTCCATTGCGGAGATCCGCCGGAACCATGGTACACCGATTCCCCCGCGTGATCCCGCAGTATTTACCGTACGCGGATCCGGGAAGGGCGTTGCGATCAGGTGACGGAATCAGGCGTTGCGACGCCAGACGAAGACGCTGCCGTCCGACGACGCGGACGCGAAGGGATGCCCCGACCAGTCGGCCACATGTTCGACCAGTTCGAAACCCGCATTCTCGTGCAGGGCCCTGTACTGGATGCTGGAGCGAGGATGGAGGTCGACGGCGCTGGCGAAGATCCTGCCCCCGCGGTCGGCCAACCGGGTGTGGAACTCGAGGTGGTCGGCAGTGATGTCGCGGTAGCTGCGGCGGAAGGTCAATCCTCGCTCGTCGTGACGGATCACCGGAAACTCATAGTCCGTAAAGTCCAGCAGGCGGTCGAAGTTCACGGTCTGGAAGATCCAGACACCACCGGGCTGGAGAACGTTTCGCAGGCGTTCGAGAAAGGCCGGCAGCTCCGTTACAGCCATATGGGGTAGCACGTTGCCGATGCAGAAGACACCGGCATACATGGCGGCGGGCAGGGCGCCGATGCCCTCCATGCCCATGAGGCGGTACGTGTTCCCGGGTTCGAGTTCGCGCGCGCGCTCGATCATGCCCGGGTCCGGGTCGGCTCCCTCGCAGCGACCGTCCGGACCGCCGAGGCGGGTGCAGTAGTGCCCCGTACCGCAGCCCAGATCCAGCAGTTGACCGGCGGAGGGCAACCATTTCTCCAGGAACCCGACCGTACCGTCGCGCAGGGGAAAGATGTCCTCGTAGTAGCCCGCGAAGTCAGTGTACATGGCCAAGGTGGACCTACCCGGTTTGCTCGCTTCCGTAGTCAATACCAAGTTGTCGACATCAATAAGGATACCTGTAGTACCTAATTGCCCACAACCCTCAAGTGTCTGGTCGCAGTCCCGGGGCGAAACGCAGTCAGGCGCCCGGCCACAACCAGCCGAAGAAGCCGGCCGTCAGGAGGGCGTACACCAAGCCGTCCAGGGGGGATCTCAACGTGGTCGAGAGCTTGCGCTTCATCCAGATGGTCCCCTGCCAGAGAGCCAGCACGTAGCCGCCCAGGGCCGTCACGCCGGTGAACTGGAACACCTTCACGTAATCCGCGCCGGGCGCCAGAGCCTGGCCCGCCACGTAGGCCGCGAAGACCGCCACCACCACCGAGTATACGAACCATGCGACGAGGCTGCCCCCCATGGTGAAGGGGCCGTTGAGTATCACCGTCAGGAAGGCCACTGGTCTCTGGTTCAGTTTCTCCTGGAATTCCGGGGTCTGCATATCCTTCTGACAATCCGCACGAGGCAGGACGTACTCCCCCGGCGGGATGGCGAAGGGGCGCGGGGCCGCCTGGACCTCGCCCTCGCGCGGCACCTCGGCGAAGTCGGACCGGTGGTAACCCAGGAACATATGAATGATGGAACTGACGACGAACACGGCGACGGCCGACAAGAGGATCGGCAGCCATAGCTCGGCGATCAGACCATGAATCCCTCCCTCAATGGTTTCTCGTGACGAACCAGCGTCGCCAAAGACAGCCACAAAGAGGACCCAGGGCCTCCTAAATACTGTTTCCCGTCAGATAGCCCCGGTCGGTGGAGAATCCCTCACGGTCCAGGAGATCCCGGACCCGCAGCACCAGTTCCGCCGGCAGGCGCACGCCGGCGTGGAGCCGGGGGGCGGGCATGTTGGCCGCCGCCGAGCCGAGGGCCATGACGTGGTCCAGGAGCTTGTTGGCGTTGGCGAAGGCATTGCCGTCGGGCAGGTCGGCCACCAGGGCAAAGGCGGCGTCGACGACCCGGGTCAAGCGCTCCGAGATATCCCGGGCCTGCTCGTGCCGCGCCGCTGCCGTGTAGGCAATGACCGCCGCCAGTTCCCGGGGGAAGGCGTTGGCGGTGCTCAACAGCAGGCCGTCGTAGGGACCGCCCGCCTCCCGCAGCCAACCGGCGTAGCCGCCTTCGGCGCCGCGAACGAGGAAAACGCCGGCCAGGTCGCCCTCGGTCTCCAGGGCCAAGCGGTCGCCGCCGCTGGAGTCCTTGAGCAGCAGCAGGTGTGGATGTTCCTGGGCCAGGCCGGCCACCAATTCGACCCCCATCTCGTTGCCGGTGATCTGGGGCAACTGGTACAGAGCCGTGGGCAGGCCCCGGTCCAGGATCCGCGCCAGGTCGTCGCCGAGCGCTGTCTGGGCCAGGTCCGGCCCTGTGGGCGAACAGACCGTGAATGCCCCCACCCCGCAGGCGGCCATGGCTTCCAGGGGATCGTCGCAGCCACTGCGGCGGCGCAGGATGGCCAGCATGGCGTCCACAGCGGTGAGGGTGGTGCCGGCGTCGGGGCAGAGGGCGCCCAGCAACAGGGTGGCGCCACCGGGGGCGGCCAGGTCCAAGGCCAGATCGAGCAGGTGGCCCGTCTCGGCCGAGGACAGTTCCCAGGCGTCGCCGGTGGAACCGGGAACCAGGAAGGCGGTGACCCCGGAGGCCAGATGGTCCCAGTGGGCGGCCATGCGCTCCCGATCGAAGGCCCCTTCCGAGTCGTAGTGGCTCAAGGGCGGGCACCACAGGCGGGGCACCGGGTCGCCCAGGAAACGTCGTTGCAGGGCGAGGCGTTGCTCGGTCACGGTGGCGGTCATGTTGCTTCCTCGCGGTGCGGGGTCAATGGGTGCGGGACAGGGCCAGGCGCAGGCCGAGGCCGACGAAGACGAGCCCGGTCGCCCGTTGCACGAAGCGCGCGGTGGTGGTCGAGCGTCTCAGGGCCGAGGAGGCGCGATCGGTGAGCAGGGCCACCACCACGCACCAGGTCGTGCCGGTCAGGACGAACGTGCCGCCCAGGGCCAGAAAGCCCAGGCTGCGCTGGGCGTGGGCCGGATCCACGAACTGGGGCAGGAAGGCCAGGAAGAAGACTGCCACCTTGGGGTTGAGGACATTGCTGAGGATGCCCCGGACGAAGGCCGCGCGGTGAGTCATGCGACTGCCGCCGTTCTGGAGGTCCACCACCGGGTCCCGCCCCAGGAGCATGCGCCCGCCCAGGTACACCAGGTAGGCTACGCCCGCCCACTTGACCGCGGCGAAGGCCGTGGCCGAGGCCGCCAGCACGGCCGAAAGGCCCAGAGCCGCCGCTGCCACGTGGACCAGGGCGCCCGTGCCCACACCCAGGGCCGAGGCCAGTCCCGCGCCCAGACCCTGGCTCACGCTGCGTCCGGCCACGTAGATGGTGTCCTGGCCCGGTGTGAGATTCAGGGCGATACCCGCCGCCAGGAAGACACCGTAATCATGGATGCCCAGCATCGAAGCTTCCCTTCTTACTCCAGTTCCACATGCCGTAGACCACATCCTTGGACAGCTTGGCCCCGGCCAGCCGCAAGGTCAGGATGACCAGGGCGCGGTGGTGGGCCTCGTGAGCCGTCAGGTAGCCCAGGAAGCTCGCCGGTGGTCCGTGCCAGCTGCTGACCTTGCCCTTTTCCTCGACCGCCGCCAGGAAGGCCGCCATGGCCGTGGCCGAGGCTGCCAGAGCCGCGACGATATCTCCGCGGCCGGGCTCGGCGCCGCGCCCGAAGGCGGTCAGACCGCCCAGGAACGCCTTACCCCGCCTCTGCAGGTGGTACACCCGCACGTTGTGCAGATGGGCGAACTGGGCGCGCACGGTTCGCGTGCGCTTGTCGTAGCGGTGCTCGAGATCCGCGTCGGGGATGGACTCCAAGACGTAAAGTCCGACCTCGTGGTTGCGCAGGAAGGCGGTAGCGAGTGGGGATTCCATGGGGCCCTCCGGGACTGGGCGGCAGCTATTCGGTCCAGATGAGGAGCAGGTCGTCGTTGGCTTGGGTGTCGTCGATGATCAGCCCCACGCCGTGGCGCTGCAGGTCGGCCACGGTGACGCCCAGGCGGGCCGGGTCCTCGCCGGCCTGCCGCAGGGCGTATTCGAAGACGGGACTCTTGAGCCGGACCCACCAGAACGGCAGGGCCACGCGCACGAGCCGGGCCGCCCCGGCGTCGAAGACGCGGGCCTTCACCCACCGGGGTCGCGCGGAGGGATCGTCCGTGGCGGCCGGGTTGCGCACTACGTCCCCCGCGGCATCGGCCACGAGCATCGGCGGGCGAGCAGCCAGGCCGGCGCGGACCCCCTCGAACTCCTGGCGCACTTCCGCCGACGGCAGGTTCTCCACGTCCGTGGCCAGCTGCAGGAACAGGACCCAGCCGGCGATGCCGCAGATCAGGACGACGGCTGCACCCGGCAGGACGCGTGTCTTCCATTTCCCCATGACGACTCTCCCAGTCTGCCGGCGGATTGAATCTCGCGCGGGACGGCGGCCGCGGTGTAGGATGCGGAGTTCCCGACCCGTCCATCCTAACAGGGAACGATGCCATGTTCGACCGCGCCACCTACATTAGCCGCCGCACGGCCCTGACCGAACGCCTGGGCCACGGCCTGGTCCTGCTGCCGGGCAACGCCGAGAGCCCCATGAACTACGCCGACAACTGCTATCCGTTCAGGCAGGACAGCACCTTCCTCTATTACTGCGGCCTGGACCAACCCGACCTGGCGGCGGTCCTGGACCTGGACGCGGGCACAGCCACCGTTTACTGCGACGAGCTGACCATCGATCACGTCGTGTGGATGGGCGATCTGCCCACCATCGCCGAGCGGGCCGCCGCCGTGGGCGTCGACCGCACCCGCCCCTTGGCCGACCTGGCGGCGGACCTCGCGGGACGCCAGGTGCACTACCTGCCACCCTACCGGGCCGAGACCGTGCTGTGGCTGGGCGAGCTGCTGGGCCGAACGCCGCCGGCCGTACACGACGGGGCCTCCCTGGATCTGGTGCGCGGCGTGGTGGACCAGCGCGCCGTGAAGGAGCCCGCCGAGATCGTGGAGATCGAACGGGCGGTGACCACGGCGGTGGCCATGCACACGACGGCCATCCGCATGGCCCGGCCCGGACTGGTGGAGGCGGAGATCGCCGCCGAGGTGGAGCGCATCGCCGCCGCGGCCGGCGGCCGCCTGTCGTTCCCGGTCATCGCCACTATCCACGGGGAGATCCTCCACAATCACGACCACGGCAACACCCTGACCGCGGGTGGTCTCTTCCTGCTGGACGCCGGCGCCGAGACCGCCGGCGGCTACTGTTCCGACCTCTCGTCCACGTGCCCCGTCTCGCCCCTCTTCGACGACCGCCAGCGCACCATCTACGACCTCCAGGTGGCCTCCCAGGAAGCGGCCGTCGCCACCCTCGGGCCGGGCGTCCCCAATCGCGACGTCCATTTCGCCGCGGCGCGGGTCATCTTCGACGGGCTGAAGGATCTGGGCGTTTTCAAGGGCGACACGGACGAGGCTCTGGCCGCCGGTGCCCACGCCATGGTCTTCCCCTGCGGCGTGGGACACATGATGGGCCTGGACGTCCACGACATGGAGAATCTTGGCGAGGAGTGGGTGGGCTATGACGGCAAAGCCAAAAGCACCCAGTTCGGATTGAAGTCCCTGCGCCTGGCCCGCGAACTGGAACCGGGCTTCGTGCTGACCGTGGAGCCGGGCATCTACTTCATCCCCCAGCTCATGGACCTGTGGCACGAGCGCGGCCACTGCGCCGAGTTCATCGACTTCGACGAACTGGACAAGTGGCGCGACTGGGGCGGCGTGCGCAACGAGGAGGACTTCCTGATCACCGCGGACGGCGCCCGGCGCCTGGGTCCGGCCAAGCCGGTCACCGCCGACGAGATCGAGGAATTGCGCGCGGGAGGTGGCGCGTGAACCCCTACGATCTGGACCGGGCAGCCATCGAGGCCCTCGTGGCCGAGCACGGCACGCCGCTGTACGTGGTGAGCCGCGAGCAGATCCGGGAGAACTTCCGACGCCTGGACGCGGCCCTGCCGGCGGTGCAGATCTTCTACGCCATGAAGGCCAATCCCCAGGAGGAGATCCTGGCCACCCTGGCCGGCATCGGCGCCGGCTTCGACGTGGCGTCCCGCGGGGAGATCCTGGCCGCCGTGGAAGCCGGCGCCAGCCCTCGCGAGGACCTCATCTTTGCCGACACGGTCAAGGATCCCAAGCACATCGCCTACGCCCATGGCATCGGCCTGGACGACTTCACCTACGACAACCGGTCGGAGATCACCCAGATCGCCCGGCACGCCCCGGGCGCCTTCGTGCACCTCAGGCTGGCCGTATCCAACGAGGGGGCGGTGGCCCACCTGAGCCACAAGTTCGGGGCGCCCCCGGCCGAAGCCGTCCCCCTGCTGGCCGCCGCCCGCGACGCAGGTCTGCGCCCCCGCGGCGTGAGCTTCCACGTGGGCAGCCAATGCCTGGAGACCCAGCGCTGGGTCGACGCCCTGGAGACTACGCGCAGGGTCTTCGATGACGCTGCGGCGGCGGGCGTCACACTCACGTCCGTGGACATCGGCGGCGGCTTCCCCGTGCGCTATGCCGACGAGAAGATCGACATCCCAGCCATCGGCCGGGCCGTGGACGAGGCCTACCGCCGCCTCTTCGACCCGTCCGTGGAGCTGGTGGCCGAACCGGGTCGCGCCGTGGTGGGCGACGCCGTGTGCCTGGTCACGAAGGTCATCTCCGAGTCCACCCGGGACGGTCGCGACTGGCTCTACTTCGACGACGGCACCTACGGCAGCTTCATGGAAGTCCTGCTGTACAGGATGGGCTTCCCCATGCGGACGCTCACCGACGGCCCCGAGCACCCCTACGTGCTGGCCGGTCCCACCTGCGACTGCATCGATGTCTTCTCGCGTGATGATGAAGGGGAGATCTGCACGGTCGACCTACCGGAAATGCATCTGGACGACCTGCTGGTGGTGGGCGGCATGGGTGCCTACACCTTCAGCGAGTCCACGCGATTCAACGGCTTCGAGCCGCCGGAATTCGTGTTCGTGGATTAGTCGCGGATGCGGCCGAGCTGGTCCAGCAGCTCGATGCCGTCCCACTCGCCCCAGCGTTCGACGATGCAGCCGTCCACCACGCGAAGGACCTCGATCCCCTTGAAGGTCACGACACGACCGGAGGGTTCGGCGCCCAGGTAGGCGCCGCGGTGGGTGCCCGTGGCGGTCCAGCGCACGGTGACCAGACCCGCCGGCTCGTCCACGGCCAGGTCCTCGAGGCGGGCGGCGAAGTCGGGAAACGCCGCATAGAGACGGACGATGCCGGCCTTGAAACCCGCGTTGTCGGCGGTGCGGCCACCGGGGTCGTGGTCGACGAAGTCGGGAGCGTGGAGTTCGTCGATGACCGCGGTGTCCCCCGCGCGCCAACCCTCGTTGAGCCAGCGGCGGGCGAGATCTTCCAGTGCTTGCCGGTGGCTCACGGGACGGACTTCATCTCGATCACGCCCGAGCACCTGAAGTTTCCCACGGTGAGAATGACCCCGTACAGACCGTCGCCCTGCCTGGTGCCGCCCTCGTCCTCGCCGTCCCAGGTGACCGACCAGGTGCCGAAGTCCCGATCCGCGTCCAGGAGGACGCGCACGACCCGGCAGCGGCTGTCGACCACGCGCAGGTAGACATGGCCGGCAGAGGGTAGGGCGAACTGGATCTCGTTGGCCGAGTTGAAGGGATTCGGGAAGGCCGGGTAGAGGTAGGGCTCCGAGGGATCGGACCCGGCGTCGGGCCAGCACCAGTCGCCCACACCACCGGAACCGATCACGTCGCCGTTGTCATCGGTGGGCAGGATATCGTCGAAGGTCAACTCGACACAGCCGCCACCGGGTTCGGTGGGGTCGTCGTCGGAGCAAGCGGCCAGGATGGCGGCCGCCGCCATGGCGACCAGGAGAATAGCGACAATTCGATGGCGCATGGAAAATCCTCCTCGATCGAACTAGGGCAGATTCGACAGGACGACTTCAAGTTCCGGATGGGGACACCCCGCCGGCAATCGCGGCCAACCGGGCCAGGCCTCCAGGCGGTTGCGGAGATCCGCGCACTCCACGGGCGTGGACCCGCACTCCACCGTGACAGCGGGTTCGGGCGTTCCGGTCCCGAAGGTCAGCACCACTCGCGTCTCGGCCGACCGGGGCAGGTCCAGACCGACCATGGCGTCCTTCAGCTCGGCCAGGAAAGCGTCATAGTCCCAGTCGTAGGCGCCGAGCGTGATGAACGGGGCGCGGCGGCGCGGCGTGCCGTCCTCTTCCGTCCGGACCGCCTCTTTCTCCTCGTCGAAGGCCTCGGGGGCACGAAAGACGTCGTCGTCCTCGCCGGTGGCGCGCACGTCGACACCGGAGGAGCCGCAGCCGACCAGGAGGCCACATATCGCGACTGTCAGAAGTATCCTGCTCACGGGTTCTCCCATCGCTCCGGTCCTCGCCGTGCAGCCTGCGGACAAACTACCGCGTAATCAATTCCGTCCGCAGCTTTCCCCGACCGTAACCGCGAACCGGAAGAACGTCCATGCGCTACCGGAATGCCCTGCTGCCCATCCTCACGCTCCTGGTGTTCCAGCCGCTGCCGGCAGCCGCGGGAGAGGCCGAACTCGCTCCCGAGTTGGCCATTCTCGGGCCTCTGATCGATGGTTCGTGGGAAGGCAACTTCTTCTGGGATCTGCAAGCCAACTCCATCGCATTCGTGGGAGTGACGAACAACGGCTACGTCACCCGCGGCACGGTCGCTCTCGACGGCGAGTGCGCCGGCCTAGCCCCGCACCACCCGCACACAGTCGATCACGGTCCCGTCCACCCACTTGATGGCCGCCACGACCTTCTCCCCCAGTTCCGCCGCCGCCGCCGCACCGCCGCAGATCTCCTCCACCTCAGCCTTGATCTCGGCCAGAGGACGGATGGGCAGGCTCGAACCGCGTACGGCGTCGCGCAGGTCCAGCCGCTGCGGATTGATGGCGATGCCCCGCTCGGTGACGATCACGTCGATGAGTTCGCCCGGACCGCACAGGGTCGTGACCTGGTCCACGAGCACCGGGATGCGGTCGCGGAAGCTGGGGATGGGCAGGATGGTGCACTTGCTGGCCAGGCAATTCTGCCAGCCGCCGATGCCGTGGAGCAGCCGGCCGTCGCTGTGGGTGACCACGTTGGCGTTGAAGTTCACGTCCACCTCGGTGGCGCCCAGAACGGTCACGTCGAGCAGGGACGCGAAGTTGCCCTTGCCGTGCCAGTTGTAGCTGGTGAAGGGCGACGTATTCACGTGGCCGGCGTTCTCGCGCATGGAGCGGACGCCCTCCAGGTCGAAGGTCTGGCCGTCGAGGATGTAGTCGGTCAGCCCTTCCTCGAGCATGTCCACCAGGTATTGGGTGGAGCCGCCGCGCACGAAACGGGCCTTGATACTGCGCTCGCGCATCATGTCCCTGAGAAAAAGGGCAAAGCTGAGGGCCGTGCCCCCGGCGCCGGCCTGGAAGCTGAAGCCGTCCTGGACGATGCCCACCTCGTCGCAGAAGCGGGCGGTGAGTTCGGCGATGAGCAGGCGGTCCGGGGACTTGGTGATCTGGGTGGTTCCGCTGACGATCTTGGAGGCGTCGCCGATGGAATCCATGACCACGACCTGGTCCACGTTGTTGCCCTGGATCTGCCAGGGGATGCAGGGGAACTCCACCAGGTTGTCCGTCACCACTATGACGTGATCGGCGTACTCGCTGTCGGCCAGGGCGAAGCCCAGCAGGCCGCAGGCGGTGGGACCGCGGTCGCCGGTGGCGTTGCCGAAGGGATCGGCCGTGGGGGCGGCGATCACCGCCACGTCGATGTGGACGTCGCCGTCCTGGACGGCCTGGTAGCGTCCGCCGTGGCTGCGCAGCACGGCCATGCCCCGCATCTTGCCGCGGGTGCAGTAGTCGCCCAGGGGGCCGTTCATGGAACCCTCGATGTGGTGCAGCACGCCGCTCTCCAGGTGAGCGATCTGGGGCTCGTGGCAGGGGAAGCTCGCCGACGGGAACCAGCGCAGATCCTTGACGCCCAGCTCGGCGGCGGCGGCGAAGACCGCATTGGCCACGAAGTCGCCGTTCCGGAGGTGATGGTGCGTGGAGATGGTCATGCCATCCCTGAGGTCGGCGTTGACCAGGGCGGACTTGATGTCGGCCGTGAGCTTGTGGCCGTCGGCCGGGTAGTCCTGGCAGGCGCGGATGGGCGCCGCGGCCTTGCGACCGGTGGGCTGGTGCTTGCCCACGCCCTTGAAGGGGACGGCTTCGACGCCGTTGATCTCGGTGGGGACCAGGCGGCCGGCGGCATTCTCGACGAGACGGGTCATGGGGCATTCCTCTTGTTGGTTCAGGCCAAGCTCCCATAGCGGTGGGTCCGGTTCCTCGCAATATGCGGTGCCGGAAGGGGCCGGTCAATCCTGGGTCGCCGGCGAACGACGGGCCGCTTCGACCATGGAAACCACGGTACGCCTGCCCGAAGAGCGGTGGCCCCGGGACCGCCCCCTGCCCCACGCGGGATCTTCTTCATTTTAGCTGCAACTTTCCACCCTTCTCGCGGGTCATGTTACCGGATCCACCCAGAGCAAAGGCAATCGCACGAATGAACTTCGAGGAAATGCTGGAACCGGTGTACCAGGATGCGGTGCGATTCGCGCGCGGACTGGCCGGTTCGAAAGCGGACGGAGATGATCTCCTGCAGGATGCGCTCATGCGCGCCATGCGTGGGTTCGACAGGTTGAGGGACCGGTCACGTTTCCGCGCCTGGCTGTTCCGGATCCTCAGCAACGCCCATCGCAACCAGGTGCGGAAGGCGACCCTGCGGCGCTGGCTGACCCTGGACCAGGCCCGGCAGACGGCGGCACCGCGCGAGCTGTGCTACGAGGAAAAGGAAGCGGTCCGGCAGGCGCTCCAGGGCGTGCCCCGGCCGCAGCGGGAGGCCTTGGTTCTCTTCGAAGTAGTGGGATTGTCCATCGAGGAGATCGCCGCGGTGCAGGACTCATCGCTCTCGGCGGCCAAGAGCCGACTGGCCCGCGGCCGCATCAGGCTGCGGCAGAGCTATCGAAAGCTGGAGGTGAATCATGGAACCCGGTGACCTCGGCGGGATCGAAACAGGATTGAACGGTCTGGCCCAGGAGTCCGTGGCGCCGGAGCACCGGCAGAGGCTGCTGAGCGGGGCCGGGATTCGCCTCGAGCATCAGCGCCGGCGACGGTCGCGACGGTTGAAGACCCTGGCGATCGTCGCACCTGCAGCCATGGTGCTGGCCGGCCTGCTTTTCGTGCCTATCTCCTACCGGATCACGGTGGGTGGACGGATCACCGCCGAATGGCCCCTCGCCGCCGGAGGCTCCGAACAAATGGCGGAAACATTGCGCGCGTTGCCCGGCGTGGCCGGCAGCCAGCTGCTGGTGGGCGACGACACGGCGATCCTGCATCTGGGGTACCGCGGCGACCAGGTGCAGGAATTCCGAGACACCATCCGGGCCACTCTGGCCGAACGGCTGGGCGATCCGGAACTGGGCCGCACGCGCGCCATGGTCTTCCGACGGGAAGTCGGCGGCAGCGTGCTGGCGTCCTTGAGCCGCGGACGTCTGCGTGTGAGCGCCCAGGGTCTGGACGAAGCCGAGCTCGAACAGGCCATCGTCGAGGAGATCGAGCGCTGGGGCGCCCAGAACGCCGAGGTCCAGATCACCATCACGCGGGATGGACGACGCCTGTTCGACATCCGCTACGAGAACGCCCCGGCGGATTCCCTGTTCATCGAAATCGATCACTGACGCCGGAACAACCTCGATCGAGTGCGGCGCGAGCAGTTCGCCGCCCAGGACAGGTTTGCCCGGTAACCCGAGGAGAAAGCGATGCAACACCGAGCCCATTCCGTCGCCGATTTAGCGAAATCGTCGATCCTCATGCTGATCGCCCTTCATATGCTGCTCCCGGCAAACACCCTGGCCGAGGTGCAGCAATCCTCACCGGCCTACGAAGTGGCCGCCGCGGTCGAGCTGCTCGCCGCAGACGGCGACCTCTGGCCCGGCTACGACCCGCTGGCGGTGCCCCTGGCCATCTTCGACGGCACCGACACCTATCTGTTCCGGCACCCGGCGCCACCCGAGAGCTTCGAGCTCGTGGCCAGGTCCAATCCTGCCGCCCAGCGCCTGACGGGACGCCTGCCGTCACTCGTCGCCAACACCTCCATCGATCTGGGCGGTGTCCGCACTGCGATCGTCATGCTCGATCCCGACGATGAGCCGTCTCCCACCAGTCTGGCGGCGGTAGCGATCCACGAAGCGTTCCACGCCTTCCAGCGGGTGAATCATCCCGACTGGACCGACAACGTCGGCGACCTGTTCACCTACCCCGTGACCGATGCCGGCTGGCTTACCCTGCGTCGTGAGGAAACGGCCTACCTGCGCCGCGCCTTGCGTTCCGCGGACCCCGACGACCGGGCGGCCTGGGCGTTGATGGCACTCATCGTACGCCAGCAACGCTACGAGGGCATGGAACCGGCCTACGTCGCCTACGAGAGAGGTGCGGAGCTGAACGAGGGGCTCGCCGCCTACATCCAGTACCGGGCCCTGGACGACATCCAGTGCCCGCTGCCTCCGGCCGGCTTTGCGGCCACCGACGTCCGGTTGCGCGCCTACGTCACCGGTCGTGCCCTGGCCCTGTTGCTCGACCAGTTCGCCCGTGACTGGAAGGCGTCGTTCGAGCAGGACGACACCCAGTCGCTGGACCTGGCCCTGGCCGCGGTCCTACAGCAACGCAGCCATGTGACCGGCTATACGCTGTCGGACTCCGAACGCGAGGATTCGGCACGGCAGGCAGAGGCCGACGTGCTCGCGGTCGTCGAGAATCGGCGGGACCTGCACCGGAGTTTCCATGAGCGCGAAGGTTGGCGCATCGTCATCGTGACGGAGGTCGAGCAGCCCCTGTGGCCCCAGGGCTTCGATCCCATGAACGTCACCATGCTGGAAGGCAGCGTACTGCATACGCGCTTCCTGAAACTGGGCAACTCGGGATGTGAACTGGAGATCCTGGGGGGAGAGGCCCTGACCGAGCAGGCCGGCGATCATCCGCTGTACAACGGCATTCGCCGCGTCGTGGTGACCGGTCTCGAGGCGGAGCCGCAGGTCAACCGGACCGACGATCGCGTGCAACTGGAGGCGCCCGCACTGACCGCCGAATTCGTGGGCGCGGTCATCGAGCGGTCGGACCGGTGCCTGACGGTACGGCTGGGCGGTTGACCGGGAATCACGCGGCTGTCGCTACCGTTGCAGGAGCATGTCCTCGAGGATCTCCGCCGCCGTACGCACGGCCTGCGGACATGTTTCGAGGCTGAGTTTCTGTTCCTGCACGCGTTCGAGCACCCCGGGCTTCGTGAGGTCGTGGCCCAGGATATCGGTACACAGGATCGACCCCTCACGCGCACGGAACCGGCGCAGGAACTCCTGGGTGAGGCTCCGGATCCGGTCGTACCCGGCCTCGTCGGACAGTTCACGCGGGCCGTGGGCGAGGCCCAGCACCAACAGCGCACCGGCAACACCTCCGCAAGTGCCGCCGGTGCACGACACGCCGCCGGCGAAGGGCGAAGCCAAGCTGAGGGCCGTCTCACGGGGCAGCCCGTGGTCGGGACCATAGGTCGCGGCCAGGGATTGGGCACAGCTGTAGCCGTCCACGAACATCTGCACGGCCTGTTCGACGCGGGTCATGGGTGTTCCTTTGGTTGGTACGGGCCTACGGCAAAACGTTCTGAGACACGCAGGTGCCCTCGCGGCGTGGTATTGTGACAACATTCGCTCTCCGGAGGTGCTTGTCATGAAACACATACTGACCTTCTGCGCCTGCTCACTGGCCGCTTTCGCCTGCACCGCCCTGGCCGATCCCGGCGGCCCTTTGCTGACGAACGCCGGCTACAGCTGCGTTGTTCCGCCCGGTATACCCTGCCCGCGGACCACCATGGGTCTGCGGATCTATTTCGATGAGGACATCGACCCGGTCACCGGCGCCGACGAGACCAACTACACCTACCATCCCGTCGACGACCCCGGGGCCCCGATTCCCGTGGACGAAGTCTGGTCACTCTGGGGCCGTCAGGCCCTCGTGTCCTTGACGGTCCTACCGGATACGGTCGACTACCTGCTCACCGTCCACGGTGTGGAGGACCTCGACGGAAACCCCATGGTGCCGCAGTCGCTGGTGGTGGAGCCCAACCCGGATCCCAGCACCGTGCCGGACGCGCGCGTGCCGGTGTTCATGTCCGCCGCACCCAACCCCTTCAACCCGGCCACCGAAGTGAGCTTCGTGCTGCCGGCAGCCGGAAAAGTGGACCTGGCGGCCTACGATCTCTCGGGCCGGCGGGTGGCCACCATCGTGGCGGGCCACCTTGAGGCCGGCCGGCACTCCAGGCGCTGGAACGCCACGGGGCTGGCCTCTGGATCCTATCTGCTGCGGCTCCGCGCCGGGGGCACTCAGACGTCCCAAAAAGTCTCTCTGGTGCGCTAGACCGCTCTTGACGATTACGAGCGAGGTTTCATCGAACGTCTTGTCCATCTCAAACGATTTCGTTTATTCTTCTATGCTGTCGGTATTCCTGTCCTACCCAACGAATCGCGCAGGATGGAGACCACACCATGACCGCCACCGACCCCCAACTGATCCTCGGCCCCATGCGCGTGCCCTTCCTGCTGCTGGCGGTCGCCTGTGTGCTGCTGGGCATCGCTACGGCCCACTACGAGAGCGGCGGCGTCGTGGTCCTCCACTTGGTGCTGGCCCTGGTGGGTGGTCTGGCGGCCCACGTGGCCGTCAACGCCCTGAACGAATGGGACGACTTTCGCAGCGGCCTGGACGCGACCACCGAGCGCACGCCCTTCAGCGGCGGCAGCGGCGTTCTGCCCGCCAACCCGGAGAAGGGGCACTTCGGGCTCGTGATCGGCCTGGTGGCCGTGGCCGTGGCGGTCGCCATCGGCGTCTACTTCGTCGTGGTCCACGGCTGGCTGATCCTGCCCCTGGGATTGGTGGGGCTGCTGGTCGTGGTCACCTATACGCGCTGGCTCACGCGCAACCCGCTGCTCTGCCTGCTGGCGCCGGGGATCGGCTTCGCGCTCATGAGTCTGGGTACGCACTTCGTGCTCACCGGCACATACACGTGGACGGCGGCCGTTGCCGCGCTGGTTCCGCTCTTCCTGGTCAGCGATCTGCTGCTGCTGAACCAGTTGCCGGACGTAGAGGCCGACGCGGGCGTAGGCCGGCGGCACCTGATGATCGCCCACGGGCGCCGGACCGGCTTGACGGTGTACGGGATCTTCCTGGTGGCGGCCTACGTGAGCGTCGCGGCCGGGTGGGCGACGGGTGTGCTGCCGGTGTGGTCGCTGCTCGCCCTGCTGACGGTCGTGATCGCCGTACCGACCTACCAGGGGGCCGTCGCCCATGCCGAGGACATCCCGGGGCTCATCCCCTTCCTGGGACGCAACGTGATACTGACGTTGGTCACACCGTTGTTGCTGGCAGTCGGATTGTTCATCGCCCGGTAGTTTGGGACAGGGTAACGATCCTCCGGCAAAGGCGCGGACCTCCAAGGAAACGACGGCTTTCCGACGAGAGCCGCTCGAAGCACATCGCGGGGAAGCCCTCTGCGCGAACGGGCGGATCGCCGACTCGACACCCGCGAGGAACATGCCTCCGGTAATCGTCCGCTCAGGCGCCACCCCTCAAGGGTACACTGTTATCGCATGCACCCGTCCCGCACAGGATTCCACCACCAACTGGTTGAAGTCCCCGCCGGGATCCAGCACCACGGTCTGCGTATTGCCGCCGGCGGCCCCGCGCGCGGCAACCTCGGCGCCGTTCCTGAATGCGAAGCATCGCGTGCGCCCGGAGTACGACTCGTCGCCGCCGTAGTCGTGGTAGATCTGATCGACCACCAACTCGGCCCGCGAGTAGAAGCGGGGCAGGTCCACCACCAGGCGTCCCCCGTTTATTTTCAGACGCCAAGGGTAGGTGGGATTCTCTCCACTCCCACTCGAGTCACGAAAGAAAGTGTCGCACGCCTCCGGACAGTCTTCGTTGACCGTGGCAGGTACCACAGTCAGCGACGCGGCGCCGTCGGTCACTCCGTAGGTCCAGGTCAATTGGCAGGCCAATTCGCGATCGGTCCGGTTGTCGAACAGGATAGTTCGGCCGGTACCGCCACCGCCGCCGGTATCGACCACCTCGCATTCATCCACGCCATGTACGTAGACGGCGCGGTTGAGTCCGCCCTGGACGGTGCTGCCGACGGCGGACAAGATCTCGTCGTCCGCGGCCCAGACGTCATAGAAGGTCACTGTCTCGCCGGCGCACGTGCCTTCGACGCTCCAGGCCGCACCACCTGCGCGGTGATAGAAGACGCCACCCTCGCCCACGACATAGAGATCGTCCGCGTCGCCCCAGACACCGTGCAGGCGGCCGGGATTGCCGGGCAGGTCACCAACCGGAGACGGGGGCCAACTGCCCTGGCAGTGGTACAGACGCCCCACCACGCCTTCGCCCGGCACTTCCTCGAATCCCGCCAGGTAGTAGTCCGCGGGGCCGACGCCCCACACCGAACGCAGGAACAGCCGGTTGGATGTGATCAAGTCCAGGTCCCGTCTCAGCCAGACGCCACCGCTACGAACCAGGCAGACCTCGTTGCCCGCCGCCACCGCCTCCCCACCGCCGAAACACTTGACAGTGAGCAGATCGGCCTCGCTGGCGGTGACCGCCGGGTCGGTCGGCTCGGTGAAGCCGGTGCCGTCGTCCACGAACACGCGGCCGCCGTTACCCACGGCGACAACCACGAGGTCGTCGCCGTCGATGGCCCGCATCGCCCTCCCGCTGGTCGTGCGACCGGCCTTTCCCACCACGGTGTAGTTGTTGCCGTCCCAGGACCAGATCCGGCCCTCGCCGTCGTATCCCACGGCTAGGTGGCTGCTCAGGTCCAACCCCCAGCCGTCCGTCAATACGCCGGATATGCGGCCCGCCAGGGCCGACACATCGGTGCCGTCGTAGATCGCCACCACGCCGTTCCGACCGAAACCGACCGCGCTGTCCTGCGCGAACCCATAGACGCCGAACAGGACCTGGGTCTGCTCCAAGGTGGCGGCGGCATAGGGCGAGAAATGCTGCAGCAACACGGATACTTCGAGTACGGGTGCTCCAGCCTCGGTGTCGTCGAGTTCACCTACCGATCCGGGTACCTCGCTCCACTCGGTGCTCGGCCGCGTGAACAGCCGCACTTCCTCGGGCAGCGTGTTGACGCCCAGATCGTCCACGGGGATCCGCAGCGTCAACCGGGGCGACGAGGCGAAGACCTGACCGTCGGGTGCGAATTCGTAGGTCTTGCCCAGGCCGCGGGGCGGCGCCGCATTGGAAGTACTGATCGTGATCTCGATGTCGGTTGCGAGCGCCCCGGCCGGAATCTCCAGGGCCAACTCGTCGGGCAGGATGAGCGTATCCCCGGCCGGACCGACGGTGCGGCGCAGAAGCTCGGTCACCACCGCGGGTTTTGTCGGCCCGTCGTCTGAACTGCAGGCGGCCAGCAGGCCCGCGGCCGTCAGAGCGGAAGCCAGGAACAGAACGACCCGCCGTCGTATGTGATTCGTGCGCATGATCAACCTCGCTTGTTCGCGAAGGGAGTCCGCTACGGATTCCCGCCCTCCATCCAAATCCATGTGTCGCCGCGGGTGCCCTGCCCCGCGCCGGCCGTACCGCCGAAAACCAGGACCCGATACCCGTTGGGCCCCGGCCAGGACATGCTGCTGTACCGCCCGCGGGCCGGGGGCCAAACGGTGCCGGCAGGAGCGCTCAGGGTGCTCCAACTGACGGTCTGGTCGAGGTTGCCCCAGTCCCAGGTGTAGACCCGGGCCGTGTTCAGGAAGGTCTGCCCGTCGGTGCCTCCGAAGTACAGGAAGCGGTCCACCCGCGGCGACGTGCTGTGGGACAACCACTCCAGGTTGGCCTGGGTCACGGGACCGGGATCGCCCGGAGCGGGCAGCAGCGCCCACCAGTCGGCGGGGAAGCGGCCGAAGTTCCAGGGTGAGTAGATCACCTGGCCACTGCTGCCCTGACCGCCCAGGACGATCATGCCGCCGGGACTGTTGGGACCCTTGTCGATGGCTGCGTGGTAGGCGCGGGCCGGCGGTATCTCGGCAGTGTCCGACAGGTCGGTCCAACCGTTGGCGGCCGCATCATATTCCCAGGTATCGGTAATCGGCATGCCGCCACCGCCTCGGCCTCCGTGTAGGACGAAGTGGTCCGCGTCGCGGGCCACGAAGGTGGCTCCATACCTCGGCAGGGGCAGCCGGCCATCGGCGGGATTGCCGGCGGGGGTCAACAGGGACCATTCGCCCGCCGTTGCGTCGTAGACCCAGAGATCGTCGTACGTGAGGTCGAAGGGCGCGCCCCCGGTGTGGCCGCCGAACAACAGGCAACGTCCGGGCGCCCCGCCGGGTCGACCCCGGGTCATGGCGGCATCGTGGCGGGCCGAGGGTGAGCTCATCGGGAACAGGGGGCCGTTCCAGGTATTGGTGGTGAAGTCGAATTCCCAGGTGTCGTCGAGGTTCACCGCGCCGCTGCGACCGCCGAACAAGATCGATCGACCGGCGTTGCCGTCGTGGCCCATGGCCGCACCGAGGCGCGCGCTCGGGCCCGGACCGGTCAACTCCCACCAGCGGGCCGGACCGATGGCTCGCGTGAGCCAGGCGACATCGACTCCGGGAAGCCAGGGCGACGGGCCGAACCATGCCTCGGCGGTGGCCGAACCGTTCCAGGTGTTGCCGGTGAAACGGATGTCGCCGGTGACCGCCACCCCCAGGCCCAGAACGGTGTGGCCCCGGAAGATGTTGTCGTAGACGTTGGCCGAGCCCGCCGGCGGCGTCGCCTCGTTGCCGATCATGGCGCCCATCGGATTGCCGTTGAATGTGTTCCCGACCAGGTTGACGACTCCGGCCCACCCCACGTCCACACCGATGTCGTTGCTGTTGAAGACGTTCTGCACGATCGTCGCCGAGGTGGCGCTGAACACGTACATCCCCACGCTAGCGTTGGAGATCGTGTTGCCCTGCACGCAGGCGACCTCCGCACCGGCCACCTGGATGGGGTAGCGGATGTTGCCGGCGTTGCTGAGAGTGCCACTGATAGTGTTGCGCAGGACACGCCCTGTGCCGCCGGTAATCATCACGTTGGCTGCCCACCCCCGCAGAGTGCAGCCCCTCAGCCCGGGCTCCCCGCCCGCGAACAGGACGCCGTAAGTGTCACTGGATTGGATGTTGTCGAAAACCGGGGAGCCGTCGGTGACCTCGATGGCCAGCCGCCGGTCGCCGCCGATGGGGTCGGCCGTCAGCCCGAAACCACCTACGAAGGAGTAGGACGGCTCGACCGAAGCCCGGAACATGGGTGCCAGCGCGCCCGCGGCGGGGGCGTGGAGTTCGGGCGAGCCGTCACCCTGAAGGACGACGTTCTGGCCCAGTTCGATGGGGAAGGACTCTCCCGCCTCGTAGGGCCCCGGACCGAAGACCATCACCTTGCCACCGGTGGGCACCGACGCCGCGCCGTGGGTCACCGTGCGCCAGGGCAGGGCCAGAGTGCCGGGATTGCCGTCGCTGCCGAGGTCGGCGTCGACGTAATGGGGCAGCAAGGCCCCGAATCTTTCGCCGCCTAGCAGATAGATCCCGGTCTCGCACCACCTGGCGGGCTCCTGATTGCCTCCACCACCGCCGACACCGATCAGGATACCGTTCTTGTCGAGACCGGATGCCTCCTGCTCCCCGAACCCCGCAGTGCGCACGGTGACCGCGACGAGAGCGCCGTCGTAGGTGGAACCAGGAACGCCCTGCCAGACGCCGTCCGCGAGCACGCCGACGATCAGGTCCTCTGCCCGCGCCAGGTCCGTCAAATCGCCGGGGTCAACGGCGATACGTACCGTGACCGGGACGGTGAACGTCGTCCCGGCCGGTCCCAGGACGAAGGCCGGCGAGCCCAACTCGTCCACGGTGCCGGGTACTTCTTCGAGGGTCAATGTCGTCGGTTTGGCGACCGCCCCGGCGGGCACCTCCACCGAGACCGCGCCGTCGCCCAACTCCACCACGCCGCCCTTGCGGTCGACGGTGTCCGGCGCCAGAACGCGGGCGGGGTCATCATTGGTGCAGCCTGTCCCCAGGACGATGGCAGTCAGGATAGCCGCCGCAACCCGCGGCTTGTTCCGTGCATAGCACATGAGCTTGGCTCCTCGGCGCCGGCTGGCGGATTGAGGTGCGGAATGTCGGATCCTGGTACTGAAGACACGGCCGGCGGGCGGGAATCACAGCGATAAGCAAAATAAAGAGGAATTTTATCTGAGTATTCGGCGACCGGGCCGCTGGCCCCGCAACCGGTGCCGGACGATCCCCAGGCCCAGACCCAGCAATACGAGGGGCACCAACCAGGTCCACTGCGACCAGACACGCCTCCGTTCCAACTGCAACTGCAGATCACCGTCGCCGATCAGAACGAAGCCGGCCCAGTAGAAGGGATCGACGGTGGCTGGTCGTGAGCGAACCGAGGCCTGGGCCCGCCGCAGGGCATCGGCCAGACTGTGGCCGGCGGTCAGTTCGGCGTAGAAACGAGCGATCAGCTCGGCGGTGACCGCGTCGTCCACCTCCCATAGCGTCGCCAGAACCGCCGGTACGCCGGCGCCCAGAAAAGCGCTGGCCAGGCTGGACACGCCCTCGCCGGTGATCAACCTGCCGCCCGCCGTGCTGCAACCGGACAGCACCGCCAGCCGGGCCGACAGTTCGAGACCCGCGATATCTGCGGCACGGGGATTGTCGACAGCGGCCGGCACCAGGCCGATCTCGGACTGCCAGGGATTGTGATCGTCCACACGCACGTGCGTGGCCAGGTGCAGGATGCCGTAGCCAGCCAGGTCAGCCTCCGTCGAAAAGGCCTGCCCCGGTTCGGTCACCCGCAGGTCGACATTGCGGTAGCGACGTGCCAGATCCGCAACCTCCCGCACCGCTCCCGCGAACATCGCTCCCCGATCGTCGAAGCTGGAGGCCACGGCCAACAGGCGCATGGGCTCCGCACCGGGGAGGCGATTCCACTCCCGCAGCCGAGCCAGGGCGCCGGCTGACGGGACCCGGCTCCAGGTCCGGTCGGCCGCCTCGCCGGCACCGCCGTCGTCCCCGGCCATGGTCCGCAGCAGTCCCAGCGGCAGAAGATGGATTTCGCCATCGGAGGCGACGACCACCGAAGTCGCGCCGGCCAGCAGGTCCGCCGCGCCACCCAGCATCATAGTGGCCAACCCGCGCGCCGGCACCTGCAGGTCGCCGTTGCCCGGTTCGGCCAGCAGGCCGTGGAACCGACGCAGCAGAGGGGCCAACTCCGGGGCGGGCGGCAGCCGGTGGCACCGGATACTTGTGCGCGTGACGGCGAAGAGAAAGGACGTCCGCGGACCAAGGTGGTAGTCCAGCAGCACCTCGCCATCCTTCAGGATCCCGGTCTGCAACCGGGCCAGGTCGACGTCCGAGGTGGCCTCGCGACCCAACGTCGGGCCGGGCCCCAGCATCCTCTCGAGCAGGGTTCGTGACTTGTAGCTCTGGAGCACGTCGAAGGCGGCGGTAACCGCGTCCGTCCCTTCCCTTGCGGCCATCAGGGCCGCGGCCAGCTCGGTGAACACTCGACGACCGCTGGTCCCGCGCAGCTCGCGCCACTGGGGATCCAGGGGCAGTTGACGCTCCTGCTCCCAGTTGTCGGCCGCGGTCTTCAGCAGGGACAGCGCCCGTTCCCGTTCCCCCGACCGCCGGTGGCATTCGGCGGCGTCGGCCAGGGCAGCGACTGCGATACCTGACAGTTCGCCCTGCGGGGCCCGCGCCGCAACGAACTCCAGATGCGGCAGCGCCTCGGCCGTTTGGTCCAACTCGAGCAGGCGGCGGGCGCCCGCGTGTCGCAGCAGCACGCGGCTGTTGAGGTCGTCGTCGAACCTGGCATCGTCCAACGCCGGACGGATGACGCGCCAGCCATCGGCGGCTTCGCCGACGGCCGCCAGTTCGTCGGACAACCCGACCAGGGCGTCGGCCAGATTGGCGGTGGTCATGGCGATCGACGTCCTGTTCGGCGCGTCATTCGCCAGGTCGACCACGCGTCCGTAGGCGGCGATTGCAGCCCGGTGGCGGCCCCGGTCACCGTCCAGTTCCGCCAGGCGCGTGGTGATCACGGCGTGCTGGTCTCTGAGGTTCTGATCCCGGCTGAACCGCAGTTCGCTTGCGTAGAGCCGCCTGGCCTCGTCGTGCCGTCCGAGCAACGCCAGACACTGGCCCATGTTCGTGGCCGCTACCACGCGCTCCCGTTGCTGCCCCGCCTGTTCGTAGAAGCGGACGGCTTCGGCGTAGAGATCCATGGCCAGATCGGGGCGACCCAGGTCGAAGTGCAGACTCGCCATGTTGGTCCGGGCGATCGTTGCGATCACAGGCGTGCCGCATTCGGTGGCCAAGGCGAACGTCTGGTCATAGCCGGCCAGAGCCGCGCGATAGTCGCCCGCCCTGTGCAACGCCACGCCCAAGGCATTGCGCGCCCACAACTCGCCGCGGCAATCCTCCAGTTTGTCGAACGTCATAATGGCGTGCCTATACTGCGTGATGGCTGCCGCCAGATCGCGTCGCTCGACGTCGTGCCAGCCCAGTCCCACGGCCGCCCAGGCCTGATGGTGCCGGTCGCCCGTGGCGTTGGCGAGTGCGCGGAGTTGCCGGTAGAGTGTGAGACTCTCGTCCATGCGCCGCTGCAGACCCAGGGCCACACCCAACCACCGCGTTATCGGGGTCAGGCCGGCTGTGTCGCGCCGCGCAGTGGCGAGGGCCAGTGCCTCGGCCAGGTGGGGTTCGGCGCCCCGCCCGTCGCCTAGCAGAACGTGGGATCGACCAAGGCGCAGCAGCACCGTCGTGAGCAGAGTCGTGTCCCGTTCCGCGCGGGCCTGTTGCCGGAGCGGAGCCAGGTGCCGGCGGGCGTCCTCGTGGGCGCCGGCGGTCCACAAGCTGTCGAATGTCGCCAGGGACCGGGCGGTCGTGGGGTCCGATACCGTTGTGGACTCGGCGTACGGCGGAGAAGCGGCGCCGCCGGCCGACAGTGCGACGGCCGACAGGATCGGTAGGACCAGGCGCAGCGCAGTCGCACCGCATATCTTGCGCTGTCCGCGGCTCACGGCACCACGAGTGACTGCACCGGTGAGACACCCAGTTCGTCGCCCTGGAACTCGACGGCGACGGCCCACCACAACTCAGCCGCCTGGCCGAGTCCGTTTGCCGCCTCCGGATCGAAGTCGAGGTAAGCCAGGGAGCCCGTGGCGATGCGCGTCAGTTCGCGCAGGTCGGAACCGTAAAAGACCACGTTGTAGCTCACTGACGGGTCCAGGACGGGTTCCCAGGTCAAGCGCATTCGGTCGCTGGCGAGCCGCGTTGCCTGCAACCGCGTGGGCACGCCTCGGACATGGGTGCCGCCGCCGCGGCGCAGGTCCGAAGGTGCACCGGGGTCCGGCGTTCGCCGCAGAGCCGGCGACACCAGCAAGAGCAACAGGACGGCAGCCGCGGCTGCGCCGAACCAGGGCCGCAGGTGTTTCGGCCGCCTGGTTCGGCCGCGCGCTGCCTGCGGCGCCTGCACAACCGGATCATCACCCGCGGCGCCCGTGACATCGGTGGCAATGAATCGCTCCAACTCGGCCGACACCCGGGCCAGGTCCGCATCAGCCGGCACCGGGCCGGAGTCGGTGAACCGGTCGTAGTTGGCCAGCAGCGCCTGGCAGCGCGGGCACCGGTCCAGGTGGCAACGCCGTGAATCGTCCACCGGTAACATGCGCCGAACCAGGAGGTCGTCCAGGGATAAACAGCGGTCGGTCATGATCCCGTCCCCTCCTCGCGGTCAGCCAAGGCCGACCGAAGCTTGCGCCGGGCCCGCTGGAGCAGAGCACGAGCGCCGGAAACCATGGTCAGGTCGAGTTCCTGCGTGATCGTATCGACCGGCAGGCACTCGAAGCAGCGCAGGGCGAGGGCTTTGCGTTCCAGTGGTTCGAGACAATCGGCCATCAGCTGCAGGAGCGCCGCCTCGTCCTGCTTGTGCTCGAGCATCCGGTCGGGCCAGACATCCCCGTCCAGCAACGAATCCGGGTCGATACTATCGTCCGCCAACAGGCGGGGCCGTCGCAAATGGTTGAAACAGACATTCCTGGCCACGATGAACAGCCAGGTGTCGAAGCGTGTGTCGGCCGCCAAACGGGGCAGACCACCGTAGGCGCGCAGCATGGTTTCCTGGGTCAACTCCTGGGCCGTTTCGGGCTCACCGAGATACCGGAAACACCAGAGGTAGATCCGGTTGCGGTAACGGGACAGTAGGCGCGATGCTGCCTGCCGCCGTCCGTGTTCGGTGGGGTCGTGTTGCGCGGCTCGCAGATCCGCGAGGTCCCGGCCGCTGTCCGACGCTCCACTCTCGCCCATAAATAACCCTCTCGCAGCGCCCCTATCACATGGGAATGGAAATAAGGACCTTTATGGACATGTATATCGGTATGGAGGCCCGGTCGTCAAGTTGCGCAGCCGCGCCGCGGTCGCACAGGGTGATGCCCGGACGGGAAGCCGAGGCGTGTCGCCGAATACGAGAGGTCCTGTTCGTAGAATCTCGACCGGGCGAACGGGCCGCCTATCCGGTATGCTGACGAGGATCCAGGACGGCAACCGCGGCCCACAAGAACGAGAGACGTCCTCCATGCCCATCCTCGTCACCGACTTCGACGGCACTTTCACCCGGCGCGACTTCTTCGACCTGATCATCGAACGCCACGACCCGCGGGCCGCGCGCGAGTCCTGGCGCCGCTTCCAAGCCGGGGAGTGCACGCACTTCGAGGGGATCGCGGGGGTGTTCGCGTCGCTGCGGACTGACGAGGCGGAGGCAGACGCCCTGGTGGATGCTCTGGATCCGACGCCGGAAACAGCCGGCGCGGTTCGGCGGCTTCAGGCCGCGGGGTGGGAGGTTGTGGTCGCGTCGGCGGGCTGCCGGTGGTACATCGGGCGGTTGCTGGCGAAAATGGGATTGTCGTTGACGATTCACGCGAGCCCGGGGGTGTTCGCGCCGGAGACCGGGCTGGTGATGAAACTGGATCCTGCCGGGCCGTTCCATCATCCGCAGACGGGCATCGACAAGCCGGCAGTGGTCAGGAACGCCATGGCGCGCGACGCTGTGGTGGCCTACGCCGGAGACAGCGACACCGACCGGGAGGCCTCGTTGCTGGTGGCGCCGCAGCGGCGCTTCATCACGAGCCGGCTGGGGCGTCGGCTCGCGAAGGAAGGGGTGCCGTTCACCAAGATCGAACGGTGGGAAGAGATCGCAGAGTACCTGCTGGACGGCACGGGCGATTGAGACCGGCGACCCGGCCTACTACCGCGACCGACCTCAGCCCTCCGCACCACCCTCGCGCCAATCGACGTCCAGCAACCCCACCGTCAGCGCTGTCTCCACTGTGGCCAGTGCCCGCTTCACCACCGGGGCGTCGATCATCTTGGAACCCAGGCTGACCACGCCCAGGCCCTTGCCCTCGGCCTCCTCGAAGGCCAGGACGATGCGTTGGGCCTTCGTGATCTCCGCCTCGTCCGGAGCCATGGCCTGGTGCACCACCGCGATCTGGCGCGGATGGATACAACCCTTGCCCACGAAGCCCAGGCGCTTGGCCTCCTGGCAACTGGCGGTCAGGCCCTCCATGTCCGACACGTCGCTGAAGACCGTATCGAAGGGCTGCACGCCCGCGGCTTTGGCACCGTTGATGACCTGGGCTCGGGCCCAGAAGCTCTCGGTTCCCTCCAGCGTGCGCTGAACGCCGATGTCGGCGGTGTAGTCCTCGAGCCCGATGGCCAGGCCGACCACGTGCTCCGCCGCCGCCGCGATGTCGAAGGCGCGCCAGGCGCCCATGGCCGACTCGATGATGGGCAGGATCAGGATCTCGTGCTCCACGTCGTGCTCGGCCCGCAGGGTGTCGATACGTCCGGCGACCGCTACGATCTGCGCCGCGTCCTCCACCTTCGGAATGAGCACCACGTGGCAGTTGTGGGGCACGATCCAGTCCAGGTCCGCCAGGCCGCGCTCGCCCTGGTTGATGCGGACCATGCGTTCGGCGCCCTTGAAGTCCACCGCGCGCAGGGCGTTCCGCACCAGGCAGCGGGCGGCGTCCTTCTCCGACGGCGCCACCGAGTCCTCCAGGTCGAGGATCACGCCGTCGGGTTCGTGCAGGCCGGCATTGACATAGAACTTGGGTTCGTTGCCCGGCAGGTAGAGGCGGCTGCGGCGCAACCGCTCCGGGTCGGTGGGATAGGTGGCGTGTCCGCTCATGGGCAGCAGGTACGCGGCGGCCGGCTCGTGGCCGGCGCGGCGCACGGCGCATTCGAGCCGGGCGGCCAGGGTGAAGGGCAAGGCGCCCTGGTCCTCGACGGTGACGCGGGCATTGTCCACGCCCAGCACCGCACAGCCCTCGATCATCTGCTCGACGATGCGCTCGCCGAACATGCCGGCCACCTTGCTCGTCAAAGCGACGTCGATGCCGCCCGTTTCCTGCAACTCCACCTGGATCCAGCAGTCGGACCGCACCTTGGGTCCGCGCTGACCCGCCTCGCCCCTCTGCGCCATGAGCGTGCCTCTCCGCCGTGGGAACCGGCGGCCGGGCCCACCCCGCGGGTGCCGCACCGGCCGCGAACAAATCGTCCGGACATCCCGCGGGACGGGTGCCGAACCGTGTTCCCGAATGATGGCGCAGGCAATGGTCCGAGGCAAGCACCCGCAGCCCGAAAACCGGAGAAACCCGGGACTTGTCTCCCCGAAACCCGGCTCCGTGAACCCGGTTTTTCGGCGGCTCCGGGCCCCTGAGTCCAAACGGGGGATAACGGAAGGACGTCTAGATTCCTGGATCGCTTGCAGTATCGTTACATACCGGCTAAAGATTGACCGCAACCGAGTTACCGGGCCTCGAAGGTCCTGAATTATCCGCGGCGGCCCAGGATCGAATTGGGGATAACTTTGGGAAAAGCCGGATCCACAACAGAAAACGGCGGCCGGGATCGCTGCCCGGCTGCCGTATCTTATGCAATCATTATATGTTCCCCATCCGGGGTCAGCCGGCCAATTCCTCCATGGTCGCCGTGAAGAGCTTCCAGATCTTCTGCACAGAGCTGATCTGGACCTGCTCGTCGGGCGAATGGGCGCCGGTGATGTTCGGTCCGAAGGAGACGATGTCCAGGTCCGGATACTTCTCCGTCAGCAAGCCGCACTCCAGTCCGGCGTGGATGGCCAGGAGCAGGGGCTCGGCACCGAAGATCTTCGTGTAGCGCTTGGTGACCACGCCCAGCACGCGGGACTTCATGTTGGGTTTCCAGCCCGGATATCCTTCCGGCTGCTCCACCTTGACCCCGGCCAGGGCGCCGATCTGGGCGTGCTGCACCACCAGGGAATCCAGGGCGGACATGAGGGACGACCGGCTGCAGCACACGGCACGCACCTTGCCGCCGGTGGTCTTGACCACGCCCAGGTTCGTACTCGATTCCACGAGACCGGCGATGTCCGTGCTCATGGCCGTCACGCCGTTGGGGATGGCCGCCAGCAGACCCAGGGTCCGCTTGCTGCCGTCCAGGCTCAGGCAGCGGGGCGCCTGCACCGCCGACACCTTCCAGGTGAAGCCGTCGTCGATGCCCGCCAGTTCCTCGCCGCCGATGCTCCGGCAGCAGGCGTCGACGATCTGCTTGAAGCGGCGCGCCTGGGCCTTGGGCACCACGACCCGGGCCTCGGACTCACGGGGAATGGCGTTGCGCATGGAGCCGCCGTCGATGGTGACGATGCGGACTTCCATCTCCCGGCCCGCCGCCAGCAGGGCGCGGGTGAGGATCTTGATGGCGTTGCCGCGGTTCTTGTGGATGTCCAGGCCCGAGTGGCCGCCCAGCAGGCCGCCGATGACGACCTTGCGGCCCACCGAATCCTTGGGCGCGCGGGTACCCCGGTTCTGCACCGTGAAGACCGTGTCGCGGCCCCCGGCGCAGCCCACGAAGACCGCGTCGTCCTGCTCCGAATCCAGATTGATCATGGTCCGGGCCTTGAAGAAGCCGGCCTCGACGCCCGCAGCGCCGGTCAAGCCCCGTTCCTCGTCCACCGTCAGCAGCACTTCCACCGGGCCGTGGGCCACATTCTTGCTGTCGGCCAGGGCCAGGCCCATGGCGCAGCCGATGGCGTTGTCGGCGCCCAGCGTCGTGCCGTCGGCGGTGACCCAGTCCCCGTTGACGAGCATCCTGATGGGATCGTTTTCGAAGTCGTGCTTGGTGGCGGAATTCTTCTCGCACACCATGTCCACGTGCCCCTGGATCAGCACGGGCTTGGCCTTCTCGTGGCCGGGCTTGGCCGGGATGGAGACCAGCAGGTTGCCCACGGCGTCGTCGCGCCAGGGAAGGTTCCGTTCGTCGGCCCATGCCTTGAGCAGGTCTATGACGCCGGTCTCGTTCCCCGAACCCCGGGGGACCCCGTTCATGGCCTCGAAAACCTTCCAGACGGCAGCAGGCTGCAAACGGTCAAGCTTACCCATGGTCACTCCTCGTCAGTTGTCGCAGAATTGAAGAGATTCAGTCGCCGTAGCGCAGGATTACACCCCAGAACCCCACCGCGTGCAGGTCGCCGCAGGGATCCAGCGACAGGCCCATGACGCCGTTGTAGTCTCCCGAAACGACGCTCCCCCAGTCGCCCGCCTGGTAGCGGACGATGGATCCGTCCGCGCCGCCGGCCCACACCGTGCCGCCCCTGCCCGTCGTGGCATAGAGTGTGTCGAGGGTGTCGCTGATGCGCCGCTCCCAGGCCGAACCGGCCCCCGGCGCCCCCTGGTTGTGCAGGGCGATACCGCCGGTGCCGACCACCACGGACTCGCCGTCCTCCATGCACCAGACGCCATACAGCGCCTCTTCGGTGCCGCTGTCAAGTACGCGCCAGACGATGCCGTCGAAATGGAGGATCGTCCCGCCCAGTCCTACGGCGCAAACGTCCTGGGCGTTGCGTCCGTGGACGTCGGCCAGGGCGAATTCCGTGTTGGTGTCCATGGTCTCCCAGCGCTCGCCGTCGAAATGCACGACCGTGCCTTCGGCGCCGACGGCGAAGACATTGGTCTCGTCCACCCCCCAGATGGCCTCCAGGTTCACCTCCGACTGCATGCGCCACACGGACCAGGTCCGGCCCGCCTGGTAGCGCACGATGACCCCGTCGTTGCCCACCGCGAAGAAATCGTCGGCGTGGGCGCCCCAGACACCCGTGTAGTCCACATCCGCCAGCGGGGGCGCGATGTTCAACCAGCCGCCGCCCTCGGAAATGAGGATGGCGCCCTGCTTGCCCACGGCCACGATGCGGCCGCAGTCGGCGGTCCAGACGTCCTGCAACCAGTGGGTGGCGCCTCGCTCGAGGGTTTGCCAGGCCGGGTTGGTCAGGCGCATGACCAAGCCGTTGTAGCCCACGACGATGAGTGCGCTGTCGCCGTCGTCCCACATGTCGTAGAGGTAACTGCCCTCGGCCACGATCTGGGCGGTCCAGACGCCGTCGTCGCGCACCAGGTAGGTGCCGTCCTTACCCACGGCCACCGGCTCGAAGCCGGGCAGAGCGCGCACGGACCACAGGCGGGCATTGGTATCCGACGTTTCCACCTGCCAGACCGAACCGTCCCAGCGCAGGATCGTGCCCACGGAACCGACGGCGTAGACCTCGGTCTCGCCCCGGCCCCACACGCAGTCCAGAGCGTTGCCCGTGGCGCCGGACTGATCGCTCCAGGTGTCGCCGTCCCAGTGGATGACCGTGCCGAGGCGGCCCACGGCCCAGATGCGGTCGTAGCGGGCGCCCCACACACTGTACAGGGTCTCCTCGGTGCCGCTGTCCAGGACCGTCCAGGCGGTGCCGTTGAAACGCGCCATGGCCCCGTCCTCGCCCACGGCGTAGACGCTGGAGGGATTCGAGCCCCAGACGGCCAGCAGGTCGCCGAAGATTCCCGTCCACCGGGACTGCCAGGTCTCGCCGTCGAAGTGGTGGCAGGCGCCGTCCTCGCCGACGACCCATACGTCCTCGCTGGAGGAGCCCCAGATGCCGCGCAGGTTGCGGGCGTAGTCGAACTGCCAGGAGGTCCACTCGCCGTCCCAGTAGCGGCGGACGATACCGTGTTCGGTGACAGCGAAGAAGCGGGTGGCGGATTCGCCCCACACGGCGCGGTAGGTGTAGGCGGGTTCGGCCAGGGTGGTCCAGGCCGGGTCGCGGCCGGGCCGCGTGGAATCGTCGCCGCCGCACCCACCGAGCACGACAGACAGACCCCACATGAGCAGGACCGCCGCCAGCAGGCGAGAGCGGAACCGGCGTCGGGCAGGATGCGTGTTCGTGTGGTTCATCGGATCAACCAGCAACGACCAATACCTCGTGCCGGACCCTCGGTCCGGCGGCGCGTACGGGGCCCCTTCTCCACATCGAGACCCCGTATCGTACGGAGGGGCATTGTAGCACAACCTCGCCGCTCCATGGAAGATAACCTCACTGCGCCCGTGTCAGCGGGACGCTTTCGCCGCCACCAGGGGCGACTCCTCGGGCGACCAGTTGCCCCGCAGGACACGCCCCTGCCCCGTGGGCAGCAGCAGCCAGCTGTACTTGCCGTAGTGGCCCAGGCGTCGCGCCAGCCCGGCCAAGCGGTCCGGGGCGGCGGTGACCACCACCAGATCCGTGATCGTCGCGTCGGCTGGGTTGGCCACGGCGTACACCAGATCCCAGCTCGCCAGGTCGTAGCGTTTGCCCTCCAGGACCAGGGTCCGGCCCGCCACAGTCACTTCCGGACGGCGCCGGGCCTCCAGGGCGTCCCGGCCGGGGTTGAGGACCAGGCTGGCCGTGGCCGGGGCCGTCGCAGCTGCATCGGTGGCCATGGTGAAGTCACCGTCGTCGGTCCAGGCGGCGCCGAAGGCCTCGCCGGGGGCCCGGTCCGCCTCGGTGCAGACGATCCGTGGCGCCTCCGCCGCCAGCACCTGGCTCAGGGTGGGCTCCACCTCAGCCGGGTCCAGACGTCGAAAAATATGGAAATCGGGATCCACCGCCAGGCGCCGGGGGCCCTGGCCGGACAGGACGTAGTGCTGCTCGGCGGAGGTCGATTCCACCAGGTGGACGCGCTCGCCGGCGGCGTCCGTCACGCGCACGGGCACCTGCAGATCGAAGACGGGGCCGTCCTGACGCAGGACAAAGCGAACTTTGTCCTCCTCGAATTTCACCTGATCCAGGGCGAGCTCGGGGGCTCCGGCCCGGTCGAGCCACTGGGCGGCGAAACCTTCGAGGGAATCGTCACCGGACCGGGCGAAGGCGGCCAGGAAATCGTCCCAGCTCGCCCGGTCGAAACGGAAATCGGCCGCCACCCGGCGCAATCCCGCCAGGAAGTTCTCGCGCCCCAGCCGCCGATCGAGCATGTGGAAGACCATCATGCTCTTGCCGTAGCCCACGGCGCGGGTGGCGCCGCTGTGCCGGCTCTCGAAGGCGCGCAGGGGGAAGTCGGCGGCCGGGTCGGACACGTAGGCGTGGTAGTCCTTGAGCAGGTTGCGCCGGTACTCCCGGGCCGCCGTGGGCGACTCCAGTTCCTTGTAGTGGTAGTCGGCGCACCACACGGTCAGTCCCTCGCACCAGTTGCCGCGGGATACGTCCACGAAGACCGAGTTACCCCACCAGTTGTGGGCGATCTCGTGGCCGAAGCTCGTGTAGGGGATGAACGGCAGCCGCAGCACCTGGCCGCCCAGCAGGGTGTAGGACGGCATGCCGTAGCCCGTGGGGAACCAGTTCTCCACCGTGGCGAACTTGGCGTAGGGGTAGGGCCCGATCATCTCCTCGTACATGGTCACGTAGGCCTTGGTGCGCTCCAGGTACGTGCCACGCAGCCGCGCGTCGTCCTCCAGCAGGAAGGTCATGGACGTAACCCCGGGCCGCACCTCCTCCGCGTGGACCACGAAGCGATTCGCGACGAGGTTCAGGCCGTCGCTGGGATGCTCGGCGATCCAGGTGGTGACGTGGGGCGCGGGTCCCGGCTCGGGCCGGCCCTGCGTGACCGAGACGAAGCCCTCGGGCGCATGGACCTCCAGCCGGTGGACGGCCATGAAGGCGTCGTGCCAGGGCAGCCAGCCCGCGCCGACGGACAGGTACACGCCCTCGTCGCCGATGGTGGCGGTGATCTCGCCGCCCACGTTCTCCCGGGAGAAGCTCACTCCGCCGGTGGGCTGATGAAAGACGCCCCGCAGCTCGAAGGTGACGGTTTCGCCGGCGGTGAAGCCCGCCGCGGCCAGATCGATCTCCTGCCAGGCGTGGTCGCCGTCCTCCATCCGGCGCACCGGGGCTGCCGGTGCCACGATCTCCAGGTCCGGGCCCACGTTGATGACCGTCAGGCCCTCCGGCAGGGTGACCTGGTCGACCACCTCGACCGTGTGGGCGGACGCGTCCAGCACCACCCGGGCGTCGTGGCCGATGACCGGCAAGGCTGCGCCGGCGGCGACAGGAAGCAGCAGGCACGCGAGGACGATGGAGAAACGAGGCATGGTGGCTCCTGACGGTGGCACGGGAACGGGTCCCGGCAGGATAGCTGCGGGACCCGGTTCGTCGCAAGTGCCCCGGTGACCGGTGCGGGGACCCCGGCCGCCGCCCCTGATGGCGGTGCCGAGGTCCCCTGCCGCCGGCGGGTAGCCAGAGGGGGGTTGAGGTCTCAGGCCACCCTGCGGGCAGACGCGTCCTGCGTCTCGCCGTTCTTGCGAAACAGTCTCACAGGATGCACCGGTCGCCGCGACTGTAGGCGAAGCCCAGCACCAGGCCGAAGACCAGATGTTCGTAGAGGCTCGACAACATGGCGGCGGCCGCCGTCGCGTTCCAGTTCACGCCCATGCCCATGCCCATGAACAGCGGCATGAGGGTCAGGGGACCGAGCAGCCACCAGAGTGCCCCGTACAGGACGCCGGCGACCGTACCGGACACGGTACCGCGCACCAGGGAACCGAGCGCGAGGTGCGCCACCACCTGGAGGACCGCCTCGACGGTGTCACCACCGACCAGCGGCTGGCCTTCGTCCTGCGCGAGTGCCTCGAATCACGGGATGTGGAAGGATGATGAAGTGCCGGGAGATCTCGCGACTGGTGGCCATGGACGGAATCCGGGAACTGGGCTTCAGGCAACGGCTCGAACTACGGCTGCACGTCTTCATGTGCCGGCACTGCCGCCGCTACCTGCAGCAGATCCGCTCCCTCGGACGCGGCGCCCGCCGGCTGGCCCACCGGGACACGCCCCCGCACCAGAGACTCCGCGAAATCGAACGCGATATCCTGGACCAGGTCCGGGACGACTAGTCCACCACCACCTCGACCAGGGGTGCGGCGGCCAGGTAGCGCGCGGCGGCGGCGCGCACCTGGGCCAGGGTCACGCCGTCGAAGACCGTGTCAGCGTCGAGGTAGGCGCCCAGGTCGCCCTCCAGTTCGGCCATGGCCAGGTAGTAGGCCTGCCCCATGGACGACAGGCGGCGCATCATCAGACGTCCGTTGCGGGCGCTGCGCACCCGGTCCAGGTCGCCCTGGGTGACCGCGGCCGCATTCCAGCCCGCGACGGCCTGACGCAGGGCCTGCCGCGCCTCGGCCAGCCGGGCCTGCGGCGGATTGATCCAGGCCGTGAAATCGGCCACGCCCCCGTGCACTCCCACCGCGGCGCCCACGCTGTAGCTCAGGCCGCGGGTCTCCCGCAGATCCATGCCCAGCTGGTCGCTGAGCAGGGCCACGGCCAGGCGCAGGGCCGGTGCGTCGGTCGAATCGACCTCCACCAGCGTGCCCAGCCGCACAGCCGCCATGGGTCCGCCCACGGTGGCGGTGGCCTCGGACGCCGCCGCGGTAGCCGTCACCGGCGGTAGGCCCGGCGCGGGTTGGCCACGTCCCGGCAGGCCGGTCTCAAGAATGGACTTCACCTCGTCGTGAGCCAGGGGACCGACCACAGAGATCACGAGGTTCTCCGGGGAGAATGCGCGGCGGTACACCACCCGCACCTGGTTGAAGCTCAGTTCGGCCAGGGACGCGACCGTGCCCTCCGGCGCCAGGGCCAGGGGATGATCGCCGTAAAGGCTCTCGCGGAGCAGGGTCTTGGCCGTGGCACGGGCACTGCCCTCGCGGCGGCCCAGGGCGCCGGTCCGCTCATCCCGGACCCGGGCGAAGGCGTCGCCGTTGAAGAGGGCGTGCTGAATCTGCTGGGTCAGGAGCTCCAGCACCGCCGCCCCGTTGTCCGCCGCGGACTCCAGGCGGACGAAACTGAACCGGCCGTTGGTGTAGTAGTCGTCCATGGGGATACGGCTGTCGTCGTAGCTCTTGATCACGGCGCCCAGAGCGCGGATCTGCCGGCCCAGACAGGCCCGGTCGCAGCCTGCGTAGCCCTCGCCCAGCAGCCGGTGGACCACGTCCAGGGCTCCGGGGACGGCGTTCTCCGAGTCGATCATGGCCCGGCCGCGGACGGTCAGGTGGACGGCCACCAGGGGGCTGTCGGCGTTGGTCTGGGTCACGAGCACGGCGCCGTTCTCCAGCACCGAGCGGTCGACCTTGCGTTCCACTGTGGCCACCGGTATGGCGGGCGTCTCGGCCTCCGCCGGAGTGCCGCCGCCGGCCGGAGCTCCCATGCCGTGGCCCATGCCGCCCATGCCCGCGGGCATGCCGGGCCTGCCGCCGCCGGGTCCGCCGGCGACCGTAGGCTCCACCAGGACCGCCGCGCAGGGCGCGTCCACCAGCCAGTGCCGGAGGGTCTGTACCACTTCCGCCGGCGTCACTTCGCGCAGCCGGTCCAGGTGGTCCACGAAGAAATCGACGCCGCCCAGGGTCAGGGGTTCGGCGATGTAGATGCCGGTCATGCGCAGCTGCTCACGCTCGAGCAAGGTCGCCGTCTCGGCCATGCGAACGATGCCGAGCACGTCCTCATCGGCGATGCCCAGTTCGTGGGACGCCACCAGGGCGTCCTGCAGCAGGCCGTAGCAAAGGCCCGGATCCACCCCTTCGGGCAATGTGAATTCCAGGACCAGCCGGCCGAAGCCCGGCGCCGCCTGCCACCAGGTGGAGACCTCCGGTCGCACGCTTTCGTCCCGCGTGTCCAGAAGGACAGGCAGGACACCGCTGCCTTCGAGGGTGAGCAACTCGGCCGCCACCTGGAAAGCGTGGAAGTCGGCCATGCCGTAGGTGGGCGCGGCGAAGGCCAGCGCCACCTTGCGCTCGGACCCGGCCCGGCGCGTGACGGCGTGGGTGCGGTCCAGGGGCGCCGCCGGCACGAGCGCGCGGTCGGGCAGGGTGCCGGGCGCCGCCGCGCCATAATACTGTTCCAACAGCGCCACGGCCCGGTCCCGGTCGAAGTTCCCGGCCAGGGTGAGCACCATGTTGTTGGGCACATACCAGGTGCGATAAAAGGCGTGGACGTCGTCCCGCTCCATGTTCGCGATGGTGGACGGCGTACCCAACGTGGGCAGTTCGAGACTCGAACCGTCGAAGAGGACCGCTCGCAGGGCCGTATCGACATCGTGCCCGGGCCAGTCGCGGCTCTGGGCGATCTCCCCCAGGACGATGCCCTGCTCCTTGGTGAACTTCCCTGTGGGAATCAGGGAGTGGAAGAGCATCTGGGACTGGATGTCCAGACCCGTCTCCAGCTCCCCCGCCGGCAGCACCAGCATGTAGTTGGTGTAGAAGTCGCTGGTGTTGGCGTTGTTGTAGGCTCCCACCCGGTCGGCCAGGGCGTACAACTCGTCCTGGGTGTACTTCGCCGAGCCGTTGAAGAGCAGGTGCTCGAGCATGTGGCTCATGCCGCTGGTGCGCTCGTCCTCTCGCGCCGACCCCACCTTCACCTGGGTGTAGATGCCCACCATGGGCTGGGCCGGGTTGCGCATGAGCACCACGTCCAGGCCGTTGTCCAGGCGCAGCAGTTCCGTGCCCGCGGGTGGGGCGTGGAAGACCGGTTCGAGGTTCCGGTCGGACCAGACGGCGGGCTGGGCGGCTGCCGGCAGGGCAACCACGCAGAGGACGGCGATGACGAGTAGACGGACCAGGTTGTACAAGCGATCTGCCTCCGGATCAGGTGTTGGCGAGAGCGGCCTCGGCGCCGTCCACGATGCCCACGAAGTCGTCGGACTTGAGGCTCGCGCCGCCGATGAGTCCGCCGTCCACGTCGGTCTGGCCCATGAGCTCTTCCGCGTTGGATGGCTTGCAGCTGCCGCCGTAGAGGATGCGCATGTTGGCGGCTTCGGGGTAGCCCATGATGTCGGCCACCAGCTGGCGGGACTGGGCGTGCATCTCCTGGGCCTGCTCCGGCGAGGCGGTCTCACCGGTGCCGATGGCCCACACCGGTTCGTAGGCCAGGACCAGGTTGCCCGCGTCGGCGGCGGTCAGGCGGGGCAGAACGCCCTTGAGCTGGTCGCGCACCACGTCGGCCTGGCGGCCCAGTTTGCGCTCCTCCAGGAGCTCGCCGTAGCAGAAAATGACCTTCAGGCCCTCGTCGAAGGCGCGGGTGATCTTCGCCACGAAGTCCTCGTCGCCCTCGCGCTGGAACTGGCGGCGCTCACTGTGGCCGACGATGACCCAGCGGCAGCCCACCTCGGCGAGCATGCCCGCGGAGATCTGGCCCGTGTAGGCGCCCGACACCTGGTCGGAACAGTCCTGGGCTCCCAGGAGCAGGGGCTGTCCGGCGGCCACCTCGGCCACCGCCGGCAGGGTGGCGTAGGGCGGGCAAACCAGTACGTCGCCCCCCAGTTCGCGGCCGGCCAGCTTCTGCTGGACCGCGGCGGCCAGCTCCCGACCCGCGGCCGGTCCCATGTTCATCTTCCAGTTGCCGGCGACCATGTAGCGGCGCATATCCCGTCCCCTCGCGTGGAATTCTCGTCCGCGCCCCCGTGGCGCGGATCGGGGACAGAATATGTCATTTCCCCGGGGGTATGTCCACTCGGGCGGCGAATACCGCCGTTCCAACAGGGGTAGGACCGCCGTCCGCCCCCGATCCCACCTCCGCGAAAGGACCAGCCATGGCAGGCGGTTACAAGTGCCCCAAGTGCGGCAACCACACCTTCGACACCAGCGAGTTCCGCGCCACCGGCGGCATCCTGACCAAGATCTTCGACATCCAGTCCAAGCGGTTCACGACGGTCATCTGCCGCCACTGCCGTTACACGGAGCTCTACCAGGCGGATCAGAGTTCGTTGGGGAACATCTTCGACTTCTTCACGCGGGGTTGACGCCGCCGTGTCCGATGCGATCCGCGCCCGGGTCCGCGACGAGGGGCCGCTGGGCGAAATGGCCTCCCTGTACGGGGCCCACGCCCGCGGCAATCTCGTCCTGGACATGCAGCTGGGAGTCTCCATGCACTATCCCGAGGGGCAGGAGGTGCTGCAGCTGTTCAGGTCCTACTGAGCAGGACGCGCACGCGCCGGACCGTGAGCACCCGGCCGTGCCCTTGGCCGACGAACCCGTTCGCGAGACTTGTGCTTTGGGGGTATTGGAGCCAAGGTGTTCGTCTGAACCGGCGACCGGCGCGACGCCCTTTCGCGGGCCCGCGGAACCGACATCCCGAAGAGGAATCCCCATGACTCCCCACGCTCCCCTGCGTTGCATGACGACCCTGCTTCTCGTACTGGCAGCAGCGTCGGCCGGCGCCACCGACCTCGAGTCCGCCCTCCACCGTGCGGGCAACAACCGTGCCGAGTTGGAAGCGGCCCTCGCCGGCACACCCGAAGCTGAGCGCGACCACATGCGCTGGCTCATCACGGCCATGCCCACGGACGACCTGACGCGCCTCGACGCCGCATACCTGCTGGAGAACCACCGCCACGCCGTCACCGCCTGGCGGGAGGCCCCCTGGAGCGAAGCCATCGACACCGCCCTCTTCCGCGATGCCATCCTCCCCTACGCCAGCGTGAGCGAACGGCGCGACCCCTGGTGGGCCGACCTGCGCGCCCGCTGCCTGCCCCTGGTCGCGGACGCCACCTCCCCCGCCGAGGCCGCCGCCCGGCTCAACAACGCCATCTGGGACGAGTTCGACGTCAAGTACTCCACCGGCCGGGCCAAGGCCGACCAGAGCCCTTTCGAGTCCATGGAATCCGGCCTCGCCTCCTGCACCGGCCTGAGCGTCCTGTTGATCGACGCCTGCCGCAGCGTGGGCGTGCCGGCCCGCTTCGTGGGCGTCCCCCTGTGGAGCGACGGCAGCGGCAACCACTCGTGGGTCGAGATCTGGGACGACGGCTGGCACTTCACCGGCGCCTTCGAGCCCTCGGGCATGGAACTGGACCGGGGCTGGTTCGAGGGCAAGACGGCCACGGCGGTGGAAGACGATCCCCGCTACGCCGTCTACGCCGTCACCTGGCAGGACACGCCCCTGTCCTTCCCCATGGTGTGGCGACCCGAGGACACGTCCGTGCGGGCGGTGAACGTCACCGGCCGTTACGCCCGCGGGAACGCCCTGGGCCGGGCCGAGGCCGAGGTGACGCGGGCGGCCCTGTGGTCGGCCCACGTGGCGCAGGTACGCGAGGACCGGGCCGATGAGTTCGCCGCCGGTGAACTCGTCCACGGCGACTGGCGCATGCCCTTCCACTACTCGGTCCACGGTGTGAAGCCGGAAGGCGGCCGCAGCCTCTACATCTCCATGCACGGCGGCGGCGGCGCCCCGGCCGAGGTCAACGACCAACAGTGGGAGAACCAGCAGACCCTCTACACCATCGAGGAGGGTGTCTACCTGGCCCCCCGCGCCCCCACGGACACCTGGAATCTATGGCATCAGGCTCACGTGGACGTCCTCCTGGACCGGCTGATCCGGGATCTCGTGGTCTTCGAGGACGTGGACCCGGACCGGGTCTACATCACGGGCTATAGCGCCGGCGGCGACGGTGTCTTCCAGCTGGCCCCACGCCTGGCCGACCGCCTGGCCGCCGCCGCCATGATGGCCGGCCACCCCAACGAGACCAAGCCTGACGGCCTGCGCAACCTGCCCTTCGCCCTGCACATGGGCGGCGAGGACGACGCCTACGACCGCAACCGGGTGGCGCGGGAGTGGGAAACCATGCTGGACGACCTGGCCGCCGCCGACCCCGGTGGATACGAACATCAGGTCGTGATCCACCAGGGCAAGGGCCACTGGATGGATCACCAGGACGCGGTGGCGCTGCCCTGGATGGCCGCCCACACCCGTGACCTGCGGCCCGAGCGCATCGTATGGCTCCAGGACGACGTGACCCACGAGCGCTTCTACTGGCTGCGCAATCCGGCGCCCCGGGAGCGGGAGCGCATCGTCGTCGAACGCCGTGAGCAGACCATCACCATCGTCGAGGCTCCCCCGGGCACGCGCCTGGAGATCCTGCTGGACGACGCCATGTGCGACCTGGACCGCGAGGTCACCGTGCGCTGGCGTGACGAGGTGCTCTTCCGCGGTCTCGTCCCGCGCACCGAAGGCGCCCTGGCGAAGACCCTGGCCGAGCGTGGCGATCCCCGGGCCATGTTCTGCGCCGAAGTGGCGGTGACGGTGCCCATCGACCTCGCCGGGATCCGCCCGAGCCCCTGGCCCATGCAGGGCTATGCCTGCCCCCGCGCGTCCGGCGACGTGGTCATCGACGGCCGTCTCGACGACCCGGCCTGGCAGGACGCCCCCTGGACCGCCCCCTTCGTGGACATCGAGGGTGACCGCAAACCCGCGCCCCGCCACCTGACCCGCGCCAAGATGCTCTGGACCGACCACGAGTTCCTCTTCGCCGCCGAACTGGCGGAGCCCCACCTCTGGGCCACCCTCACCGAACGCGACGCCATCATATTCCACGACAACGACTTCGAGGTCTTCATCGACCCGGACGGCGATTCGCATATGTACAGCGAACTCGAACTCAACGCCCTGAACACCGTGTGGGATCTGCTGCTGGTCAAGCCCTACCGCGACGGCGGGCCGGCCGTCCACGCCTGGGACATCCCCGGCCTGCGCACGGCCGTCCACCTGGACGGTACGGTCAACGATCCTTCCGACACGGACCAGGGTTGGACCGTGGAGATCGCCATCCCCTGGTCCGTGCTCGTCGAAACCACGGGAGCCGCCTGCCCGCCCGTCCCCGGCGATCGCTGGCGGGTAAACTTCTCGCGGGTCCAGTGGCGCCTCGAAGTCGCCGACGGCGGCTACCGCAAGGTCACCGATCCGGAGACCGGCAAGCCGCTCCCCGAGGACAACTGGGTTTGGTCGCCCCAGCGCGAGATCGCCATGCACGAGCCGGAGCACTGGGGTATCGTCGAGTTCCGCGACGAGGCTTCCGAATCCGCCGTGGAGCCGACCGGAGAGGACGCGGCCGCCTGGCACCTGCGCCGCTTGACCTACGAACTGGCGGCCCACCGCGAGGCCACCGGGCGCTGGCCCGCGGCCATAGACCCGCCGCTGCTCGCCCCTGACGGTCCGCCCCTGGACCCGGCCTGGGCCTGGCCCCCGGTCTACGCCTGCAACGGCGCGCGGTACTCGCTCACCTTGCGGCAGCGCGAGGGAACCGGTGTCCTCACCATTTACGAAGACGGACGCCTGGTCCTCAGTCCCTAGGAGTTGCCGTGCCCCTGCGACGCGATCCGCGCAATCCCATCCTGCGACCGGCGGACATCCCGGCGTTCCGGCCGGACCTGGTGGACGTGAGCAGCGTCTTCAACCCCGGCGTCGCCCGTTGGCGGGGGCGCGAAGTGCTGCTTTTAAGGGTGCAGACCCGCGGCCGCACCACGATGCTGCTGCCGGCTGAACGCATCGGCGGCGGCGTCGTCGTCCACGAGCGCGTGGTGGCCTTCCCGGAACTCGACCCGCAGCCGTGGCACGTCTACGACCCGCGCCTGACGGTCGTCGACGACACTCTCTACGCCGTCATGGCCTGCGACTTTCCCGACGGTTGCCGGCTGCTCACCGCTCGCACGGACGACTTCGAACGGTGGGAACTCGTGGCCCTCGACTCGGGCGGCGACCGCCGCAACGGCGTGCTCTTCCCCGAGCGGGTAGACAGTCGCTACCTGCGTCTGGAACGGCCCAACGCCACCGCTCGCACGGGCGCACCCCCGACAGGCGACGCCATAGTGCTCGCCGCTTCCAGCGACCTGGTCACGTGGAAGGAAGTCGGCCCGGTCATGTCCGGCCGGCCCGGACGCTGGGACGAACTCGTCGGCTCCGGTCCCCCGCCGGTGAAGACCCGCGAGGGCTGGCTGCACCTCTACCACGGCGTGGCGACCCATTTCGCCGCGGCGAACATCTACCAGGCGGGGGTGGTCCTTCTGGACCTGGACGACCCGACCCGCGTACTCGCCCGCGGTGCCTTCAACATTCTCGAACCGCGCGAGACGTACGAACTCGCCGGACAGGTGCCCAACGTGGTCTTCCCGAGCGGGATGGTGGTGGAAGAGGTCGACGGGGAAGGCTTCGCCGCACCGAACAGCCGGGTGCGCGTCTACTACGGCGCCGCCGACACGGTGGTCGGACTGGCCGGGACCACGGTCGCTGAGTTGCTGTCGGACGCCCGCTTCAGCGGCTAGCGCACGATCCCGTCGTCGTCATGGTCACGCTCAGCGGTCCGCAGCCGGTGCAGCAGGAAACGCATATCCCGCACGCCGCCGATCCCCAGCCACACGGTGGCGATCACCGCGCTGCCGAGCATGAGCCAGATCCGCCACTTCCAGTAACCCAGCCACGCGGTGGTCATGTCCGCCAGGCTGCCGCCACGGCCCAGGTGGATTAGGGCCCACACGGTACCGGCCACGAAGATCAGGAACCAGCCCACGATGAGGCCCGCGGTGAGGCCGGCGGTGATGCGGTCGCCCCGGGTGTGTTCGGGCGTGAAGGCGAGCAGGCGTCCCAGCCGGGAGACCTTGCCGCCCGTGTATTCCACCTCGCCGTCGATGGCGTGGCGGCCTCGGTGGAGCAGGGCGTCCATGTCGAAGACCCTGCGCTCCAGGAGGGACACCACCACGTAGGTCCCCACGCACAAGGCCATGGTCAGACCCAGGATCTCCTTGCCGTCGGGCAGGTGGGCGGCTACGAAGGTGGCCGCGGCCTGGACCCGCTCAGCGCCGAACCCGTCGAACCAGCCGAAGAAAGCCCGTTCGTCGCCGGACTGGGTGAAGGCGTCGTTCATGCGCTGCAGGAGAAAGCTCACCAGGGTGAACGTCGAGCCCACCAGGGCCGTGGACCAGGCCGCGCGCGCGGTGCCCCGGCTCCAGTAGAGTCCGCCGATGATCACCGTGCCGGACCAGCCCAGGAAGATGGCCCCGGTGATGGCCAGGTAGAGCATGATCGGCTGGGTCGGGTCATAGAAGAAAGCGCTGTAGCAGAAGGCGAAGACCGCCACGCCCGTGATGGACAGGCGCAGCAGCCACATGTGGACACGCCGGCCCGGCCGGATGCCCCGGGAACCCAGCAGCGGTAGCACCACGTCCTGGGTGAAGATGGCGCCCCAGCTGTGCAGGTAGGTGTTGTGGGTGCTGATGAACGCCGCCAGCATCATGGCCGCCATCATGCCCTTCAGTCCCGCCGGCAGGATCAACGACAGCACCACCGGCACCCGCAGGCGGCCCACCTCGTCCGGGTCGGGCAGGGCGGCCAGGGACGCCTCCGCCGCCTCTCGCACCGGCAGCCACGAATCGCTGTGCAGCACCGCGAACACGGCGATGGGCACCACCAGGAAGAAGACCAGCCGGATCTGCAGGAACCACATCCTGAGAATGCCGCCCATGCGCGCTTCGTGGGCCGTCCGCGCGGAGCTGAAGTAGGCCTGCTCCCCCTGCCAGCTCATCTGTCCGTACAGCACCTCGATGAAGCTGATGACGAAGAACATGAGGCCGAAGTGCTTGATGGCCGCCGTGTCGAAGGGATTGATGCGCGAGTGTCCCGGCTCGGCCACCGCCAGGGCGCCCTGGATATCGCTCCAGCCCACGGCCACCAGCAGGAAAATCGAGATGACCACGAAGACCACGTTGGCGAAGACGCCCTGGGCGAAGTCCGTGGCCAGCACGCTCACCTGTCCGCCCCCGAACACGAACCAGATGGCCACGCCCAGCAGGAGGGCCATGAGCGGGATGTAGGTGGGCACGACCGCGCCGAACAATCCGATCTCCGCCGGCAGTCCGCAGAAGAAGACGAAGAACTTTGCCCCCACCAGGGGGAAGATGGCGAAGTTCAGCACCCCGGCCACGAAGGCCATGCCGCCGGCGAAGACCCGGAAGCGGCGGCCGTAGCGACGCTCGAAGAACTCGGCCAGGGTCAGGGCGCGCGTGCGTCGGAAGCGGTAGATGACCCAGCCGGTGAGCATGGCCACCAGCAGGGCCATCTGTAGCAGGGCCTCCCACCACATGAGTGTGGCGCCGGCCTCGTAGTTCTGCTCGAAGAAAGCCAGGACGGTGATGGCGCCGATGTTGGCCACGCCGTAGGAGATGGTGATCAGGTAGCGTCCGGCGGAGCGGCCTGCGGCCAGGAAGTCGGTGACGCTCCGCATATAGCGGCGGGTGACGAGGCCCACGGCCACGATGCCGGCGAGCACGACCGCAGTGATGGTCCAGTCGACGGGAGCCATGCCGGGGGTGTTCATGCGGGGCGGCCGATCTCCGCACGCAGGCGATCCAGGCGGCCGACGCTCTCGGCGAGGCGTTCGGCGGAAACAGTCGTCGCCAGGGCCGTGGCCAGTTCGACGGCGGGGTGCTCCCGATCGGGCAGCAGGTTGAAGCCGTCGACCACCAGATCGGCCCCGGCCTCCACGGCCAAAACCGCCGCTTCCGCCGGGGACCAGCGGTCGCTGATGGCCCGCATGTCGATGGAATCGGTGACGATGACGCCGTCGAATCCGAGGTCGCCACGCAGAAGACCGGTGGTGATCGCGTGCGACAGGACGGCCGGGCGCTCGGCATCCATCTCCCGGTGCAACAAGTGGCCGACCATGACCGCCACGCCGGGGCAGCCGGCCAGGGCGCGGTAGGGAGTCAGTTCGTCCTCGCACCGCCAGGTGTCGGTGATGTCGACGACGCCCAGGTGGGTGTCGCCGCGGCTGGAGCCGTGGCCGGGGAAGTGTTTGAGGCAAGCGCCCACGCCGGCGCCGGCGTGGGCGTCGAGGATGGACCGGGCCGCCCGGATCACCTGTTCCGGCTTGCCGCCGTAGCTGCGCCCGTAGCCAACGATGATCTGGTTCGAAGGCTCCAGGGCCAGGTCGACGCAGGGGGCGAAATTCAGGTCGATGTCCAGGTCGCGCAGGAGCTGGGCCTGAGCTGCGGCGACGCCGGACTGAGCGGCCGTATCGAGCGCGGCGAACTCCTCCGCGGTCGGGGTTACGGCGAACCCATGCCGCGGATTCAGCCGGGTCGCGCGGCCTCCTTCCTGGTCGATGGTGACCAGGACGTCCGGTCCCAGGCGTCGACGGATGTGGGTGACCAGCGCGGCCACCTGCTCCCGGTCGCGGACGTTGCGCGGCCCGCCGGTCGGCACGTCCACGTCGAAGAGAATCACGGCGCCCACTCCGGCACGGGCGCAGGTGTCCAGGTCGTGCTCGAGGAGGTCGTCACCGGGATCCGCGCCACGGATGCCCAAGCATAGGAGTCTGCCGGCGAGGGAAGGCGTCATGGGTTCCGTTCCGGCCGAGATGATCGATCATGTGGCTTCGCGTCCACGTCGCCACGCCCCCCACAAGACCTCGAGCGTCCGGCGCTAGCTGCCGCCCGAGAAGCTCTCCAGGAACGCCAGCAGCAGCTTTGCCACGCGGTCGCGCACCATGGCCCCCACCTCCACCACGTCCTGGTGGGAAAGCTGCGGCTGGCCCGTCTCGCGGGCCGGATTCGTGATGCAGGACAGTCCCACCGTGCGCACGCCCAACCGCCGCAGCAGCACCGTCTCCGGTGCCGTGCTCATGCCCACGGCGTCGCAACCGATGCGCCGCAGCATACCGATCTCCGCCTTGGCCTCGTAGGCCGGGCCGGGCATGGAGGCGTAGGTCCCCGTGTGGACCGGCACGCCGGCACGCCCACCGGCGGCCACCAGGGAGCCGGCCAGTTTCACGTCGTACAGGTCGGGCAGGCCGCCGCTGCGACCGATCTCCGCCAGGACGGCAGCCGCACCTTCGGCTCCCGGCGCCCCGGGGGGCGCCGCGAAAGGTTCCGCCAGCAGCCCGCGCAGGGGGTCGTCCAGGTGCATGTCGATCTGGTCGCGGATGACCATGAGGTCGCCGGGCGTGTAGAGCCGGTTCAGGCCCCCGGCGGCGTTGGTGATGACCGCCGCCTCGATGCCCAGGCCCCCGAGCACCGCCGTGGGCAGCAGCAGTTCGTCCAGGGGCAGTCCCTCGTAGGGGTGCAGTCGCCCCTGCATGACGACCACCGGCACACCGCCGGCGGTGCCGCGTACGAGGCGGCCGGAATGCTCGGCCACTGTGGTGGTGGCGTAGCCCGGGATGTCGCCGTATTCCACGGCGTGAGCGTCCTCGATGGCGTCCACGAAGTTGCCCAGGCCGCTGCCCAGGATCAGGCCTACGCGGCCGGCGAAGCCGTCGGCCCGCAGGTGGTCCACCGCGGCGCCCACCCGGCGGCGCCAGCCTTCGGTCAGGATGGCCAGGCGGTCCGGAGTCCCGCTCATGGCACTTCGGTCCGATCGTCGAGCCCGAACTTGTCACGCAGGGAGGTGAAGGTCTCGATGGCCTCGCGCACCTGCACCTCCTTCTCCTTCTCGGGCAGGAAGGCGCTCTTGAAACCGTTGAGCAGCAGGTTCTCCGTCTCCAGCAGCGTCAGGTCGAAGGTGTCGACCGCCAGGCGCAGTTCCTTCACCGGGGTGGTGCGCGCGAAGAGGGTGTTGTCCGTGTTCAGGCACACCCGCAGGCCGCGCTGGAGGTAGTGGCGGAACGGATGGGTCGTCAGGTCGTCCACGACCCCGCTCTGCAGGTTGCTGCTGAGGCACACCTCCAGGGGGATGCGGTGGTCGGCCACGTAGTTCATGAGCTCGCGGTCCTCCTCCAGGCGCGTGCCGTGGCCGATACGGTTGGCGCCGCAGCGGTGCAGGGCCTGGTGGATGGACTCGGGGCCGAAGCCCTCTCCGGCGTGGATGGTAACGTTCTGGTTGTTGTTCAGCACGTGGTAGAAGGCCTGCAGGTGGCGCTTGGCCGGATGGTCGGCCTCGTCGCCGGCCAGGTCGAAGGCCACCACGCCGCGGCCTTTCCAGTCCACCGCCAGCTTGGCCACTTCCATGGATGCCTCGGGTTCGATGGTGCGCAGACCGGTGACGATGATCCCGGTGTGGATGCCCGCCTCCGCCTCGGCCGCGTCGAGCCCCGCTCGCACGGCGGCGATGACCTGGTCCGGTGTCAGTCCCCGGCGATTGTGGAACAACGGGCAGAAACGCACTTCGGCGTACCAGACGCCCTCGGCGGCGAAGTCCAGGGCCAGTTCCCGGGCCACGCGCTCCAGGTTCTCCGCCGACTGCAGGATGGCCGCCGTGTGCTCGAAGTAGCTGAGGAATTCGTTCATGGTGGCCCCGCGCTCGGGCGGGAAGAAGCGTGCGCGGATCGCCTTGTCGCCACCGGACATGTCCATGCCCGCAGCGGTTCCCAGTTCCACGAACGTCTCCTGGCGCAGGGAGCCGTCCAGGTGGACGTGGAGGTCGGTCTTGGGCAGGGCCTCCAGCACGTGGTCGGGGATGCCCGCGCCACGCAACAGGTCGCTGGGCCGGTGTCCGCCCGCCCTCATTCCGTGACCTCCCCCGCCGCCACGGCGAGGTCCTTGTGAACCTGGCGGATGTCCGACAGCAGCGCCCGCTGGGCATCCATGTCGTCCCGCAGGTTGATCTTCTCCGTGTCGACGATGCGCACCGGGCACAGGGCAGGCGCCCGCTCGATCCAGTCGCCGTAGGCCGCGTGCAGGTCCTGCAGGAAGTCCAGGGGGATCTCGCTCTCGCAACTGCGCCCGCGCTGACGGATGCGGGACAGGGCCGTCTCCGGTTCGCTGTGCAGGTAGATGATGAGGTCGGGGGCCTTCAGGAAGGCCGTCATGTTGCGGAAGATCTCGCGGTAGTTCTCGTAGTCCCGGTCATCCATGCAACCGCGCCGGTGCAGGGTGGGCGCGAAGATCTCCACGTCCTCGTAGATGGTGCGGTCCTGCACCGCAGAGCGCGGATTGTCGATGATCTTCTTCTGGATCTCGAAGCGCTTGCTCAGGAAGTACACCTGCAGGTGGAAACTCCAGCGCTCCATGTCCTTGTAGTAGTCGTCCAGGTACGGATTGTTGATGACCGGCTCGAAGAACATGCGCCAGCCGTAGACCTCGCCCAGCAGGGTCGTGACCATGCTCTTGCCCACGCCGATGTTGCCCGCCACCGCCACGAAGAAGGGGGTCTGGGGGATGTTCCTGCCGAATTCCTGCTTCAACTTGCTGTGTTCCACGTTCGTCTTCCTCGATTCCAGGGGGGCTCGTTCAGCACGCATGGTCACCTCCATAACGCGCTTCGAAATCCTTCACGATGTCCAGTAGGTGCGCCGGCAACAGGGCCTGCGCCTGCGTATCCACTTCTTTCGGCACGCCGCCGAAGCGGGCCTGGGCCACGGCGCCCGCCATGCAGGCCAGGGTGTCGGCGTCCCCGCCCAGGGAAACGGCCAGACGCACGCAGCGTTCCCAGTCGTCGCCGACCAGGGCGCAGATCAATGCCTCCGGGACCGAGCCCTGGCAGGTCTCGTCGAAAACGTAGCCGGGCCGAATCCCTTCGGGCGTGCGGGCCAGGTCGTAGCCGAAGCGTGAGGTCAATTCCCCGCGCAGGGTCTCGGCGTCGGCGCCCCGGCGGGCCAGGAATACGGCCAGGGCTACGGCCTGGGCCCCCTTGATCCCTTCCGGATGGTCGTGGGTGACCGCCGCCGAGCGCTCGGCCTCGGCCAGCACCTCGTTCTCGTCGTCCAGGGCGAATCCCACGGGGCTCACCCGCATGGCCGATCCGTTGCCGTAGCTGCCGTAGGGCGTCGTGTCCTCACCCTTCAGCCACTGGTCGAACCTGCTGCCGTAGCCGGCCAGGGGATAGAGACGGCCGAAGAGCCGGTAGTTGGCGGCGTAGTCTCCGTCGGTCATGAGCGAGAAGGCCGTCGCCGCCGTGAGCACCGTGTCGTCGGTGAAACGGCTCGCCGCGACGTACAGCGGGAAGTCCGTCGACTTCATGGACTCGAATTCGTGGGGCGACCCGATGATGTCGCCGGCAATGGCCCCTAGCATGGTGTTCTCCTTGGACGGGGGACGGGAATCATGCCGCAACGGGGGCCTGGTGGCAAGGGGCGGGACTCTTCGGCGCCACTATTCGGCCGGCGGAGGCTGCTGGGTCACCCGGAAATAGTGCTCGTTGGAAATGAACCGGCGCACCTCGTCGGTACCGGGGATCACGAGGAAGACCCAGGCGGCGTAGTCCACGTCGTTCTCGCCCGCGCCGTACCTCTCGTCCGACACGGCGATGGAGACCGGCCCCGGCGAAGTGTTGGTCTTGCCGAAGAGGAAATCGAAGTGGCCGTCCGGCGTGAAGATCTGGACGCGGTCGTTGCCCGTGTCGGCCACGAAGATGCGGCCGCTGCCGTCCACCGTCACGTCCAGCGCCCGGTCGAAGTGGCCCTCGAAGTCGCTCGGACCCGGGACCCACGGCGCGTCGTCACAGCCCTGGGCATTGCCGAGCACGTACTCGTCCGCCGCCGGTGGTTCGCATGCCGGGGCCCGGAAGCGGGCGGCGCGGCCGCGCAGGGGATCCGGCTCACCGGGCGCGGTGGCAACGTCGAGGACGTCGGGCGTGGCGTTGAAGCGGATGACCCAGTTGCGGTCCGGATCCGCGTCGCAAACCAGGAGACTGTCGTCGCTGTCCACGGCCATGCCCCCGGCCACATGGACGAAGCGGGCCCCCTGCCCCGCGCTGGAGGCCAGGATCCCGTGGGCCTCCGGTCCCGAGTACTCGTGGAAGGCGAAGCGGCGGATGACCCCGGAATCCGGCACGGACATGTAGAGGTACGTGCCCGCCCCGGGGACCTGCTCGATGCCCGCCGTGCTGGTGGCCATGGCCGTCACCCGGCCGTTGCCCGGCAGTTCGGCCTGGCCCAGCGGGGTCAGGTCCCGGGCCAGGTACCAGTGCAGCCGCTCGGCATCATCGTCCCAGACGAACACCAGGCTGTCCTCCAGACAGAGGGCCGTAGGATCGCCCAGAGGCACGGTGCCGCCCCGCTCCTCGAATTCCAGGTTGCGCCGGCTGAGCCCCTCGCCGCCGATGGCGTAGAGCACGCCGCTGCGGACAGCGACCCGCCGGGGATTGGGCAGATCGTAGGTTCCCTGGAGCAGGTATCCGCTCACCGAGTACAGGCCCGAGGGCTCGGGGATACTGATCTTTTCGCCGCAGCCGGCGGCCGCCACCAGGACGAGCCCGGCCAGGACGGCGGGCAACGCGAGTCGGCGCAGGGCGGTGCTCATGGCCGCCCCTTCCTGCGCCAGGCGTCCGGAGCCTTGCGCCGCACTAGGGGCGACAGGTCCACCGACACGTGGTGGACGACCCCGAAGGTGCCCATGTCGCTGTAGGCGTAATCGATGCGCAGCAGGAACTGCTTCCGCTTGAGCTGCAGGCCGAAGCCCGCGGCCAGACCGCCTTCGTCCCGGCTCGTCTCGTAGCCGCCGCGCAGGAAGAGCATGCGGTTCAGTCCCAGCTCCGTGCCCATGCGGAAGCTCTCGTTGTTGTCCGAGGGATGGTTGAAGTCGGCGGTGGTCAGCAGGTCGAGCCGGCGCGTGAGCTGCCAGGTGCGGGCCGTGCCGAAGGTGCCCACGGTAGGCGCCGGGAAACTCTGGAATTCCCCGGTCGGCTGATAGCCGTCGGCCAGGGCCGGCGGCGAGCCGCCCGGTTTCAGGTCCCCGCCGAAGTTGCGTACCGCGAAGCCGATGCGCAGATCGCCCAGGCCCACGTAGTAGAGGATACCCAGGTCGGCCAGCAAGGCGTTGATGCGGTACTCGTCCAGGTTCTCCTGATAGAACTTGACCGTGCCGCCCAGGGAGAAGCGATCGGTCATGGCCCGGGCCAGGCTCGCGCCCACGAAGAACTGGTTTGCGTGGAAAAACTGCCCGGTGCCCTGCTGGTGCAACTCGGTGGTCCTGAGGATGTCTCCCGACCGCAGGATACCCGCCGTGATGGCATAGCCGAAGTTCTGGCCGCGCACGTGGAAGGCCAGGTGGTGCAGGTCGATGCCGGCCGTGTATTCCGTGTGGCCGGCGAAGAAGTTCTTGCGGCCGGGGGTTCGCATGATGCCCGCCGGATTCCACATGGGCGCCACTCCGTCGGTGGCCACGGCCACGTAGGCCTTGCCCAGGGCCACGGCCCGTGCGCCGGCCGGGACCCGCAGGAACTGGGCACCCGCCGTACCCGCATTCTCCTCGCCGAAGAGCCGGATGAGATCGCCCGCGGCAGCCGGCGTCGCCCCCAGGACAGCCGCCAGGACCAGGGCGCCGAGAATCCGCCGTGTGGAGCCGCCTACCATGAGTAGCTCACCCCCCAGAGGATCGCCCGCGGGTTCTCGATGTAACTGGGATCCACCACGCCCCGGGCGTAATTCTCGCTGTCGGTATCGGCCGGCGTCTGAGCCTCGTTGTCGCCCCACTTCTCCGCCCACGACGGATTGTAGTCGCCCACCGCATAGCCCTCGCCCGTCCAGGGATTCACGCGTCGGAAGTTCTTGTGGTTGAGGAGGTTGCGTAACTCGACGTACATGGTGATCCGCTGGCGGTCCCCCACCTTCCAGAACTTGTTCAGGCGGAGGTTCACCGTGCTCTTCCAGGCTCCGGTGGCGCTGTTGTAGTCGCCGTACTCGTAGTCCTTCCAGCCGTTGTACGTGCGGGGCGTGTAGCGTTGCCCGGCCTCGGCCCTGGCCAGCAGGTTGGCGCTCCAGTTGGGCGGCAGGCGCCAGCCGAGGAGGTGGGGGCGGTCGTCCTCGGAGACGGAGAAGTCCAGGTTCAGGCTCACGGTCCAGGGCTTGTCCCACACCAGGGGGCTGCGCTTCAAACCGCCGATACTGGCGGTGGGTGTGTAGGCCTCGTCGTAGACGGCCTGCAGGTAGGCCTCGTCGGCCTTGCTGTTGGTGCCGGTGGTCCGCTGGAATTCTAGGCTGGCAGAACCGCTCAGCCAGCGGGTGGTGCGCTTGATGACACTCACTTCGACGCCCAGGCTGCGCGCCGAATCGCCGTTGAAGTAGCGGACCGGCTCGATGGTGACGGTGCCCACGTCGTCTGGGTCGGGCGTGTCCTCGGCGCCGATGTCCACCGCGCCCAGGGAGACGCTCTTGGCGTAGTCGTAGATGTCCTTGTTGAAAAACGTGATGCCCATGCTCCAGAGGCCGCCGAACTCGTGTTGCAGGCCCGTCTCGTACTCGACGGTGACCTTGGGGTCCAGGTTGGGGTTGCCCAGGAGCTGGACCTCCGACGCCGTCTTGGCTTCGAGCTGCGGATAGACGTAGGCGAAGCGAGGCCACTGGCTGAAGTGGCCGTAGTTGAAGAAGAACTTGTCCCGTTCGGTGACGGGGAAACTCACGCCCACGCGCGGCGACAGGCGCATCTTCCAACGACGGCCCAGGGCGGAGATCGTGTTGTCCTCGAACTCGGCAGCCATGTCGTCGTAGATGAAGAGGTAGTCATCGGGATTGGCCATGACCCGCTCGGCCTCGCGGCCGGGGGCCCAGAAATCCGACCGCAGCCCCGCGTTCACGATGAGACCGCGGTAGCGCATGGTGTCCTGGAAGAACAGGGCGCCGGTGATGGGGTGGGCCCGGAAGATGTCCTCCTTGATGCCCAGCTTACCCGGCGGCGGGCTGCCGAGACCCGACTGCAGGTCCACCAGCTGCATCTCCGTCATGCTGAGATCCATGCCCGTCTTGAACTCGTTGCCCTCCAGGCCGGAGAAGGACCAGGTGCTCTTGAGGGTCCAGGACTCGGAGAAGTGGTCGTGCCAGCGGTCGGCGCCGCCGTAGGCCTGGCCGGAAGCTGTCTGTCCGCCCGTGTTGATCAGGTTGTAAGTCGTGAAGTCGTCGTTGCCGTTGATGTTGGCGTGCATGCGGTTGAAGTTGCGGCCGAGGGTGACCTCGAACCAGGACGTCTCACTCAGCACCTGCCGGTAGAAGACCTGGCTGAGGATGTTCTCGTTGGTGTAGACCAGGAAGTTGTCCAGGTTGTCCATGAAGGGGCGCGGGTAACCCTCCCCCGGCAGCCGGAAGCCCTGGCTGACCGCCACCTGGCGGCTGAAGTTGAAGTTCAGCTTGTGGGTCGGCGTCAGGTGCCAGGTCCACTTGGCCAGGCCGTTCCAGTCGTTCTGCTGGCGCGGAGACCACATGTCGTCCTGGTAGAACGGCGACTCCAGCCGATTCTGGCGGCTGTAGATGGGCAGGTAGCCGTCGCGGATGTCCATGGACGCGCTGGCCAGGAAATACTGCCGGCCGGGCAGGTGCAGGCCGAGGGCGTCGAGGCCGGCGCTGATGGGATCGGGGCCGGACATGGACATCTTTACGATGTCGATGTTCTGGGGCTCGGTGTACTTCGTCAGGTCGCGCCAGCCCCGCTCGTCGTTCTTGGGCACGGGATTGAAGATATAGTCCCGCTTGAAGCTCGCCTTCCCCTCGACCCGGTCATTACCCTCCTTGGTCGACACCTTGACCACGCCGCTGACCGCCTGGCCGTACTCGGCGTTGAAGCCGCCGGTGAGGACCTCGATCTCGTTGATGATGGAGGGGTCGATCTGGTAGCCGTAGCCGCCGCCGGCCAGGGGGTCGTTCACGTTCATGCCGTCGACCACGAACATGGTGTCGTCCGCGCGGCCGCCCCGGATGTGGATCTCGTTGTCCTGGAGGGTGACGCCCGGCTGCTGGGCGATCATGTCCACCACCTGGTCCAGGGGCATGGCTTCCATCTCGCGGGCGGACAGGAAGTGGGCGCTGCCCGTGCGGTCCACCTCGACCAGGGCGCGCTCGGCGGCGATCTCCAGGGGCTCGACCATGATGGCCTGGACCTCGAGGTGGAAGTCCAGGTCCACGACCTCGCCCGGTCCGAGGGTGACTGTCTCGCTGCCCACGCCGTAGGAGATGTAGCTGGCCTTCACCGTGTAGGTGCCCGGGCGCAGACCGCGCAGGATATAGAAACCGTCGGTGAAGGCCATGGTGCCCAGGTTCGTGCCCGAAATGAACACGTTGGTGTAGGGCATGGACTCGCCCGACTCGTCGTCGAAGATGCGGCCCTTGATGGTGGCCGGCTCCATGGGCTGGGTCGCCTGGGCCCGGGCCTGGGCCACCGCCGGGGCAGGGGCCAACGCCGCCGCCAAGACCAACAGCGGCAAGAGGGCGGTCATGCGGCTCAAGGCGCCACCCCCAGGTGGTGTTCCAGGATACCGGCCACGGCCGCGATGGCGTCCACGCGCTCGAAGTAGGCGAAGTCGATGCAGGCGGCGACGGTGTTGGCCAAGGGGGCAGTGGCCGTGGACGGCTGCCGCACAACCACCAGGGGAGAGGGCAGATTCTGGAGGTCGACGACGCGCGAAGCGCCGTGGCAGTCCAGTGCACCCGAGCGTGGATCGGTGGCGCACTGCTCCAGGCGGTACAGATCCTCGGCGTCGGCATCCTCCAGGGCGAGCAGGCCCCAGGCACGCGAGAATCGGTTGTTGCATGCCATATCCGGCAACGAACCGTCCTGGGCCAGGCAGAGGGAACCGTTCATGTCGTCCATGACGTCGAGCGGATCCTGGGAGGACGTCAGGCCCAGCACCGTCTGACGGAAGGCCGGCTGCAGGCTGGAACTCGTGCCCACGAGATTGGGTGTGGCCAGCATGAAGCGGCCCGGATCCTCGTCGCCCAGAGGAGCCACATACTGGAAGAGGACCCCGTTGTTGGCCGAAGCCGACTGGAGCATGGGGCTCGTCGAGCCCCCCGACCAGACCACCGCGTCGAACAGGCGCATGGTCGCCAGCAGCACCCCGGCGTTGTCGGGGAAGCCGTAGAGGAACTCGTAGGTCTGCCAGCCGCCCGCGCCCAGGTGGGCGTCCAGGGCCTCACCCCAGAAGGTCTGGCCGAAGGACGGAGTGTTGTCTGCCACCCACAGCACCGGACCCGCGGGAGCCCGCACTTCCCAGCTGTAGGTGAAGCGCGTTTCTGCGCCTCCCTCGTCAGCAACCGCCACCGTCAGCGTGCGGTCGCCGGGCGTCGCCCGCTTGACCAGCACGTCGAAGGTCTTGAACTCGTCGATGGAGACGAAGGGCACCTGCACCCAGCCCGTCTCCGGGTCCGCGTCCTGGTCGTCATGGGCCCAGGTGACCGTGGGCTCGGAGTCCATGAGGGTGTAACGGAAGAACGGGTCCATGGTGACGGAGCCGTCCAGGTCGAAGGCGAAGAAGCGGAAGCCCGTGGGTCCCCAGTTCCAGAACGTCGTATCGGGCTCGGCGCCGCTGTTGTCGATCTCGCGCTGCATGTTCGTCAGCGGCTCGTAGTCCGACTGGAAGTTCACCGCCGGCGGGAAGTTGCGCATGGGGATGAGTTGTGAAACCGTGTCGCTCAGGGCGCCGCGATCGTCGCGGCAGGCCACGATAATCAGCGCCTCGGCGTTGCCCTCGACGTCGGGGGCGAAGCTGAGGGTCGTGTCCGTGCGCAGGGTCGTATCCCACGGCGCGGGCACATCGCGGTCGGTGCGGATCGACACGTAGTACTCGCGGATCCAGCCGTCGCGGTCGCTGCCGGACCAGCTGAAACGACGCTCGTAGTAGCTGGTGGGATTGAGTTCGGTGTCCGGACCCGGGGTCTGGACGAAGATCGTAGCGACCGGCACCGCATTGGCCACCGATTCCGGGTCGAAGGGTTCGTTGCGGGAACAGCCGGCCGTCCACGCGGCCAAGCCCACCATGCCGCAGGCCAGGACCGCGGCCAGGAGGGTGAAACCGCGGGTGGCGAGGCGTTGGGATTCGCGACGTTGGCTCATTTGATGATCACCAGTTTTCCGCGCTGGATCTCGCCCGTGTCCTGGTCCTCCACCGCATAGACGTAGAGTCCCGAGGCGATGGCCCGGGTGTGCCCCGTGAGCAGGTCCCAGGGTTCCTGGCCCGAGTTGGGGTCGTCGTGGAACAGCGTCTGCACCAGATCGCCGGCCACCGTGAAGACCTGGATACTGCAACGGGCCGGAAGTCCCGTGAACCAGATGCGGCGGCCGAATTCCTGTTCGCCGCCGCGGCTGTCGAAGAGGGACGCAGCCCGATAGGGGTTCGGATAGACGCCCACCTTGCGCGGGTCGCCGGGACGGACGGGCGCCGGCCCGGGATGGACCAGTTCGGCGTTCTCGTTGAAACCGCTCTGGAACTCGGGCAGCCCCTCCACCAGGTCCGGGGCGCTGAAGGACACCACCGAGTACCAGTAAGGGAAGCCGTCCAGCAGATCCGTGTCGACGACCTCGCGCAGGCCGTCCTCGTTCAACGGCGGCAGGCCCGCGTCGAAGCCGATGCCGTCGATCTTGTCGTACTCGGCGATGAGCGTGGACAGGGAATAGGGATCCTGGCTGATGGTCTGGCCCTGGTAGCGGTAGACGCGGTAGCCCTGGAAGTCCGGCTTGTCGGTGGCGCTGGAAATGTGGTGCTCGGGCGAGCGGAGCGGACTGTCGTCGAGCAGGGGGTCGCCCGCGGCATCGATGGAATCGCCGGGTGCCCAGCGCATGATGACCGAATCGTCGGCGAAGGCGAAGTCCAGAATCGGCGACGGCGGACCGCCAGGGATCTCGAATCCGTTGTCGTAGGCCAGCTGGGACACCCGCGAGTTGTCCAGCAGACCGAGGGAATCGGGCCCGGCGACGATGGCCCAGGACATGCGCATGGTGTCGCCCGCGGCCCAGTGGGGGAACGGCCCCGTAGAGATGATGGACACCCAGTTGCCCGGCCGGGTGAAGTCGACTTCCTGGGTCTCGCCCACGTCGAACTGGCCGTTGCTCATGAGCTGGTACTTGCCGATCTGCGGGATGCTGTCCGGGTCGTCGGGACGGATGTACCAGTCGTCCTCGTCGGGCAGATTCTTGAAGCTCCAGGCGTTGTAGGACACCGGCCGCGTGCCCTCTTCCGGCTGCGCCTCCCGGTTCGTGCCCAGCAGGCGGTAGCCGATCCAGCTGGTGGCCAGCCCCTCGTCCCCGTCGGCGTCGTGCTCGTAGGCCATCCAGATGTTGTCGTCGCCGGGCGCGGCGTGGGTCGGCACCTGGCCCGCTGGGCCCCAGCCGCCGTTCATGTCGTCGTAGAAGTTCCAGCCCACGGGGGCCTGGGGGTCGTAGGGGTCCGTGTTCTCCGTGTTGCCCACGGTGGTATCGCACCAGAAGCCCAGGTAAACATCGCTCATGTCCTCATCGCTGATGTTTACCAGCGTGTAGTCGAGAATAACGAAGTCGTCGGCGTAGGGAATGCTCCACGCCAGGGTGCGCAAATGGACGCGAATACCCAGGGCGGTGTGGGATCCCGATTCCAGAATGAAGAGGTCGTGGAAGTAGTGGTTGATATGTTGGGTGGCCAGGGCATCGGGGTGGAAGTGGTCACTGTTCTGATTGTTGGACCAAGTCGTCGTCTGATAGATACCAGTCGGATCCTCCGGGCTGCCTTTCGTGAAATCGCGAAACTCGCGAATTTCATCTCCTGCCGCAAGATTGTTGGCATCCTGGGCGCCAGTGGAGACATGGAGCGAACCGTCAGGCGTACGGGCACCCACCCAGAGACCTCCGCGGTAGACGTGCTCTACGTTGGAATTCAATGGGTACTCGGCTGACGGAAGGCCCGGATTACTGAAAGCGTGGCCAATGTAACCAAGGTTCGTGACATTCACGCCTAGCAGGCCCACATTGGTATGACTGTGGGTTACTGGCTCGGCCATGACCGGGGCCGCAAGGGCGGCGCAGACCATCAAGGCCAGTAGGACCGATAGCAGGGGTTTCCGCCTGTGGCGCACGAGGCCCTCCGGGCAAGGTGTGGGGCCGCGGAGGCGAGGGGGCGGTCCCGAAGCTAACGTGATCCTGCCCCACACGGGCGGGGGAAGGTCGGCTAACCTAGCCCGAACCCGGGCGCCGTGTCAAACGTTCGTGACTGGTGAGAGCAGGTTTCACGAAATGTTGACAATCACTCTCGATTTGAAAGACGGTTTGGCCCGCCTCGCCACCGGGCAACGTGGCTGTGGACGGGTCGTCCGGCGACTGCCCGGACCCACCTCGGTGAAGGACGCAATCGAGGCCGCCGGGGTTCCACACTGCGAGATCGGCCGAGTCGTGGACGACGGCGGTGGGGCTCGCGGTCTCGAGGCCCCGGTTGCCGACGGCGATGTCCTGGCGGTGTCCCCGGTCCGGCAGGCCGATCCCGGCGACGCCCGTTTCCTCTGCGACGGCCACCTGGGCGCCCTGGCCCGCCTGCTGCGCACATTGGGTTTCGACACGGCCTGGCGCCCGCAGGCCCACGAGGCAGAGATCGCCCGCCGGGGCCTGAACGAGGACCGCATCGTACTCAGCGGCCACCGGGCCCTGCTCAAGCGCCGCGAACTGGTGCGCGCCATGCTGGTGATCGACGACGACCCGGACCGCCAGGCGGCCGCCGTGGTCCGCCGCTACGGCCTGGCCTCCCGGGCCCGTCCCTTCGGCCGCTGTCCCCGCTGCAACGGTCTGGTATCCGAAGTGGCCAAGGCCGACGTAGCCCACCGCATCCCCCCGCGCACGGCAGCTTGGCTCGACGTGTATTATGTTTGCGCCGACTGCGACCAGCTCTACTGGGAAGGCACCCACGTGACGGCCCTGCGCGCGCGCCTGGACCGCATCCTGGACGGAACATGACCACGACCCTGACTCGACGCCTGGACCTGGACCGCCCCCCGTGGCGCTGCGCGCGCCTCTTCGTCGCCGACGGCCCGGTCTTCCTGCTGGACAGCGCCCAGGAACCCGGGAGCGGCGCCCTGGGCCGCTGGACCTTCACCGGCGGCCGCCCCTGCGCCCTGCTCACGGCCAAACGGCGGCGCGGCATGCCCGGTCCCCGCGGCGGCCAGGCCTTCCTGATCACCCTCACCACCTGGCGGCGACCCGACGGCGCGGTTCTCACCGAACCGGAGCGCCGCACCTGGAGCGCCGATCCCTTCTCTACCCTGCGGCAGTTGCAGGAGGCCTACGCGACCGAGGCCCCCGGGGACCCGGCCGTCCCCTTCACAGGCGGGCTGGTGGGCTGGTTGGGCTACGAGGCGGGCCACGCCCTGGAGAACCTGCCCGACACAGGCCGCGACGACCAGGGTCTGCCGGACCTGGCCTTCCTGGTGGCCGACGAGGTGCTGGCCCACGATCACGAGACCGGCGTCACCTCCCTGACGGTGACCGGTCGCGGCGACGATCCCGAAGGCGATGCCGAGGCCCGCTTCGCCGCCTGGAATGAACGGCTCGCAGCGCCGGATCCCGGTCCCCGGCCCGCCCCCGCCGGCGCGTCGATCGCCGTCGGCACCACCTGCGACCGGGTGGCCTACGGCGCCCTGGTGGAACGCTGCCGCCAGCACATCCTGGCCGGCGACGTCTTCGAGGTGTGCCTCACCCACCGCCTGGAAGCCGCCCTCCGGGGCGACCCCTGGCGCCTCTACGAGATCCTCCGCCAGATCGACCCCGCCCCCTTCGCCACCTTCCTCGACCTGGGCGACCACCAGCTCGTGTCCGCCTCCCCGGAGCGCTTCCTCGGCCTGACACCGGACCGCCTGGCCGAAACCCGTCCCATCAAGGGCACCCGCCCCCGCGGCGCCGATCCGGTGGCGGACGAGAAGCTCAAGCGCTCCCTGGCCATGAGCGAGAAGGACAAGGCCGAGAACATCATGATCGTGGACCTGGCGCGGAACGACCTGGGGCGGGTGTGCGAACTGGGCAGCGTCCACGTGCCGGAGCTGCTGGTGGTGGAATCCTACGCCACGGTCCACCAGCTCGTGTCCACCATCCGCGGCCGGCTCCGGGACGACCACGACGCCTTCGACCTGGTGGCCGCCTGCTTCCCCGGCGGCTCCATGACCGGCGCGCCCAAGATCGCCGCCATGGGCCTCATCGACCGCTACGAGACCTGGGACCGCGGTCCCTACAGCGGCGCCGTGGGTTACTTCGACCGGTCCGGCGGCATGGACCTGAACATCGTGATCCGCACGGCCGTGTGCGCGGGCGGGCGGGCCACCGTGGGCATCGGCGGCGCCGTGACCGCCGACAGCGATCCGGACGCCGAGTATGATGAGTCGTTGGACAAGGGGAAGGCGTTGCTGGAGGCGTTGGGGCGGCTGGGCATGGAAGCGCAGGGCGACGACGGCGGTCAATGAGCAGGCCCATGATGAGAATCATTGGAGATGCCCGGACATTCTCCGACGCGCTATAACTGGAGGCCGTCAGATTGTGATACAATGAGGCGAGGTAAAACGATTATCGAGAACAGATATCTCAGTATGGGATCAGGGTCATGAAAGTCCGGCACCTAATCTCGGCGTTCCTGTTCATGGCGATCTGTATATCCCCTCCCTCACAGGTTTGGGCCCGGACCTGGCGTGTCGCGTTGGATGGAAGCGGCGACTCGGACAGAATCCACGAGGCTGCGCAATGGGCAGCGTCAGGGGATACGATCTACGTGGCGCCGGGGCGGTACAGCGAACTGAGTGAATATGACGACGGGTGGCGAGTCCGGTATGTGGTCGCCGATATCGAGGGAGACAAGAACTTGACGATCCGCGGTGACTCCCCGGATTCCGTCATCGTCGGGCCCCTGCAGTACAACGACATCCAAGATTTGTATTACGGTTTGAGATGGTGGTCGACGGGGACGCTTGTTGTCGAGAACATCACTATCGTCAATACATACATGGGTGTTATGTCATACGGTAGGAACCTGAGTGTTCAGAATTGCCGTTTCCAGGGTAATGCGTACTCAATTCGTTGTCGGAGTTCTTGGGATCAGAGTCAAATCGCCCGCGCTGTGGTCGTCGTCAACTGCACGATGGAATCCGGGGGGCTATCAGGCCGCAACCTGCGAAATAGCCTGTATGCGTTTGTGCAGGATTCTGTGGTTGTTAAGGACTGTCGTTTCCTGTCCAGCGGCGATGTGAGGGTGGGCAGCAGTAACGGTATCACGATACTCGCGAATTCCTTTCTGAGCGGTGTGCGGAGTTCAGTCGGAGGCCATTTCGAGATCACCGGCTGCTATTTTTCCGACCTGCTTTATATCGGAGCCAACCCGGGTCAACACGCCATCGTGCAGAATTGCCGACTCCGATCACACGCGGTCACGGTCGACTACGCGCTCTGGATTGATGGTCCCGAGGGCGGAGTGATCGAGTTGTACGACAACATCATCGAGCCGGCAGCTGACGGCACGGTTCTCCTGAGTGGCAGTTCGGTCCGAGGGTCCGGAAACCATATCCTCAGCAGCGGCTTGCGTTCAGTGCGACTAGAGAACTACGACCTGGGAAATTCCGCCGTCATCGATCTCCGGAACAATTACTGGGGAACGGCGGATTCGACTGCCGTCGCGGGTTGGATCTGGGATGCCAATGACGATACCGGGATCTATACGCATGTCGAGTACATGCCCATGGCGTCCGGGCCCGTCCCGGCCCAACGAGAGAGTCTCGGTGGATTGAAGGCCCTGTTCCGCTAGCTCGACGTTGACATACAGGTATTGCGATTAGGTTTCTGTCGCACAAGTGAGCGAGAGTCATGAAGCGACCTGAAGAGACAGATCCGGCCGCGAGGCGCAGCACACATCGGTATTCCCCCCGATTCGCACGAGTGCTTCGGCTACATCCTATCGTGGCAATGCTGTTTGTGGTGACTACGGGTTCGGCCACTTCCGCTGCCCCCGTCCTCGTGATCGACGCCGACTACCTTGACGTGGAACTACTCACGGGGGAAACGGCCGAACGCCGAATCAGGGTGATGAACACCGGAGACTCGGCCCTCGATGTCGTAGTCGATGCATGTGAGGGAATCACGGCCGAGGCCATCGATCGTGACGCGGTGTTCGCGCATAAAGACACTCCCTTTGCTGCATTGCCTGCGACCTCGAAGTCACTTCAGCCTGGTATCGAGTTGCCTCCGTTCGAGCGCCGTATCTATGAGAACCTCCATCGTATCGGAGAAGTCGAGAATATCCTCGTGCTGGAGGGGGGCACATCCCCCATCCATCCTTACTCGCATGCACTTCTGAACCTGGGACTAGGTCACGTCTTGACGGCGACGGTCGACGCCTTCATGACCGACTTCAACGAAGGCACGGCCTGGGATCTGGTCATCGTCAACAACTACTTCTGGCACACGACCGATTGGATGCTCGAGGACCTTGCCGATTATGTCGATGCGGGTGGTCGATTGATCTTCGCGGAGCAGGAGATGTACCTCTACCCGGATCACCGGCTCCTGGTCTCGCTTGGTATCGGCTTCGTTCATACGATCACCAAACCTCTGGCATTCTCCGCGACGGAGTCCGACCACTGGATTTTCAATCTACCTCATCGGGTGAAGACTCTCGACCCGACAGACAACCAGGGCTATCGAGACGGACAACTTCTGACCGCCTTGGAGCCCTCGGTGAAGATGGCGGCGTTTAACGGCTATCCCGATGACTCTGCTATCGTAGTAGGAACCACTGGTAGGACGATCTGCAACGGTTTCCAGGCCTTCAACTACCTCGGGGACCTCGACGGGGACGAGATGCCGGATGTGATCGATCTGCTCGAGAACGAGATTATCAGTCTCCTGGTCGAACCGGATTGGCTGGCGGTCGAACCGGCAGCAGCCAGTGTGGCTCCGGGTGGCTCGGCCGAATTCGTGGTCACCTATTCGGCGCGAGAGCTTTGCGCCGGTAATCGCGCCAGGGACATTGTTGCCACGTCCAATGACCCGGACTACCCGCGGACGGTTCTTGGGGCTGCGTTGCATGTCGAGAGCGCGCCCGATATCCAGGTATCGTCGCACGTGGTCGATCTCGGTATCGTCTTTTCGGGTACGACGATCATCGACACGGTCTTCGTCGAGAACAAGGGATGCGCTGACCTCAAGATCAGTAGGATCTATAGCCCAGACTACAATCTCCATCCTAATGTCCACAGAAAGGTTCTGCCCTCTGGCGAGGTCCTACCCGTCAAAGTGATGTACACACCTACTGGACAGATGGATATCCACGAGACTCTCATCATCGAGGCGGACGACCCGGACGAACCATTCGTCGAGGTGGTATTCGTCGGGTTCACCGGCGATCCACCGGTCATGGAGATCGTTCCGGAATCTCTGGCGATATCGGGCATGCCGGGAAGCGCCATGGAATCGCAGGTCGTCATGGCCAACAGGGGCGGTTCGCCGCTTTTGGTCACTGCCGTGGCCGGATATCCGCCGCTACCGGATGATGAAGGCACGCTACCGACACATACGGACCTATCCGGCTTGGCACTCATACTCGAAGATGCATCGACGGACTGGCGGTTTTACGACCGGGCTGTCCGAACCCTGGGTTTGTCGCCGCGCAGGGTAATACTTTCCTCTTCTCTTGCGGTTCAACTCGGCAGCAACACGGCGTGGGAGATCGTTCTCGTCAGCAATTGCAGGCGTCCGATGACATCCGGAGCCCTAGACGCTCTCTACGAATACGTGGCGGAGGGCGGGTTCCTTGTCTTCGCGGATGCATTCATGAGCCAGTACTGGGAACACCCTCTGTTCACGTTGCTGGGCGTCAGATACCACGGTGAGTATTTTGTGCCGTCAGAGCTGCATGCGGAGATGCCCCATGATTCCGTATTCAACTATCCTAATTCGATCCGGCTGGTATCGTGGTCACACGACCAGTATGAACGCAATGGACAACTCGTCGATGTTCTGGACGACGCCCTTGTCCTTGGGACGTTGTCCGATCACCCCGACTATTCCGCTATCGTATTGAATCCCCATCGCAACGCGTACTTCAACGCCTTCCAGGCCGTCAATTTCGGACTCGACGCCGACGGTGACGGCACTCCCGAGATCATCAACCTACTGGCCAACGAAATCTACTCGCTGCTCGGGTCGAATCTCGAGTTGGTCCTAGATACCAACGCCGTGACCGTTCCCCCAGGTGGCGAGGCTATCATGCGGATCACCGGCACACTGCCCTTCGCGAGCGAACAGACCTACGTGCGCTGTTTGCATATCGAAACCAATGATCCACTGGCTCCGTACACCATGGTGCCCCTGACTGCTACGACGGATTCAGTCCCACTCCCATCGGACCTGTCCGATACGACGATCGACTGGCGAACGGAGGGCCTCCACCTACGAAACGTACCGAATCCGTTCAATCCGGAGACACGCTTCCACTGTAACATTCCGCGCGACGGCGTTGTCGAAATCCGAGTCTACGATGTTCGTGGCGCATTGGTAGCGCGCGTCGGTGGTGGAGTGGTGCAGCAGGGACCCATCGATCTGATCTGGAGAGGGGCCGACGGGCACGGCAGCCGGGCCTCCAGCGGCGTCTATTTCTACCGGCTCCTTCTAGATGGAGACCCTCTGGGCAGCACGAAGAAGATGATCCTGCTGAAGTAGCCGCGACCAAGACATGAACTCGAACCCCGTGGCGCCCGACTTGACCAAACCGTAGATTCTGGCTCACCCGGCGCGGGTCTGTGTCTCACGTCAGCGTACCGTCAGCACGACCCCATACTCCGGCGAACCCGCCGTGCAGAACCAGGTCACGTTCTCCTCCAACAGATCGAAGCGCAGTTCGTAGACGCCCGGCTCCTCTGGCGCCTGGAACTCTCTTGTCACCGCCAGCGAGTCGTGGGGCGCGATGTCCTCTGTCACCGCCAGGCGCGGGAAGAACTCACGGTCGGGCACCTGGTCCAGGGCCGAGCCGAAGTAAGCGGCGAGCTTGATGTCGAATCCCGCCTGGCCGCCGGGAACGGCCTGGTCGGTGCGGTTGTGGACCACCAGATCGACCGCGGCGAGCCGCCCCGCAGCAGCGCGGATCGTATCGGGCGCGGTGATGTCCACCTGATAGAAGGCGTGAGAGTAATGGTCCGCGGCCCAGCGCCGGTACTCGGCCCAGCCTCCAGGATCGCGATCAAAGCGCTCGCAGTAGGCGGCGTACCTCAGCACGACGCCCTCGACGGCCTCGGGGTCGTCTCCGAAATGCAGATAGGCCGGCGCCAGCTGCCCCCGGGCTTCGGCGAACGGGCGCTCCCCCACGGCCATGAGAGCCAGGGCGCTGGCGGCACCCGTGCGGTCGGCGCCGGCGCGGCAATGGATCAGCAGGGGACGCGGAAGGGACTCCAGGCTGTCCAGCAACGCCAGGAAGTCCCAGCGCTTGGTGGGATGGCTATCGGAGATGGGCAGGTGCACGTACCGCAGGCCAAGGGACCGGGCGTCCGCGGCCTCGTCCTGGAAACCCCGGTCGTCGCGCAGGTTGAGCACCGTGGCCAGGCCGTGCTGCTCGGTCCAGGCCCGCAGCTGGGCCGACGATGGCTGGGCGGCGCGGTACACCTCTCCGGACAGGACCTCGTGGAAATTCGCGGTCACCCAGCGCTGGCGGGCGTAGACCCCGCCTACGGTGACGATCAAGGCCACGACGACGATCACCAACGCCTTGCCGAGGTACTCTCTGAAAAGGTCGTTGATACCTGCCCCTTTTCGTTTCGACCCGCCGGGTTCGTTTCAGCCTGCCGGGTGTTCACGCCCGCACTTGGGACACCGTGCCAACCGCGCTTCGAAGTCCGGCGGCAGCTTGAGGGTCGTCCCGCAGGGGCAGGCGATGCGCTGCCAGCCCTTGTCCTTGTAGAAGAGATCGTCCACCTGGCGGGCCCGCTCGCGCTGGAGGGGATCCTCCGGGGCCTCGGTGCGGGTCCGCGGCGCCGAGCCGGCTTCCTCGTCTGCCAAAGCCGAACCGGGCACCACGCCCTTCTTCCCCGTGACCTGCCGGAAGCTGGCCTCGTAGTCGGCGAACGACGCACCGGACATGGCCCTGAGCACCTTCACCCGCTCGTCGATGGGCGGGTGCGTGCCGGTGGCGTTGGCCGCCATCTTCTTGGTGCGCTTGAGGGGGTTGATGATGTACATGGGCGCCGTGGCGCTGTTGGCCGAGGCCAGCTTCCGCGGCGAGGCGGCGATCTTCTCCAGGGCCGAGGCCAGCCCCTCGGGATAGCGCGTGAACGCGGCGGCCGAAGCGTCGGCTAGGTACTCGCGCTTGCGACTGATGGCGAAGTAGATGAGCTGGGCCAGGATGGGCGCCAGGATCATGAGTACGATGGCTAAAACGGCGAAAATACCCGAGCCGTCGGAGCCGCTGTCCCGCCGCGAACGGCTGCGCCCGCCGCCGAACCACATGCCCCTGAGTCCCACCTCCGCCAGCATGACGATGGCCCCGGCCAGCACGCCGGCGAAGAGCATGAGCTGGACGTCGCGGTTCTTCACGTGGGCCATCTCGTGGGCGATGACCCCCTGCAGTTCGTCGCGGTTCAGGGATTTCAGGAGACCCGAGGTCACCGCCACCGCCGCCGTGTCGGGACGGCGGCCGGCGGCGAAGGCGTTGGGAGCCGGGTCGTCGATGACGTACACGTCCGGCATCTTGGGCAGACCCGAAGCGAGGGTCATCTCCTCGACCACGTTGAAGAGCATGGGCAGGTCGCTCTTCTGGATCTTCTTGGCCCCGGCCACCGCCAGCAGCACCTGATCCCCCTGGAACCAGGCCACGAGGGTCATGATCCCCCAGACGATCAGCGCGAAGCCGATGCCGTAGGGTCCGAAGCCGCGGCCGCCGAAGTACTCACCCAGGGCCCAGCCCAGGGCGGCCAGCAGGAGGGCCGAGGCGAAGACCAGGACCACGGATTTACGCCGGTTGGCTTGTATCTGCTCCCACATGCGGCGCGCCTAGGAGAAGTTGACTTTGGGAGCCTCGCGCTGCTCCTCTTCCGTCACCTCGAAGAAGGTCTCCTTGGCGAAGTTGAACATGCCGGCGATGATGTTGCCGGGGAACATCTCCACCTTGTTGTTCATGCTCATGACGGCCTGGTTGTAGAATTGCCGCGCGAAGGAGATCTTGTTCTCCGTGCTGGTCAGTTCCTCCTGGAGCTGCATGAAGTTGGCGCTGGCCTTCAGGTCGGGATAGGCCTCCACCGTCACCATGAGCTTGCCCAGGGCCCCGGCCAGACCGGACTCGGCCTGCATGCGTTCGGGGATGGAGCCGGCGCCCGCCACGGCGGCGCGCGCCTGGGTCACGGCCTCGAGGGTCTCCCGCTCGTGGCTCATGTAGCCCTTGACCGTCTCCATGAGGTTGGGAATGAGATCGAAGCGGCGCTTGAGCTGCACGTCCACCTGGGCCCAGGCTTCCTTGACCTGGTTGCGCAGGCGCACCAGACCGTTGTAGATCCCCACGACCCACACGATCACGACGACGATCAGTCCCAGTGGAATCAATAACGCTAGCATCTTTGGACCTTTCCGGACGGCACGGCCGTCACGCTATTCGTTGAACATGTCCCCCAGGAAGCTCCGCACCGCCGGCTCCAGTCGCCAGCCGCTCGCCTCCAGGTCCCGGCACAGGGCGGGTACCTCTCCCCGCTCGAACCACAGGCCGCAACCGTCGGGGCAGACGTCGATCACTACCCCCCGCTCGGGCCCGATATTCGCCTTCTGCATGGTCTTGCGGCAGCGGGGGCAGCGCAGGTCATCCTCCTGGACCTCGGCCCCCTCCAGCGCGCAGGCTTCGCCCGTGCCCAGAATCAGTTCCAACTCGTCGGCGTCGAACCACACACCCTCGCACTTGGCGCACAGGTCCAGTTCGATGTGTTCGTGTTCGGCCACGTACATGGTGACGCGGCAGGCCGGGCACTTCATGGGAAACCTCCGCCGGGATGGTCGGACACGGACGTCGATTTGGCAACCGCTGATGGCGACGAGGGACTATACTCCGCCGGATCGTCCGGCATTCTCCAACCCTGGAAATGGACGCCATGCTCCGCGCCACCTGCGACCGCCTCGACCGTCTCGGCCTCGACCGTCCCACTCTGCTTGTGGACGAAACCCGCGCCCGCGCCAACATCGCCCGCATGGCCGCCAAGGCCGCCGCCGCGGGCGTGCGCTTCCGGCCCCACTTCAAGACCCACCGCAACGCCGCCATCGGCCGCTGGTTCGCCGAGGCGGGCGTGACGGCCATCACCGTCTCGAGCCTGGACATGGCCGCCCACTTCGCCGACCACGACTGGGACGACCTCACCCTGGCCTTCCTGGTCAACCCCCGCCAGCTGCCCCGTCTGGGCGACCTGGCCTGGCGCTTGGCCGACCGGGGCGGCTCCCTGGGCCTGACCGTGGACACCCCCGAGGCGGCCCGGGCCGTGCGCCACGTCATCGGCGACACGGCGCCCCTGTGGATCAAGGTGGACACGGGCTATGGCCGCAGCGGCGTGCCATGGGACGACGGCCCGCGCCTGAAGGCCGTGGCCGAGAGCGCCGTCTGTACGGGCCTGCTGACTCACGCCGGGCACAGCTACCACACGGCCCGCGAGGACCTGCCGGAGCTCTTCAGCGAGACCGCCCGCCGCCTGGCCACCGCCCGCGAGGCCACCGGCCGCGACCTGCTCCTGTCGGTGGGCGACACCCCCACCTGCAGCGCCGTCGACAGCTTCACGGGCGTCGACGAGGTGCGCCCGGGCAACTTCGTCTACTTCGACCTCATGCAGCGGGCCCTGGGCGTCTGCCGGGACGACGACCTGGCCGCCTGCGTAGCCTGCCCGGTGGTGGCCCTCGATGCCGCCCGAGGACGGGTCGTCCTCCACGGCGGAGCGGTGCATCTGTCCAAGGAACAGCTCCCGGGACCCGTGTACGGACTTGTGGGCCGGCTCGACGGTGAAGGTCCACGGGTGCTGGACGCGGCACCGGTGGTGGATATTTCCCAGGAGCATGGTATCGTCCGGACCGCTCCGGCGCGGTTCGCGGAGGTTTTTGGCCGGATCCGCACCGGCGATCTGCTGCCCGTGTGGCCGGTGCACAGTTGTCTGACCGGCGAGGCGGCTCTGCCGACCCGCCTCCTGGCAGGAGCCACTTCGGAGGCCTGAATCCCTGGCGAAACGCGGCCCACACTATATTTTCGAAGCCGCGAATGTCTTTGACCCGGATCCCCGGGGACCCGTGACGGTGTGAAAGGTGTGTTTCCGGACGTGAAGAAGACGACGATCGGGGTGGCGGCAACGGTCCTGGCCCTTTTTCTGGCTGGCTGCGGCAGCGGCGGTGAGAACGCGGAAACCACGTCAGCGACGGCCGTCTCCGGCCGCATCGACCGGGGACTGCGGGTGCTGACCTTCGATCCCGCGGCCAAGGGCCAGGAGTTCCGCATCTACCGGGGTGACTACGTCCGTCCCGAGGTGGCGGGCGGCCTGCCCTTCCGGCTCCAGGTGCCCGACTTGGGCGTCGACATGAACTTCCCCGTGGCCGAGGGCGCCAAGACCTACTTCAAGGTGCCCAATGCCGGCTCCTTCCCCTTCAGCCTGGGCGAGGCCACGGGCACCATCGAAGCCGTCGAATTCCTGTCCGCCGGTTTCAAGGACGTGACCACCGCCGAGGGCGCGGCCTTCATCACCGACCACGACCCCCTGGTGCTGGACGTGCGCACGGCCCGCGAATTCGCCGGCGGCCATCTGGAAGGTGCCGTCCTACTGCCGGTGCAGGAACTGCAGAAACGGCTGGGCGAACTGGCAGGGGACATGGACCGCCCGGTCCTCATCTACTGCCGCACGGGCAACCGCAGCACCGTGGCCTCGAAGCTGCTCGTCGACGCCGGTCACAAGCAGGTGGCGAACCTCAGGCGCGGCATCGTCGGCTGGCAGCAGGCAGGACTACCGGTGGTCAAGTAACCTCTTCCTCGTGGGCGCAGATGGGGCAGGCCAGCACGGTCTTGCGATTGGTGGGCAACACCGGTAGGAAGAACAGGTTGATCCAGTTGGTGCGTTCGACGCGGCGGCGCATGACGTGGTTGTGGCAGCGTGGGCAGTCGTGGTACCCGCCTGAGCCCAGGTCCTTGGAGCGCGGTCCCCAGCCGAAGATCAGGAAGAACATCTCAACCCCCCGCCTTGGCCCGCCGGGCCCAGTACCACACGGACTCGGCGAACTCCCGCGCCGTGTAGTCGCAGGGCGTACCCCCGGGCCTGGCGAGCATGTTGCGCGCCATGGTGAGGGGGTCCATGGGTTCCTCCGCCACGGCCGAGGCCAGCAGCGCCACCACTTCCCAGTCGAAATCACGGCTCCGGGCGCCCCCGTTGAGATCCAGGGCCGCGGCGCTGTAGAGCACGACGCTCGCGTGGCGGACCTCCTCGCAGGAACCGGCGGCGCACACCTCCACGTAGGGTTCCTCTTCCGGTTCACGCCGCACTAGGGAGGCGGACAGGGTCGTATCCTCATCCACCAGGACCGTGCTGCCGGTGAAGCGAGCAGGGTCCACAGGCACGATCACCACGGTGTCGAGATCGGTGCGCCCCTGGCCCGGTCGCCGTCCGGCCCAACCGGCCCGCACCAGGTCGAGCAACTCCGCCTCGGTTCCGTCGTACCAGGTGTGGCCGCTCCCGCGCACATAGCGTCGGCGCGCGAAATCGCTCCAACCGAGGCCGGGCGGCGCCGTCATGTCATTTTCCAAGACTTGGTTCCCTTCGCGTAGTATCTTGGCCGGCGACCGTCGCGCACCTGCGCGGCACGACATCGGACCGCGAGCCAGGAGCCATTATGGACTACCCCGTCAACGACACGCAACTCATCCGCGACTGCCGGATCGGCGAGGGCACCAAGGTCTGGAACTTCGTCAACATGTACGAGTGCGAAGTGGGCCGGGATTCCATGATCGGCACCTTCGTGGAACTCCAGAACGGCGTGAAGATCGGCGACCGCACGAGCGTCCAGAGCCACACCTTCATCTGCGAGATGGTGACCGTCGGCAACGACGTCTTCGTGGGCCACGGCGTCATGTTCATCAACGACACCATGCCGCCCCAGCCGGACAAGGACGCCTGGTTGCCCACGACCATCGAGAACGGGGCGAGCATCGGCTCCAACGCCACCATCCTGCCCGTGACCGTGGGCAAGGACGCCGTGGTGGGCGCGGGCGCCGTGGTGACCAAGGACGTACCCGCCGGTGCCGTCGTGGCCGGCTGCCCCGCCCGCATCCTGCGCTACAAGGAAGGCTACGGCCCAGCGGAGTGATCACCCATGCATGAACGCCTCCTGGCGGCCGGGCTCTTCCTGGCCGCCATCGCCATCCTCGCTCCCCAATCCGTCGCCTCCGCAGAGGGTGCCGCCACCGCCGTGGAGGGCGACTCCCTGGTGGTGGACCTGCCCGAACTGGTGGTCATCACCGCCGGCCGCAAGCCCGTGCCGCGCCAGGACCGCACCGTACTCTCGGGTCCCGATATCGAGGCGGCCGACCCGGTCTCCCTGGCCGACCTGGGCGTGCGCCTGCCCTCGGCGCGCATCGCTATCAACAGCCGCGGCGACGCCCACGCCATGGTGCGCGGCGCCCCCGAACGCCACGTCCAGACCTACCTGGACGGCATCCCCCTGAACCTGCCCTGGGACGAACGGGTCGACCTGGAGACCGTACCCGCGGTGGCCGTGGGCGCGGTGGAAGGCCGGCGCGGACCAGCCGCCCTGCTGGACGGACCCGGCGCCCTGGCGGGCAGCCTGCGGTTGCTGCCTCCCATGCCGACCGAGGATCCCCTGACCCGGCTCGGGGTGGGGTTCGGAGCGCACGGTGCCGGCCGGACCCACGCCCTGCACCAGCGGCGCAGCGGTGCGTGGAACCTGCTGGGCGCCGGCGCCTGGCACCGTCGCGACGCCGTGTCCCGACCCGGCGGCGGCAACCGGGCCAACAGCGATCTCGAGCAATGGTCGGTGCTGTTGCGGGGCGCGCGCCCCGTGCGCGGGACCGGTCGTTTGAGCCTGCTGGCCACGGCCTGGAGTACCGAGAAAGGCGTGGCTCCGGAACTCGACCTGCCCGCCGGTGACGTGCGCCACTGGCGCTACCCCGTTCGTGAACGACTGCTGGCCGGCGGCGTCCTCGACCTGCCCCTGTGCGACGACGGCGTGTGGAGCCTGGGCGCGGCCCTGTCGGCGGACATCCACCGCCAGGAGATCGATCCCCGCGGCCCCGACCGCTGGGACGAGCCCCTCCTCCAGGGCGAGGACTACGAGAAGAGCTGGGACCGGACCGGCTACGGCCGCCTGCGCCTGACCCGCTGGCTCGGCGCCACCGCCAGCGTGGCGGTCCAGGGTTCGGCCCGCTACGGGCGCCATCGGGAAAGCATCCTGGTGGGTGGGCCCGTGCGCGCCTACGCCCAGTGGCTGACCTCCCTGGCGGCCGAAGGCGAGTGGTGGCCCGCGGCGGGCTGGATCCTCCGCGGCGGCTTGGGCTGGGACCGCTCGGCCACCCCCGAGACCGGCGACTTCACGGCCGGCGACGCGGCCAACGCCACGGCGGCCAACCTGCGATTCATGCGCGAGGTGGGCGAACGCACGACGGTCCACGCAGCGGTCTCCCGGCGCAGCCGCTTCCCCTCCTTGCGCGAGAGCTACTCCGGAGCGTTGGGCAAGTTCGAACCCAATCCGGACCTGCGGCCCGAACGGCAGGACCAGGCGGAGCTCGGCGCCTCTCGCCGGGGCGACAGCTGGCGCGCCGAAGCCGTAGCCTTCGTGGGATTGCTGGACGACGGCATCGAGAAGGAGTCCACCGGGCCCGGCACCTTCCGCCGGGTGAACCGGACGGAGATCCGGGTCCCGGGGTTGGAATTGGTCGGGAGCTGGGACCTGCGCCGTGACCTGACCCTGCGACTGCAACACACGATCCTCGCGGCGCGGGTCCAGGAGGATGGCGCATTCGACGCGGCCGCCGAAGACCGGCCGGATTACCAGTCGTTCGTGGCGGTGGATTGGCGTCGCGCACAGGGACCCGGCGCAGCGGTCGAAACCCGCGTCACCGGCCCCCGCTGGAGCGCCGACGGCACCGCGCCTGTAGGCCTGACCCGCCTGCCTGCCGGCGTCACCTGGCACGCGCGCCTGAGCTGGCGCTGGCTGCGAACGCCGGGAACCACCTCCGAGGTCACGGCCCACCTGCGGCTCGACAACATTCTCGACGCGCGGGTAGACGGCCAGGTGGGATTGCCGGGGCCGGGGCGGACTTTGAGCGGCGGGGTGAGTATTGGTTTGTGAGGGGGGTGATTGGGCTGGAGTGGGCTGGATTGCGGGCCCCCGGGGGCCTTGTTGGGCGGCCTATCCGGATATGCGGATCTGGATCTGCAGAAGCAGATACCGAGATTGTGGCTGCTGATTCTGGCGATTGTTCAATTATGCGTAACTGCTAGAAATAAATAGTTATATCTCGGTTTTGCCCTTGTGCTTTTCGCCCTATTTTCGTATATTGTTCGCACCTCCCACGGACGCCCTGCACAGGAGGTGCCCCATGCGCGCCGTGCCCTATGAATCCCACCGTTCCGCCGCCCAGGTCGACCGTTCGCTGCGCCATTCATTGGCCGCCCTCGACGAAGCCCGCCAATGCGCTGTGCTGTGGTTTGGGGAGGTCATGAGGAGGAAGCTGTATCGCAAGTTCGGGTGCTCATCCATGCACCAGTATGCGATCGAACGCTTGGGGTTCTCACGCTCGCGGACCCGCGACTTCGTGCATCTGGCCGGCAAGCTGGAAAGTCTGCCGGCGGTGAAGAAGGCCGTGGCTGATGGCGAGCTGGGGTACACGAAAGCGCGTGAGGTGGTGAAGGTGGCGACG
>JAAEQC010000056.1 GCA_024231905.1 bacterium | reverse complement strand
GCGTCGCGCCGGTGATCGAGGTTTCGGGCGGCTCGCGGTAACCAGGGGGCATCGCACGCAATCCAGGTCGAGCCGCGGGCCGCCCGAATATGTCAAGAAGTCAGGCAGCACGAGAGAGGGACCCAAACGATGGATGAGACGAAAGCTGAACGGTACGCACTCGCCCATGTCGAGCGGACGCTGCTGTTCGCATATTTCACCTTCGGCCGGCCGGCACGGCGAAACGCGCTCCGAGGATTCCCCGAGCAGGACCGCCTACGAATTGAGAACGCCGTAGACGAGGTGATGAGCGTCGTGGTGCAGCGGCGGGAGCAGGAGCCTTCTTCGGTGGAGCTCGAACAAGGCTTCCCGACCATCGAAGTTCTGGCCGCGTGCAGACCTCCACCAGGCCGTACGTCCGAGTGTTGGCTCCCGAAATCGATCGTGAGCCCGCAAATCGCCGAGCGTTACGTCAACGATCACTTCGCGTCGACCCTACACAAACTCTACGCCCGGCCGGAAAGCATTGCCACGGTCAGCGCGGTCGAGGGGCGGTCCGACGCCGACGCCACGCTCATTTACCGTGCTGTTCTCCGGCTCATGTATTGGCTCCAGGACCGTGCCGGCACCATGACATGGGACCGTCGAAGACGGACCGTCCGGTTTGATATGCCATGGGCCAAGATCGAGTATCAG
>JAAEQC010000055.1 GCA_024231905.1 bacterium | reverse complement strand
GCTTGCTTGCTGCTGCTGCTGCTTGCTTGCTGCTGGCTAGTTAGAGAGGCCAGGTTTTGAAAACGACCATTTTCCAGATCTCGTACGTACGGCGGCAGCCAACCGGAGCCGACCCCAGTGGTATGTATGTGGGCACCACCACTGTACATACACCCATGGCAGCCATGGTGCTGGGGCGGCGTGGGAGCTGTGGAAGCAAAGGTTGGCGATTTTTTGCCGAAAGTAAGAATAAATAATCCTAGATAAGGCCAACTGCCAACACATGCACTATAATTCAATAAAGACTGCTCACACAGCACTATCGTGAGCGAACCAGCGGCTCTCCGCCTACCACCCTACTGAGTGTGCACACCCTACACATAACCACAGTCGAGGGCCGCTGGTCTCCCCTGGCTAAGGAGTACGGATCGAAAAACGTCAAATTCAGGGGGTTGCTTGCTGCTTGCTGCTGCTGCTGCTTGCTGGCTAGTTAGAGAGGCCAGGTTTTGAAAACGACTATTTTCCGGATCTCGTACGTACGGCGGCAGCCAACCGGGGCCGACCCCAGTGGTATGTATGTGGGTGCCACCACTGTACATACACCCATACCGGCCGCGGTGTCGGCGCGGCGTGCGAGCTGGGGAGGAGAATGTCAGTCATTTTTTCATAAATTCAGGGGGTTGCTTGCTTGCTTGCTGCTGCTGCTGCTGCTTGCTTGCTGGCGAGTTGGAGAGGCCAGGAT
>JAAEQC010000054.1 GCA_024231905.1 bacterium | reverse complement strand
CGGCCCGGTGAACGCAGCCAACGAGTACGCCGACATCGGCGGCACGCCGCTCAGCTATGACGCAGCCGGCAACCTGTCGGTGGACGAGGATGGTCGACAGTACTTCTACGACGAGCGCAACCGGCTGACGGAAGTGTGGGACATCAGTAGCAACGCCCTGGCCCGATACACGTATGACGCCCTGGGCCGGCGGATCGCCTTCGAGGATCCGGTGGCTGGGGTGACCACGCGCTACACCCACGCAGGCCAAAGCGTAATCGAAGAGCGCGACGCCTCCGACACCCTGAGTCGCTTCCACGTCAACGGAGCCCAGTATCTCGACGAACGCATCGCCACCGTCACGGATTCCGGCGCGAAGCGCGCCCCTGGCGACTCGTCCTACTACCTGGTCAATCAGAGCTTCTCGGTGGCGGGGATGGGCAACGCTGACGGGTCGGTGATCGAGCGTTTGGACTACTCCTCCGGCGGCGACTTCGGCGGCGGGGGCGGCGGTCCGGAGCCCGGCGACTACTACTTCGACGCCGACGAAGATGGCGACGTGGACCTGGCGGATTACGCCGATTTCCGGGGGTGCCTGCTCGGGCCGGTTGACGATTCTGGTCCAGCCTGCGACCGGCACGACTGGTGGGGCGACTTCGACGTGGACCTGGCTGACCACGCCGCCTTCCAGCTCTGCTTCAGCGGAGCGGGGGCTACGCCTCCGCAGGAGTGCCTGCTCAGCGAAGGTCCGT
>JAAEQC010000053.1 GCA_024231905.1 bacterium | reverse complement strand
CTGTCAGCCGCCTCGACAACGACCTGGGTGCTGCCCTCGGCCAACACGAGCTCGGCTGAAAAGGCGTCGTTTGTCACAGTGGCCACGACCCCGTTGACTGTTACCGTGCTCGGATCAAGATGGGGATCGGAGACGGTACCGCTCACTGTTATCTGGTTGCTGTCGAAGCCCTCGCCATCGGAGGGCTGGCTCATCACGATTGCTGGCGCCAGGGTGTCGAGGGTGATCGTGAATCCGGGGCTCGAGCTGGTGGCCCCAAGAGTATCCAGGGCATGGGCGGTCAGCACATTCTCGCCCTCGGCCAGGGGCACGTCGGTTGCCACCCACTGGTCACCGCTGACCATGGCCACGGTTTCGTTTACCCGCACCGAGTCAAGGTGAGGGTCTGAGACGGTTCCGCCCACGGTCACCGTGGCGATACCGGTGAGCTGGGGCAGGTCGGAGGTGTCCATGGTGAGAACCGGGGCCAAGGTGTCGAGAACCACCAGGATAGGCGGTGTGGTCAGGCTGTTGCCAGCCTGGTCCTCGGCGGTGGCGGCGATCAGGTTTTCCCCCTCGGTCAGGGGAACATCGCTGGCGGTGTAACGGTCACCGCTGATCGTGCCTGGAATGCCATTGACGGTTACGCTGGCAAGGTAGGGATCCTCGACGTTGCCTTGGACGGATATCAGCTCTGTGGAAACCAGGCTGCCGTCGGCCGGAGTATCCACCGTAACGTTCGG
>JAAEQC010000052.1 GCA_024231905.1 bacterium | reverse complement strand
CCAGAAGCAGGTCGTTGATCCGCGTCCGGTAGGCATGGTGCACCTCCTTGAGGAGAGCCCGGGTCTCTTCGGCGGGGAGGCTCACCGTCATCCCGCGGGTCGAAGCCAACGTATTCAATCCGCCGGGGTGGTCCACCGGCAGATCATCGCCGTCCGCTTCCGCCTGGCTCTGCCAGAAGACCAGCTCGCCGGTGACCGCCGGCAAGCCGGCTCTGGAGGCCAACCTGTCGGCCCAGCTCTTGAACGACGTGGTCCGCGGCGGCAAGGAGACGGGCTCGCCGTGCTCCAGCCAACGGTAGACCTGATCCAGATCTTCGAGCAGGATGCGCCAGGAGACGCCGTCGATCGCCAGGTGGTGGATCACCCACTGAAGCCGGGCCGTCCGCCGCGGCCCCCGCTCGAAGAGCACCAGCCGCACCAGCGGCCCCCGGGTGAGCTCGAGGCTGCCCTGGACCGCGGCGGCCGCCGCTTCCAGCGCCGGCAACTGCCGGTCTCCCGCGAGCGCCGAGAGGTCCACCTGAGCGAAGGGGACGGCTGCGTCGGGACCCTCGTTGACCTGCCGCCACTCGTCCCCCGCACGACGGAAGCGCAGGCGCAGGGCATCGTGGTGCTCCAGCACGACGGCCAGGGCTCGCTCCAGCCATGCCGGCTCCTGCCTCTCCCGCGCCTCCAGCAGCAACGCCTGGTTGAAGTGGTGGGGCGCGCCCAGCTGCCACTCGAAGAACCAGCGCT
>JAAEQC010000051.1 GCA_024231905.1 bacterium | reverse complement strand
CTTGTGGCCGGCGATGGGGATTGCCAGGCTGGATTTGGGGCTGACGGCCATCTTGAATTTGAGGACCTCGTCGTCGGAGAGGCGGAGAACCACGACGTGACGGCGCATCTCGATGAGGACGTAGGTGGCGAGCGCGCCGCTGATGGTCTGCTGGCCCCAGGCGCTTGCAAGGCTTTGGGTGGTCATGGCCTTGATGTTGGAGGAGGGGAGATTCCAGCCGGGGCCGAAATCCCCGGGGCCCGTATCCCGGCTGTCATACTCCCGCTCCAGGCTTAGGGGGAAGCCCTGGTCCGGTATGCTCACGTCAACGGCCGGGAGGTTGACCACGCCGACTTTCATGCCGCCGTCCACGAGGACGCAGCCTTGATCCAGGGCGTAATTCCCGTTCAGATCCTGGGCGTAGAGAATGATCTCGTACACGCCGTTTCTGAGCATGGTGGGGTCGAAGACGCCCAGCTCGCCCGTGATGGAGCCGTCGCCGCTCTGGCCGTACTCCAGGGCGGTCCAGCCGTCGGCGCCCTGCTCCCTGTAATACAGACCATAGTACACGGGGCCGGCGTCGGACACGGTTCCGGTGATGGCCGTGAGGGCGGTGACGTCCGTGCAATCGGAATCATCCAGGGAGGCGATGGGAGGCGTGGCGTCGTTGGGATCGTAGACCATGAACGAGGCGCTGTCCGAGTTGGTGAAGCCGGCCGCGTCCGCGGCCGAGGCGACGGCCGTGTGTACGCCCATTTCGGTCGCCGGGTAATCGGCCTGGTTGTTCACCAGGGTCAGCGGGACGCCGTTGACGGTGAGGGCCTTGGAAACCACGCCCACGTTGTCCGCGGCGTAGACGGTGAAGGTGACCGTGTCGCCCACGTTCACCTCCGCGGGGGCGTAGGAGACCTGCACCATGGGCGGCGTCTGGTCCACGCCGGTCCATACGCCCAGGGATACGCTGAAATCCAAGGGGGTGTCATGGATCACGGACTCGCCCGGGGACGGATTCTGTAAAAACACCTGGTCCTCGGGATAGAGATCGATGTAGTCCCCGGTGACGGCGCCCACCGCCAGGCCCGCGGAAACGATGGCGGCCTCGGCGTCGGTCCGGGTCATCCCCGTGACATCGGGGACCGTGACATAATGGACGCCGAGGGAGACGATGATATTCACGGGGGTTTCGATTTGCACGATCACGCCCGCGGACGGATTCTGGCTGATGACATGGCCCTCGGGAACCGTGTCGCTGTATTGTTGCGTCACGGCGCCGGTGGTCAGTCTCGCGGCGTCGATGGCGGCTTCCGCGTCGGCTTGAGGCAGTCCGACCACATCGGGAACAGCGGTGGGAATGACGTCGATTTCGCCGTCGCAGTTGTTATCCAGGCCGTCCAGGGTACACTCGGGAGATTCATACCCGGGTATTCCCGTGTAGTCCGGCTCCAGCCAGCCGTCGGCCCCGGCGCACACCTTGAGGGAGTCCGCGCACACGCCGAGCTGGATGTCGGCCAGGGGCGCCGCGGGATCATCATCCACGGCGCCGTTGCAGTTGTTGTCAAACCCGTCGCACAGCTCGGGGGCGGGTTCCACGG
>JAAEQC010000050.1 GCA_024231905.1 bacterium | reverse complement strand
GTATTGCCAGGCGGTCTCCGGCGTGGGCCCCACGATCTGTTCTCCATGGAGCAGGATCCGGGCGTGGGCCTCCTTGGCGCCGGTGATGGTGATGGCGGGGAGATGGGTGGGGGAGGCCGGCGGATGGACCACCGGGGCGGCGGGCGCCGCGGTGTCCACGGTGAACACGTGCTGGAGGACCGGCCCCTGGTTGCCCAGCATGTCCGCCAGTTGAACAATGACCGTGTACGTGGAGTCGGAAAGGGGCGAATCCGGGGTGAAGACGAGCCGGTCGCCGCCGGCCCCGCTCCATTGGCCGGGAACGTTGTTGAACCCGGCGTCCTTGAGGGCGAGAACCGTGTTGGGCGTGTTGAGGCCGCTGGTCTCCTCCGTGTAATGCACCGTGACAACGGCAGGGCCCACCGGGAGGAAGCTTCCGTCCGCGGGCTCCGCAAAGTCGATCACCGGGGCGATGCTATCCACCAGGATGTCCACCCACGCGGGTTCACTGGTGTTGCCCGCGGCGTCTTTCAATACGATGGCGAGGGCGTTGTCCCCCTCGGTCAGGGTGAGGTCCACGGTCCAGTCGCCCGGGCCGGGATCGGCCCGCCGTACATCGTTGATCCAGACGGACGCGCCATCCTCCCGGGCGCCGGTGAGGGTGACCGAGGCGCTGTTGGCGCGGTTTTCCGCGGGACGCTCTTGAATCAGGCCGCTGGTTGCATAGCCCCCCGTGATCACGGGGGCCGCGGGCGCCAGGGAGTCGACGGTGAAGGTGAAGGAGATCTCACTCGTGTTGCCGGCCGCGTCCGCGGCGGTGAGCGCCGCGGTGTAGACGCCGTGGGCCAGGGGCGCGCTGGTCGGGGTGAAAGTGAAGTGATCCTGGTTCTCGACGGCCGGGGGGCCGGCGACCGGTTGGCCGTGGACGTCCGTCACGGTGAGGCTGTTGATCACCGAGGCGTCGTCCAGGGTCCCGTGGGGGTCGTACAAGGAGATCACGATCTGGTCCACCCGCGCGAGAACGGCGCCGTCCGCGGGCTCTGAACCGATGATGACGGGAGGCGCGGCGTCCACGAAATCGTGGGAGCGGATATAGCCATCCCCCTCCAGGGCCACGAGGCTGACGACCTCCGGATTGTGATCGGTTTCCGCGTCAAAGGCCGTATCCTCCTCCACCATCAACTCCACGCCGTTGGCCGTCAGATTCCGGTAACGCAATTCGCAATTATCCGTTCCGAAATAGCTCGAAACGGCGGCGATAAAGCAGGGCGCGCCGCTGAATCGGCTGAAGGAGACCCCGGCATGCCAGTTTTCATCCACGGCAGCTTCGGTGTTTTCCGCCTCGTACGCCACGCCTCCCATGGTCCCGGAGCCCGGCGACATGGCCAGCCAACCCACGGTTTCCGCGGCGCCGTGGGGAGCGGTCGCGCCTTGCTCCTCCTCCAGGGCGATCCGGACGCTTGTAAGCCCCACGTCGCGCATCCGGGTTTTTACCCAGCGCGGATCATTGTTTGTCTGAACCTGGCTGATCACCACCGGCGTAACGCCGAACCCCGATCCCGGGAAGTCGAAATCATCGAAGGTTTGCCCCACGTCGGGTCCGACGGTGGTCGCCGTCTCCAGGACGCCCGCCTTGAGAAGCCCGCCTTCCGGCAAACTCCAGTTCCCCGCCTCAAGTACGAGATAGCTGACGGTCTCCGCCCAGTGTGAGTCGTCCCTGTCCGGCGCCTCCTGAACTCTCAACAAGAAGCGGTCGTCCCGAACGTCGAGGAGGCGGACGATCGCGGCGTCCCCGCCGTTATAGGAAAGCGGTTGGGCGAACACCACCGGATTTTGATATCGGCGTTTCAGCAACACCGTGACCGCGACATGATCCAGGGCGGGGATTACGCCGAACTCCCCGACGGCGTCCCCGGGGCTTTCGTCCAGCGTCCTCCCCGTGATGGACGCGCCCGCGCTCTCGTTTCCGGCGGCGTCGAAGGCGACGAGCCGGAAGGTGCAGGAGGCGTTCGGCGTCAGTCCGGTGACGGTCCGGGTGGTCGCGTTGGGCGCCAGGTCGTCGCCGTTGACCACGCCATCCACGTACAACCGGTGTCCCGCCAGATCCCCCGCGGCGTCGGCCGACGGATTCCAGGTCAGGACCACGCGGGAGGTGAATCGTTCGTCCGTCAGGTTCGTGGGGTCCTCGGGCGCCTCCACGTCCTCGATGACGGCGCTCACCGGGGCGGCGCCGGTGGAGAGCACGTTGCCCGCGTAATCCACGGCCGCCGCGGCGAAATACCAGGTTGTTCCGCGGGCAAGCCCCTCTATCTCGTGGGTGAACGTCCCGGCGCCCACCTCCGCGCGAACCGTGAGACCGGTGAGGTCCGTGATGGGAGAGGTCTCGGCGTAAATCCTGTAAAAGTTCACATCCCCCGGGATCGATTCGTCGAATCCGGTCCAGTCCAGGACCGCGGAGGTCCCGTCGCCCCGGGCGTTCACCGTGAGGGTTTCCACGGCCGGGGGCGGCGTAACATCCTCGGAGTTGAATTGGACCAGGTTGTCGAAAAGGGCGTGGCGCGTGGCCGTGATCCAGGCGTCCGATCGTGATATGTCGGAAAGTCGAACCTCGTCGATCCATCCTTTCCAATGCTTGTCTCCATGGAGGGCGTTGGAGCCGTCCCGCCCGATATAGAGCGCGTCCGTGGGCAGGATGGCGGTCGGCGTGCTGGTGACGTCCTCGGCGCTGAATACGCCATCCACGAATATTCCGGCCCGGGCGCCGGCGTCCAGGACCCCGGCGACGTATCCCCAGCCGTTGGAAATCGGATGCGCGGCCGTGACGGAGTCCCACTCGGATCCGTCGTCGTAGAAAAATTGCGGCATCCCGCTCAACTTCATCCGTAAGCCATAGTGCTGATTGGCTCCCCCCCCGCTGTACCCGCTGACAATTCCACGCCCCGGATCCGCCAGGGCGCCGTCATATCGAAAAAGCGCCTCCAGGGTGAAGGAGGCGACTTGAAACGCGGCCGGGTCGCCCAGGTCGATCCACTCGTCCACGCCGTTGAAATATAGCGCGCGCCCCGCCGGGCCGTCCGCGAGATTCTCCATGCTCAACCCGGCGGGCGCGCCGTGACGCCCCCTCGCGGTGGAGTCGATAACGGAGCCGGCCCCGCCGGAGGGATCCCGGGAGAGATGCCAGACCCCCATGAAATGGTCGTCCCAGACATTCCGGGCCGGGGCCTCCCCCGGGTCTCCCACGTGGGTCTCGTTGTCGGCTCTCTCCTTGCCGAAATAGATCTTCAACCCCGT
>JAAEQC010000049.1 GCA_024231905.1 bacterium | reverse complement strand
GTGCCAAAATGCCGAAAACTGCCAACTCGAGGGCGATGCCGGCGTGACTTGCTCCAGGCGAGCGGGGCTGGTAGAGTGTCGGAGTCTGGTAGAATGCCGGTGGCTACAGGCCGCGAAGACTGCCGCAAGCAAACTCGTAGGAGGCTGTCATGATACCGCGTCGTACCGAGAGGGATAGGGCGCTGGCAAGCGCCGCCGAGGAACCGCTTAGGACCCTCCATAAGGACCGCGAGCATTTCGCGCGCAGGGGCGAGACCACCATGGCCACGGTACTGGGCTTCCTGGCCGGCCATCTCTTCGAGGGTGGGCTTACGGGCACCGCCGTTGCCAGAGCGAGCGGCTCGAACGAGAGGTCGATCTCCCGGCGGCTCCGGGCCTACAACAGCCAGAGCCTCTCCGGCTACATATCGGCTCTGCGGTTGGAGACCGCCATGAACTGGCTCCGATCCGATCCTCAGATCGGGGTGGAGGTGGTTGCCGCGTCGGTCGGGCTCACCGCCTGGAGGTTGCGGCGCCTGTGCAGGGACTGGCTCGGACAGCCCCCGACGAGTTGTCGCCTGCCGGCGCCGCCCTTCAACCCGGAAGCCCCGGCGACTTGGCAACGCGTGGCCCGCGGTCAGCTGGCGCCAGCCGAGCAGCGGGAGCTCGCGGCGTACATCCGCGACACCTGGCCCGCGGCCTACGAAGCCGCCACCTGCGCGGCTCCCACTACGGCCAATGACGCGGAATCGACCCCGAACCTCGGCGCTCGGATCGTCGACCGCGACGCGCTGGTGCGGTCCTTTGCCGAGGACCAACTCTGGCCGCTGCTCTCGGGCCTGAGTTACGAGGCGCAGCGGGAGATCGTTGCGCGCTATCCGTTCACGTCGCCGGCGCTATTCGACCTTC
>JAAEQC010000048.1 GCA_024231905.1 bacterium | reverse complement strand
TACCCGCTGGCAGCCCGGGGCGCAAAGCGCGGCCCGGGAGCAACTCGCCCGGGTACCCATCGGCCGGCCGGCGGCCGGGGCCCGGACCTACGTCCTGGATGGACGGCTGGAGCCGGTGCCGGTGGGAGTGCCGGGAGAGCTCACCCTGGGCGGTGACGGACTGGCCCGTGGCTACCCGCAACGGCCGGGGCTCACCGCCGAGCGCTTCGTACCTGACCCGCTCAGCGGGGATCCCTTCGGCTCCCCGGGGGAACGCCTCTACGCCACCGGGGATCGGGCCTGCTGGCGGGACGATGGTCAGCTGGAGTTCATGGGCCGCATCGACCACCAGGTGAAGATCCGGGGTTTCCGCATTGAGCCTGGGGAGATCGAGACGGTGTTGGCCGAGCATCCGGCGGTGGCGGCGGCGGTGGTGACGGTGAGAAAGCGAGAGGGAGCACGGAGCGGAGAGCCGGGCCCCGGGCTGGTGGCGTGGGTGGTGGGCGCGGCGGCGGAACCGCAAGGGCGCGAGCTCAGGGCCTTCCTGGCCGCCCGGCTGCCGGATTACATGGTACCGGCGGTCTTCGTGACCCTGGACTCCCTCCCCCTGACCAGCAGCGGCAAGGTGGAGCGGGCCGCGCTGGCCCGCCGGCCGCTGCCGGATCGAGTCGCTCCGGAGGGCGACTTCGTGCCGCCCCGCACGCCGGAGGAGGAGGTGCTGGCGCGCATCTGGTCCCAGCTGTTGGGGGTGGAGCGGGTGGGGATGAACGACAACTTCTTCGAGCTCGGCGGGGACTCGATCCTGAGCATTCAGGTGGTCTCCAGGGCCCGGCAGGAGGGTCTCGTCCTCACTCCCCGCGAGGTCTTTGAGCAGCCGACCCTGGGCGAGCTGGCGACGGTGGTGGCAGCGGCCACGGGGGGGTTGAGCGATCACGGCCCGGTGACCGGCGAGCTCCCGCTGACCCCGGTCCAGCGCTGGTTCTTCGAGTGGCAGCTGGGCGCGCCCCACCACTTCAACCAGGCGTTGCTGCTGGAGGCGCCCGAGAGGCTGGAGCCGGCATGGCTGGAGCGGACCCTGGGCGTCCTGCTGGAGCACCACGACGCCCTGCGCCTGCGCTTTTCTCGTGCGGGGGACGAGTGGCGGCAGCTCAACGATCGTCCCGGCGCGGCAGCAGTCCCGTTCGCTCAGGTGGACCTCTCGGCGCTCGCGGAAGACCGGCAGGTTCCGGCGTTGGAAGCGGCGGCGGCCGCGGTCCAGGGCAGCCTCGATCTCACCCGGGGACCGCTGGTGCGGCTGGTTTACTTCGAGCGCGGGCCGGAGCGCTCGGCCCGGCTTCAGTGGGTGATTCACCACCTGGCGGTCGACGGCGTCTCCTGGCGCATTCTGCTGGAGGATCTGAATCAGGTCTACCGTCGGCTGGAGCGCGGCGAGCCGGGTTCCCCCGGAGGGGGACAAATGGGGGGTTCC
>JAAEQC010000047.1 GCA_024231905.1 bacterium | reverse complement strand
GTAGATACGCCGGCCCCCATGACGGGCAAACGGATCGCCGCTCGGCACGAAACGCTCGGCGGTCAGCGCGGGCCGGTTCAGATAGCCGCGCGCCACCCCGTCGCCCCCGATCGCCAGCTCCCCCGGCACCCCCACCGGTACCGGACGGCCGCGACGATCCAGCACCCAGACGCTGCTGTGGGCCGTGGCTCGGCCGATCGGCACCGTCGGAGTCCGCACACCCCGATCCAGCGGCCGGCCCAGCATGCGGAAAACCGTGCTGTTGATCGACGTCTCGGTGGTCGCCGAACCGTTGAACACCCGGCAGCCCGGGCCGACCACCGCCTCGAGCCGCCGCACCAGGGCGCGGTCTACGGCCTCGCCGCCCAGATGCACGATCTCCAGCCCCGAAAGCCGCGGAGAACGGGCCGTCAGCTCGCGGAAGAACGACGGCGTGGTGTGCACGGTGTTGAGAGCATGTTGCTCGACGGTATCGAGGTAGCGCCCCAGGTTTCCCTGCTCGGCCGCCCGCACGAAGCTCAGGCTGCCGCCGGCCATCAGCGTCGTTGCGAGCTCGAAGATGCCGAAGTCGAAGCAGGGGGAGAGGTTCTGCAACACCCGGGTGTGCGCCCCGAGGCCGAAGTAGCGGAGGAACCAGGCGTGCACGGGAAGGAGCTGGCGGTGGCTGACGGCCACCGCTTTGGGCACCCCGGTGGTGCCGGAGGTGTAGATGAGGTACGCCAGGTGGTCCGGATCCGGCTTGGGGTTGGGCGCCGCCTCGCGCTCGCGGGCCGCGTCCTGCGCCCCGTCGAGGACCACCACCCGGGCCCCGTGTCGCTCGGGCGGTGGCAGCTCACCGGCGAGCGACTCCCGGACCAGGAGGGTCCGCGCACCGGCATCGCGGAGCAGGAAAACCAGGCGGTCGGCGGGATGGGCCGGATCGAGCGGCAGGTAAACGCCCCCCGCCTTGAGGATGCCCAGAAGGGCGATCACCACCTCCGGGCCGCGCTCGGCGACACAACCCACCACCGTCTCCGGCGCTCCGGCGGCCCCGCCCACCCCCAGCGCGCGCAGATGATGGGCCAGCCGGTCGGCGCGGGCGTTGAGCTCGCCGAAGCTCAGCCGATCGTCCCCGCGCACCACCGCCACCGCATCCGGGGTGCGCTCCACCTGCACCTCGACGAGCCCGTGCAGGGTGGAGGCATCGGGGATCACCCGCGCGGCGGGAGCCCGCCATTCGGCCAGCAGCTGCTGGCGCTCACCCGGCGTCAGCAGGCCGCAGGCCGAGAGGCGACGCTCGGGCGCCGGGGTGAGCTCCGCCAGCAAGGTGCGAAAGTGCCCCACCAGGCGACGAATGGTGAGCCGGTCGAACAGAGCGGTGCTGTACTCGACCCGGCCGAGCAGCGCGCCCGCGCGTGCCTCCAGACCCACCGCCAGGTCGAACTTCGCCGTGCCGGTGGGCACGAAATCGAGGCGCATCGCCACCCCCGGTGCCAGCTCCTGCGGTGCCGTCGACGCCTCCTGGAGCACAAAGATCACCTGCGCCAGGGGGTTGCGGCTGAGATCGCGCTGCGGCCGGAGCTCCTCGACCAGCTGCTCGAAGGGCAGATCCTGATGGGCATAGGCGCCCAGGGCCGCCTCCCGCACCCGCCCCAGGAGCTCCCGAAAGCTCGGATCGCCACTCAGGTCACCGCGTACCACCAGCGTATTGACGAAAAAGCCCACCAGGGTCTCGAGCTCCGCGCGGTTGCGGTTGGCCACGGGGAAGGCGACGGCAAGCTCCTGCTGCCCGGTATAGCGGCCGAGCAGGGCTTCGAGAGCCGCCAGCAGGGTCATGAAGAGCGTACTGCCGTGCTCCCGGCTCAGCCGCTCGAGACCGCGGCCGAGC
>JAAEQC010000046.1 GCA_024231905.1 bacterium | reverse complement strand
TCGGGCCCGTTGACGTGATGCAGCCGCGAGTGAACGATAAGCGGACCGACGCCGAGGGCAATCGGATGCGGTTCACCAGCGCCATCCTGCCGCCGTACCTGCGGCGGACCAAGGCGATCGACGAGTTGGTTCCCTGGCTGTACCTCAAAGGCATCAGCACGGGCGACTTCCCCGACGCCCTGCAGGCGTTGCTGGGCCCGGGCGTCGAGGGGCTCAGTGCGACGAATATCTGCCGGCTCAAACGTGTGTGGGAGGACGAGTGGAAGGCCTGGTCCCGCCGCGACCTGACCGACAAGACGTACGTCTACGTGTGGGCCGACGGGATTCATTTCAACATCCGGCTGGGCGACGCGGCGGACAAAAAGCAGTGTATACTGGTTCTAATGGGTGCGACGGCGGACGGCACGAAGGAGTTGATCGGCATCACCGACGGCTACCGCGAGTCCGAACAATCGTGGGCGGAGTTGCTGGTTGGCCTTCAATCCCGCGGCTTGGCGATCTCGCCGAAGGTGGCCGCGGCGGATGGGGCGTTGGGCTTCTGGGCGGCGTCTCGGAAGCTGTGGCCGGATACCCGTGATCAACGCTGTTGGGTTCATAAGACGGCCAATGTGCTGAACAAGCTGCCCAAGAGCCTCCTTCGCCACCGCCGCACCAAGGGCAGCGGCAGCCGGACGGCGTGCCTGACGATGGTGTTCAAACTGGCCCGGGCGGCCGAGAAACTATGGCGCCGCTTGAACGGCAGCGCGTTACTGCCCGACGTGATTCGCGGCGTGCGATTCATCGACGGCATCAAGGAAATCGCCGCGTGATGCGAAGCCGTCATCCACAACTGTTGACAATATCTC
>JAAEQC010000045.1 GCA_024231905.1 bacterium | reverse complement strand
TCCGGGGCGCGGGGAAGAGAGCCACGTCCCCGGCCACCGCCGCGATCTGCGGAGCGGGATGGCGGGAAAGGATCCGCCGCAGGGCCTCCACCCCCTCGTCCGGCGCGATGCCGATCGTGGCCAGCGTCCGGTCCAGGCTCGAGGACGACCCAACGCCGGGGGCGGTGGTGACCTCGATCGGCTCCGCGAAGCGCGCGGCCGCCTCACCTACCCGCTTCATGGAAAACTCTTCGATCGCCACCAGCTCCGTCCCGTCCTCGGCGATGAGGGTGACGTCAAAGCTGAGCACCTCGCCCTTGCCCGGGGCCCCGTGGCGACGCACGTAGCTGTAGAACCGGGGCGGCAGCGGACGCCGGAACTCGACCCGGCGGTAGGTGGCGGGCAGGTAGTCCTTCCACTCCGCCAGCCCGCGGCCGAGGCTGGTGGCCACGTCGAGGAGCGCCGGATGCAGATGCATGACATCCAAATCGGCGGCAAACTCCTCCCCCAGCTCGAGCCGCGCCATCGCCTCGTCGGTGCCGAGGTGAATCCGCTTGACGCTATGCCAGCGCGGACCGACGGCGACCAGCGAGTCACTGCTTTCCGAAACCGGCTCGGTCTCCAGGGTCCGCTCCGAGCAGCGCGCGATGAGCTCGTCCAGGTCCCAGGTCCGCGGCTCGGCGGCGACCCGCGGCGCCGCCCGGCCCCGGACGTGCTCCACCCACTGCTCTTCGCTGCCGGGCAGAAGGCTCATGACCCGAAAGCCGTAGCCTTCGCCGAAGCCTTCGCCGATGCCTTCGCCGCTCGGCTCCAGAACCGTGCGCACCTCGCGCTCCTCGTCGTCGTTCATCGCCAGCGGGATCATGAACAGGATGTCGGCGAGCTCCACCTCGCTGCTGCCGCTGCGCTTGGTCACCGCCGCCCGCGCCATCTCCAGGTAGGTGGCCCCCGGCACCGTCGGCCGGTCCAGGATCCGGTGCTCGGAAAGCACCCAGTGGTCGGCCGCGCGCAGCCGGGCGGCGAACGTCGCCTGCTCGCCGCTGGTGACCAGACGTTCCAGCAGCGGATGGCCGATCTCCTCGCCGCGCGGTTCGGCCGGCGGGCCGGCGTCCCAGCTCCGAGCCGCCGCCACCGCCATGCCCACCTCGGACCACGGACCCCAGTTCACCGACACCGTCCGGGTCTGCGGCCACCGCGCCCGGAAGTAGCGGGCGAAGGCGTCGAGGACGTTGTTGGCGGCGCAGTAGTCGACCTGGCCGACGGTCTCCTCCAGGGCCGTGATCGAGGAGCAGAGGAGGAGGAAATCCGGCGGCTCCTCGGCGACGACCGACTCCAGCACCCGGACCCCCTGCACCTTCGGTTCCAAGACCGCGGCCGCCGTCGCCCGCTCCTTGAGCTGGATCACCCCGCCGCCGGCGATGCCGGCGGCGTGGATCACCCCGTGGATCCGCCCGAAGCGCTCCCGGGCCGCCGCCACTGCCCGCCGCATCGCGGTCTCGTCGGCGGCGTCGGCCTGCTCGACCAGGACTTCGGCTCCGAGCTCCTCCAGGGCCCGCAGTTGGCGGATCTTGACGCTGGTGTCGTCAGCCCACTGATCGCGGGGTGGCACGGGCGAGCGCTGGGTCAGGACCAGCCGCGCCTGGAACGACGCGGCGAGGTAACGGGCGAAGACCAGGCCCAGGCCGCCGAGGCCACCGGTGATCAGGTACGTGCCCTGCGGGCGCAACGGCAGCTTGTCGTCGACCGGCGGGCCGAGCGGCGCCGGCTCGAAGCTCTGCACCCACCGGTTCGGGCCCCGGTAGGCGACGATCCGGTCCGCAGACTCGCCCCGCATCTCGGCGATCAGCCGGGCGGCCACCTCGGCCGGCGCTTCGGCGCCGTCGAGGACGACGTCGATGGCCCGGGTGCGGAGGTTCGGGTACTCCTGGGGGATCACCTTGCACGGTCCCAGGAGGGCCGCCTTCTCCGGCCACACCGCCTCCCGGCCGTCGATCGTCTGCACCCCGGTGGAAACGACGGCCAGCTCGACCGCCGCCTCTCCCCCCCGCCCGGCCAGCGCCTGCACGTGGCCGAGCAGGCTGTAGAAGGCGAGCTCCACCATCTGTGGGTTCACCTGTGGGTTCACCGGATCGGCCGGCGCCTCGGAGGTGACCGTCCACAGGTGGACGATCCGCCGCGGCACGGTGC
>JAAEQC010000044.1 GCA_024231905.1 bacterium | reverse complement strand
GATCTGGTATGCAAGTGCCCCGTTTTTGCACAAACAGGGGTTGTTTTTGGTAGGTAGTAGCGGTAACGCGGCTGGTTTGGTGGCCCGGGGCCTGCCGGCTGGAAGATGGGCCCCGAGGCCTGAGGACACGCGAGCGGAGAACGGCCGATTGTGGACGCCTGGACCGACACGAAAGGCCTGGCTGTCATCTTCGGATGCAGCGTCGGCAACGTGCGGAAAACCATCGTGCCACACGTCGACGCTCGGCACCATCGCCGCGAGAAGGGCAGGCACCAATACAAGATCGCGGGCGTCGTCGCCGATTACCTTACGCATCGCATCGCGCAGCACGACCAGAAGCAACGGCGAACGGCCGCCGAGCAAGCGGCGGGCGGCGACGAGATGTTGGCCGGGGGTGGCGATGAAAAGAGTCCGTGGCTGGAGAAGTACCGTGAAGAACAGACGGGCATTGCCAAAATAAAACGGCTTCAGTTGGAAGGGCAATTGATCCCGCTCGATTTGGTGAACAACACATGGGCATTCACGGCCACGGTCGATCGGGAGGCCCTTGAGAAGCAAGAGCGTATCGTCGCGGAACTACCGCCGAATACCCCGAAAGAGATATTAAGTTGCTTCAACGAGATGCTGAGGATCGCCCGAGAGGCGCGGGAAGAAAGCAAACTCGCGAATGACAGGTTGTGTGATAATTCTAATGACGGCGCTTCTGGCTAAGTCCGCGATCCTCGACGGTGCGTGGCCAATCTATGAAGCAAGGCGGGCTTTCTATTCGCAACGTCAAGCCCCACGCCTGCGCACGATGCGGGAATTCGCCGAGCAGGAAATCATCATCCCCGACGGCCCGTTCGCCGGCCGCCGGTTCCGGTGCGATCGACAGCCGTACACGGGCGTTCTGTTCGACGCGATCGATTTGCACTTTTGGAATCGGTTCTGCGTCACCGGCCCGACGCAGTCCGGCAAGACAATGTCGTCGTCGGCCACGCCCGCCTGTTATCACCTCTTTGAGATTGGCGAGAACGTCATCTTCGGCCTACCCGACATGGACATGGCCGGCGACAAGTGGCGCGAGGATCTGCTGCCGATCATCCAGCGGTCGCGATATCGGGAGCTCTTGCCCAAGCGTGGCGGTGGCAGCCGCGGCGGTAAGGTCGAATCAATCCAATTTCGCCACGGGCCGACGCTCAAATTCATGTCGGGCGGCGGCGGCGACAAGAGCCGGGCCGGCTTCACGTCCCGCGTCGTAGTCATCACCGAGACCGACGGGATGGACGAGGCCGGCGCGACCAGCCGCGAGGCCGACAAGATCACCCAATTGGAGGCCCGAACTCGGGCCTACGGCGACCGCAAACGCATCTACATGGAATGTACGGTCTCGATCGAAGAGGGGCGAACGTGGCGGGAATACACGGGCGGCACAGAAAGCCGACTTGCATTACCCTGCCCCCACTGTGGCGGTTGGGTCACGCCCGAGCGCGAGCACCTAGCCGATTGGGACGACGCCGACACGATCGTCGACGCCAAGGCCCACGCCGCGTTCTACTGCCCGGCGTGCGGCCAAGCGTGGACCGAAAAGGACCGCGAGGCGGCCAACGCCGATTGCCGCCTGATCCACCGCGGCCAAGAGATCGACGCGGACGGCACGGTCCACGGCGACGCACCCAAGACCGACACGCTGGGGTTCCGCTGGAGCGCGGTCAATAACCTCTTCACCACGGCCGGCGACATCGGTGCCGACGAGTGGCGGGCCAAGCAATCCGAAGACGAAGAGAACGCCGAAAAGGAAATGCTCCAGTTCGTCTGGGCCATGCCGTTCAAGCCGTCAAGCTGGCACGAAACGCCGCTTGACGCCCGCATGTTGACCGCTCGCACCCGGCCCACTCGTAAGGGCCAGCTCCCCACGGGCACCAAGTACCTGACCGTCGGCGTCGATATCGGCAAGTATCTGGCCCACTGGACGCTGATCGCCTGGCTGCCCGACGCCCGTGGCACGATCGCCGATTACGGCCTGGTCGAAATCCACGCCGACGCGATGGACCCCAACCACGCCGCCGGCCTGGCCCTGCGGGAATTCCGCGACGTCTGTACGGCCGGCTGGCCGATGCCCGACGGCGAAATGTTCCAACCCGATCAAGTCTGGATCGACGCCCGCTACAACATGTCGACCATCTGCGCATTCATCCGCGAGTCGGGCGATCGGTTCCGGCCCGTGTTCGGCTACGGTGCCACGCAAATGGACGGCCGTAAGTACACCCAACCCAAAAGCACGGGCAAGATCGTCAAGCTGATCGGCGACGGCTACCACGTCGGCGTCCACAAGGCCGAGCGCGTCTACATGATCGACGTCGACGTCGACCAGTGGAAAAAGACGGTCCACCAGCGGCTCGCGATGCCGATCCCCGAGCCGGGTGCCCTGGCCCTGTTCGACACCGACCCGCGCGAGCACATCAAGTTCGCCAAGCACCTGACGGCCGAGACCCAGATCGAGGAGTTCGTCGCCGGCAAGGGCATGGTGCGCAAATGGAAACAAAAACGATCGGCCAACCACTGGCTCGACTCGACCGTCTACGCCGCCGCGTCCGGACATTTTGCCGGCGTGCGGGTGGGAGAGGAAGAGAAACCCAAAGCGGCCCAGCCAAAGCGGCCGTCGAAAAAGAAGTTTACGACGCCCGACGGGCGTCCCTATTTAGTGACAGAACGATAAGGACTCCAAGGAATGACGACCAAGACCAAGGAAAAGCGGAGAGCGGAAAGCGGAAAGCGGAAAGCTCCGAAGCCGAAGCCGGAACCGGTTGCCGCAATGCCCCAGTTGCCGGCACTGGAGGACGCGACCGCCGCGTCCCCCGATCCTCCGCCGGCCGATCCCACGCCGCCGGCCGTGAAACCAGGCCCGAGTGAAGCGGCGACGATCACCATCCCCGTGACTGATCCCGTTCCCGGCGGGTACCGCACGAACCACGCCGACGTCCAGTTCGATACCCGCCAGTCGGAGGCGTTGCACCACGTCCTGGCCGGCCTCGATGCGGCGGGCGAACGCCTCGACAATGGCCGCCGCGTGCATCACAAGGTGGACGCCGTCAAGTGGGTGTTCGACAAAATCGCCGATCAACTCGGTCTCTGACTCACCAAAAAATACGGCGCCGGAGGAACTTTCCGGCGCCGTATTGAATTGATCGTCACAACATTCTTGCGTACTCTTTGCGCATGAGCGATTTTTCTACCGCGCAAACCGCCTACCTGGCCAACGCCGATTACGACACCGAGGGTGATGCCACCAAGGCGGCCGCGTTCATTGCCGCGTGCCGAAAACTGTTGCTTTTGGTGCCCAGGCGGGCTCGGCACGGCAGCGGCGAAGAGTACGAGATCGACCCGGCCGTGTTACGCAGCGAACTGGCCGAGGCCCGGTCCTGGCTGGCCGCTTCACGCCGCGCAGCCAAAGGCCCGCGTTTCGCCGATTGTTCCAATTTTCGAGATTAGTCGATGCCCCGACGTGGTTTCAACGTGTCCGACGTGCCGAAAGCGTTCGTCGAAATGCGCAACGACTATGCCGCGGCCAAGAGTAGCCGGCACCGCCGCACGCGGCGCGGGATCTCGTCGACCGGTTCGGGAGCCGATTATCACTACCGAAACGAGGCCGACTATCTGCGATTGATGGAAACAGCCCGCGACATGGACCGCAACGACGCGGTCATTGGCCAGATGATCGATCGCGCCGTCGTGAACACGATCCAGGGGGGAATACAGGTGTCGCCCGAGACGGGCGACCCGGACCTCGACGCAGACCTCTTGACCCGGTGGACCGCCTGGGCCGACGATCCCGACGCTTGCGACCTGACGGGGGAATTTGATTTTCACACGCTCGAGGGGCTGGTCATGCGGGCCGTCTTCGTCGACGGCGATATTCTGGCTTTACCGCTGATTGACGGCCAGATCGAAACGGTTGAGGCCCATCGGCTTCGCACGCCAAGCAATACCAAGAAGAACGTCGTCCACGGCGTCAAACTGGACGATCGACGACGTCGGCTCGAATACTGGCTCGCCAAAGACAACGTCGATCCGATGCGTCCCTTGGTGAAAGTAAGCGACGTAAGCCAATACAAGGCTCGAGACGCCGACGGCAATAAGCAGGTTCTCCACGTATACAACCCGCGCCGAGTGTCGCAAACCCGCGGCATTTCGGCCCTCGCGCCTATCTTCGACGTGGCTGGCATGTTCGAGGACATCAACTTCGCTAAACTGGTCCAGCAACAAGTCGTGTCATGCTTCACGATCTTTCGCACACGCGACGAAACGCTCAAGCCGCTGCCCGAAGACGAAACGGAAACACTCGAAACCCGTCCCGACGGCTCAAGTCGCATCCTGGACGATATGGGCCCCGGACGAATTGTCGACGGTGCTGCGGGCGAGAAGCTCGAGGGGTTTTCCCCCAGGGTTCCCAACGCCGAGTTTTTCAAGCACGCGGAACTGATGCTCACGCTAATGTCGATCAATCTGGGTATGCCCTTGGGTGTGGTGTTGCTTACACCAACGGGCACGTTTTCCGGGTGGCGTGGGGCGATCGACCAAGCCCGTCTTGGTTTCCGGCACAACCAAAGGTGGATGATCGCCAGGTTCCACCGGCCGACGTACCTCTGGAAAGTTCGGCAATGGTTGGCGGAAGATGCCACGCTACGCGCCAAGGCCGCCCGTTCTGGTGTCAATATATTCGGGCACAACTGGCACCCACCGACCTGGCCCTATATCGACCCTTTCAAAGACGCCGCCGCCGACCTGCTGCGAGTTCGGAATAACATAATCAGCCCGCGTCGACTGCAAGCCGAGAGGGGCCGCGTTTACGAAAAGGTGATGGCCGAAACGATCGAGGACCACGCCCTGGCCGTCACGATGGCCAAGAAGCGGGCCGTCGCGATCAATGGCGCATTCGACGACGGCCAGCCGGTCCACTGGCGCGACCTGGTCAGTATGCCCACGCCAGACGGCGTGCAGGTGTCGCTCGACACGGCCATGACTACCAGCGACAAGGAAGAGGAAACCGATGCCGCATAACGTCGCCATTCCCGACGAGTTCGCCGACTGGAACGTGCCGCATATCGACCAGTATTTCGGTATCTGGGCGATCCTGGAAGATCCGTTCCGCGCGGTGGTCGACCGAGTGAATCGGATCGACCTCGAATCGCACATTACCCTCCAGCAGGCGAGAGCCGGCCAGACGGAAGCCCGTGCCGATCGGTTCGCCTACCCGGTGATCGGGAGCGTGGCCGTGATGGACGTCACCGGCCCCCTGATGAAATACGCGAGCAGCCTCTCGGGAGGCACCTCGACCGCCATCCTGCGCCGCCAGATTCGCACCGCGGCCGCCGACGACGAGATCGCGGCCATCCTGCTCAAGATCGACTCGCCCGGCGGAACCGTCTCCGGCACGGCCGACCTGGCCGCCGACATTCGCACCGCGGCAAAACAAAAGCCGACGGTCGCCTACGTCGAAGACCTGGGGGCCAGCGCCGCCTATTGGCTGGCCAGCCAGTGCAGGCAAGTCTACAGCAACCCGACCGGCATGGTCGGCTCGATCGGCACGTTCGCGACGATCTACGATTGGTCGGCCTACGCCGCCAAGGAAGGTCTGAAGGTCCACGTCCTGCGCGCAGGCGAACACAAAGGCGCCGGCACCCCCGGCACCGAGGTCACCCCCGAGCAGCTTGCCGAGTGGCAGCGGCTGGTCAACGAACACAACGCCCACTTCCTGCGAGGCGTGCAGGAAGGCCGGAAACTATCGAACACCGCCGTCGCCGAGTTGGCCGACGGGCGGGTCCACATCGGACAAGCGGCCGTCGACAATCGATTGACCGACGGCGTCAAGACTTTCGACGAAGTGCTTTCGTCACTTCGCGTCACCTCCAAAACCCGAGGGAATCGAGCCATGTCGACCGACCCCACGCCGGCGCCCGCGCCGGAAGCGACCACCGAGCCGCCTGCCCCGCAAGCGGCCACCTACGACCAGATCAAATCCGCGTGCTCGGGCGCCGACGCGGCGTTCATCTGCTCGCAACTCGACGCCAAGGCGACGACCGACCAGGCGACGAAAGCCTGGATGGCCGAGCAGAACCAGCGGATCGAGGCTTCCAAGGCCGAAACCGAACAGGTCAAGGCCGCAGCCGCCAAGCCGGGCGTCGACGCGCTGGGCAACGGCTCCGGAACGCCGAGCAACGAATCGGCCGGCGACCCGATCGCCCAATTCAACGAGGCCGTGGCCGCCAAGGTGAAGGCCGGGACGTCCAAGGCCCGCGCCATCTCGGCCGTGGTCAAGGCCGATCCGGACCTGCACGCGGCGTACGTCGCGGCAAGCAACGCCTGACACCACCAACACCCACACGGCCGTACGTAACGCGGCCCGAGGACGAAACGAACCACACACATTTTCCGGAGACCAAAGACAATGGCTCAGTACGTTCAAACCCCCACCAAAACCTTCACGGCCGGCGGGGCGATCGCCAAGAACCTCCGCGTGGCGTTCGATGGCACCAACATCGCAGCCGCAGGCGTCGGAGACATCGAAATTGGCACGACGGAGGCCCCCGTATTGGCGGCCGGACCGGCTGCCGTTCGGCTTCGCTCGGCGCAAGGTACCGCCAAGATGACCGCCGCCGGTGCGATCGCCGCCGGAGCGGCCGTCTACTCGGCCGCCGGCGGCAAGGTCAACGACGTCGCGAGCATGTTTCGCGTCGGTATCGCCCTCGACGCGGCGACCGCCGATGGCGACGTGATCGAAGTGTTGCGCGACACGGCCGGCAAGGCCGTTGCGACGGCCGAAGATCACACGGCCGCCGATACCCTGACCGTGGCCGAATCGGGCTCGATCCACACCAACACGGGTGCCTCGGGCGCGATCGCGTTGACATTGCCGGCGGCGACGGTCGGCCTGGAGTTCTATTTCCAGGTCGGGGCCGCGCAGGCGTTGCAGATCGACCCGGACGGCACCGAAACGATCGCCCTGACCTCGACCGGCGTACAAGGCGCTGCCGGCAAGTACCTGGTCGCCGATGCGGTCGGCGAGACGGTCCACCTGATTTGTACCACGGCCGGCGAGTGGAGCGTGTTCGGTTTCACCGGCACCTGGACGGCCGAGGGCTAATAACCCCCTTTTGTGAGTTCGGAAAAACAGACGTAACAATTTGATCCTTGGACCGCCCTGCTTGGCGGTCTACTCGGGCGATAAGCGGAAGTCATGTCCCGCCAGACAGCCCAAACTGTTGCAGCCTTTGGGGGCCGCTAAGTAGCGGTCCTTTTTCCATTGGAGACTGTAACATGCCTGCCCCGTCAACCGCCCTTTCCACGTTGCGCCCCGAATTGGCGGGGAGCATGGAAGAGTTCGACCTCGCGATGGACCGAAAAGGGTTCATTGCCCATCGCGTTCTGCCGGTCTTCGAGACCGACTTGCAGGCCGGCTCGTTCGGGAAGATCCCGATCGAGCAGTTGCTGCAAACCTCGGACACCAAGCGTTCGCCCGGCGGTGGCTACAGCCGCGGTGATTACACGTTCACGAAGGCCGCGTTTTCCTGTGAGGAGCACGGCCACGAGGAACCGGTCGACGACAGCGAGAGGAAGATGTACGCCAACTACTTCGACCTCGAGCAAGTCTCCGCCGCGCGAGCGTATGACGCCGTCTTGCGCAATGCCGAGATCCGGGCCGCCGCGTTGCTCTTCAACGCCACCACCTGGGCCAGCAACAAGACGACGATCACCCACGAGTGGGACGATGCGACCAACGCCGTGCCGTTGACCGACGTCGAGACGGCGGTCAAGGCCGTGTGGGCTGCGAGCGGCTTGTGGCCGAACGCCCTGATTCTCAACCGGTCGGTCTTCCGCAACCTACGCAACTGTGCCCAGATCATCGATCGCGTGAAGTATAGCGGGTTCATGGACACCCGCGCCGGCACGATCACCGAGAAGGCACTCGCCCAGTGTTTCGACCTGGAGCACGTTATCGTGGCCGGTTCACCGAAGAACACGGCCAAGGAAGGCCAATCGGTCAGCCTCTCGTCGATCTGGTCGGACGAATACGCGATGTTGGCCCGCGTGGCCGAAACCAACGACATCCGCGAGCCGTGTGTCGGCCGGACCTTGCATTGGGGCGAGGACGGCAGCCAAGTCGGCGGCACGATCGAAACGTACCGCGACGAAACGGTCCGATCCGACATCGTCCGCTGTCGGCACGACGTCGACGAGTTGGTGACCTACATGGAAGCCGCGCACCTGTTCGAGAACGTCACCACCATCTAAGCGGAGGCGGTCGAGACGATGACGACATTCGGCGAGGTTTTCAACACGCTGGGTGCCCCCGCCTTGGACGGGCACCTGGCCGACGACGTGACGTACCACCCCGGCAGTGGTGCGTCGCGGGCGGTATCCGCCGCAGTCACCGAATCGGCCAACTTTGCCGACGAGCAAACGGGGAAGGTGTCCGAGACGTCGATCGGCATCCACGTGTCGCGCGATGCGACCGCGGGGATCGACAACCCGCAAATCGGCGACGGCATCACGCGAGCGACCGACCCGCCGGGGGTCGGCTATTCGTTCACTGGCGAGAAGAGCGACGTCTCGACGACCCACTGGACGCTCCACTTCACGCGCAACATCACGGCCCGACACGAGACCCAGCGATAAGGAATATCAAATATCAAATATCCAATGTCCAAACGACGCGCTGGGGCGTTCATTGAACATTGGATATTGAACATTGAACATTAACAAACACCATGGCCGGACTCGACACACAATCGGACGTTCGCGAAATCGTGCCGGGCGGCGGCGCGCGCGGTGTGGCGCTCGATAAGCTGATCGCCCTGGTCGCCGGTAGCAGCCATTTCCAGCACGCGATCGGCATGGACGAGGCGGCCGCCCGAAGCCGGATATTCGCGCCCCATCTGGACGACCCCAAGCAAAAGGTCCCCACGCACGTGGTGATCGGCGTCGGCGGCCTGGGGTACCGGCGGATGGACGACGGGACCTATCACCCGGCCGGCTCGATGTACTTGCGGTTCGCGGTCCGGGCCAGCGAAGCGGAGAACCGGGCCAAGAGTCTAATCGCGTTCGTCGACGCGGCCGACGGCCTCTTGGCCGACATCCTGGAACTGGCAGCCACCGACGACCGGCTCTGTATCTCGGACGTCGAGCCGCTCGGCGAACCGGCCGCCACGCCGCCGCAAAACGTGGCGGGCCAACTGGCCGCCCGGTTCTACTGGCACGAGGCATGGAAAATCACCTGGGACACGCTCGGAGGATAATCGCCCTGCCATGGTAGGCGTACCGATCCGCATCACGACGACCTACGAGCAACCGCCCGATATGAGCAAGCGGTTCTTCAAGAAGGCGATGCGCGCCGGGCACGAGGCGATGGCCCGAATGTGGCACAAGCTGTTCTTGCCGCTCCACTTCCGCCGCAACGCGCGCAACCGATACGACCACCAGGCGCGAAAACCCAAGTACGTCAAGAAGAAGCGGTTCTTCGGCAAGGCCGGTCGACCCGCACCCGGCGGCGTTCGCGTCCGCCATGGTGGCGAGGTCGATAACGTCTGGTCCGGAGACCTCGAGCGCAACATGCGCGAGTGGGTCACGGTGCGGGCCTTTCCGACCCGCGCCACGGCCACGATGCACGGCCCGCGCTACATTTCGATGCGACCGTACAACAGCGGCCACCCCGACAAAGCGGCCGAACTGACCGACGTCTCGGCCGACGAGAAGGTCCAATTGACGGCGGAACTCGACCGCGTCGTGACCCGCGAGTTCGCCGCGTACAAGAAACGCAAAACCGTCCGCACGTAACATAGCATAAACAGGAACCGAGCCGATGACCGCCTCCACCCTCCACCTGCTTCACGGGATCCAGAGCAGTTCCCCCGCAGCGTTCCTCTCGCAAATCAGCAACGCCCAGGCGTCGCCGAACGTCGAGGAGCAAATCGCCCACGGCGCGGGCGGCCTGCAACCCCTGTTCGCGGGCAACGCGGGCCAGGCGGCCGGGTTCACGTTCGATTGCGAGCAGATCAAGACGCTGCTCGACTTGACCGGCGTCGGCATGGCCGATCTGTCGGCGGGCAACACGGACCTCTACTACGTGAAGGCCGCCAACCTGGCGGCCCGCGTGGCGGCCGCGTCGGAACTGCACACGCGACTGCGCTGCGCCTCGGCCGGGCTGGTCTGCAACCAGATCACCGCCGGGGACAAGAAGTTCGCCAGCGCGTCGTGCCGGCTGGTCTTGCCGTACGACGGGAGCAACGAACCGATCGTCCCGGCCGGTACGATCGCCCTGTCCGGCACCCGCTCAGCCGCCGAACATTACAAGGCCGGCCCGATCTGGCTGAACGCCTCGCAAATCCCCGGCGTGACCGACGTCACCATCGACATGGGCCTTGAACTGTTCATCCTCAGCGCCGACGGCGAAATGTACCCGACGCTGATCGCGATCAAGACGAGCAAGCCGACCGTCACGTTCACCTGTTACACGCTGCCCTGGACCACGATCGGCCTGAACGGTCTGGCGATCACGGGCCTCTCGGTCTACCTGCGGAAGTACGCCACCGCCGGAGCAGTCGCCAACGGCACGGCCGGGCACATCAAGTTCGCCGCGACCGCCGGCCTGGCGACGATCGAGAACAGCGGAGGCGGCGGTACCGAGGAAGCCACGACGACCGTCAAGTGTACGCTCGTCGATCCGAGCGGAACCGACGCCGCGCTGACGGTCAACACGGCGATCGCGATCACCACCTAGCCCAAGGACCAATGTTCAATGACCAAGGAACCAACGGAAAGCGGAAAGCCGAAAGCGGAAAGCGGAGACGTTGCGTCGGCGGCTCGGGTGATCGCTCGGCGAAACGGCATCACCGTGGCCGCCGCGGCCGACCTGGTTCGCCGCATGAAACCGACCGAGGTGGCCGAACTGGCCGCCGCGTACGTGAAACCGAAACCGGCCAAGCCGCTCGGGCTGGTCGGCAAGACGAAATGACCAATGTTCAATATCCAATGTTGAATGAACATTGGATATTGAACTTTTGAGGAGTCCATGAGCCAACCTCTTTACTACCTGCCCGGCGTAACACGCAAGCAGCTTGCCCCGGACGGCAACCTATCGCGGTCGATGCTCGAGGCGCGCGGCCTGGCCGAGACGTTTGCCGACGTCGTGGGGATCAACGTCGATTGCGTGGTCTCCGACGTGACCGGAACCGGGCCCGACGGCTCGAGCGGTTGCGTGCTTTGCTACCAGACACCGGCACCGGCCGACGAGTTGCCGGAAAAGACCGGCTTCGCGCCCGAGGCACAGACCTGGCACAAAGCGACGGATCAATTGTGGATCGGCCTGACCAACGACTCGCCGCCCACGCCGGAGGACATGCGGAGGGAAAAGCAATCGTCCGGCTACCCGTGGACCATGGGCGACGGGAACGCCTGGACGGTGCCGATCCTGCGCCGGCCCGACGAGTCGACCGAACTGCCGACCGCCATGATCCTGCGCGACGACGGCACGATCGACCAGCCGGTCAAGGCGGCCTACCGAAAGCTGTGGGAAGACGCGGGCCAGGTGGTCGGCTACTTCTACGGCGACGACCCGGCCCGGGAACTCGACAAGCGGTTCGCGCTCGAGCTGGCGATCCGGGCGATCGGGCGCAACTACCGGTTCGGCCGGCACGAACAGAACCTGCTACAGATCCTCGACAGCGAATCGTACATGGCCGCGTGCGGAATCATCGTCGACACACCCAAATGCCTGAACATCGAAGAGGCGGAGCAAAAAAAAAGCGAGTGATCGCGGCGAGTGAGTTCTATGCCTGGGCGGCCGGAAGGTTGCCCGGCTATCGACCGAGTTGGGGCGAGTTGCATTTACTGACAACCATTTTTCGACAGCCGGAGGAAACCCCGCCGGTCGTCTTGGTAACACCGAAACGGTAATCCACGATGGGTGGCGTTCATAACAAATTCACGTCCGACGACAAGGACATAATGAAGACGCTGGACAAGTTGCACCGCAAGAACGTGCAGCTTGAGCAGGACAATAAGAAGCTCGCGCGGGAATCGGAGAAAGCGAGTAAGAAGGGCAAGAGCGGCCTGGACGACATGATCGTCCGAGCAGCCAAAGCGGCCACCGGATTCCTGAGCGTCAGCGCGGCGATTCGCCTGGTCAACGCCGAACTGAGAAGCAAGATCGAACTCGACAAGCGGGCCGCCGGCACGGCGATGGACGTCGCCCCCGCTCAAGCTGCCGTCATCAAAAACCTAGGCAAAGATAGCGACGCAAACAAACTGGCGTTTCTTGCTGCAATAACGAAGGTCCAAAAGGAATCGGGGTTCCAGAGCCGCATTCCTTTGCTGATGGCTGCATCGAGCACGCTGTCGGCAACTGCCGGCAATCAGAAACTTACCACGGATATCGTCCGTGCCGCCTCTCCGGTGATGAAAGACGATCAAGAGAATCTTCCTATATTCGCGGGTGCTATGGCGGCGGTGATGAAAGCGTCAGGAAGTACAGACGCCAAATCAACCGCGGCTTTAATGTTTGCGATCCAAGGACAAGCAAGATTTACCGAGTTAGGCGGCTTCAAGAGCGCCGCCCCGGCATTGACGGCCGCGACGATCGCGGACACCAGTGACAATAAGATGAGGGCGCTGAAGCAAGGGGGAGCGTTGTTCGCTGGTGTGGGTTCCCGGATCGAAGACGCCGACGCGGCGATGACAAAAACGGCCGTCTCCAATCTCGTCTCGCGCCTTGCCGTTTTGGTGCCGGAAAAACAGACGACGTTCGAGCGGATGGCCGTGGTACGTGGCGACAAGAAGCTGCAAGACGAACTCACCAAAGCGGGCTTCAAGTCCAATATTCAACTCGTTATTAAAGAGTTGGTGTCAGGCACCGACAACGAAGTGGCAAAGTCCGTCGACAAGGCGTTCTTAGCTATGCAAAGCAGCAGCGCCGACTACGACGCCATGTCGCGGCAACTGAAAGCACTCACCCCGCAATTAGGCACTACGAATGTTGCTCAGGCGTCGGCAGGTATCGCCGAGAATCTGCGACTGGCCAATCCAGAAGGCGCGACGGCCTCCGAGGTGCGGGACGCGACAGCAAAGGTACTCAAGGACTCGGGGGCTGGCTTTACCCGACGTTCTATTGAATGGGCGAACAACCTGGCGGTATGGCAGGAATGGGGGACGGCCTCGCCGCAACGCTGGGCCGAACACGGTATAGACAGGCTTAGGTCGCGCCAACTGTCGCTACTGGGCATGCGTGGCGGACGCTACCTCGACTCCGAGGGAGAAATGGAAGAATACATTATGCGCGGCAGCGACGCCGACGTAGGAACCTGGGGCATCACGAACAAGGACATCACACAGGCTCGGCTAGTGCAAGAAGAAATCAACATCCTGAAAGAAATCCGAGACAAGGCACCGCTCGATCCCAACCGACACGTGGAATAACCGATGCCGTACTTGACCAACAAAATCGGACCGCACCAATTCACGGCCCTCTCGGGCCAGTGGATCCCGCCCGCGCAAAAGGTCCGGGTCGAGGCGCGGCCAGGCGTCGACGGCGTCGAGGTGACCAAAGAGGGCAAGCGGGGCGAACCGTTTTCGATGACCTCGACCGTCGATTGCGAGAACTATAAGGACGCGATCGACAAATTCACCGAATACACCGAACTGGTCGACGCCGATCCGGTCGTCGTCACCCAAGGCGACGAGTCAAGCTCGGCGCAGAAGTTCAAATGCAAGGTGATCGCGGTCCGCAAGCTCCACGCCGGCAAACTGGTGAATGCCATCGGCAACAAACAAAGCGAAGACGCCGGCGCCCTGTTGGTCGCACGATGGGAGATGATCGCGATCGAAGACGCATAGCACGTAGACGCAAATGTTGAATGTTCAATATCCAATGTTCAATATCCAAGAACATTGAACACGTAAGGAACCAAAAACGATGACTACCGAAACCACCGCCACGATCCGCCCGCAACTCGACGCGGCCGAAGTGCTCGCCACGGGCGTCGACGCGGCCAGTCAACCGACCGTCGATCATACCGGGTTCTCGACGAAACGGGTCCTGAACTCCACCAGCAGCGTCCCGGTCACTGAGCCCGTGTTCGACACGATCGCCCTGGTCGCCGGCGCCAAGACGATCGACCTGACCGCCCTGGTCGGCACGGCCAATAGGGCGGTCGACGGCACGGGGCTGAAGGTGCAGGCGATCAAGTTCAAGAACAAGACGGGCAACTCGACTATGTCGTTCACGTTCGGCGCGAGCAACCCGTACAACCTGGCCGGCAGCGATTGGAAGGTCACGCTGGCCGCCGACCAGGAGGTCATGTTCTACCTGCACAACACAGCCCCGGACATCGCCGCCGGAGCCAAGAACATCGACGTCGCCGGCACCCTGGTTGAAGAGTTCGAGCTGTCGGTCGTGATGGGATAAAAAGCAGTCAGCAGTCATAGCTCATAGCTCATAGCTCATATATGGAAACCCACCAAGCACATCGCGTCTACACTCGAACCCGCTGGGCCGAGGACTGGACCCTCGTGCCCTACCTCTACGCCGACCACGTGCGGTTCGCCTGTTCGCCCGAGATGGGCTCGGCGTCGCTCGTCTACCAGTACGGCGAAAAGATTCGGCCCGACGAGTCGGCGCACGCGGTCTACGAGCGGCTCGACCTGGTCGACCAGTACGTCAAGATCGAGATCGACCAGCCGGACGACGACGCCGGCGACGCGGTCGACCCGATCCTCTGGTACGGCCTGGTTCCCGAGTCGCTCGACCTGCCGGGCGGCGTGGCCGGTGACAACCCGGCGGTGGCCAGCGGTGCCCAATCGTTCACGGCCGTCGGCCTGGAGTTCCTGCTCGATCGCAAGCGGATCACCTCGAGCCTGGCCGAGGGGTTCACGGGCGACGAACGGTTGCACCGGGCGGTCGGGTTCAACCTGGGCGGCGGAAACGCGCGAGACACCCAGTTCCAAGCGAACCGATCGACCGGGCCGGGCCATACGGGCGGGGCTTATATCTTCGCCGAAACGCTCGAATCGGCCGTGCCGTGGCGGGTGAACGACATCGTCGGTTACCTGCTCGTGCATCACGCGCCGGCCGACAAAGACGGCGACCAGACGATCGAGTGGCGTCGCAACCTGGGCACGCAATGGCTCGACCTGGAGTGGCACACGCCCGCGATGCACGTCCACGGAAAGACGGTCAAGCAGGTCCTCGACACGCTGATCGCTCGCACCCGGTTGTCCGGCTACCGAGTGAACGTCAACGACGACGACCAGGTGATCCTATCGGTCTTCACCTTCAACGACCAAGACGTCAACACGCCGAGCGGCAAGACGATCAACGCCAACGACGACACGATCACGTGGAACTTCGACACCAACCCGCTGGTGCGCGGCGCGGTCACGATCAAACAGTCGGCCGCCCACGTCCACCACACGGTGGTCGCCCGAGGCGAACGGCGAACGGCCACGGTCACCCTCGACCCGACGACCGCCACGAACGAAGGCGCCCTGATCGCCGATTGGACCGACGATGCTCGAACCGCCTACCTGGCCGGCGCGACGGGCAACGACGGCTACGACGCGCTCGACCTGCCCGACCAGCAGGCCGAGAACCGGCGCGTACGCCGCAACGAGACGGTCCGCCGCGTCTGGCGTCATTTCCGCGTGTCGGCGACCTGGTCCGGCCTCTATATGACCAATCAGCCGCTCTGCCCGGACGACGACGGCAACGCCATGGCCGTCTGGGGGCCCGGCCTGCGGATGCTCGACCACCTGCCACTGCTCGAGGGCCACGATTACCTCGGAAGCGCCATCGCCTCGGACACGGTCGAATCGGCCCTGCCCGACGGTGTCGAGCCGCGGCCGCTCCCGCCGATCGGGATCATCAAGACGCCCGACGGCACCTCGAACGAGCGTTATGAATTCGTCGACCGGCTCGAAACGTCGCCCGACGTCGCCAGTCTGGTCGACGCCCGGCCGCGCGAGTGGAGTTGCCGACTCGACGTCTACCGCCAAGGCCTGGGCGTCACGCTGGCCGTGTCGGGCGCACCCCAACACGTGATCGCCGGCGACCAGTTCACGGCCGCCGACACGGCCGACGAGGAAGATTTCGAGGCCGAACTCGATTGGCAAAACCTGCTGGCGACCGTCGCGATCGAACTCGACGCCTTTGCCGAGGCACGATGGCCGGCCGCCGGCGTCGTGAGCACAGCCGACATTATCAAGGAAATGACGGTCGCCGTGCCCGGGGCGCGGCTCGATTACGTCATGCCCACCACGGTCGTCGGGCTGGACGACGACGGGCAACCGATCCGATCGAACGGCGGCTACGTCCGCGACGATCGCGACCGACTCCGCGACGTCGCCCGCCTGGCTTACGAATGGTACAACACGGACCGCCGCGCCCTGCGCGTCACACTCGGTACGCTCGAGTGCGACAAGACGGTCGGGCAGTTGATTACCACCATCGGAAGCGGCGCCAACGTCCGGACCGTCAACACGGTGATTACGGCGATCGACTTCGACCTGCGAGCGGGCAGCCACACGGTGGTTACCGCGTTTGCGGAACTGGATGCGGGGGGGATGTGAGCTATGAGCAGTGAGCTATGAGCAGTGAGCTATGAGCAAAACACGAAACGAGGCCACGGACACGCACGGATGAAACACGGATGCAAGGTCGACTGAAAGAACGAATCGAGGTGCTCGAGGAGCAGGTCCGGTCTCTGATCGCGAAACTCGACCAGGCGGAGCGGCGGTCGGCCAACCCGACTCCCGTGCGGCGTGGGATTTGGTGGGCTAAACTCGACGCGGAATTGACCCGGCGCGGCGATGCGGCCGTGTCGCTCTATCGGCACGACGGGACCAGCCTGGCCGATACGGGCGAGACGCTCGACCCGGTCCACGACGCGCTGCTACTGACCGACCAGACGCTCGCGGCCGGCACGATGGTGCTCGTCGAAAAATTCCCCGACGGCAAATGGTGGGTGACGCAGGCCGGCTGTGCGGTCGACGCATGAACGGGCCATGAGCAGTGAGCTATGAGCAGTGAGCTACGGACACACACGGATAAGCAACGGAGGCGATTATGGGAGAGCACGACGGCCGGCCCTTGCACGCGATGGGCGTCCCTCAATTCACGCCGCCGCCCGACCCGCAGCGGTGGCAAACATTCGATCATTGTCCTGACACCAGGAACATGATACGCGGCCCGCGTCTTCGACACGTCCGAAGCCGCCAATTGTCCCAAAGATTCGACAACCCATAACTCATAGCTCATAGCTCATAGCCCATAGCCCATAGCCCATAGCCCATAGCCCATAGCCCATAGCCCATAGCCCATAGCCCATGCCCTTTCGATTCTCCGGACCGTGCTGCTGTTGCAAGATCGTCGCCGACGACTTCAACCGGTCCGACTCGTCCGACCTGGGCGAGGACTGGACCGAGGCGGCCGGCTCGTGGGAGATCGCGTCGAATCTCCTATCGTCGACCGGCGGCGCGACGGCCCGGCTTGCGATCGCGACCGACGCCCATCCGGCCGGCATCAACTCGGCTCACGTCACCGCTCGGCTGGCCGCCGGCGGAGATCTGGCCGAGGCCGGCATCGTCACCAACTACGTCGACACCGACAACTACAGCGTCGCGTTAATCATCCACCTATCACCGGGCAACGACGACGTGCTGGAACTGTGGGACGTCAACGGCGGCGTCGAGACGCTCAAGGCGGGCGGCCTGGAGATCACCAACCTCGCGGCGCATGACCTGACCGTCTGCCACCATGACGGGATAATGGTCGCGACCACCAACGGATTCAGTTTGGCCGCCGCGATCCCGAACAACGCGGGCGGCGATCAAGTCGGTCTGTTCGCCCGCTCGTCGGCGACGGAAACCCTCACGTTCGACAATTTTGAGTTTCAGCGGCACAAGACGGATGGGCTGCCCCAGTGTCCAAGTTGTCGAGGCGATTGTGACCATTGCCAAAACGCTACTGCGCCCGAAGCGTTCAAGGTAGTATTGACGGGACCAATAGAAGCTCTCCCCGGAGAGTTATGTAGTGACGCTCAATGTGAAGCAGCCCGTGGGACTTACATTGTTTACAAGGCTGCTGATATCGATAGTAGTTGTTATTGGCGAGGCGATGATTTCCAGGCAGACTGCAACACCGAACCCCCGGACGAATTTTCTTTCCAACAAGTGTTCATTGACTTTTCTGTTGCGGAAGACAAATGGGTTGTATTATTTGTTTGGTCTATCGCAGGAGGCGCTTCCCCTGGGTCTGGGCCATCTTTTCAAAAATTCTACGAAGAGAGACCTGATTGCATTGGCTTTTCGGATGAGACATTGCCGTTTGTTAGCAACCTACTACTCGGCTGTGATGGCTCGAATATCACCTGCAAGATCACGGCCCTGCCATGACCACCACCAGTCCCCAACGCGGCTGGAGTGAGACCGCCAAGCCCGGCGTGTTCGCGTGCGACGCCTGCGGTCTGACCGTGCCGATGCAACCGGACGAGTGGCCGATCCACCACAAGTGTTCCCCGCCCTGCCCGGCGCGAGGCGAGCAACTCCGCACGGTCCGCCACAAGAGCCGTTGCGGCACCGTGCGGCAAGTCGCGGTCTACGATTGCGACCAGTGGGGGGAATGCACAAAGGTCGAGACCTGCGGCACGTTGCTCCCGTCGTGCGACGTGTGCGAGGGGAAGCAGTGAGCTATGAGCTATGAGCTATGAGCAGTGAGCCACGGAAACAAAGAGTACCGGTGCCTCTCCTCTGTTCGGCGTGAAACGGAACCAGAGAAGAGGCACCGGTACTTGGCGTGGGTGTCAGCCTTCCCGACCAGCTTTCCGCTAAAGCGCACTCGGATCGTCAGACGTCACAAGAATCGCTTCAAAACCACCCAGGATTTCGTACTCGCCCTCGTCGATCCTACTGACCACCTGACCCTCTGAGGTTTCCAGTCTTCTCAGCATTCCCTTCGCTCGGTGGCCGTCACCGCTCAAGGTGCGAAGCTCGATAATCGGCGTGTACTCACAAATCTGGTATTCGTTTCCGTCCGCATCGCGTGCGGTAAACGTGTTCGTGAGTTCTTCGCTTTTCATTGGATTGAGTCCTTTCGCGGTTAGTCGTCGGGGGTTTTGTCGGCAGAGATATCGCCGGTGTGGAATAACCATACGGCGAGCACGATGAGAAACACAAAGGACATGGGACACCCGATTTCGGCGGCGGCTTCTGGATCCGCGATCGCAATCACCGACATGATGCCCACCGCAAGAAACACGAGGATCGCCCGCAGTGTGCGGCGGATAGAGAGCAGAAGCCGGATCACCGGATCACCCGCCGGCCGCTCCGGCATTATCGGCGCCGGGGGAGTTCGTCCTGGCCTCCAGGTAGACCGACCCGATGCCCGGCCCACTGATCGATCCACTTCTCGGTCATCTTCCACCGGGACGAATTTCGGCGGCTCGAGATCGGGCGGCTCAGGCTTTGGATCGGGCGTTACAGACTTGGGATCAGGCGTTCTGACCGCCTCGCCACACTTGGGACACGCGAGCGATCGACCGGCCAACGCGTCGTCGGGCTCGAAGTGAACGCCGCAATGAATGCAGACCCAATCGTTCGCCACCGGCGGATCAAGATCCCCCCGATCCTGACGACGTGACAGCGTCGACTTGATGTTCGGCAGACCATCCATGCCAGCCACCCTACCACCGCCGGCCGGATCGTGCAAGCGTCTGGTCGCGTTGCCAAAGAGATCGGCAACCGTACAGCCGAGCACCAGGGAAAGGTTGTTCCCACCCGTCAAAAGAGCCACTGTCACATCACACTAAGTGTCCAGTGGGTGGGTGTCCACGACGCCCGCCCGCCCGCACACTTGATAGTAGTGTTAGGTATCCACTTTTCGCGCCGAGGCGGCCAGAAGGACCGAACGTGTCCGGCGATAGCATACGATACAGTCGTACACTATAGACGCCATCAACGAAGGGACATCGTCGTGGACAAACACCGTGGGCTGACACGGAGGCAACAACAGGTTTTGGGGTTCATTCGGCAGCGGCAACAGGGTGGTTGCCCGCCGACGATACGCGAGATAGCCCGGCACTTCGGCTGGTCATCGCCCCACGCGGCATTCGGCCACGTCCGGGCGCTCGAGGCTAAGGGCCACATCGAGCGCGACCCACGCAAGGCACGCGGCATTCGGGTCACGTCCGATCGCGTGGCCCCACCTCCGCTGCAGGTAGCGATTTACCGGATGGGAAAGTTCGTGCGGTTCATTGAGCGGCCCGACTGGCGTATCGCGTTCTGCAAGACGTACAACGAAGCGGCCGCGGGCACTGGGCTACGGGCCGAGATACCGCCGAACAATTAGCCCACCTCGCGAGCCACTCGCTTGGCCAACGCGAGATCACGCTCGGCATAGATGAGCGTTGCATCAAGTGACTCGTGCCCAAGCATCGCCTTCGCGGCTTCGACGCCGTGCGTCTTGCGGACCGCGGTAGCGCGGGAGTGTCGCATTTGGTGGGGTGTCCAATGTGGCACGCCGGCCTTGGCGATGCCGTACGAAACGGCTTGGCCGTAGGTGTTGGTCGTGTACTTCACCGAGAGCCGTCGATTGGGCCGACGGCGAGCCTTTTCGGAGGGCGTGCGTTTCGATTTACGCCTCGCCGCGCGACACGCGGCGTACCATCCCGCCGACTCGCGTGGCGAAAAAACAAAGGTGTCCTCGTCGCGATCGATGAGCCTACCGATTGCCGCCTGTGCTCGGGGTCCGATCGGGATAATCAACTCCGCATTGCGCCAGGTGCCTTTATGGTGGCCTGGCATCCACAGCCAGACAGTGCTCGATTGGTCCACTTCACACGGCCGGAGGTGGCAGACATTGTCCGAGCGAGCTCCGGTGTACCACTGGAGGGAGATCATGGCACTAACGATCGGGCTAACGACCGCCGCCACGGCCGCCACGTCGGGCCACGCGACAGGCCGGCGCTTGGCGGGTTCTCGGGCCTTCGTGCGGCCCTTACGTAGATTGGCGACGGTCGCAAGGGCCTGCGGGACCGATGGCGGTATCAGTTCTTCGGACGCGGCCCAAGTGAACATACGGCGGATGCGGTCGATCTGAGCGTTGATGTACGCCCGACTGCGAGTCTCTTCCTTAATGACCTTTCCAGACCCGTTGACGCGCCGATAGGGCGTGTCGATTAGCCACTGCCGATGCTCTTTGAGCTTTCGCGGCCCGAATTCGAGTGCCACGTCGTGCCCATACCGCACAACGAGGGGGTCGATGGCGTAGTGGAGGTTGGCCACTTCGGTTCGATTACCGGCCGGGTAATACGCTTCGGCAAAGTCGATGTACGCCAGCACGACGTCAACGATGGTCGTGCTCGACTCGTCTTTTGGTTCCTCCGCTTCAGTGGCGGCGAACACGTGCTCTCGGAGAAACGTACGGTACTCATTCCGCGATTCCGCCGAGCCATAAAGACCATCCAGGTAGTGCCGCCGAAACTGCCACTCGACGAACGCTTTCCCCGAGGAGTGTTTGCGGTACTTAGGAACGCGCATCGGACAAAACAAGCCTCGCTACCGGACAAACGGAAAAGAGCCACAGATGCAAGTCGTGTCGTGCTAGTGGGTTGCGACAATATCCAAGCGTAGCGAGAATCCTTGGGAAGCTAGCACTCTGCCACTGAGTTACTCCCGCTAAGTTGTTGTTCGGTAATGCTTTAGGTCGCGTCTCTTCTGAATCCTCCGTTATCGCAGCCGGACAAATCGGTGACGTAAGTCCTTTGGAATCGGTCGCTCATAAAATCTATCGGACAAAACGGACGCGTATAAATGTTCAGTGGGGTGGTGGATATGCGAGTTGGTTTGTTATCGGCCATCGTTAATGTGGTTTGTTGGGCATCTTCCTGCTCTCTTTCCTTGGCGTTTTCGTCGTCTCTTTGGCTGGCTTCGCATCAGGGCCGTCAGCGTCAAACCACCCACGATTCCGCATCTCATCGCGGGTCGCTTGGGCAGCGTGACCGCTGAATTTCGAGATCGAATCCATTCCCAAGTGAAGCTGGGAAATACCCTTCACTACCACCTCGTCGATCCCTGATTCGCGCATCAAACTCGCCCGGACTATCAGGCCATCAGCGATCCGGATCAACTCCGCCGCGATATTCTCGATCGACTCAGCGGTCTGTGGTTTACTTGAATATGTGGGCATAACACATGCAAGTGTCCACAAAATACCGGACTAGTCAATACCCGTGTGCGACCTAAGTCAAGGTTACACAACCACTTGCATCTAAATCACAGCAATTCATGGTTTGTGCATTGACTTAAACGTAAGTGCATGTACAATCAAGTCAGTTCAATCGAAGGCCACTTTACACCGGAGCCAATCAATGACCATCCACGACGAAACGCGGGTTTCGCTCAGGGAGGTGGCAAAGGACTTGGACGTCACGTATCAGACGGTCCGCCGTTGGACTGAATTCGGCAGCAACGGGCGGGTTCTTGAGGCCTATCGGTTCGGGCGTACCTGGTACACCAGCCGCGAGGCAGTGAGGCGATTCGCAGGCAAGCCCATGTTGGAGCCCGAGACGTTTCGGCAACAAGCCCAGCAAGAGCATCGGCGCGTGAAGAGCGTCTTGAAGACCCTGCGCGACAAACACGGAATTGGAAAGGATCATCCATGGCACAAAAAGACAGCCAAGCAACCCGCACCTGCATAACCCGACGATGCAAAAGCAAAGTGCGCGCACGCGGGCTCTGCTACGACTGCTGGGTTTCGGCGGAAGCGTACAGGAAGGCAAACCAACTGTCCTGGGATGACATGGTCTCTCGCGGCAAAGCGGGGCCCGACGGACGACGTCGCAAGCCAAGCGCCTTCGACTTGGCGCTTGATCGCGAGGCGCAGGCGGAGCAGCAGCCACAAGCCACTTAGCTTAATCAACACCTCTTGCACTTGATGGAGTCTTCCCGCATGGATGCATGCACGGATGCTGTGCGCGTGTCGTTATCTAACGGCGGCGTAGCTCTGATTGACGCGGAACTTTGGGAATCTGAGATTGCCTTCACCTCCCACGACGGCGCGGCGTTCGCCGTGACACCGTCATCCCGAACATGGCGACGCACGACTCACTCGAAGTGGCAATACGCGGTCATCAACCTCACGCGACGGCCGAAGAAGTACGCCTGTTCTATGCACCGGCTTGTGATGCGAGCCCAGCCCGGCACGATCGTCGACCACATCAACGGCGACCGCTTCGATAACCGCCGCGTGAACTTGCGGTTTTGCACCAATGCGGAAAACCTGCGCAACATGGCGATTCGCGGCGGGTCGAGTCGGTACAAGGGTGTGCATCTTTGCCCGACGCATCGCGGCAAGAAGAAGTGGCGGGCGCAAATCAACCGACGCGGTCGTCGCACGTTTCTGGGCTACTTCCGCACGGAGGCGGAGGCGGCCCGGTGTTATGACTTCGCGGCCGTCGAATGCTTCGGCGAATTCGCTCGACTGAACTTTCCCTTGCCGGCGACCACGACGAGGATCGGCATTCCCGTGCAGCCCGTCGTGGCGCCGGCTCTTCTCGCTCACTCCAGTTGACTGTGAAAGGATACCCCCTATGTCCGAAAGTCACGATGAGACGCCGAAGCCGGCGCTCGAGCAGATGGGCCAGAAAGCCGACGCGAGTGAAGGCTGCAATGTCGTCCCGATGCACTTTGTGCGAGCGGGTCTCGAGCGTGTGGGTCTCGAGACCTTCATTCAAACCACCTCGGCCTCGCGGCTCGTGAGGTTTGGGATCGGACACGACGGTCACACCATCGTGTATTGCGACGGACTGCGGGATCCATTCAGCATCCACGCCGCGGTCCCCGAAGCCGAGTTCTGGCTCTGGCTGCTCGATAACGGTTTCCCGGCCGAATGGTTGCCCGAGCAGATGGAGCCGAAAGCGGCGCGCGCTTGCGACGGCTGCCCGCAACTGAGCGAGGCAAAGGCAGTGGCGGCCACCACGAATCAGGACGTTGCCGGACAGGATCCCGGCGACGAGGGAGGCGTGGAAGCCGACGCGACGGATCGCGCAGGTATGGAGACCCAGTCGGACACGGAGGAGGTCGCACCGGCCAAGGACGAGGCCGGTGCGCCGCGCGACATGAGACACATGCCAAGCTAACACGAGACACGCGCAGGCTCGTAGCCTGCACGTCGGCCGGCGGCTGTTTGCTTTTGGTCCACGCCGGCCTTGGAGCGGTAGCTCAACTGGAGAGCCCGGTCGCAAACGATGCGACGCAGATGCAGGTTCGACGCCTGCCCGCTCCTTTTGGAAATGTTGAATGTTCAATATCAAATGTTCAAGGAGTCGAACATGCTCGTACTAACACGGAAGCAAGGTGAGGCGATCGACATCGGCGACGACGTCAAGGTCGTCGTGGTCAGTATCCGCGGCGGCACGGTGAAGTTGGGGATCGACGCGCCCAGGAGTGTGCCGGTGTGGCGGCGGGAGGTGCGAGACGCGGGCCAGAGGGGGCAAGAACGATGACCGACGCACGTATCGACATCGAGCCCGGCCAGTACCTCGACGTGGAGTTCGAGGACTACTGCAACTGGGACGCGATGAATCAATCGACGTTGAAGGACGCGGCCGAGTCGATGGCCCATCTGCGGGCCGCGCTGGATGCGCCGCCGCGGGCCGAGACGCCGGCACACCTGACCTTCGGGTCACTGGTCCACGCGGGCATCCTCGAACCGCTCACGCTGCTGGAGCGGTACGTGGTGATGCCCGACTTCGCCGACGGACTCTGCCGGGACGACGGCACGCCCTTTAAGTCACCACGTGCCAGCAACGCCTACAAGGACCTGGTGGCCGACTTCTGTGAGCAACATCCCGATCAGACGGTCGTCTCGGCCGAGGCGTACGAGAACATGCGATCGGCGTTACAGTCACTCGCCACGAACGACCTGGCCAAGCGGTACCTGTCGGGTTGCTTATCCGAGGTGAGCATCTGCTGGATCGACGCGGACAGCGGCGTCAAGTGCAAGGCACGCCTGGACGGCCTGAACCAGCACGACCGGCGCATCACCGACGTGAAGACCGCGGCCGACGTCTCCGACCGGGGTTTTTCCATGTCGATCGTCAAGTGGGGATACGACGTGCAGAGCGCGTTCTATCTCGACGGCCTGGCCACGCTGCTGCCGGACAAGCATCTCCCCCCCTACAAGTTCTGCATCGTCGCGCTCGAGTCGGTGTCTCCGTTCTGCACTCGGGCGTCCAAGATGAACGCGGCGTCGATCGCCGCCGGCCGCGCCAAGTACAAAGCCTGGCTGGCAGCGTACGCCGAAGCGATGCGCACCGGCACCTGGCCCGGCTACCCGAACCCGACCGAGTGGTCCGCGCCCGACTGGGCACTGGCGACCGGCGAGCCCGAGACGATGACGATCGGCGGGCAAACCTACACCCTCTAACCTAAACAGGAGACCCGACGCGATGACCGACATCGAAACCTACTACCCGAGCCCCTTCTTAAAAGCGGCCGACCTGGGCGGCGAGCAGCGGCTCGTCACGATCGCCAAGATCAGCCCGCCGGTGAGCGTCGGCATGGGCGACGACAAGAAGCCGCTGATCCACTTCGACGGCGCACCGAAGCCGATGGTCCTGAACGTGACCAACTTCCTCACGATCAAGGCGATGTACGGTTCGACCGACACCGATTGGGTCGGCCGGCAAGTGTTCATCGTCCCGACCACGACGGAGTATCAGGGCAAGGTCGTGCCGTGTATCCGCGTCAAGCCCGGCGTGCCGACCGCGACGCCCGAGCAGCCGCTCCAGAACGAACCGCCCCCGCCGCCGCCGCCCGAGAAGCCCGAGAAGCCGGCCGCGCCGATGGTCTGGGGCGGCGCGACGCCCGACGCGAATGTTCAATGACCAATATCCAATGTTCAATGAAAGAGGAATCTGAATCATGCACCCATCCCAATTACGCGAACTGACGCTCGGCTCGCTCAAGGATCTCGACGGCGGCAAGCCCGAGTTGCTGTTTGCCAAGCAGTTGGCCGCCGTGATCTTCGACTGCGAAAACCGGCCGAACCTCAATAAGGCCCGGGAAATCAACGTCAAACTGAAACTGACCCCCGTCTACGACGAAGAACTGCGCGTCTGCGATGACGTCAAGGTGCAGTTCGTCTTTCCTGGCGCCAAGATCCCCGAGAAGAAAAGTGGGGAATACACGATGGCCATCCGGACCGGACCGAACGGCAAGGTGCTCGGATTCAACCCCGACGCGCTCGACGACCCGCACGCGAACACGCTGTTTGCGGCCGACGACGACGACAACCAGGCCGAGTGACCGGCGTGAAGCGAAATGTTCAATGTTCAATATCCAATGTTCAATGTTCAATGTAAAAGGAAACCCGAACTATGCTACCCAGTAAGACTCTCGACCAGATCCAACGCACGGCCGTCGAAGCGGCCGACGTTACGGTCACCCCGATCCCCGGCGACGCCCACAACGTCATCGTCGCGAAAGGTGACCAGTACGAATTCCACGAGCTGCCGGCGCCCGATCGTCGGCACCAGGTGGATACGCTCGACGATCTGATGCAGGCGGCGGATCGCTGGAAGGCGCAGGTCTGTTGGCACGGCGAACCCGCGATCGTGCTCGAACTGGACGACGTCGACCGTCGCGACGTGGTAACCATGCCGCTGAAACTGCACGATCAGTTCAGCGCCGTCGTCGGCCTGGGCCTGGCCGGTACGGCGATGAAGCAGGCGGCGATATTGCGCTGGCTCAAGATCACGATGGTCGACGCGATCGAGGACGCGACGCTCGTCGGGTCGTTGCGGACGATCCGGTTCAAGCATTCGGCCGCCGGCAGTTCCAAGATCGAACACGGCGACGAATCGTTCGGCCGCGACGTCGAGAACGCCGTGCATGGAGTGGAAGACATCCCGGAAGGGTTTGTGGTCTACGTCCCAAAATACGCGAACATCTTCCCCGACTCGCGGCTGCAGATCCGCATGAGCTTGGAGATCGACACGTCGGCCGAGACGTTCCGGATCGGACCGCTGCCCGGCGAGATCGACAGGATCAACCGCGAGATGCAAGAGCGGCTCGGCCGCGACCTGAAAGAGCGGCTCGGGGAGGGAGTGACTATCCTTTGCGGCTCGCGGTAGGCCTGACGCAAATGACGAATGACCAATATCCAATGTTCAATGACAAGGAATCTGAATCATGGCAACTGCCGACACACCTGAACGTACGATCGCAATGGAAAACGTCGGGCCGATCCGACACCTGGCCTTCCCTTTGACCGAATCGGGCGGCGTGACCGTCCTGGCCGGACGCAACGGGCGCGGCAAGACGACGGCCCTGGCGGCGGTCGACAAACTGACCACCGGCCGCGGCAACACGCTCTCGGTCCGCAAGGGCCAGGTCGCCGGCCAAGCGTCCGGCCTGGGCGTCACGCTCACCCTGGCCCGCAGCGTCCGCCGCAAGGGGGAACTGGAGGTCGAGACGCTCGACTCGCGACTGAGCGTGGCCGACCTGGTCGACCCCAAGATCAAGGACCCCGGCGCGGCCGACTCGCGACGCATCAAGAGCCTGGTCAGCCTCTCGGGCGCCAAGGCCGACATCGGCCTGTTCGCCGAGTTGCTGCCCGAGCCGGCGTTCTCCACCGTGATCACGGCCGACGCGATCGAGTCGACCGACCTGATCGAGATGGCGTCCCGCGTCAAACGCGACATCGAGAGCAAGGCCCGGCGAGTCGAGGACGCCGCACGCAAGGCGCACGCCGAAGCCGAGGCCCTGGCCACGTCGGTCGGGGACATCGACACGACCGAAGCGATCGACGAGGACGCCGCCGCGGGCGAGTTCACCGCGGCCAACGGCAAACTAGCGGCACTCAACGCCCAGCGGAAAGCGGCGTTCGAGGCGGGCAAGGCGGCCGAGGACGCCCAGGATCGGCTCCAACTGGCCGACGCAACCTATGACGGCCCGACCGTCGAGGCGGCCGCCCAGGAACACGAGCGGGCCCAGACGCTCGTCGAGGAGAGCCGCCTGCGACTGGAAGACCTGCGCCGCCAGTGTGCCAACGCCAGCGAGGCCCATAACGGCGCCCTGAACGCCCAGAGCCTGGCCGCCAAAGACCTGGAACTGGCCAATAACCACGTGGCCAATATGGACGCCTGGCGCGAGGCGATCGGCACCGAAGTCCCCTTGCCGCCCGACCCGGCGGCCCTCGAGGCGGCCACCGAGCGGCTCACCAAAGCCCGAGCCCAATACAACCGGATCCCGCTCTTGGCCAAGGCGAAAGACGAACAGACCCGGGCCACGGCCGCCGCGACCGAGGCCGAGAAACAACGCGAACTGGCCGACCGCCTGCGGGAAGCGGGCCGAGGGGCCGACGAGGTGCTGTCGAACATCGTCGCCGGGCTGGGCTGTCCGTTGCGGGTCGAAGCGGGCCGGCTCTTGGTCGATGACCCGGTCGTCGGCGAGAAGTTTTTTGCCGACCTGTCTGCCGGCGAGCGGTGGCGGCTCGGGCTGGACATCGCGGTCGGCGTGGCCGGCAGTCGGACCGTCTTCACCGTGCCGCAAGAGGCGTGGGAGGCGCTCGACCCGATCAACCAAGAGGCCGTCCACCAGCAGGCGGCAGCCAAGGGTGTCGACATCCTGACCGCCGAGGCTACCGACGACGAGGACGTGGTGGCGCGGGAGTTCGGGGCGGAGGGGGTGGCGCCGTGAAGTGCTTAACCATCAGACAGCCGTGGGCCTGGGCGATCGTTTATGCTGGCAAGTTCGTCGAGAACCGAACGTGGTCCACATGGTACCGAGGGCCGCTACTGATTCACGCCGGGCTCAACACCGAGACGTTTGCGGCCGATCGGGAATGGCTCCACGAGCACGCCCACGTTGGGGCCGACGACGGTTGCTTTGCGTTCGGTGCGATCGTTGGGGTGGCCCAACTGCTGGACTGCTGCCGGCCAAGGTACGCGGCGGATGCGTTCCCGGGCCACGTCGACCCCGGCAAGTTGGCGACCTACGCCCACGGGCCGATCTGTTGGTGCCTCGACAACCGACGAGCATTTGCCACGCCTATCCCCTATCGGGGTCAGCAAGGCTTGTTTGACGTGCCCGAAGATGTGGTGCGTGAGGAATTGGGATTTCTTCGTTAAGGAACGGACGCATGTGTTCACCAGAAGGACCGACCGACCCGCCGGCGATGAGCGACGGACAATACATTCAGTGGCTCGAAGCCGAGAACGCTCGACTGCGGGGCGAGCCACCGACCCCACCCGAAGGCTACACCTACTTGGCCAGCCCCTACTCGCACGCGGACCCGGCCGTCGAGCGGGACCGGTTCGAGGCGGTCTGCCGCGTGGCGGCCCGCATGATGGCGGCCGGCGAGATCGTCTTCTCGCCGATCGCCCACACGCACCCGATCGCGATGGCCGGCACGTTGCCACGCGACTGGGAGTTCTGGAAACGGCAAGACACGGCGTTGCTGGTCCCGGCCCGCAAACTGGTCGTTGTGAAAATGGACGGCCTGGAGAAGTCGACGGGCGTCGAACAGGAGAAACAGATAGCGACTCGGCTCGGAATCCCGATCGAGTACGTCGATGCGGAAGGTTAGTGGCATGGACGGCAATACAGAAGACAGTTTCGGCATCACGTTGGTGAGCCGAATGAAGCATACAGACTTATACCGAGCCGCGAAGGCGATAGGCAGCGTTAAGGCGCTGGGGAGGCATCTGGGTGTAGAGTATTCGGCGTTAATTAAGTGGTGCAACCTACACGGCAACCCTCCGGTAACCGACAGTGAGATTGAGTCTCGTCGCCAGTACTGGACACGGAAGAGAGTAGACGAACTGGAACAAAAGCTCTTCGCTCTCACTGGTAAACTGTTGGACGATTTGTTTCCGATCGAGTTCCGCAATAATATCGCGTTTAAGTCGATGCCGAAAGTGAGGGAAGCAACAAAGCGATTTGACAGGCAGGCACTTCAGGACCTGACACAAGATCGGCTTACGCTCCCGTCGCCCGTGGATGTATGCGGCGAGAAGGAACGGCAAGAGTTGATTGGCGAGACGGTGGCAGTGATGTTAGAGGGCATGACGGAAAGGGAGTCTCGTGTAGTCGCTATGCGTTTCGGTTTAGCAGGGCACGAACCTCAGTCGCTCCGTGAGGTGGCGCAGGCTATGGGTGTTACAAAAGAACGGGTAAGGCAAATTGTGCTACGGGCGATCGAGAGAGCAAGGTCGCAACCAGGCACATGGAGGGCCGCTAGGTCAGTGTGACTGCTGGGAACCGGCGGGTGTGTAACCCGCCGGATTAGCACCGCTCGGGGCGTCGGCCGACGTCCCCGGGCGGTCGTTTGGGAGTAAAAGAGAGGAAACCATGCGTAGCGAAACGGCCATCAGGAAAGCCCACGCACGGCTTGTCGATCATTTCCCGGAACCGGGTTCGCCGGCGGATACTGTCACGGCGACGCTCGTCGGGATGATCGCGGCGCTCGGCTGGGTGTTGCGGGAGACGGATGCCACGGCTGCCGTCGAGGCGGCGTTGTTAGACTCAAACCACGAAAGCAAGTCCTTATGGGATCGGAACTAACACAGACCACGTTCGACTACCAAGACACGCCGAAGGTCACCGTCCGAGCGATGGAAGCATCGGCCGATCGGATCGAGAAGGCACAAGCCAAGGTGAGGAAGGCGGCTGCCGAGGGGGTGATTGCACTCGGGAAGGAACTTGCCAAGGCACGCGCCCGACTCGTCACGAAGAACGAAGACGGCGAGTCTGCTGGCGGTGGCCGCAACAGCATGTTCTCGCGGTGGCTGAAAGAGCGGTGCGGAATACCTAGGCAGACAGCTTATGAGGCAATGGCTGTAGCGGAAGCGTTCGTAAACTGTACGCCGGGCGTACAGTTATTTCACCACAAAGCCCTCGTTGCCCTATCTGCAAATTCCTGCCCCGAGGAAGCCACGGCTGAAGCTCTCAAGCTGGCCGAGCAAGGCGAGCAGATCACCCACAAGCGGGCGAAGGCAATTATTGCGGAGTTCACGGTCGACGAGGATAACGGCGAACCGGAACCAGACGACGATACTACCGAGCCCGACGTCGAGGTGGACGACTCGGATACGGACGACTCGGATACGGACGACTCAGACGCCGAGGCCTGCCCGAAGTGCGGCGGGACGGACCTCGACGCCGAGGACGGCGTGTGCGCCAAGTGCTTCCATCCGACCCGATTTGTCCCACCGGACCCGCCGGACGACGAAGACGAGGACCAACCAAGGGCGGCGCAACACCGCGAGCCGTCGGCGGGCCTCATGCAAGGCACTGAGGCGGTGAATTGCCTCAAACGGATTCCCTTCGACGATCCGACCAGGGAGCGTGGCTTCCAGATCGTCGAGGGTTGGATTACAGACGCTAGGTCATGGAGATCTTGATATGGCGAGATTAAAGAGTCGTGCGATCACAGGCACCACGAACTACCTATTGTTCTCGAACAGCAAGCACAACCGAGGAATCGATATCTCCAAACACCGAAAACTGTGGGTGTCGATGGAGAAGTATGGGTTCTTACGATGCTTCCCGATTGTGTGCGTCAGGAAGAACGGTAAGCTCATCGTGAAGGATGGGCAGCACCGCCTGCAGATCGCGCAGGACCTGGGCTTGCCGGTGTTCTACGTCGTCGAAGAGACAGACTTCGACATCGCGGAGATCAATAACACACCCAAAACCTGGGGGCTGTATGATTACGCCAAGAATTATGCGGACAACGGCAGGAAGGCATACAGAGAGGGGCTCAAGTTCGCCGCCCATCACCGGCTGCCGATCGGTGTGGCGTTTGGGATGCTCTATGGCACGACGAGCAAGAACGTCACGCCGTGTCTTCGTAGCGGGACGTTTCGGATCAAGGATCGGGCGTGGGCCGATATAGTTGCTTCTACCTACACCGCGATGATTCGCTTGTCGAAACAACTGAAAACCGTGCGATTCCTGGAAGCCCTTATGGCGGCGTGTCGCGTAAAGGGTTTCGTTCCCAGCCGGCTGATCCGTGGCGCACAGCGGTGCCTCGATAGGCTCGGATCATACTCCACCCGCGATGCTTACCTGGAGATGATGGAGGGCCTCTACAACTTCAACCGCCAGAAGACGGTGCCGCTCAAATTCATGGCGATACGGGCCATGAAGCTGCGTAATCCAGTGAAGAAGGCGAAAAAGAAGTGAACACGCCTCGATCTTTAACCCCTCAGAGACATAACCGTGCCCGACTACCCGACAGACCGCAAGAATAGCCATTTTGCCCACAAGCTGGTGCGGCGGATGATCAAGACGTGCGCGGCCCAGCAGATCGGGGCCCAGGGGTTTGCCCTGGTGACGGCGATCGCGATGACCGAGGACGCGAAACGGTACTCGGCGCCGGTCACGTTCTACAACGGGCAGTTGTTGCCGCTGGTTGGCGTGCGGAAGTGGGACGGGCTGAACGAGGCGCGGCGGCGGGCCGTCGAGGCCGGGTGGCTACATTACGAGAGCATGGGCACCCGCCGGGCCGGCGTCTACTGGGCAACCATTCCGCCCGAGTATGCCGACCTGGACGACTCGCCGGTCGATGAGACTATACCCGCCACGGGGGACAATCCTGATGAGACTATACCCGCCACAGGGGGCAAAGTGGGGGATAATCAAGGGATAAAGGGGGGTACAATCAGGGTACAAAGGGGGGGAACTATCATACCTAACCCTAACCCTACCCCTAGCCCTACACACAAGCGTGCGCCCCGGAAGCCCAAGCCGACCAAGGCCGACTTCGACGCCTGGTACGCGGCCTACCCACGGGCGGCCGAACCCAAGACGGCCCGCAAGGCCTACGACAAGGCGGTCGCCGAGCTGGTCGTGGCCCGCGGGCAGCCGCTCACCGAGGTGGTGGCCTGGCTCTTGACCAGGGCCGAGGCGTTCGCGGCCAGCGACAAGGGCAAGAGCGGCCGGTACTGCCCCTACCCGGCCACGTGGCTCAACAAGGGGCGTTATGACGAACCGGACGAAACATGGAGGGACGCGACGAATGGATCAGGCAACACAAAACGCTCAGGCGTGGGACCAGATAGTCCGGCTCGCCACCGACAACGCGACTTCACGGAGTACGGGGACCGGCACTTCGAGCAGGCATCGGGGACTGCCGATCGGCCGGCCCCTGCGCCGAGTGCGCAAGAGTGAGGACCGCCGGATCGGCCTGATCGATCCGCGGCTCCGCGACACGATCCGGGCGATGGTCACCGGCGCCGCGGCGTGGCCGCTCTATTTGTACGGGCCGACCGGGACCGGCAAGACGCTGGCCAGTTTGTGCCTGTGCGACGTGGTGGTCGCCGAGCCGCGCCGGGCGATCTCGATGGACGCGCCGGCCGGGACGGTCACCGCCCCACGCCCGATCGCCGCGACCTACGCCACGGCGAACGACCTGTGCGACTGGACCATGGACCGGGACGCCGGGCCGGCTAATTGGGGGCTCGTCGGGCGGGCCATGCTGTCCGTGCTGGACGAGCTCGGCGCACGGGAGAAGGTGACCGACCTGCACACGAGCGCCGTGCAGCGCTTCTGCGATATACGCGAACGGGGGCACGGCCGCGTGGCGGTCTATATCAGCAACCTGACGCCGACGGAGTTCCGGGAAATCTACGACGACCGGATCTGCAGCCGCGTCCTGTGCGGGACCTGGTTCCACGCGGGCGGGGACGATCGGCGGTTTATCGCGGAAGAGAGGATGACATGAGAATTGAATTCACGGTGCCGGCCGTGCCGGTGGCGCAGCCGGCCAAGGACGTGCGGGTGGTCAAGGCGAAGAGCGGCAAGACGTTCGCCACGGCGCAGACGCCGACGCGACATCCGGTCAACGCCTTCAAGGCGACCGCGGCGATGGCCGCCCGAGCGGCCTACCAGGGGCCGCCGCTGGACGGGCCGCTGGTGGCGAGTATCACGTTCGTGTTCCCGCGGACCGGCAAGCCGGGTTGGATCAAGAGAGCGACGCAGCCCCACTGGTTTGCCGAATGGAAGGCGGGGCGGCGCGTGCCGTACGCGGTACGAAAGCGATGCGACCGCGACAACCTACTCAAGAGCCTGCAAGATGCCCTAAGCGGCATCGTCTACGTCGACGACGGCCTGCTTTACGCCGGGCCGGTAGAGAAGTGGGTCGCGTCGGCCGACGAGCAGCCGCACGTCGAGGTGGTGGTAACGCAATGAACCACACCACACAAAAACGACAACTCAAACCGCACCTGCGATGGCTGCTGGCTGGCGACGTGCCCGACGTGCTCACGATCGAGCGGGAGTGCTTCGAGCACCCGTGGACCGAGGACGATTGGCGGCGGGTGCTGGCGAACAGGGACGGGATCGCTTTGGTCGCGACGGTCGATGAGCGTGTGATCGGGTATATGGTCTATCTCAAAAAGCCGCGCCACCTCGAGTTGCTAAACCTGGCCGTGCGGCGCACGCATCGGCGGCTGGGGGTCGGGCGTACCCTGGTCGCCAAACTGGCCGGAAAGCTCTCGCCCGGCCGCCGTTCGAGTGTGCTGGCCGCCGTGCGCGAGCGGAACCTCTCGGGTCACCAGTTCTTCGCCGCGACCGGGTGGATGGCCGTGCGTGTGGTCGACGGGTACTTTGACGCGCAGGAGGATGGTGGCGAGAAGGAAACGGCGTACGTGTTTCGATTGACGCGGCCGCAGTTCGACGACGCAAATGTTCAAGATCCAATATCCAATGTTCAATGAAAGGAGGGGAAGCGATGACTAAACGCGAACGAACGCACTACGACGGCTGCTGGCGATCACACCACGAATGTGCGGTGATTCGGGTGGAGCAGTTAGAGGCCATCGTCGCCAAGCTCCCCAAGACGGCCGACGGCGTGCCCGTGGTGCCGACCGTCGATGAGGTGTGGATATGCTACCGAGGCGAAACGCCAGCACAACCGACGATGTGTACGTGGCGGTTGATGGACGTTCGAGGCGATGAATGCTACAGCACCCGCGAAGCCGCCGAAGGTGAAGCTGAGCGTGCGATAGAGCGAGCCGAACAGCAAGCCGCCGAAGCCGCGGGAGGTGAGTGATGGGGATATTCGATGGAGGCCACGTCTCATACGCCGCTAACAGCACGACATGGGGTGCGCCGACGATAGACGAACTGAAGGATATGATGTTCCGAGTTCGGCATGAAGCATCGCTCATGTTGCCGCGAATACCATCTGGCATATATTCTGACTATGATCCCATGCCATGTTTACCAGCAACATCACTTCACGCCGCAGTCCACATCGTCGAGAACGTCAGCATGGTGGATCGTCGGCAAGTTCGATTTCCTCGATCAAAGAAGAAACGCATCCGGCGAAAGTGGGCCAAGCAGTTGCGTAATTGGCAATCAGTGCCACAGGACGTCATCTACAAATTACGTGAACCGGGACGTTCTGAGAAGTGGGTGATGCACCCAGCGATAGCGAAACAACTACGCGAAGCCGTCGAAGGTGAAACTGAGCGTGCGATTGCAGCCGCCGAAGCGGCGCGTCATTAAACATTGGAGGTTCCCATGCCCACACCCGATTGGGGCGACACGTGCTTGCAGCCCGGTTGTCGCGGCGCGTACCGCTGGCGGACGGGCCGGCGGACGGCCGACACGGTCGCCCGGTACCTGGTCTGCAACCGGTGTGGAGACCGCCCGCTCAAGGCCGCGGTCATCTTCCCGGCCGACAAAATTCCCACTCGGCAAAGAATTGTGGGCTATTAGCCTACAATTCCTGGCAAAGTCGTCACGATTGGGTTTCTCGCACGGCCGTGGCGCGTAGAATGTCGGCATGAACGCCGCCGTAATCGTCGAAAAGTGCGAGCGATGGATTATCTGTATCCCGGGCTACCTGCAGCGGCGTGGTTCGGCGGCCGCCGCGATCCCCGACCTGCACGCGCAACTCCGCACGCGACACTCGAGTCCCACCTGTTGGGTCGAGTTGCTGCCCTGGAAATCTGATTGGAAGAGCATCGCCCAGTGGATCGCCCAGACCTCGGTCGAGAAGCCCCGGATCGACGTCTTCGCCTACTCTTGGGGCGTCGGCTACGGATTGATCCGTCTGGCCCGCGAACTCCGCAAGCACGGCCTGGAGATCCACACGGCCGTCTTGAGTGATGGCGTGGCCCACGTCGGGCCGCACCCGATCGCCCGGTTTCTCGCCTTCTTGCCGTTCTGGACGATCCGGATCGCCAAAAACGTGGGCCGGGTCTGGTCGTTCCGGCAAACCAACAGCCTGCTCCGCGGGCATCACATCCAGCGGGCTGAGCCGCCCGGCGCGTACATCACGATCGCGCTCGACCCCGACCGGGTACACCGGACGATGGACGAGAGCCCGCATTTCGTGGGCATCTGCCAGGCCGTCGCCGCGGAGGGGGGATCGCGATGAAACCACGACTGCTCGCTTTGCTCATAGCTCACTGCTCATTGCTCATAGCCGGCGTCGCGTTCGCCCAGCAGCAGCAGTGCCCGCCCGGCACCTTCTGCCGGCCTCCGACCAGGGCGGCACAACCGACCACTCCGACGCGTCGAACGACCACGAGCGACCACGTGAGCCGGGCCGTCGTCCGCGTGGCGGTGACGGATGCCACCGGTGTGAGCTACGGCACGGGCGTCGTGGTCGCCGATAACGGCGTGCTGACGGCGTGGCACGTGGTCGACGATCCGAATCCGCCGACCGTGCTCACGTCCGACGGCCGGGCAATTCCGGCCCAGGTGGCCGCTCGCGACGAGGGCGGGGAATTGGTCCTGTTGCGCACCGACCGGCCGCTGGGCATCACCCCGATTCACCTATCGGACGTCGAAGCCTCGGCCGGCCAGGGCGTCGAACTGCTCGGCTTTGGCAAGAGCGGATCCCTGAGGCGCTGGTCGGCGCCTGTTGGAGCAATCCACCAGGTGTCGGAATCCGGCCGCGACGATTACGTGCGCACGTTGGACCTGACGACCACGTGCCTGGTCGGCGACTCGGGCGGCCCGGTCGTTGCCGCCGGCCGCCTGGTCGGGATCATCTGGGGCGGGCCGAACCAAGACGCCCAGGGCCGCACGCACACGGTCTACGCGACCTGCTGCCGGCGCATCCGACGGTTTCTCGGCGGGATCCTCCGGCCCGTAACCCGACCGGTCACGCGACCCTATCGCCAAGCGGAAAGCCGAAAACCGAAAGCGGAGACGCTGCCGGCTCCACGTGCGCTGGTCCCGGTACCGAACCAGGCGGCCGACCCTCGGCTAATCACGCCGACGGAACCGTCCCGCGGGGCGGCCATAAAGCGGGTCGAGCCGCCACCTTCCATCGAAATACCAACGCCGCCGGAACATACACCGGGCGCTCTCGCACCAGTAAAACCCCCCGTGGTTCCGGAGGCGTCGGTCGCAACGCCGGCGTCTCCGGATATTGAAACACCGGATCCTTTGCCACCGGTCGCCGACACCCAGCCCGCGCAGCGGCTGACGCGACAAGTGCCCGCCGCATCGCCGGGTAACACAGCCCATCCTCTCACGACGGGAGCCGGCGCATTCTCCTGGGGGACCGCGCTGGCCGGGCTGTTGGGTGTCGGCGGACCGGCCGGCTTGGGCATCGGGGCCGGAGCGTGGCTGATTTCCCGGTCGATCGGGCGACGACAGCGGGTAGATTCGTGGCTGCCATCGGCGCCAGACACGCTCAAACCGCCCAGGTGCAAACCGCCAAGGCGCGAACCGGCGAAGGGGGAGGCACCGGTGATCGCGACCGACACGCCGGCCCCGCCGCAATCGATTCGCACCGTTACCGAGTTCGCTCCGTTCGAGACCGATCGGACGGCCGCCGCTTATGCGTGGGCGCGGCTACAAATGGCACGAAAATACCCCGGCGCGGTCGACGCGCTCGAGGCCGAACAGAAACTGGCCGAGCAATATCTGGCCGCCAACCCCCAATAAGGACCCCCACAAATGCCCGTTACGAACACTGACGCCATCCTCCACTACAACGTCGGCGTGTTTGGCGACGCCGGGTACGCCGTGCCCAACGGCAGCAACGACGTCGGCACGCTCAACCCGTCGATCGCCGACCTGGTGGCCCTGGTCGGCCGCAACCTGTTCAACATCATGCACCACGAGGACGCCGATCTGCGGATCCCGCCGAGCATCAACACACTGATGCGCGTCCACAAGCTCTACGTCCGCACGGGCCAGATCCTGGCCGGTCGGGCCCTGGATCCGGCGACGCCGAACATGGAGAGCCAGCACGTCCAACCGGGCGGCGAGGTCTTCACCGTCTTCCCCGTGCCCTACTTCAAGGTCCGCAACCCGTTCCTGAAGAGGTGGGCCGGCTGGGTGCTGATGAGCCTGGCCGAGGCGATGCAGCACACCGAGAACCGCAAGAGCCTGGAGATCTCCAGCACGTTCGCCGGCCAGATCGGACAGTACATCCGCCGTGCGTACATCAACATGGCGATCGAGTTGTTCGGCAAGACGGCCACCGAGGCGACCGCCGACGGTTTCCTGCTCACCGAGGAGGATTTTGCCGGGTACAACCCGTCGATCTACTTCACGAGCACCGAAATGGTCGACACGGTCCCGCGTCTCGATTACGTCTTCACCGAGGACAAGCTGCGCGTTCTGGCCGAGGGGATCCCCGTGGTCCACTTGCCCGAGTGCAAGCCGTGGCCGGTCAACCTGACCGAGTTCTACCGCGCGGCCGCGGCCGGACCGGCACCGACCGAGAACGGAGAGCCGACCGCGTCGGCCACGAACGGAACGACGCCGATCGTGCCGCCGGCACCCGGGCCGTAAACAAGAAAGCTCATAGCTCATAGCTCAATGCCCGAGACCCACACCAACACGAGCGGCGCACCGGCGAACATGCCTCCCTTGGGGCTGTGCGTGCCGGTCGAGTTTCGTCGATGCCGCGACGGGGACACGCCGGTCGTCTCGTTTCGCGGCTCGACGCGAGAATTCGCCGTGCGGCTGATCGGGGTCGACTGCCCCGAGCGGAACACGCCGGAAGGGAAAGAGGCCCATGCGTTCTGCCAGGACGTGCTCGAGGGTGCCGAGCGGCTGGTACTGTACGTGCCGCGGCCGCCGAACTGCGACAACCTGATCGCCCGGCTGCTCTCGTTCGATCGCATCCTCGGGTTCTTGTACGTCGACACGGGGCACGCGGTGAACGACATGCTGCTCGTGGCCGGGCACGCTGAACCGTACCGGAAATGACCAATGTTCAATATCCAATGTTGAATGACCAAAACATGAACTCCAACGGCAGTAAGACGAAAATCACCGAGGAGACCCAGGTCTCGCTGCGGCTGACCGTCTCGGCGATCTGCCTGGCGGTGCTGTTGTCGCTCGGGTATGCCGACCTGCGGTACCAGATCACGTCGCTGCGGCACACGATCAACGACGGCATGGTCGATCGGTGGACGGCGACCGACGACAAAGCCTACATGACGCTATTCGCCGAAGCGAACGGCCTCGAGGCGCCCAAGCACACGCGCGTCTCGGAGGTGGACCGATGAGCGCTTACACGTTTCTCATTGTGACACGCAACCACCGCAGGGGTAAGATCTCGGCCGTGCAGCCCGGAGCAGGTGAGTGGGGGACCAAAGAAGTCCCGCCTCAATTCCTGCAGGTGCCGTTCACTGGCACGCTGGCGGAAAAGAATTGGGTGTTCCGCAACTGCGCTTATGACCTCGAAGCCAAGACGTTTGTCCATAAGGACACGCGGGAAGCGTTCGACAAAGACTTCGACGTGGTTGAGCACCAAGAGGATTATACCGACTACGGTGTCAAGGACATCGAACTGGCCGAGTTGCTGACAGACATCCGCACGGATAACCCGTGTCTGGTGCTCAAGGCACCGGACACCGACATCTACGACAGCGACGAACGGTCGTACTGGGTGAAGCAATACTTCCCCTTCCGGAAGCGGCCCGGTGTGAAGAAGCTGATCCAGGCCGCGAAGTACGGCGGGTATGCCCATTGCCGCAAGGCGTTCCGAGCGTTACAGAAACAAACGCGCCGGGACATACTCGCCACCATGACGGAAGCGGATCGTAAATATCTGCGGTGGCTGTACGTGGCCAATAACTCCGACGAAGCCGCGAGGATGATGTAGTGCCAACCACCGAACAAATCCAAGCATCGGGTGGTGACTATACTACGCCGCAAGCGTGGTACGATGATCACAGCGGCGGCGACATCACCGGTGATGGGGATGCCCCCTTCATTGGTGAAATGGCAGCAGAGACCTTTTCGTCCTCTTTGGTGATGGACGATACCGTCACCGACTCGACTCATTATTTTCATCTAAGAGCGCAAGACGGTGCTGGGTTCACGGGGGATTTTGCCGGCTCTTATCCGTTGATTGACACGCCGGACGGGACTGAGAAGGCCTACATCCACATCGAAGACGATTACGCCAGAGTGGAGCATATCGTTGTCGGCAAAGATGCGTCTACGGAAATAACTTTGATGGGTGTGTTCGTGAGTGGCGATAACGTGTTGCTAGACACGGTTGGCGTCTACGATATTGTCATAACCAGCACGGAATTGAATTTGTATCTTTACGGCATCCATGTCGTCGAGGCCGACAATGTCGTGGTCGTGAATTGTGCCGTTGGCAAACTTTACGCCGGTCCCAGCAAAGCGTCTTTCGGTATGGTTGAAGTTCACGGAATTCGTTTTTGGCTCAGCGGAACTGAAGACGCTTACGTCCATTGCAACGCCGTCGAGTTATTGGAGGGTTATGCCGCCTATACCCAATCCATTATCGGCATTCGTATCCACGACGCTGACAACGCTTACGTGACGAACAACGTCATTGGTACAATGGATTCGACTTCTGGTTTCAGTGAGTACGGCGTATCAGAAAGTTCCATCACATCACTCGATAGTCGGAATAATGCAACTACTGACGCGACTGGCGGCACAAACAGTCAAGACAGCATCACACCCGCCAATGAATTTGCAGACACAACGCCCGCGACCCTTAATCTCCGCATGAAGGCGGGTGGGCAATGTGAAGATAACGGGTTTGATCTGTTAGATGCAAGTTACGCAAATGCACCAACAGAAGACTGCGAGAACAACACAAGACCAGACGGTGGCACGTGGTCCATTGGGATAGATCATCACTCGTCGTCTCTGAGCCCGTTCGCCCCGCCGATAGCCCGGCCGCTGGCGAGCCCCTGGTGACAAAGTCGTAAACAAGGATTCGAGACCATGCCGCTTCAAATACTCGATACCGAAAACGCCGACCGGAACCTGACCAGTAAGGTGACGGTCCTGACCGACACGCCCGTCGCCAGCGAGCATGCGCTCTGCCAGGCGCTGGTGATGCTCGGCGACGGAAGCAAAAACCTGGACGGCTCGGGCGGCGACTTCGAGTTGACCGTCACCGTCGACGGCCAGACGGCCCAGCCGGCCCCACAGGTGGTCACGTTCGGGACCGAGGTCCGCGCGACCGTCTGGAGCACGCCGTTCCCCGTGCCGTCCAACAAGGAGGTGACCGTGGCGGTCAAGAGCCCCAACGGGGCCGACACGGACGTCGACGTAACCGCCCACCTGTTTCGGCTCGACTCGCCGGTCGTGTTGGCCGACGCCGCGACGCACGGCGGATCCACCGCGACCCTGGAGGTCGAATCGCTCACCGCGGAAAGCATCACGGCCCGTGCTTCCACGGGCCTCGCCGACAGCGCAATGGCGATCAACACGACGGCCACCAGCGACACGGTGGTCACCACGGGGTCCGAAACCCTGACCTACACAGCCACCGCAGTGGCCGACGGGAGCTACCACGAGGTGGCGGTGGACGGCACAATCGACATGTACTACGCCTTCCAGATCGGCGAGAACACGTCGCCCACGTCGGTCAAGTGGCGGGGGTACGTGCAAACGGAAGGCGACAAAGTGGAGGTCTCGGCATGGAACTCCGTGGATGGTGCATGGGATCAGATCGGCGAGATCGACGGCGTGGGTGCTGGGTTGCCGGTTAGCGAACGGACATTCGATCTGACCGACGAACACGTCTCGACGGGCGGCACGACCGGGCTGGTCTTGCTGCGGTTTTCCAGCGACGGCGGCGACGTGGCGACCAACCTGGCGACCGATCGGGTGCTCTGCGGGTACATGCCGAGCAAAGCGGCCGTCGCCGCCCTGCAGACCGACCTCGATACGATCACCGACGACGGCGTCGACCTGACCGCGACCGGGCTGGATGCGATTGCGACCACCGAGCCGAGTGGTGTGGCCGGTACGTTTCGCGAGATGGTCGTGCAGACGTGGCGGCGATTCTTCAAGGCGACGACCGCCACGGCGACCGAACTGAAGACGTATAAGGACGACGACTCGGTGGCGACCACGCAGGTGGTGAGCGAGGGGACGACCGACTCGATCGGGGATGCAAGCTGATGATTAAGATTACGCGACTTGTGGCGCTGGCGTCGCCGTTCGTGCTGATGGCCGTGGCGAACGGCCCGTACTTCGTGCTGGCCCAGAACGTGTTCGTGCCGGGTGACACTCGGCGGAAGGTGATGTGATGGTGACGACAACCAATAAGCAGTTTGTGGTGCGGCGCGGGGCGACGTGGGTGTACCTGGCGGACCTGGTCGACACAGACGGGGTGGCCGTTACGCAAGGGGCGGTCAGCACGATCACGCGGACCGTGATCGATCCGCTTGGGGTCGAGACGGCCGACGATGTGGATGTGGCGAACACGGTGTACGACAGTGCGCAGACGAACGCGACGCTGTGGGATCGGACGTTCAACTTCAAGGATGACGTGCCGGCCGCGAAGGTGAACGCAGCCGGGCGGCACCGTGTGCGGTACACGCTGGCGATGGTCAATGGGTCGACCATCAAGACCGACGAGATAGACGTGATCGGGGACTGAACGTCGACGAAAAGCGGCGAAAAGTGAGGGCCGTGCGTCGACGTAAGTCCTTATTTCTCGTCGGCCAATGCCCCCCCCTTTTGGGTCCTTTGGGGGGGCGAAAAAGGGCCCGAGGGTATGCAAGAG
>JAAEQC010000043.1 GCA_024231905.1 bacterium | reverse complement strand
TTGCCACGATTCCGCCGCGGTGGTATCCTGAGGCTCATGGCCAAGAAATCCTCAACCTCGACCCTCCAGACCCCAGGGGCCTCCCCTCCTACGAGCCGCGGACAGAGCCTTCGCCAGCCGCCGGATGGCAGGACCCCGAGAGCCCGGGATGGGCTCCGGCCACGAACCTTGCGCCCGCCCAGAGCGGCGTTGCCATACGGCTGCCCGGTCGCGGCGAACGCCTTACCCCCGACGACCGTCTCGCTCGGCCGGAAGTCGGCCAGTTCGGCGAGAGGGTCGTCGATGGTGTGCGGGAGGAATGCGTCTACCTCGCCAACCTGGAACGTCTCGCCTCCGTCGCCGCTCCTGAACCACCCCGTTGATGAGTCGGAGTCGGACTCTGCCGAGGCACCCGACGTCCCCTCCGCGTCGCGACGCCAGCTTGTCGCGTCGTCATCGCAGTTGCCCTCTTCTTACGGAGATCAGCTATGGCATCCGCGTCGATTACCACGGTGGTGAAAATGTTGGAAGTACTGCCCGAAGCTGCACAGGACGACGTCGTAGAGCATCTACGGAAGTACATCGCAGAAAAGCAGGACGACCTTCGATGGATCCGGTCGTTCAAGAGAACCCAAGGCCCGCTCGTTGCCGCTGCCCGCCGGGCAAAGGAGGAAATCGCTGCCGGTAAGGCGAGACCCATGGACTATGATCGGCTATGAAGTCCGCGACGCTACCTTCTTTTTGGAAGGAGTACGACTCTCTCGAACTCAACGCTGTGCCCGCCACCGCGGAAATCGCCCACCTCAGTCACCTCGGGCCTCGCCCAGCACCCCATCTCTCGCCCACGGTCGGTGCTCGAAGCCGCGCCAACGGCTCCCGAGGCCGTGTTTCCACCGCTTGGCCCGTTGACACAGCCCGGCGAGTCTCGTACAATCCCCATAGCCGAACCGTGGTGTGGGGCGATCTCGCGCGGGTGCCGTATAACACGTCGCTGAAGCGGCAAACCAATCTCGCCCGTCTCCACCGCCGTCGGCA
>JAAEQC010000042.1 GCA_024231905.1 bacterium | reverse complement strand
TCACCGCGACCGTGCTCTCCACCCCCACCGCCAGGCCGCCGGTGACGAGCTCTTCGCCGAGGACCAGATCCGCGCCCTCTTCATACGCCCCCGTGTGGTTGCGGTCGGCGAAGAGAAGAACGCTGAAGCCGCTCTCCGCCGGCGCAAAACCGACGTTGCCGGCGGTGGCCGCGACCGTCCCGGAGGCGGCCAGCGTCTGGGCGTGGGTCACCAGGCCGGAGACGTCGACGGCGGTGACCACCAGGTCGCTCTGGCTGGCAAGACCGGTCTGGTCGACGGCGAGATTGTTCGCGGGGTCGGGGTCGAAGGTGGTGGCGGTGACCAGGGCCCGGTTGCTCAGGGTTCCGGTGGCGCCGGGATCGATGGTCGCGGCCACGGTGTAGACCAGCGACGAGCCGGACGGGAGCTCCACCGGGTCGTGGATCGGTTCCGCCACCGGTCCCGGCGTGCAGACGGCGCCGCCCGTGGCCTGACAGCTCCAGCTCGGGGCGAGCAGGGCGGCGGGGAAGCGGTCGGCCACCAGGCCGGCGACGGCGGCGTTGGGTCCGTGGTTGACGACCGTGATCGTGTAGGTGATCGCGCTGCCGGGCTGGGCCGCCGTCTGCCCGTCGGTGACCGCGATCGCGAGGTCGGCCTGGTCAAAAACTACGGTCTCGTCGCCGGCGCTCTCGTTGCCGGGGTTGGGGTCGACGTGGGGCGAGGTGACCTGCGCGGTGTTGACCACGGTGCCGGCGGCGTCGGGCCCCAGGGTACCGGTGGCGGTGTAGGTCACCGCGGCGCCGGCGGCGATCGCCACCTGGTCGGCGAGATCGCCGGTCACCGGTCCCGGGGTGCAGGTGGCGGCGCCGGACGGGGTGCAGGTCCAGCTCACGCCGACCAGCGACGGCGGAAAGACGTCGCTCACCGTCGCGCCGTCGACGTCGGCCGGGCCGTGATTGGCGACCGTGATGGTGTAGGTCAGGGCCGTCCCGGGAGCGGCCGCGGTCTGACCGTCGGTGACCGCTATCTCCAGGTCGGAGCTGTTGCAAAAGCCGACGAAGTCGACGCACAGGAGGTTGTTGACCTCGTTGCACTCGCTCACCCCGCCGGTTCTGGTGCCGTCGTCGTCGGCCGCGACGCAGATCGTCGCCGCGCCGTCGATCGCCGCGGTCCGCAAGGTGAGGTCGACGAGCTCGCCGGGTCCCAGCTCGGCGCCGGTGGCGACGACGCCGAGCAGCGCCCCGGCGTCCGGGTGGCCGAGGTAGAAGGCCACCGGCACCGGCGGAGCATCGACCGCACCGCCGTTGCCGATCCGCGCCGCGATCCCCACCTCGGCCGGACACCCCGAGGCGTCGATCCGCAGCCGGGAGGTGGTCAGATCCGCCTGCTGCGCCGGCCCCGCCGCCTGGGCCCGGTAGACGTTGAGCCCCGGCTCCAACCACCCGCGCGCCTCCACCGCCGGAATGGTGAGATCGTCGCGCACGTTGGTGACGTGATAGCCGTGCTCGTTCCACACCCGGCGCGCCGCCGCCCAGCCGCCTTCCGGGCTCCCGTAGACAAAGATCCCCTGATCGAAAACCCCGACCTGGGAGCCGTAGCCGCACATCTGGTTGCGGGCCGCGACGATCTCGGCCTCGCCGTCGCCGTCGACGTCGGCGACCACGGGATTCTCGGTCAGCGTGCAGGTCGGGTTCGGGGTCTCGAAGAGCACCGTACCGTCGCTGCCGCGGAAAACCCGCAGGTAGTGATGGTCGTTGTGAAGCACCTCGACCGCGCCGTCGCCCTCGAAGTCGAAGACCGCGGAGCTGGTGATCGCCGACGAGCTGTCCATGATCGGCGCCGTCCACAGGATGCCGCCGTCGCCGTCGATCACCGCGTACAGGAGCTTGCCGGCAACCCCGATCTCGGCCTCGCCGTCACCGTCGAAATCGGCCACCGCCGGCGGTCCCCCGGGACCCGATCCCGGATGCTCCACGGACCACTTCTCGGAACCGTCGTGCTCGAGCAGATAAATCGTTCCGTAGCTGACCATCACGATTTCGGGATAGGGATCGGTGTCGAAGTTGCCGATCGCGGGAAAGCCGTCGTAGCCGCCGTTGGAAAAGAAAACCGTACCGTCGTGCCGCCATGCCTGGTTGCCTCCGACGATCTCCAGAGCACCGTCGAGATCGAGGTCGGCGACGCTCACCAGACCCCG
>JAAEQC010000041.1 GCA_024231905.1 bacterium | reverse complement strand
TATTTCTCAACGGGATGTTACCTCCATGTGCAAGATGTGTCTGTTGCAAGAACATCCTATCACATGGCAAGGGAATCATCCCGTTCTTTCTTTATAACTCCTGTGATGGCAAGAGGTATGGGGTTTCCGGATGGGAACTAGTTAGATCCAACCCGGGGAGCCAGATCCTCCCAAACCCACCTATGTCAATAAAATAACAACCATGCCGGACCGTTCGAGTCAGGACGGAGACACTTAACTGGCAATATTGTAATCATATACGCATCTTCTACGCACTTATCGGCTTATCTTCGATAGCAAGCGATACAGATTATCCCATTCATCCCCATCCCCAGCATACTGAACAATCTTCCTCATAATGCCGCTGTTCGGCTCATAACGAAAAAGAACACCAATTATCTCCCCCCTTTTCCCTTGCTTTCACCTGTTCCACAAATAACATTTCCACTGTAGGGAGCATAGCGACGCTCATGACCGACCGCGGCCCCCCGGGGCCCGTCCTCCAGGAGGGGACACCATCATGGCTCAGTTCTTCCTCGCCACCGACCGGGTCGCCGACTTCGTGGCTCATCTCATGGCCCAGAAGCCCGTCTTCGCGCCCCACCCCAAGGGCCGGCGCTCGTACGCCTTCGCCCTCACTGAACAGGCGGCGGACGTCGTCCTCGACTACCCCCGCACCCTCCACTCGGTGAAGAAGTACTTCCTGCCCCCGCGGGAAGAACTCCTCACCTTCGACCTCACGGCCAACAGCGGCGCCGTCACCGAACCCGAGCCCACGGACGCGGTCTTCCTCGGGGTCCACTCCTACGACTTGGCCGCCGTCCACCGCCTGGACTTCAGCTTCGGCCACGGCAACCCCGAGCGGAACTACCTCACCCGGCGCCAGGGCGCGCTCTTCATCGGCGTGTCCTTTGCGCCCGACCGGTTCCACTTCTCCGGCTCGGTGGGTATCGATCCCTACGACATGACCGGCTGCGACGCCTTCCTCACCAAGCTCGACGACGGCTGGGTGCTGGACGTCCTGACCGCCGAGGGCGAGGCGCTCATGGACGGCTTCGACCTGGAACCCTTCACCGGCACCAAGCCCCCCCGGGGCCACTTCACCCAGCACATCTACGTGCCCCAGGCCAAGCTGGGCGACATCATGAAGCGCAGCCACGACCACGAGGTGTGGGCCGAGACCGCCGACGATTGCGTGGGTTGCGGCACCTGCAACCTGGTCTGCCCCACCTGCTACTGCTTCGACGTGCAGGAGCACGTGGACGTCACCGTGACCCAGGGCTCGCGCGAACGGAGCTGGGACGGCTGCATGCTGCGCGGGTTCAGCGAGGTGGCCGGCGGCGAGGTCTTCCGCGAGGAGCGGGCCGCGCGCCAGCGGCACCGGGTCATGCGCAAGTTCCTGTACATCAGCGCCGAGACCGGCCACCCCTGGTGCGTGGGCTGCGGCCGCTGCACCCAGGCCTGCACCGCGGGCATCAGCATCGTCGACATCGTCAACCGCCTGGTCGGCGACGCGGAACGCACCGCCGTCGCTCCGGTCTAGGAGGAGAGCCATGAAGCTGCACGAGCTGCAACCGCCGTCCGACCCGCGGGACCTCTACCTGCCGGAGATGGCTACGGTCACGCAGGTGAAGAAGCTCACCGCCCTGGAGACCCTCTACACCGTCGAGATGCCCGACGGTCGGGAGCTGGGCCACCAGCCCGGCCAGTTCGTCGAGGCGTCGGTGTTCGGCGTGGGCGAGGCTCCGTTCTCCATCTCGTCGTCGCCCACCCAGAAGGGCGAGTTCGAGATGGGGATCCGCAAGGTGGGCATGCTCACCGAGGTGCTGGAAGGATTGAAGCCCGGGGCCAAGCTGGGCATCCGCGGCCCCTTCGGCCACGGTATTCCCCTGGAGCGCTTCCAGGACAGGGACGTGCTCATCGTCGCCGGCGGCATCGGCCTGGTGCCCATGCGGTCCATGATCAACTACGTCCTCGACAACCGGGACCGCTTCGGCAAGCTCATCATCTGCTACGGCAGCCGCAGCGACGACGAGCTCCTGTTCACCGACGAACTGGCCAAGTGGGAGGCCGACCCCCGGGTGGACTTCCGCGTCACCGTAGACCAGGGCTCCGACGCCTGGCAGGGCAACGTGGGTGTCATCACCACCCTCATCCCCGGCCTCGACCTCGACCTGGACAACACCGCCTGCTGCGTGTGCGGCCCCCCGGTCATGTACCGCTTCGCCCTCTTGGCCCTCAAGAGCCGCGGCCTGCCCGAGGACGCCATCTGGATGTCCCTCGAAAGGCGTATGAAGTGTGGCGTGGGCAAGTGCGGCCACTGCCAGATCAACGACAGTTACGTCTGTCAGGACGGTCCCGTGTACCACTACCCGGACATCAAGAATCTGCGGGAGGCGCTGTGATGGCGGATAAACCGCTCCGGACAGATAAACCGCGCGTCGCCATCTTCGATTTCACCGGCTGCGAGGGCTGCGAGCTGAACCAGCTCAACTTCGAGGATCAGCTCCTGGATATCCTCGCCCACGTGGACATCGTCGAGTGGCGCGAGGCCATGGACGGCCACGCCGACGAGTACGACATCGCCTTTGTCGAGGGCTGCCTGTCGACCCCCGACTGCATCAAGCGCATCCACGACATTCGCCGCCGCACCAAGGTGCTCGTGGCTCTGGGCGCCTGCGCCGTCACCGGCGGTGTGAACGCCGTCAAGAACACCCGGCCCATCGAGGATGTGCGCGAGGAGGTCTACGGCGACGACAAGTACCTCTTCCCTACCCTGCCCGCGTTGCCCGTGTCGTCGGTGGTGAAGGTGGACTACAACGTCCGTGGCTGCCCCATGACCCAGATCGAGTTCCTGCGCCTGTTCACGGCCCTCGTCATGGGCAAGGACTTCGTGGAGCCCGACCAGTCCGTGTGCGTCGAGTGCAAGCTCCGGGAGAACGAGTGCGTGTTCGAGAAAGGCATGATCTGCCTGGGCCCGGTCACCCGCGCCGGCTGCAATGCCCACTGCACCACCGTGGGCCAGTACTGCACCGGCTGCCGTGGTCTGGTGAGCGAACCGAACATCAAGGGCATGGAGGAGATCCTCGTCCAGCACGGCCTGTCGGTGGACGAGGCCTGGAAGCGGCTCGAACTCTACAACGCCAACCAGCTCGAGGGGGTCCAGCGATGAGCCGGAACCTGGACATCAACGTCGAGCACCTGACCCGAGTGGAGGGCCACGGCAACATCGTCGTGAACATGCGTGAAGGAGTGCTGGAGAAGGCGCAGCTCGAGATCGTCGAGGCGCCGCGCTACTTCGAGGCCATGCTCAAGGGGCGCAGTTTCCACGAGGCGGCCATCATCACCTCGCGCATCTGCGGTATCTGTTCCCTGGGTCATCAGATCACCTCGCTCAAGGCCACCGAGCAGGCCCTGGGCCTGGAAGTGAGCGAGCAGACCGTCCTTTTGAGAAAACTCCTGATCCACGGGGCGACCCTCCAGTCCAACATCCTGCACGCCTACTTCCTGGCGGCGCCGGACTTCCTGGGCGAGGGTTCGGTCTTCCCCCTGGTGGGTACCCATCCGGAGGTCGTGGTCAGGGCCCTGCGCATGAAGCGCCTGGCCAACGACATCGGCGACGTGGTCAGCGGCCGCGCGGTGCATCCCATCACGCCGGTGCCCGGCGGGTTCACGCGCATTCCCACCAGGAAGGAGCTGCTGGAGCTGAAGCGGCGCCTGGTGGAGGACATGGTCCCCGACTTCGCCGCCACCGTGGACACCATGGAAGCCCTGGCCGGCGCCATCCCCGACTTCACCCGCGAGACCGAGTTCATCTCCCTGCGCTCCGAGGACGAGTACGGCCTCTACGACGGGCAGATCTGCTCCACCGATACGGGCTGCGTGCCGGACACCGAGTACATGGCCATGACCAACGAGCACGTGGTGGGCCACAGCACGAGCAAGCACTGCAAGGTGAGCCGCTCAAGCTACATGGTGGGCGCCCTGGCCCGCTGGAACAACAGCCACGACAAGCTTTGCGACGTGGCCCTGGATGCGGCCAAGCGCCTGGGCCTGGCGCCCGACTGCCACAACCCGTACATGAACACCATCGCCCAGGTCGTCGAAGCCGGGCACTGCGCCCTGGACGCCGTGGCCATCATCGATAAGCTGCTGGACGACGGACTGAAAGACGAGCAGCCCAACCAGGAGCCCACCCGCTTCGGCACGGGCGTGGGCGCCACCGAGGTGCCGCGCGGCATCCTCTACCACGAGTACACCTACGATCGCCAGGGACGCGTGGCCGCGGCCAACTGCATCATCCCCACGGGCCAGAACCTGGCCAACATCGACGACGACATGAAGAAGCTCGTGCCCGAGATCGTGGGCGAGACCAAGGAAGAGATCACCCTCAAGCTGGAGATGCTGGTGCGGGCCTACGACCCGTGCATCTCCTGCAGCGTCCACCTGCTGGACGTGGACTTCATCGAATAGGGTAGAATGAAGATCATCGCAGCAGGCAACTCCTTCTACGGCGACGACGGCATCGGCGCCGCCGTGCTGGAGGCGGTCGAGCGGGAGGACACCGTGCCCGGGGCCGAGCTGGTGGACATCGCCACCGACGCCCTGTCGCTCATCGACCACCTGGAGCCGGGCAAGCAGCACGTGATCGTGGACGCGGCCCAGATGGGGCTCGCGCCCGGCGAAGTGGCGGCCTTCCGGGCCGACGAGGTGAAGCTGCGTATCAGGCAGGACAACCTGTCGGTCCACGGTTTCGGGTTGCCGGAGGCCTTCGCCATGGCCGGCAAGCTGGGGCTCATGCCCGACCACATGCTCATCGTGGGCGTGGAACCCGAACGCATCGAGATCAATCAGGGGCTGTCGGACGTCGTGGCGGCGGCCGTGCCCCGTGTACTGGAGATTCTGCAGGCGGAGGTTGGGACGGATGGCTGAAGCGAAAATCCTGGTCATCGACGACGACATCGACCTGGTGGAGATCATCCGGTTGACCCTGGAGAACGTGGGCTACGCGGTGATCGACGCCCAGTCCGGCGAACGGGGCCTGGAGAAGGCCCGCGGCGAGGGGCCGGACCTGATCCTGCTCGACGTCATGATGGGCAGTGTTGACGAGGGGTTCCAGGTGGCGTATCAGTTGCGAGGCGACGCGGCCACCAAGGAAATCCCTATCCTCATGCTGACCGCGGTCGGCGACCAGACCGGGTTCGACTTCGACCCGGCCAAGGACCAGGAGTTCCTCCCGGTGGACGAATTCCTGGAGAAGCCGATCAGCCCGCGCAAGCTGGTCGACATGGTGCGCAAGCACTTGCCCACCACCATCTAGTCGGCGCCCTGCCAAGCCGGGGGCGCCGCCCCTTCGCCCGGGGAGGTCACGTGCCGCAGGACAGCCGCATTCCCCCCGAAACCTCCCAGTTCGTCTCGGCTGCCTCCCTTCGGGTCCGCCTCGACTGGTTCAACAAGCTGCGCTGGATCGCGGCCGGTGCGGTGGTCGCCGCCATCCTGGTCGTGGGCGTCGTCGGGGGCTATCCCCTGCCGGTCGTACCCATGTCCGTGGCCACGGTGGTCCTGCTCTTGCTGAACGTGTTCTACGTGTGGCGCAACCGCCGCATTCCCCCGGAGAACGTCGGGACCGAGTTGAGACTCGTGAAGCTGCAGATGGCGGGCGACCTGCTGGTGCTCACCAAGCTCGTGAACCTCACGGGCGGCGTCGAGAATCCGCTGCTCTTCATCTATGTGTTGCACGTGGTCATCGCTTCGCTGCTGTTCAAGGGACGCGACATCTTCGCCGTCGCCTGGTTCGCCATCCTGCTCTTCACCGGCACGGTGGCCCTCGAGTTCTTCGAGGTGGTGCCCCACCACCACCTGCTGAGTGCCAGCGACATGACCCACGAACTGCCCTACATCCTGACCACCCTCGCCTCCTTCTGGCTCGTGCTGCTGGCGAGCGCCTGGATGGGCGCGACCATCATGGACCACAACCGGTCCATCAAGGACGAGCTGGTGGCGCGCCAGCAGGAACTGATCAAGGCCGACCAGGCCAAGACCGACTTCTTCCGCTTCGTGACCCACGAGGTGAAGAGCCCGGTCTCCACGGCCCAGAGCGCCGTGGAGACGGCCTTGGAACTCGGCGGCAGCAGCATGGACCCGTCGTCGGTGGACCTGCTGAGCCGCGCCGTGGGGCGCCTCGAACAGGCCACGGACATGGTCAAGGACCTGGCGGACCTCACCCGCGGGGGCATCCTCACCCGCGACGCCCTGCGCCCGGTGGACGTGCGGGAAATGGTGGGGCTGGCGGTGGAGCACCAGCGCGAGCTGGCCGAACGCCGTGAACAGACCATCGACTTCGCCCTGCCCGAGACGCCGGTCGTCATGACCACCAGCCGGTCCATGGTGGAGAAGATCGCCGCCAACCTGGTGAGCAACGCCGTGCGCTACAACCGCAAGGGCGGCACGGTGACGGTGGTGCTGGAGGACCGGGAGGACCGGGTTGTGCTCATCGTTCGCGACGAGGGCATCGGCATCGACCCGGCGGATCAGGAACGCATCTTCGACGAGTTCTACCGGGCGCCCGCCGCTCAGAAGCTCACCAACCTGGGCACCGGACTGGGCCTGCCCATCGTCCGGCGCTTCGTCACCAACCTGCGCGGCACCATCCAGGTGACCAGCGGCCCGGACGAGGGCGCTGAGTTCCGGGTGGTCCTGCCGCGGCAGACGCCGCCGCTGGGCGACGAGCCCGGCGCCGACGGGAGCACGACATCATGACCGAAGAACGCATCGAGTGCGGCGGACTCATGGAGCGCCGGGATCTGTGCCTCATCGAGGTCCTGGGCTTCGAGTGGCGTCCGGGCATGAACGCCGGCGTCCTGGAGAAATTCGGGGCCGAGGGAATCCCACTTTCATACCTGAGCATCAGCTACGACGCGCGCCGCCGCCGCAATCTTTGCCTGTGTGTGAACATCCCGGATCTGGCCCGGGCCCACACACTCCTGGATGAGATCACCGCCGAGGTGAAACCCGAGCGGCTCGAGCGGCACGAACCGGTGGTGAAGCTCACCCTGTACGGACCGCATTTCAACGAGCGCTACGCCCTGGTGGCGGAGATCTTCTCAGCCCTGTGCACCGCGGGGATCGAGATCCACACGGTGGGGTCGTCGGTGAACAGCATCTCCATCGTGGTGGATGCGGTCGACCGGGACCGGACCGTGGAGTGTCTCGAGGGGCGGTTCGACTGGCCGGAGTGACGAGGTCGCTCCGCGGTGCGCAAGCGGGACCTGTTCGTCCTTTCCACCATCCTGATCTGCCTCGATACGGAGCCGGCCGGGTGTACCGGGGACTAGAGCTAAACCGATGTCCTGAAACCATCCAACGGCACATCTTCCGAACTCGCCAGGATCAGAAAAATGTTGTTTTTCGCCCACTTGAATCTGACATTTGTTATTGTTGTAACAGGGCCGAACTGGTCGGTTCTCAACGATGAACCGGGACTCCTGCGATCGATCGGAGAACCGTCGGAGCGAACGTCGGTACCGCCTGGACCTGCAGTGTGATCGGATGCGGCCGGAGGAACCATGGTCTTCTCGACAGGAACCGGAGAGGCGTCGCCCGCCCTCTTCGACATCAACAAGAAGCGTCACCACCGCCAGTTGATGCGCCGGACCTTTCTTCACCTCCTGTCCCTGTATTTCCTGCCCCTCTTGCTGCTCACGGTCTACTTCCACATCCAGACGCTGAACCTCCGGGAAGAGGGACGTCAGGGCCATCTGCAGTCGATGGCTGAGTACCAGGCCCACATGCTCGATCTCTTCATTCGCGAGCGGGTGATCAACCTCACGAACCTCATCAACAGCCCTGAACTCGAGATTCCGCCGACCCAGGGCTCCATGCGGTCGTGCCTCGACGACCTGCATCGGGCTTCCGAAACGTTCGTCGACCTGGAGATCTTCAACGCCCGGGGCGACCAGGTCGCCTACGCCGGGCCTTTTCCGGTGCGCGAGCAGCGCAACTACAGCAACGAGCGCTGGTTTGAGGTCCTGAGCACGGGGGAGCAGGAATTCGTGATCACGGATATCTACCTCGGCTTCCGCCAACGACCGCACTTCACCATGGCCGTGAGGAGCGGCGTCGACGGCGATTCCGTAGTGCTGCGCGCCACGCTCGAGCCGGACCGGATGTACGATTTCATCACCTCGACCGTGGGGGCGAAGGACCTCCACACCTCGATCGTGAATCGTGACGGCGTCTACCAGGTCGTGACCCCCAATGTCGGTTCGCCCCTGGCGGAGTCGTCCCTCGTACCACCCGAGACGCCGTCGCTCGGCGTGGAGCACGTCGAGATCGACGACCGCGCCGTCGTCTACGGATATGCGTGGTTGATGGAGGCGGGCTGGGCCCTGATCACCCAGGACAGGCCCCAAGAGAGTGACGGGCGCGAGTTCCTCGAAGACTTCAAGATCGCCATCGTCGCCCTGCCCGTCTTCGTGATCATCTTCCTGGTGACCTATTTCCGGGCCAAGAATATCGTCCGGATCGAGGAGGAAAGGGACCAGACCAAGCTCCAGCTCGTGCACAGCGCCAAGCTGGCGTCCGTCGGCGAACTGGCCGGGGGCATCGCGCACGAGATCAATAACCCCCTGGCGATCATCAGCGAGGAAGCCGGTCTGATGGGGGATCTCATCAATCCGGAGTTCGGCGACGGCAGGATCACCCTCGAGGACATGGTGCCCCGGCTTGAACGGATCCAGAAGGCGGTCTTCCGGTGCCGGGACATCACCCGCAAGCTTCTGGGTTTCGTTCGCCAGACGGAATACCGTCTGGCCGAGCACGACCTGACGAAGTTGCTGGACCAGGTTGTCGACGACTTCTTCCTGCACGAGATGGGGTTGTCGAACATAGAGGTCTCCCGTCACTACGACCCTGATCTGCCGCTCCTGATCACGGACGCCAACCAGCTCGAGCAGGTCTGCGTCAATCTTCTCAACAACGCCGCGGATGCAATCGAGGGCCCGGGAAGGATCGATATCGGCGTGATCCGCCGTGAGAATGCGGTGCGTATCGCGATCAGGGATTCCGGATCGGGCATGAACGAGGAACAGATGCAGCGGATCTTCACGCCGTTCTTCACGACGAAGGAGACGGGCAAGGGGACGGGTCTCGGCCTGTCCGTCAGTTCGGGGATCGTCGAAGGGCTCGGCGGCGTCATCGAGGTCGAGAGCGAATCCGGCAGTGGCAGCACGTTCACTATCGTCTTGCCGTTGTGACGGCGGTTGGGAGAGAACCGTGAAGAACAGGCTGGTCAAGGACCTCATGCTTCCGTTGAGCGAGTACGCGGTCGTCTCGGGAGAGGCCAGTCTGAAGGACGCCTTGGCGGCCTTGCTGGCCTCCGGGGATCGGTTGCCCGCGGGCAAGCCCCGGCACAGGGCGGTCCTGGTCTCGGATCCGCAGGGCGGCATCGAGGGCAAGGTCGGACAGCACGACTTCATCGAGGCGCTCGAGCCGAAGTACAAGGTGCTCGGCGATGTGGAACAATTGTCCACGGCCGGTCTCGACGAGGGGTTCGTCGATTCGATCATGGAGAACTACCGGTTTTGGTGGGAAGACCTCCAGGACCTCTGTCGCCGGGCGCGTGCGGTCCGGGTCCGACAGGTGATGAAATCCGTGGCGACGCGCATCGACGAGGAAGCGTCGGTGGCGGAAGCAATGCATATGTTCGTGATGGCGCGGGCACAGTCCCTGCTCGTGACGCGCCAGGAGAAGGTTGTTGGTATCCTGCGTCTCTCGGACGTGTTCGGCGAGGTCGCCGACTTCGTGACCTCGGACGATTGCCGATGAACGGGATGCGCTTCAAGGGCGGTGAGATGTGTCCAAGATCCTGATCGTCGACGACGAGGCCGAGTTCCGCGTCTCGCTTGCCGAACGTCTGGAATTGCGTGGTTACGTCGTGGAGACGGCGGGTGACGGAGACGAGGCCCTCAAGCGGTTGCGCAACGACCTCGAGATCGAGGTCGTCGTGCTGGACCGCAAGATGCCGGGTCTCGACGGCGAACAGGTTCTCGGGGACATCCGCGAGTACCGGCCCGCCGTACAGGTCATCTTCCTGACGGGCCACGGCAGCATCGAGTCTGCCATGGCGGTCGGCAAGCTCGAGGCATTCGCCTATCTGGACAAGCCGTGCGATCTCGACCGCCTGATCGAGGTGATCGAGAAGGCCCGCGTGAACATCGTGCACGCCAAGGCGCGTCACGAGATCCCCCATGTGGAAAAGGGCTCGTTGTTCAAGTGGCTGGTGGGAACGCACAACTCACGGCCGGGGGTCGTCATCCTGGCCCTGATCCTGTTCGCGGGTATCGCGCTGGCGCCGCCCCCGGCCCGCCTGGTGGAACTCGTCTCCATGCAGAAGACGGGCGGCTCGGCGGACTCGAATATGGGGTACGCCTATTACTCGAAGATGGAGAACGGCGAGTCGGTCAGCAGCTACTATGCCCGGTCCTACAAGGTCGGCGAGAAGATCGCAGTGCCGGGCGGACCCGGTGCCTATACGATGGATCCCCGCGAGGCCGCCAGCCGGGCCCAGATCATGATAGCGATCCTGATGATCGCCGTCCTGTTCTGGGCCAGCGGCGCGATACCCATCGGCGTGACCGCCCTGTTCGTCGGTGCGGCCATGTACTTCACCGGGATCTTGAGGCCGGACGATGTCGCCAGGGCCTATGCCAAGGACGCCGTCATCTTCATCTTCGGCGTGTTGGCCCTGGCCAAGGCCATCAGCAAGACGGGACTGGATCGACGCATCGCACTCGTGATGCTCAAGCCGGCCAAATCGTTGCCCCGCTACATGTTTCTGGTCCTGCCGATCTTCGCGACAGCCTGTTCGTTCCTGTCCGAGCACGCCCTGATCGCGTTCTCGATTCCCATGATGATGATGGTCTACGTCGCCTCGACGGACAGCGCGGGGATCAGGAAAGACCCGGCCTTGGCGGTCATGCTCGTCCTCGCGCTCAACTTCGTTGCGAACTGCGGCGGCCCCGGGTCGCCTGCGGCGGGCGGCCGGAACGCCGTGATGATCGGCATCCTCGGCGACTACGGGATCGATCTCACCTTCGGCGAGTGGGTCAAGTACGGCCTGCCGTTCGTGCCGGTCATGGCCCTGGTCATCGCGACCTATTTTTACTTCACCATGCGCGGGAAGGTCCAGACCCGCAGTCTGGACATCGTGGGCATCGTGCAGCGGGCCAACGACAAGATCGGCCCCATGAACCGGAAGGAATACACGACGTTGGTAGTGCTGGTCGGCCTCGTTACGTTGTGGATCACGAAGAGCGACGAACTAGGCATGGGGGGGCCGGTGATCATGGCCCTGGTCCTGCTGAACGTGTTCCGCATCCTCCGCTGGAGGGACGTGGCCACCATCCACTGGGAAGTCGTCGCCCTGTACGCCAGCGCCTGCGCTCTCGGCAAGGGCCTCGCGGTGACCGGTGGTGCCCTCTACATCGCCGACGGCTTCATAGGCATCCTGCCGCCGGCCATGCGCGCCGGCGAAGGGCTGGCGATCGCGACGGCCGTCTTCACCGGCATCGCCACCAACTTCATGAGCGACGGCGCCACGGTTTCCGCCATCGGACCGATCGCCGTGCCCATGAGCATCATCGGCGACACCAGTCCCCTGATGATCGGGCTCGCCACGGCGTTCGCTTCGTCGTTCGCCCATATGCTCGTGATCGGTACTCCGAACAACGCCATCGTGCTGGCTCTGGCCAAGGATCCGGTTACCGGTGAACAGTTGATCACCCTGAAGGATTTCCTGCGGCACGGCTCCGTCGTGCTGGTGCTGTGCTTCGCCGTGCTGATTCTCTGGGTGATCCTCGGGTATTGGCGCTGGATCGGTTTCTAACCCGCGGCAAGGAGAAGACCAATGGATGACCGAATCAGGCTGTTGATCGTGGACGACGAGGTGCAGTTCCTCGATTCCATCGCCGAGCGGCTGGAGTTGCGCGGCCTGGCAGTCGTCAAGGCTACCAGGGGGCTCGAGGCCCTGGAGATCGCCCGCGAGCAGAAGTTCGACTTGGCGCTGCTGGATCTGAGGATGCCGGGCATGGACGGACATGAAGTCCTCAAACTCCTCAAAGAGGAGCACGAGTTTCTCGAGGTGATCATGTTGACCGGTCACGGCTCGCTGGAATCCGCCGTAGAATGCACGAAGCTCGGAGCGTTCGGCTACCTTCCCAAGCCCTACGAGCTCGATGATCTGCTGCAGGTCCTGAAGGACGCGTACGAGGCGCGACTGAGGAAGAAGTTCGAGCAGGACCAGGAGCGGATCGGAAAGATCACCGACATGGCGCTGGGCTCCAGTCCGCTGGCGATCCTGAGGGCGATGCGGGAATTGGACGACGACCGGCGCTGACGTACCGTGGCATGCTCTGCCCGTGGCCGGTGCTACGTGGAGCCGGTCCCTTCGCCGGGTCCGTGAGAACACCCGGGACCGACACGGGCATGGCCGGCCTACGGTCCTGTCCGCGCCCTCCCGTTGGCTTGTCGACCCGTCGCTGAACAGCATCTCCATCGTGGTGGATGCGGTTGACCGGGACCGGACCGTGGAGTGTCTCGAATGCGGTTCGACTGGCCCGAGTGATCCGTGCCTACTTTCTGCGTTTCCGCCGCCAACGCCGCAACACCCACGCCATGCCTGCTCCACCGAACAGCAGTCCCGTCACCGGCCAACCCGAGTAGTGGATCGGCCGGAATTCCCGGTCGTCACGGGCGCGTTGCACGAAGAAGTCCTCCGTCATGTGGGCCGGGCTGATGACGCCCTGCAGGCGCGTGAGGAGCCGCCCTGCCTCCAACCGGTCGGCTACCAGCGGGGACTGGCGCCGCAACGCGTCGAGTTCGCCTTCGGAGAAACGATTGGCGTACACTGCGTCCAGCCGGGGATGCTCGTAGCGGTGGTCGGCTTCCACGTAGAGTTCGATCCAGGTTTTCCGGTCGGCGCTCACCCGTGACAGGCGCATGGGGTAGACGGGTTGGTCGGTCTCGAAGCCGAAGACCAGGGGGCGCAGCGCACCGGTGTACCAGTATCCCTCCGCGGCATGGGGATAAGCGGCGACGAAGGCTGCGCTGTCGATGCGTGCCGCCACGAAGGACCAGCCCTCGGCAACGTAATCTTCGAGAATCGGCGTGACCTCTTCGACGTTGCCGTCGTGGAGGTGGCCCCATTGCAGGAGGGAATCGGCGAGGGCGTCGGCGTCTTCGGCCCATACCACCAGGACTTCGTACACGTCGATGACCTGGCTGCTGATCAGATCGACACTCATGCCCTCATCCGGAGACATGATGGAAGTGTTCCGATCACAACTCCAGCCTTCGTCGCGATCGCGCCAGATGGGCTCGGTGGCGGCCCGTAGGGAGCCGAAGAATGCGGCGTCCGCCACGTCCACACCGGGTTCCGACGGCACGGGGACGAGCCAGACGAAATCGCGGGCGTCGCCCCGGAATCCCGGCCGGATGGTGAGTTGTTCGAAACCGGCGTCCTCGTCCCAGTCGAGGTAGGCGTGCTGCTGGTGCTCGTGGATGACGTAGGGCGCGCGGGCGAGCATGGTGCCGTCCGCGGCGGCGGTACCGGCTCCGGCCATCCAGGTGATCGCCGTCGCGGCCAGGATCAGAATCAGTGACCGTTTCATCGTACCGCCTCCTTGCTCGCGTCGCGGTCTCCGAGGGCGAAGACCAGATAGGCGCTGCCGGACAATCCGCGGCGGTTCAGTTCGTGTCCGCCGTACTCGGCGCCCGTCAGCTCGACCTGGTGATGGGCGAAGACGAATTCGATACCAAACCCCCGCCGTTCGTCGCGAGAACGGTACTCGGGTCCCAAGGACAGTTGCAGGCCCCAGCCGATGCCGTCGTGGGCCTGGGTACGCGCCGGGTCATTCGGGTCGGGCATTTCCTCACGCGTCCAGTCGAACCCGAGGGACGCGCCGGCGTTGACGCGCAGACGCGAGTTCGGAGCGAGGTCGTGGCGCACACCCAGGGAGATCGGCACCACCTGCAGGGTGGCCGGCGTGCCCGCGTCGAATGAAGGCTGGTCGTAGTAGGGGTCGCCCTTGCTGCGCAGGTATTGCAGGCGTACCACGAAACGCGTGTCCTGGCCGGAGCGCACGGACCAGCCCAGGCCGCCGCCTCCCAACAGACCGTAGGTGCGGTCGAGATCGTTGTCCGAGAAGGTCTGGACCGCGCCCAGGATCTCCCATTCCGGTTCGAGATCGTAGACACGCGCCGGACCCGAGGTCTCTGCCGGGGGGGCGATTCCGCCGACCTCGGGCGATTCCTCGGTCCAGGCGACTGCGGTGGTTGAGTAAAGGAGTCCTGCCAGCGCATAGGCGCCGAACAGCGGTACTCTCATCATGGCACACTCTCCCTTGCCCGGGATGGTGGCGTGACGTCTCAGGGGTGGGCGCAAGCCCGACATCGTGGTTCAGGTGGGAATGTCCAGGGGGGTGACGGGAGGAATCATACCTGATCGACCGTGCTTGTTCAACCGGCGGCTTTGCGCCCCCTCCATTTCAACAGGCTCCGTACGGCTCGCGAGGCCAGGAACGCCACAACGGCCAGCGCAACCAACGGCAAGGCCACCGCCAATACCGTGAGCCCGGTCGCCGCCCCCGTCTCGAACGTGGCGAACACCGGATTGGCCAGCCCCCCGGTGGTTGCCGTGGATCCCAACCGCAGCACGCCCGTTGCCCCCTGCACCAGCCCCGCCGTACCGCCGCCCACGATGACCGCCACGGTCCACCGCACCCAGGGCGGCATGTCGACCATCGTCGCCGCCATCAGCAACGCCCCGGCCACCATGGCTGCCGGCTGCGCCGCCACGTCCAGCAGGTGATCGAACCAGGGAATGAAGTAGGCCGCGATCTCCAGGGCCGCCGCCAGCGCGAATATCACGAGTGCGACATCCGACTCGAGCCACAGGAACCCTTCCGCCAAGGGTAGGTGCCCCGTGCGGGCCGCCAGGGCCGCCAGCAACAACGGCACGAATACCCGAAATCCCGTGGCTGCGGCCAGGCCGAGACCCAGGGCCAGAGCGGTTAGCCATTCGAAGCCGGTGAGGTCCATCACAGGGCCCACGTGAAGAAGATCCGTCCCTGGGGACGCTTCACGCTCACGTCCGGGTAGTCGGCGTAGGTGCGTTCGGCCCGCAACAGGACGTACTCGGTGCCGAGGCCCACGTTGAATCGCAGGTGCGCCTGGAAGCGGAAGCGGGTGGTGGCGACGTGGTGGTCGGCCCGGTTGCCGCTGACGGCGTGGATCCAGAACTGCTCGTGGCTGACCCGCAGGAAGTGCCACCCTTCGCGGCCGAAGGAGGCGGCCACCCGGGCGGCCGCGCCCGGGCCGTAGTCATAGCTGCGGCCGGAGACGTTCTCGTAGTCGGAGGTGGTGCCGCCGAGGATCAAGGGGCCGGCGTGGACCTCGGTTCGCATCTCCAGGCCGCCGACGGTGCGGTAGCGGGAGTTCAGGCCGGCGGTAAAACTCTGGCCGCCGAACTCGATGGCGTTGGTGTTGACGAAGTCGTAGCGGTGGAAGGCGCCCAGGATGTGGCTCGTTTCGGCGGTCTCCTTGAGGACCGTGGCGCCGAGGACGCCGTTGCTCTCCATGCGGGCCACGGACGATTTGTCGCCGAAGTTCAGCTGGATCATGAAGTCGAAGTGGTCGTAGGGATGTTCGATGTCGCCGGCGAAGGGGTCGCCGTAGTCGAACTCCAGTTCCACGAAGACGTCGGTGGTGTCCGCGTTCCAGATCTCGTCTTCGCCGCGGGTGCGCAGACCGATGTCGATCTGGGAGGTGAACACGCGGGGCAGACGGTCCGGGTGGTTGGCGTACCGACGTCCCCAGTCGCCGTCCAGGATCCGGTTCAGTCCGCCCACCGGGTTGACCAGCAGGCCGCCCATCTCACGCCAGTTGCGTTCGGTGCCAGAAACCGTGTTGTCGCGGATGGCCTGGGACAGGCGGTGGAAGATCTCGCCCAGGGCCGAGCCGCCGACACTGGTGGCCACCCAGTCGTTCAAGGCCGGGTTGTGGGTCTCGAACACGTACTCCCACAGCCACGACCCGGTGAAGGCGAAGGGCATGGACGACCAGAAGTCGTAGCCGTTGCTGCGGGCGGAGTTGAAGTAGAGGCTGCCGTGGAACGGATGGGCGAACTGGTTGGTGCCGAATCCGTTGTCGTCCCAGTTGAAGCCCGACTCGAGGTTCTCGCGCCAGGAGTTGAAGCCGATGCGGAAGCCCGGGTTCTCGCCGCCCTCGCGGATGAAGCGGTCGTAGGACCAGACCAGCATGTTCAAACCGACGACCTGCGTCGCTGTCCGGTGGAAGTTCGGTGATCGGACCAGCGCCGTGTCCTCCAGGGCCGAGCGCGCCCCGAAACTCACCGGACCGCGTTGGGCCGAGACCGGCGCCGCCAGCAGCAACAGGAGCAGGACGAGCGCCACCTTCCTCATCGTAGCACCATCCCCAGGGCCGCCAGGCCCGAGTCCTCGGTCTCCGCATCGTCCTCGTAGGAGGAGCGGGCGGCGTTGGTGCCCACGGCCCCATGGAGGCTCACCCGGTCGCTCACGGCCCAGTCGACGGTCAGGCGCAGCTGGGTCAGGGAATGGTTGCTGAGCCCCGTGTCCTTGAGCTCCTCCGGGATGCTGGGCATGACGTGGTGGAACCCCAGGTCCACGGCCAGGTTGCGCCGCTCGTCGCCCCAGATGCGCCGGCCGAAGTGCCAGCCGAGGGAGCCGGCCTGCTCGCGAGCCGCGTCCACCTCGTGGAAGCCCGCCACTACGGTGGAGACCCAGCCGTTCACTACGGTGCGGAAGCCCAGGTTGGCGGACATGACGTTGGAGGTGTAGAGGAGCCAGTGCCGCGGGTTGCCCTCGGTGAGGTTCACCAGGCCCACCGGCAGGCCGCGCATGGTGCGCGAGGAATTGACGATGCCCAGGCGGAATCCGGAGAAGTCGCGAGCCAGGTTCACTACGCCCAACTGGATGCCCCGGCCCTGGTCGGCGTGGTTCAGGACGCCGATCTGGCCGCCGGTCAGGTCGTGGTTCACGTGGTTCACGAAGGAGGCGACCTGGAAGCCTTTGAAGTGGCCGACGTTGACGTTCACGGCGCCGGACAGCTGCACCCAGCGGCCGTGGCCGTCGTTGGTATTCATGAGGCCGCTCAGCTGGACGCCGCGCAGGCCGTGTCCGGTGTAGGCGTACAGGGCCGAGAATTGGACGCCGGTCAGGAAGCCCTCGGTCCAACTCGCCGTCAGACCGGACTGGGCCCCGCGCACATTCCCGCCCACCCGGTGCAGGCCAAGGGATATGCCGACGCCCTTCAGGTCGCCGTCCACGCCGGCGTAGAAGGTGGACCACTGGACGCCCTTAACGTCGCCGCCGGTGCCCGTCGCCGTCAGGCCCAGGTCCACGGCCTTCACCGTGCCGGACCGTCCCCATAACAGGGACAGGCGCACGTTGGTGGCGGTCTCCGGGTCGGGACTCGTGGCCAGGGGGTGGAAGAGATGGAGGTCCACGAGATGGCTCGGCGCGGCGGACGCGATCCCGGCGCCGAGTAAAACCAGCAGCAGAACGAGGATGCCGATACGGACCTTCATGGCGAGGATGCTAGTCCGAATTCAGGATTGTCGCCAGGGATTCTTGGGGCTAAGATGCGGCCATTCCGGAGGTTCTGAACGTTGCGCCCCATCGTCTGCATCCTGTTGGTTCTCGCCGCCCTCGCCGGATCCGCCGGTGATGCCGCGGCGCTCCGTTCCCACCATCGCGACGGTTGGGTCGTGGGCCTGTCCTACGGCGGCGCCCGGGGTGAACTGGTGCTCGTGGACGGTTCCCAGGGCGAGACCGAGGACGGCGTCTCCCCCCAGATCCGCTTCGGCCGCATGATCAGCCGCCACTTCGCTCTCGGCGTGTCCTACTCGGGCTGGCTGTACGAGACCGGCGTGACGCCCCTCAAGTTCCGCTTCTCCATGCAGAACGTCGGCGCCGCCCTCACCTGGTATCCGGGCCAACCGGACCGGGGACTCGGCGGCCTCTACGTGCGCGGCGGCGTGGGCCTGGCCTGGACGTCCCTCACGGGGATCCTCATCCTCGCGGAAGAGGAGCAGGGCCACGGCGCACGGCTCACCGAGAGCGGTGTCGGCGTGGAGTTCAACCTGGGCTACGAGTTCCGCCTGGCGGACAACTTCGCCGCCGGCATGGGCGTGGGCTTCCAGCAGTTGTCCATCGAAGGCGATGTCTTCGACCAGGCGACGTTCTATCCGGTGACGTTCAATCTGGGTTGGTATTTCTGAACCCCGTTATTCCGCATCCTTCCGGACCGGTTCCTCCAGCGGCTCGAGCCCCACGGCGCCCTCGGCGTTCTTGGCCAGCTCCACGAGTCGGGCCAGAGCCTTGATGTAGAGCAGGTTCTGACGGTCCATCATGAGTTGGCTACCGTTGATGACGGCGTTGGGATCCATCTCGCCCACTTCCTCGGGCGCCACGAACACGGCACAGGAGATCTCCCCGTCTACGTGGACGAATGGGTAGGGCGTCGTTTCCATCCCTGCGCGAATCCTCCCGAAGAGGGCATGCAGCTTGCCCACTTCCTCCTTGATGCCGCGCTGTGCACGTTCGTCGCTCTGGTTGTTCTGGATTCTCTCGACGTACCAGAAGAATGACTCGAGAACACCAACCATCTGCTCGCTGGGCTCCTTGACCTGTTGCAGGCAGGCGAGTGCGTCCAGCAGTCCCGTAGCTTCGTCCGCTGGGTCCTTGTCGCCGGGCAGCTTCTCCTTCACCTGGTCGAAGTGCAGCAGCTGCATGGCCAGTCCCAGGCGGCGGTTCGCCAGCGACATGCGGTTCTGCGACTCCTCCTCGTAGGCGGCCACGAGTTGGCTCCTGGTCGCGACGATCTTGGCGCGGAGGCCTTCCAACTCGGTATCGGCGGGCCCGGTTACGAACTCCGGGAAGTACGGCCCTTCATCGCCGGACGCGCCCTGGAAGAATCGTCCGATACCGGCGTCTCGGGACACATCCCGCTCCTGATCCTCCAGTAGTTCCGTCGTGGGCACCAAGTAGCGTTCGTCGATGACCTGGTCGAGAGCGGCGGCGTAGAAAGCCGCCGACGCCCGGGCGGACACGGCATCGAAATCCGTGAACAGAGCCGTGGCCGGAGAGCCGGTCTGGAGCAGGCCGGGCGCGTTCTCCCGCTCGGCGCTGGCCACGCGATCGCGGTTGGCGGGGTGGGTGTCGAGCCAGCGGGTCCCCTGTTGGGCCACACCCTGCAGGTAATCCTGCAACGCGTCCCTTTCGACCATGCCGAGCTGCGCCACGAAGTAGCCGGGAAGGTTCTCGGGCAGCTTCTTTTCGCTCCAGAGCCGGCCCAGATTGTTCTGCCCGACATCCTCGCCGACCATCAGTTCGTGCAAACGATCCATGGTGCCGTGGAAGTCGTCGCTACCGGAGACCCGCGTCTCGTAGCGGTCAGCGTCGTACTCCATCTGTCGCAACAGGAAACAGCTCACGAGATGGCCGAACTGCATCAGCACCCACAGGATACGACGCGAGAGCCATACGCAGACCTTGGCGACGCCGCCGATGGCCATCAACCAGAGAGCCCCGCTGTCCATCATTCCGTCGAGGGTTTCGTCGAATCCGTCCCGCTCGTGGACGACGCGCGCGAACCAGAAGTTGATACTGCGGATCAGGTGGCTCAGACGCATGCCGCCGCCCTGGGCGAAGTGACCTAATTCGTGGGCGAGCACGCCGGTGAACTGGCGCAGTGTCATGCCCGCGACAAGGGGCAAGCCAATGGTCAGCACCAGGTCGCGACCGAACATGGATCGCAGGCCGCGCCGGAAGCTGGCCGAGGCGTTGACGGCGCAGTTCACGTCGATCCGCACGGGCATGGGCGCGCCCACCAGGCGCCGTAGGCGGTCGATCCAGGCGAAGAGCAACGGTTCTTCTTCCGGCTCGACAGAGATCGGTTCCGGGCCCCGCGCCGGACGAGCGAACAGCGGTTTGACCATGAAGATGCAGACCACGATCCCCGCGACGAGGGGCGCCACGTAGGCCAGGAGGCGAAATCTTGTACCGCTGCCGCTGAGGATCCCCACGTTCTCGACAGCGTGCAGGTAGGTCAGGTAGCCGGCGCCGGCGATCAGTCCGACGTAGATCACCGGCAGCAGGACCATGACCACGGTCACCAGGAACAGCCCCACCGTGTAGAGAAGCGGCTTCTTGACGGGCTCGATACTCCCGTCGAGCAGGTGCAACATTTCGTTGCGCTCGGGCACTTGTCCAGTGTGGGTAGTTGGGCTCACGGTGGTACCGCCTCCGGTCATAAGGGCGATCGCGATGGATCTGTCGATAACGGTCCGTATATCCAAAACGCAGCGCTCAACCATTGACCATCGAGCGCATCAAGCGGGCTTTCAAGGGGAAGGGAACGCTATCACGGTGTTGGTGACGTTGCAAACCAGTGTTCGATTCCGGGCTGCGGCACCGGATGGGTTGCCGTCGCGTAATCCGCGTATTGATAATCGATTAGAGGTGCGTTGTCGGTGTTCCAGAGGCCCCTGGGGGCCTTCGTCGGAAGTGTCGTGAGGGGCGAGCGCCGGGGTTGTGAAGCCGGCGAGCAGCCTGTCATGGGAATTCGGCTTACCGTCGTCGTCACCACCTTTGTCATCGCCGGCTGCGCCCTGGGCGCCGTTCCGGAGGGACTTCGCATCGACCCGGACGTGACCTACGGCCACAAGGCAGGCCTGGCCCTGACCTTCGATGTCTATCGACCGGCGTCCCAGAACGGCGCGGCGGTCCTGTTCATCAACAGCGGCGGCTTCCGTTCGCCGGATTTCTCCCGCCAGTGCGTGGCCGAGGACGGGGACCTCTGGGGCACGGACGCCACCGCCCGACGAGGAGGGTGTCTACGACGCAGCCACGGGTGAGCGGGCGCTGGAGGGTGTCGTCGATTGGTTCGAAGAGAGGTTAGGGGCGGGCGGAACACCGTAGCCCGCATCAACTCCCGGTGGCGCAGTCCGACGGATCCCCCTGCACCTTGGCCACCGCATGGGGCACCGCCGCCCATACGGCCTCCAGGTTCTCCACCGCAGCGCGCGGACTTCCGGGCAGGTTGATGATCAGCGTGGCGTGCCGCACCCCGGCCAGGGCCCGGCTGATGATGGCGTGGGCCGACTTCTCCATGCTCGCTCGCCGCATGGCCTCGCCGAAGCCGGGCAGCTCGTAGTCGAGGATCTCGCGGGTGGCGTCCGGCGTGACGTCGCGGGGAGCGACGCCCGTGCCGCCGCAGGTGATGACCAGGTTCCAGGCGTCGCCGTCGCAGGCGTCCTGGAGGAAGCCGGCGATGGCGGCCCGGTCGTCGGGCAGGATCGCCACGTCGCCGGCGGCCAGGCCCCGTTCGGCCAGCCAGGCTACCAGGGCGGGACCGCTGCCGTCCTCGCGCTCGCCGCGGGAGCAGCGGTCGCTCAGCACCAGGATCTTCACGCGGATCCGTACGTCTGCGTCGGCCATGGTCTAGTCCTCCGGGGCCATGTAGGTACCGCTGCGCCCGCCGCTCTTGGCGCGCAGTTTAACCGGCCCGATGGTGATGCCCCGGTGCTCGCCCTTGCACATGTCGTAGATAGTCAGGGCGGCCACGGTGGCGCCGGTCATGGCTTCCATCTCCACTCCGGTGCGGTCGCAGGCGACCACGGTGCAGACCGCCGTTACGGCGCCGGCCTCGGCGTCCACTTCGTACTCCACCGCCGCGTGCACCAGGGCCAGGGGATGGGACAGGGGGATGAGGTCCGGCGTGCGTTTGGTGGCGGCGATGCCCGACAGGCGGGCCACGCCCAGCACGTCACCCTTGCGTAGTTCGTGGTCCGTAACGCGCGCCAGCAGCTCCGGACCCAGGACGACTCGCGCGGCGGCGGTCGCTTCGCGCCGGGTGATCTCCTTGTGGCCCACGTCGACCATGTGGGCCTTGCCGTCGTCGTCGAAATGGTTGAAGGGCATCGCGCACTCCCTAGGTCTTGTCCCAATCGATGAGCCAGGCCCGCACCAGGGCGCCGGCGTCCACGTGATCGGTGTCGGCCGGCAGTTCGGCCAGGATGTCGGCCGCGGCGAGTCCCGTGAGCATGTGGGACTGCTGGGCCGCGGCCAGGTCCGCCTCCAGGGCGGGACCGCGGGGGACCAACCGTCCGCGCAGCCAGTAGGTCCGTCCGGACTTCTTCTTCTCGGCGCCCGGCAGGTACGTCGACACGGAGCGGCCCGCCCCGGGCATGGCGCCCATCATGACGGCGATGAGCGGTTTGACGAACTGGTGGAACGACACCAGGGCCGACACGGGATTTCCCGGTAGCCCGTACATGGGCACGCCGCCGGGGCCGAGGCCGAAGATGTTGGGCTTGCCCGGCTTCACGGCCACGCGGCTGTACAGTTCCTTGACTCCCAGCAGGGAGCGGGCTGCCGCCACGTGATCGTGGTCGCCCACCGAGGCCCCGCCCACGGTGATGACCAGATCGGACGATTCCATGGCTGCGGCCAGGGTCCGTTGCAGGACGCTCACGCTGTCGCGCACCCGGCGCACCCGGATCTTTCTGATACCGAGAGCCTGCAGGGCGGCCCGCAGAGCGGGACCGTTGGCGTCGCGGATCTGGCCCGGTCCCAGGGGTTTGCCCGGGGCCACCAGTTCGTCGCCCATGGTGATGACCGTCACCGTGGGCAGTCCGTGGACGCGCACCTCGGTGCGGTCCATGGACGCCAGCAGGCCCACCACCGGCGGGGTGATGCGCGTGCGGGCCGGCAGGATCTCCGCGCCCCGCTGCAGTTCCTCGCCCAGGCGGCGGATGTTGGCGCCGTGTTTCGGCTGCTGGAGGAAGCCGGCCCGATCGTCCTCGAAGTCCACGTACTCCTTCATGACCACCGTGTCCGCGCCGGCGGGCAGGCGGCCGCCCGTGAACACCTTGACGGTCCGGCCGCGCCGCAGCTTGGGACGGCCGGCGCCGCCGGCGGGCATCTCGCCCACCACTTCCAGGGTGACCGGCTTGCCCGGCGCCACCGCGTCCAGGTCTGCGTGGAAGACGGCATACCCGTCCATGGCCGACTGGTCGAAGCGCGGCATGGGGTAGCGCGCCTTCAGCGGGACGGCCAGGTAGCGGCCTTGTGCGCCGTTCAGGGGGACCGTCTCCGGCCGCAGGGGCTTCACGCTCGACGTGACGAGCTCCAGGGCCTGCTCGTAGGGCACCATTCCTACGTGGGGGCCGGGGATCATCATGGTTTCTCCCGGGGCGGACCGCCCAGCCGCTCGGTGAGCGCCGCCAGTTGGTCGGGCCGGTTGAGATTGAGGAAGCTCTCGCCTTCCGGGTCGTGACGCCGGCACTCGGCCTCGTCCACCGGGCGGGTGTCGAGACTCTTCAGGGCGTCGATGAGGGAGCGTTCGCCGGCGGCGAGACGGGCGGCCAGTTCCGCCGCCGCCGCCTGCCGGTAGAGGCCCACCAGGGGCTGTGGACGGCCGTCCCAGTGAGGGATCACGGCCAGCGTATCGGTGGTGTCGACCTCGGCCAGGTGGCGCAGCAGGTCGGTGTTCAGCAGGGGTTGATCGCAGGCCACGACCCACGCCAGGTCGGCTTGGCAGGCCTCGAGGCCGCGGATCAGACCGCGCAGGGGGCCGGCCGGCAAGGTGGGATCGTCGTAGACGACGCGGCCGGTGGGCCAATCCAGATACGCCTGTTCCGGGCGGACGACGAAGACCGTTTCGGAACGTTCGGCGGGCAGGCTGTCGGTAACGTGGTCGATCAGCCGGCGCTCGCCCCACCGGACCAGGGCCTTGTCGCGGCCCCAGCGGGTGGAGAGGCCGCCGGCCAGGACCACCGCGGCGATGCCCTTTCGGTTCGCCATGCGGTCAGGCCTCCGCCCGCTCCAGGTTCACGTCCGCGCCCACGTCCACGTGGCCGCCGGCGAGGACGCGGCAGAACACGCCTTCGCGGGGCATGATGCAGTCGCCGGTGATCTGTCGGATGGCGCAGCCCTGGTGGCACTCCTTGCCGATCTGGGTGATCTCGAGCTCCACCTCGGCGCCGATGCGCACCCGGTCGCCCACGGTGACCTGGCCCAGGGCGATCCCGGAAGTGACGAGATTCTCGGCGAAGGCGCCGTCGGCCAAGTCCGGCATGAGGTCGCGCACCTTGGCGATGCTCTCGGCCGGCAGCAGGGAGACTTGCCGGTGCCAGGATCCGGCGTGGGCGTCGCCGACGATGCCGTGCTCGGTGCGCAATTCGGCCGACTCCACGCGGGTCTTCACCGTGCCCTTGGCGGGACTGACGCAGATGGCTTCGATCCGGCCCATACTAACCTCCGATGCTCGCCATGCTCGTGCCGGGGGCGGTCCCCAGCGCAGCGGCGTGTCCGTCCACGTGGCGCCGGGCCACGGCCGCCCCGATGGCGGCGATCAGATCCTCGTCGGTGCGACCGCTCCGGACCAGTTCCTGCAGGTCCAGGACCGGCTGCCCGTACAGGCACGTGCGCAGGCGGCCCCGGGTGTCCACCCGCAGCCGGTTGCAGGCGCTGCAGAAGCTCCGCGTATGCCCCTCGATGACGCCCACCCGGCCCGCGTGGCCGTCGATCCGGAAGAGACGGTCGACGCCGCGGGTGTCGGCGACGGTCTCCAGGTCGAACTCCGCGCGCAGTCGGTCCAGGATTTCGGCGCCCGCGAGCGGCGCGTGGAACTCGCCGCTGGAACCGCTGAAGGGCATGGCTTCGATGAAGCGCACGGTGGCCGGCAACTGGCGGGTCAGGCGCACGAAGTCGCCCAGTTCGTGGTCGTTGATGCCGCGCAGGGCGACCACGTTGATCTTCAGGCCCAGACCGCGTGCGAGTACGGTGTCCACGACACGGCGCACGGCGTCGAAGCCGTCGCGGCGGGTGATGCGCCGCCAGTTATCCGGATCCAGGGAGTCGAGGCTGAGATTCACGCGCTTCAGTCCCGCGGCGACCAGATCGTCCAGGTGCTGCTCCAGCAGCAGGCCGTTGGTGGTCAGCAGCACCTCCGGCTTGGTGGGCAGGGCCGACAGGGCGGCCATGAAGTCCACGATGCCGCGCCGCACCAGAGGTTCGCCGCCGGTGATGCGGATCTTGCGCACGCCCAGGCCGCAGAAGACGCCGGCCAGCCGCAGGCTCTCCTCGAAGCTCAGCACATCCGCATGGTCAACCCGCCGCACGCCCTCCTCGGGCATGCAGTAGCGGCAACGCAGGTTGCACAGGTCGGTGACGGCCAGGCGCAGGTATTCGAGGCGGCGGCCCTGGGGGTCGGTGAGTGGGGACGGCAAAGCGGCAGCGTGTGACGCGACGGGGCGGAGCATGGTTTCCTTCCAATGTACGGGAGCGAATCGAACCGTTTCCAGATCGACCGTATCGGCCCTTCGCCATGCCGGTCCGCGCGGGTGCGCGAGCGGTTTAGGCAGCCGGGCTGGAAAACCTCGTATTCGAATTTCGTTCAGTCGTGGGTGCCGAGCACCTCCCTTTCCAGGAAACCGGCCACGCAGGCCGGGTCGTTCGCGTCGAGGACGGGAACGTCCACCTCCACCGGGCCCGTGCTGGCTACGGCCAGCAGGTGGTCGTCGTAAGCGTCGCCCCGCGTCAGCAGTGGCCGACCCAGTTCGGGCCGGTGGACTTCGAGCTTCGGCAGGTCCGAAGTCTTGTAGCCCTCGACGATGACCACGTCCATGCCAAGAAACCACTCGGAGAGCATTCTGTCCAATTCTACGGGGTCGGCGGTGATCCGGATCATGGCCACCTTGGCGTCCGAGGCGATGACCGTCACTTCGGCGCCGGCGGCCGTGAAGCGTGCGCTGTCCTTGCCGGGCCGGTCGATCTCGAAGTCATGGGCGTCATGCTTGATGGCGCCAACGCGGCGTCCCCGGGCCCGCAACTCGCGGATCACCTTTTCGACCAGGGTCGTCTTGCCTGTGCCCGACCGGGCGACGACGGCGATCGCGGGAACCTGGGATGTCATGAACGGCGCTCCTTCGGAATCCCGATTCCCGATCCGTACGATGTTGCCGGCATAGTAACATGAATTCGGGGTCGAAAACCCGACAAACAGATCTGATTTAAGTTGAGTGCATGACCGCAAGTGCTTATGATCGCGCAGACGCTTCCGACAGCCTCTCCCGTGGAGAAAGCAGAACCCGTTGACGTTCTCTCGTTTCGTCCGTCCGATCCTGATCCTGGGTACTTGCGTACTCGGGGCCGGCGCGGCGTCCGGGCAGGCCGTCGCCGACCGGGTCGAGGTCCTGACCGACATCCACGGCTACTTCCCCTGCATGGACTGCCATGCGGATCAGGAAACGAATCCCACGCCGCGCATTCTCGAGGAAGAGCACGAGATTCCTCTCGAATGGACCGACGACGACGGCGTCACGCAGCTGGTCCCCTTCGGCCGCCGAGTGGCTCTGGTCGACCTGCTGGACGCGGGGGCGGGCGATCTGGCCGGTGACAACATGCAGCGGATCGGCGTCCGACTGTCCATCACGGACTACATGCAGGAGAACGACCTGACCGCGGCGGACTCGGTCTGGACCCTGGTCCACGGCGGCGGCAATCTCTGGTGTCTCGACTGCCACAACACGGACGACCGCGACAAGCTGGTCAAGCTCAACGGTGATCTCCTGACCTTCAACCAGAGCCAGCTCCTGTGCGGGGAATGCCACGGACCGGAACTGCGCGACTGGGAACGCGGCATCCACGGCACGACCACCGGCTACTGGGATCTGGCGCGCGATGCCGGTGGGGAATCGTTCCGCAAGCTCTGTGTGGAGTGCCACACGCCCCACGATCCGGCCTTCCCCTCCTTGACGCCCCTGGCCGGTCCCATCACGCGGGTCGACGGTCCCGGGGAGCGCCGGACCGGCGACACGGCGGGCCACGCCACGGAGGAGGAGCATTGAGCGGCGGATCCCGCATACGGCCCGGCGACGTGAAGCGCCGCGGATTCCTGAAGCTCCTGACGGCACTCACCGCCGGCGCAGTCACCGCGCCCGCCGACGCCGAGGCTTTCGATCTCGACGCCTTTCTCCAGAAGCACTTCCATCAGATGAGCGACGACGAGAAACGGCGCACCCTGCAGCGGCTCGAACAGGACTACAACGACAAGTACGAACGCGACGACTTCACCGTCGTGGCCGACGGCCCCACGCCGGGCGTTAAGTTCGCCTACGCCCTCAATCTCTCCAAGTGCATCGGCTGCCGCCGCTGCGTCCACGCCTGCGTCCAGGAGAACAACCAGCACCGGGGTCGCGAGGAGCGGGGGGACCAGGTCGAGTACATCCGCGTCCTCGAGATGGAGAAAGGCTCCCTCGACCTGGAGAAGGCCGTCCACGACTACGACCACGAGGTGCCGGCCGAGGACAAGTACTACATGCCCGTGCAGTGCCACCACTGCAACGCCGCGCCCTGCGTGAAGGCCTGTCCCGTGGAGGCGACCTGGCAGGAGCCCGACGGTATCGTCGTCGTTGACTACAACTGGTGCATCGGGTGCCGCTACTGCGCCGCCGCATGCCCCTACTGGGCCCGCAAGTTCAACTGGATCGAGCCTCGTCTGCCGGCCGACGAGATCAATCCCGACACCCACTACCTGGGCAACCGGCCGCGGTACAAGGGCGTCATGGAGAAGTGCACCTTCTGTATCAACCGGGTCCGGAAAGGTCTGAATCCGGCCTGCCACGACATCTGTCCCACCGGTAGCCGCAAGTTCGGCAACCTGCTCGACAAGGACAGCGTGATCCGCAGGATCATCGACCACAAGCGCATCTACATCCTGAAGGAAGAAGTGGGGACCGATCCCAGCTTCTACTATTTCTTCGACTGATCCGCCCAGCCCGGCGGTGGAGGGCCCATGGCCGCGACCTACGTGAGCTACTTCGGCTTCGTGATCAAGTCCGTGCGCGGCATGTTCACGGGGGGCCCCCGCTACTACGCCTGGCTGTCCTTCCTGGTCCTCCTGATGGCGGCGGGCGCTGCAGCCTACTATCGCCAGGCGGTCCTCGGACTCGGCGTGACGGGCATGACCGACCAGGTTTCCTGGGGACTCTACATCGCCAACTTCACCTTCCTGGTGGGAGTCGCGGCCGCTGCGGTCATGATGGTCATACCCGGCTACCTGTACCACGACAAGGCGGTCAAGGGCGGCGTGCTGCTGGGGGAGATGGTGGCCATCGGGGCCATCCTCATGTGCCTACTCTTCGTCATGGCGGACCTGGGTCGTCCGGACCGCATGTGGCATATGATCCCGCCCTTCGGCAAATTCAACTTCCCGGTCTCCATGCTGGCCTGGGACGTGCTCGTGCTCAACGGCTACCTGCTGCTGAACCTCCATGTCCCCGGTTATCTGCTCTACAAGCGGTACCGCGGCGAGGAGCCCGCCAAGTGGCTGTACCTGCCCTTCGTCTACATCTCCATCGTCTGGGCCATCAGCATCCACACCGTGACCGCCTTCCTCTACACGGGACTGGCCGGACGACCCTTCTGGAACGCCGCCATCCTGGCGCCGCGTTTCATCGCCAGCGCTTTCTGTGCCGGCCCGGCGTTCATCGTCCTGGTGCTGGAGATCGTCCGGGGCTGGACCCGCTTCCCCATGGGCGACCGGCTGATCACTTTCCTGCGGCAAGTGGTGTTGATCGCGGGGCTGATCAACATCTTCCTGCTGATCAGCGAGATCTTCACCGAGTTCTATGCCGCCAGCGCCCACGTGGCCAGCGCCCGCTATCTCTTTTTCGGCCTCCATGGACACGACGCCCTCGTGCCCTGGATCTGGACCTCGATCTCCCTCAACGTCCTGGCCCTGCTGGCCCTGGTCTCGCGGCGTTTCGAACAGCGCGGACTGGTGGTGCGCAACCTGCCGCTGGCCATGCTCATCGTCGCCATCTGGATCGAGAAGGGCATGGGACTCGTCTTCCCCGGCTTCATTCCCACGCCGCTGGGGGAGATCGTGGAGTACCTGCCGTCGGCCAATGAGGTGGTGGTGAGCGCCGGGATCTGGGGGCTCGGCCTATTCGTGATGACCGTGCTGATCAAGCACGCGGTGGATATCGAGACCGGCGCGGTGGCGAAGAACAACTGACCGGCGTCCGTCCCCGACAGCAGAAGCCCCGGATCTCCGTGGAGGACCGGGGCTTCTTGCGTACTAACCAGAAGTGTCTACTTGCGTTTGTCCCGGACGGCGTCGGCCTTGGCCTGGCGGTAGTCCCCCAGCAGTTCCTTGGTCTCGTCCACCATGGCCTCCAGGTCGAAACGGTGCCACTTGGCCGTCAGGGCCGCGTAGCGTTCCTCGAGTCCCGCGGCCCGGTCCTTTTCGGCGAGGTTCGTGTTCACGAAGCTCCGGTACCCCTTCATCACGTTGATCTTGCCCAGGATGAACTCGGCCTGGTCCGGCACGCCCGGCAGGACTCCCGATTCGTGATTGTGGCAGAACGCGCAGGTGCTCTTCACGCGGGTCGCGAAGATGAAGTCCATGTCCATGGCGCCGTGGCAGGTGACGCAGTTGGGGGCCGTTCCGTCGACCTCGAGCATGCTGTAGTGGTCGCTCGTGATGAAGGCCTCGTACTGTTCGCCGTGGCAGGCCCCGCAGGTCGCCGGTATCCGATCATAGCGGACCGGATCCAGGACGCCGTCATGAGCCTGTTCGAAATCGGTGGTCCCGTCGTCGCCGCCGTGGCAGGCGGCGCACTCCAGTTCGGCCACACCGTGGACGGAGTTCTCGTAGTCGAGAAAGTAGTCGTACAGGCCCTTGTGTTTCACCTTGAACTCGGGTTGCCCGTGGCAAGTGGCACATTCGTCCGCGATGGCGGCGCCGGCCCCGATGATGACTGCGAGGGCCAGGGCCAGGGTGAGAGTCTTCCGGTAGCTCATGGGGGCCTCCTCGAAGCCTGCAATGACGGTCGCTCTGGTCCGGATGATCGGCCTGAACCCGGACTGGAGGGCTCGGGTTCCCGATCGGGTCTCATTCCTCGGTCGCATGCGCCTCGTGGTCGTTGTAGGTGTAGGAAAAATCAGCGCTCGCCACGCCGGGCAAGGCCTGGATCCGCTTCAGCTTGGCGGTCTCGTCCGCGTCGTCCGTGCCCTCGACCGTGACGACGATGCGTCCTTGTTCGTCGCTGAAATGGATGTCGCAGGTCTCGATTTCCCGCAAACCTTCCATCACCTGGGCCAGGCGATCGGGGTGGGTCTTGACCACGATGCTCGAGATGTTCACAACGCTTCCTCTTTCCCGGCCCGCGGGCGCGGCCTGAGCACGATGGCGTCGGTGGGGCAGACGGGGCCGCAGTCGCCGCACAGAGTGCATCGCTGGTGGTAGATCCGCGGGTTCATCATGCCGACGAATACGATGGCCTGCTCGGGACAGGCCTTCTCGCAGCGGTCGCAGAGGCCGCGGCCCCAGGCGACGCACTCCGCCGGGTCCAGGAGGATGTCCTGTCCGGCGGGAAGGCGCGACGCCGCGCGACGCTCGTCCCAGTAGGACGCGCTGGTCAGTCCGCGCAGCAGATCCCTTCGCGACATGCCCACTTCGCTACTCCACGCCCTCGTCGAGAATGTCCAGCAGGCTCGACGACTTCTTCGACTCCTCCGAACGGTAGTGCGGTTCGAAGGTGTTGTCGACCAGTCCGTCCACGTCCGTCTGGGGAGCATGGCACAGGTTGCAGGCGAAATTGGCCGGATTCACCGTCGTGAGCTGGGTATCGCGCCGGATGTCGTACAGGTGACTGGCCGGCACGGAGGTGGCTTCGGCGTCCTCGGCGTTCTCCGGCGCGTGGCACTCGAGACACATGTTGTCGTCGGCGGTGATGGGAAAATAGCCGTCGGTGTTGTGGGGGATGACCGGCGGCGCGTTCTCGAAGGAACGGGTCGGCGGGACGTTGTCGCCGGGGTCGCCGGCGGTGATCGCGCCGCCCGGAGTGGCCGAGTCCGCCAGCAGGGGCTCGTTGCGGTAGCTCAGGTCGTCGTCGGCGACTTCCATAGCCGGGGCGGGTGGCGGCGCGTCGGCGACGGGCGCCTCCTTGGCCGCGCATCCGGCCAGGACGGCGCAGCAGGCCAGCGCCAGGATCGACAGCATGAGGTAGAGAACGGTTCTGGACATTACGAACCTCCCGAATCGAGGGACAGAGCGGCATCCCGCCGGGCGAAGCGCAGGGCATCGTCGTGGCAAACCTCGAGACAGCGGCCGCAGTTGGTGCAGACGCCGTCGAGGACGGAACCGGAGGCCTGTCCCACCAGCTCCAGGATCTGGGGCTCGGGACAGACACACAGACAATCGTTGCACCGGGTGCATTTCACGTGGTCGTGGCGAACGCGGATGAGACTGAATCGGGAAACGGCGGCGTAGAAGGCGCCCAGGGGGCACAGGTGGCCGCAGAATCCGTTGGCGTGGACCAGCAGATCGAACAGGAAGACCGCCGCCACGGCGAACCAGGCGCCCCCGGCGCCGAAGACGAGTCCCCGCTGCAGCAGGCCGATGGGACTGACCGTCTCGAAGGCCGGCACGCCCAGGATGGCCGAAAGCACCAGGGCCAGACCGAGCACCCCGTACCGGGTGCCGCGGCCCATGCGCACGGTGCCGCGGGCCCGGGCCACGCTGCGGTTGCGGCCGATTCGATTGGCCAGGTCGGTGACGGGATTCATGGGACACACCCAGGAGCAGAACGTCCGGCCTCCCACCAGAGCGTAGAAGACCAGGACGAGGGCCCCGCCCAGGAGGGCGTCGACGGTCAGCATACCGCCCGCCGCCAGGAGTTGCAGAACGGCGAAGGGATCGGCCAGGGGCACCGAATCCAGCAGCCTCGAATGGCTCAGGTTGCCCTGGACCACGCGCCAGCCCCAGAGGTTGCCGCCGGCCAGCAGCACCAGCACGCCTGCCTGGACCAGGCGGCGGGGCAGCAGGTACCGCAGATCGCGCAGCCGGCTAGCCACCGTCCAGCTCCCCATCGTTGAGGTAGTCGAGGGCGCCCCCGGACGGGTCGTCCTGCTCGGCGGGTGGCGCCGGCGAGTCCAGGCGATTCTCGTCGCCGGATTCCCAGCCCCGGATGTAATCGTTTCCCACGGCACCCTGGGCCACGTCGTGGGGCAACACGAAAATGGCGGCCTTCTCCACCACGCAAGCGCGTTCGCAGAGACCACAGCCCGTGCAGTGCTCGGCATGCACCCGGGGTGCGAGCATGGCGTGGCGGCCGGTCCGCTCGTTCCGCGAATGCTCGATGGTGATGGCCTTGTCGATCAGGGGACATGTCCGGTAACACGCGTCGCAACGCAGGCCCCAGAAGGCGATGCAGTTCTCCCGGTCCACGACCGCCAGGCCGATCCGTGTCCGGTTCACGTCGAGGCCCGTGCCGTCATCCTTCGTCAGGGCAGACAGGTCGAGGGCGCCCGTGGGGCACTCTACGGCGCAGGGGATGTCCTGGCAGAGGTAGCAGGGAATCTCGCGCGGGGTCATGGAGGGCGTGCCTACCGGGGCAGCGGCGCCCGGGACAGCCAGGGATAGGGTGTCGTAGGGACAGGCGCCGACGCAGAGCCCGCACCGGATGCATTTGCCCAGGAAGTCCGGTTCGGCCAGGGCGCCCGGCGGACGCAGCACGAGGGGGGCGCGGCTTCCGGATTCGACCGCATGCCCCCATACCACGCCGCCCACGGCCGCCGCCGCCGCGCCGCGTGCCAGAAGCGCCAGGAAATCGCGCCGTCGGGTGTCGTGCTTATCCTTCACGACGCGTCCCTAGGCCGGGTAGACCTTGACGGCGCACTTCTTGAAGTCCGTCTCTTTCGAGATGGGGCAGGTGGCGTCCAGGCATACCTTGTTGATGAGCACACGCTCGTCGAAGAAGGGTACGAAGACCGTACCGCCGGGCATTGTGTTGCGACCCCGCAGTTCGATGCGCGCCTTGACCCGCCCGCGACGGCTCTCGATCCAGACCGTGTCCGCGTCCTGGAGACCCTTGGCCGTCGCGTCACCCGGATTCATGTAGCAGACGGCCTCGGGGACGGCTCGGTGCAGTTCGGGCACACGCATGGTCATGGTGCCCGTGTGCCAGTGCTCGAGGACGCGCCCGGTGCATAGCCAGAGCGGGTATTCGGCGTCGGGCATCTCCGGCGGATCCATGTATGGCCGGAAGAATATCTTGGCCTTGTTGTCCAGCTTGACCTTGTCGCCCGCCTTGGGACCGGCGAGGTCGCCGGCCGGCATGGCCTTGAGCGCCGGGCCGTAGAAAGCGAACTTCTGGCCCGCCGCCTTGCGGCCCACGTAGGGGTCGTACTCGGCGTTGAAGCGCCACTCGGTCTCCTTGCCGTCGATGACCGGCCATTTCATGCCGCGCACTTCGTGGTAGGTGTCGAAGTCGGCCAGGTCGTGCATGTGGTCGACGCCGAACTTGCGGTACTCCTCCCAGAGGTACTTGTGGACGAAGTAGCCGTAGCCCTCGAAGCCGGCGACCCGGCGGCCGTCGCCCTCGGCGAGGGTGTTCAGCGTGTCTGCGCCCACCGGGTCGGGCCAGACGTAGGACCGAGCTTCTTCGTTGTTGAACAGCACGTCGAAGAGCGAGTCGTCGTCCTTGTAGCCCATGGCTCGGGCATCCGCGAGCACGTCGGGCAGGGTGAGTTCCGGCGTTATCTTCTTGGCGCCCCACACCTCGCTCAACTTGATCCGTTTGGCGAACTCGAAGGCCTGCCAGATGTCGGGCATGGCGTCGCCGACCGGCGTTACCTGCTGCTTCCAGTGCTGGGTACGTCGCTCCGCGTTGCCGTAGGCACCCCACTTCTCGAAGATCATGGCGCTGGGCAGGATCAGGTCCGCCACCTTGGCCGACACGGTCGGGTAGCAGTCGGAGACGACGATGAAGTTGTCCATCTCCCGGGCTGCCTTGATCCAGTGGTTGGCGTTGGCCGTGTTCTGCCAGGGATTGCACACCTGCACCCAGGCCCACTTGATCTTGCCGTCCTCCATGTCCCGCAGGAGCTTCGTGTAGTGGGAGCCCGGTTTGCCGTTGAGGGTCTTGGCCGGGAGTTTCCACAGCTTCTCGCTCATCTCGCGATGCTTGCCGTTGGCCACGACCATGTCAGCGGGCAATCGGTGGGCGAAGGTGCCCACTTCGCGGGCCGTTCCGCAGGCGCTGGGCTGTCCGGTCAGGCTAAAGGCGCCGTTGCCCGGTTGGGCCTGTTTGCCCAGCAGCAGGTGGACGGAGTAGGCCAGCTCGTTCACCCAGCTGCCGCGGGTGTGCTGATTCATGCCCATGGTCCAGTAGGAGACGACCTTGCGACCCTGCTCGAGATAGAGGTCGGCCAGCTGCTGGAGCTTGACTTTGAAGTCGTCGAGGCTCTCGTCGGGATCGCCCTTGGCCAGTTCGGCCACGAAGTCGAGGGTGTAGGGCTCGAGGCCTTTCTTGAAGTCCTCGAACTCGATGATCCAGTGCTTGATGGCGCCGGCTGCGCGCTTGTTCTCCAGCGTGTCCCCGGCCTTGTAGCCCAGGTGGGCCAGGGTCCGGCCTTCGGCCTCACTGAGCACCTTGCTCACCTGCTTGGCCATGGTCTCGCGCTCGGAGGCGGAGTACTTAGGGTGGTTCGGGTCGCCGCGCATGCCGTAACCGACATCGCACGGTCCGGTGGCGAATACCGTGTACTTGTCGATGAAGTCCCGGTCCATGGCCTCGGGGTGGTTGTAGACGATCTCGTGCAGGATGTAGTTCCAGATGGCCAGGTCGGTCTGTGGTTTGAAGATGATCTCGGTGTCGGCCAGATTCGAACAGCGGTTGGTGTAGGTGGTCAGGTTGATGAGCTTGACCCTGTCCGGATTGGAGAGCTTGCGGTCGGTGATGCGAGACCAGAGGATCGGGTGCATCTCCGCCATGTTGGCGCCCCAGAGGACGGCGGTATCCGTGTACTCGATGTCGTCGTAGTTGCCGGAGGGCTCGTCGATGCCGAAGGCCTGAATGAATCCCACGACCGCGCTGGCCATGCAGTGGCGCGCATTGGGGTCGATGTTGTTGGACCGGAAGCCGCCTTTGACCAACTTGGCCATGGCGTAGCCCTCGTGGATCGTGTACTGGCCCGAACCGAAGACACCGATGCCCGTGGGACCGAGTTCCCCGTAGGCAGCCTTGAACTGGTCGGCCATGACGTCGAACGCCCGGTCCCACGAGATTGGCTTGAACTTGCCCTTCTTGTCGAACTCGCCGGCCGCGTTCACCCGCAGCAGGGGCTGGGTGAGGCGGTCTTTCCCGTACATGATCTTGGCGTTGAAATACCCCTTGATGCAGTTCAGTCCGCGATTCACGGGAGCGGCCGGGTCGCCTTTCACGGCGACGATCCGGTCGTCGCGGGTGGCGAGCATGATGCCGCAGCCGGTGCCGCAGAACCGGCACACGGACTTGTCCCACTTCCAGCCCTTTTCGACTTCCTCGGCGGCGGCGAGGGCCGAGGCGGGGACTTTCATGCCGATGGCGCCGGCGGCACTGACGGCGGCCGCCTGTTTGATGAAATCACGGCGGGACAGAGACATGGCGCACCTCTCGGGGTCGGGGTGCGGAGGCGTCGGCGCCAGGAAGTAGAATCGGTGCCGCGTTCCTCCGAAAAGTTGTTAACAATTAAACCATTTTTTAAATAGGACGTAAATGTCATTTTTTAGGTCGACGCCACGGGTTGGTGTCTGGTGTTAATTACATGGTAACAATGGGTTATAAGGAACTCCCGGAGGGCGGCGGTACCTCCAGGGTCCCTCTTTGGCGGCATTTTCCCACGTGCGAGATCGGAATTCCGACCAACTCTCGAGGCCGTGATTCGACCGGTCAGTCGGACCCGGAACGGTCGCTCCTCCCGGTGAACCAGGGATACAACGCCGGCAACACCAGCAACGTCAGGATGGTGGCGCTGAATAGCCCGCCGGTGACCACCACGGCCAAGGGGCGCTGGACCTCGCTGCCGGTGCCCGTGGCTATGAGCAGGGGCGTCAGGCCCAGGCCCGTGGTGATGGCGGTCATGAGCACGGGCCTCAGCCGGCCCAGGGCGCCCTGCCGGGCGGCTTCTAACGGTTCCAGTCCCTCGTCCACCAGCCGGTTCATGGAACTGACCAGGACCATGCCGTTCTCCATGGCGATCCCGAAGAGGGCGATGAACCCCACCGAGGCCGGTACCGAGAGGTTGATGCCCGTCAGGGCGAGTCCGGCGACGCCGCCCACCAGGGCCAGAGGGATATTCAAGAGGATGAGCAGGCTGTGGCGTACGGAGCCGAAATTGGCGAAGAGCAACAACGCCAGCAGGGCCAGCACCACGGGCACGACCACTGTCAGCCGGCGGTTGGCCTCCTGCTGGAGCCGGTACTGGCCGCCCCAGGTGACGAGATGCCCGGCGGGAAGTTCGACCTGCTCGGCGATGGCGGCCTCGGCATCGGCCACGAATCCGCCGATGTCGCGTCCGATCACGTTGCACTGCACCGAGACGAAGCGCTGGTTGTCCTCGCGGGTGATCTGGCGCGGGCCGACGATCTCCTCGAGGCGGGCCAGGTCGCCCAGGGGCACGCGGATGCCGCCGGGGGCGGACACGAGGATGTCGGCGATGCGATCGGCCGTGTCGCGTGCGCCGGCTGGGTACCGGACCTGGATGTCGAACCCGCGTACGCCTTCGAGGATGCGGCCGGCGGTGGCGCCGCCCACGGCGGCGGCGATGGTGCCCTGGACATCGGCCACGTTCAGGCCGTAGCGGGCCAGGGCTTCCCGGTCCAGGCGGATCAGCAACTGGGGAGCGCCGACCACCTGGTCCACCTGGACGTCGGCCGAGCCCTCGACCGTGCGCACGGCCGCGGCCACCTGGCCGGCGCTGCTGAGCAATTCGTCCAGATCCTCGCCGAAGACCTTCACCACCAGTTCGGCGCTGACTCCCTCCAGGAGGTGGTCGATGGTCATCTCGATGGGCTGGGTGAGATTGACGAGCACGCCGGGCACGTCGCCCAGCTCGTGGCGGATGAGGTCCTCGATGTCCTCCTGGGTACCGTCGGTGCGCCAGGTGTCGGGCGATGTGAGCAGCACGAAGAGCTCGCCCGAATTCACCGGGTCAGTATGGGCACCCACCTCGCCGCGGCCGATGCGGCTGACCACCTCTTCGATCTCCGGAATAGCCAGCAGGCGCCGTTCGACGATCTGCACCACGCGCTTGCTCTCCTCCAGGGAGATGGATGGCGCCATGGTCAAGGCCACGACCACCGTGCCTTCGCGCAGGCGGGGTGTGAACTCGGTGCCCAGGCGGGGCGCGATCGCGGCGCCGGCTGCCAGCAGGGCCAGAGCGAGTCCGACGGCGGCTACCCGACGTCGCACGAAGAAGCCCAGTATCGGAGCGTAGAGACGGCCCAGTTGACGCACCAGCCAGGGCTCGCCGCCACCGCCGGCGCGAGGCCGGCGTAACAGGCCGGCGCCGAGAGCAGGGGCCATGAGCAGGGCGAAGACCAGCGACCCGGCCATGGCCAGGGCCACGGCCCAGGCCAGGGGCCGGAAGGTCTTGCCCTCGATGCCCTGAAGCATGAACAGGGGCACGAAGACCAGGATGATGATGGCGATGGCGAAGGCCACCGGCCGGCCGACCTCCCGGCAGGCGGCGCCCACCACGTCGAGCCGGTTGGCGTCCGGCGCGGCGGTCCGCAGCCGGCGGTCGGCGTTCTCCACCACGACGATGGTTCCGTCCACCATCATGCCGATGGCGATGGCCAGTCCGCCCAGGGACATGAGGTTCGCCGTGTGGCCGAGCTGGTCCATGAGCAGGAACGCGCAGAGCACCGAGAAGGGTAGGGAAACCGCCACCACGAAGCTGGGCCGCAGGCCGCCCATGAACAGCAACAATACCAGTGCCACCAGGCCGACCCCCTGCAACAGGGCGCCCTTGACCGTGCCCACGGCCGCGGCCACCAGGGATTTCTGCTCGTAGTAGGGCACGAGCCGCAGGCCATCGGGCAGGATACCGTTGATCTCGACGAGCTTCTCCTCCACCGCCGCGATGACGGTGGACGAGTTCGTGCCGAAGAGCTTGATGACCTGGCCGGCCACCACCTCGCTCGTCCCGTTGCGGGACTGGAGGCCGCGCCGCACGGCGCCGCCGGTGCCCACCCGGGCCACGTCCACCAGGAAGACCGGCCGCCCGTCCACCGTCTTGACCACGATGCGTTCCAGGTCGTCGACGCCGCGGGCCAGACCCACCGAGCGTACCACGAATTCCTCGGCGTTCTTCTCGATGAACTGGGCGCCCACGTTGAGGTTGTTGGTCTCGATGCGCTCGATGATCTCATCCAGGGTCACGTCGTAGCGCAGGAGTTGTTCCGGCACCACGTCCACCTGGAACTGCTTCTCCCAGCCCCCGATGCCCAGCACCTCGGTGACGCCCGGCACGGTCTGCAGGTGGAACTTCACGAGCCAGTCCTGGACCGTGCGCAATTCCTGGAGGTCGTAGGTGCCGGTCGCGTCCTCCAGGTAGTAGAACAGGATTTGGCCCATGCCCGTGGAGATGGGACCCATCTCCGGGTTGCCGAAGCCCTCGGGGATGCGTTCGCGTGCTTCCTGGAGGCGCTCGCCCACGAGCTGGCGGGCGAAGTACACGTCCATGCCGTCCTCGAAGTAGAGGTTCACCACCGAGAGGCCGAAGTTGGACACGGAGCGGACCTTGGCCACGCCGGGGAGGCCGGTCATGGCCGTCTCGACGGGGTAGGTGACGTAGGTCTCGATCTCCTCGGGCGCCAGGCCCTCGGTGACGGTGAAGACCTGCACCAGGTTGGGGGAGACGTCCGGGAAAGCGTCCACGGGCAGGCGGACGGCGGCCCGCCAGCCGGCGAGCATGATCAGGAGGCCCAGCACCAGCACCAGCAGCCGGTTGCGCAGGCCGAAGTCGACGATTCGGTCCAGCATGGCAGGCTCCTAGTGGTTGTGGCCGTCGCCGAACGACGCCTTTTCGAGTTCAGCCTTGAGGGTGAAACCGCCGTGGACCACGTAGGGCTCGTCGGGGGCGAGTCCGGCGGTGATCTCCAGCAGGTCGTCGGTACGCCGCCCCACGGTCACGGGCCGGGGTACGAAGCCCTCGTCGGTCTCCACGAAGACGCAGGTGCGGCCCTCCACGTTGAACACGGCGGACGGCAGCACGGCCACGTCCACCGGTTCGGCGCTCGTCTCCAGGACCGCGGTCACGAACATGCCCGGCCGCCAGTGGCGGTCGCCGTTGGGCAGGACGACCCGCGCCGTGGCCGTGCGCGTGGCTTCGTCCACCACCGGGGCCACGTAGCCGATGCGCGCGGCGATACCGGCGTCGTGGCGACCGCAGCTGACGGTCACCGGATCGCCTTCGCGCACGGCGTCCAGATCGCGCAGGTAGACGGCGATGTCGATCCACACGGAATCCAGGTCGGCCACCACGAAGAGGGCTTGGTCCCGGGACACGGCCTCACCCAGGCTCACATGGCGTTCGATGACCGTGCCGCCGAGGGCGGTGCGGACATTGAACTCGGTCAGGCTGGCGTCGCCCTCCACCACGGCCAGGGTCTGGCCGGCGCGGACCCGGTCGCCCACGGCCGCCCGGACGTCGTGCACGATGCCCTCGTAGCGGGGGACGATGTGGGCGAGACGGTCGGCGTTGGCGCGGACCTCGCCGGGCAGGGTGCGGCGCAGGCGCAGCACGCCGGGCCCGGCCGCTGTGATCTCGATGCCGAACTCGGCACGGGTGGTGGCGTCCATGACCACGAGTTCCTCATGGGCTTCGGCTTCGTGATCGTCATGTTCAAGGTCGTCCTGGGCTACCGCGGGGGCGGCGGCAAGCAGGACCGAGATCGCGATGATGATAGGCAAGCTCATGGGGTCTCCTCCGTGGTCCGGGCGGGCACGCCGGCGGGCTCGCCGAGCAGGACCGCCAGATCGATGGCGGCCAGGTGGTGCCGGGTGAGGGCGTCGACGTGGGCCAGTTGCCACTCGGTCCACGTCCGATGCAGGGACAGCAGGTCGGTCAGGGAGTAGGCGCCGCGGGCGTAGGCGCTGCGCGCTTCGGCCAAGGCGGTGGCCGCGGCGGGCAGCAGGTTCCGGCGCATGGCCAGGACGTCGGCCTGGCTGGTGGCCAGGCGGGTTCGCGCCTCGTTGGCGGCGGCTTTGAGGTCCACGAGGGAGGCACGGGACTCCGCTTCGGACCGGGCCAGGTCGGCCGCAGCGGCGCGACGGGCGTCACTCCCGTTATCCCGGACAGCCAGAGGAACACCTACGGAGATCATGAAAGCGTTGTCGCCGGGACCGCGGAAGTGGCGCACACCGGCGGAAGTGGTCAGGTCCACGGCGCCGAGGCTCCGGGCCAAGCCAGTAGCCGCGCGGGCCCGCTCCGTTTCCGCCGCCCGCAGGCGCGCCGATGGACTCGATTCCAGCCCCGCCAACAACTCCGGCCAGTCCGGGACCGGGACGATGGCGTCGAAGTCGCCGGCGACCCGGGCGAACCCGGCCAGGTCGTCACCCCACAGGGCGCCGAGACGCTCGCGGGCGGCCTGCCATTCCTGCCGCGTCCGGTCCCGTCCACGGCGGGCGCCGGCGGCCTCGAGGCGCGCCCGCTGGGCGGAGATGCGGCTCTCGGCGCCGGCGGCCACGCGTCGGTCCACGGCGATCCTGTCCTCTTCGGCCAGGTGGGCCAGGGAGTCGGCCAGGTCCACGCGTCGCTGGCTGGCCAGCACCTGGATGAAGGCCCGGGCCAGATCGGCGCGCAATTCCTGGCGCGCCATGCCGCCGGCGGCGCGGCTGACGGCGATCTCACCCGCGGCCACGGCCTGCCGTCCCGCAGCCTTGCCGCCCCGTTCCCAGGTCTGGGACAGGGCGAGGGTCATGTCGGTCGCTTCGAAACCGCCGAACTCGCCGCTGCCGGCGAAGTTCTCGATCTCGAATTCCAGTTCGGGGTTGGGCAGGCGTCCGGCCTGGTCCAGGTCGGCCTCCCGGGCCTCGAGGTCGGCCGCGGCCGCTGTCAGGGCCGGGTGCCGGTCACGGACCAGATGCCAGGCCTCGTCGAAGGTCAGGACCTCCTCGGCTCCGCCGCCGCCGGCTACGCTCCACACCGCCAGCATCAGGAGCAATGGGATTCGTCGTGTCGTCATGAAAGATTCCTCCGTCACGGGTGCCAGGGGCGAGCGCCGCGCCCCACGGGGGCACCGGACTCGCCTTCGAAAGCGAAGAGACGGAGGAAATCAGCAGAGCAGGGGCAGGAACGACGCCGCGGATGACGAAGAGACAAGGAGCGGCATACCGGTCCACCGCACACCAACGGCGCGGCTCACCGGCCGGCGAACGTCCGCCGGCAGGAACGAGGGACTGTCGGACCCGTCGGGAGAGTCGTCGTCCAGGGACTTGCCCGCCATGATCACCGTGTCGCGGTTGCAGGGGTCCACGGGACAGGCGTGTTCGTGATGATCGTCCCCGTGGTCGGAATCCTCGGGGGCGCAACAATGGACGAGCAGCCCGCCGCTGCACGTGACCGGAGCCACGATCAGGGTCAGGACGGCCACCAGGAGGACGATGCCGGACACGATCTTCATGGGGTTGAAGATCGTAGAAACTTCCTGTCGCGGCAAGGTCCGTCGCGGGTGTTCGTGTGATTCCCGGCCCGATTGCTGCATGTCCCACCCTGGATCGGCGACGCGATCGATCCGCCACGGGGAGCGACGATCATCGGGGAGGACGACATGAGAACGACGACACTTCTTCTGACCCTGTTGGCGATCGCAGCTACGCCTGCAATGGCACAGCTTACGGAGTTCACGGCCTTCGAAGGTCGTGCGGACTGCAACGGGTGGTCCGTGGACGCCACGGTCTACTATCGGGAATACGCGCGCATGATGCGTCTCGAATACGCCGTCGTGCTTTCCGATACGGACGGCGTGGAGGTCGAACGTTCCGAGTACGCCGACTGGCTGGTCTTCGATGCCGGGCAGTCCGCCGCCATGCCCCTGAGTGGATCGTGGACGAATACGCCCAGCGACGGGTGGACCGTGCGCGGGGATTTCCTGCTGCTGGACATGGAGCCGGACGCCGAGAATCGCGACACGGCCGCCTTCACGGCGAGTCTCGACTGCGGCACCGAGCCTGGCGACGGGGTCGACCCCATCGTGACCGTTTGCGCCTATCCGCCCGTCTGGTACCGGAATCATCCGGACGAGTGGCCCGGCCGGCAGCTCGAACTCGGCGGCCAGATCCTCGACGAGAACGCTATCATGCAGCTGCTGAAGCGACGCAACCGGGGCCGGTTACCGGTGATGCTGGCGCGCCAGGTGGTGGCGGCGAAGTTCAACCTCATCCTCAATCCCGACGCCGGCGTGGACGAGGTCATCGTTGCCGCCGACGCCTGGCTGGCGGTCCACTCCCCGTTCCACCGTTACAGCCGCCGTCACATGGCCTACAGTTCCCTGCGCCAGGAGTTGCCGACGGTGCGGCGTCTCATCGGACCGCTTCTGCGCCTCAATTTCTCCGGCTGCAAGGACGTGCCGGCTGACGGGTCCGCCGTGACCGCCGCCCTGGAGGACGTGGACAAGGCCTTCGACGACATCCCGGCCGACGAGGAGGACGTGAGCTTCGGCGCCCTCAAGGCCATGTACCGGTAGCGACGCGAGCTTCGGTCGCCGACGAAGGAGCCGGTCCCCACGGGGGCCGGCTCCTGGCGTTCAGGGATGGGCGTCAGTCGTGGTTCTCCTCGCGCTCGGCCAGGATGCGCTGGGCAGCGGGCAGGTCCGTCGCCGGCACCTGCACCTCCACCGGCCCGGTGATGGGGTTCACCGCCACCAGCCGGCCGAAGCCGAAGAGATCCTGGATCTGCTCGCCCCGGCAGAGGTAGGGGATGCCGGCCGCCTCCAGGAGGCTCTGCAGGACCAGGAGCTCGGACTCGTTGCGGGTGACCACCAAAGTGGCCAGCTCCAGGTCCGGGTCGGGTGACGGTGCGAGTGGGTCCTTGTCCGGCACCTGCGGCGCGGGGCCCGGCACGAGATCGGCGCCGCAGTCGGCGCACACCTCCACCGCGTCCTCGTACTCGGATATGATCCTGAACTTCTTCAGGCCGCGGCATTCGGGGTTCGGGCAGTGCTTCATGGGGTCTCCCTCCACGGGCTCAACAAATCCGGGGCAATTGTTCTCCCACGGGCATGTCGACGATGCGTTCGGCGCCCAGGCCGGTTCTCAGGGTCACGCAGCCCGGGTGGTCGGCCACCACCTGGCCGATGACCACGGCCTCGCGCCCCTCCGGGCATTGGCGCATGGCGGTCACCACCGCGTCTGCCGCCGCGCCCGGCACCACGGCCACGAGTTTGCCCTCGTTGGCCACGTAGAGCGGGTCCAGGCCGAGGATCTCGCAGGCGCCACGGACGTCGTCCCGCACCGGTAGCGCCCCTTCGTCGATCTTGATACCTACCCGCGCCGCCGCCGCGAATTCATTCAAGGTGGTGGCGGCGCCGCCCCGAGTGGGGTCGCGCAGGGCCTTCGCTTGCGGGCACACGTCGAGAATAGCGCGGACGAGTCCCTGGAGCGCGCAGGTGTCGCTGGCGATGGAGGACTGGAAACTCAGTCCCTCGCGCACGGACATGACAGCCATGCCGTGGTCGGCCAGGGTGCCGCTGAGGACGACCGCGTCGCCGGGGGCGATGCGCGCCGCGCCCAGGTCGAGTCCCGCCGGCACCACGCCCACGCCGGACGTGTTGATGAAGATCCGATCGCAGCTGCCGCGGTCGACGACCTTGGTGTCGCCGGTGACCACGCGCACGCCGGCGGACCGGGAGGCGGCCTCCATGGAGCAGAGGATGCGGTGGAAGTCCGCCAGCGGCAGTCCTTCCTCCAGCACGAAGCCTACCGAAAGGGCCATCGGTTCGGCGCCACTCATGGCCACGTCGTTCACCGTGCCGTTGACCGCCAGGTCGCCGATGTCCCCGCCAGGAAAAAAGACCGGACTGACCACGAAGGTGTCGGTGGAAAAGGCCACGCGACCGGGCGGCAGGTCCAGGACGGCCTGGTCCTCCAGCCGGTCCAGTTCGGTGGAGGTGAAGCGGGGCAGGATGAGCTTGTCGATGAGGTCGGCCGAAAGGCGGCCGCCGGCGCCATGGGCGAGTTGGACCGTGTCGTGATCCAGCAGGGGCATGGGGCAGGCCATCTGTTCGAAGTCGGGACGGTCGCTCACAGCAGGTTCCCCCGTGCGTACTTGTGGTAGGCCGCGCAGGCGCCTTCGCTGGAGACCATGGTTGCGCCCAACGGATTCAGCGGCGTACACTCCTGTCCGAAGGCCGGGCACTCGTGGGGCTTCTTCAGTCCCTGGAGGATCTCGCCGCTGATGCACACGGCCGGTTCCTCGGTGTTGATGTCCGCCACGGCGAATTTCTTCTCGGCGTCGAAGTCGGCGTACTCCGCGCGGATGCCGAGGCCGCTGGCGGGGATGGTGCCGATGCCGCGCCACTTGCGGTCGCACACCTCGTAGACCTCGTCCACCACCGCCCGGGCGGCCGGATTCCCCTGGCGCTTCACGGCCCGCAGGTAGCGGTTCTCCACGCCGGGATCGCCGCTCTCCAGCAGTTCGACGGTCTTCAGGATGCCCTCGAGGATGTCCACCGGCTCGAAGCCCGTGGGCACGATGGGCACCCGGTACTTCTCGGCCAGCGGTTCATACTCCTGCCAGCCCATGACCGTACACACGTGGCCCGCCGCCAGGAAGCCTTGCACCCGGTTGGCGGGCGAGGCGAGGATCGCCTCCATGGCCGGCGGCACGAGTACGTGGGAGACGATCTCCGAGAAGTTGGTCAGTCCCTCGGCGCGGGCCTGCTTCAGGGCCATGGCGTTCCCCGGGGCGGTGGTCTCGAAGCCCACGGCCAGGAAGACGACCTCGTGTTCCGGTTCCCGGCGGGCGAACTCCAGGGCCTTCAGCGGCGAGTCCACCATGCGCACGTCGCCTCCGCGGCTCTTGACCCGGAAGAGGTCGTCCCGGGAGCCGGGCACCCGGAGCATGTCGCCGAAGGAGGTCATGATCACCCCGGGCCGTTCCGCGATGGCCAGGGCCCGGTCGATGGTCTCCAGGGGCGTGACACACACGGGGCAGCCGGGGCCGTGGACCAGTTCCAGTTCGTCGGGCAGGAGCTGGTCGATGCCGTGGCGCATGATCGAATGGGTCTGGCCCCCGCAGATCTCCATGACGGTCCAGGGACGCGTGACGGTGGCGGCGATGCGGTCCAGGAGGGCGCGGGCCAGGGCGGGGTCGCGGAATTCATCGACGTATTTCATGAGTCCTCGCGGCGGGTCCTTTCACCGGTTGTTTCCCACCCATGATAGACCGCGAGCGCCATTCCGGCGATGACGATCGCTGCCTGTGTTAGACTGTTTTGCGTGGCAAGATTCATTACCCCGAGGGAGTTCTCATGCCTCGCATGTTCCCGTTCGTCCTGGCGGTGCTGCTGCTGACGCCCGCCTGCGGCGACGATGACGGATCCCCGTCGGGGCGCTTTGCCGTCACCATCGAAGTGGTGGACAACGCCGGCGAACCGGTCCCCGGCCTCGAGCTTACCCTGTGGAACGACAGCCCCTTCCTGCAGGACGCGGGTCCGGTGAAGGCGGTGACCCATGTGGCCTGGGTCCAACCCCTGGCCGCGCGGACACGGCTCACCGTCGAGGACATCGAAGGCGAACTGGTCCAGGTGTTGACCGACGAGGAGCACTTCGCCGGCGACCACTGGATCGGGTGGTACGGTCGCAACGAAGAGGACATCCACCAGTTATCGGGACGCTATACCATGAAGCTGGAGGGCTTCGATCGCGACACGGGCGAAGTCGCGCACACGTCCACGGTGGACGTCTGGATGGCCATGGGCTCCTTCCGCGAGGACCAGTCCGTGGGCACGACCAACGCCCGGGGACGGATCCTCCTGGATGACATGCGCCTCTTTCCCCATCTCTACGACCGGCCGGCCATTCCGGCCTACGACGAAACCGGTGAGAGCATGGGGATGATCGAACTGGACGAGGACATGGTCGTCCTGCTGCGGGACCCCGCCGACGACAACCTGATGCGCGCCAAAGCCAAGATCAGGCACAACGGGGATCATCTGGTGCTCGTGTGGAATCCGGTTGCGAAGGTGGAAGAAGCGGTGGGCGGCCGCGCTACGGCGCCCATGAAGCGCGGTGAGCCGCCGGAGTCGGGCTGGGCCCTGCGCGCCTATCCGAACCCGTTCAACTAGCGCGGAAGGTCAGCCCCCTTCGACCGCGTCGATGATGGTGGCATAAAGTACAACAAGGGTGTGAGGGCGCAACGGAGGCGTGATGGCGCCATGGAGGCCGAGCCCGACTACGTCCGGCCTACTCCAGGTATCTCCCGATCACCTCGACGATCCCCCGCCGGCACGCCGCGCAGAACGGCTTCACGCCCTTGGTGAACATGATGCAGTCCAGCTGCGAGCGGAATATGCCCTCGGTGGCGTAGCCCGCCCCCTCGAAGGCGCCCACCTGGCCGCGGGCGTCGTTGTCGGCGAACCAGGCGTCGATTTTCTGCTGGTTGGCCAAGGACAATTCCTCGCCTTCGGCTTTGGCCGCGGCGATCTCGTCCTCGGCCGCGCCGCTGCGCATCAGTGCGGCGATGCGTTCGTTGATGGCCGCGCGTTTCTGCTGGTAGGCCCCGTCCATGGCGTCGTACTCGGACTTGGTCCACGGCGTGGGGATGGCCACGCCGTCGTTCACGATATCCGCCCATTTCGGTCGACCGTCGAGCATGCGGGTGATGTTCCGTTCGCCGGGTTCGACACCCCGAGGGTAGAAGTCGTTGTAGGCGGTGGACGAGGAATAGTACTCGTCCGCCAGGCCGGCGAAGTGGTGGCCGAACTCGTGGAGGAAAACGTAGTCGCTCCACTGGTTGTCGCTGGTGAAGGTGTTGAACGAGTTGTAGATGCCGCCGCCGCCGTAGCGTTCGTGGTTCACCAGCACGTAGAGAGCGTCGTAGGGCACGACCTGGGCCACGTCCCGTAGGGCACGGTTGTCCTCGGTGAGCATGTAGCGCTCGCTGCCCAGGGAATCGAAGGTGCAGCCCAGGGACGTGCGCTTGTGGATGCCGCGGCTGGGCTCGTCGCAGCCTTCGTCCTGGGACGGCAGCAGTACGCCGTAGATGTTGAAGTGCTCCACATGGGACTTGTAGGGCTCGTGGTCGAGCATGACCTGGGCGAAGTGACGGACATCCTGCTCGAACTCGTCCACCTGGTCGGCGGTGTAGCCCTCGCCGAGGATAGCCACGTCCACGCAGCCGTGAGGGTCGCCGCCCTTGGCCGCCTCCACGACGACGATGCCTGCCGGCGGCGGGTCGCGGCGGATCATGGGGTCGTCCGGATCGATTGCCGTGCGGAAGACTTCCTGCAGCACGCCGTGGGCGTCCCGCGCTTCCAGGGCGAACTCCACCGGGACTTTCGGGTAGGGCGCCAGGGCCGATTCGTGGTAGGTGCGTAGCACGCCGTTGGCCGCCGGGGTGGTGGTCTGCCACTCGCCGAAGTAGGAGTCGAAGCCCCGGGACCAGAGCAGTTCGCCGCTGCCGGCGTCGTACAGCTTGGCGTAATAGCGGCCGAGGTCCAGGTCGTCCAACAGGCGCGTGCGGCTGCCCGCGTAGATGCCTTGCCGCCACAACTGGTCCACGGACACGTACTCGTGGGTCGCGTCGCCCGTGTGGAAGTAGTCGATGCGCAGGGTGGCGTCGACGAAGAGGTCGTCGAAGTCGGCGGCCGCGGCGGCCGTGGCCACCAGAACGAAGACGAGGACGGACAGGACGCGCATGGAGCTCTCCTTGGGCGGGGGGACGGATCCCGTTGGCGCAAGCGAGTCTAGCACATCCTATTTCTTGGCGCGGTAGCAGATCACAGCGGGGGTTGACTCCTCGCCGCCCCGTTCGTCTGACGGCAACGACCCGGGGCCGAGGCTCGTCACCAGGCAGTCCACGAAGCGCCGCTGGCGGATGAAACGGCCGCCGGGGAGTACGGCGATGCGGTCGTTGAGGGAATCGCCCTGGCAGCGGATGTCCACCTGGCGACGGAGGTGTCCCTGGCGGTCGAAGACGTCGAAGCGCTGGAGCACACCGTCAGGCAGGTCGCGCACGTTGCGGCTGGGCAGAACCCAGATCTCGTCGTCCACCACCTGCACGCCCGCCAGGGTGATGGAGATCACCGGTTCGGTGTCGTCCAGTTCGATGGGCGCCGGCTCGCCTTCGGGGACGCCGAAGAGGCGCTTCATGAAATCCCGGTCGGTGTCGCGCCGTCGCCACGGTTCGTGGTCCTTCTCGATCGTGCGCTCGAGTTTGCCGTCGGGGCCGAAGACGAAGAGCAGGTAGCGGTCCCAGCTGACGGCCATGGCCATGGTGCCGTCGCGGCCCGTGTCCCAGGACATCATGTACGGCAGGAGAATATCGCGCTCGCGGGGCATACGCGTGCGGTCGCTGGGGGGCGACGTTTCCTCGAACATGACCGTCTCCACCGTACCATCGGCCAGGAAGGCGGCCAGGTAGCGCCGCCGCTCCCGTTCGCCCTGCTCGTTCTCCTGGTTCATCTGTCCGCACACCACGAGTCCGTCCTCGCCCCGGGGATTGCCGGACATGAGTACGCCCCAGCCGCCTTCCTCGGTGGGGCCGCCCGGGTGCAGGGTCGGCAGAGGGTTGCCGGCGGCGTCCACGCGGATCACGTAGCCCGGGAATTCCTGGACGATGCCGAGGGCGCCGTCGGGCCAGACGATCAGGTCGCTCGGATTGCGCATTTCGCCGGGACCGTCGCCTTCGCGCAGGCGCGTGGCCAGCAGGGTGCCGTCCGGTGCGACCACGTGGACCTGGTTGAGCTGGGCGTCGAGCACGTAGACGTTGCCAGCGTCGTCGGTTCCCAGGCCCGTGGGCAGACCCAGCAACACTTCACCCTCGTCGCCGCCCAGGCGCCAGATCTCCTCCAACTCCACCGTCACGATGCCTTCGGGCGGCTCGGCCGGGTTCCTCACCGTGATCGGGCCGTCGGTGGCGAGTTCCTCGCCGGCCACGGCCGTGCCGGTGGCGACGAGCAGCGTGACGAGCAGGATCAGCTTCTTCATGGGGACTCCGATCTCGTGGTGACGACGGCGTCATTCAGGACGCCGCGAAAACGTTGGACGAAGCGATCGTTGCGCCAGCCCTCGATGTGGTAGGCGCGGGGATCGCCGCCGGTGTCCAGATCCAGGGGCTTGAGCAGCCCGTCCAGGGTGCGCTCGAACTTGTCCAGGGGAGGGTGGGTGAAGGCGGACAGGCCGAAGCGTTCGCCGTCGGCGTAGCTCACGCGGACATAGCCGTCGTCGCTGGTGAAGATGCAGCCGAACTTGGTGCCCGGCAGGACCACCGCGTGGTGGGCCTCCAGGGTCCAGCCGTCGCCGGCCAGGATGCCCTCGGGCAGGGGCGTGCCTCGGGTCGGGTCCCGCCGCCAGCGGTTGACGGCACGCAATTCGTCCATCTCCGCGGTCAGCTCGCGCCACCAGCCGGGCGTCGACGAGGAGCCGGATCCGGGTCGGGCCGGCGCTACCGGGGGCTCGAGCGCCAGAGGATCGACGAGGACAGCGGGATTGGCGAAGACCGCCGGACGCAGGGCCGTCAGGGGCAGGACCAGAGCCAGCAGGACGGCCGCAGCCAGGAAGCCGGCGCGCCTGCGGGAGGCCGAGCGATCAGTCCGGGCGTCCAGCAAGCCGTTCAGCCGTCCGCGCACGTGGGCGGCGAAGGGGGCTACGGCCAGGGCCGGCACCGTCGTGTCGGGCCGGGCCCGGTCCAGGAGCACCCGGGCGTAGGCCGAAGGACGCACGCCCCAGCGAACGACCGCGTCGTCGCAGGCGAGTTCGGATTGGCGACGCCAGCTGCGGAGCGCCCACCACACCAGTGGGTCGAACCAGTGCAGGCAGGCCAGGACACCCGCGGCCAGGGCCACGGCGTTGTCCCTGCGCTGGACGTGGGCCAGTTCGTGGCGCAGCACGGCAGCCAACTCGGCGAGGGGCCACCGGACCGCGGCCCGGGGCAGCACCACCAGGGGATGCCGCCAGCCCACGGTGAGCGGCGTCGTGGTCCGGTCGGACACGGCGAGCCCGATCGTTGGCGGCAGGCCTTGGTCGGTCAGGATGGTCCCGTAGAGCTGGGCCACCGGACCGGAGGTCAGCGGGTTGGCTCCGCCGGCGAGTCGGTGGGCCCGCCGGTGGGCGAAGGCGAGCCGGGCTGCGCTCATGCCGCAGCCGAGGATCCACACGCCGGCCGCCAGGGCCAGCAGGGTGGCAGGATCGAGGCCGGGAGAGGTTGTGCGGCCGGCATCACCGGGGGCGGGTTGGATTGCAGTTGCAGCGGCTGGTCCGGGGGCCGTGGCCGGCGGCGACCCGGTGGTGACCACACGGGGCGCGGGCAGCATGGGCAACAGGACGGGCAGAAGGAGGCCTACCACGAAAGCCGCGGTTAGGATCCGGCTCCGCAGCGCCGCCGACTGGCGCCGCAATCCCCAAGCGGCACCGAGGGCGGTGCCCGACATGGCCGCCGTGGCCACGGATACGAAAAGGATCTCCCGTACGAACTCCATGTCTATCTCCCCTCCGCCTCGGCCTCGTCGATGAGGCGGCGCAACCGTGCGGCCTCTTCGTCGTCCAGCTCGCCTGCTTTGGCGTCGAGGAGGGCCGAGACGGCCGCGCTCAGGGATCCCTGGAACAGAGTCCGCAGCAGGTCGTCCGCCGCCTGGCGCTGGATCCGCCGGCGGGGGATCGTCGGCAGGTATATGTGCTCGCGACCCCGCCGCACGTGCTCCAGGTGCCCCTTGGTCTCGAGGACCCGCACGAGTTTGCGCAGGGAAGCGTCGCTCACGTCCTCGGGCATATGGGTCAGGATGTCCGCTGCCGAGGCTCGGCCCAGCATGTAGACGACTTCCATGATCTGGCGCTCGCGTCGGCTGAGTTGGCTCAACATCTTGTCGGTCATCAAGTTACCTTCTTCAAGGGCGGCTGGGCGCTGGTGTTGTCTCGGAATTCCTTCCGACTCTACGGCATCCGGGGGAGGTTGTTTCAGAAATTTTTCCGAGATAGGTGACGTGAGCCTCGTCGTTCGTCGAGATCGTTGGCATCCCAACCAGTTCGGAAATCGGGCCAGGTACACCGGGCCTGCTCAAGCTTACCAACCAACCGGTCGATAACAGCGAGAGAAGGTGTCCATCTCACCTCGGCACGCCCGGAGAGCGACCATGTCCGTCGAAGCCGTCTCCTCTTCATCCATCTACTCGAAGTACTTCGGGGAATCGGAGACGACTGCTCCAAAGGTGCCACTGACCCCCCAGCAGAAATTGGCACAGGAGCGGCTCGAGGTGGAACAGTTGGAGTTCCTGGCCAAGGGACTGGGTAAGCTGCGGCGCGCTCTGGATACCCTGCGCGATGAATGGCGCAGTGAATCGCGTATGAGCGCCCCTCGTTCGCGGGACCTGGCCGGCGCTATGCGCGACGCTTTCACCGTCATCAACGAGATCGTCACCTACCACGTACCGGGTGGGGGAGAGCCGGCCAAGTACCTGACCGGCGCCCGCAACGGCCTGCTGACCTCCTTGGCCCAGGCCGACCAAGCCGATCTGGGCAACCTCGCCAAGACGCTGGGACTGGATCTGGATCCGGATCTGGAGGACGACGAGGAACGCATCGGCAAGCCCTTGCCCGACAACCGGGGGCTGGAGAAGAAGCTCTCCCGGGCCATCCGACACCGCTACCGCGACGCCGAGCAGCTCATCTTCGGCATAGCCGGGAAGGAGGGGCTGCTGGGTCAGCTCGAGATCCGCCACAGCGCCATCATCAAGAGCCTCGCCAAGACCGCCGAGTACCGGGGCGTGTCGCTGGACGCCTACGCCTGAGCCCCCCGGCCGTGCGACCGGAGGGCTCCCTTTTCGTCGCGAATACCGTCGCTACAGATCCACGCCGCTGATCTTCAACCGTACCAGTTCCTCGGCGGTCAGGTCGTCGATGCCGCGGTCGCGCAGGTGACGGATCCACTTGGGCGTGACTCCGTGGATCTTCATGGCCAGCAGGTCGTCGGAATCGATGTTCGCGTAGCCCAGTTCGGCCAGACTCTCGATGTAGCTCCGATTGATGCCGTGGATCTTCCAGGCCAGCAGTTCCTCGCCGTCCAGGTCGTAGCCCAGATCCTTGGTCGACTCGATGAATGCGGGCGAGACGTTGTGGATGCTCCAGGCGAGGACTTCGTCGGCGTCCAGGTTCTCGTGGCCGGCCTCGTGCAGGGCGTGAACGCGGTCGGCGTCGACGCCATGGATCTTCATGGACAGCACGTCCTCGGCCGTCAGGTCCTCGTCGAACTCTTCGCGCAGATCCGCCACGTCGTCCCCATGGACGCCGTGGATCTTCATGGACAACAGCTGTTCGTGGTGCAGGTCGTGGAATCCGGCTTGCTGCATCTCCTGAGCGTAGTGGTGGTCGACCCCGTGGATCTTCAGGCTGAGCACGTCCTCGGCCGTCAGGTCCTCGCCGAATTCCTCGCGCAGGTCCCTCACGTCGTCCACGTCCACGCCATGGACCGACCAGGAGATGGCGTCGTCGACGTCCACGGCCACGAATCCGATCTCGTGCATGTCCTGCACGTAATCGCGGCTGACGTCGTGCACGCGCATGGCCACGAGCTTGTCCAGAGGGATGTTCTCGAAGCCGGCCTTCTCCATGTCGCGGATGTACTTCGGGGTGACCTCGAAGATGGCGATGGTGACGATCTCGTCGTCGTCGAAGGGGCCGTAGCCCAGGTCGCGTAGCTCGCGGACCGTGGCGATCTCCAGGTTCTGCGAGGCCAGGACCATGACTTCCGTATCGCTCAGGTCGTCGGTGCCCAGCTCATCCAGCTCCGCCAGGTAGTCCGTGTCGGCGGCGAAGGTGAAACGGCCGTCGCCCTCGTCGCCCTCGAAGTCGCCCGCGAAGGCGAACGTGCCGGCCGGCCGGACCAGCCGGAACTCGGCGTCTTCGGCGAAGCGCAGGCCGTCGAAGTCGTCCTCGTCCACCCGGATGGTGTTCTGCCAGGATCCCCGGCGCTTGTCACCGCGGTCGCGGCGGGAGAGTTCCAGGCGCAGTTCGTCGCCGTCGCGCTCGGCGTACCAGCGTCCCTTGACTGAGACGTCGGCCAGAGTGGCGCCGGTGGCCAGGGCCACCACGTCGTCCACCTGGGACTGGGCCGCCAGGGCCAGCATGGACCCCCCGAGGACGACGAGCAGAGCGGCGGCGATGCCGGCCAGATGGTTGCGATGGGTATGCAGGGACATTTCAGGACCTCCGATCAGACGTTCCACGCGCCGCAGCAGGGAGCCACCGTCGGCTCCCACGGCCAGTCGGGGGGTGACCTGGCGCAGTTCCTCGAATTCGACCAGAGCGCGGGCGTAGAGCAGCCGGCTCCCGGACAGCTGGACAGCCGTGTCGTCGCAGCAGTTCTCGCGCTCAGCGCGGATCAGTCGCGACACCCACCACACGGCGGGGTGGTAGAAGAGCAGGGTCTCGGCGCAGGTCTGGAGCAAGTTCACCAGGTAGTCGCGCCGGTGGATGTGGGCCAGTTCGTGGGCCAGGATGCACTCCAGTTGCTGGACCGGCATGCCGCTCAGGGCGGCGGCCGGGATCAGGATCACCGGCCGCAACCAGCCCACGGCCGCGGGCACCTGGACCGCCGTCGAACTCAGGACGCGGACGGCCCGGTCCAGACCCAGGGTTCGACGCAGGTGGTCGGCGCGGTCCTGCCACTCGCTCGGGGCGGGAGTCACGTCCAGCCGCGTGAGCCGGCGGACGCGGAACCAGCCGCCCAGGTGCAGCACCGACAGGATGCCTACTCCGGCCAGCCAAGTGCCCAGCACCCAGGGCGCCGCGTCGGCGGGCTCCACGCGGGCGGTCACCGACTGCAGGAGCGAGCCGGCCAGGCCGCTGGTGGTGTCTTCGACGGGCAGGGCGCGGGCCAGTTCGCGCACCGCGGCGGTCGTGTCCAGGTGCGGCGCTTCGCCGCCGTCGGTGGGGTCGCCGAGAACCAGGCGCGCGTGGTTGTCCAGCCCGTGTTCCAGGGCCGTGGCCACCGGCAGGATGACCATCAACACCAGGGCGCCGCAGGCCAATCGATAGCGCGTCTCCGCCCGCCGGGGCCGGGCCAGCACCAGGACGCCGACCAGCAGCAGGGCCACGGCGCTGCCCTGCCACAGGAAGTGCAGCAGGCCGTGCATGGCCGGTTCGGCCACGGCACCGAGGATCAGGTCGAAGGCCTCCCTCACGACTCGTCCTCCTCGAGGTCGTCGAGCAAGCGGCGGATGGCGTCCAGTTCCGCCCGGGAAGCGCGCTGACCGGACAGGGCGTTCATGACGAGCTTGGAGGCCGAGCCGGCGAAGGCCCGGTCCACCAGGTCGACCACCAGGCGTCCCTGGGTCTCCTCCCGGGCCTGGGCCGCGGCGTAGACGTGGGCGCGCGCAGATTCGTCGCGGATGACGAGCCCCTTCTCGGTCATGATCTGCAGGGTCTTCAGGACGGTGGTGTAGCCGACTCCATCCCCGAGACGGTCATGGACGGCGCGGACGGTGCTCGGGCCGTGCTCCCAGAGCACGGACAGGAGAGCCAGTTCGGCGTCGGTCGGTCGTCCAGTGTGTTTGCGGGCCATGGGTGCTCCTTCTGTTTCCAGGCGGTGACGAATGGTCTCTACGCTGGAAAGTACGAAATGTTTCGTGATAAATTACGAGATTTTTCGTAATACGTCAAGACGTTGTGAACAAAGGAAAAACAACCGACCCGGTCACGGGGACCGGGCCGGTTGGGAGTTCGAAATAGAGGGTGGCAGGGTCAGGGGCAAGTCCAACTGGACGCGGCGGACGCGTCGTCGTCGATGGTCTGATCGAAGACCCACATGGGCTCGTCGGCCTCGACGATCAGGTGGTAGGTCCCGACTCCGCCGCAGCTATCGCCCCAGTCGCGGGTGATCGCGAGCCGGTAGGTGCCGGTTCGCGTCAAGGTCAGGCCCGTGACCGTCTGGCCATCGGTGTTGTTGCCGCAGCCGGAGACGAAACCGCAGCGGTACTCAGCGTAGTCTCCGGTGAGCAGGTTCGTCCGGCCAAGAGCCATACCCGGCTCGTAGAGGGCGAGCTGTAGCACCGAGTTGCCGGTCACGTCGATCGCCGAGATGTCCACGGTGGTGCCGGCGACGAAGTCGATGTCGAAGACGTCCTGGCAGTCGACGCTCGTGGCGCAGGACCAGGCGTAGGTCTCATCATGGACCATGGCGTCCTCGGCGGGGCAGTTCCAGTCGGTGGCCAGGGAAGCCAGGTCGTCGACGGTCTGGTCGGGTACGCTGAAGTCCTCGTCGGCGTCGATGAGCAGCCGGTAGGTGCCGTCGCCACCACAGCTGTCGCCCCAATCACGCGTCACGGCCAGCCGGTAGGTGCCGGCGGCGGGGATGACGAAGTCCGTGACGGTCTGTCCGTCCGTGTTGGCGCTGCAGCCGGAAACGAAGCCGCAGCGGAGTTCCAGATCGTTTTCCGTGAAGAGATTCGTGTCGCCCAGGCCCTTGTCGGGGGCGTAGAGGGCGATCTGCAGGACAGAGTTGCCGGTGGTCTCGGTGGCGGAGAAGTCGACGGTCGCACCGGCGGCGAATTCGATATCGAAGACGTCCTGGCAACTGACACTCGTGGCGCAATCCCAGGCGTGGACCTCGTCGTAGCTCGTGATGGTGGTGGGCGTCTTGGTGGGCGAGGAATCATCATCGCTGCAGCCGATGAGCGCGCAGGACGCGGCGATGATCAATCCGGTGAGCATGACGATCTTCAGGCGACTGAGCATCCGTTCTACCTCCGATGACGGGACCAGTGGTGGTCCCTGAGATGGTTTGGCCGTGCGCGCGGATCGGACCCGGAACGGGCGCCGCAGTCTTCAGGACGGCCGGTCACATTCGTTGTTTGACGCGGAATGATATGCTTTCGACACAATTAGTAGATTCTGAAAAAAGATTATTGCTGTTCGGCCCGCGCATGCAGGACCGCCGCCGCCACCACTGCCTGACCCAGGGCCACCGCCCCATCCCCCGCCGGCAATTCCTGCGGGCGCCACACCTGGAGTCCCGCGTCGTGGAGGGCCTTCTCCACGCCGACGACCAGGATCTCGTTCTGGAAGACCCCACCGCCGAGGACCACCTGGTCGAGGCCATGATGGTCGCAGGTCCAGGCCGCGGCCCGGCCCAGGACGTCGATGAGGGTGCGGTGGAAGCGAGCGCTCAACTCGTCGGGATCGAGCCCGGCGCGCCGGGCCTCGCGCACGGCGCGCAGGAAGGAGGCCACGGGCAGCGTGAAGCAGGAACCGGCGGCGTTGGGTTCGGCCCTGCTGGTCTCGGCCAGGGAGGTGTCCAGATCCTCGAGTACCGCGGCGAAGGCCGGTGCCCGGGCGGTCTGTCCGTGGTCCGTGAGGGCCATGAACTCGATGGCCGCCTGGGCCTCGTAGGTGGCCTCGGTCCAGGGACCGACCACGGCGGCCACGGCGTCGAAGAGGCGGCCGCAGGAACTAGTGAGGGGCGAGTTCACGTCCCGCTGGAGCATTTCCAGCACCGGGCCCACGGGACGGTCCGACTGGAAGGGGAACTCGGCCGGGTGTTCGGCGAAGAAACCGGGACCGTAGACGTGCCGCAAATAGCTCACCGCCTGGCGCCAGGGGGCGCGGATGGCCGCGTCGCCGCCGGGCAGGGGCACCTGTTCGAAGTGGCCGGCTCGGATGAACCCGCCGGCGTCGCCCACCAGGACCTCCCCGCCCCAGATGGTGCCGTCGCTGCCGTAGCCGGTGCCGTCCATGATCAGGCCCACCGCCGGGCCGGCCAGACCGTGCTCGGCCTGGACCGCCGCCAGGTGGGCGTGGTGGTGCTGGACCGCGATCAGCTCGCGGCCGTGGCCGGATCGTTCGCGGGCCCAGCGAGTGGTGGCATAGCCCGGATGGAGGTCGTGGGCTACCACGCGCGGGCGGCATTCGAGTACGTCCTCCAGGGTGGCCACGGTCTCGGCGAAGAATTGCACCGCGTCGAGGGTGGACTGGTCGCCGATGTGGGGACTGAGGAACCCCCGGCCTTCCTTGAGCAGGCAGACGGTGTTCTTCAGTTCCGGCCCCACCGCGAGGATGGGCTCCACGTCGCCGGTCTCCACGAAGACCGGCACCGGCGCGTAGCCCCGGCTGCGGCGGAACACCAGCGGCGCGCCGCCCACCACCTGGACCACCGAGTCGTCGGCCCGGCGCAGGATGTCCCGGTCGTGGAGCACGAAGGCGTCGGCCACGGCGGACAGGCGTTCGGTAGCGTCCCGGTTGTCGATGCAGATGGGTTCGTCGCCGAGGTTGCCGCTGGTCATGACCGCAGCGGGTATGTCCAGCCTGGCCAGGTGGTCCATGAGCAGCTGGTGCAGCGGCGTGGGCGGGAGCATGATACCCAGCCGGCGGTGCCCCGGGGCCACAGCGTCGGCGATGGGAGCGTCGGCGTGGCGCTCCAGGAGCACGATGGGGGCGGCGGGGGAGGTCAGGAGCGCCTCCTCGGCCGTGTCCAGGATGGCCAACCGGCGTACGGCGGCCACGTCCACGGCCATGAGCGCCAGGGGCTTGCCTGCCCGGTTTTTGCGCCGGCGCAACCGTATGACCGCTTCTTCTTCGTCGGCGCGCACCGCCAGATGGAAGCCGCCCAGGCCCTTCACCGCCACCACCGCGTGCCGCGCCAGGGCGTCGGCGGCCTGGGTCAGGGGCCCGTCGTCGGCGGGGATGGCGCCCACGGGGCCCTCGATCCACACCTTGGGACCGCACTCGGGACAGGCGTTGGGTTGGGCGTGGAAGCGGCGGTCGCCCGGGTCGTCGTACTCGGCCCGGCACTCGGGGCACATGGCGAAGTGTCTCATGGACGTGAACGGCCGGTCGTAGGGGATGCGGCCGATGATGGTCCAGCGCGGACCGCAGTTGGTGCAGTTGGTGAAGGGGTAGCCGAAGCGGCGGTCCTCCGGGTTGCGGACCTCGCGGCGGCAATCGGCGCAGGTGGCCACGTCGGGGGGAATGAGGGTGCTGATGCCGGGGGTGTCGGCGGAGGCAGTGATGAGGAAGGTGTCGTCGGGTCCGGTCTCCAGGTCCTCCACGTCCACCGTGACGATGCGGGCCAGGGGCGGCTCCTCGGCTCGCAGTCGTCGGGCGAAGCGGTCCAGCACCGCGACGGGCCCCTGCACTTCGATGACCACGCCCGCACTGGTGTTGGAGACGAAGCCGGCCAGGTCCTCGTCCCGGGCCAGATTGTACACGAAGGGGCGGAAGCCGACGCCCTGCACCACGCCATTCACAAGCAGGCGTCGGCGAATCAAGGTCACGCCTCGCGCCGCGCGCGCAGCCAGTCGTACCAGCGGTCCATGCCCTCGCCCGTGGTGGCCGACAGCCGGCAGAACTCCAGCTTCGGGTTCACCGAGCGGGCGGCCTCCTCGCACCGGTCCAGGTCGAAGTCCACGTAGGGGGTCAGGTCGATCTTGTTGACGAGGCAGAGGTCGCTGGCGGCGAACATAGTGGGGTACTTGAGGGGCTTGTCGTCCCCTTCGGTGACGCTGATGATGACGACCTTGGCCGACTCGCCCAGGTCGAAGAGGGCCGGGCAGACCAGGTTGCCCACGTTCTCGATCATCACCACCGATTTCTCCGCCGGGTCCAGCTCGTCCACCGCGCGGCGGATCATGGCCGCGTCCAGGTGGCAGCCGTGGCCCGTGTTCACCTGGATCACCGGGGCGCCCGTGGCGGCGATGCGATCGGCGTCGTTGAGAGTCTGCTGGTCGCCCTCCACGACGCTCACGGCGAACTCCGCGCCCAGGTCGGCGATGGTGCGCTCCAGCAGGGTCGTTTTGCCCGACCCGGGGGACGACACCAGGTTCAGTGCGAGGATACCCTTGGCCGCGAACCAGCCCCGGTTGCGTTCGGCCAGCAAGTTGTTCTGCTGCAGGACGTCCTGCTCCACGGCCAGTTGCCTCGATCCGTGCTCGTGATCATGGTCGTGGGGAGGCTCGTGATCCTGGTCGTGCCCGTGGTGGTGATGGTGGTCGTGGGGATGGCCCGAGCGGTGGTCTCCCGGTTTGCGGAAGGTCACCGCCTCGCCCGGCTGGCCGCAGCCGCAGGTGTCGCACATGTCGGTCTCTCCTTCTAGTCCACGCTCAAGGAACGGACGCGCAGTTCCCGCCCCTGCAGCACCTCCAGGCCGACCTCGCCGCAGTCGGGGCAGACGGCCCAGGCGAAATCCATGGCCGCTTCGGACCCGCAACCGGCGCAGCGCCCGCGGCCGGGTATCTCATGCACAATCAACTCGGCTTCGGGGGCGATGTCACGCCGCGCCACCTGGAAGCAGAAGCGCAGGGGCTCCAGTTCGACCCCGGCCAGGCCGCCCACCTCGATCTCGATGGCGTTGATGACCCGGGCATCGGCGGCGCGTGCCCGGTCGGCGGCCATGTCCAGGATGCTCATGACGATGGACATCTCGTGCAAGGGACGGCTCCGGGGCCAAAGAGGAATCGGCGACTCTCAGGGTGATGATAGACGGAGGAGAGGGCGTCGGCCAAGGCAAGCCTACGGTCAGAGCCGGGAAGATGAGGAGATTGGACCCGAAAAGGGAAGAGTGCACTGGACGAGGCCGGCTGAAGCTATGCTGCTTGAACCAGTAGTGTCAGGTAACGGTTGTCGCGATCGGGTCTAGTACGCGACCCCGTCCAGCTGCGGGCAGCCCCGGGCTGTCCGCTTGCACCCCCCTCTCGCCATACTCGCAACGACAGCGCCCATCTGTCGCCGCGTCTCGCGCTTCTGGCTCGCAGTTCCGTCGCGCTGCGTGTCCACGTGTTCGCTGCGTGGACCAACCCCCAGATCCGAATCTCGTCGCTGGGTCCGAATTTCATCCCCCACGGGAAACCCGGATTGTTGCTCGCTCACGGGCCCTGCTATCGGGTCCACGTGTACCAATGCACGACGCGGGGAGACGGATTCAAAAAAGTTCGGGATCGTCTCGTTCTCTTCCGAATAATGACTCACCACAGGTCTGTTCGAGGCAGTCTTACAGGTAAGTTTAGATTTCATTATATGTTCGCCTCGTGTATACTGCGAACACCGATCACTGGGGGGTGATCGAGGGAGGACAGACATCCATGCACAAGCCTATCGATGAGAAGAAGCCCGCGAAGCCTACGACCGAAAGCGGTTGTACTTGCGCTTGTGGAGAATCAAAAACCGCTTGTCCGAAGTACGTCGATCCGCCGCCGGTCACGGTAGCCAGGAGTGATGTCGCCCATACGGCCTGAACTAGTCGGATGGAATGGCTATCCAGACGACGACCTCGCCCCAGCCGGGGTAGGTCGCTGCATATTTGTCGAACTCATAGAGTTGGCCGAGAATAGCGACGGATTCCGCTGGTAGGGTCTGAGCCGTGCCGGCCTGGATATCGGCGATCATATCATTCTGCGGTCCCGCATAGAACGCCTCCCTGTCCGATATGGCTGTCTCCGATAATCCTTCTTCGGGCCAGATGTCATAGTAATTGTAGATTATGGCGTCTATTTCCACGTCGTAGGTGATCGCGTAGCTCGTAGAACCACGCAGAGTCCAGCCCCAGATATTGTTGACTTTCCATTCCCCGGCCATTCTCAATTCGTGAGCCTTCTCTACGAATAGGCGATGCTCCTCCAACGTTGCTGTCGAATCGAGGGGGCTTCCGTAGCGGTCTTCTGTAGAGACAGAAACGAATGTGGGTTCGCTTAGACTGTTGATCTTTTCGAAAACGATGTCGAGAGCTGTACTGATCACGTCGGTCTGATAGGCTGTCAGGGATATCAGGACGATGATCGATGCGGTGATGGTGGCGGAAATACGCCGGTGTCTGACGCGCTGTCGCGCAAATCCGAGATCGAGCTTGCGGCGCAGGCGGTCCGCGGCCTCGGGACGGAGATCGGCATCGGCGAGGTGATCCTTCGCCAGGCTACCTATAAATCCGTCCTGGTCGTCGTAGAGCGGGAGTTTCATGTCACCTCCCTTCCATGCTTACCGTCAGCTTCATGCCCCAGCCGCTTTCGCAGGATCCTATGCAGTTCGTCGCGTCCCCGGCGCAAGCGCGTGCGCACCGTGCCCACGGGCATCTCCACGATCAGCGCGATTTCCTCGGTCGTGCGCTCCTGCCAGTAATGGAGCAGGAAGATCGTGGCGGTCGTTTCTTCCAGATCGAGCACGGCCTCCTGCACCGCGCGCCGGTTCTCGTCGTCGATCAAGCCGCTCAGCGGATGCGTGGTGTCAGCCCGGATTTCGGGCACGCTTTCCAGGTCGACCAGCCCTTGGCGGACCTGGCTCCGGTGCTGGTGCCGGACCAGGTTCACGGCGATGCGGTACAGCCAGCCGCCGAAGGTCACGCCCTGCCACCGGAACTTCCACAGACCCTTCTGGGCCAGGAGAAAGATCTCGGCGGTCAGGTCTTCCGCCACGTCCTCGTTCTGAGTCTTCAACAGCACGAATCGATAGATGCGAGGACGGTACTTCTCGTAGAATAGGAGGAACTTCTCGGGGTCGATCTTGGCGGCCAGGAGCCAGCGCTTCTCGATGCGCAACTCACGGTCGGTCATGGACCGCCCCGTCGCGTCTGTTCTGTGAATCCCTATGTATCATCCCGAACGGGCACCTTCGGATTCAGATATCTGGACCTCTGGCTGCCGCTAAACCCCACAATTCGGACATGCAAAAGCGGCAATACGGTCGAGAAATGATTGCGATGCATGGAGATGCTACCAAACGCCTCCATACGGAGCAAGGCGCGTAGTTCTCAGATTATTCTTGAATCATCCAGGAAATCCAGGGCGCCGTCCCCGGCCACGGCCAAGGTCGTGTGCAGACGGAGGGTATGGGCGGCCCGGCGGCGGGCTCCCTCACAGGCCGATTCCGGCACCTGGCCCGGATGGGAGGAGTCGGCGGTCCAGGTGCTGGCCATGGGGATGAAGCACAGGTCGCACAGCCGGACGGCCCAGCATTCGGCACAGCGGGGGGCCACGGCGGCCAGGAACTCCTGCTTCATGCGGGTGACGACCGCTGGGTCCGGTCCCGTGTCCGTCGTGCCGAGTGAGAAGGCGGCATCCACCCGTTCGCAGGGCTGGAGTACGCCGTCGGCACGTACGAAGATCTTGCGGTCGCCGGGTTTGCAGCATCCACCGGGTGTCCAGGGATCGTCCAGCGGTCCGCGGGCCCGGTGGTGGTAGCGGATCAGCTCCGCGTCGAAGATCTGGAGCAGGGGCCAGGGTGCCTCGACGCGCTTTCCCTGCCGGCAAGAGTCCACGTAGGCCGCGGCCGCCGTCTGCAACTCCCGCTCCCGGCTGCGGATCACGGCGCCCGAGTTACCGGGCCAGGCGTCGTCCCCGCCCGGCAGGTCGGCGAAGCGGATGCGGGCCATGGCCTCCGGTCCCACTCCGTGGGTGCGGTAGGGCGGGAAGTCGGCGAAGTACTCGACGACCCGCATGAGGTCGAAGGGCGGGGCCAGGCTGGAGGCGAAGACCATGCGCTTGGTGGCGTCGGGGTCGCGGGCGAGGATGCGCTCCACTCCCGCCACCACCGCTGCGTGGGAGGCGCGCCCGGCCGCGTCGACCCGGTATCGGTCGTGGATGTCCGGTGGACCGTCGAGGCTGATCTGCAACTCGATGCCCTCGACCACGACGAAATCGGCCACGGCGTCGTCGATGAGCACCCCGTTGGTGTCGATGACCAGGCGCGGCTGAGGGTCGCCCAGGGCGCGGATCTCGGCTACCGCCTGGCGGATCAGATCGAATCTCAGCAGGGGCTCGCCGCCGTAGAAGGACACGGTGGCCGGCGTGTCGTCCGGACCCGGCCGATCCAGCAACCCCAGGGCCGCGCGGACGGTTTCCAGGGACATGTGCAGGTCGCGGTGGGGTCGGTCACCGCTCAGATCCGTGGTGTAGGGACAGTAGCGGCAGCGGAGGTTGCACTGTTCGGTGACGCTGAGGGTGAGATGGCGGGTGTTCGCCGGCTGGTCCACCGGGGTGGCGCCGGTCTCGATGGCCGGCCACTCGGTGCGGAAGGCGCCCTCCTCGGAGCGGACTGTCTCCAGCTCCCGCATGGCTCGCGCATAGGCCTCGTCACCGTGGTTCCGGCACAGCAGGGCCATCTGCCGCGTGTTCCCCTGGGCATTGATCAGGGCGCCCAGCAGGGGGTCGACCTCATAGACTCCATTCTGGCCCAAGTCGTAGGCGAAGGAGCGGCTTTCGATCTGGAAGACGTGACAGGCGCAGGGCCGGCCGGGGTCGGCGGAGGTCGTCACGGTATCCTTTCGGGTGCGGGGTCAGGGCCGGACGCACAGCGGCATTCCGGACACGGTGCTGTCCCGCATATCATCCCGTCGGGGTGCCTTCGGATTCAAAAAATTCGGAAAGATGCCTCAGTCGAGCTCTTCGAAGACGCCCCGGTCCCTATTTTTGCGCACGTTGTCCCACCGGAAGCAACGGCCGTTCATGGCCACGTACACCCCGTGGGGCAGACTCTGGGCGAAGGCCAGGGCGCTACCCAGGTTGAACAGTCCGTCGCTGGATCCGAAGGCAAACGGGATCATGGCGCCCGTGAGGATCACCGTCTTGTCGGTGATGGCCTCGCCCAGCAGGCGGGCCGTGTGCTCCATGGTGTCGGTGCCGTGGGTGACGACGATGCGCTCGCTGGGGCACTTGCGGCACTGGGAGAGGATCACGGCCCGGTCGTCGTCGTCCATGTCCAGGCTGTCGATCATCATGAGGGTGCGGATCTCGACCTCGGCCAGGCAACGCCCGGATTCGAGCATCTGTCGCAGATGCGAGTCCTTGAAGAAGAGTCGGCCCGTGCGCTCGTCGTATTCCTTGTCGAAAGTGCCGCCGGTGATGAAGATACGGATGGTTTCGTTCATGATCGGGACTCCCGGCTAGATGACGACGACGCGGCGCGGCTCGTCGAGCAAAGTATGCTCGAAGCGCCACAGGCGGTAGCTCAATCCGTCGCTGCGGCGTCCGGCGGCGGTGATCTCACCCCCCTGGGCCTCGCCCAGGACGTCCGGATCCGGGTCCGCGCCCGCCATCAGGGTGTCGAAGGCGGCGGGGAAGAAGGCGTTCTTGCGGCGCAGCAGGTGGACCAGGAAGGCGACCATGGCGCAGTTGTGGGTGCGTCCGTCCTGGTTGATGAGGACCGTCACCACGTCCGGGGTATCGGCGGCCACGTCGGACTTGAGACGGTCGCCCACGGCCAGGCTGCGGGCCGGGTCGCCACCCACGGCCTGGAGGATGGCGCCGTAGGGCTTGCCCACCGGTCCCATGAGGTCGCCGTACACGTCCTCGAAGTACTCGAGGATCTCGAAACCGGCCAGGAGTTGCCGCGCCCCGCCGCAACTATCGCCCGTGGTGACGTACTGCCGGAATTCGCGACACAGTTCCGGGAGATACTCGTCACAACCGGGCAGGACGCCCGGTCGGCCGGTGGTCTCGTCCCAGGGCAGAAGGGTTCCAGCCAGGTCCCAAAGCAGCACGTCGCGGCCCGTGGCGGACGATGACGGTGCGGAGTCGTTGTGCGGCATGAACTTGGCTTTCCTGTTGCGTCCGGCCCAAAAAAAAGGAATGATGAACCCCACAATCGCCCTCCGGATTAGGTATAATCTCTCCGGAGATGGGGATGCGATGGATCGCCGGTACCGCGGCAAATAATACCTAATTTGTCCAATCGGTCCAACTACGGAGGGAGATGGTCCCATGAGACTTCGATTCCTGTCGGTTCTACTGGTTTCGTTGCCGGTCCTGGTCGTGGCGGGAGGCGCCGTCGCCCAGGATCTGGAGGAGCTCCTCGTTCAGGTGGGCGAGGAATACGCCACGGGCTACACGGCCCCGTTCCTCCACGGCTTCGGGGCGAACCAGAACGCCAACCTCTACAGCACCGCCCACATTCCCTGGAACGGCCTGACCTTCGGGGTCGGGGTCAAGGTCATGGGGACCCACCTGAACGAGGATGACCAGACTTTCCGGAAGGTCATCCGCAACGTCGACCTCGGGGATTTCGATCCTGCCTTGGCCGGCATCACCGGCGACGTGGTCCTGTCCGGCCCGACAATCTTCGGCAACGCAGACACCCCCGGCCGTCTCCAGGGCTACGTGGGGGGCATGGAGGTCATCAACCAGCCCACCATCACCGGCCTGCTGGACACGCGTTTCGTGCCCCTGGTGACGCCCGAGTTCTATGCGGGCGGCATCGCCGGCTTCAAGGCCGTGGTGCGCTGGTTCCCGGAGATGGAGCTCGGGGACTACGGCAAGACCAGCTACATGGGCTACGGCCTCCAGTGGAACGCCAACGGCGTCCTGCAGACCCTGCCCGTGAACGTCATGGTGGGATTCTTCAGCCAGAAGTTGGAAGTGGGCACCCTACTCGAGTCCACGGGCTCGTCGTACCACCTGGTGGTGAGCAAGGACTTCCCCGCCTTCACAGCCTATGGCGGTTATGCCCTCGAATCGTCGGAAATGGACATCTCCTACACGGAGGAGACGTCGGGCACGACAATCGCGTTCACCACCGAAGGCGTCCAGGACAACCGGCTGACCTTGGGCGTGACTCTCGACATCCTGATGAAACTCAACCTGGAAATGGGTCACGGCAAGCTGACCACCTACTCGGCCGGCCTCATGTTCGGCTTCTAGGCCGAATGGGCGTCCGACGCGACGAAAGGAACGTGACATGAAGACACTCAAGAACAACGCTTGGCTCGGCCTGCTGGCCCTGGCTCTGGCGGCCTGCGTCACCGGTTGCTCGAGCGATTCGGTGACTCCCAACGAAGACATCCCCGCCGTCACGGCCGAAGGTTCCGCGGGCACGGCCGTGGCCATCTCCCTGGCCATGACCCAGGTCGGTCCCTACATCCTCGATCCGTTCAAGGCGGTCGAGGACATCACCATCAGTGGTGACGACGTCAATGGCACCGTCCACATCGATTTCCGGGATGGACCGGACGGCAATCCGGCCGAGGCCGGCGTTGCAGCCTGGGCCCACCTCTACACGGATGCCGGTTCGCCGGTGGTGGTCAATGTCCTGGAGTACGGCGGCCAGGCGGCCTTCGATCTGGACGTCACCGGATCCATCACCCGCACCCCGGACACGGTGACCATCCTGGCCGGCAGCGGCGGCAGCATGACCTCGGGTGACCGCACGACCACCTTCACCGTGGATGGCCTGATCATCGACGGCGGGAGCTACCCGGCGGCCGGTACGGTGAATATCGTGCCCGACGACGGTCCCACTGCCAGCGTGACCTTCGACGGCTCGAACATTGCCCGCGCCGTGGTGGGCATGGCCATGTACGACGTGAATCTGGATACCGGCGCCGTGACCGACGCCGTCGTGCCCATCTGAGCCGACGGAACGACCTGTGGTAAAAAAAGGAGGCGGAGCCCCGAGGGGCTCCGCCTTCGCTCCGCTTGTCCCGAACGTCACTTCCCTCGCACGGCCTGGTTCGGATGATCCGGACCCGATCTTTCGATCGCGAGTCGTTGGTCCGTTTCACCTCGCCGGTGTCCGGCATGGTTTGCGCTGCCATTGTCACCGGACTCGATGCCGCCGGGAAACGCTCGGTGGGCCTCCGCTGCCGCTAACTCACATCCATGATGAATTGACTAACCCACGCGGCCATCATGGCCGTTTTCCGGTCGATTCCGCAAGCGGTTTCTCGTTTGGTCCGTCCCGCAGGGCCAGCGCTGCGAAGACCAGCAGGGTGGCCACGACGAAGCGCGGCGTCACCTGCTCGTCCCGGAAGACCACGCCCAGCAGCGACGCCACCACCGGTTGCAGGAATATGAACAGGGCCACGCGGGTGGCGGTGGCGCGCTTGATCGCCCACATGTTCAGGAAATAGGTGGCGACGGTGGCGCCCAGCACGGCGAAGGCCATGGCGGCCAGGAGGCGTCCATCGAGGTCGCCCGGCGCCACGTCCATCACCGCCGGACCGCCGTAGGCCGCCAGCCCCAGGGCGCCGAAGAAGAACACCACCGTGGTGGCGGCCAGGGGATCGTTGCGGGCCATGACTTTGCGTCCGATGACCACGAAAAGGGCGTAGCTGGCGGCGTTGGCCAGGGTCAAGAGATCGCCGGCGAGCCAGCGGGCGTCCAGGCTGAAGCGGTCGGCTTCCAGCAGCACGGCCACGCCCCCGAGGCCGGCCAGGAAGCCCAGGGTCTTGCGCACGGTCAGGCGTTCCTGGCGTGCCACCAGGGAGAACAGCAGCACGAAGGTGGGGATCTGGGCGCAGATCAATGCCGACCGGCTCACGGTGGTGCGCGCCAGGCCCTCCAGGAAGAGCCCCTGGTTCAGGGTAACGCCGAAGATGCCGGCCACCGCCAGCAGGGCCACGTCCCGCAGCGGGGGCAGGCGGCGCCGGCCGATCAGGGCGACCACCGCCAGGATGGCCAGGGCGCTCGTGGAGCGAATCACCGCCCAGGCCGCCGGGTCCAGGGCCGTGACGATGCCCTTGGAGACCAGGTAGTTCACGCCGAACAGGAATTGGACGACCAGCAGGGCGGTGCGGACGCGGGCGGGCGAGGTGGCGGTGGTGCTCATGGTCCGGTCAAGATAGGTGACGGGTCGATTCGCACCCAAGCTTTCTTGGTTCGCGCCGGAGAAGATTGTACAATGGTCCGGAACGAATCGACCGCGGCGGCATTGCATCCCGCGACCCCGGGCGGAAGGTGGTCCTCATCCCCATGCGCGCACTCGTGATTCTCGGCCTGGTGGCCATGGCCGTATCGGCTTCGGCCCAGTCACCGTCTTCGGACCCGATCGAGCCCCTGCCCGACGGGCAATCTTCGCGGCCGGGCAGCGACGTGGTCCTGGAAATCGGTCTCGCCATGCCCACCGGCGACCTGACCGACGATTTCGACACCTCAGAACTCGGTTTCGGCGCCGGCAACGGCTTCGAACTGGGCTTCCGCTGGCGTCTCCACCTGGGGGACCGTTTCTCGGTGTCCCCGTCCTTCCACTTCACCGACTACGACGATTTCGACGGCTTCTACCTCGAGGAGTCGGAAACCAAGTCGGAGCTGGTCGCCGCCGCGGGCAAGACGTCGGTGTATTCCTTCGGACTCGAGGCCCGGTACGCCCTGGGCGAGCCCGGCAGTTTCTGGCGGCCGTTCGCGGCCGTGGGGGCGGGCCTGGACCGCAACCGCCTGCACGGCTGGCGGAAGGAGTTCACCGAGGCGGTCGACCTGTCCGTGAATTCCCTGGGCCTGAACGCCCGGCTCGGCGTGCGCTTGGACCAGTTTGAGTTGAGCGCCGTCTACCGCTACAGCCGCTTCTCCACCCGGCGCTTTTTCGAGTCGGACGAGAGCCCGGACTACGTCTGGGACGCCGTAGTCGTTCGCGCCGGTTGGGTCATGAGCCTCTAGCACTCCTGGACAGACGGAAACGAGCATCGCCGGCCCCGAGGGGCCGGCGATGTCCTGCCGTCGTTTGCGGAGGGGAAACGGCAGGTTCTAGAAGATGATCGGTCTACCCGGCTGGCCCGGCGCCCCGGGATCCGGCGTGTAGGGTGCGCTGGCCTCGGACCACACACCCTGGCGGTCCTGGGAATCCACCCCGGCCACGCGGATGGAATGGGCAGAGCCCTCGATGGCCGCGAGCGTGAACTGATTGGTCGTGACGGTGCCTACATCGGTCCAGGCTCCGCCGTCCACCTGGTGCTGGACCACGTAGTGTTGCACGGTGGAACCGGAGGCTGGCGCGGTCCACTGGAAGGAAAGGTCGACGGTCTGGGCCTGGGCCGGCGCGGTCACGGCGGCCAGAATGGTGATCGCGACGACCGTCGCGGCAAGATGCTGGAGTTTCGTAGTGTTCATCTCTCCCGGCTTTCGGTTCGCCCTGTCGGGGCCGATGGCGGGCGCCAAGTCGGTCGCGCCCTGTTGACTCCCATCCCCGCCACGGAATTGCAATCGGGATGCCCGACGTGCCGCCGCGGATCACGGTGGCCGGAACCTCTTGTCAGCCATGAGAGTCCGCTCCATCGGGTATCGGGAGCCGTTCCGGGGCCGGCTCCTCATGATTCCCCGTACGGGATGCGGCCCGGCGAAATCGACTGACCGACCATGCACTTTGCAGTTGTCTTTTCGATGCCTCGACAATGAGAACGATCCTCATAGATAACGTTTCGACAGTGACTTGCGCGGGGCCTGGGGAATCGTCGACCACGACGTGGAAGCACCGGGACTTGTGGCGCCCGCTTCGGCTTACCACATTGTCGGACCGGGGGTCGCGAGCCCCGCACACGGACCGGTAGCCGCAAGGAGACGAGACCATGACGAAGGAAGTGCACGACCTCTGGCCCGAGCTGGACTGGATCGAAGACGAAGGTCTGCGGGCCGCCACGGCCAAGACCTGGGAACTGGCCCTGGAGCGCAGTCCGCTCACGGCCGACGATCTGAACACGATCCCCTTCACCCTCCTGGTACCCGATCTGAAGGTGAGCTTCATGGCCCACAAGCGCTGCGTCGTGCACGTGGCCAAGGAGTCGGCCATCAAGATGAACGAGTTTTTCGGCAACGACCTGCCGGTGGACCTGGACGTGACCATCGCCGGCGCCATCCTCGCCGACGTGGGCAAGCTTCTGGAGTACGACATCAAGGACGGCGCGAGTTGCAAGAGTGAGATGGGCAAATACGTGCGGCATCCGTTCAGCGGCGTGGGACTGGCCATGGAAGCGGGCGTGCCGCCCGAGGTCTGCCACATCATCTCCGCCCACGCTGGCGAGGGCGACATGGTCAAGCGGACGGCCGAGGCCTACGTGGTCCACCACGCCGACTTCATGACCTTCCTACCCTTCAAGAACAAGGCGTAGCGGCAGCCTTTGAAAAAACATTTGCGAAGCTGCGAAATCGGCATATCTAGGGGGTCTGACAACGGAAGGCGGGAGACCGCCGTGTAACAGGCCGGGAGGAAGCCAAGATGGCCGACAATACCGATAAGGTCGAAGACAGCGTCGAAGGCGCGTTCTACGTGGACTCGAACTGCATCGACTGCGATCTGTGCCGCCAGACGGCGCCGGAGAACTTCGAGCGCAACGAGGACGAGGGCTACACCTTCGTCAACAAGCAGCCGGCGGACGACGACGAAGAACAGGCCTGCCGCGACGCCATGGAAGAATGCCCCACGGAGGCCATCGGCGACGACGGTTGACCGGCGCGACGCAGACATGGAAACCCGGTCCCGGTGGCGGGACCGGGTTTTTTCATGAAACTTGTGGGCACTGCCACGGTAGAAACCGCCCGAGCAACGAGAATCCGGCCCCGACGCCGTTGACGAATACCGAGAGGAGACTCCTCATGCGTGTACCGACCGCCCCGCGGCTGCCCTTGGCCGCCCTGGCGTTCCTGCTGTTGCTGGCCCTGGCGGCCCCGGCGGCCACCGCCCAGATGGTGGACAACCAGCTCCGTTCCTACGCCGACGTGGCCGAGGTGGCCAGCCCGGCCGTGGTGAACGTGGCCGCGGCCAAGGTTGTCGAGATGGGCAACCATCCCTTCACGAACGACCCCTTCTTCCGTCGCTTCTTCGAGATGCCCGACGACGACAACCACCGCCGTAACGAGCGGGTGGACCGCTCCCTCGGCTCGGGCGTGGTGATCTCCGCCGACGGCTACATCCTGACCAACAACCACGTGGTGGAGAACGCCGAGCAGATCAAGGTCACCTTCCAGGGCGAGCGCGAGTTCGAGGCCGAGATCGTGGGCACCGATCCGCGCACCGACGTGGCGCTGCTGAAGGTCGACACGGACGAGGCTCTGCCCTACATCCGGCTCGGCGACAGCGAGGCCCTGCGCGTGGGCGACCAGGTCATGGCCATCGGCAACCCCTTCGGCGTAGGCCAGACCGTCACCCTGGGCATCGCCAGCGCCCTGGGCCGCTCCATCGGGCTCATCGACTACGAGGACCTGATCCAGACCGATGCCTCCATCAACCCGGGCAACAGCGGCGGCGCCCTGGTGAATATGCGGGGCGAGTTGATCGGCATGAACTCGGCCATCCTCAGCCGCTCGGGATCGTCGGCCGGGGTGGGCTTCGCCATTCCCAGCAACATGGCCATGCGCATCGTCGAGTCCCTGCGGACCGACGGCGCGGTGGCGCGGGCCTACCTGGGCGTCTTCCCCCAGCCGGTGGACCAGGGTCTGGCCGATTACTACGGCATGGACCGGCCCCGCGGTGTCATCGTCGCCCAGGTGAACGACGACACCCCGGCGGAGAGAGCCGGCCTCAGGGACGGGGACATCATCCTCACCGTGGACGGCAAGGAGATCCCCAACCCCAGCACCCTGCGCAACGTCATCAGCCTCTCGGGCGTGGGTCACGAGGCCGAACTGGAGATCCTGCGCGACGGCGCGGCCAAGACCGTGACCGTGAGGCTCGACGCCTTGCCGGACGCTGAGCAGGTGACGCAGGCGGCCGAAGGTGAAGACGACGAGGACGCTTCCCTCGAGGGCGTGACCGTGCGTCCGCTCACGGCCAGGCTGCGGGCCCAGGCCCAGTTGCCTGAAGACATGGAGGGCCTGATGGTCATGTCCGTGGAGGCCACCAGCAACGCCGGCGGTGCCGGACTCGCTCGAGGCGACGTCATCCAGGAAGTGGACCGGCGCCAGGTGACCGACCTGGGCGAGTTCCAGGACGCCATTGCCCAGGACACGGGACGCCCCGTCTTCATGCGGGTATACAAGCCCCAGCAGAGGCGCTCGGTGTTCATCGCCGTGCCGCGCTGACCGACCGTTCGACGCGGGGGCCCCGGCTCCCGCAGCACGGAGGGGCCACCGAAACGGATTTCGGCGGCCCCTTCGCTCAACCCACAATAGCATGATAACGTAAGGATTAACTTATCAAGCACTAAGGAAATCAAAAATCGTTCGACTTTTTGATAAATGCGTTGTAAAATACTCGAGATCAACCAAAGTGTTTCGAGTAACCTAATTCTGCCGACGTGAAGACAGCACATCTCGCACCGTGGAGGGTCCCATGGCTGATTACGAGATCAAGATCCTGCCCACGCACAATGAGGTGATCCTCAAAAGCCGTATCGATCTGGTGACGGTGACGGCGATCCTCGAGGAACTCGCGGAAACCGAGGACTTTCCCCACCGCGACGCCATCTGGGTGTTCGGCAACGAAGTCGACCCCCCGGCCTTCGATGACTTCGATGCCATCACGGAGGTCGTGGAACGTTACTTGGCCTCGGCCCGCGTCGGCAAACGGGTGGGCGTGGTAACCGGCGCCGGCACCATGTCGAGCATCATCAAGCTGTGGCGAGCCTCGGCCACCTCGTTGAGCATGAAGCTCGAGGTCTTCACCGGCTACGACAACGCACGACTCTGGCTCACCTGAGCGCCGCACCTCCGTTACTCGCCCCACGAACGGATCGAGCATCGACAACCGACGCGATCTGTCGTTCCATGCGGGGCGAGAGGAGGTCGCGTCGGTCGTGAACAACTACGAGTACTGTGCAGCGTTCGCCGCTGATGGCGCCACCGGTCCGGACTACGCCGTCCTGGACTACGGCTGCGGCGGTGGGCGCATCGTGTCGCTCATGCGCACGCGCGGCCTGGACGCCTACGGCTGCGACGTGTTCTACGGCGGCAGCCAGGCCCTCCAGAACGTGCCCCCGGAGCTCCTGGACACGGCCATCCGCAAGATCGAGGACGACCGCATCCCCTTCCCCGACGAGCACTTCGACCTGGTGGTCACCAACCAGGTCCTGGAGCACGTGAAGGACCTGGACCTGGTGTTGCGGGAGATCCACCGGGTACTGAAGCCAGGCGGCCGGGTGCTGGCCCTCTTCCCCGACCGCGGCACCTGGCTGGAGGGACACTGCGGGGTCCCCTTCCTGCACCGCTTCCCCAAGGGCAGCGGCTCCCGCGTAGGGTACGCCCTGCTGTGGCGGACGGTCGGCTTCGGCAAGAACAAGGCGGGCAAGAGCCGTCTCGCCTGGAGCCGCCACATGTGCAACTGGCTGGACCAGTGGACCCACTACCGTGGCTACGGCGAGGTCCGACGCCTCTTCGACCGCTACTGCACGGACTTCCGGCACCTGGAGCACGAGCGGCTCGACAGTCGGCTCGGGCCGTCCCATCCGGTCACGCGCCTGGCGCCCAGGTGGTTGAAGCGGCTGGTGACCAACAAGGTCGGCGGCCTGGTCGTCACTTGCGCCAAGGGTAGCCCGCCAGTCACCACCGAGGACCGGAACCGCCCACCCGCTTGACGGTTTCCCCCCGATCGGTGACATTTGAGCCGCCGGCCACGTCCCCGGCCACCCCCCTGGAAAGGCCCCGCGCATTGGATTCCTACTGGCGTATGCTGAAGATGGTGAAGCCGTACCTGTCCCACGTGGGCGTGGCACTGGTCTTCATGCTGCTGTTCTCCCTGTCGAGCGTCTTCAGCTTCACCATGATCTCGCCCTTTCTCAAGGCGCTCTTCCTGGATACGGACTCGCAACTGGCCCGGGAAATCGTCCAGGCCGAGTCCGACGCGGCACCCTCCCTGGTGGTGCCCGCCGACGGAGAGGCGGCCACCGGTGTCGACAACGCCGAGGCGCGGGACGTCCTGGAGAAGGTCGGCTTCGTGACGTCCCTCAAGTCCCGTTTCCAGGGATGGGTGGAGGACACCCTGCTTTCGGGGACCAAGCAGGAGGCCCTGCTGCGCATCTGCATCACGGTCTTCCTGGCCCTGCTCATCAAGAACATCACCAACTACATCCAGGACCTGCTCATGGTGTACGTGGGCGAGAGCGTTGTGCGCGATATGCGCAACGCCCTCTACCGGAAGTTCACGCGCCTGCCGCTGGGGTTCTATCACCAGCACAAGGCCGGCGAGTTGATGAGCCGGGCCACCAACGACGTGCTCATGGCCCAGAAGTGCATCGGCGTGAGCTTCTCGACCCTGCTGCGCGACCCGGTCTTCATCATCATGTACCTGACGGTGGCCTTCGTCCTGAGCTGGAAGCTGACCCTCATGGCGCTGGTGCTGATGCCCGTGAGCCTGAGCGTCATCGTGCGCATCGGCAAGAGCGTCAAGAAGATCAGCCGCCGCCAGCAGGAGGAGATGGCGCGCCTGACGAGCACACTGCAGGAGACTGTGTACGGCATCCGCGTGGTCAAGGCCTTCGCCATGGAGGACTACGAGAACCGCCGCTTCCTGGCCCGCAGCGGGGAGCTCTTCCGCCAGATCTTCCGCTTCAACCGGCGCATGAAGCTGAGCTCGCCGCTGACCGAGCAGCTTTCGAGCATCGTGGCCCTGTTCCTGTTGTGGTACGGCGGCAGCCGCGTCTTCACCGGCGGGGTCATGGCGCCGGACCTGTTCATCGTCTTCCTGGTGGCCATCTTTTCTACCGTGCGCCCCTTGAAGAATCTGGGCCAGGTCAACGCCGAGATCCAGGCGGGACGCGCCGCTGCCGACCGCATCTTCCAGATCCTCGACACGGAGACCGAGACGGCCGATCCCGAGGCGGGCCTCAAGCCGGAGAAGTTCGAGGGCCGGGTGGAGTTCGACAGCGTGGACTTCGCCTACGTGGCGGGCGAACCGGTTCTGCGCGGTGTGGACATCCAGGTGCAGCCGGGCGAGGTGGTGGCCCTGGTGGGCAGCAGCGGCGGCGGCAAGAGCACCCTCATGGACATGATCCCCGCCTTCTACCACCCGGACAGCGGTGTGGTGAAGGTGGACGGCCACGACCTGCGCGAGTACAACCGCGCCGCCCTCAGGCGGGCCATGGGCATCGTCACCCAGGAAGTCATCCTCTTCCACGACACGGTCCTGGCCAACATCGCCTACGGCCTGGACGACGTCTCCCTGGAGGAAGTGCGCGAGGCCGCCCGCGCGGCCAACGCCGACGAGTTCATCATGAGGATGCCCGCCGGCTACGAGACCATCATCGGCGACCGGGGCCTGAAGCTCTCCGGCGGCCAGCGCCAGCGCATCTCCATCGCCCGGGCCATCCTGCGCAACCCGCCCATCCTCCTGCTGGACGAGGCCACCAGCGCCCTGGACACCGAAGCTGAGAAGCTCGTCCAGGAGGCCATCGACCGTCTGGTCCGGCACCGCACGACCATCGTCATCGCCCACCGCCTGTCCACCATCAAGAACGTGGACCGCATCTACCTGCTCGAGAAGGGCGAGGTGGTGCAGGTGGGGACCCACGACGAGTTGCTGGCCCGCGGGGGGCGGTACAAGGAGCTCTATACAATGCAGTTCCAGAGGTGAACGCCATGCCCCGCTACATCTACCGCCTGGAAGTCACCCGCCCCGATATGCTCACCGTCGGTCCCACGCCCGAAGAGGATCGCACGCTTACCGCCCACTTCTCGTTTCTGACCGCCCAGGCTGAAGACGGCGTCGTCCTGCTGGCGGGGCGCACCGTGACCACCGGGCCGGAGACGTACGGGATCGTGATCTTCGAGGCGGAGGACGACGTGGCGGCGCGGGCGCTCATGGCTGCGGATCCGGCGGTGGTCAGTGGGGTGATGACGGGGGAAGTGCAGCCGTTCCGGGTGGCCATTGGGGGAGACGTGAAAGAGGGATGACTTGAGAGCTGCATGGTGCCTGGTCCTGGTGATACTCCTTGCTTCGGGGTCGGCAGCATGGGCCGAGGACTTCGATTACGAGCATGCCATCTACTGGTGGCGGGGCAGCTTCGGGGAAGCCTGGACGACCCAGGACGGCCTGGAGTTCGTCATGGCCAAACGCCTGGGCCACAGCGCCTTCGTCCACGAGTATCCCTTCCTCTCCCTGGTCTCATTCGTCCGCCACGAGCGCCCCGACGGGTCCGTCACGGAAGCCTTCAACTTCCGCGGCATGGCCTGCGCCCTGACCCTGGCCGCGGCCAGCGGGCTCGACGGCCGACCTGTTTTCGGCGCCAAGCCCGAGCCCGGATGGTGGACACGCCTGCTCATGGCCCACAACAACACCTGGAAGCTGCGCCTGAACCGCTCCCTGCGGCTGACCGCCATCACGCGCACGGACCTGCCCCTGGCCAACTTTCCGCGCCAGGACCGGGGGCTGCTCTTCACGCCTCAGTTGGGGTTTGAGCTGGTGGGACTGAGTGCGGGATACGAAGGCGAAGATCCGCCGCCCACCAACCGTCTGCATGTAGGAGTGGGGCGCCGGTACTGGATGGGGTTCGATGGTGAGAGACGGACGGAGGGGTGGGTGTTCGTGGTGGGGGTGGCGTTTTTGGCTGGGGTCTGATTGCCCAGGCAACGACTGTCTGGCCGATAGCTATTGACCGTATCGAATGTGCCCACGAAGATCTCTCCATGTCTCCGGCTCGATACTGATTTCAGGAGTATATCATGACCCACGGTCTGCATAATCCGATCCGTCTATTCGCTTTCGTCGTCATGGTCTCCAGCTGCTTTTTCCTGGTTGCTTGTGATGAGGACTGCGATCCAGTGGCTCCGGCGGTCGAATCCGAACCCGACCACATCATCGACGATATCCACGTCACGAGCCAAGCGGACCTCGAAGCATTTGACGGTGTCGATGTCGTCGTTGGTTCCGTGACGATCGGCCCCAGCGATGATGTCGTCGATCTGTCGCCTTTGCGGGATCTCCGGTTGGTCGGTTTTACACTCAAGATCATGAGCAATACGCAGCTGGTCTCCCTGGCGGGATTCGACAGTCTGCGGACAGCCCGTTCCATATACGTCACTGGAAACACGAAGCTTCAGAGTCTCCACGGCCTCGAACAAGCTGACGTGAGCTCCGAGTTGCGTGTCTATGCCAATGATTCATTGGCATCATTCGAGGGGCTGGGTCCGGAGTTGTCAGCCACGAACGTCACGCTTGCGGGCGGGCTCGATCGCGGGGACTTCGCAGGATGCCCGGATTTTCCCCTGGCGAGGGGATTGGTCCTGGGAGGGGAAGCGGGATCATCCCTGACCGGCGTGGGCGCGGCTCCGATCGCGACCCGTCTGGACATCGTCGGCGTGAGCGACCTGGCGGGAATCGGTGGATCGGGTCGGTTTCCGGAGCTGGACCTCCTCCAGATCAGGTGGTGTTCGGGACTGTTGAGCTTGTCCACTTTGCCGCCGCTCGGTGGGCTGGACGGGCTGCACATCGACGAGAATCCGGATCTGGTGAGCCTCGATCTGCCCTCCGGGTTCGATGGCCTCGAGAGCTTGCGGGTTCAAGGTAACCCCGATCTGGTTCGTCTCGGTGATTGCGGGGCTCTTCCTGTTCTCACTCATCTCACGATCGAAGAAAATCCCACACTTGTGAATCTCACCGGCCTCCCCGATCTCTCGAGTCTCGAACACCTGAATCTTCGGAATAACAGCGGACTGACGAGTCTTCACGGCCTGGGCGCTCTGCCGAAGATCACCAGTTTGCTCGTGAACGAAAATTCCGCGCTCGCGAATCTATCGGGGATCAGTGATCTGTCGGCGCTGAACTCCCTGGCCATAAGAGATGTCGCCATCACCGGCCTGGTCGGATTACCTCCGTTGCCGAACCTCCAATACCTTTCGATTCACGGGGCGGACCTTCTGGAGGACTTGACCGGACTACCGGAGACGCCGCTTCTGGAGGGATGCTGGATCTCCGGTTGCGAGGCTCTGACGGACCTGACCGGATTGTCGACCGTGCCCCTGCTGCATTCGCTGCGCTTGGAGTCTCTCGGCGGATTGGATTCGACGACCGGGCTGGGAGCGCTCCCAGCGTCCGCCTGGATACGTTTCAGGGGTCTTCGGGCCTTGACCAGCCTTGAGGGATTCGCGAGTACGACCACTTTGGGTGGGATCGAGATCTGGGGATGCGCTGCTCTCACCGATCTGGAAGGACTCGAATCAATGACGCGGATCGAAAGCCGGGTGCAGATCAAGGAGAACGAATCTCTTACCGACATCACCGCCTTGAACGCTTCGTTGGACGTGTCGAGTGCCGAAGTGGAGATTGTCGGTAATCCCGGCTTGGACCAGTGCGTAGTCTGGGACCTCATTGAACAATGGGATCCGGCTCTCGCCACCATCGGCGACAACGGTCCCTGCCGATAGTCCACCGCCGAATCCGGGCAACATCTCCCGCCATCGCGCGTGATACCCTCCGTACAAGGAGGCCCCTCATGCCGCGCGCCCGACACCTGCTGCTCATCCCTCTCCTGCTGGCGGTCGCGTCCTGCACCCAGGAGGAGCGCTACCTCGAGATCATCGACATCGCCCCCATGGTCGACGCCGTCCTCGGCGCCCCCGGCGATCCGGTGGATTACGACGCCCTCCTGGAGACCTACCGCAACCACGGCCCCCTGCACGTCATGACCTTCGCCGGTGACTTCTCGTCGCTGCTGCAGCTCTACCACGGCCAGATCCTCCAGTACTACGCCGACCCGGCCAACACCGGCGGCACGCGCACGCACTGTTCCATGTTCCGCTACGCGGAGGAGGACTCCTCGGTGGTGGGCCGCAACTTCGACAACGTCGATACCGAATTGCTGGCCGGCTGGTTCTATCCGGCGGGCGGGCACCCGTCCATCACCTTCGTGCCGCTCATGGAACTGGGCTTCGACCCGGAGAGCCCGTTCGACCCCGACGATGCCAGGCACAAAAGGCGCCTGCTGACCGCGCCGGTGGTGAGCATCGGGGGCATGAACGCCCGCGGGGTCACCGTCACCCTGGCCAGCCTCGACAAGCGAGCCGTCACCCAGCACGACGACCGCGAACCGAAGCACTTCCTGCACCTGGTCCGCGAGATCCTCGACCAAGCCGACGACCTGGACGAAGCCGTGGCCATCGCCGGCCGCTACGATGTCTTCGACAACGGACTCGAGACCATCACCCACCACATCTTCGTCACCGATCCCGAGAGTTCGGCGGTGCTCGAGTGGCACGGAGGGGAGATGCAGGTGGTGCGCGAGGAGGGGTCCACGCAGGTCGTCACCAACTCGAACCTGCTGGACGTGGCCGAGCGGGACCGGCGCGGCGCCTGCCCCCGGTACCGGACCTTGGCCAAACGCATCGCCGTGTGGGACGGCCCACCCCGCTGGCGGGTGGCCATGAACGCCCTGGCCGCAGCTGCCCAGGAGAACCGGACCTACGATATCGAGGGGGAGAAGCGGACCATCAGCACCCAGTGGTCCGCGGTTTTCGCGCCCGAGGCGCGGGAGATCTACCTCTGCCTGCACCGGGACTGGTCCACCGTGTATCGGCTGCGCTTCCCGCGGCCGGTCAGCCGTGGGGGCTGATCACTTCATCAACGTGATCTTGCGCGTCTCGTTGTAGCCGCCCGACCGGAATCCCACCAGATAGACGCCCGAAGGGAGAGTCGTGCCGTCATGGGCACGCGCCGTCCACGATTCGGCGTGGTCGCCGGCCTCACGGCGTCCGTCCACCAGCACGGCGAGCTCGCGTCCCCGCAGGTCGAAGACCGAGAGTCGCACGTCCGCCGCGGCCGGCAGGTGGTAGCGGATTATCGTCCGGGGGTTGAACGGGTTCGGGGCAACGCCGGTCAGCATCGCCGCCGTGGGCACCTCCACCGCAGAGTTGTGCAGGGCCTGGACCGTGACCGTCAGGTTGCCGCCCGCGGGAATGTCTGCGTCCACGTAGCAGAGAGCCGTGGCGCCCGAGCCGTCCACCTGGGCCAGGGTACCGCCGGTGACCGCGTAGGCCGGGGCCAGGGGCATGCGCACCCGCACCTGGCCGTACTGAAAGCGCTCCGGATGGCCGTTGCCGACGGTGACGGTGACCAGGTCGTGGGTACCGTCATTGGCGGGCGTGAAGTTCGTGGTCAGGACTTGGCCCGAGGAGCCGGCATAGAGCGTGGGCCGGGCGTTCAGGGCGCTGTTCTGCCAGCGGACGAGCCGGAAGGCGCGGGTGCCGCGGCTGGCGTTGTCGGTGGAGATGTCGTAGGGGTGGCTCGCGTCTTCCGAATTCCGGTGGGTGTGGCCCCAGAGGGCCATGTCCACGCCCAGGCTGTTCAGGTTGATCTCGTTCTGGAAATCGAAGTGGTAGAAGAGCACCCGGGCGTGGGCGCCGGCGGCCGCGGCCAGGTCCTGCTGGAGCCAGGTGAACTGGCTGGAGACGAAGCTCTCGCCGCCGTAGGTGGAGTAGCGCCAGCCGTCGTAGTTGTCGTAGGCCTCCAGGCCCGTGAAGTGGACGGCGCCGTAGTCGAAGCTGAAGTCCTGGGTGACCCAGGGGCGGCTGGCCGGTGGGGCGTCGAGGATTTTCCAGCCGAAGAAGCGCCACCAGTCGCGGCGGGCGGTGCCGTCGCTGGGGGGCGTGTCGTCCCAGCCGCCGAGATCGTGGTTGCCCGCGGAGAGGAAGACGGGCACGTCGAACTCGTACAGCTGCCGCTGGGCGCGGCTGTAGTAGCGCAGGTCCAGGTAGTCTTCGCACTCGCCCTCGTTGACGAAGTCGCCGGTGATCAGGAGGAAGGCCGGGTCGATGACGTTCACGTCCTCGCAGATGGCGCGCAGATCCATGGTCGAGGTGCTGTCGCTGCGGGAGCCGGACTGGTCCCAGTAAAGGTGCGTGGGCAGGTGGGTGTCGGTGACGTGGACGAAGTAGAAGTCGCTGGGGAAGGTGGCCAGGGGCCTGACCGCGTGGCGGGCCGTATCGTCGATGCCGCCGTCGGCGGTCACGTGCAGGTCGTACACGTCGAGCACGGGGACCGCGGGCATGGGCGCCCGCAAGGTCCACCAGCCCGTGTCCGTGTCCCGGACGGCGCTGGTCACGCTCAGGGGGATGTCCAGTCCGCCCCGCTCCAGGTTCACGGTCCAGCCCGAGGCGCTGGCCGTCGCCGCACAGGTTACTTCCAGGTGGTCGCCCACCAGGACGAAGCTCGGGATGTTGGGCAGGGGACGCTGGATGACCGTCAGGGTGTCGCCTAGGGCCCAAGTCTGGGCGTGGGCGGCGGAGGCGGTCAGGACGAGTATGATGACGAGCAAAGTGGTGCGCATGGCCGGGATCTCCTCGGTGCCGGTGTCAATGAGCCATCGATTATCGCACACCGGCGAACGCCGTGCCGGAAAATCCTTTGTTGACAGGGATTTTCAGTCGCTCTGGACGGCGTGGCGGGCCATGACTCCGGCCGCGATCCGTCGCGCTTCGTACTCGCCGATGTTACCGCTGATGAGGGCCCGGCCCTGGGTGATGGGCGCCCGGATGATCGGCGCCGACAGGAGCTTCCCGTCCACGACCATGCCGAGCCGGCGCTCCAGGTTCCCGGTGGTGATCTCGCCCAGCAGCCGCGCGCCGTCCTCGGTGAGGATGACTTCCACGTGCCACACGTCCCCGCGGCCGCGGCGGGCGCTGGCCAGGGCGAAGGCGGACTCGTCCAGCAGGATCTCTGGATCCAGGTGCCAGGTGGCGCCGTCCAGCTGGAAGGCTTCGCGGTCGGGACCGGATTCCGCGTGGGCGAAACGGAACTCCACGTGGACCTGGGCCGGCGGTCCGCCGTCGGGAGCGAGGGCGGCGAGGGTGGCCAGCGGGAGGGCGAGAACGAGAGTCAGGGTCAGGAACAGACGTTTCATGAGGGTCTCCTGTGGGGTAGCGCCCCGAAATAACGTCTCTGGACGAGCCCGGCGCAACCCCGAGTGACGCGGGGCGTAGGAAACGGGATTCGCGCACTCAACGAAAGGCTCCGCCCATGCTCCGCCTCGTCTGCTGCCTTCTGGCGCTGTTCGCCGTCCCCGTTCTGGCCGGTCCGGAGCCCGTGATCTCGGAACGGCCCCTGCGCGCTCCGGTGGTCATCGATGTCTCCGAGGAATGGCGAGTGGGCGGTCCTGACGCGGATCTCATGTTCGGGCTCATGGTCGAGGCCATGAGCGATGCCGACGGCAACGTCTACCTCATGGACCAACAGCTCAGCCAGGTGACGGTCGTGGACCGGGACGGCGTGGTCAGCGGCACCCTCAGTCGCGAGGGCGAAGGCCCCGGCGAGGTCCGTACGCCCCAGGGCATGATGTTCATGCCCGACGGCACGTTGGCTCTGGCCCAGCAGTTCCCGGGCAAGCTCATCCGCCTGAACCTGGACGGCACGCCGGCGGACAACGTCATGATCGGCACCACCGGCGGCGCCGAGGGCGGGTTCACCATGGTCTCCAGCTGCACGAGCCGCGCCGGAAGAATGATCGTCGGCGGACTCTTCCAGGCGCCCACGGAGAACGGGCAGTCGCGCCAGTCCTACCTCATCGCCATCGACGAGCAGGGGCAGGAGACCGTCCGCTTCGCCGAACACAACACGGAACTCGATTTCCAGCGTGCCCACTTCGTGGAACGCGAGATGTTGGCCGCCTTCCTCGGCGCCCACGCCCTGGACGCCGACGGCCGGGTGTACGCCGCCCGTGATCGCAACTCCTACCTCATCGACCTCGCCGCCGCCGACGGTTCCCCGGTCCTCACCCTGGGCCGCCGGTTCGAGCCCGTGCCTCGGGCCCAGCGAGAGATCGACCGCATGAACGAGCTCTTCGAAGTGCAGGACCAGCGGCTCCCCTTCGACATCACCTGGGAAGTGGAGCAGACCGAGCAGACCCTGGCCGGCCTGCGCGTGGCCGAGGACGGCAACCTGTGGGTCGAACACGCTCGTAGCGACATGGACCTGCCCGCGGGCATCTTCAAGTCCTACGACGTGTTCAGCCCCGATGGTGCGTGGCTCCATGAGGCCCACGTGCGCTGCCCCGGCGACCCGGGCCACGACGACCTGGTCTTCCTGGGCGACGGCCGGGTGCTCATGGTTCGCGGCATCGTTCTGGCCCGGCTGACGGCGTCGGGATCCCAGGGCGCGGTGTTCGACGAGGACGACGTGCCCGAGGCCCAGGAAGTGGTCTGTTACGCGGTCCTTGGAAGGTGAGCGGGTTGACGCTCGCCTGCCGATCCGTCATGATCCCAACGTATCGATGAGAGTTTGATTAATCCATCCAGGTGCGGTTATCCATGGGTCTGCGGTTGCGCGGCGCCGTTGTATTCTTCGTCCTCTTGATGATCCTGAGCGGAAGCGCGGGGGCTGCCCGGGGCCAGGTCGGCATCAACATCTACGGCGCTTCTTACCACTTCAACACCGAGCCGGAAGACGGCATCCGGAGCTTCAATCCGGGTGGGGGTCTGCACTGGACCTTCGACCGGGGGCGGCGGGCGGCGTTGGAGCTGTCGGCGGGATTCTACCGGGATTCCTTCGCCAAGCCGAATACCCACTGGGCACTGGGCGGACGATTCCGACTCCTGGGGCCTTTCGAACTGGGTGCGCAACTGGTGCGGGCTGAGAGCGAGAGTCTCCTACGCGGCATACCCCACATGGGGGTGCTGCCTTTTTTTACGGTCCGTGGCCGCCGCTTGGCGGTGCATGGCGTCTACATGCCCGAAATCGACGGGGTCAACAGGATCCGCACCCTGGGTTTCATGGCCACTGTCTACCCCGTCGGCCGGGGCTGGGACTGGGACAGGCGTGACGACCTGGCTGCCGGCGGTGGGCGGGCACTGGAGTTCAGGATCGGATCCGGTCTGGCGCTGGAAAGGCGTGGTGGATTCGGACTCGCCTGGCGCCACATGTTCGACGAGCATCACGGATTGCGCCTGGGAGCCTCCATCTCCGGCGAGTTCGCCGAGACCCGGTCCCGGGGAAACGAGAACGATCGGACGGCTTATGCGGCCGCCCTCTCTGTCCAGTACTTCCGCTCGCTGGTCCGCCCCGGACGTGTCGATCCATTCTGGACCGTGGGCGTCAGAACCGAGTTCTCCTCGATCTCCTGGCCGGGCCACCGGGGGGACAGGGTCGAGGAGGCGATCGTTATCGGCGCCGGCGTCGAATACGAACTGGGCGGCGGTTGGCGTCTGTTGGGGGAATTCGAACTGGCCTACGCCTTCATGTCGGAGTTCCGCGGCGATTACTTCGAGAACGATCAACGGCACCACGACCATCTCGAACAAGGTGTCCATCTAGGAATCGTCACCGGTTTCGGCGGTGACCTAGCAGGGGAAAGTGGAAACCGATGAACACGAACAAGACCCAGTTCATGACAGTGATGGCCGCCCTGGTCTGTTGCCTCGTCGCGACAGCGGGAGAAGCGGTCGAACTCGAGGAACCACGCTCCGGTCTGGAGTTCCGGATCGATTCGAATTTCCGGCTCGCCTCTTTCGAGGGTTCGGCCATCTCCTGGAAACGGGTGTCCTCCCCTGACCGCGGTTGGCGCATCGGCTTGAGCCCGGTGGTGGAGGATGATGAACAGGATCGGCACGACCAGAGCTACAGCCGCAACATGCGGTACGCCTGCGAGATCTCTGCCACCCGGCTTTTCCTGTCCCCGTTCCGCGACCGGACCCGGTTCTACTGGGGCGCCGGACCTCTGGTAGGCATCGATTACGAGGAATCGGAACACACCAGGTCGACACCGGGTGAAGCGGCATCCACGTCACGTTGGATCAGTCGTTCCTGGTATCTGGGTGTCGGTGCGGTGATCGGTATCGAGTACTTCTTCGCACCGGATCTGAGCCTCATGGGCGAGTACGGTCTCGAAGTGAGATACCTGAAGTCCATGGAGGACCGGTACACGAAGGTCGATCACCGGATCTGGAGGGTCACGCCCGACCAGGCCCGCCTCGGCCTCTCCGTCCTCTTCTGATCCTTCTCTGCCGGGGCGGCATTTCCCCTTGCCCGCCGCCCCGGCGCCGCCCATTCTCGGCGCCATGCAGAAGCGCATCCTCATCTGCCGCCAGGACCGTCTCGGCGACGTGGTCCTGGCCACCGCCCTGCCGCGGGAGATCAAGCGCCGCTGGCCGGACGCCTACGTGGGCGTCCTGGTGCGCGGCTACACCCGCGAGCTCTTCGCCCACGATCCGCACGTGGATGCGGTCCTCACCGACGACTTTCGACCCGCCACCCGCTGGCCGTCCTTCTGGGCCCGTGTGGGCGAATTGCGGCGCCATCGCTTCACCCACGGCCTGATGGCCCTGGCCGACGCGCGCATGGCATACCTGCTGGCCGCGGCGGGTATCCCGCGACGCTACGGCCACGGCATCACCCTCTACCACGCCCTGTCGCTCACGCGGCCGGTCATGTCCCGCAAACTGCGCAAAGGGCAGCACGAGAGCGCCTACTCCATGGACCTGGTGCGGGTCCTGGGGGTGGAGCCGGAAGACACGGATCCGCGGCTGTTTCTCTCCGAACGGGAGCGTGAAGCGGTCGAGCATTGCCGGTCCGAGTGGGGCGCCCCCGGCCGCCGGATCGTGGGCCTGCAGACCACCAGCGGCGCCTCGGCCCCCAACTGGGAGCCCGCGCGTTGGGCGGAACTCGCGAGGTTGCTGACCAAGGACCCGCGCCTGCAGGTGATGATCACGGACATGGCGCCGCCGCCCGTGGTGGACGGACTCGAGGGCGTCCTCTACCCCCTGCGCGGTCTGGGTATCCGGCCTACCATGGTGCGGTTGGCGGCCCTGGATGTCCTCGTAGCCACCAGCACCGGTCCCCTGCACATGGCGGCGGCGCTGGGAGTGCCCACCGTGTCGTTGTACTGCCCGTTGCCGTCCAGTGAGCCGGCCCTGTGGGGTCCGCTCGGGAGCGAGGGCATCACGGTCCTACCCGAGCCCGGATTCTGCCGCGACCGTTGCCCCGGCGATCCCCATGTTTGCACCTACGCCGGGAGCCGGCAGGCCTCGCCGACCCACGTGGCGGCGGAGGTGGCGCGGTTGTTCCTGGAAATGGAGAACCCCCCGGCGTGAACCGGGGGGCTTGTCCGCGAAGTTGGTTGGCATCCCAACGAATCCCCTGATCGGGGCGTGAGTTCCGGGCGACCGCGCAGCCTATCCTGGATAGGGCTGCGCAAAAAGGCCCCTGGGGACCCTCTCTACTCCTCCGGCTCGTCGTAGAAGTCGATCATGTCCACCGGCATCACGACCGTGGTCGCTATGTTGCTCATGTGCGAGACGATCCGCTTGTAGAACCGCAGCAGGAGCACGATGCACACCGCGTCGCAGGTGCCCAGGTCGCTGCCGGTGATCTGGCGGATGGCTTCCTCGTGGGCCTTGCCCTCGGCCTTGGCCCGCTTGATGACCTGGCCGGCCAGTTCCTCGTCGCTCTCGGCGAAGGCTCGGCGCACCAGTCCGAAGAGATCTTCGATGGTGGCGGTGAATCCGGCCAGGTGCTCGTGGTAGAGACTGAAGTCGACCGACTCGGGCATCATGGCCCGCACCTCGTACATGTTCTTCACGTAGTCGCCCATGCGCTCGCCGTCCTTCACGACGTTCATGAAGATCAGGGCCGACGGCACTTCGGCCTGCGAAGTCTGGGCCGACAGGCGGGACACCACGCGACGGCGGATCTTCCGCTCCAGGTGGTTGATGCGGATGTCCCGGTCGTAGAGCATGACCTGGCGGTCGTTCTCGTCCTTGCCTTCGACGATGATGCCCGACGTGTAGGCGAACATGGCCTCGGCCAGTTCGAGCATCTCGCTGATCTTCTCGACCAGATTGTTGCTCCAGTTGTCGGAGCGGAAGAGGTCGAGGATGGATCCGAATCCCATGGCTTCCTCCGGAATCTCAGGAGCCCCTCAGGGCCCGGTCTATGAATACGAACAGCAAGGGCATCACAAAGAAGACACCCACCATGTACACCAGGGCGAACCAACGGTTGCGCGCGGTTCGCAGGGCGAGCAGGCGCGCCAGGCGCACGGGGATGCGCCGCAGGAACGGTATGGGGTAGATGACCACGATGCCGGTGATGTTGAATATCAGGTGGACCAGCGCCACGGTCACCGCCTGGGGCGTGCCCGTGAGCGAGGCCAGCAGGGCGGTCACAGTGGTGCCCACGTTGGCGCCCAGCGTGGCGGCGAAGGCCGACTCCAGAGGCACGATGCCCGCGCCGATGAGCGGTATCAGCAGGCTCGTAGTGATGGAGCTGCTCTGGACGCTGACGGTGACCATCAGGCCCATGAGCATGGCCATCAGTGCGCTGTGTCGCACGTTGCGGGTGAATGTGCCCTCGGCGCGTTTCAGCACCAGGCCCTTGAGCAGCTTGGTCAGGAAGGCCAGGGCCACGAAGATGCCGATGAGGGCGAGGGTGATCATCACGGCCGCCGCCCAGCCGCCGACCAGGCCGGCCGTGTCCGTCAAGAGGTCCTGGATCTGGTGGACCACCGGCTTGACGACAGCCTTGACCGGGTTGGGGAACTTCTGGCCCTCGGCGCCCACCAGCAGGGTGCTCATCCAGGTGGCGGAACGCTCTAGAAAGTGCGTCGCCTGCTCCAGAGGGAAGAGCATGCCGATGGTCATGAGGTTGAAGAAGTCGTGCATGGTCGCGCCGGCGAAGGCCCGTTGGAACTCGGACCGCCGGTTCAACGACGTCATGGCCACCAGGGTGTTGGTGACCGTGGTTCCCATGTTGGCGCCCATGATGATGGGGATGGCGCCCTGGACCGTGAGCGCGCCGCCGGCCACCATGCCCACCACGATGGACGTGGTGGAGGACGAGCTCTGGATGAGGGACGTGGCCAGCAGGCCGATCATCAGGCCGACCACCGGATTGGTAGTGGTGGCGATGAGCTGCTGGCTGAAGCCCTTGCCCACCAGCTTGAAGGCCGCACCGAAGAGGGCGATGGAGGCCAGGAAGAGGTAGAGCAGGGCCGCGAGGGCGAGAAGATTGATGAGAATACGTAGGATCGCGATCCGGCGGTCCGGCGCGGACGACGGCGTGGCGTCAAGATCTGTCACGGCGCTCCCGGGGTGCCCGTCCTGGGTTACGGGCCGGCCTCAGGCCATGGAGGAGGTGGCGGGGCCACCCTTGTCCGGCCGAATCTACTCATCTCACCGGCGCGGGTCAACGAACCGTTTACGAATCCCACTCACGGTCCCTGCGTAGTCGCCCGGTGGATGGTTTTTCGCCCCTCCAGTTGATCCTGAATCATCAGATTCTCAGCCCGGATCCGACCGGTAAGAATTGCCTCCCGCACGCAGGAAAGGCTCTTCGCGGAGATCCTCGAAGCCCTTGCGATTTCCTGGAATGCCGTGTTGGGTGCCTTCCGGGGCCGTTGCTTCGTGCCGGCGATTGCGGTCCCCTTTTTGCATCGGCGTCGAATTGGGTTAAGGTGGGGCCGTTCCGTCCCCCCTAATCCCTGTCGAGGAGGCAACAGGACCATGGCCATTCTCAAGGTCGCCCGCATGGGTCATCCCGTGCTCCGCCAGCAGTGCCACGCCATCGATCCGCAGCAGATCACGGGACCGGCCGTCCAAGGCCTGATCCGGGACATGTTCGAGACGATGGCCGAGTACAGCGGCGTGGGTCTGGCGGCTCCCCAGGTGCACCAGCCGGTGCGACTGGCGATTGCCGGCGGCGAAGCCGACGAGGAAGGTCATCCCGAGTTCCGGGTACTCATCAACCCGGAGATCACGGTCCTGGACGACGCCGACCGCCTGGGCATGTACGAGGGTTGCCTCTCGGTGCCGGGCATGCGCGGCTGGGTCGAACGACCCGCCTCCGTCGAGGTGAAGGCCTACGACGAAAAGGGCGAGCTCCAGGAGTTCGCGCTGGAAGGATTTCCCGCGGTGGTCATCCAGCACGAGTGCGACCATCTGGACGGGGTCCTCTACGTCGACAGGATTGAGGATATGACCAAGTTCGCCTTCGAGCCGGAAGCTGAGCGCTTCCTGGACCTGGCGGGCGAGGAGGCGGCGGCCGAGGAAGGCTGACCCGCGCTCCTGTCCCGGGGAGGAATCACGGATGAACGATACGGCGCTCCACCAGATGGTGGGCTCTTTCAACTCGCGGCGGTTCGAGGCCGCCACCCGCCACGCCTCCGAGGGCCTGGCTACCGCCCAAGGCCGGGACGAAGCCTTCTGGATGGGCCTGCACGAGGCCTGTGAGGGCTATGTCGATCTGGCTGCCGGTCGCTTCGACCGGGCCGAGAGCCAGCTGGTCTCGTCCATGCAGAAGCTCCGGAATTTCGGCTTCCGCTATGAGAATTTCGAGGTCACCGTGGCCTTGGCGGGCATCCGCCGCGCCGTGGCCGAGATCCGCGCCGTTCGCGGCCGGGACAAGCGCGTCTTCGACGTGAGCCTCATGCCGCAGCTGCGGTTTGCGGCCAAGGCCGACGACTAGGCAAGCCGACGGTTTGGCGATCCGGGCGGATGCTCCTATCTTCGGGGCGTCCGCCCATCGTCTTGTCCATTCCGCCCGGATCCAGGTGCCATGCTGCCGAAGAATCACCCCCTCAGCGACATCGCCTTGAAGGTCGAAGCTGGCCAGCGCCTCTCCTTCGAAGAGGGCCTCCGCCTGGCCGAGACCCCGGACCTGCCCGCCCTCGGCGTACTGGCCAACCACGCCCGTGAGCGATTGCACGGCAACGACGTCTTCTACAACGTCAACCGGCACGTGAACCCCACCAACGTCTGCTACGTGGGCTGCGAGCTATGCGCCTACGGCGACGATCCCAACGCGCCGGACGCCTGGAGTTGGTCGCCGGAGGAATGCGTGGAGCGGGCGCGGAAGAACTTCACGCCGGATGTCTCCGAGTTCCACATCGTCGGCGGCCTGCACCCGCGCTGGAAATTCCCGGTCTACGTGGAGATCCTCCAGGCCCTGAAGGAGGCCTTCCCCACGGTCCACCTCAAGGCCTTCACCATGGTGGAGATCGACTTCCTGGCCAAGATCGGCAAGCTGGCCGTGCCCGAGACCATCGCCGCCCTGCGCGAGGCGGGTCTCGACAGTTGTCCGGGCGGCGGCGCCGAGATCTTCGACCCGGTGATCCGCGAGCAGATCGCCTCCAAGAAAATGAGCGGCGACCGCTGGCTCGAGGTGGCGGGGCTGGTTCACGAGGCGGGTTTGAAGTCGAATTGCACCATGCTCTTCGGTCACATCGAACAGCCGTGCCACTGGGTCGATCACCTGGTCCAGCTGCGCGAACAGCAGGACCGGACCGGCGGTTTCCAGTGTTTCATCCCCTTGGCCTTCCACCCGGCCAACACCAAGTACGAACACTTGTCGGGCCCGGACCTGACCATGAAGCTGCGGGTGGTCGCCCTGTCGCGCCTGCTGCTGGACAACATCCCCCACGTGAAGGCCTACTGGGTCATGCTGGGACGGGAAACCGCCCAGGTCGCCCTCCGCTTCGGGGCCAACGACCTGGACGGTACCGTGGTCGATGAGCGCGTCACCTTCATGGCCGGCGGCTCGGCGGGCAAGGGCATGACCGTCGAAGAGATCCGCGCCTTCATCACCGGGGCCGGGCTCCGTCCCGTGCTCCGCGACACTCTCTACAACAGTCTCGAGAAGGTCGGCTGACCTAGTTGTTCATGGTCACCGTGTAGGACACCTTCGTCTCGCCCCGCGCGGGCACCTTCACCTGGAAGACCAGCTCGTTGCGACCGCGCTGCTCGTGATCCTGGCTCGCTCGATCGACGGACCACTCCCGCGCCACCACCTGGATGATCGCCTCGACGACGATGTCCTGCTCCTTGTGGTTGCGCAGTTCGAACTCCGCCTGCTGACGCCAGGACCGCTCGCTCAGCTTGACCAGCTTCCGGGACTCGTGCTCGCCGCGGATATCGAACGCCTCGCCCAGACGGAGCTTCACCTCTTCATCGATGGGCGTATGGACCAGCCGGTCCTCGCCCGCGAACTGGAGCTGTCCGCCCGAGTCGGCCTGGTACACGCGCACGATGCCCTGGGGTAGGGCCATGCCCGCGCCGGCCCCTTCGGAGTTCATGAATTCGAGGGTGACGCCGACGCTGCGGGGCGTGTGGTCGGTCTGGTTCGTGCGGGCTCGGAACGTGTAGACGCGTTCCGCTTCGATCCGGTCGGCATGGAGCAGTTCGACCTGCTTCTGCTCGTTGTCCAGGACAGTGGTGGGGCGGTCCAGGCCATAGAGGTGGTACTCGAAGAAGCTCTCCTCCTGGAAACCGGCGGACTTGGCGGCCATAGGAGCATCGACCATGTACTCGGCTCCCCGGACTTCGAAGGCCTGGCGCACCCGGTTCACGTCCCCGGCCACCAGCTTCAGGTTGGCGTTCTCGTAGTCCATGCCGCTGCGGTTGTTGAGAGTGACCCAGCCCGTGAGGTCCAGGGCGTTGTCGTCGTCGACCACGGCCACGTAGTCGGCGCGCCAGCCGATGCTGTCGGTCAGGTAGGTCAACTCCACCTGGTGTTCGCCGCCCTTGTCCGCGTCCAGCAGCCACACCAGCGACGGCTCCAGCAGCAGTCCCTCGGGCAACTCGGGCAGGATGAAGCCCTCGATGTGGATCTCTCCGCCCACCTGGAGGATGCGGCCCAGGGGCTCGTCGTCGGTGGGGTTGCCGTGGGCCAGCAAGCGCACGGTCTTCCAGGAGTCGCCCACCTTGGCCAGGACTTCCTTCCCCTTGTACCGCTCCAGGAGACTGGCCCGGTCCAGCAGATCGTAGCGGTAGTTCTGCTCCAGGACGCTGGTGCCGTCCGGATCGCGCAGGCTGCGGAAGCGCACGCTCTCGGGGATGAGCGCCTTGGGCACGCCGGCGTAGGGAAATTCCTGCACGCCGCTGCGGAGGTCGATGGTGCGGACCTCCTTCACCAGGGCGAGATCGCTGTTGTAGACGGTCAACTCGAGGGACTGGCCGACGGCCGTCACGGCGCAGACCAGCACGCAGGCGATGGTGATCAGGGTCTTCATGGGTTCTCCTCCTTGGTCGGCATGGTAGGGGCTACCCGGGAACCCCGGCAAGGGTCGCGTGTGCCGTCGGGCCACAGGTCACAGTCGCCTGTGGTGAAGACGCTACGCTCTGTCCGCATGCAGAACTCGACGGCGTGGAGAGGGAAAATGTTTACGGACAGGTGGTTGACGGCGCTGCCGGCCGATGAGGCGGTGATAAGGCCCACTGGTACGGTCCATGCCATATCCGGGGAAACACACCCGACCTGAACCGCCGGCGCCGCCGGCTCGACCCGGAGATGGAATCATGAATCACGATCGCTTCACCCGCCTGTCCCTCGCCGTCATTCTCGCCGCCTTCGCGGCGACCGCCACGCCGGTCCTGGCCCAGGACCAGGACGACGACGAATGCTGGACTCGCTGCCGCGACCGCAAGGGTTGGCTCGTGGGCTTCAACGCCGGCGTCGGCGGCGGTGGCCTCAGCTTCGACCACCAGGGACGCAACATCTCCGAGGAGGAGAACAACGGCGCCTTCGGCGGACTCCGCGTGGGATATGCCTTCTCCAACAGCTTCGCCGTCACCCTGGAGATGATGGGCTTCGGCAATGGCGATGATGAGGACGAAGAGTGGGGTCTCGGCGCTGGTCTGATCTCGGTGACCTGGTGGCCCGACGGCAGTGGCTTCTTCGTACGCACGGGCATCGGTGGCGGCGGCGGCGAGATCTTCGTCCACGAGTCCGGCGAGACGGTGGAGGCCGAGGACAAGGGCGCCGTGCTCTTCGGCATCGGCTACGAATGGCAGCTGACCAAGAAGTTCGCCCTGGGCGTGGCCGTGGACGCGGTGGGCTTCGATCTGGACGGTGCCACGGGCTTCGACGACGACACGGCCGGCTTCGGCGGCCTGTCCGCCCAATTCAACTGGTACTTGTAGCGGATCGGCACAGCGTTTCGACTCGACCACATCGGTTGTTGCGACAATTCACACCATGAGGCATGATTCCGGGCGGCCATCCTTGGGGATGGCCGCCCGGAAATCGTGTAATATCTTGCAGGACAACAACTAAAATTGGGCTAAACTATGCGGTCCGCAAACGGCCGCCGGGTACGCCCGTTGCTTGATCCGGAGATCATGCGACACCTGAATGCCATTTCCCCTCGTGGCGCACACCGGACCCTGCCGTGGATGGCGCTGTTCCTGGTCGTGGCCGGCTGTCTCCTGGAGCCGACGATTCTCGCGGCGCAGGAGGCCGATCCGGTCGTGCCGGTCGACCTGCGTATCCTGCGGCTCGAGAAAGTCACTGTCTCCGGCGCCACCCGCACTTCGCACGAGGCGGTTGTCGAACATCTCCCTTTGCAGGCGGGCCAGCCCATCGACCAGGCCACTCTGGTGGCGGCGGTGGAGGAATTGCGCGCCAGCCGGCTCTTCCGCCAGGTGGAGTTCTACACCCGCCCGGGCAGCGCCCGCGGCCAGATCATCCTGGTGCTCGACGTCCAGGAGCACGGCGCGGACTTCCGCTGGGCCCTGGGCAACACCGACCTGGACGGCTGGTACCTGGTGCCCATCAAGATGGCCTGGGACAACGTTTCCGGACGCGGGGATTTCCTGGACGCCCAGTGGCGATTCGGTTTCCGCCACAATGGTTTCCTGCTGAACTACGGCCAACCGAATCTGGACGGCGGGCGCGCCTACTGGGGCGTCCGCCTGGGAGCGATCTCCACGGACCGGCCCTATTACGCCGACGGCGTCGAATTCCAGCACCGGGTGAATACCATCGGGGCTGAGGCCGTGCTCGGCCACCGACTCGGCGACAACTGGCTCGGCGAGGTGGGGCTGAAGCTCGAGGGCGTCAACGTCTTCGACTACTCCCAGGTTGTCCTCGCTTCGGAGGACGGGACTCTCGAAGAAGATCAGAAGATCCGCGGCGACGATCTGCCGGCAGGCATCCGCGACTACGTGGGCGAGGATGGTCGGATGGTCGTCCACCTGGACCTCCAGCACGACACGCGCTCGGCGCGGCGGCGCGCGGGCACGCCGGTCGCTGGGTTGTGGGGACGCCTGCGGGCCCGGGGCGCGTTGCAGGAAACGCGCTCCCACGCGGGTCTGCGGGCCGATCTGCGCCGCTACGCAGAGGTGCCCGGCGGGGTGGCGGCCTTGCGCCTGCGCGGCGCCGTCGTCACCGCACGCGCGCCCTTCTACGACCGCCTCTATCTGGGCGGTATGTACTCGTTGCGCGGTTTCCCGACCCACTCCCTGTCCGCTCCGGGTGGCGACACCTGGCAGTGGACGAGTTCCATGGAGTACCGCACTCGTATTCTGCCCGACAAGCGTGGCGGCACGCGCCTGGCCGGCGTCCTCTTCCTGGACGCCGGGTCCAGCGGAACTTTCGACGGGGATGCCTTCCCCGGCGTCTCCGCCAGCGCGGGCTACGGCGTCCGCGTCAAGGTGTGGTGGCTGGGCTGGCTGGGTGTCGACGTGGGCATCCCCTTGACCGAGCGGCCCAACGATCATCGCTTCCAGGTTACGGCGTCCATCGGATGGTCCTTTTGATGCGCAGGGTGGCGCTCGTCCTGTTGGCGGCGTGCTGCCAGGCGGCTCTGGCCGCGGATCCGCCGGCCAAGGTGACGAGTGTGACCCCGGAACGGGCCGGCGACCTGGTGGTGTGCCGGCTCCGCACCGAGGGCCTGCCTGGCCAGAAACTGCTCCAGTCCATGCAGTCGGGCCTCATCTCGGCGGTGGAACTGGAAGTGGCGGTGGTGGACGACCGCGAGCAGGTCGTCGCCGGCAATCACATTTCGTTGCAACTGGGCTTCGATCTCTGGGAGGAGATCTTTTCCGTGCGCGGCGACGGGGCCGAGCGCCGCTTCACGAATCTCGCCGATCTGGAGTCCTATCTGCAGGAACTTGGCGACGTGCCCGTGGCTCCCGTGAGCCGCCTGGACCCCGAGGCCCGCTACCGGCTGCACATCGGGCTGCAGGTGCACCCCATCGCGCCGGCGGAGCAGGACCGGGTGGAGAACGTCATCGTCGGCGAACGGAGTTCCCGGCGCGAAGGCAGTGATGAGCAAGAGGCCCAAGTGAGCATGGGCCGGCTCATCCGGCTGTTCTTCAAGGGTGGCGACAAGGGCGGCGCCCACCAGTCGGTCTCGGCCTGGTTCACCAGGAAGGAGCTGGACGATGCGGCGCATTAGCACCCGTCTGACCGTGGCCTTCCTCATGGTGGCCCTGTTGCCGGCGATTCCCCTGTCGCTGGTGGTGAATGATCTGCTCGAGCGCCGCTTCGGACCTGCCTTGATCGATCCTCTGGAGTCGGCCGTGGAGGCGGGCCTGGACGAGAGCCGCGACCGGTTGCGGGAGCAGCGCGCGCGGCTGGTCGACCGGGCCGCCGCGGTGGCCTCCAGCGCGGTGGACGGAGCAGTGCTCTTGGACGCCCTGGGTGCGGTCCAGCCCGCGGATTCCCTGCGGGCGGTGCTGGCGGCCCAGCCGGAATTGTCGGCCGCGGCCAGCGGCCTCGCGCCCGATTCGCCTCCCCTACGCGTGGGCAGCCGCCTGATCGCCTTGGCGTCCGGTACCGCCGGCGAACATGTGCTCGTAATTCAGCCCCTACCCGTGGGCATGGTGCAGCGAGCGGCGGACCTGACAGAGGGCCTGAGTCTCCTGCGCATCGTCCGCACCGAACAGGGACGCGTGGTGCTGAGCTTCATCGCGCCCTTCCTGGTGGTGTACGGAGTGCTCATCGCCTTGGCCCTGACGGCCGGTTCCCTGACCACCCGTCGCATGGTGAAGCCCCTGGAGAAGCTGGTGGCCGCCACCCGCCGCGTGGCCCGGGGCGACCTGGAGTTCCGGTTGGAACGCCAGGGTCCGGGCGAGGTGGGCGAGCTCGTGGGCGCCTTCGATACCATGGTGGATCGCCTGGCCGACCAGCGCCGGGACCTGGCCCGTCTCGAGCGCGCCACCGCCTGGCGCGGCATGGCTCGCACCTTGGCCCACGAAGTGAAAAATCCCCTGACGCCCATCCTGCTGGCGGTCCAGGAGGTGCGCGACGGCTACAAGGGCGACGACGAGAACTACCGCGCCCTGGTGGACGAGTGCGCCGAGATCGTGGGCGAGGAGATCGAGACCCTGCGCACCCTGGTACGCGAGTTCGGTGATTTCGCCCGTTTGCCCAAGCCCGAGCCGCGGCCCGGCGACCTGTCCGAACTGCTGCGCGACGTGGCCCACCTGTACGGTCCCGAACGGCTGGTCCTGGCAGGCGCGGACACGCCCTTGGCCGGCTGGTTCGACGCCGCGGCCCTGCGGCGCGCCTTGATCAACCTGGTGGACAACGGCCTGGCCGCCTGCCGGGAGGCCGGTCGCGAAGAGAGCGTGGAACTGCGTTTGGCCACCGTCGATCCCGGGGCGAGCCTACGGGTCGTCGACCGGGGGGCCGGCATCCCCACCGAGAACATGGACCGGATCTTCGAACCGGACTTCACCACCAAGGGCGGCGGCATGGGCCTGGGTCTGGCCGTGGTCGAGGGCATCGTCCGTGGCCACGGCGGCACCGTCGTCGTGACCAGCGAGCCGGGCCGGGGCACTACCTTCACCATGGACCTGCCGCTCACCCCTGTGGGCGAGGTCGACTCGGAGGACGAGGAACGATGAATCCAATCGTGCTGATCGTCGACGACGAGAAGAACATCCGCCGCACTTTCCAGATCGTGCTCAAGGCCGAGGGCTTCGACGTGCGTACGGCCGAGACCGGCGAGGAGGCCCTGGAGTCCTGCGCGGAGAAGCGTCCGGACGTGGTGGTACTCGACGTGCGTCTGCCCGGCATGGACGGCATCGAGACCCTGCGCCGGCTCAAGGAGACGGACGCGGAGCTGCCGGTCATCATGATCTCCGGCCACGGCACCATCGCCACCGCCGTCGACGCCACGCGCCACGGCGCCTACGACTTCGTGGAGAAGCCGCTCAGCAAGGAGCGCCTGCTGGTGGCCATCCGCAACGCCCTGGAACTGCGCCAGCTCGGGCGCGAGGTGCGCGAGCTGCGGGACGGCGCCCGCCAGCGCCACCTCATGGTGGGCGAGACGGCGCCCCTGCAGGGCATCCGCGAGCAGATCGCCGCCGTGGCGCCCACCTCGGCGCGGGTGCTCATCACCGGCGAGAGCGGCACCGGCAAGGAACTGGTGGCCCGCGCGGTGCACGAAGCCAGTGAGCGATCCGACGGTCCCTTCGTGAAGGTGAACTGCGCCGCCATCCCCGAGGAACTCATCGAGGCCGAACTCTTCGGCGCTCTCAAGGGGGCGTACACGGGCTCGGACCGGTCGCGTGACGGCAAGTTCCTCCAGGCCGACGGCGGCACGCTCTTCCTGGACGAGATCGGCGACATGTCCCTCAAGGCCCAGGCCAAGGTGCTGCGCGCCCTGCAGGAAGGCGAGATCGAGCGCGTGGGTGACAACAAGACCATGAGCGTGGACGTGCGCGTGCTGGCCGCCACCAACAAGGACCTGCCGGCGGAAGTGGCGGCGGGCATGTTCCGGGAGGACCTCTACTTCCGGCTGAACGTGGTGCCGGTGCACGTGCCCGCGTTGCGGGACCGGCGGGAGGATATTCCGCTGCTGGCCGAGCATATCCTGGCCGTGTACGTGGCAGCTAACGGTCTGGCGCCGCACAGTTTCGCCCCGGAAGCACTGCAGTTGCTGAAGTCCATGCCCTGGCCCGGGAACGTGCGGGAGTTGGGGAACGCGGTGGAGCGGTTGGCGATCCTGGGTCGAGGCTCGGTGATCGGGCCGGAGGATCTGGTGCGCTGCGGGGTCGGGGGTGACCTGCCCGGTGAAGACGCGACAGCGGCGGTGGCGGGTGGCGCAGCCGGATTCGATCCGTCGGCGGTGCAGGCGGCAGGCGGTCTGGTGGCGGCGCGTCAGGAGTTCGAGAAGGGATGCATCGCCGCGGCGCTGGAGGAGGCGGCGGGGAACGTGTCCCAAGCGGCGCGGTTGCTGGGCATCGACCGGACGAATCTGCACAAGAAGATCCAGGCCTACGGGCTGGCGCCCGGACGCGGAGGAGGCGGGTCATGAGGCGACGTTGCTTGTTGTTCGTTGCTCTGGCCTTCGTGATGGGCGCGGAGGCGGTACCGTCCTTCGCCACCGGGGAGGTCAAGCTCCGCAACTGGTATCTGGGCATCCAGACCGTGAGTGGCGAGCGGGACGAGTTCGATGTCTTCGCCAAACCCGATCTGCCCCCGGGCGTGGTCGAGAGCGTCGGTCCGGGCGGCGGCTTCGTCTTCGGCCGGCGTTTCGGCGACCGCTTCCTGCTAGGCTTGCAGATGGTCCTGACCACACACCAGATCGACGGCTACGAGGGCGATCTGCTGGCGGGCGAGGCCCTGGTCACGGGAACCGTGCTGTTCAATGAGCGGGAGGTGGTCCAGCCCTTCGTGCGCGGCGGAGTCGGCGGTGGCATGGCGGTCCTTGAACAGCCGGACCTGGACGGGAACGTGGTTTCACTGGGGCCGGCGGCGATCGTGGCTGCCGGCGTGCAGTTCCGGGTGAGCAGCCGGGTGAGCTTCGAACTGGAGGGCGCGGGCAACGTCACGAATTTCCTCGAAGTGAACGACGACGCGACCGGGGACAGCTGGCAGGTGCGGACCTCCCATGTGGGGTGGCGGGTCGGGATGGGGTTGTATCTCTGGTTCTGACGTTGAACTCCATCCGGCGCGAACCAGGACATCCTGCTAATCGAATACAACCTGTTGAATTCGAGCACCTTGACAAACAGGACAATAATATCCTTATTGTCCGCATCTGCCGCCCGATCCGGCCGAAATCCTCTCACCGAAGGCGAGACCCATGAGCGAAACCCTCCACGACCAGCGCCAGCGCATGGATCTGCTAAAGCACATGATCCGCCAGCTGCACTCGGGCGAGGCGCCGGATGCCGTGCGCCCCCAGCTCGTCCGCCTGCTGGGCAAGATCCCCTACGACGAAGTCGTGGCGGTGGAGCAGGAACTCATCAACGAGGGGCTGCCCACCGAGGATGTGCTGAAGCTCTGCGACGTGCACACCGAAGCTCTGCAGGGCGTGCTCGATGCCGGCGACGAGAAGGGCGTGCCCGACGGTCACCCGGTCGATGTCTTCCGGCGGGAGAACCAGGCCCTGGCCTGGGAGGTCACGGAGGTAGAGAAGATCTTCGGCGCCCTGTCCGAACTGGGCGACGGCGATGACCCCCAGTCGCTGGTCCACGACGCACGCGTGCGTTTCAACTCGCTCATGGATGTGGAGAAGCACTACCTGCGCAAGGAACAGCTGCTCTTCCCGTTCCTTGAGAGCCGGGACATCACCGGACCGCCCACGGTCATGTGGGGCAAGCACGACGAGACGCGTGAACTGCTCAAGGCGGCGTCGGAGGCGCTCAAGGCCGCCGAGGGAACCACGGCTCCCGAAGTCGTGGCCGTGATCGAGCTGGTCCTGCGGCCGGCCACTGCGGCGGTCACCGGCATGATCGACAAGGAGGAGCAGATCCTCCTGCCCATGTGCCTGGATACCCTCGACGAGGCGGACTGGGGGAAGGTCGCCCGGGGCAGCGCCGAGTTGGGCTACTGCCTGGTCGTGCCGGAACAGGAGTGGCGGCCGGCGGGCGAGCCTGATGAGGACGCTGCATTCGGATCCGGTGGACGCATCCAGCTGCCGAGCGGTTCGTTCACGCCCACCGAGCTGGAGACGGTGCTGAACTCGATCCCCTTCGACATGACCTTCGTGGACGCCGACGACTCGGTCCGCTACTTCAGCGAGGGCCGCGAGCGGATCTTCGCCCGCACCCGGGCCATCCTGGGTCGCAAGGTCCAGTACTGCCATCCGCCCAAGAGCGTCGACACGGTCCAGCAGATCCTTTCCGACTTCAAGGAGGGCCGCCAGGATCATGCCCGCTTCTGGATCGAGATGGGTGGCCAGTTCATCTGCATCGAGTACTTCGCCCTCAGGGACGCGGACGGTGCCTACCTGGGCTGCCTCGAGGTAAGCCAGAATCTCACCGAGAAGCGTTCCCTGACCGGCCAGCAGCGTTTGCTCAATTACGTGAGCGGGGAGGACAGCCATGAGTGAGCGCCCGGACATCACGCCCGAGATGAAGGTCGGCGAACTGCTGGACGCCTACCCGGAGCTGGAAGAGGAGCTCATCGCCGTGGCGCCGCCCTTCGAGAAGCTGCGCAATCCGGTCCTGAGACGGACCGTGGCCAAGGTGACGTCCCTGCGTCAGGCGGCGCAGGTGGGCGGCGTCGGCATCGGCGAGCTCATCACGCGGTTGCGCGTGGCGGCGGGTCTGGACGAACCGTGGGAGGAGGGGGAGAGCGCCTCCGCCACGGACCGGCCCGCCTGGCTCGACACGGTCGAGGTGACGGCGACCCGCGACCTCAGGCCCGACATCGAGGAGGGGGAGCATCCCCTGCCGGTGGTCATGGCGGCGGTCCGCGGGCTGGTTGTCGGCCAGGCGTATGTCATCGTCACACCCTTCGTACCAGCGCCCATGATCGACCGCATCACCGGCGAAGGCGTCCAGGCCTGGACCGAGCAGGCGGGGCCGGAGGAGTTCCGGACGACGTTTGCGCGGGCGGCGACCGGGTAGACGGAATTCACGGCGAGCAGTTCCTTCCCACTCCCATCGACGGAGCGAGGCCCCCGGGGGCCTCGTTTCTGTTATGGTCCCCCGCGACCGTATCACCAGGGTCTCGGCTCGGCGATAAAGGGGATAATCATGCTGTTCCGCGGATTCACGTTGATGTGCCTCGTGGTGTTGGCGGCGCCGGTCGCGGCCGACGATCGGGACACATTGAACGACTTCCTCGCCGAAGGACGCATTCAGGACGGGCTGGAGGCCTTCGCTTCCCCGACCGACAACGCCGGACAGTTTTCGCTCGCGGCCCTGCAGGCGATCGACGGGGTCGAGCGGTTCAGCGGCGGTTGCGCCCGGCTCGGCGTCGACCCGCAGTTCGTCATGCTCGGTGTGCCGTTCCTGGGTGTCGCGCCGGATCTCCAGCCGGAAACAGCCGAGTCCGTGAGCCCCGGGCAGATCGCGGAGCTCTTCCGGTCCCTGCAGGCCTCGTTGCGACAGGCGAACACGACTCTGGCCGGGATCGACGACGAGGATTTCGGCGTCGAGATCGACCTCGCCCGGGCCCGTCTGGACTTCGACGGCGACGGTGTGGCTGCCGATGACGAGACGTTCCTGGCAGTCTTCGAGCGGGCGCCGACGTCGCGGGAAGCAGCGGAACCGGCGGCGGAACTGATCGTCCGTTTCGACAGCGCCGACGCCAAGTGGCTGCAGGGCTACACACACTTCGCCGGCGGTTTCCTGGACATCCTGACGGCCTACGACTGGCGCCCGGTGTGGGATCAGTGCGCCCACGTGGTCTTCCTCCAGCCTGACCCCCGGCCGGAGATCGCTCGCTGGTCTTCCGAAGACAGCCAGAACGAGATGTTCCTCGACATCATCGCCGCCGTCCACGACCTGCGTCTCGAACTCAGGGACGAAGGCGCGTGGCGACGGGCTCGGGAACAGTTCCAGGGCATGATCGCGTGCAGCCGCGCCTGCTGGTCGCGGGTCCTCGCCGAGACCGATGACGATCGGGAATGGTTGCCGTCCCCGGACCAGACCGGACCTCGCGGTGCCACCATCACCCGGGAACAGATCGACGGCTGGCACGCGGTGCTGGACGAGCTCGAGGCCGTGACCAGGGGTGAAAAGCTGCTGCCGCACTGGCGTTTCAGGCCCGGCACGGGAATCAATGTCGAAAAGATGGTGGTGTCGCCGCCGGCGTTCGACCTTGTGCTGTTCATCCAGGGTTCGGCGTTCTTGCCCTACCTGGAGGAGGGGCCGGTCAGCGACGCCGATGTATGGAATGACCTGACGTCGCCATTCGGGCCGGGGTTCGCCGGCTTCGCCGTCTGGAGCAACTGAGGGTCCGACGCTCACCGGATAGACCAAGGGGCCGCCCCCGGTGCGGGGCGGCCCCTTGGCGTCGATGGCGGCGCGGTTCTACTCCCCGCAGACCACATTCTCCTGCCACCGATCCCAGCAGGCCTCCGCGCCGTCGTTATAGTCCGGCACCCTGAGGCTCCCGGTACCGTCGGCGTTCCACCTGATGAAGCTGGCCGTCGAGCCGTCCCCGGGCGTGAAGTCGATGCTATAGTCCGGATGGCTGTCCGTGAATCGCAGCGTGTCGCCCGCACTGTCGTCCTCGTGGCTGACGAACTCCAGGTAGTGGGCGCCGTCCTGGCGGCCCCAGTTGATCTCGCCGCACACAGGCGCGCCTTCGCGATCGTTGTCGTAGAAGGACCAGCGGCCCTCGCGGCCGGCGTCGTCGGTGGTGCCGGAGAACCACATGATCTCGTTGAGCCCGCCGTCGCCGGAGACGTGCATCTCCCAGGCCACGTGGCCGTCCACGGGCTTGCCGTTCAGGCGGATGCGCAGCTGTTCGCCGCGGTCGCGCCAGTTGTAGACCCAGTCCCAGGAGCCGTCGTCGGCCAGCACGGGATCCGTGTGCAAGGCCACGGCGAAGGCGCCCACCGGGGCGGCCAGGGTGAGTTCGGCCAGGGCGTCGAGCACCACGGCACGCAGGTAGGCGTTCACGAAGTTGGCGTGGACGCCGTCGGCCTTCTCGTTGGCCATGCTCTCGGCGCCGTTGAAGAAGCTGAAGTCGAACTGCAGCTGGGCAGCGTCGGGCAAGGTGGGCGCGGTGGCCTGGTCGGGCGTGGTGGGCGAGGAATCGTCGTTGGAGCAGCCGGTCAGCTGCAAACAGACGAAAAGCATGATCGAAGCCAGGGCGAGCAGCCCGGCGCCGGTGCGCATGTTTCGGATGGTCGTCATGTCGGGCCTCCTCGTAGGGGTCGTGTCATCGTCGTCGAACCGGAAGGGCAAGGGGTGTGCCGCGGTCGCAGAACCAGGATTAGACATTGCAGGACAACACCTTGAAGGGTCGGCAGAGGCCGGCGCCGCTTTCCGTGACGCGTGCCCGATCACGACGCTTGAGGTGATCCGGAACACCCAGTGACTGTGAATCCACACCACGGTGCATCGTCACGGTTGTCGGAGCGCGGCACGGCTTCGTGGGCGGCTGAACGCGGTGACCAATCGGCTCGAAACCCGCTCTAGACGTGTCCAATCGGACCGTTGTCGCCAACCCACTCGGCTGCCATCGCCATGGCACACCCCATGCAATCCCGGCGCAAACACGACGACCCCCACGCCCACGAGGGAGACCAGACATGTTCGACACCATCGCCCGCTTCTTCCAGTCCGGAGGACCCATGATGTGGGTCATCCTGGCGGTGTTCGCGGCAGCCCTGGCCGTGATCGGCGAGCGCTTGCGCTTCCATCTCCGCGCCGCTCGCGAGGACGCCGACACCCTGGCCACCGGGGCGGCCGCCCGACTGAACGACGGAGACACCGCCGGCGCTCTCGAGTCCCTGGAGGGTTCGAGTCCCGCCCGCCTGCTCATGCAGCGCGCCGTGGAGATGTCCTGGGAGGGAGCGACCCCGACGGAGATCCGCGCCGGCGTCGAGGAGTTGGCCATCGGTCAGGTACCACGCTACAGCCGCCGCCTGTCCGACCTGGCGACCCTGGCCAGCGTCGCCACCCTGGCCGGGCTGCTGGGCACGATCTTCGGCCTGCAGCAGTCGTTCGGTTCCCTGGCCGTGGCCGAGGCCGCCCAGAAGGCGACGGTCCTGGCGGCGGGCATCTCCCAGGCCATGAACACCACCGCTTTCGGCCTCATGGTGGCCATGCCCTGCCTGGTGGCCCACACGCGTCTGGGCAGCCTGGCCGCCCGACGTACCGAGAACTGCGACGCCGCCGTGGTCAAGCTGCTGAACTACTTCGATACGCGCGCGAGCCGTTCGGCCGCCGCATTCCGTCCGCGCCAGGCGAGCTGAGGTCCGGTCATGACGATCCTCAACGCATCCCTGACGCGCCGCCGTCCTTCGTTGGCTGCCGACGTGGCCGACCTGGACGTGACGCCGGTCATGAACATGTTCATCATCCTGATCCCCTTCCTGGTGAGCATGGCCGCCTTCACCCATCTGGCGGCCCACCACTTCGGGCTGCCCCGGGACGAGGGCGCGGGTGAGGCTTCAACGGCCTCCGAACTGCCCCTGACCGTGGCCGTGGGCACGGCCGGCGTGGTCATCGTCAAGGGCGACGTGGTGCTGGCCGAGTTGCCCGCAGGCGAAGACGGGCAGGACCTCGACCTTCTGGCGGCCGTGCTCACCGATCAGCCGGCGGGCCGCCTGGTGCTGGCGGTGGACGATCCGGTGGGCGTGGACGTGGTGGTGACCTGCCTGGATCGCTGCCGCGCCGCCGGTTTCGACGATGTGGGTCTGGCCGCCGGCACGGGTGTGACCCTCGGTGCGGGAGCGAAGCCATGAGCGCCCTCGTCGCCGCCCGGCACGGACCGACGCCGGTGCGTCCGGCGGCCCGGCCCCAACTCACCAGCTTGGTGGACATGATGGTCATCCTGGTGGTGTTCCTGCTGAAGAGCTTCTCGGTGGAGGGGCAGCTCGTGACGCCGGCCGAGGGACTCGAACTGCCCGTGACCGTCGATGCGGCGCCGGTACCTGCCGGCCGCGTCGTCGAGATCGGTCCGGAGACGATCCGCGTGGATGGCGCCCATGTCCTGGCCACGGCCGTCGCCACTTCCGACACGACCGCTCTGGCGGTCGCCCTGGCCCGGCTCGCCGCCGAGGGTGCCGGACCGGTGGTCGTCCAGTGCGACCGGCGCCTGGACTTCGGCGTCCTCGGTCACGTCCTGCGGGCCTGCGGACGGGCCGGACTGGACGATCTCTCGCTCCTGGCCCTGGAGGACGAGTCGTGAATGCCGTGCACGCTGCGATACTGCCGCGGCAGTTGAACCGTTTCGCCGAACCGTCGCCCCGGGAGGCGAGCCGTGGGATTCTGCACCCTCTGCTGACCGCAGCCACCGTCTGCGTCGCGGTAGGTCTCGCTCTCACGCTGGCGGAGGTGCCGCCGCTGATGGAGACGCCGGGCGGTACAGCCCACCGGGTCACCGTGGAGTTCGACGCGGTGGAATTACCCCGTCCACAGCCCGAGCTCGAATCCGCACCGCCACCCGAGCCCCCGCGCCTGGATCCGGCCACGGTGCTGGCCCAGACCGTCGACCGTCCGGCGCCCGAGGCCGTCGTGGCCAAGGTCGCGCCGACGCAACCAGCGTCGCCTGCCGATCCCGAGCCCCGCCGGGTCTATGGCGTGCGCAAGGTGTACGCCCGGGGTCTGGGTGCCGCGGGCGCCGGGGCCGGCCGGCTGGTAGTCAAGCGGGGCAACACCGTCGACGGCCGCCCCGATTCCTTGACCGCCACGGCGGCCGACCTGCGAGGCGAACTGGCCGCCCTGAGTGCCGTCGAGCGCGCGCCCGAACCCCTGCACCGGGTCAAGCCGGTGTACTCAGAAGCGCTGGCCAAGGCCCGCGCCCGGGGCGTCGTCTCCGCCTACCTGCTGGTGGATGTGGACGGTGCAGTCAGAGACGTGAACATCACCGAGGATATAGGCTACGATTCGCGGGAGGTTGCATCGGCGGCCTTTCGGAGGTTCCGGTTCCGCCCCGCCGTGCGGGGTGGGGAGCCCGTGGCCGTCTGGATCCTTCACCGTATCCGCTTCGAGTTCCAGGAGTGAACCGTGCCATGAAGACGATTTTTCAGCAGATCCTGATCCTGGTGGCGGCGTTGTTGCTGACGTTATTGCTGGCAACCGCCTCGGCCTCAGCGCAGGACCCGCCCGCGGAAACGACCCCGGCTGCCGCCCCCGACGTGGAACCGGAACTGCTCGAGTTCGTGGATGCCGAGTACCCGGCTGCCGCTCTCCGGTCCGGCCGCGAAGGCACGGTCCTGCTGGAACTGCTGGTGACCGCCTCCGGCGTCGTCGATTCGGTCACCGTGCTGGAGGGGCTTGCCCCCGACCTGGATGCGGCCGCCGTGGACGCCGCCCGTCGCTGCACATTCTCGCCGGCCCTGGCCGTGGGTGAGCCCGTGCCCGTTCTCCTGCAGCTGGCCTACACGTTCTCGGTCCGCGAGCAGGCCAGGACCGTGACGCCGCAGGTGAACCTGCGGGGCCGGCTGCTGGAGATGGGCACGCGCCGTCCCCTGGCCGGGGCCATGGTCGTGGCGAGCTTCCCGGCGCCGGATTCGACCGCCCTGCCCGTGCCCCTGGACGTCTACCTGGAACGCATCGGCGGTTTTGAGGGCCAGTTCCTGGAGGAGGGCCGCCTGGTGGCCTTCGCCGACAGCAGCGGCACCTTCGCCTTCCACTCCTTGCCCCTCGGCACGGTGGATCTGAGCTTCCCCAACGCCGGCTACGAGCCATTGAACACCACCGAGGAGATCCGGTCGGATGAGCTGGTGGAGGGCGTCTTCCGCCTGCGACGTACGGACGACAACGTGTACGAGATCGTGGTCTACGGACGGCAACAGCAGAAGGAGATCACCCGGCAAACCCTGTCCGTGACCGAGATCGAGCGTCTGCCCGGTTTTGCGGGCGACGTCATCAAGTCGGTCCAGGCCCTGCCCGGCGTGGCGCGTCCCACCATGGACGATCCCGGGGCCATTGTGGTCCGCGGCAGCGGCAACTACGACTCCCGCTTCTTCCTGGACGGCGTGGACATCCCCCTGCTCTTCCACTTCGGCGGCGTCAAGTCCACCTACAACTCCCTGGCCCTGGCCAACGTGGACCTCTTCCCGGGCGGCTTCGGCACCCGCTACGGCGGTTGCGTGGGAGGTGTCATCGAGCTCACCGGCCGGCCTGGACGCCGGGACCGCTGGCACTACGTGGGCGACCTGAGCACCATGGACGGGTCTTTCCACGCGGAGGGCCCCATCGGCGACGATTTCTCCTTCCTGTTCACCGGTCGCCGCAGCTTCATCGGCGAGCTGGCCAAGGCGGCCCTGAAGGACAACGACAGCATCGAGATGTCCGTCGCCCCCTACTACTGGGACGTGGTCGGCCGCCTGGACTGGCAACCGTCCGACGACCACAGTTTCTTCGTCACGGCCTTCGCGGCCAACGACCGCATGGAGATGCTCGCGCCCGAGGACGCATCGGGCAGTCCCGAGGTGAGCGAGGCCACCGACGAGATCGAGATGGACCTGGCTTTCAGTCGCTACATCCTGGGCTGGGACGGGTACTTCGGCGACCGGTTGCACAACGAACTGCGCGCCGCCTGGGGCCGTTCATCCGAGTCGGGCCACGTGCTGGGCGAGTTCCGCTTCGACGGCAAGGGCCCCGTGTGGAGTATCCGCGACGACCTGGGCTATGAGTTGTCGCCCGCGCTGACGCCCCACCTGGGTCTCGACCTGGTCTACACCGACTACAAATACGAGGTGAAGGTGGCCGGTTGGCCGGCCTCGGTGCAGGACCAGGAGTTTTCGGACATCGGCGCCTACGCCAATCTGGAGTGGCGTCCCCACCGCAACCTACTTCTGGTTCCGGGCATCCGCCGCGACTACTACCACCACCTGAAGGACGCGGAGATCAGCCTGCGCGGTAACGCCCGCTGGGACTACCGGCCCGGCCGGGCCATCACCGCCGCCTACGGATCCTACAACCAGATGCCCCAGCCCGTGGGCCAGTCCACCGACCCGGTGTACGGCAACCCTGACCTGCCGGCTACGCGGGCGCGCCACGCGGTCCTGGGCCACGACATGGTGCTCGGTGACAACCTCTCCCTCAAGGTGGAGGCCTACCACAACATCCAGGACCGCATCCCGGCCTTCGCCGACACCCTCGGCGCCAACTTCCTACCCGATCAGGAGGCCCGCATGTACGGCCTGGAGTTCATGCTGCGCCACGAGGCCGGTGGGCGCTTCTTCGGCTGGCTCTCCTACAGCATCGGCCGCAGCGAACGCAAGTTCGCGCGCCGGCCGAGCACCCTGCTGGCGGACGACTGGGATTCCGACCAGTGGGTCATGCACGACATGGACCAGACCCACCACGTGGAGGCGGTCGGATCCTGGAAGCTGGGCCGCGAGTGGTCCGTGGGTGGTCGCGTGCAGTACGTCTCGGGCGTGCCCACCACACCCATCCTCGGCTACACCGGCGACCAGTACGAGTTCGACGCGGATACGGGCGACTACGTGCCGGTGGAAGGCGAGTACTTCTCCGACCGCATCGAGCCCTACTTCCGCACCGACCTGCGCGTGGACAAGCGCTTCGTGAAGAAGAGCTCCGTGTGGTCCGTGTACCTGGATCTGCAGAACGCCAACTACTTCATCCACAACAGCCCCGAGGGCTACACCTACAACTACGACTACTCCAAGCGCACCGACTACGGCTGGATCTTCATGCCGGCCCTCGGTCTGCGGGTGGAGTACTAGGAGATGGCCATGCTGCGCAGACACTCCGTCCTGCTCCTGTTGGTCGTGGCCCTGGCCGGCTGCGGCGACGGCTTTCCCGACGAGGAGATGCACCTAGGCATCGAGGACAAGGTGCGCCCCTACGCCGTCACCGTGGAGCCGCCCGACGTGGCGCCCGGGGAGACGGTGACGGTCACCTTTCTGGGCCAGGCCCCGGATCCGGATGAAGTGGACATCGCCTGGCGGGTGGCCCAGGACTACTTCCGGGGTCCCTACGGCGCCGACGAGGTGGAGCGTCGCTACGCGGATCTGGCCGCGCCCCTACCCGTGGACGACGCCGACGGCTTCATGATCCAGACTTTCACCTGGACCGTTCCCGATTCGATCCACCTGTGGTCCAGCGCCATTCCCGCGGTCCTCACCGACGCCACCATGATCGCCTTGGTCGAGCAGCTCGTGGGTCCCGCGGCGGGCTCGCCGCCCCGTAAGGCTGCCGTGGATGCCTGGCTCAAGGCCCTCACCCCGGCCGACCTGGCGGCCATGGATCCCCTGGAAGCCCAGGCTGCCCTGGCCCTCGCCGACCGTTTCGCCTGCCAAGTGCGCTTCCGCGCCCGCCTGCGGACGGGCATCACCGTGGACGTGACCCGCAACCTCACCGTCCGCCACACCCGCCGCCTCGACGGTCCCAACACCAACGAGAACGCCCGGGTGGTGGAGTTCGGCCTCGTCGCCCTGGACAAGCGCGACGCCAAGCCCAAGGACATCGACGACCCGGGGGTGGAGAGGACCTGGTACCGATTCGTCGACGGCGGCTCGCGTGTGGCCGACCGGGTGGACGTGCCCCTGCACGGCGACTGGACCTACTTCACGGCCGTACGCTTCGCCCCGGAACTCTTCACATCACCCTACGACTTCACGGGGCTCATCCCCGAGTCGGGATCCTACCGCTGGTATTACTACCGGCAGGATTCGCCCCGTTCGGGGCACCACTTCTTCGTCAACGAGGACGGCGAGGACACCGAGATGTGGGAGTTGGACGAGGAAGCGCGGGTGAAACCGGCCGGTGTCGGCTCGCGGTTCCGGATCGTGTCGGTGGTGCGCGACGAGCGACCGGATTGGGAGTTGTACCACGCGACCCACGGCGGGACGACGGTGGAGGGAGTTGTGGAGTTCGTGGCGCCGTGAGTATGTGATGTAAGAAATAATTGACATCAAGTCCAAAATACCCGACAATCACCGTGTCCCCCCGGATCTCGGTGAAAGGTCGGTCCCATGTCCCTCTGGCAGAAGCGCGCCGTGTTTGCGGCCGTCCTCTGGAGCATCGTCGCCACCGCATTCCTGATCTCCTCCTGTCTCGACGACGGTCCCCGGGGTATGGTGAACGACGAACCACGGCGCAACGCCGCCGCATGTTTCTTGGCTTTCGGCATCATTACGCATCTGGTGGTGAGTTGGATCACGCGCGATCGCCGGGACTCGCCCTGCGTGCTTGTCGACGAGCGCGACAAGATCATCGCCCAACGGGCTTCCCAGGTGGCCTTCACCTTCACCGCCATCGTAGCTTTTCTGGCCTGCCTCATTCTGGACGAGGTCTTCGAGACACCCGGCCTCGTACCGGTGGGTTGGGTGTGGTTCCTCGGCTACTCCGCCTGGATCTTCCCCTTCCTGCTCCAGGCACTGGTGTCGGTGGTGCTCTACACCCGGACGGCGTCCCATGCCGAAGGCTGAGATCACCAACCGCATCCGCCGACTGCGCTTCGAGCATGGCGAGATGACCCAGCAGGAAGTGGCCGACCGTTGCAGTTGCACGCGCCAGACCATCGTCGCTCTGGAACAGGGAAAGTACGTGCCGTCCTTGGCTCTGGCCTTCCGTATCGCGAGGGTCTTCGAGCGGGGGGTGGAGGAGGTCTTCGTCTGCGAGGAGTAGGATCCGGGCTCAGAACCGCACTCGCGGCCCCATGAGCAGATGCAGCCCCGTGTTCCGGAACTCCGCCTGGCCGCCCACCACGTCCACCTCGACCCAGACCACCGTGACCCGGGCTTCGGCGTCGAAGTCGAGCCAGTCGGTCAACGGCAGGTGGGTGCCCACGCCGGCGCCCAGGGCCGGGCCGGTCAGGAAGTAGCCGCCGCCGAAGAGGCCTCCGTTCTCGGGAGCCCGCAGGCCGCGCACGGAATTCTCCGGTCGGGCGATGATGACGCCCGCCTGCACCATGTACCGCCAACGGGGCCGGACCCAGGCGTGCTGTAGGCTGACGATGTTCGTGCCGTGGGTGACATTGAAGTAGTCCACTTCCGGCGGCGGATTATTCAGGATGAGCTTGTGGTGATGGAGTTCGAGGCTCCAGGTGCGCCCGGGCAGGTGCCGGTTCAGGCGCAGGGCCCAGTAGAGGGGTTCGCGCCAGGGTTCGGTGACGAACTCGGCGTCCATGTCCAGGTCCTCGTGGCCGGCCTGGACTATGTCCAGGTTGCTGCGGTTGTTCCAGGCGGCGCCGGCCAGGAACTCGGCGCTCCAGCCCGTGTCCGGTCCGGCCCAGGCGGTCAGGGCGCAACCGGTCAGGGCGAGCAGCAGAAGCAGACATGGGGTTCTCATGGGATTCAATGTAGCACAGGGAACGGACCGTCGCCGGGGATCATAACGACCGATCCCGTCCTTGACAGCCCGGATCACCAAAGGGCCTACTGACGCGGTGATTCCGGCGTCCCGTCGCCTCTCGAAAGGACCTCCGTCATGCCGTCCGAACGTACTCTCGCCGGCAAGACCGTCTTCGTCACCGGCTCCAGCCGCGGCATCGGTAAAGCCATCGCTCTGCGGGCCGCCCGCGACGGGGCCAACGTGGTGATCTGCGCCAAGACCACCACCGCCCACGCCAAGCTGCCGGGCACCATCCACACGGCGGCCGAGGAATGCGAGGCGGCCGGCGGCAAGGCCCTGGCCGTAAAGACGGACCTGCGCTTCGCCGAACAGATCACCGCCGCCGTGGCCGAAACCGTGGACACCTTCGGGGGCATCGACGTCCTGGTGAACAACGCCTCCGCCCTGGGCCTCACCGGCACCCTCGAGACCACCCTGAAGATGTTCGACCGCATGCACGGCATCAATGCCCGCGGCAGCTGGCTCATGACGCGCGAATGCCTGCCGCACCTGCTCAAGGCGGAGAACCCCCACGTTCTGAACATCAGTCCGCCGTTGAACATGGAAGCCCGCTGGTTCGAGAATCACGCAGCCTACAGCATGGCCAAGTACGCCATGAGCGTGTGGGTACTGGGCATGAGCGCCGAGTTCGCCGACCAGGGAGTGGCTTTCAACGCCCTGTGGCCCAAGACGACCATCGCCACCGCCGCCGTGCGCAACCTGCTGGGCGGCCAGTCCATGGTCGATGCCAGCCGCCGGCCGGCGGTCATGGGGGACGCGGCCCACGCGATCCTCACCAGGGGCAGCAGTGAGTGCACCGGCAACTTCTACACCGACGAGGGTGTGCTCACGGACGAAGGCGTCACCGACTTCGAACCCTACGCCGTGAAGCCCGGCACCCCCCTGTGCCCGGACTTCTTCCTGGATTGAGGAGACCGTTCATGACCCGCACCAAGATCGTCGCCACCATCGGCCCCGCGAGCCGTGATCCGGAGACCTTGGCCCGCCTCATGGAGGCCGGCGTGAACGTGTGCCGTCTGAATTTTTCCCACGGCACGCACCAGGAGCACGCGGCGGTCATGGCGGACATCCGGCGTGTGGCGGCCGAAGGCGGATATACTGTGGCCATCCTCCAGGATCTGGCGGGACCCAAGATCCGCACCGGACCCATGGCCGACGGTACGGCCGTCCTGGTGTCCGGCGCCGAGATCGTCCTCACGACCCGGGACGTACCGGGCAGCGCCGAGGAGGTGGGCCTCACCTGGAAGGGTCTGCCCGCCGGCCTGGAACCGGGGGACACGGTGCTCCTGGCCGACGGCGCCATGGAACTGGAGGTCGTCAACGCCGACGACGTGGACGCCCGTTGCCGGGTCGTCAACGGCGGCGAACTGGGGTCCAACAAGGGTATCAACCTGCCCAGCCGCAGCATCAACGCCCCGGTTCTGGGCCGTAAGGATCGGGACGACCTGCTCTTCGGTCTGGAGCAGGGCGTGGACTGGGTCGCCCTGAGTTTCGTGCGCGACGCCGCCGATGTGGCCGGAGCCAAGAAGCTGATCGCGGACCAGGGGTGCGACACCCCGCTCATGGCCAAGATCGAGAAGTTCGAGGCCCTGGAAAACATCGACGCCATCCTGGAGCAGGCCGACGGCCTCATGGTCGCCCGGGGCGATCTGGGCGTGGAGATCCCCCTGGAACAGGTGCCGCGGGCCCAGAAAATGCTCATCGCCAAGGCCAACGCGGCGGCCAAGCCCGTGGTCACGGCCACCCAGATGCTCAAGTCCATGGTCGACAGCCCGCGCCCGACCCGGGCCGAGGTCACGGACGTGGCCAACGCCATCTTCGACGGCACCGACGCGGTCATGCTCTCGGAGGAGACGGCCATGGGGGAGTACCCCGTGGAAGCCGTCACGGTCATGCGCAAGGTGGCAGCCGACACCGAGTCCCAGCTCGACGAGCAGCCGACCCGTACCTGCGAGCAGGGTTCCGGCAAGCTCAGCTTCGAAGCAGCCGTGGCCCACAATGCCGTTCAGATGGCCCACGACATCCGCGCCAGGGCCATTATCACCTGCACTACCAGCGGCAGCACCACGCGCATGGTGGCCCGCTACCGGCCGCGACAACCATTGCTGGCGGTCACTCCCCACGAGATCACCGCGCGGCGGGTGGCCATGATCTCCGGCGCGGTCCCGCTCTTGGTCGAGGCCATGGACAGCGCCGAGGACCTGGAACGGGGGGCGGTGGCGGCGGCCTTGGCCGCCGGCTGGGTCGATGCCGGCGATCCGGTGGTCATCACCGCAGGACTGCCCTTCCACGTGGCGGGCACGACGAACCTCATCAAGGTGGCACGGGCCTGACGCGGCCCTGTTACCAGATCACGACGAAGCGCCCGGCGTAGTCGTCGAAGCGGCTGTCCGCCGATTCCACCACGTACAGGTAGATGCCGGAGACGATCTCCTGGTGGTTGCGGCTCACCAGGTTCCAGGCCACCGTGCCGTCGCCGCCGGTGCCGTCGTGCCGGATGGTCTGGATCAAGTCGCCGGCTGCCGTGTAGATCGTGATCGTGTTGTGGGCGGCGGGCAGGTTGGCCCAGATGATCTGCGCGCCGGTGGGATTGTCCCAGGTGGTCTCCTGGAGGTCGAACTCCACCAGCGCCTCCCGGGTGACGGGGTTGGGATAGACGTAGATGTTCGTGCCGTCGGACTCGCGTTTCGCGGCGGTCTGGGCGGTGTGGCGTGGTCGCGTCGCCGTGTAGTTGATGCCCGGGGCGGTTTCGACGCCGAAACCGGCCGGTACCCAGTTTCTGCCGAGCATGGCCAGTTCGTGATCGCGGGACGTCACCGAGTAGTAGGTTACGAAATTGTTGTGGACCTCGGTGTCGACGTAGCGGTAGTAGCGGGCCGGAGATTTGGCGAGGATGCCGCGCGCCGGATCGGGCCACCGGTTCGTCACGGCGAAGAGCGTGTCCAGCACCGCGGCGTGATGCTCCCAGGGCAACAGTTCGGTGTATCCCTCCCGCGGTGAACCGTTGGGCAGACGCAGGGACGGCAGCCGCAACAGCCGGTTGCGGGGGTCGCCGTCCACGATGCGCCGCATGATCGGTGGGACGCCTTCGAACCTGGGATCGGACAGGCAGACCGGGACGTAGGAGATGTCCGCCAGGCCGGTGTTGGCGCCGAGGGGCAGGTCGCGCGGGGACGGACCCACCCCCGCGGGCACCGTGTTGATCCGGTCGTACTCGGCGATCATGCCCCACAGTTCGGCGGGCGGCATCTGGTGCTCGTCCACTCCCTCGGGTCGGACCCAGTTGGTCACGCGCCAGATGCGGTAGCTCTCGAAGTCGATGACGCCGGCCACGTCGTCGGTGTCGTACTCGCTCCGGTTGTCCCAGTAGATCTCCACCTGGCCGTCGCCCGGTACGACGCGGGTCGCCGGCAGGACCGGCGGTTGGGGCCCGGCGAATAGCCAGGCGGCGCGGTGCTCGCGGCCGCCGGTGCCGGTGACGTATTCCGGCGGTTCATACGGCGGCCCCAGAGCCGATTTCCCCTCGCCGGTGGACGGCGGCTGGCATTCCTCACCGCGGCCCTGGAAGCACTCCTCGCAATTGTCGGTGTTGGCCCAGATGCAGCGGCGCCCCTCCTCGTCGACAAAGACCAGGGGGTCGTACTGGATGATCGTGTAGCCGATGCGCGGTTCGGTCCCGGTACAGGTCTCGTCCATGAGGTCCGCCCGGTACAGTTCGAGGGGCTTCACGCCGTAGATACCCGAATAGTCGCCGAAGCAGACCTTCGTCTCGCGGCTGTTGAGCCCCGAGTAGTAGTTGTAGTCGGCGTCGAACCAGGCGCCCCGCTGCACGATGGAGGCGTTCAACGCGTTGGTCAGCATCTCCTGCATGCCGCTGCCGACGACCATGGCCAGCCGGTAGCGGAGAACGACGTCGCGTTTCACGTACTTGAAGGGGCCGGTGGAGATGAGGAACCTGAAGTCGTTGGCCTCTTCGGGGTATGTGTCGCGATCGATGCGCGTGTCGGACATCATGGCGTAGCGGTCGGCGTCGCTGAGCGGCTCGCCGCCCTGGTTGTAGGACGCGCCGAGGGTGAACGACCTGTAACCGGTGACGCCGATACCCTTGGGGGCGAGGAGCCCGGCGAAGTCCGTCGTGTGGTCGAGCATCATCACGCCGAACACGCCCGGCAGGGGGTCCTCCTCCGCGCCGTCGCGCATCCAGGCGATCTGCAGCCGGTGGAACCGCCCCCTGGGGCCGCGGGCGACCCCGTTGAAATAGCCCGCCAGGTCGTCCGGTTCCGTATGGAATTCGTCGCGCCGCTGGATGTCGCAGTCCACGTAGAACCCCAGGTAGAGGTCGTTCAGGGTCCGGTGGCTCGCGTTGTGGATCTCGTAGTCGAGGGCTACGAAATCGTCGAAGTCCGGGTCGGACCAGCCGGCGACCCGCTGGGTGACCGTGATCCCGAGTGGCCGGTGCTCAGGGTAGATTTCCTGGGCGAGTCTGGTGTCGTCGTGCATGGTGGCCACCATCATCTGGTCGCCGATCTGGCCGAAATCCTCGTCGACGGCGCCGTCGCCGTCGTCGTCGATGCCGTTGAGGCCGTCCTCGTCGAACGAGGAGTCGCGATCATCGTTGTACCGGGGATCAGGCAGGCGGCGGCCGGTGACCGCCTCGGACGGCACGGGGCGCAGGACCTTGCCCCGCCGGGCCTCGTAGATCGTCGCCAGGATGTCCGGTTCGGGACGCAGTTCCCGGACCGGTTGTCCGGTGGTGACGGACAGATCGCCGGCCACGCGCGCCCCGACCCACAGGCCGGCGCCGTAGAGATACTCATGGCCCGAACCACCGGGCCACTGGGCCGACGGAGCGCTGGAGAAGGGCTGGTAATCGGTGAACTGGGAGCCGATGAGGCCGTGGTTGGTGATGTTGACCTGCAGATTGCCCACGTTGATGACGTAGGAGCCGTCGATCACGTGGATACCGTCCGGCCGGTCGTCGACGGGGTCGTGGATATCCGGGTGGGGGCCGGCACGGGCCGGCACGGTAGCAGTCACCGACAAAAGGGCCAGGATCAGGACCGATCCCCGGGTGGGTGAAGTTCTGCGTGCGTTGCCGAGCATCGAATCTCCTCGCGGGTACGGACGGAAGTCGGAGTCGATACCCTAATCGGCGCACGTAATCCCTGACAAGGCATACCCTAGAAAGAAAATGGGAAATCAACGGTGATCAGCGGATGACCGTGAACCGGCCGACGAAGTCCTCGAAGCGGTCGCCTGCCGACTGCACCACGTAGATGTAGATCCCCGAACTGACTTCCTGGCGGTTGCGGCTGACCAGGTTCCAGGAGGCGGTGCCGTCGCCCAGGGTGCCGTCGTGCTGAAGGGTCTGCACGTGATCGCCCGCGGCGGTGTAGATGCGGATGGTGTTGCGGGCCCGAGGCAGGTTGGCCCAGACGACCTGGACGCCGGTGGGATTGTCCCAGGTCGTCTCCTGCTGGTCGAACTCGGCCAAGGCCTCGGCGGTGACGGGATTGGGATAGACGTAGATGTTGACGCCCTGCCGGGATCGCTCGTCGGTCGTTTGGGCGTTCTGCCGGGGCGTGGTGGCAATGTAGTTGACTGCCGGCGCGCTCTCGGCGCCGTGGCCCGATGGCACCCATTGCCAGCCGTTCCAGTGGACCGTGTGGTCCAGCACCGTGACCGCGTAGTAGGCGCGGAAGTTGTTGTGAACTTCGGTGTCGACGTGGTGGTAGTACTTGGCCGCGCGCTTGGCGACGATGCCGGCGGCGGAGTTGCTCGTGCGGCCGGTGACGGCGAAGAAGGTGTCCAGATCCGCCTTGTGCTGTTCCCAGGGGAGCAGTTCCTGGAAGCCGCGGCGGGGGGTGCCGTCCTCCAGGCGCAGCGACGGCAGTTCGATCCAGCGGCCGCGCGGGTCGGCATCGACGATGTCCCGCATGATCTCCCGGACGCCGTCGAAGGCCGGGTTGTCCAGGCATATGGGTCGATAGCGGATGCCACCGAGGCCGCTGTTGGGTCCCAGCGCCAGATCCTCGGTGTTCGGGCCTACGCCTGCCGGGATGTAGTTGACCCTGTCCCACGCGGCGATCATGCCCCACAGCTCCGCGGGCGGCGTCTGGTGTTCGTCCACGCCGGCGGGACGGGTCCAGTTGACGATGCGCCAGATACGATAGCCCTCGAAGTCCATGGCCCCGGTCTCGTCGTCGGGAATGTACTCGCTCAGGTCGTCCCAGAAGATCTCCACCCGGTTTTCGCCGGGGGCGACGCGGAAGCTCGGAGGACGGAGCGGCAGATTGCCCGTGACGGACCAGGGCTCACGATGCTCCCGGCCCCCGACGGCGGTCATGTGCGGCGCCGGGCGATTCCAGCCGCCTCGCGGCATCTCCCAGATGAGGCCGTTCTCGGGGGTGCATTCCACGCCGAAATAGCGGAAACATTCCTCGCAGTTGTCGCCGTTCACCCGGATGCAGCGCTTCCCTTCCCGCGTGTAGAAGAAAGCACTGTCATCGGAGTACTCGATGGTCGAGTAGCCCATGCGCGGCTCGGGTCCCGTGCAGGTGTCGTCCATGATGCGTGGCCGGTAGTCCTTCAGGGGCTTCGCGCCGTACACCGGGGGCAGATCACCCATGCAGACGACGGTCTCGTGGCCGCCCGTGCCCGTCGTATAGAAACCGTCCGCGTCGAACCAGGCGCCGCGCTGGACCACGGAGGCGTGCAGGGCGTTCTGGAGCATACCGTCCAACCCGTCGCCGATGACCAGAGCCAACCGGAAATCGATGACCGCATTTCGTTCCACGTAACGGAACGGACCGGCGGAGACGAGGATCTTGTAGTCGTCCGCCTCGGACACGTAGCGATTCCGGTCGATACGGCGGCGGGCCATCATGGCATAGCGGTCGGCGTCGAAGAGCGGTTCGCCGCCCTGGACGAACGCGGCGCCGCTGGTGAACGCCGAGTAGCTGGTCACCCCGACACGGAGCGGGGCGCGCAGGGTGCTGAAGTCGGTGGTGTGGTCCAGCAACGCCACCCCGATCCAGCCGGGCAATGGGTCGACCGAATTGTAGTCCCTCATGTAGGCCACCTGGATGCGGTGGAAGACTCCCACCGTGTCGCGGACCACGCCGTCGAAGAAACCGGCCAGGTCATCGGGTTGGTTGGCCATGTCCCGGCGGTTCTGGATGTCGCAGTCCATGTAGAAACCGAGGTAGAGGTCCTCCAGGTGGGTGAAGCCCGTGTTGTGGATCTCGAAGTCGAGGGCGACGAAATCGTCGATGTCCTCATCCGACCAGGCGGCCGCCCGCTGGACGACCGTCATGCCCAGGGGGTTATGCTCCGGATACAACTCTCTCCCCAGGGGAGTGTCGTCGTGCATGGTGGCGACCAGCACCTGGTCGCCGATCTGGCCGAAGTCCTCGTCGATGCGGCCGTCGCGGTCATCGTCGTGGCCGTTGAGGAAGTCCTCGTCGTACTCACCGTCGTGGTCGTCGTCGGCCCCGGCGGTGGGCCGCCTGAGGCCGGTGATCCTGTCTGCCTCCTCGGGCCGGATGATCCGGCCCTGCTTGGCTTCGTAGATGGTGGCGCGGAGGTCGTCGGTGGGCCGCAGTTCGCGTTCGGGTTGGCCGGTGACTACCGTGATCTCGCCGCCCTTCCTGGCGCCGATCCACAGCCCCGCGCCGTAGAGGTACTCGTCGCCCGAGCCCCCCGGCCACTGGGCCGACGGCGCGCTGGAGTAGAGTTGGAAATCCGAGTAGTGGGAGCCGATGAGGCCGTGGTTGGTGATGTTCACCTGGAGGTTGCCGGCGTCGACCACGTAGGAACCGTCGATGACGTGGATGCCGTCCCGGGGCAGGCGCTCGTCGTCGCGAAGGTCGGGATGGGGGCGGGCCACGGCGGAGGAGGCGAAGCACACGAGTGCGAACGCGGCCAGAAGGCTTCGTCCCATGCGATTCGGATTCCGGATCATGACTCGACCACCAGGACGGGGTTCCTGCCGTCGACCGCGCAGCCCCTCGCGAGCCGCGGACGTTGAGTCTCCTCGTCGCAGCGCCGGGTCACCGGATGACCGTGAACCTGCCGACGAAATCCTCGAAGCGGTCGTCTTCCGACTGTACCACGTAGAGATAGACTCCCGAGCTGATCTCCTGGAAATTGCGGCTGACCATGTTCCACGAGGTGGTGCCGTCGCCGTTCCTGCCGTCGTGCTGCAGCGTCTGCACCAGGTCGCCCGAGGCGGTGTAGATGCGGACGGTGTTGCGGGCCCGGGGCAGGTTCGCCCAGACGACCTGGGAGCCCGTGGGATTGTCCCAGGTGGTCTCCTGCTGGTCGAATTCGGCCAGGGCTTCGGCGGTGACGGGATTGGGATAGACGTAGATGTTGGCACCCTGTTCGGACCGCTTGTCGGCGGTCTGGGCGTTCTGGCGCGCGCTGGTGGCCACGTAGTTGACCGCGGGAGCGCTCTCGGCGCCGTAGCCAGTGGGCACCCACTTCCAACCGTCCCACCAGGAGGTGTGGTCGCGAGCGGTCACGGCGTAGTAGGCGCGGAAATTGTTGTGCATTTCGGCGTCGACGTAGTGGTAGTACTTGGCCGCGCGCTTGGGGAGGATGCCGGCGGCGGAGTTGCTCGCGCGGCTGGTGACCGCGAAGAATGTGTCGAGGACTGTCTCGTGGTTCTCCCAGGGGAGCAGCGCTTCGAGACCGGTGCGGGGGGTACCGTCCTCCAGGCGCAGCGACGGTAGTTCGATCCGCCGGTTGCGCGGGTCGGCGTTGACGACCCCCTGCATGACCGCCTTGAGCCCCTCGAAGGCGGGATCGGTCAGACAGATGGGGTAGTAGCGGATGCCCGTCAGGCCGGTGTTGGGTCCCAGCGCCAGGTCCTCGGTGTTGGGGCCCACGCCTGCCGGGATGTGGTTGACCTTGTCCCATTCGGCGATCATGGACCACAGTTCGGCCGGCGGAGTCTGGTGCTCGTCGACGCCGGCCGGGCGGGTCCAGTTGACGATGCGCCAGACGCGGTAGCCCTCGAAATCCATGGCGCCCGTGTCGTCGTCGGGAACGGCCTCGCTCAGGTCATCCCAGAAGATCTCCACCTGGCCGTCGCCCGGGGCGACACGGAAGCTCGGCGGACGCGGCGGCAGGTCGCCGGTGTAGACCCAGGGCTCGCGGTGTTCGCGGCCCCTGGTGCCTGTGCGGTAGGGCGGGCCCCACCACCACCACCAGGCAGGTCCCGTAGGCATCTCCCAGAACAGGCCGTTCTCGACGGTGCATTCCTGGCCGTGGGCGGCGAAGCATTCCTCGCAGTTGTCGGCGTTCACCCGGATGCAGCGGCGGCCTTCGGCGTCGGTGTAGACATTGTCATCGTACTTGATGAGCGTGACGCCGAAGACCGGATCGGGACCGACACAGCGCTCGTCCATGAAATTGGACCGGTAGATTTCCAGCGGTCTGGCGCCGTACACGGGGGGCAGGTCGCCGAAGCACACGACCGATTCCTTGTTATCCGTGCCCGTCTGCCAATTCTGGTCGGCGTCGACCCAGGAGCCCTTCTGGACCATGGAGGCGTGGAGGGCGGCCTGCAGCATATCGTCCAGACCATCACCGATGACCAGGGCCAGACGGTAGTTGAGGATCGTGCCCCGTTTCACGTATTTGAACGGCCCCGAGGAGACCATGAACTTGTAGTCGTCGGCCTCGGCCGGGTGAGTGTTGCGGTCGATGCGGCCGCTGGCCATCATGGCGTAGCGGTCGGCGTCGAAGAGGGGCTCGCCCCCCTGGACGAAGGAGGCGCCTGAGGTGAATGAGCGGAACGTCGTGGTGCCGATACCGCCGGGAGCGCGCAGGCCGCTGAAGTCCGTGGAATGATCCAGGAGCGCCACCCCGAAGTAGCCCGGCAGAGGATCGTTGGACTTGCCGTCGTACATGTACGCCACCTGGATCCGGTGGAAGATGTCGGCGGTGTCACGGGCCACGCCCTTGAAGAAGCCGGCCATGTCGTCGGGCTGGTTGGCGATTTCCCCGCGGTTCTGGATGTCGCAGTCCATGTAGAAGCCGAGGTACAGGTCTTCCAGGTCCGAGAAACCCGTGTTGCGGATCTCGAAATCCAGGGCCACGAAGTCGTCGAACTCCTCGTCGGTCCAGGTGGCCGCGCGCTGAACGACCGTCAGCCCCAGGGGCGTGTGCTCCGGATACAACTCCAGCACGAGGCGGGTGTCGTCGTGCATGGTGGCGACCATCATCTGGTCGCCGATCTGGGCGAAATCCTCGTCGATGCGGCCGTCGCCGTCGTCGTCGCGTCCGTTGAGGATGTCCTCGTCGCGGCGGCCGTCGCGGTCGTCGTCGGCCAGGTAGTGGGGCAGGCGGTAGCCGGCAATGTCATCCGCTTCCGTGGGGCGGACGACCTTGCCGCGCTTGGCCTCGTAGATGGTGTCGCGGATGTCTTCGGTGGGTCGCAGTTCCCGCTCGGGCTGGCCGGTGACCACAGTGATCTCGCCGCCCTTCCTGGCGCCGATCCACAGTCCGGCGCCGTAGAGGTACTCGTCGCCCGAGCCGCCGGGCCACTGGGCCGACGGCGCGCTCGAGTAGAGCTGGAAGTCCGTGTAGTGGGAGCCGATGAGCCCGTGGTTGGTGATGTTCACCTGCAGGATACCGGCATCGATGACGTAGGAACCGTCGATGACGTGGATGCCGTCAAGGGGCAGGGGTTCGTCGTCACGGAATCGGGGGTTGGGTCGTGCCAGGGAGGGGACAGCAAGACACAACAACGCGAACGCAAGGATGCAGCGCAGGGGGGTGCCTGATTCGGGCGAGAGCGAGAGCTTCATCATTCCCCTCGGACAGGAACATACTGGACCGGTGCACTACGGGCGAACGCCGCACCGTCCCATGTATCCTGTCGGGACTTCTGATAATACGTGGTCGATTGTCCCGGTGCAAGTTGTGGAAACGGCGGGAGTCCTACCCGGACAAGGGGTTATCCGTGCCGGTCACGGACAACGAACGCCTCAGCGCACGACGGTAAACCGCCCGATGAAGTCCTCGAAGCGATTGTCGTCCGATCGCACTACGTAGAGATAGATCCCCGAACTGATCTCCTGTTGGTTGCGACTGACCATATTCCAGGCTGCGGTGCCGTCGCCGGCGGTTCCGTCGTGCTGGAGGGTCTGCACCAGGTCGCCCGCGGCGGTGTAGATGTGGATCGTGTTGTGAGCCCGGGGCAGGTTGGCCCATATGACCTGGGCGCCGGTGGGGTTGTCCCAGGTGGTATCCTGCATATCGAACTCGGCAAGCGATTCCCGCGTCACCGGGTTCGGGTAGACGTAGATGTTGGCACCCTGCGCAGACCGTTGGCCGGCAGTCTGGGAGTTCTGCCGAGCGCTGGTGGTCACGAAGTTGGCAGCTGGCACACTCTCGGCGCCGTAGCCCGTGGGCACCCACTTCCAACCGTCCCACCAGGGCGTGTGGTCGCGGGCGGTCACGGCGTAGTAGGCACGGAAGTTGTTGCTCACTTCATCGTCGACATAGTGGTAGTACCTAGTCCCGCGCTTGGGGAGGATCCCAGCGGCGGAGTTGCCCGAGCGACCGGTGGCAGCGAAGAAGGTATCGAGGACGGCCTCGTGGTTCTCCCAGGGCAGCAACGCCTCCAGGCCGCTGCGGGGGGTGCCGTCGTCCAGGCGTAGTGACGGGAGTTCGAGCCGGCGACCGCGCGGGTCGGCGTTGACGACCTCCTGCATGATTTCCTCGAGCCCGGCGAAAGCGCGGTCCACCAGGCAGACGGGGTGGTAACGGATACCTGTGAGGCCGGTGTTGGGGCCGAGGGCGAGGTCGACGGTGTTGTCGCCGACCCCGGCGGGGATGTGGTTGACCACGTCCCACTCGCCGATCATGGACCACAAGTTGACCGGCGGTGTCTGGTGCTCGTCGACGCCGGCGGGCCGGGTCCAGTTGACGATGCGCCAGACGCGGTAGCTCTCGAAATCGAAGGCGCCGGTCCTGTCGTCGGGGATGTGTTCGCTCAGATCGTCCCAGAAGAGCTCGACCTGACCATCACCGGGAATCGCCCGCAGGCGGGGCGGCCTGGGCGGCAGATCACCGACGAAGACCCAGGGCTCCCGGTGCTCCCGGCCCCAGATTCCGGTCTCGTGGGAGTACTGTTCCCACCAGAAGGTCCGGCGCGGCATCTGCCAGTATAACCCGTTCTCGACGGTGCATTCGACTCCGAAGTAGTTGAAGCACTCGTCGCAGTTGTCGGCGTTGACCCAGATGCAGGTGCGGCCGTCGTTGGCCTTGAAGACATCCTCGTCGTACTTGATGGGTGTGGCGCCGAAGACCGGATCGGGACCGATACAGCGCTCGTCCATGAATATGGACCGGTAGGTCTCCAGTGGCTTGGCGCCGTACACGGGGGGCAGGTCGCCGTAGCAAACGAGGGTTTCCCGGCCCTGGTCGCCCGTTTCCATGTCGAGGTCGGCGTTGAACCAGGCGCCGCGTTGCACCATGGATGCGTGGAGGGCGGACCGGAGCATCATGTCCAGGCCGTCACCGATGACCAGGGCCAGGCGGTAGTTGAGGACCGCGCCCCGCTTCACGTACCTGAACGGTCCCGAGGAGACGAAGACCTTGTAGTCGTCCGCTTCGCGGGCGCGGGTGTTGCGGTCCATGCGGCGACTGGTCATCAAGGCGTAGCGGTCGGAGTCGAAGAGCGGTTCGCCCCCCTGGACGAACGATGCGCCCGTGGTGAGGATGCGGAATGCGGAGACGCCGACTCCGGCCGGGGCGCGCAGGCCGCTGAAGTCCGTGGAGTGGTCCAGGAGCGCCACTCCGATGTAGCCCGGCAGCGGATCGTTGCTGTTCCCATCGTACATGTAGGCCACCTGGATCCGGTGGAAGATGCCCGCGGAGTCCCGGGCCACGCCGTTGAAGAATCCCGCGTGGTCGTCGGGTTGGTTGGCCATGTTTCCGCGGTTCTGGATATCGCAGTCCATGTAGAAGCCGAGGTAGAGGTCTTCCAGATCGAAGAAGCCCGTGTTGCGGATCTCGAAATCCAGGGCCACGAAATCATCGAAGTCCTCGTCGGACCAGGTAGCCGCGCGCTGGACCACGGTTAAGCCCAGGGGGGAGTGTTCGGGATACAGTTCCTGCACGAGGCGGGTGTCGTCGTGCATGGTGGCGACCATCATCTGGTCGCCGATCTGGGCGAAGTCCTCGTCGATGCGGCCGTCTCCGTCGTCGTCGCGCCCGTTGAGGATGTCCTCGTCGCGTCGCTGGTCGTGGTCGTCGTCCGCATCGGGGTTGGGCAGGCGTTGGCCGGCAATCCGTTCCGCCAGGGTGGGGCGGACGACTTTGCCCCGTTCGGATTCGTAGATGGTGTCGAGAATGTCTTCCGTGGGGCGCAGTTCCCGCGTGGGCTGGCCGGTGGTCACGGCGGGGATACCACCCTTTTTGGAGCCGATCCACAGTCCTGCACCGTAGAGGTACTCGTCGCCGCTACCGCCGGGCCACTGGGCCGACGGAGCGTTCGAGTAGAGCTGGAAGTCCGTATAGTGGGAGCCGATGAGCCCGTGGTTGGTGATGTTCACCTGAAAGATCCCGGCGTCGATGACATAGGAGCCGTCGATGACGTGGATGCCGTCCATGGGGGTGGCGCCCTCGTCGCGGAGTTGGGGATGTGGTCTGCCGATCGCCGCTGTGCCCAGGCACAGGAATGCCCAGATCAAAGCACGGCGAAAGACGCGATCGGGGGATATCGCGAGCGAAGAATTCTTCATCATGCCCCAGGGTGGTCCTAGGCCGGCCGGCGCGGGCAGCAGGCGAACGCGCAGCACCTTCCGGGTCCGGATGGACATGCTTGGACCACAATATGGCCACCCTGTCAGAGGATACCTGAAGCTAGGGATTCCGACGGGTTCTGACAAGCATCGAAAGATCCGTAACGCAACGGAAACAAGAGGCTACGCCTCCTGTTCCTCCTCGGGCTCGACCGTTCCCGGACGGTACCGCCCCGGCGGCAGCACGTCCGCGAAGGCCACTCCGTAGATCTCCCACACGGTCACGAAGATGGCGGCCACGATGGGTCCGATGATGAAGCCGAGGATGCCGAAGAGGGTGATGCCGCCCATGGTCCCCAGGAGGATGAGCAGGTCGGGCATCCTGGTGTCCTTGCCCACCAGGCGGGGCCGCAGGAAGTTGTCGATGCTGCCCACGACGAGGCCGCAGAAGATGGCCAGGCCGATGCCTTTGGCCCAGGATCCCCCGGCCGCCAGAATCACCGCGGCCGGCACCCAGATCAGCCCCGTGCCGATGCCGGGAATGATGGAGAGTACGGTCATGATCACGGCCCAGAACAGGGCGCTCGGGATGCCGACTACGGCGAAGGCCAGTCCCGCCAGGCCTCCCTGGAGGGCGCCGATGACCGCCGTCCCCTTGAGGGTGGCCCGCGTCACCGAGCGGAACTTCCCCAGCAGGCGGCGCTCGTCCTCGTCGGCCAGCGGCAGGTAGTAGAGGATGCGGTCCAGGAGCTTCTCCCCGTCCAGGAGGAAGAAGTACATGGAGTAGAGCATGATCGAGAGCATGAACAGGAAGTGGACCGTGCCCGCGGTGGCCATGGACAGGCCGTTCACCAGGAAGCGGCTCAGCCAGGCCACCAGTTCGCCGGCACGGGTGAAGATGTCGTCCTGGAAGGGTTCGATGCGGTCGTAGAAGCTCTGTCCCTGGAGCCACACCATGATCTCGTCCGGGTTGGCGAGCTTGTGCTCCACCCAGGGCGTGACCGATCCCGCCACGCCCACCGCCTGGGCGGTGACGATGCCCAGCACCGAGCCCAGCGGTACGATGATCACCAGGACGATCACCAGCAGGGTGAGGACGGCGGCGCCGGATCTCCGGTCCCGCGTCAAGCGCAGGCAGCGTCGGTACAGGGGCTGGGCCAGGGAGGCGAAGATGCCCGCCAGCAGGACGGCCATGATGAAGGGCTTGATCATGGACAGGAAGATGGCCGTGACGCCGACCACCAGGAGCAAGAGGAAGACTTTGCTGGCGGTGGCGGTCTGCATGGACGGCTCCCCGGTTCGGTGATACTGCGGATCGATATTGGCCATCTTCCCCCGATCCACTACATTACGGCGGGTACGATGTCAACGGGCTCCGATGCCCGCACCCCCAGCCGAGGAGCTTCCCGTGGCCGACCTGAAAGCCGCCATCGTGACCAGCAAGGGCACGATCCACCTCGACCTCTTCGCCGACAAGACGCCGCTGACGGTGGCCAACTTCGCCAACCTCGCCGGCCGTGGCTTCTACGACGGCCTGGTGTTCCACCGGGTCATCGCCGACTTCATGGTCCAGGGCGGCTGCCCCCAGGGTACCGGCACCGGCGGTCCCGGCTACCGCTTCGAGGACGAGTTCGACAACTCCCTGCGCCACGACACCCCGGGCGTGCTGAGCATGGCCAACGCCGGCCCCGGCACCAACGGCAGCCAGTTCTTCATCACCCACGTGGAGACCCCCTGGCTGGACGGCAAGCACTCGGTCTTCGGCCGCGTCTGCGCTGCTGAGGATCAGGACGTGATCAACGCCATCGAGAGTGGTGATTCCATAGAGTCCGTCTCCATCGAAGGCGAGCTGGAGGTCCTGGCCGCCGTGGCCGACCGCGTGGCCACCTGGAACAAGACCCTGGACGCCAACTTCCCGGACCTCGGTACCGGCGAGTAGGCGCCTCCTTCCGCACTCGGCATCGGCGCTCCCGTGTCACAACGGGGGCGCCGTCTTCGTACCCGGAAGCAGGAGCGGTGAAATGCCGTTATCTTGCTGATAACCGCCGGAAGGACCGGATATGAAGCGACGAATCATGGCCGGCACCCTGCTCCTGGGCGTCCTGGTGGCCGGCACGGCACTGGCCGGCGGGGAGAAGAAGGTGAAGAAAAGCGACGCAGACTGGCAAAGGATCCTCTCACCCGAGCAGTACCAGGTGATGCGCTGCAGCGCAACCGAGCGCCCGTTCACGGGCAAGTACTGGAACCACAAGGCCGAGGGCGTCTACACCTGCGCCGGTTGCGGCTCCGACCTGTTCGACTCGCGGGCCAAGTTCGAGTCGGGCAGCGGTTGGCCCAGTTACTTCGCCCCCGTCTCGGACGCCGCCGTGGGGCAGAAGAAGGACCTGAGCCTGGGTATGGTCCGCTACGAGATCACCTGCAACAAGTGCGATGCCCACCTGGGCCACGTCTTCGATGACGGCCCGCGGCCCACGGGACTGCGCTACTGCGTGAATTCGGCCTCGCTCCTGTTCATCAGCGACGAGGAGTTGAAGACGCGCCCGGCCGGTGGAATGGAATCCGACAAGGGGGAATAGCTTGGAGGGACGTGACGCGATCGAGGCCGCTGGAGCGGCGAGATTTCCGCAGCATGCATTGACCCACACACTCATCACCGGCGCCTCGGCCGGGCTTGGTCTCGAACTGGCCCGGCTCTTCGCCTCCGACGGACACCCGCTGGTGCTCGTGGCCCGCAGCGAGGACAAGCTCCGGGCCTTGGCCGAGACCCTGCGCCGGGACTACGAGATCGACGTGAGGGTCTTGCCGGCCGACCTGTCCGAACCGGGCGCAGCCGACTACCTGGCTGCGCACCTGATTGCCGACGGTCCGGGAATCCGCCACCTGGTGAACAACGCGGGGGTCGGCGCCTATGGTCCTTTCGGCGAGCGGTCCTGGGACGTGGACCAACGCATGATCCAGCTCAACGTCACGGCGCTGGTGGGCCTGACCCACCTGTTGTTGCCCTCCTTGCGGGCCGGCGACGGTTACCGGGGCATCCTGAACGTCTCCTCCACCGCCGGCTTCCAGCCCGGGCCCCTTATGGCGGTCTACTTCGCCACCAAGGCCTTCGTCACGTCCTTCTCGGAGGCCCTCCACGAGGAACTGCGCGGCACGGGCGTGCACGTGACGGCCTTCCTGCCCGGTCCCACCAAGACGAACTTCTGCACGACCAATCAGATGATCCCCGCCGGAGTCGTGGCTGACGACGGTACCGTGGATGAGGCCGCCCTGGTCGAGTTCAAGCGCCGCGAGGCCAAGCGCATGGACGCCGGCGAGGCGGCGCGGGCTGGGTACGAAGGGTACCTGACCGGCAAGGCCATGGTGATCCCGGGGCGGCGGAACCAGCTGCTGAGCATGGTGCCGCGGGTCGTGCCGCGGATGGTGGTGCGGCGGATGGTTCATGGGATGATGAAGAAGTAGTTCCGGGAGCGAGGCGGAATTCCCTTTCCATGGATGAATAGCCGGAGAATTCGCCCGCCGATCCGTGGTACGGTGTGCCCATGAATGAAGGGGTATGTCGTGGGTCTGAAGGCCATGAAACGTGGTGTCTTGATCACTATCGCGATCATCGTCCTGGTCTATCTGGCCATCTGCGTGGCCATGTTCCTGCTGCAGCGATCCCTCCTCTACTTTCCCCAACCCCGCCGGGTCAGGGCGCCGGAATCGACCATGGTGCTGCCCGTCGACGGGGCGGAGCTCGTGGTCACCGTGCGGCCTCTTGACGGCGCCAAGGCCATCATCTATTTCGGCGGCAACGGGGAAGACGTGTCGCAGAACCTCGACGTCTTTTCCCGTGCTTTTCCCGATCATGCTCTGTTCCTGCTTCACTACCGCGGATATGGCGGCAGCACCGGCAAACCGACCGAACAGGCCATCCACGGCGACGCGGCCGCGCTCTACGAGAAGGTCCGCAGCCGGCATCCGGATGTCGCGGTCATCGGACGCAGCCTCGGCTCCGGCGTCGCCGTGCGGCTCGCGAGTCGATATCCGGTGGCGCGCCTGATCCTCGTGACGCCCTACGACAGCATTCTGGGCGTCGCCACCGCTGCCTACCCGCTCGTGCCCGTCCGGTTGCTGCTCCGTGACCGGTACGAGTCCGGCAAGTACGCGCCCGATATCGAGACGCCGACGACGATCATCGCGGCGGAGTACGACGAGGTAATTCCTCGTGCGAGTACGGAGAAATTGTTGAGCCGCTTCAGGAATGGCATGGCGACGATGCAGGTCATCGGGGGCGTCGGGCACAACGACCTCGGCGCGAACGGCGAGTATCTGGAGGCGGTGCAGGGGGCGTTGCGGTGAGTTCAAGCGCCTTGGAATGTGGGCGATGATTCGTACGTGCTGCCGGCATGATGCTTGGAGGACCGGTCGAGGACCGGGGAACCTGCCAGGTAGTCGTCACGAATCGGCATACTCGGGAGTCGGAATCCTATTCCTGTTGGGAGCGGTCCTGGCGCATCCGGCCTACTCCGACTGTATCGCCAAGCGGACACGGAGAGGATTGAAGTGCCCAACATGAGCTTTGAGCCGACGTTTCCGAAGGGAGTATGGTTGCTGCGATCATACCGGAAGCTGAACTCGGGTCTCTGCACAGCGGTGCTGGTGGCGCTCGTCCCCCTGGTCGGCTGCGTCGAAAAAGAAACCGTCGTCCCTCCCATCAAGGACAATTACCCCCCGACCATCCTCGCCCAGTCCGACACCTTCGCCGTGGTCGGAGACACGATCCGCCTGCACTTCACCGCGTCCGACGTGGATGGCGACCCCGTGCGCTTCGAGCAGGAGGTCCTCGTGTCGTGGAGCGACGTCATGGCGGGACGCATCCCCGTATCCGGCATCGGGCCGCGCACCGGCGATTTCTGGATGTGGGCGCAAGCGACCGATATGCCCGAGCGCTACGTCATCGTCTCGGCGCACGACGACCGGGGCGGGTCCGCTACGGCGAATTTCCACATCACGGTCAGAGATGCGGCACCATAGCGGCATTATAACCCAAGGGATCGTGGTCATGCGGTAACCCACGACATCTACTTGGCGGCGGCTTTTCCGCCAGCGGAGGTTGGACCGAGCCCGTCATGGGGTTCCGCGAGTGGGGAGCGTCCAACTGTTGGACGATTCCGGCGGAGAGCCGGTCCTGGAGTGCGCTGAGGCGCTCCAGCGTTGAAGCCGGGGCACCGAGCGGAGGAGGCGGCAGCGTCGGCCCAGGCGAGGGGCGCCCGGGTTCGAAAAGGCCCCCGGGGGCCTACGCCATCCCCTCGTTCTGCTCTTCAGACCCGGTTCCGAGCTCCTCATGCCACCCCAACGCCAACGCCGCCCGCACCAGCGGATCCAGCTCCACGTAAGCCCGCACCTGCCGGTCCGCATCCAGGGGCAAAGCGTGCAGCAACAGGTCCGCCAGCCGGCCGATGTTGATCCCGTCGGGCACGGGACCGTCGGTCTCGGCGCGCTCGCCCAGGGCCTCGAGGATCCGCGGGCGTATCTCCGTGGCGGCCAGGTCCGACCGCTTGTCGTCGGGCACCACCAGGGCGTCCGCCAGGCGGTAGAGGCGCTCGCTGGGCACCTCCTGGATCTTCACCCGCGCCACCGCCGCGATGAGCAGGACGAAGCGGCCGTCGTCGAGCTTCTCGTGCTGGACGATCTCGGCCAGGGTGCCCACCGGCAGGGTGACCGGGCCGTACCGGCTTTGCGGGCTGTCCGGCCGGTAGGCGGTGGTCACCAGGCGGCCGGGACCGTCGAGCAGGTCCTCGATCATCTGCCGGTAGCGGGTCTCGAAGATATGGAGCGGCGCCACGACTCCCGGGTACAGGAAGTAGTCCGGCAGGGGGAAGAGGGGCACGGCGCTCAGGGTGCGCGGCTGGGCGGGCATGGGTTGCTTTCTCCGCGGTCGGGGTGTCGCCATATGGTACTCAGGATCGGGGGCGGGGCCAACTTCGTCAGTCGAAGCGCCAGGCGGCCGGATCCAGTCCCAGGTACTCGGCCAGGACCGCGTGGACCGCCGGGTATTCCCGGGCCAGATCCCGTGGAAACTCGAAGAACACCTCAACCGCCGTGGCGAAGAACTCGGCCGGATTCTCGGCGGCGTTGTCGTCGAAGAGGACCTCGCGGCGGCGGCGCAGGAGCTTGGTGTGGCGTTCGTATGCGCTGCCGAAGGCGTCGGCCCAGCGGGACTGCAGATCGCCCGTCGCCAGCAGCGGCGCCCCGTCGGCGGCGCCGGCCTCCTCGTCGAGCTGGTGGGCGAATTCGTGGAGGACCACGTTGTAGCCGTCGCGGCGGCGGGCTTCGTCGGTCACGTCTTGCCAGGAGAGGATCACCACGCCCCGTTGCCAGGACTCGCCCGCCAATTCGTCCTCGCCGCCGTGGACCAGGCCGTCCTCGTCCATGACCTCGTGATCCACCACGAAAGCGTTCGGGTAGACCAGCACGGTGTCGAGTCCGGGGTAATGGTCGGCGTCCTGGCGCAATTGCAGCAGGGCCGCCTGGCCGGCGACGGCCATGCGCATTTCCGGGGTGAGGTCGAGTTCGCCGGCGCCTTCCCAGCTTTTCTCTTCGAGCAGCACCTGCACCGCGCCTTCATGGCGGGGGACGTACGCCGGGGGCAGGACCGCGGTCAGAGGGGCGGTCCGGTGCATGAGCGCGCGCTGGTTCGCGTCGAGCGGGGTTTCCAGGAGCTTGCGCCGCTTGCGGCCACGGAAGAAGAACATGGCGTCACCTCGCCGACCATCGTAACTCCGCGCGCCGATCCACGGTAATCCTTTCCGCTGCGGCCATGGCCTCCTATACTGCCGATAACCCGGAGCAAAGGAGTGACGACGTGAAGGACGTGACGGCGATCATCCTCGGTGGCGGGCGCGGTACGCGTCTTTATCCCCTGACCTTGCAGCGGGCCAAGCCGGCCGTACCCTTCGCGGGGAAGTTCCGGCTCATCGACATCCCCATTTCCAACTGCATCAATTCGGATATCAAGCGCATCTTCGTGCTCACCCAGTTCCTCTCGGCGAGCATGCACCGGCACATCATGCAGACCTACGCCTTCGACGTCTTCACCCAGGGCTTCGTCGATATCCTCGCCGCGGAGCAGACTCCCAAGAGCGACGCCTGGTTCCAGGGCACGGCCGACGCGGTGCGCGCCACCCTGCACCACACGCTCTACTACGATTCCAGCGAGATCGTCATTCTCTCGGGCGACCACCTCTACCGCATGGACTACGCCCGCATGGTCGAGCGGCACCGGGAGACGAACGCAGACATCACTATCGGCGTCTATCCCGTGCCCCGGCATGAGGCCTCGCGCATGGGCCTGCTCAGAGCGGGCGAGAGCGGCGTCGTCACAGAATTCGTGGAGAAGCCCGAGGACCCGGATGTGGTGGAGCGCTTCCGCGCCCCCGAAGGACTCTTCGGCGATCAGGAAATGGCTCCGGACTCCTTCCTGGCCTCCATGGGCATCTACGTCTTCAAGCCCTCGGTGCTGCGCGAACTGCTGGAGGACGAGAGCCAGACCGACTTCGGCGGCGAGGTCATCCCCGGAGCCATCGACGTCCGCCGGGTGGTGGCACACCCCTTCACCGATTACTGGCGGGATATCGGGACCATCGAAGCCTTCTTCGAGGCCAACCTGGAGCTGGTGGCCAGCCACCCGCCCTTCAATCTCCACCAGGGATCGTGGCCCCTCTACACCCGCACCCGTTCGCTCCCGCCGGGACGCATCATCGACTCGGAGATCAACGACGCCCTGGTAGTGGAGGGCACGACGGTGACCGGAGCGAGCATCGAGAATTCCATCGTGGGCATCCGCGGGCGCGTGGGCCGGGGGTCCCGTCTCAAGGACGTCATCCACATGGGATCCGACTTCTACGAGGGCGAGCATCAGCTGGGGGTCGCCGATCGCGGCCTGGGCGACGTCCCGCTCATGGGTGTGGGCAAGAACTGCCGTATCGAGCGCTGCATCATCGACAAGAACGCGCGCATCGGGGACGGCGTGGTGATCCGGGCGAGGCCGGAGGTTCAAGAGCACGAAGGGAAGTACTGCTGGGTGCGTGACGGCATCACCGTCATCCCCAAGAACACCGTCATTCCGGCGGGCACCGAGATCTGAGATGATCTGCCGCTGGCTTCCGTTGCTGTTGGCGGTGCTCTGCGCGGCACCGACTTTCCGGGGCCTGCCGGCGGCGTGCCAGACCGTGCCCGACGCGTACAGCGAAGACGACTGCTCCCTGGTCACCGCCGCCGCCTACGCGGTCATCCCCGACCTTTTCTACGACGGCCAAGCCGATTCCCTGCTCACGCTGCTTGAGGAATGGGAGGCGCTCTGCGGTCCACGCGAGGTGATCCAGCGCACGCTCATCCTGGGCGCCATCTGGGACGGAGGCTTCACCGAGGACCTCTACGACGCGGAGATCATGGACCATCTCCGGCAGCGGGGGGCTGAATTGGCGGAGGAATCCGAGACCCTGCCGGCCCGGGCCGCCTACGACAGCTTCACCGTCGACCTGGCCGACCAGCTCCTTCCCCACCAGCCGCCCGGCACTCCCGAGGCCTTCTTCTGCCTGTTCTACGCCGGGCGCGCGGGCGAGGCCTGGGCCATGATCGAGAGCGGCGAGCTGGCCTACACGGACCTGGCCTATTACCGGGGCCGCCGCCTGTCCCTGCTGCGGATCACGGACACGCGCCTGCAGGTGGGCGTGTCCATCGGCTCCTGGTACCCGTCCGGCGACCTGGACTTCGTGGGCGACAAGCCCCTGGTCGGCGTGACGGTGGGCTGGTGGGAGGAACTGTGGTTCGGCCGCCTGGTGGGCGAGTGGCGTCCGGGTCGGAGCGACCGCCCCTACTGGCTGGTCAAGGACGACTCCATCTTCCTCTCGGATCGCTGGGACGCCGCGCTCTTGGGCGGCGAGGTCGGCCGCAGGGTCTACGGCGCCGGCCCCTGGCGCCTGGACGTCTTCGCCGGCCTGGGCATCGATCTGATCAAGCCCCGCGGCGGCAGCAACGACCTGCTGGCGGCCCTCCACGGATCCCTCGGCGCCGGAGTGCGCTTCCTGCCGGAAGAGGACTCGTCCTGGTTCACGGGATTCGACGTGCGCGCTGAGACCATCGGCGACCGCAACGCCGAGGCGGTGAACCTGGGCGGTTCCGCCTGGAGTGTGCGCCTGGTGGTGGGCCGCGTCCTGGCCACACCCGACCAGGAGACCGCGCGGTTCCTGGGCCGCTGAGCCCTCTGCGATCCCCGGAGGATTGCCATCTACACCGTGGGGGCGGGGGAGTGCTGCACCATCAACATGCTGTGCCTGCTGTCGGGCCGGCCCAGTTCCACTACCGCCCACGTGGCCGAGGAACTGAGCGCGGCTTACCCCAACCCGTTCAACCCGCTCACGAACATCACCTACGAGCTGGCCCGGGGCATGGATGTCCATCTGGCCGTCTACAGTCTGGACGGCTCCCTGGTGCGCGTGCTCGGGAGCGGTCATCGGGGGCAGGGCCTGCACGCGTTCACCTGGAACGGACTCGACCGCACCGGCCGGGCCATGCTCTCGGGCGTGTACCTGTACCGGCTCAAGGCGGGCGACACGGTCCAATTACGACGCATGATACTGGTGCGATAGGCCAGGCCGTGCGGACCGGCGGGGGGGATCCCGGGAGAAACCCATCATGAGAATTATCCTGCAAGATCTCCGCCCCCGGTCAAACAGGACCGGTAGGGGGATGGCGACGGAGGGAGATCCCGAATTCCATTCACATGGTCGGGCAACCATCCTTGACGGCCTCGGATCGCCACGCCGGATTGGGGGGTCGGATACGCTTTTGGGCAGGGTCCTGGGAGAGAAATATCTGCGCGCGTCCGGCCTCCTGTCTTTTTTGAACAAGCCCGCGTCCGCGGGTGTATTCTCCGCGTCGCAACGCCACCCACGACCGGAGGTCCCTTCATGAGCACCCGCGCGTCCCTCACCCTCTACGAGGAAATCCTGCTGCTGGCCCTGGACGACGACAAGGGCACCACCGAGATGGGCGGCATGTACGTCAACGCCATGGGTGGGGCGATCCTGGCGGAACTGGTCCTGGTCGGCGCGCTGGTGGCGGGCAAGACCAAGAAGGATCCCGTGACCGCCGTGAAGGGCGTCACCGTGGACGACGAGATCCTCGCCGAGTGCCTGGCCAAGGTGCTGGACGAGAAGAAGCCCAAGAAGGCCGTCCACTGGGTGCAGAAGTTCGCCGGACTGAAAGACCTGCGAAACCGCGCGGCCCGGGGGCTGGTGCAGAAGCGCGTCCTGGCCGAGGCCTCCGACAAGGTGCTGGGCATCTTCCCGCGGACGATCTTTCCGGAGAACGACCCGGGCCCCGAGCAGGAGCTGCGTGCCCGGCTGAAGCGGGCCGTCTTCACCAGCACCCAGGACGTGGACGCCCGCACGATCGTGGTCGTGGCCATGGCCCAGGCCACGGGGATGCTGGGTAAGATCTTCGACAAGAAGAAGCTGAAGGAACGCAAGCAACGCCTGGAGAAGCTCACCAGCGGCCAGGTTGCCGGCGCGGCCACCAAGGAGGCGGTGGAGGCGGTCCAGGCCGCGGTCATGGTGGCGGTCATGGTGCCGGTCATCACCAGCGCGGCGACCTAGGACAGCTCAGATCCCGCCCATGTCCAGGGCTTGCCACAGATACCAGCTTCCCAACGAACGGTAGGGACGCCAGGCCTCACCCAGTTCGGCCAACTCGGCCGGGGTGAGGCCTTGCTCGTGCCCGTAGGCCCGGCCGGCCGCGTTCTGCAGGCCCACGTCGTCCAACGGCAGCACGTCCAGTCGGTCCAGGTGGAACATGAGGTGCATCTGGGCGGACCAGCGGCCGATGCCCTTGACGCTCATGAGCTCGGTCAGCACGGCCTCGTCGTCCAGGTGGGGCAGGCGCTGTAGCCGCAGGCGGCCGTCGCCCACCCGCGCGGCCAGGTCCTTCACGAAGGAGACCTTGGCCCAGGACAGGCCCGCTGCCCTCAGCACTGCGTCGTCGATGGCGAGCATCTCCGCGGGACGGGGGAAGCGCGTGCCCGGGGTGAGGGCCGCAACCCGACCGCCGATGGTCTGCCCCGCCTTCACCGACAGCTGTTGGTGGATGATGGCGCGCACGAGGGTGTCCCAGGCCGGGCGGGGGACCGCGGGGCCGGGCACATAGGGTCCGATCAGCTGGATGAGGCGCTTCATGACCGGGTCGCAGCGCATGAGATGACGCCGACCGCGTTCGTGTTCCTCGTCGAAGACGTAGCCCTCCAGGTGCAGCATGCGGGCCTTGAGGAGCACGCCGCCGGGGGAGGAGAAGCCCGTGAGACGACCGTCGGCGCCCATGCACCGGTGGCAGGGCACGAAGAGGGGCACCGGGTTGGCGCCCATGATGCGGCCCACGGCGCGGGCGGCACCGGGACGGCCCGCGCGGGCGGCCAGTTCGCCGTAGGTGACGGTGCGGCCGGGACTCACGCGGCGAAGGGCCTGGAGCACCTTGCGGCCGAACTCCGGCTGGCCCGCTAGGTCCACCGGGACGTCGCGCAGATCGTCGGGGCGGCCCCGCAGGTGGTCCTTCACCCGGCGGACGACGGCGGCGATCACGCCGCGCGGACGTTTCACCGGCGGTGCATCGGGAGCGTGTGCGGCCAGGTTCGCCGCCACCTCGGCGGCGGTTCCCAGCTCGGCGCGGAAGATGCCGCGGGGCGTCCAGGCCAGGCCCACGGCCGTGGCCGGGGCGTCGATCACGGTGCGTCCTGTGTCGGTGAACTTCAACATGCGGCTCGTGCCTCCGGATGAGTTTCCGACCGCTGAGCGGTCCCGGCTATCGACGAACAACATACGCGATTCCAGCCCCGGCCAGGAATACCGGACCGGGAGGGACCGGCCAGGTAGGCCGCGGCAGGCTCGCGGACGAGTGCGCCCTTCCGGTGGTGGAGGCGGTGGCAGGCGGCGCAGAGGGTGACCAGATTCCCGGGTTCGTTCGTGCCGCCGTTCGCGCGCGGGATCTTGTGATGGATCTCGAGGAAGCGGGTGTGACTACAGCCCGGCGACTGGCACCGATGGCGGTCGCGGGCCAGAACCTCCCTTCTCCCGCGAGGCGGGATCGTGGCTTTCGCGCGTTCGCCAGGCTTGCAGACGACGGCATCGCACTTCAGATGCTCGGCGTCGGTGCGGCCCAACTCCCGTCCGTCGATGGTCATCCGTTCGCCCTGGTCATGGACATGGATCTGAACCGGTTGCGAAGGTCCCCGGGGACCTTCGTGGGACTCGACCAGGGCGGCGAGCGCATCGAGCAACAGTTCGGCACGGTCGGTGCGTACAGCGCCCAGCTTGTGCAGCTTCTCGACGAGCACCCCAACTCTCGATAGAGCTTCCGCCGCATCACCTCCCCGAACCACAAGACGGCGCACTTCTCGGCCTCGGCCATGGCGGCGGGTGATCGGCGCAGGGATCGGTCGACCTGGGCGGCGGACTGGCCGGAAGAGAACGGCATGGCGGCCATGATGCAACTCCTCTGCATGGAATCCTGGGAGGATCTATAATATACGAAAATAAAGCGAAAATAGCAAGGGATTAATCGCTGTAACTAGGCAAATTCAAGGCTGGTAAACCGGATCCAGATCGTCGAACCCAGCGCGCTCCTGCCGCCCCGGCAGCCATTCCCCAAGGTCCCCGGGGACCTCGATGACGAAACCATTCGTACCACATGCGCCCCGAGCCGTCCGAAAACGGTTTCGAGCCACGAGACAACATGCGCCGTGCCTTTCCCGGGCCGAGAACCTATCATGGCGACCGAAAGCACATCCCCTACGCGCCGGAGGACCGCCCATGATCCGCGTCGCCACCACACCCGAGGACATCCTGAAGGTCATGGTCGTCCGCGGCATCGTCTTCGTGGAAGAGCAGGCGGTGGACTGGTCCGGCGAGTTCGACGCGTTCGAGGACGAAGCGGTCCACCTGCTGGGCGAGGAGGACGGCGAGCCCGTGGCAGCCGGCCGCCTGCGTTTCGTGGACGAAGGCTGGGCCAAGCTCGAGCGCGTCGCCGTACGGCCCCGCTGGCGCGGCCGTGGTCTGGCCCGGCGGATGACGGAGTTCCTCCTGGCCGAGGCCTCCGCCCGCGGCGCGACCCGGTTCAAGCTCCACGCCCAGACCTACCTGGAGGACTTCTACAGGGGCTACGGATTCACCCGCCGCGGCGAGAATTTCGACGAGTGCGGCATCGACCACGTGCTGATGGTTCGCGAGGAAGGTTGACCATGTATCTGTACGAGGCCCAGGGAGAGTACTTCGCCCAGGTGGCCGGTGGCCTGGAGGATCTGGCGGCGACCGAGGTGGAGGCCCTGGGCGGCACCGGCGTGCACGCCTTCCCCCGCGGCCTGGAGTTCCACGCGGACCAGCCCACCCTGCAGCGGGTCGTCTACTGCTCGCGCCTCCTGAGCCGCGTGCTCGCGCCCCTCACCCGTTTCGACATCACGAGCGCCGAGGATCTTTACCTCAAGACCAAGAAGATCGACTGGACCCATTTGATGACCTTCGACGAGACGTTCGCGGTGCACGCCAACGTCTCCAACTGCGTCATCGACAACAGCCACTTCGCGGCCCTGAAGGTGAAGGACGTGGTGGCGGACATGTTCCGTAAGCGCTACAAGGGCAAGCGCCCCAGCGTCGACGTCCGCGATCCGGACCTGTCCATCAACCTCCACATCCGCGAGAACGTGGCCACAGTGAGCATCGACTGCGCCGGCGGCGCGCTGCACCGGCGCGGCTATCGCCTGGACTCGGTGGAAGCGCCCATGCAGGAGACCCTGGCTGCGGCGATCCTCGACATATCGGGCTGGAAGGGTACGGAACCCCTCTACGATCCCATGTGCGGTTCGGGGACCCTGCTCTCGGAGGCCTGGCTCAAGGCCGCCCGCCTGCCCGCCGGTTGCCTGCGCAAGAAGTTCGGCTTCCAGAAGCTGCCCGACCACGACAAGCGCGTGTGGTTCAAGACCCGGCTCGAGGTGGACAACGGCGTGCGCAGCGTACGGGGCGGCATGATCCGCGGCTCGGACCTGGATCCGGCGGCCGTGAAGAAGACCCGCAGCAACAATGCCCGCCTGCCCGGCGGCGACGAACTGCGCGTGAAGACCTGCGACTTCCGCGACCTGGGCGAGCAGAAGCCCGGCCTGATCGTCTGCAACCCGCCCTACGGCGTGCGCCTGCAGAAGGGCGAGGACCTGGGCCCCTTGATGAAGGACTTCGGCGACTTCCTCAAGCAGAAGTGCCAGGGAAGCCGGGCCTGGGTGTACTTCGGCAATCCCGAGCTGATCAAGCAGGTAGGGCTGAAGACCAAGCGAAAGATCCCCCTGCGCAACGGGGGACTGGACGGGCGATTGGTGCACTATGAACTTTTCCGGTAGGCGCGCTGCGACCGTGGCGGTGCTGGTGGTCCTGGCCTCGTCCGGGTGCGCGGCCACGGCGCCGGAACCGATGGTGGTCCGGCCGGTCATGCTGGAACTGGGCGGTCCACTGGCCGGTCGCGAAGCCGAGGTCTCGGGCCTGACCTGGCACGAAGGCGACCTCTTCCTGCTGCCCCAGTTTCCCGACCGTTATGGTGAGCCCGGCGTGCTCACCTTCTTCCGGCTGCCCGGTGTCGACCTGGCCGCGGCGGTGGCAGACGAGCACTCCGGCGCCCTCGTCCCGGAACCCGTGACCTGCGAGGCCCCCTGGCTGGTGCCCCTGATCCACGGCTACGACGGCCTCGAGTCCACCTGTGTTTTCGACGATCTCTGCTTCATGACCGTCGAAGCCGAGCGCGACACGGCCATGGCCGGATTCCTGGTGGCCGCGCGCTTCACCGGCGAGGACGGCGCGGTGAGCATGACCATGGAGCGTCTAACCTCCATCCCCCTGGCGGTCCAGTTGCCGAACATGTCCCAGGAAACCATCATCCAGGACGGTCGTCGCATCGTGACCATCAACGAGGCCAACGGCGCCAACGTCAACGCCGCCCCCGTGGCCCACGTCTTCGGCCTGGACCTGGCCGGCCAGGGCACGATCCCGTTTCCCAGCGTGGAATACCGGGTGACCGACGCCACGGATCTGGACACCCAGGGCCGCTTCTGGGTCCTGAACTACTTCTGGCCCCCGGACGGCTGGTTCCTGCGTCCCGCCGCCGATCCCGAGGTTGCCCGCTTCGGCGCCCCGCCGTGGCTGGAGCCGGGCGCCTGCGTCGAACGCCTGCTCGAACTGCAACTCCTGGAGGACCGCATCGTGCGCACGAACCGTCCGCCCCTGTGGCTCGAGCCGCGCCGGGACGGCGACTGCCGCAACTGGGAAGCGGTGGCGCGTTTCGGCGAAGAGGGCTTCATTCTGGTGACGGACAAGTACCCTGCGACCCTGATGGCCTACGTGCCCCTGCCGGGCCCCTGAGGAGATCCCCGTGACCGACAACACCGATATCGTCGTCGTCTTCAACGGGGACGGCATGGGCCGGGCCGACGCCGCCCTGGCCCACAAGCTCGCCGGCGCCTTCCTGAACGTGCTGGACCTGGACGACCGCCTGCCCCGAGCCGTCTGCTTCTACGGCGAGGGAGTGAAGCTCACGGTGAAGGGTTCGCCCGTGCTGGAGGAGCTGGGCTCGCTGGCGGAGAAGGGCGTGGAGCTGGTGGTGTGCACCACCTGCCTGAATTCCTTCGACATCTTCGATGATCTGGCCGTGGGCACGGCCGCCGGCATGAAGGAGATCGTGGCCCTCCAGTGGGACGCAGGTAAGGTTCTGACCCTCTAGAGGACGATCTCCCGCTCGCTCCCGTCCGCCGCTTTGATCTTCATGCGCGGCGACTTGAACAGGTAATCCACGTGCACCTGGGACTCGTTCACGCCTCCGGCCAGGCCCTTGTTGGCCCCGAAGGCGATGTGGGCGGTGCCGCCCGCCTTCTCGGCCTCGAGCATGTTGTCGGTCAGGCGTGCGCCGGGGTTCAGACCGATGCCCAGTTCGGCGATGGTGCGGGCGCCGGCGTCGGTCTCCAGGATACGCAGGATCTCGGCCAGGGCCGGGGCGTCGTCGCAGGTCACGTCGGTGACGCGGCCGCCCTCGAGAGTGAAGGTCGCCGGTGCATCCAGGTTGCCCCAGCTGCCGAAGCAGCCGTCGACGACGAGACGGCCGTCGGCGCCGTTCTCCAAGGGGGCGCAGTAGGCCTCGCCGCAGGGCAGATTGACGCCGCATCCGGGCTCGGACTTCAGGTCCGAGATCAGCTTGCGGTCGGTCAGGTCCAGGTGCAGATCGGTGCCCAGGTCGGTGGTGATATGGACGGACACGGCGTCGGCGAAGGCGGCGAAGAGCTCCTCGGCCCGCTCCTGCATGGCGCCGTAGTCCACGTCCATGGGACCGCCGGTCATCATGTCCAGATCGATGCCGGGGCAGTGCCCCATGCGGATCACCGGGCTCTCTTCCACCAGGCCCAGCCACTCCAGCCGGAACGGCACTTCGCGCACGTCGCCGATGATGGCGTTCACCACCACGGTGCGGTCCTCCAGCAGGTCGGCCATCTCCGGGGGCATGGCCGTCAGGGGACGCTCGTCCTCGGGCAGCAGCCAGGTGGCCACGTCGCAGCCGTGGCGCCGGGCTGCGGCGGCGAAGGCGCGGCCGCAGTCCACGGTGGGCTCGTCGGTCACCACCAGGACGCTGTCGGACGGATCCAGGTCGAGCACGTGGGTCATGGCGTCCAGGGCGACGGCCGCGAGGTCGGAATCGGCGCGCATAGCGATTTCTCCGGGAGGTGTGGGGGTCCGGTCGCCTCTCCAGAACGTTCGCAGGGAGCGGTTTGTTGCACTGCATGACGTCCGGTGACGGCGTTCCTGCGAAATCGGGCTAAAACATCGTACCACGCCGGCCGATAGACCGGGGGACCATTGAAGCGGCGCCCGCAGGGCGGTGCGCCGGTCACCAGAGAGGGAGGACCACCGTGAAGTGTCCGGCTTGTGGCCATGAGATGACCGAGATGAGGGTGCACGACATCGACGTCGATGTCTGCCAGGGCGGCTGCGGCGGCCTGTGGTTCGATTGGCTCGAACTGAAGAAGGTCGATGAGCAGCATGAGGCCGTGGGCGCCGACCTGTTGGACGTCAAGCGCGACGAGACCATCAGCATCGACCAGTCCGCCCAGCGCGAGTGCCCCCGTTGCGACGGCATCATCATGATGCGCCACTACACGAGCGTGAAGCGCGAGGTCGAGGTCGACGAGTGCGCCAAATGCGGCGGCTACTTCCTGGACTACGGCGAGCTGCACGGCCTGCGCGACGAGTACGACACGGATGAGGAACGCGCCGACGCGGCCCAGCGCATGTTCGGCGAGATGTTCGACCCGGATCTCGACGACCTGCAGTCCTCCAGTGACGAGGAAATCGACCGCGCCCGCGGGTTCGCCCGCATGTTCCGCTTCCTGCTGCCGAGCTACTACCTGCCCGGCAAGCAGAAGTGGGGTTCCTACTAGACGGCGAACCCCGCCACCCGCCTGCGCGACCCCGTCGGAGCCCACGCGTTCCGACGGGGTTGCGGTCCCCCCCGACCGGAACTAACCTGATCTGCGTACGAGTTGCGAAGGTGCCTCGCGAGGCGCCATCACCCGGCGGCGGCCGGTAGACGGGGGCCACGCGGAACTCAGGATCGCCCCCCGCCCCCCGCCCGCGGCCCATCCCCCGCCGAGGCCATGTTCGAACGCGACCACCATGAGGATCGTCCCCGCGACGACCAGGACACACCGCACCCCAGTGGCGACCCGCTGACGAACGACCGAGAGGGACACCACACCCTCGAACAGGTGTCGGACCTGTCCCACGCCGCGCCCTACGATCTCGTCCGGCCCTGTGACGTAAAGGGTATTCTCCACAGCCACAGCCGGTACTGCGACGGGGCCCACACCCTCGAGTCCATGGTCGTGACGGCCAGGGAGATCGGGCTGGAGTACCTGGGCGTGAGTGACCACTTCCGCTCGGACGTCCACCGCGACGGCATCACCCTCGACCGGGCCAAGGCCCAGCGCGACGAACTGGAGGACCTGCGGCGGCGGTATCCGGACGTGGATCTGTTGCAAGGAGTCGAGGTCGATGCCGACGATGAGGGCGCGCTCATGCTCGACGACGAGATCCTCGAGTTCTTTGACTACGTCATCGCGTCGGTGCCCGACAAGCAGAGCAACGCGGAACGCTCGTTGACGGACCAGGTGATGGCCGTGGCTGCCAACCCGTGCGTCACCATTCTCGGCCGGCCGGTGGGCGATTACATGCTGCGCCGCGACAATGACGGGCTGGACATGGAGCAGGTGCTCCAGGCGGCGGCGACGGGTGGTACGGCGGTGGAGATCAACGCGAATCCCTGCTGCGCGGAGCTGGACTGGAATTGCTGCAAGCGGGCCCAGGAACTGGGCGTGGCCATGGTCATCAGCCCGGATGCGCATCGGGCTGCACGGCTGGTGGACTTCCGGCACGGGGCCGAGCTGGCCCAGGACGCCGGACTCTACTGCAGCAGCATCCTCAACACCCTGACCGCGGCCGAACTGCGCTCCTACATCACGTCAGGCTCGATGCCGGAGTCCTGACCAGCCCCACCCTCACGAGCATATCCGTGAGCGTGCCCTTGGTGACGGGCTTGCTCAGGAAGTCGTCCATGCCGGCGGCGTAGCAGGCCTCCCGGTCGCCGCTGAGCACGTTGGCGGTCATGGCGACGATGGGCACCCGAGCCCGGTCGCCGTCCAGGCCGCGGATGGTGCGCGTGGCCTCGTAGCCGTCCATCTCGGGCATCTGACAATCCATGAAGACCAGATCGAAATCCTCGGCGGAAGCCTTCTCCACGGCCTCGGCGCCGTTGGCGGCCAGGGCCACCGTGCACCCGAGCATCTCCAGCATGCCGATGGCGACCCGCTGGTTGAAGGGGTTGTCCTCAGCCAGGAGGATCCGCGCGCCGGCGGCCGGGCGCGGGGCGTCGGCGTCGTCCTGCTCCACCAGATCGGCGACGGCGTTGGCGCCGAGGGCGTCGGCCAGGTGCTCGAGGCGGACGGGCTTGGCGAGGAAGCAATCGGGCCGCACGCCCACGTCCCAGGGACGCGTGGCCAGGTCGGTCATGACCAGCACCCGCGGCCGGCGCCAGTGGGCCAAGGCATGGCAGTAGTCGATGACCACGTGCATGTCCTCGTCGGGCAGGGAGTGGTCCAGCAGCACGGCCGACCAGTGGGCCTCGCCCTCGGTGGGCTTGGCCGACAGCTTGCTCAGGGCGTCGGGACACCAGGTGGCCAGGGCGGGGCGGTAGCCCAGCTGGCGCGCCTGCTCCGAGAGCACCTCGCCCGCCAGTTCGGAACCGGCGACGATGAGCAGGTTCTCGGCGGAGTTGTCCAGCTCCCGCAACTGCGGCACTTCGGGCTCGAGCACGGGCAGGGTGAAGGTGAACGTGGAACCCTCGTCCAGCTCGCTCTCCACCTCGATCCGGCCGCCCATGAGCTGCACCAGGTGCTGGCTGATGGCCAGTCCCAGACCCGTGCCTCCGAAACTGCGGGTCGATCCCGTGTCCGCCTGGATGAACTTGTCGAAGATGGTCGCCACCTGGTCGGCGGGAATACCGATGCCCGTGTCGACGACCTTGAAGCGGACGGTCACCGAATCGCCGGACTCGGCCACCGGCTCCACGTCCAGGTAGATGTGTCCCTCGCGCGTGAACTTCACGGAGTTGTTCAGAAGATTGGTCAGCACCTGGCGCAGGCGGTTCCCGTCCAGGATGCCGCGCGCGGGTACGCCCGGTGCGAAGCGGCAGACGACTTCCAGTCCCTGGGCCTGGGCCGTGAAGGCGATCAGGCTGACGACCTCCTCGACGACGCCGCGCAGGTCCGTGGGCTCCGGGTCGAGGCTGAGCTTACCCGCCTCGATCTTCGAGAGGTCGAGCACGTCGTTGAGAATGGTCAGGAGAGAGGCGCCCGATTGGCGGATCATCTCCAGGTACTGCTCCTGCTGGGGCGTGGGGTCCAGGTCCGCCAGCAGGTCGGCGATGCCGGTGATGCAGTTCAAGGGCGTGCGGATCTCGTGGCTCATGTTGGCCAGGAACTCGCTCTTGGCGCGGTTGCTGGCCCGGGCCTCCTCCATGGCGTCGACCATGATGATCTCGGCGCGCAGCTTGTCCCACACGGTGATGAACAGGTCGCCCACGCTACGGAGCATGGAGATATCTTCGTGACGCCAGGTGCGGTGCTCGCCGGCGTCCACGCCGAGGAAGCCGAAGATGCGGCCCCGGTGGGAGATAGGCAGGGCCAGGAAGGCGTCCACGGGTGCGAAGCGCCAGCCGCGGCGGAAGGACGCGGCTCCCGGCGGCAGTTCGTCCACGTTGGCGATGGCGATGGGCGCGGACATGGCGAACCAGCGGGTCATCCAGTCCAGCTCGGACTGGGGCATGGTCACAGGTGCCCGCAGGTGGTCGGCGACCGCGTCGCTGGACCACTGGAAGAGGCAGCGCGCGGGCCGATCTTCGTCGCCGAATGCGAAGACGTAGGAACGGGAGGCGTCGGTCAGGGCCGCCACCTGTTCGAGCACCTGTTCCATGCGCGTGTCGAGGTCCTCGTTGGTGCACTGGACGAAGGTGGCGAGGATGGCGGCGGAGGCGCGCTCCAGTTCGAGGCGCTCGGCCAGGGCCTGTTCGGCCTTGAGACGGTCGGTGACGTCGATGGACACACCCAGCACCTGGCTCGCGCCGGCGTCGTCGGCCAGCAGGGGCTTCTTGATGCTGTGGACGGTGAGGGGCTCGCCTCCGATGTCGGATTTGATCTCCTCGGGGAAGGACCACTCGCCGCCCCGGCGCAGGGTCTCCCGGTCTTCCTCCAGCCAGGCGTGGCACTGTTCGGGATCCGTCAGCACCTCGTCCAGCCGCTTGCCCTCGATCTCTTCCACCGGACGCCCGAAGAACCGGGCCACGGTCTGGTTCACCAGGGTGTAGCGGCCTTCGGTGTCCCGGGAGAAAACGAAGTGGGGGATGGCGTCGACCACAGCGCGCAGGAATCGCTTCTCGTCGCTGAGCGCCCGGTCCTGATAGGTGTTCACGAAGTCGATACCCAGGCCGCAAGCCGGCAACAGCAGGCTGAACCACCTGAGCAGGTCGGCGATGTGGTAGCCGCCGTCCATGATCGTGGAAGTTGTCAGGTTCAGGGTGAGCTGGCTGGCGAGCAGAGGCACGAAGCCCACCATCATGCCGCGGGCCAGCAGGGGCGCACGCTGGCGCCGGGCCATGGGGACCAGCAGCGCGGCGGCCGCCAGGTACAGGCCGAGAGTGGCCCAGCTACCCCAATGGGCGAGCTTTTCCAGGACGGCGGCATCGAGCCGCGCCGTGGCGAACCAGGAGCCGCCGATCAGAGGCAGGGTCAGGGCCAGCAGGATCGGGATGCTGCCGCGCCTACGCGAGCGTAGAGCCAGCAGCACCGCGGTGCCGACCAAGAGCACGGCAGCGGCTGCGAGACGACCCACGTTGGTGGTCCACATGCCGGTGATCCGGTGGTCCGCCGGCCCACCGACGCCCGCAACGCCGGGCACGATCTGGATCGAGCCAACGAGACCGGCCAGGGCCAGGGCCAGGCCCAGCACGGCGACGGTCCGGTCGGCGGCAACGCGTCGGTAGAGGGCCGTCAGGGCCACGATGAAGAGCACCATGGAGAGGGCGTTCACGTCGAAGCGGACCATGGACCCACCGACGTTCCAACCGGCGAAGTGGGCGCCGGCGCCGTCCTCGGCCGCGCCGCCGAAGCCCACGCCCATCTGGGTCAGGACCAGGGGGACGCAGGTCACCAAGACGACGAGGCTGCAGAGAGCCATGGAGAGCCGGCCATTCCGGGGGCGGTTGATCACGTTGACCTCTCGAATCTGGGCCCAGGAGGGCACATCGACGTTCGTTGGGGTGTCGTGTATTCTTATCGGCTTTGGCGGTAGGGGCTTGACGGGGAAATAGCGGAAATGTCAGAGTTTGCGGCGGTTTTTACGGAGGTCGCCCGGGGGCACCGCCAACACCGGCGGCGTCAGGGATAGGCGACAGGGCCGGGCGGTTTTTCAAGTGTCGGGAACGGGATGGGAGCCGGGTGCGTAGGGCCTTCCCGCCACAGGTCTCCCATGGGAACCGATCTTGCAATGGAGGGCGCGGACCCGCCCATCGGCGCAGGCCGGCGATCCGGCGACGGCCCGCACCCGAACCGTACGAACGTGGGGTGCCGGCGGTCCGCCGCCACCGTGGCCGGGGCTCGGGATCAGGGTCCCAGGGATGCCCCCCGCGCCGGGATGCAACACCCGGCGCGGAGGACATCTTCTTCGAAACCGAAAACGCCGTCCTCCATCACCGAGGAGATATGCCATGAGTCCCGTCCTCCCGCTCGCCTTCCGCCGCGCACGGGTGCGTCCGTTGCTGGTGCTGTGCTGCCTTATGGCCGTGGCGGTCGCCGCTGGTGGGCAGACCCACGAACCCGATACTCTGCAGGCGTTTGCCGATATCGATACGATCCCGATCCTCAACGCGGAACTGGATTGGGAAGCTCTCGGCGACGTCCATCCGGACAGCGCGTTGGCGGCCGGCCTGGGCGTGATCCTGGCCTTCGAGGACACCTTCACCTTCGCGCCCGACGACATCGACACGCTCATGGTCACCGCCGACGCCGTGAGCGTGGACGAGATCATCGAGGCGGTGGGGCGAAAGATGGAGGCCGAGTCGTTGGCCATGAAGGACGTGGAGTTCACCAGCCTGACCACCGTGGTCGAGCGCCAGGTGCGCAGCCGCAACGGCCGGGACTACAAGGTGACCGAGACGGCCGAGCGCATGAGCTTCGACGGCGAGGGGAAGAACCACTCGGTCCGCCTGTGGGAGCGTACCCGTACGGTGGAAAACGGCGAAGTGGTGGACGAGGAAGTGGATACGGAGCAGGAGCGCGATTTCGGCGACGTTCAGCACACCCTGGCCATGGCCATGCCGTTTTCCCGGTCCACGGGCCACCGCTACAGTTACTCGGTGGAGGACCGTAAGCTGGTGGGCAACAGTCTGATCTACCGCATTGCCTTCGAGCCCAAGAGCCGCTTCGAGGCCCTGCCCTCGGGCACCGCCTGGGTGGACTACTCCCACTGGGTGCTCCGCCGTCTGGACGCCGAGATGACCGACGTGGTGCCGTTCCCTCTCTTCCTGAAGGGCATCCCCAAGTTCCGGGTCAGCCGCGAGCGCCACGGGGGCTACTGGTTCACTACGGACATGCACCTGGAGGTCGAGTTGCGGAAGATCCCGGTGGGGGACCTGCCCCGCCTGGTGGAGGTTCGAACCCAGCTCCGGGACATCGTCATCAACGGGGAGCCCGTGTCCATGGACATGGCCGTCCCCGAGCGCGCGCGCCACGGCAACCTGGACCCGGACGACTTCTGGCTCAGCCCCGACGCCTCGGACGATTCGCTCTCCGCTTATTGGGGCGAGATTTCACAGGTGTGGCGGGACGACCTCACGTCGGCGGCGGCGCCGGTGGCCCTGAGCGAGGCGAAGATCGACACCCTCACGACCCTGGGCAGCACTGTCCTGGAGGAGATGGCCGAGGCCAGTCCATGGACCCTGGGCCTGGGGGCGGCCCTGCCGAAATTCAATCGCGTGCAGGGACCGGTGGTGGGCGGACGGGCGAGCCTGCGGCACCGGGGACTGGTGCGTCCGCAGATCAGTCTGTGGGCGGGCTACGGCATCAGCAACCAGCGCTCCGAGGCGGGACTGGGCCTGAGCTGGCCGCTGGTCCGGGGCCGGGTGCAGGAGCGCCCCGGCGCGGATCCGGACCGGGCCGCCCTCGAACTGCGGGCGGACGCCTGGAAGTCGACCGTTCCTTTTGCGGGGGACGACCGGGCGCGGACCCGCAGCTTGACGTCGGCCTTCTACGGCAGCGACCCCAACAGCTACCTCGAGAGCCGGGGCGTGGCCGCGAACCTGACCTGGCGACCGGGTCTGGGCCTGGAACTGAGCGGCGGCGTGGGCAGGACCGAGGACCGGGCCCTGGACCAGTCCACCAGCTGGAACGCCTTGGGCCGCCGTCTGAGGCCCGGCGGCAACTTGGCCGCTCAGCACCTGGACGACGAGTTCGGCCGGGCGGGCCTGGGCTGGAAGGGCGGCCCGCTGACCCTGTCGGCCGAGAGCCGCTGGCACCGGGCCGAAGGTCCGGACCTTGAGGCGGCGGGCCTGGGCAAGACCGACTTCACGGAACTGCGCCTGTCCGGCGAGTTCGACCAGCTCGACGGACTGGGCAACCAGTGGCTCGTGCGCGGACGCCATCGGGCCGTCGACGCCCAGGCCCCGCGCCAGTGGCGCACCTACCTGGGCGACTATGGGACCCTGCGCGGCTACGCGGCCGGCGAACTGGTGGGCGATGAGGGCACTTCGGCATCGGTGGATCTGCGCGTGGGCGTGGACCCGCTGGCCGCGCTCCATGTGCCGGTGCTTCGCCACTGGCAGCTGCAGCCGTTGCTCTTCGCGGACTGGGGTCGGACTGCCAATGAGGCCGGGCCCTGGCCGGTGGAGGGTGCTACGGGTGACCGCTTCGATGTGGGATTCGGAGTCGGGAAGCGGTGTGATCTGCCGTTCGCGTTGGGGACGCCGAATCTACGGTGCTATGCGGCGCGGCCCGTGGGTGAGGGGAGCGAGGGGCATGGCTGGCGGTATTTGATTGCGTTCGAGCCTTGAGTGAGGCAATCGCGAGTGGCGAAGATGGAAGCCGGTGATCCCCAGGTTTCGGTAGACCTGCTGCTGAAAGCGCTGTTCGCACTGGGTGTGACCTCGCGGGAACTGTCCGAGATAGTCGCATGAAACGGAAGTCGCTGATTCCTTGACGAATAGACCCTTGCCGCCTATATTCCCATCCGCTCAAGCCCTTCGGGCTCGTGCCGATGCGTACGAGCGGGTTTGTAGCCTGACTTTGAATAGGTTCCTCGGTAGCTCAATGGTAGAGCATGCGGCTGTTAACCGCAGGGTTGTAGGTTCAAGTCCTACCCGAGGAGCCAATTCACCCAGGTAGGAAAAAGCTGTTAGAATTTGGCAGCTTCGGACGACGCGCTCCATAAGACGTTGTCCCAAAGAGGTTAGCAAAGACCGCGCGCCCGGACGCCGAATAGTCTCGGCTCGCAGCGGTTAACACAGACTCATGCGAGACGGTCGAAACAGCCGTCTGAGTCTCGAAAATCGTGCCCATCGTCACTCCCGCTTAACAGCGCCGACGGTGCGCCCACAGGATTCCCCGACAGTCGGGGAACTGGGTCCGGTAGATCGTCGTAACGACGGCCGGGCCACATTAGTAGCGTGAGGGATCCTGCCGGAAGAAGCCGGCGATTCCGGACGCTTGGTTACGCCGGTAAGCCGGCATCTGGAGAGAAGACCTTGAAGAAACTGTACATT
>JAAEQC010000040.1 GCA_024231905.1 bacterium | reverse complement strand
GGGCTGCTCGGCCGACCACTTGGCCGGGGCAACCAGGCTGCGGTCGAGGCGTACCGCGCTCTCTTCGCCGGCCGCCACCTGGGCCGAGGCCTCCAGGTCGTCGACGACCTGGCGCCCGCGCTGGTCGTAGAGCTGGCCGCTAACCGTGAAGGAACGCGGCCTGTCGCCGAGGTTGCGCACCACCACGTCGAGGCCGAGCTCGGCGTTCCGGTAGTGCTCATCGAGGTCGGTGTGGACCTGGAAGTCGCGGATGTGCAGCTTATCCAGCGAGTACAGGGCGACGTCGCGGAAGATGCCGCTGATCCGCCAGAAGTCCTGGCACTCCAGGTAGGACCCGTCGGAGTACCGGTAGACCTCGGCCGCGAGCAGGTTCTCTCCCGCGACCAGGTATTCGGTGATGTCGAACTGGGCCGGCGTGCGGCTGCCCTGGCTGTAGCCTACCTGGTGGCCGTTGACCCACAGGTAGAAGGCCGAGCTGACCCCGGCGAAGTGTAGGTACACCTGCCGACCGGACCAGCTGGCCGGGACCTCGAAGCTGTGCCGGTACGAGCCCACCGGGTTGAAGTCATGGGGCACCCGGGGCGGGTCGGGCGGGCCCCAGGGGTAGCGCACGTTGGTGTAGATCGGGTAGCCGTGGCCGTGCAGCTGCCAGTTGGCCGGCACCGGGATGGTGGCCCACGAGCTGACGTCGTGCTCGGGCCGGAAGAACTCGGCCGGCCGTTGGGCCGGGTTGGCCGACCAGTGGAAACGCCAGCTACCGTTCAGGGACAGCCACCAGGGTGACCCGGCCGGGTCCCGGTCCAGGGCTGCCGCCGGATTGGCATAGGGTATGGCGGTGGCCCGCGGCGCCTCTTTGTTGCGGCCGATCATCTGCGGGTTCTCCCAGTCGGGATGGAGTTCGTGCTCCGCGTTGATCGATCCCATGACGCTGGCTGCGGCCAGCAGTGCCGTCGACAGTACGAGCATGGTCCTAATCACACCGCTCCTCCGTTCACATCACCTCAGTAGCTATGTAGCAGGTACAAGCAACCGAGTAACCATCTCCCACTCGTTGTACCCGTTGAGCCAGTAGCTGGAAAAGGTCGGTGCCTGGGGGCCGGTTGGCGCTGTCGCCGTTCCAGCTGCCTGCTCGAACCTCGAGGAAGGTGCTATCACTCAGGACCGAGCTGAGATCGGCGGCCCACATCTTGTCGTGCTGGTAGCTCTCCGACCAGGTGGTTCGTTCGTCAAGCGCACCTCCCGCGTCCGGACCCAGGTACTCGTGGTCGCCGGCCCGCACGTTGACGCGGTGGTTGTCGCCGAGCTGCGGGGTGAGCTTGAGATCGTAGTTGTCCCAGGTCGTCTTCTTTTGTCCGGGGAGATTCGGATCATCGTAGGGATCAAACTCCAGGGAGCGGCCAAACTCGATGCCCGCGAAGAACCACATCAGGTCCTTCTTGATCGGACCGCCGAGGGCCATGGCCAGGTTTCTTTTGTGATCAAGCTGGTAGGTCTGGGCTCCTTCCGG
>JAAEQC010000039.1 GCA_024231905.1 bacterium | reverse complement strand
GGCTACGGTAGTCTGACATGGGGAGATTCCTTTCGTGATGCTTTGAGCGGCTCACGTTAGGGATTTCCCCATTTCTCTCCCGTATATGTCAAACACTGCGTGCCTCCCCGGCAGAGCCGGGGGGACTCCCGCTTACGCTAGATACCTCCTACTCCCACATCACCGATGTGCTGGTCCAGCGTTTGAAAGACAAGGCCGGAAAACTCAGCGGGGGTAGCCGCCCAGGCCTGCTCGTCATCGGCTCTGAGCATCCTGGCGCTGATGCGGTGATCGGCTGGCCAGCAGCAGAGGCGCTTCTCACCGGCGACCCGCTGATCGAGGTCCAGTTTGGCGGAAGCGGGGATACCGCCATGACCACGCAGCTCTGGAACTCAGCGTTCTTCGCCGGAAGCAGCGACGGCGTCGTGGCAAAGAGACAGAGCGTCTCAGCCGTTCTACTGGCCAGCTTGTGGCCGCGGCGCTGCGTCCTCGTCGGCCTACTCCATCCCGACCCAGTACGCCCCTTCGAGACCTCGCTTCTCCCTGACATCCCGTTCGTCAAGCTGCGCGAATGGCCCGTCCGGCGCGGTAGGCTTGAGACAGTGTGGACCCATGAAGACCCCAGGGGTTACCAGGTCGATTACGAAGTCAAAGCCCTGTAGCGGATCTGGAGAATCTAGCCGTCGAACACCTTCACCCGTCCCCTTGACTGGCGCTCACAGGGATCATCTCTTGCTGAGCAGACAAGAGGTCACTGGTTCGAATCCAGTATCGCCCACCACCCACACCCTCGCCGAACCCGCCCCGGAGCGGCTTTTTTTTTGTCATCGGCGCTGTCCGAACAGCCCGTTTGCGAGTAGATTTCGACGCGAGCGACCACAACGAGATAAGAGCCCGAGCCGGAGAGTGGACATGTCACGGATCACCTTCACGCTGCCCGACGGAAAAGACCTGGAACTGGAGGCCGGCTGGCCCTACGGCGAGGCGGTCCGCACCATCGGCGAAGGGCTGCTGCGCAACGCAGTGGCCGTGACGGTGGACGGCGTGCACCACCCCCTGGACGAGGCGGCGGAAATGGGCGGCGAGATGCTGGTGATCACCAAGGCCAGCGAGGAGGGGCTTGACACCCTGCGTCATTCTACCGCGCACCTGCTGGCCTGGGCCGTGCAGGAACTCTTCCCGGACGTGAAGTTCGCCTTCGGTCCGAACATCGAGAACGGGTTCTACTACGATTTCGACCGGGAAGAGCCCTTCAGCGAATCCGACCTGGAGCGCATCGAAGCCAAGATGACCGAACTGGCCCGCACCAAGGTCGGGCTGACGCGCGAGATCGCCACGCCGGAACGCGCCAAGGAGATCTTCGCCGACCAGCCCTACAAGCTGGAAGAGATCGAGGCCCTGGGTGACGTGGAGCTATCCGTCTATCGCATGGGCTCCTTCACCGACCTCTGCCGCGGTCCCCACGTACCTGGCTCGGGGGAGATCAAGGCCTTCAAGCTGCTCTCGGTGGCCGGCGCCTACTGGAAGGGCGACAGCGACCGCCCCATGCTGCAGAGGATCTACGGCACATCCTTCTGGAAGAAGAAGGATCTGACCGCCCACCTGGAGATGCTGGAGGAAGCCAAGAAGCGCGACCATCGCAAGCTGGGCCGCGAACTGGACCTCTTCGGGATCATGGAGGAGGCGGGCCCGGGCCTGAGCTACTGGTTCCCCCGCGGCGACATGGTGCGCGAACAGATCATCGAGTACTGGAAGCGGGTCCACCGGGCCAACGGTTACCGCACGGTCACCACGCCCCACATCTCCCAGGCGGCCTTGTGGGAGACCTCCGGACACATGGAGTTCTACAAGGAGAACATGTACGTCTTCGAGCAGGACGACCGGCCCTACGTGGTCAAGCCCATGAACTGTCCGGGCCATATCCTCATGTACAAGCGCAAGACCCGCGGCTACCGCAGCCTGCCCGTGCGCTATGCCGAGTTGGGCACGGTGTACCGGGCGGAGTTGAAGGGGACGCTCCACGGCCTCATGCGCGTGCGCGGCTTCACCCAGGACGACGCCCACCATTTCTGCACCCCCGAACAGCTGGGGGACGAGGTGGACCTGTGCATCGAGCTGGTGAAGGAGATCATGGGCGCCTTCGGCTTCGACGACTTCAAGGTGGAGCTGTCGGTGCGGGATCCCGAGAACAAGGGCAAGTACGCGGGTACCGACGAGGAGTGGGCCATGGCCGAGGCCTCCCTGGTGGCCGCCATCGAGAAGCACAGCCTGCCCTACACCCGCGAGGAGGGGGAGGCCGTCTTCTACGGACCGAAGATCGACGTGAAGCTGGTGGACGCCATCGGACGCACCTGGCAGACGAGCACCATCCAGTTCGACTTCAACCTGCCCCGGCGGTTCGGTGTGACCTACACCGACGCCGACGGCCAGGAGAAGTACGTCTACATGGTCCACCGGGCCATCATGGGCTCCCTGGAGCGCTTCATCGGCATCCTCACCGAGCATTTCGCCGGGGACTTCCCCCTGTGGCTGGCGCCGGAGCAGGCGCGGGTGCTGTCGGTGAGCCGTGACCAGCACGAGTACGCCGAAAAGGTGGCGGCGGACCTGAGGGCCATGGGTCTGCGCGTGGAGGCGGATACGCGGGACGAGAAGATCGGCTTCAAGATCCGCGAGGCAGAAGTCATGCACGTGCCCAGGATGCTCGTGGTCGGCGGGCGCGAGGCCGAGAGCGGCGAGGTCGCCCTGCGGGTGAGGCACGAGGGGGACCAGGGCGCCCGCACGGTGGAGGCGGTGGCCGAGGATCTCCTTGACGCGGTCCGCAACAGGGCCTAATTTATCAGGCTACACCCCGCCGGTCGGGATACCGCCGGGGTAAGCCAAGCAGGGGTTCCGCCCCCTCACCGTAGCTGGCCGCGCCGGTCCCCGTGACCGGCAGACGGACGGAGCGGTTACCTTTCCCGGGGCGGACCATTGTGTCCGCTTTTTTTGTGCCCGGCTCCGGGCGCGACGGAGCGGCAACCAACGGCGGCAACGCCGGAATTCATCCAGGAGGTACGCTTATCAAGGGGCCCAACAAGATCACCCGGGTCAATCGTATGATCCGGATCCCCCGCGTGCTGGTGGTCGACGAGGACGGAACGCAGTTGGGCGTGCTCGAGACCCCGGAGGCCCTGGCCCTGGCCGAGGAAAAAGGGCTCGACCTGGTGGAAGTGGCGCCCACGGCGCGGCCGCCCGTCTGCCGGATCATGGACTATGGAAAGTTCAAGTACGAAGCGGCCAAGAAGGCCAAGAAAGCGCGGCAGGCGGCCCACACCGTCAAGGTCAAGACGATCCAGTTCCGTCCCAAGACGGACGACCATGACTACGAATTCAAGAAGAAGCACATCCTGAGCTTCCTGGAATCGGGCAACAAGGTCAAGATCGTCATGCGGTTCCGGGGACGGGAGATTTCCCACCTGGACCTGGCCATCGCCTTCCTGGAGAACCTCGTGGATGAGATCCGTGAGTTCGGTCAGCCCGAGTCTCGGCCCCAGCGCGAGGGACGGCAGATCAGCTTCATCATCGCGCCGAAGAAGAAGACGACGTAGTTCCGTCCGCCGGACGGATCGCACAGACAGGAAAGAGGCACACCATGGGTGCAAAGATGAAAACCAACCGCGCCGCCGCCAAGCGCTTCAAGCTCACCGGCAGCGGCCGCGTCAAGCGCAACCGGGCCTACCACGGCCACCTGTTCACGGCCAAGAGCCCGAAGCGCCTGCGGACCCTGCGGAAATCGACCATGCTCGCCCCCTGCGACGAGGCTCGTGCTCGCAAGATGCTGGGCAAATAGTCACCCGAATTCGACGCCGGTCCCCACCTGACCCGGGACCGACCACGTGATAAGACAGGAGGCACGAGAATGCCCAGGGCAACAAATAATCCGGCCGCTAAACAACGCCGGAAGAAGTATCTGAAGCGAGCGAGCGGATTCGTCGGCGGCAAGGGAAGCCAGTACCGCCAGGCCCGCGAGGCCGTGGACCGCGCCCTCGCCTACGCCTACCGGGATCGCCGCAACAAGAAGCGCGACTTCCGCCGGCTGTGGATTACACGCATCAACGCGGCAGCGCGGATCAACGGTCTCAGCTACAGCCACTTCATCAACGGGCTGAAGAAGGCCGAGATCGAGATCGACCGCAAGATGCTGGCCGATCTGGCCGTGCAGGACGCCCCGGCTTTCGCCAAGCTGGCCGAGGCCGCCAAGGCCGCCCTCTGATCATCCCGGCCGGGGCGTCCGCCCCGGCCGCCCACCGCCCGCCGGTACACATCCGGCAGAGGGGACCCGTCATGAAGGAGACCATCGAGCGCCTGCGTTCCTCGGGAATAGCGCGCATCGAGGCCGCCTCCCATGCCGCCGACCTGGAGGAGGTGAGGGTCGCCCTGCTGGGCCGCAAGGGTGAGGTCACGGGCCTGCTGCGGGGATTGAAGGACCTGGACTCCGCCGAGCGGCCCGCGGCGGGAGCCGAACTCAACCGCCTCAAGCTCGAACTGGACGCCGGCCTGACCGCCCGCGCGGCGCAGCTGGCCGACAGCGGGCCGGTGGCCGGCCCGGGATGGGACCTCACACTGCCGGGCGAACTGCCGGCGGGAGAGGGTTCGAACCATCCTCTGATCACCGTCCTCGAAGAGATCTGCGACATCTTCTACGGTATGGGCTTCCGGCGCGGCGACGGCCCGGAGGTGGAGCTGGACTACTACAACTTCACCGCCCTGAATTTCCCCGACGACCACCCGGCACGCGATATCCAGGACACGTTCTTCATTGACGAGAAGCGCCTGCTGCGCACGCAGACGTCGCCGGTGCAGGTCCGGACCATGGAGCGGATGGAGCCGCCCCTGGCGCTCGTCGTCCCGGGCCGCGTGTACCGCAACGAGAACGCCGACGCTTCCCACTCGTCCGAGTTCTACCAGATCGAGGGTCTGGTGGTGGACACGGCCATCAGCCTGGCCGACCTGAAGTCCACGGTGGACACCTTCGTGCGCCGCTTCTTCGGCGCCGACGAACCCACGCGTTTCCGTCCCCACTTCTTCCCCTTCACCGAGCCCTCGGTGGAGGTGGACATGCAGTGCGTAGCCTGCCGGGGCAAGGGTTGCGGCGTGTGCGGGCAGACGGGCTGGCTGGAGATCATGGGTGCGGGCATGGTCCATCCCAACGTCTTCAAGGCCGCCGGGTATCCCGAGGATGCCTACACGGGCTTCGCCTTCGGCATGGGCATCGACCGCATCGCCATGCTCAAGTACGGCATTGGCGACATCCGCCTCCTGTACGAGAACGACCTGCGCTTCCTGCAGCAATTCCGAGGTGTGTCTTGAAGATCAGCCTGGACTGGCTCGCCGAGTACGTGACCTGGGACGACGAACCCGCGGAGCTGGCGGCCAAGCTCACGTCCGCGGGGCTGAACGTGGAAGCCATCGAGAAGTTCGAAACGACCTTCCCAGGTGTGGTGGTGGCACGCGTCCTCGAGCGCGAACAGCATCCCAATGCGGACCGTCTCAGCCTGTGCAAGGTGGACGACGGCAGCGGCGCTCCGGTGCAGGTCGTGTGCGGGGCGCCCAACGTCCGCGAGGGACTGACGGTCCTTTTCGCCCGGGTGGGGGCCGTGCTCCCCGGCGACTTCAAGCTGAAGAAGACCAAGATCCGCGGGCTCGAGAGCCTGGGCATGATCTGTTCCGCCACCGAACTCGAGCTGGGCAGCGACGGCTCGGGTATCGTGGAGTTGGACACGGATCTGCCGCCGGGCACGCCGGCGGACGAACTCTACGGCTACTCGGACTCGGTGCTCGACATCGAGGTCACGCCCAACCGGCCCGACTGGTTAAGCCACGTGGGGGTGGCCCGGGAAGTGGCGGCCATCTACGGCGTCAAGGTCTCCATGCCGCCGGTGTGGAACAGCCAGCAAAGCGGCGAGTCTCTGGGCATGAAGGTGAAGATCGACGACTACGCCGACTGCCCGCGCTACATGGCGTTCGGCGCCGTCGACGTGAAGCTCGGCCCTTCGCCGGACTGGATGCAGAACCGTCTGCGGGCCGTGGGCAGCCGTCCCATCAACAACGTGGTGGACATCGCCAACTACGTCATGCTCGAGCTGGGCCAGCCCATGCACGCCTTCGACCGGGCCAAGCTCTCCGGCGGCACCATCACCGTCAAACGGTCCGGTGCGGCGGCCAAGCTCGTGACCCTGGACGAGCAGGAGCGCGAGATCGATCCGGACACACTGCTGATCTGCGACGAGCGCGGTCCGGTGGGCCTGGCCGGCGTCATGGGCCTGGCCAACAGCGAGGTGGGCGAGGAGACCACGGAGATTCTCCTGGAGAGCGCGTACTTCGCACCCGGGCTGGTGCGGGCCACCAGTCGCGGCATGGGCCTGATCAGCGACGCCAGCTACCGCTTCGAACGGGGCGCCGACTGGGACATGGTCGAACGGGCCGCCCACCGAGGGCTCCACCTCTTCCAGGATCTGACCGGCGCCCACATCGTGCCCGACTGGGCTGACCGCTATGATCCGGATCGCCGCCCCCCGGAGGCCGTTCCCCTGCGTATCTGGCAGGTGAATCGTCTGCTGGGCTCGGAGATCGGCACGGACGAAGCGGCGCAAATGCTCCAATCCCTGGGCCTGAAGGTACAGCCCATGGGCAATCCGGCCTCCAGCACGCCCAACGCCGTGAACATGATGGTCGAGGTGCCGACCTTCCGTCGGGATGTCCACCATGAGGTGGATCTCATCGAGGAACTGGCCCGCGCCCACGGCTTCGATCAGATGGCAGTCGAAGGTGGCTTCCGGGCCACCGGCGAGGGGCTGCGCGACCCGCGGGAGACGGTGCTGGGGAAGATTCGCGCCTGGGTGGCGGCCATCGGTCACCACGAGATGGTCACGTCGAGCTTCCAGGCCGCCGGGGATGCCGACGCCCTCGGTCTGGCCGAGGACGATCCGCGCCGCCCCGCCCTTTCGGTGATCAATCCGCGCCACGGTGGCGATACGACCCTGCGCACCTGTCTGCTGCCGTCCCTGCTGGAAGTGGTCCGGCGGAACCTCAATTCCGGCGCCGAGACACCGCTGCGACTGTTCCAGATCGCGCGAACGTTCCGGCCGGCGGGGGCCAAGCGACAGGATCCCCAGCGGGAGGACGACCTCCTCTTGCCGGAAGAGCCGCTGTTCCTGCAGATCGGCGTGGCGGGCCACGGCGGCGAGGGACGCGGCGGCGTTCCTCAGGATATGCTCGAACTGAAGGGTACTATCGAGGGACTGGCCAGGCACTTGCGTCTTGGTATCACTCTCGATGTGGGCGGCGAAGAGATCTGGTTGCAGCCTGGGGGACAATGGCGTGTCCTGGATGGAAACGGCACGGTGGTCGGCACGGCCGGACGCGTGGCGCCGGCGGTGGCCGGGGCCTTCGACGTGGACAAGGCCATCGCCGTGGCGGAGATCCGGCTCGACGGGCTGGACCTGACACCGAAACCCATGAGATTCAATGCGTTCGGACGATACCCGGCCGTGAAAAGGGACCTGTCCCTGCTCGTACCGGACCAAGTGGCCTACGGGCAGGTGGAAACGGTCGTGCGGAAGAACTCGGGCCCCTATCTGGAGTCGGTGGAACTCTTTGATATTTATCGCGGCAAGGGCATTCCGGAGGGCCACGGGGCCTTGGGAATTCGCTTGAAGTTCCGGTCCGACAAAGGTAACCTCAAAGGCAAGTCGGTCGATGGAGCCATCGCCAGGTTGGTGACGGCCCTGGTCGACGAATTGGGCATCGAGCACCGCGCCCAGGATTAGCCCGGGGCCGGCGCAGCCGAACCGGAGCGCGAGGAAGAGGGCAACACGGATGGACAGCAATCTCAACGCGTTGGAGGCCAAGGTCCTGGCGGCCGTGGACCTCATCAAGGAACTCAGGGAAGAGAATGAACGCCTCGGCGGCCGCTGCACGGAACTGGAAGCCGGCGTGCAGGAGCTGCAGGACGATAATGACAGGCTGAAGGTTGAACTCGACGAGGCCCGGCATTCCGCCGCGGACGTCGAGATGTACGAGGTGAAGAGGAAGGAAATCGAGGACAAGGTCGGGGGCCTTCTGGAGCAGCTGGAAGCCCTCGGTTGATGGAGCCCGGTGGGACGGCCGCGAAGGCCGCCCGGCCGGGGGCACGGGCACACACCGTCTCGCAACGGAAGCGGTCCAGGTGGATACAGAGAGCGTCACGGTCACGATCTTCGGACGGGAGTATACCCTCAGGGGCGACGCCGATCCGGATTACGTGAAGAGGGTAGCGGACTTCGTCGACGGGCGCATGAGCGAGGTCGCCAAGAGTTCCGCCGTGGCGTCAACCGCCAAGGTCGCCATCCTGGCGGCCGTGAACATTGCCGATGAACTCTTCAGGGAGCAGCAGAAACGCCTGGAAAACATGGCCAGCGTCGACGACCAATCGGTGCAGCTGGCCCTCCTCCTGGCCCGGGAAGTCGGCGATGATCCGAACTGCGAAGACGGAGGTGAATCCCTGCCCGGCACGTGACGTGTCGTACAAGTGAGCCAACACTTCACGATCGGGACTCCGAAGTCTGCGACCCAAAGCCACGCCCCTCGGGGAAGACCGAAGGTCGGAGCAGGAGACCCACCTGGAGCAACTCGGTTCAGTTGCTTCCGACACGAACGACCGGGCGGGGCCTCCCGTCACCATCCCGCCTCGAACCGCCTCTTCGCCTCCCATAGAACGAAAGGGAGAAGTCATGCCGCAGGTACCGGCGTACGTCTACGTCCTGGCTGCCGCGGTCTTTTTTTATCTCGCGGGCTGGTGGGTGACGCGACTGCTGGACAAGCGGCGCGCCGCCGAGGGCCGGCTCCTGGGTGACCGCATCGTACACGACGCCCGCCGCGAGGCGGAGGACATCGTCAAGTCGGCGGAAATCAAGGCCAAGGAGAAGGAGATCGCGGCGCGTGAAGTCTTCGACAGGGAGACCGCGGAGGTCCGGCGCGAGCACCGTCGCCGTCAGGAGACCCTGGGGCAGCGGGAAGACAATCTCGACAAGAAACTGGAATTCATCGGCCAAAAGGAGGAGCGGCTCGACCGGCTGGACACGTCGCTCAGGGAGCGGCAGGAAGAGATCGCGGCCTGCGAGCGGGAGACCGCCGCCGCCGTGGCCCAGCAGCGCCGCCGTCTGGAGGAGGTGTCGGGCATGTCCGCGGAGCACGCCAAGGAGGAGCTCATGCGGGAAATGGTCGACCAGGCCCGCCTGTCTGCCGCCAAGAGCGTGCAGCAGGTGCGCGAGGAGGCGGAGCGGAGTTCCCGCCGGGAGGCCATGAAGGTCATCAGCCTGGCCGTGCAGCGGTACGCCTCGGAGCACGTGGCCGAGAGCACGGTTTCGGTCGTCGATCTGCCCGGCGACGAGATGAAGGGCCGGATCATCGGCCGTGAAGGCCGCAACATCCGGGCCTTCGAACTGGCCACGGGTATCGACGTCATCATCGACGACACCCCGGGCGCCGTCATCGTGTCCGGATTCGATCCGGTGCGGCGCGAGGTGGCCCGCCAATCCCTGGAGATCCTCGTGCGCGACGGGCGCATCCACCCTGGTCGCATTGAGGAAGTGGTCCGCAAGACCGAAGCGGAGATGCGCGAACGGATCCGCGAGATCGGCGAGCAGGCCTGTCTCGACCTGGGTCTGCAGGGCGTGGCGCCGGAACTCCATCCCTACATCGGGCGGCTCAGCTACCGGACGAGCTACGGCCAGAATCTTCTGAAACATTCGGAGGAGGTGGCGGCCGTATCGGCCGTCGTGGCCAGCGAGCTGGGCCTGGACCCGCGGCTGGCCCGACGCTGCGGTTTCTTCCACGACATCGGCAAGGCGGCCGACCACGAGGTGGACGGTCCCCACGCGGTCATCGGCGCCCGCATATGCAAGAAGTTCGGCGAGGACGCCACGGTGTGCAATGCCGTGGGTGGGCATCACCAGGACGTGGAGCCGACGACTCCCTACACCTTCATCACGGCGGCGGCGGACGCGGTTTCGGCCTCCCGTCCCGGCGCCCGGCGGGAAAGCCTCGATTCGTACGTGCAGCGGCTGGGGAACCTGGAGCAGATCGCTGACAGCTTCGACGGCGTGGACAAGTCCTACGCCATCCAGGCCGGCCGCGAGGTCCGTATCCTGGTCAACCATGACAAGGTCTCCGACGCGGACGCGGCCCTGCTGGCCGAAGAGGTCAGTCGGCGCATCGAGGGCGAGTTGGAATACCCGGGACAGATCAAGGTCATGGTCATACGTGAGACGCGGGCCACGGCCATCGCCAAGTAGTTCGAAGACGAAGCCCGGCTCCGCCGGGAAGCGTGGGGAGGTGCGGCATGGAGACTCGCCTGCTGAAGGGGAAACCGGTCCGGGACGCGGTCTTCGCCGAGTTGAAACAGAAGGTCGACGCGGCCCCCAGACCGCCGGGTCTGGCAGTGGTGCTCGTGGGTGACGACGCGGCCTCGGCCGTGTACGTCAAGCACAAGGAGAAGGGGTGCGACGAGGTGGGCTTCCACCACGTGACCCATCGCCTGCCCGCCACGACGAAACAGGAGGAACTCCTGGACCTCATCGCCCGGCTCAACGCGGACGCCGCCATCGACGGCATCCTGGTCCAACTGCCCCTGCCCAAGAGCCTGGACGAGGAACAGGTGCTGCTGGCGGTGGATCCGGCCAAGGACGTGGACGGCTTCCACCCGGAGAACCTGGGTCGCCTCATGGCCGGCAACCCGCGTTTCGTCCCCTGCACGCCCAAGGGCATCCTGCGCCTGCTGACCGAATACGACGTGCCCGTGTCGGGCCGCAACGTGGCCATCGTGGGCCGTAGCGTCATCGTGGGCCGGCCGTTGGCCATGCTCCTGGCCCTCAAGACCGATCCCGGCAACGCCACCGTCACCCTATGCCACTCGGGCACACGCGACCTGCCGGCGGTCACCTCTGCGGCTGACATCGTGGTGGCCGCCATGGGCGCGCCGCGCTTCCTGGGGCCGGACCACCTGGGCGAAGGTGCGGTGGTGGTGGACGTGGGGATCAACCGAATCGACGACCCTACTCATCCCAAGGGTACGCGACTGGTGGGCGACGTGGACGCTGCCGCGGTCAAGGGCCGGGTCAGTGCCCTGACTCCTGTACCCGGAGGGATCGGACCCATGACCATAGCTATGCTGTTGGAGAACACCTGGGAAGCCATGTGCACCCGGGAGGGTGACGGTGCCTGAGAGCGGCTTGAAAATAGAACTGGTCCAGGAGCGGCGTGCGGTGGAGTCGGCCCTTCGCCGGCGGTTGCGCACCGAGCGCGGCGTGCCGCGGCGGTTACGGGACGCCATGCGACACAGTGTCCTGGCCGGCGGCAAGCGCTTACGGCCGGTTCTCATGCTGTGGTGCTGGGATGCCCTGGCCGGTGAACGGCCGCCCGTATCCCGCGAGGCGGTCTTGACCGGGGCCTGCGGCCTGGAGATGCTTCACACCTATTCCCTCATCCACGATGACCTGCCAGCCATGGATGACGATGTCCTGCGCCGAGGGCGGCCCACCTGCCACGTGGCCTTCGACGAAGCCACGGCGATCCTCGCCGGTGACGGACTCCAGGCCCTGGGCCTGGTCATGCTCGCCGAGGCGGGCGGAGCCCTGGGCGGCCGGTTGGTCGAACTGGTGGGAGGGGCCGTGGGGCCGGCCGGCATGGTCGGCGGGCAACAGGAGGACCTGGACGCCGAGGGCGCCGAGGTGACCGCGGCCCTGGTACGGCGGATCCATCGTGGCAAGACGGCGGCCCTGATCTCCGCGGCCGTGGCCGGCGGCGCGCTCCTGGCGGGAGCGGATGCGCGGCAGGTCAAGGAGGTGGCGGCTGCCGGCATGGATCTCGGGCTGGCTTTTCAGGGCGCCGATGACGTGTTGGACGCCACGGCCACGTCCGAACAACTGGGCAAGACCGCGGGCAAGGACGCGACCGCGGGCAAGGCCACCTGGGTGGCCATCGAGGGATTGCCCAAGGCGGCGCGCCGTGCCCACCGGGACGGCCGTCGGGGACTGAGGCGCCTGGCGGCGACCCTGCCGGCGGGACCCGGCCGGGAGCGCTTGCTGGCGCTGGGGGAGATCATGTGGCTGCGGGACCGCTGAACCTGCCGGCGAGCGGCGAATGGCCCATATGGTCCGTCGTCGCCCTTTGCTGTGTCTTCGCGCAGATTCTCAAAGTTGTCATGTATTCCATTACAGGAAAGAAGCTTTCATTCGCCATCGCAGCGCAGGGTCACGGTTTGCCGAGCTTGCCGGCGACCCTGCTGTCCTGCTTGCTGGTCTCGGTCATCGCACGGGAGGGCTGGCGTTCGACCGAAGCGGCGTTCGCCCTGGTGTTTGCGGTCATCGTCGTCCACGACACGGTGAAGCTCAGCGACATGGCCGACCGGCAGCGGGCCGTACTCTGGCGTTTGCTGGCCGGAACTATCGGCTCCGGGCCGGTACGGCGCGGCATGGCCGACGCCCTGGATCCCCGAGCTCATCATCCATTCCACGTGGTGACGGGTCTGGTCCTCGGCGCCCTATTCGCTCTGGCGTTCGTTTCCGCGCGGCATTAAGCTTAGTCCCTGTCCCGGGAACCGGATTCTGGCGCGCTTCGTTCATGCGTCCAGGGCCGGTTACGAGCGTTGCCCGGCGGTGTCTCGCCCACTGGGTCCCTGGGAATGATCACGGCAGCAAAGGACGAGTCCATGAAGCCGCTCCTGTCCGGCATCGCCGGCCCCGAGGATCTCAAGAACCTCGACCAGACGCAGTTGACCGCTCTGTGCGGGGAATTGCGCGACGAGATCATCGGCACCGTCGCCAGCAGCGGTGGTCATCTGGGCGCCAGCCTGGGTGTCGTCGAATTGACGGTGGCCCTGCACAAGGTCTTCGATTCGCCGCGGGACAAGATCCTCTGGGACGTGGGGCACCAGGCCTACGGCCACAAGCTGCTCACGGGGCGACGGGACGACTTCCATACCCTGCGCTGCAAGAGCGGCGTGGCGGGATTCCCCAAGCGGACCGAGAGCGAGCACGACATGTTCGGGGTCGGTCACGCCAGCACGGCCATCAGCGCCGCGGTGGGTTACGCCGCGGCTCGCGACGCCCGGGACGAGGATCACTCGGTGGTGGCGATCGTGGGCGACGGCGCTCTCACCGGCGGCCTGAGCTTCGAGGGCCTCAACAACGCCGGACAGCTGCAGGCCGACCTGACGGTAGTCCTCAACGACAACAAGATGAGCATCTCGCCCAACGTGGGCGCCATCGCCAAGTACCTCACGCGCATCACCAGCGGCCGCCACTACAACCGTCTCGAGGCGGACCTGTGGGACGTGCTGGGCAAGTTGCCCAAGGGGAGCAAGGCGCAGTTGCTGGCATCGCGCATCAAGGAGAGCCTCAAGCAACTCGTGGTGCCGACCATCCTTTTCGAAGAATTGGGTTTCAAGTACTACGGACCCATCGACGGGCACGACCTGCCCCTGGTGATCAGGACCCTCAAGGCGGTGCGCCGGCTCAAGGGCCCGATCCTCGTGCACGTGGTCACGAGCAAGGGCAAGGGCTACCGTTTCGCGGAAGAGGACGGCCAGAAGTACCACGGCGTGGGCAAGTTCGACCGCGCCGAGGGCATCAAGGTCGTCAAGCCGGAGGTGCCGGCCTACACGTCGGTCTTCGGACAGTTCCTGGCGGACCGGGCCGAAAAGGACGACCGCATCCACGGCATCACCGCGGCCATGCCTTCGGGCACTGGCATGTCGGCCCTGCGCGAACGCCGGCCGGAACGGTTCCACGACGTGGGTATCGCCGAGGGGCACGCGGTGACCTTCGCTGCGGGCCTGGCCTGCGACGGACGCCGACCGGTAGTGGCCATCTACTCGACCTTCCTGCAGCGGGCCATGGACCAGGTCATACACGACGTGGCCTTGCAGAAGCTCCCAGTGGTCTTCGCCGTGGACCGGGCGGGAGTGGTGGGCGAGGACGGCCCTACCCATCACGGGGTCTTCGACCTCACCTACCTGCGCATGGTTCCCGGCATGGTGGTCATGGCGCCCCGGGACGAGAACATGCTGCGCCGCATGATGGTGACCGCCCTGGATCACGAAGACGGCCCGGTGGCCGTGCGGTACCCCCGTGGCACCGGTTTCGGCGTGGAGATGGATGCGGATCCGGCGCCGTTGCTTCTGGGTACGAGCGAGACCCTGCTCCAGGGCGCGCAGGCCTGCGTGCTCGCGGTGGGGTCCATGGTGCAACCGGCGGTGGAAGCCGCCCGGCGCTTGGCCGGCGACGGTTTCGGCATCGAGGTCGTGGACATGCGATTCGTCAAGCCCCTGGACGAGGACGCCCTGGCCGACGTTTGGTCCCGGCACCGCCTGGTGCTGACCTGCGAGGAGAACAGCGTGCGTGGCGGCTTCGGAGCGTCCGTCCTGGAGTGGGCGGCCGCCCGTGACGGTGAAGGTCCCCAGGTGGAGGTCGTGGGCATCCCGGACGAGTTCCAGGAGCACGCGACGCGGACGGAGTTGCTGGCGGGTATGGGGTTGGACACGGACGGTCTGGAGGCGCGCATACGCGAGGCCCTGGATCGGCGCGCCCACAACCGAGCCCAGAGCGCCTCGTGATGGGGGATGAACCCGGCAGCGCGGCCCCGTCCAGGATCGGCGCCATCGGCCTCTTCGGAAATCCCGCCAAAGTCGCCATGCCTGCGGCCCTGACCACCGTCACTGCTATCTGCGGTGCGGCAGGGGTGCGTACGGTGGCGGCCGAGGACCTGGCCGCGGTCGTTCCGGAAGGTACTCCGGTCCTCGACCCGGACACCATCATCGGACAGGTGGACCTGGTCATCGCCCTCGGCGGCGACGGCACCATGCTGCGCGCCGCCCGCGTCCTGCGCCTGAGCGGCGTGCCGCTGCTGGGCGTGAACCTGGGCTCCCTGGGCTACCTCACGGACGTGCGCCTGGTCGATCTGGAGCAGGCGCTGCAGGACGTGCTGGCCGGGAATTACCACCTGGACACCCGGTCGCGCGTGTACTGCTCCGTGTGGCGCGACGGCGAGCGCATCGCCCGTGCCAGCGCCCTCAACGACCTGGTCGTGAACATGGGGGCCCTGCCGCGAGCCCTGGACATGGAACTACGCACCGACGGCGAATCCCTGGGCCGCTTCCTGGGTGACGGCATCGTCGTCAGCACGCCCACAGGTTCCACGGCCTACAACCTCTCGGCCGGCGGACCCATCTGCCACTCGTCGGTCCCGTGCCTGCTGGTATCGCCCATCTGTCCCCACGCCCTGGGCATGCGGCCCCTGGTCATCTCCAACGAGACCAGGATCGAACTGGTACTCCACGACTGTGGTGACGGCGCGGCCCTCACCGCCGACGGGCAGAAGACCCACGACCTTCGCGACGGTGACCGGCTCTCCTTCCGGGAGGCGCGGCGGGAGGTCAATCTGGTCAAGTTCCCCCAGAGCAACTTCTACCGGGTCATGCGCCACAAGCTCCATTGGGGCGGAACCCGGCGCCGGTCGGACGGTGACGACTGATGCTGGTCCAGTTGCACGTGGGCAACCTGGCTCTGGCCGAGGACGTGGTCGTCGATCTGGAACCTGGCTTGACCATGCTCACGGGGGAGACCGGCGCGGGCAAGTCGCTCATCGCCGGCGCCCTTTCCCTGCTCACCGGCGGACGAACGGAGAAAGGCCTCATTCGCGAGGGCGAAGAGCTGGCCTTCGTGGAGGGTGTGTGCGATCTCGCGGACCGTCCGGCGGTGCGGGAGCGCGTGGCGCGACTGGGCGTGCGGTTGGGCGAGGACGGTCTGCTGGTCCTGCGACGCGAACTCCGACGAGAGGGCCGGGGCCGGGTGCTCGTCAACGGCCTGGTGTCGTCCCTGGCGCTGCTGGAGGAGATCGGGTCGCTGCTGCTGCGGATTCAGAGCCAGGATCAACAGCGGGAACTGGTAAGACCGGGTTTCGCCCGCGACCTCCTGGACGAGGCCCTCGAACTGGCGCCCCGGCGGGAACGGGTCGCCGCGGCGCTCGAGGCCTGGCGGAGCGCCGAGCGCGAGTTGGCCGAGCGCCGGCAGGAAGTGGAGTTCGCACGCCGGCAGCGGGACATGTGGGAGTACCAGGCGCGGGAACTGAACGAGGCCGCCCTGGATCCGGATGAGGCGGCGGCCCTGGCCGAGACCCTGGCCCTGGGCCGGGGCGCGCGGGGACTCCTGGAAGCCACGGCGGCGGCCCGGCAGGATCTGGCCGAAGGAGAGGTCAACGCTGCCGCGCTCATCGGCGCGGCCCTGGGTCGGCTGAGCGGCGCCGAGGCTCAGTCGCCCCGTCTGGCGGAGGCTCTCGAAATGGCGGCGGCGGCCCAGGACCAGGTGGCAGAGGCGGCGCGTCTGCTGGAGCGGGTCATGGACGGCGTGGAAGTCGACCCTGCCCGGCTCGACGAACTGGAAGCGCGACTCGCCCTCTACCAGGAACTCCAACGCAAGTACGACCGGGACGTACCGGGCCTCTTGGCGCTGCACGAGGAGTTGGATGGCTTGTTGGCACGCGAGCGGTCCGCCGCCTCGGACCTCGAGGAACTGGCTGCGGCCCACGCGGCGGCCGAGGCGGAACTGGCAGACGCCTGCCTCGATATTCGCCGGCGACGTCTGAAAGGGGCGGGGAATGTGGCGGCCCGGGCGGCGGAGCTCATCCGGCCCCTGGCCCTGCCGAAGCTGGAACTCTTCTTCGCGGTGGAACCCGCGGTGGCCGAGGGCGGGCTGATGGTCGATGGCGAGGTCTGCCGCGTGACCCGGAACGGAGCCGACCGGGTGACGCTGCGGGCGCGCACGAATCCGGGCGAGGCGCCGGGGGACGTGGCCCGCATCGCCAGCGGCGGCGAGCGCTCGCGGATCCACCTGGGCCTGACCGTCATGGGTCTCGAGGACCGTCCCGATCCGCCGCTGCAACTCTTCGACGAGGTCGACGCCGGCCTGGGCATGGACCACGCCGTGGCCGTGGCGGCGCTACTCGGCCGGTTGGCACGGGCGGGACAGGTCCTTTGCGTGACCCATCTGCCCACGGTGGCCGCCCGCGGCGACCGGCATCTGCGCGTGGCCAAGTCCGTCCGGGACGGGCGGACCTCCCTGACCGTCGGTCCGGTGGCGGGACAGGAGCGTGTGGCGGAGATCGCCCGGCTGCTGGGCGGCGCCGAGGCCGGCGACCCCGCGCGGCAGCAGGCCTATGCCCGCGAACTGCTTCGCGGTCCTGCCGCTCGCACGGGAAACGGTTGACGATTTGACGGGGCCGGGTTCATGTTCCATACTTCGTCGGCCAAGGGTGCGCCCGTAGCTCAGCTGGATAGAGTGTCTGCCTCCGGAGCAGAAGGTCGTGGGTTCGAATCCCGCCGGGCGTACCACCTCACTCAACCCGCGGATATCCCATGCGGCTGCTGCAGATCCTCCTCTTCGTGCTCGCCGCGTTGTTTTTCAGGCGCTGGTTTCGTAGTATCATGACCCGTACCAGACCTGCGCCGCCGCCGACACGGCCCACCGCCGAGGACACGCCCGAGGCCGGTCTGGAGGACCTGACCGAGCAGGACATCTCCGATGCTGATTACGAAGAGATCCCGTAGACCCTCGTCCCAGTTCGACTCCCGCTTCCGGGAGGGGAGCGGGGTGGACTTCCCGGTGCGTCATTTCCTGCGCTGCCGGGAGGACCTGTTCAGCGGCGTCGTCCACGTGGCTCTGCTGGCGGCCTTCCTGGGGGTCCTGGTGGCCTTCGGACGCACTCTCGCCGCCTTCTTTTCCAGCCATGGCGACCAGGTCGATGGCTGGCTCCGCTTCGGAGCCTGGACGCTCCTTGTCCTTTTTTGCCTTTCAGTCCTGCGCCGTTTGTATTACAAAGTGGCTGAATTGAGGGCCTTGCGGAGGGAGATGCGGGAGTTGAAGGCCACGTTCCGCCACGGAGAGATTCCGCCGGAATCCTGACGCCGCATTCAACCCCTTGCGAGACCAGCCGATACCATTAGCTGTGCAGGAGTGCGCTCTTCAGCGACCCAACGGAATCACCCTCGAGGAGAGAGACCAATGGAAGAGATCCGCCGCCGATTCACGGAGAAGAAGGCCCTGCTGGGCGTCCTGGGACTGGGTTACGTGGGGCTGCCGTTGGCGGTGTCCTACGCCAAGGCGGGATTCCGCGTCCTGGGCTTCGAACTCGCCGCCGACAAGGCCGCGGCGGTCAACGCCTGCGAGAGCTACATCATCGACGTGACCAGTGAGGATTTGGCGGCGGTCGTCCAGTCGGGACACCTCGAGGCGACCACCGATTTCGACCGCCTGTCCGAGGTGGACAGCGTCAACATCTGCGTGCCGACACCCCTGGGCAAGACCCGCGACCCGGACATCTCCTACATCCAGTCGGCGGTGGACTCCATCGCCCCGGCATTGCACGAGGGTATGGTCATCATCCTCGAGAGCACGACCTACCCCGGCACCACCGAGGAAGTCATCCTGCCCGAACTGGAGAAGACTGGTTTGAAGGTGGGCGAGGACTTCTTCCTGGCCTTCTCTCCCGAACGTGTGGACCCGGGGAACGAGACCTACCACACCATCAACATCCCCAAGGTCGTGGGCGGCGTGACCCCCGCCTGCACCCAGGTGGCCAGCGCCCTCTACAGCCAGGTCATGGACACGGTGGTACCGGTCTCGTCCGTACGCGTCGCCGAGACCGTGAAGCTGCTGGAGAACACCTTCCGCAGCGTGAACATCGCCCTGGTGAACGAGATCGCGCTCATGTGCAGCGCCATGGATATCGACGTGTGGGAAGTCATCGAGGGCGCCGCCACCAAGCCCTTCGGTTTCATGCCCTTCTACCCGGGACCGGGCCTGGGGGGCCACTGCATCCCCATCGATCCGTTCTACCTGAGCTGGAAGGCCAAGCAGGCGGGCAGCGAGGCGCGGTTCATCGAGCTGGCCGGCCAGGTGAACGGGGCCATGCCCCGCCACGTGCTCAGCCTGGTCAACGACGCCTTGAACGACAAGGCCAAGGCCATCCACGGCAGCCGCGTGCTGGTGGTGGGCGTGGCCTACAAGCCCGGCATCGACGACCTGCGCGAGTCGCCGGCCCTGGACATCCTCGAATTGCTGGCCGGGCGCGGCGCCGACGTGCACTGGTACGACCCCCATGTGCCCGAGCTGCCGTCCGGTATCCGAGGGACGCATCACCATGAGTGGACACGGGAGGCGGTGGACGACTACGATGCGGTCGTCGTCGTCACGCCCCACGCGGACGTGGACCATGCGCTGCTCGCGGATGCGAAACCGGTGGTGATCGACACGCGCAACGCCCTCAAGGGCCTCGACGCCGCGAACATCGTCAAACTCTAGCCACACAAGGGCGGAAATGAGCAAGAAATACCTGGTGACCGGGGGAGCAGGCTTCATCGGCTCGCATCTGGCGCGCCGTCTGGTGAACGACGGCCACGACGTGGTCGTCCTGGACAACCTGTCCACCGGACGCCTGAGCAATCTGGCGGACATTCGCGACTCCATCGACTTCGTCGAGGACAGCATCACCGACCTGGACGCGGTGGAACGGTGCTGCGAGGGCGTGGACTGTGTCTTCCACCAGGCGGCCCTGCCCAGCGTACCGCGCTCGGTGGAGGATCCCCTGACCAGCAACGAGCACAACATCGGCGGTACCCTGCGCGTCTTCTGGGGCGCTCACCGGCAGGGCGTCAGACGGGTGGTGTTCGCGGCCAGCAGTTCCGTCTACGGCAACGCCGACGTGCAGATCAAGACCGAGGACCTGCGGCCGCGCCCCATGTCGCCCTACGCGGTGAACAAGCACGTGGCGGAGCTCTACGGCGCGGTCTTCAACGACCTGTACGGGTTGAACACCATCGGCCTGCGCTACTTCAACGTCTTCGGACCGTGGCAGGACCCCAATAGCCAGTACGCCGCCGTGGTGCCCAACTTCATCACCAAGTTGCTGAACGGTCAGCCGCCGGTGATCCACGGGGACGGGGAACAGTCCCGCGATTTCACCTACATCGACAACGTGGTGGGTGCGAACCTGGCGGCGGCGGCGGCGGCGCCCGAGGCCGGCGGACGCAGCTACAACATCGCCCTCGGCGGTAGCGTCTCGGTGAACGAGATGTGCACCCGCATCCGCTCCCTGCTCGGCTCGGAAATCGAACCGCAGCACGTGGATTCCCGAGCCGGGGACGTGCGCCACTCGCGAGCAGGTATCGAATTGGCCCAGGAGCATCTGGGCTACAAGGATTCGGTGGATCTGGAGGAGGGCCTCGCCCGCACGGTGGCGTGGTACCAGAAGCGGCACGGTCAGGACTGAGGAGGACCCATGAGCATCCGCAAGAACACCTGGTTTCGCAGCGCCGGTTGGCTGGCGCTCTGGGCGCTCGTGCTGCAGCCGGGGCTGGCCCTGGCCCAGGTCGACGACGACGAGGGGCAGCGGCTGCGCAACGGCGACGCCATTGCCGTGACGGTGCCTGGACGCCCGGCCCTGGACCAGACCCTGGTGCTGGACGCCTCGGGGCGGGTCGCCTTGCCGGAAGTGGGCGACGTGGTTCTCGTGGGGTTGACCGTGGCCGAGGCCGAGACGGTATTGAGGAATCGTCTGCGCGTCTTCTACCCTACCCTGGACACCATCGAAGTGGAACTGCGGAGCTCGACCCAGGTGACGCTCTACGTGCTGGGCGAGGTGCGCCAGCCCGGTGAGCACGTGTTCGTGGCGGTGCCGTCCCTGTGGGACGTGTTGCGCGCCGCGGGCGGTCCGGACGACAACGCGGACCTGCGCATGTCCCGCATCGTTCGCGAGGATGACGACGGGCAGACGGTTCTCGCGGTGGATCTGTCGGGCGTCTTCGACGGTAGCCAGTTGCCTGACGAGGTCTTGCAGGACGGGGACACCCTGTTCGTGCCCGTGTTGCGAGACGGAACCGTGACCACCGTCGGGGTCGACGGGGTTCGCGTGTTCGGGGCAGTGGCGACGCCCACGGTGGTGGCCATCGACGAGCCCACCCAACTGGTGGATGTGCTCATGCTCGCCGGCGCGCCGCTCACGGATTCGGACCTGGGCAAGGTCTGGTGGGTGCACAGCACGGACCAGCGGTACGTCTCGCGACGGGTGGATTTTCGGAATTTCCTGGAGAACGGCGACCCGCTATCGAACCCGCTGGTCTACCCGGGCGACACCATCGAGGTCGAGTTGTCCCGACCGGGTTGGGCGGCGCAGAATCTGCCCGTGATCCTGGGCATGATCGCCACGACCGCAACGGTCCTCCTGGCCTATGACCGGCTGACGAACGAGTGATATTCGGTGATCGGGACCGGTTGCTCAGGATCGGTCGGCTACTGATCCGGTGCTGACTTCGGCGACCGGCAGCAGATGCCGTCTTGCGAACAGGAAGACGATCACGCCCAGCACCACGGCCAGCCACAGGGTGGCCAACCGCACGATGAACGCCACGGCCCCGCCGGCGGCGACTCCCACGCCCACCGATCGCAACAGAGCCACGATGACCGCCTCGGTGCCGCCGAGTCCTCCGGGGAGAAACGACAGGGAGCCGATGAGGGTCGCCGCGCCGTAGATGAAAACGGCGCCGCCCAGATCCACCCCAGGCGCCAAGGCGCGGCAGACGACCCACATGCCGGCGCATTCGCAGAACCAGGCCGCGATGGACAGAAGCAACTGAGCGCTGCCGCGGACCGGAGAGAGCAACTGCTGCGTGGCCAGGAGGGCGTCGTCCATGCCCACGGTATGGCCGGCCAGGTGCTTCGAACGGGCCATTTTCTCCACGAGGCGGCGGCGCACCCAACTGCTACGAACCACCAGGAGCAGCGCCACGAAACCCGCCCCGGCGGCCAGACCCCAGGGCGCGCCCCGGAAGGGGGCGTCCCAGAAAAGCATGCCCAGGGCCACGAGCCCCAGGACGGCCAGGAAGTCGTAGATCCGTTCGGCAAAAACGGCGGGTAGACCTCGGCTCAGGGGAATCTGGTGCAGATCGCGCAGCATACCGGCCTTGAAGACCTCTCCGACCTTTCCCGGCGTGATGACCATGACGTAGGTCGCGAAGTAGATGCGTGCCGAGGAGGCCAGGGGAGGACGGCAACCGAGGGTCCCGAGGAAGTCGTGCCAACGCAGGAAGCGGAGCCCGTAGTTGACCAGGGAGAGCCCTGCCGCCAGGGCAAAAGGGCCAGCGCCGGCGGTGGAAACGGCACCGGCGAATTCTTCCCAGCCGATGGCCAGACCGGCGCCAACATACACGATGGCCGCGACACCGGCTACGGCGAAGGTCTTGCGAGTGAGATTGCGCGGCAATTTCAAAACGACCAACTTCCTGTGCGACAAGTAACTGCGAACCGGGACGACGCTAGAATGCCATTATCGGGTCGCTACGGCAGAGATCAAGGGATTCCTCCATATGGTCCCGATCTCATGCAAATGTAAAAAACTCCGCAATCGAAAATCGCGAGGTTGCATTTTCTTACGGATTCGAGTAAGATCTTTCTACGACACCAAAGAGGTGGGATGGGGACCCGCCTCGGGCGCTCTGGGGAGAGCGCTACGAGCGCCGAAGGATTCGGCCAAGGACTACAACTCGAGAGACCGTTGAACATGCTCAGAAAAGCCATTTTCCAAAATGGGGGGGTAGCTTCTACCCTACAGGAGGGACCCGTGGAAGAACTCTATTCCACCGGGAGCAGCGCTGGGGGCGCTGCACTCGGCACGTTGCCCGTTGCGGTTCCGGATCCTCGGATCTCGGAACCCGCGGTGGAGGAGCGAGCGGTCCGGCGTCCCCGACGCTGGTACCTGGCCTGGAAGCGGTTCTGTGATATCATCGTAGCAGCCGGAGCCCTCGTGGTCTTCGGCCTCTTCTTGCCGTTGCTGGCCCTGATCATCAAACTCGATTCGCCCGGCCCCGTGTTCTATTCCCAGGGACGGGTCGGCTACAACCGACGCCGCCGCACGCGGGAGCGTGGCAATTCGGAGCGGCGCAAGGTGCTGCAGCCGGGTCGCCCGTTCAAGGTTCACAAGTTGCGCACCATGTGCACCGACGCCGAAGCCGGTGGACCCCAGTGGGCCGCAAAGAACGACTCGCGGGTCACCCGCGTCGGGCGCTTTCTGCGCAAGACGCGCATTGACGAGATCCCGCAGTTCTACAACGTTCTCAGGGGTGAGATGAGCCTGATCGGACCGCGTCCGGAACGGCTGGTCTTCGTCCACCAGTTGGAGAAGGAGATTCCCAACTATCGGGACCGGCTGCTGGTTCCGCCGGGAATCACGGGTCTGGCCCAGGTGATCAACGGCTACGACGACGGCCTCGAGTCCGTCCGCCGCAAGGTCGCCCTGGACCGCACCTACATCCGTCGGGCCGGTCTCCGGCAGGACGGGCGGATCCTCTTCTCGACCGTGGGCGTGGTGCTCAAGGGCGAAGGCGCCCGCTAGAACGATATGATCCGGATAAGGCCCATGCCTATCGGAATGCCTCTGCCCGGCCCCGCTACACGGCGGGGTCGGGTTTTTTTCCCCGTATTGCCCGGTTTTGCGCCCATTGCTCCTTGCCCTGGCCCGGGGTGCGTCCCATAATCGCCGGGAGTCGTTCCGCCGCCGCGCCGCGGCCCTTCTTCCGCCCGAACCCGCTCCGAGGCCCATGAATCCCGTCATCCTGGTCATCGACGACGAAGAAGCCATCCGCCTGTTCCTGGAGGCGACGCTCACGGACCATGGCTACGACGTCCTGACCGCCGGCACGGGCGAGGAGGCGCTGGCCACCTTGACCGGTCGGGATCCGGATCTGGTCCTGCTGGACCTCATGTTGCCGGATATGAGCGGGATCCAGGTGCTGGACGAGATCAAGCAGCGGCTACCGCACGTGAACGTGCTGATGATCACGGCCTACAGCGGTACCGAGACCGCGGTCCGGGCCATGCAACTGGATGCCTTCGACTACATCACCAAGCCCATTGAACTGGACCACTTGCTGCATCTGATCGAGAAAGCACTCGAAGCCTCGGCCAGCGCGCGCGCCAACTATCGGGAGCGCAGCCGCCAGGACATCTTCGCCACGGTCGACCACATCGTGCCGAGCAGTGCGCCTGCCATGAAGGATCTGTACCGGATCGTCGGCAAGATAGCCTCCAGCGACGCTTCCACGGTGCTCATAGAGGGCGAATCCGGGGTGGGTAAGGACGTGCTCGCGGACCTGATCCACCGCTCGTCCCACCGCGCTGAAGCACGATTCACCGACATCAACTGCGCCGCCCTGCCCGAGACACTCCTGGAGAGCGAACTCTTCGGTCACGAGAAAGGCGCCTTCACCGACGCCGTGGTCCAGAAGCCCGGCCTGTTGGAAGCGGCGGACGGCGGCACGGTCTTCCTGGACGAGATCGGGGAGATGGCCCTGTCCTCCCAGGTGAAGCTGCTGCGGGTCCTTGAGCGCCGTTCTTTCCGGCGCGTGGGGGGCGTCAAGGACATCGTCGTGGATGTCCGCATCATCGCCGCCACCAACCGGGACCTGGCGAAGCAGGTCGAGCGGGGGACCTTCCGCGAAGACCTGTACTACCGGCTGCAGGTGGTGCCCCTGAGCGTGCCGCCACTACGGCAGCGGCGGGAGGACATCCTGCCCCTGGCCGAGCATTTTCTGGCCGAGTTCAACGAGCGCTTCGGCAAGAGCTTCGGATCCATTGCGCCGGCGGCGGCGGCCCTGCTGGAGGAACACCCGTGGCCCGGCAACATCCGCCAGCTGCGCAACGCCATGGAACGTTCGGTGCTGCTGGAGGACGCCAAGGCGCTCCTGCCGGAACACCTGCACCTGGTGGCCAGGACCCCGGACACGGGTGGGCTGGTGGAGCGCCTGGCGGCGGCCCTGGACGGGGACTGGGACCGGAACGGCGTGCCGCTCGAGGATCTGGTGACGGCGTTGGAGTCGACCCTGGTGCGCCGGGCCCTGGACACGGCGGAGGGGAACCAGAGCCGCGCCGCGCGGTTGTTGCAACTGAACCGCGACAAGTTCCGCTATCGCCTCAAGCAGTATGGAGCGAAGGAGTCATGAAGCGCTATCTCGGCCTGAGTGCCGTCCTCGCCGCCTGCCTGATGCTGGCCGGGTGCGGCGTGTATTCCGCCTCCAGCGGACGGGTGGACGAATCCATCCGCAACGTGGCGGTCCAGTACCTGGACAACCGGACCAACGAGCCCAATATCGGGGTCGACCTGACGGACGCCATCATCCTGGCCCTCCAGACCGACAACACCCTGCGCGTGGTGGACGAAGGCGCTGCCGACAGCATCGTAAGCGGCCGAGTCCTGCGCTACCACATGCAGGAGATGGCGGCCAGGGGCGAGGATCTCACCGTGAACCAGTACCAGGTGCAGATCGTGGTCGTCCTGGACTTCACGGTGCGCGCCACGGGCGAGACGATCTTCAAGGAGAAACGCTTCAACGGCGCGGGCACATATGTGCTCGACGATCCCACGGGTCTGACCAGTGAGCAGAGCGCCAAGGAGGAAGCCGGTGGCGATATCGTCAAGGACATCCTCGCGCTCGTGGTGGAGGACTGGTGATGGCGGGACGTCGCCCCGGAGGCAAAGGGTCCGCGCTGCCCCGGCTGCAGGATCTGGTCAATGCAGACCTGAAGACCGGTGACTTCCGCCCCGTGTACGTCCTGGCGGGCGACGACGCGCTGCGCATGGAGCAGGTCGTCCATGCCATACGCGACCGAGCCCTCGGCGAGTCCTCGGCATCCTTCAACTACCACGCTCTGCAGGGCGATCAGGTGGAGATGGCGCGGGTCATGCAGCAGGCCATGAGCCTGCCCATGTTCGCGGGCGTCCAGTTGATCTGGGTGAAGCACGCGGAGAAAGTCCTGGGCGACGCGGCGAGCCAGGAGGTCTTCGAGAAGTACCTGGCGACGCCGGTCAAAGAGACGATTCTGGTTCTGAGCATGGACCGGGCCGATCGCCGCAAGAAGTGGGTCAAGGCCTGCCAGTCCGCCGGCTACCTCTTCGACTTTTCGCCACCGGCGGGAGAGGAACTCGTCCGGTGGGTCGTGAAGGCGGCCCAACGTGAGCAGTTGCCTTTGGGCGCGGACCAAGCCCAGGTCCTGTGTGAACTGGTGGGCAACGATCTGCTCAGCCTCAAGAGCGAGATCGACAAGCTGGCCCTGTTGGCCGAGGATCGCGGCCGGCCCCTGGAGACCGCTGAGATCGGCCGCATCATCATGGACCAGGCCGAGTTGGACGGTTACGAGATCACCTCCCAGTTGTCGCCGGGCAAGGCCGCGGACGTGCTGCGCACCTGGTTCCGTCTGGCTGAGTGGGGGCGCTCGGCCTACGAGATAGCGCCGCTGGTGGCCTCCCGCGTCCGAAAAGGCTCGTTGCTCGACGCCTGCCGGGCATCCGGCCAGGATGATCGGGATACGGCGTCTCGGACGAGTCAGAACCCCTGGAGTTTCCGTTATCTCGAGCCCATGCTGCGCGCTCTGGGGCCGGAAGGTCTGCGCGCAGCCCTGAAGGCTGCCCTGGATTGCGATCGCAGCCTGAAGAGCTCGCCATTGAAACCGGATATCATTCTGGAAAAGACCATCGCTGACGTTTGCGCGCGGCGAGACCGAACCTGAATCCGCAAAGCGGCAAAGAAGGAGAACTGATGGCCGGCAACCTCAACGAATACAGCGACAGTGATTTTCAGTCGAAGGTGCGGGAAAGCGCGCTGCCGGTGATGGTGGATTTCTGGGCGCCGTGGTGTGGACCGTGCAAGGCTCTGACGCCGACCGTCGAGAAACTCGCCGATGAGTTCTCAGGCCGGGTGGTCGTGGGCAAGATGGACATCCAGGACCATCCGCAGACGGCTGGAGCCCTGGGCATAAGGTCGATTCCGGCGCTGCTGTTCTTCAAGGGCGGGGATGTTGTCGATTCCCTGGTTGGGTCGGCTTCGGAGGACAGAATACGCGACAAGCTGGAGGGGCTGGCTGGCTGATGTGCCAATATGGCCTTCAAAACACCTACTTAACATAATATACATTATGCGCAATACTGTAGGCGACGCATTCTAACGGTATGGAGAGCGGCCATTTAGCGGTTGGGGATCCGGCTAGTTGATGGGCACCTTGTCGGCCAGGTCATCCAGGTACGGCAGACGCCAATCCTCGCCGAAGAGCGCCCTGGTGAAGCCCAGGACGGACACGGCCAGCACCGCCAGGAAGAAGACGAGGTTCAGGAGGATCACCACCAGGAAGCCGAGGACGGGAATCTGTCCGAGGGTGCCTTCGATGATGCGGATGAAGAAGAATCCCACCACCTCGGTCAGCAACAGGGCGAAGCCCTGGCGGGCGTGGCGGGCCACGAAATCCGTCCGGCGAGTGGCCAGGACGGTGATGAAGACGAGCAGGGGCACGTAGCAGATGGCGGCCAGCCAGCGTTCACGGACGGTGATGGCGTCGCTCATGGTCTCCCCCTGATCGGTTACCGTGGATGGCGCACCTTGCGCTCATGCGCATGATAGCGTGTCCACGGGCGGGCGCAATAGGGATTCATCCCTGGATTCGGCACGACAGGCCGGGTCCTGAACAGGAAAGGCAGATCCGTGGGCTGGTTCGGACGCAAGAAACATCCCCTGGCGGGTCGCGATCTCATGACTCTGGTGCCCGCGCGGGCCATCGATAGCCGGCGTGACGATGCGAGTGGTGTCGTGACGGTTCTGCCGCCACGATTCAGCGACGCGATCCTCGGACGGTTTCTGCAGCCCCGCTTGCCGGCGGAACGGCGCCATATCAGGGTGGTGCTCGAGACGCGGGGATCGGTCCTGTGGGATGGGATCGATGGCGAAACACCGGTCCACGAACTCGTTACGTCATTCGAGCGCGCTTTTCCAGACGACGCCGAGGACGCTGCTGACCGTGTCTGCAAGTGGGTTTACGCCATGTACAACAACGGGTTTGTGCGTTTTGTTGGTGTATGAACGGCGTTTCCGGTCGTAATTAACCTACCTATAGTTCTTTAGAGCCATTGTAGTTCGGCCGGCTCAACGGTAGAGCGCCCGTAGACGGCTCCAACTCACCGTTTCGACAGCGATAGGCTGCAGGCCGTTGACGGCGGCCACCGCCAGATCCGAGCTGCCGGAAGACGGCGTCAACTCCTCCTCCCCTCCGATCTCCAGCCAAACCTGCAGAAACGGCCGGTTGTCGTTGACGTACGGCTCGATGAAGAACTGAACCTCGTCAACGCAACCGATGGTGAACCGGAACTCGAGGAGCACTATGGATGGCTGCCAGGTGAAATTGCCGAAGTTCGCCACGAGGAAATCCGGCGCCGTGACCCAGTTCTCGGTCCCGGGCGGCAGGATGTATTCCACGACTTCGAAGCAGCCGGGCTGGTGGTCATAAACCAGACGAAAGGAATAGTGCTCGTAGTAGGGGAAAGCGGGCAGATTCGTGGCGCAGACGTACGCCGAGTGGACCGTCGGTCCCGGGTCGACCAGGAGCTGGTTGGTCTCGGCAGCGGGTTCGAAGTAGATACCGACCCCGCTCGTGTCCGGATCTACCTGGGCTTGAGCGAGCGGCGCGGTCAGGACTGCGGCCAAGACAACAGCACTGAGGATGCAGATGATGGAGTAACGCATGATCCTCCCTCCATAGGATCAGGCTCGGGGGGCCAAGCCCGGCTGGGCGGCCTCCATGGCATACGATGTCCCAAGGAGCTGGATCTGCGATGTGGCAGGTAGTATAGCAGATTTACGGCGGATTCGGGCTTTCATTTACCGTTGATGATGTATTTTGATGGACCACGCGTCCTGATGCGACCTAAACGTCAAGACGCGGCCAGGTACGGTACGGGAGACGGCAATTGGATGGTTGGTACCCCCGGCGGGACTCGAACCCACGACCCCCAGATTAGGAATCTGGTGCTCTATCCGGCTGAGCTACGGGGGCACCCCGATACGGCGCCGCAACGGTCGGCAGGAGCCTCAAACTAGGTCTGTCAGGCGTAGTTCACAAGAGAAAACACCGGCGCGAATGACGTCAGCTTTTCCCGGCCCTTCAGGTCGTCCAACTCCACCATGAACAGGAACGCGGCCACCTCTCCCCCTGCCTGTTTCACCAGACGCGCCGTGGCTTCGGCGGTGCCGCCGGTGGCCAGCAGATCGTCCACGATGACGACCCGGGCGCCCGCGGCGAAGGCGTCCTGGTGGACCTCCAGGGTGGCCTCGCCGTACTCCAGGGCGTAGGTCTCAGCATAGGTGGCGGCGGGCAGTTTGCCGGCCTTGCGCATGAGCACCATGGGTTTGTCCATGGCCAGGCCCAGGGGGCCGCCGAAGATGAAGCCCCGGGACTCGACGGCGGCGAGGGCGTCCACCGCGACTCCGTCCAGAAGCCGGCGCAAGCCGTCGATGGCGGCCTGGAAAGCCGCGGGCTGCTCCATGATGGGCGTGATGTCGTAGAAGAGGATGCCGGGCTTGGGGAAGTCGGGGATTTCGCGGATGACGGTCTTCAGGTCCACGGGAACGCTCCTTGGCGGATGACGGGTGATGATCGTTCGCGAACCATTCTAGCGCGCCGGGCCGGATGACGGCGAGGGTTTTGCGCGAGCGCTGTTACCGTGTGGTAGTATTGGAGCAACCGGGAGGTTGCTCATGTCCGCTCGCCGCCGCCTTCTCTGTGCATTGTCCCTGCTCTGGTGCGTCGGTTCCCTATCGCTTTCGCCTTCCGTAGCGTCGGCGCAGGAGGCGCGGATCTTCGAGCAGTCTGCTTGGGCCAACGCTTTCGTGGCCTCGCCTTGTCCTTTCGACCACCCGTCCGCAACTCAGGACGACGCGGTGACAGAGGACCTGACCGCCTTCACCGCCTCGGTCATGGCCGACACCGCCAGCGCCTGCGGGGATTCCTACGCCGAGGCGAGCATCGCCACCGCCCTGGACGACTCGACCATCGTCGTGGACTTCGCCTGCCACGTGGATCTCACCGAGCACATCTACGCCGAGAGCGGCGCCCACTTCCTGGTCCGCTTCCGGCTCAGCGAGCCGGTGGACTACACTCTGCACGTAACGGGATCATTCGCTTATCAGGACACGCTCACGAACTTCGCCTGCGGCGTGAGCTTCGGCGACTACCATGGGGTCAGCGTCGATCAGCCCACGCTCGACGTGACCACGACCGGCAGCCTGGCGGCCGGGGAAGCGGTCTACACCCTGGAGGGACACTGCAACGCCGTCCGCAACGTGCGCTACCTGGCGCCGGGTTGGGAATGGGAGGACGGTTCGACGACGCTGACGGGATCGGTGATGTTGACCTTGCACCGGGCGACGGTGGTGCCGCAGGAGCGGACGTCCTGGAGCGATTCGCGGATGCTTTTCCGGTAAACGGATTCCCGCGGTTCATTGAGTCTGCGCAGCCACGTAGATCGTTAGGAGAATGAGCGTCCCGATGGCGCCTCCGTTCATGGCCGCCGTGGCATTCCGGTGGGTTGTCGAGTCGCCGGATGAAGCGTACTGGGCCGATGGTGCCGAGTCAATGACCGGTGGAGTCAGAAGGCATAGAAAAAGGGCCAACCCCGCCGGGTAGCCCCTTGCCGCTCTTAAAGTTGTTGTGGTCGGGGCGGGGAGATTCGAACTCCCGACCTCCTGCTCCCGAAGCAGGCGCGCTAACCGGGCTGCGCTACGCCCCGACCTGATTCCCGGTGCCCATGGGCGGACCTAGTGCCAGAGGGTCACTACCCCCAGGGAGACCAAGGTCACCACCACACCGGCGATGAGGATGCCCAAGATGATGCATGGCACGGCCATGCGCAAGGGCAACTTGAAGAGGTAGGCGGCCACGGCGCCGGTCCAGGCGCCGGTCACGGGCGCGGGGATGGCCACGAAGAGGATCAGCCCCAGGCTCTCGTATTTCTTGATGAGATTGCTGCGGCTGACGGTGCGCTTGAAGAGCCAGTCGAAGAAGCGGTCGAAGAACTTCCAGCGACGTAAAAAACGCTCTGCCGGGCCCAGCAGGGTGATGATGGGAATGACGGGCACGAAGTTGCCGGCCACGGCCAGGGCGTAGATCAGGTAGGTGTTGGTCATGCCCATGGCGTAGCCGGCGGGAATGGCCCCGCGCAACTCGAAGATGGGCAACATGGCCACCAGGAAAACCGCCAGCGGCGGCGGAAAGGCGTCGAAGTACGCCAGGAGCTGCTCACGCAAGATGTTCGCCTTCGGTTGCGGCGGCGGCCGCCGAGTCTTCGGCCGGGTCGTCGACGCCGTCCAGGAGCGGGACGAAGCGGCAGGACACGGACTGCTCCACCACGACCTCCTCCCCCCGTCTCTCGTAGCGGTACAGGATCTGTTCCCGGCCGCGGTTGACCGGGATGAGGAGGTGGCCGCCGTCCCGGAGCTGTCCCAGCAGAGCGGGCGGCAGGTGGGGCGCGCAGGCGGTGACCATGATGGCGTCGAAAGGGGCCCGCTCGGCCAGGCCCGTCACGCCGTCGGCGGGCAGAGCATCCACGTTCTCCACGCCCAGTTCGGCGAGGATCGTGCGGGCTCGGGCGGCCAGGGGCCGGATGCGCTCCACGGACACCACATGGTCGGTCAGGTGCGCCAGCACGGCCGCCTGGTAGCCCGATCCTGTACCGATCTCCAGGACGTTCTCGTGACCCTGCAACTCCAGGAGGGTCGTCATGAGTCCCACGGTGAAAGGCCGGCTGATGGTCTGGCCGTAGCCGATGGGCAGGGCGCTGGCCTGGTGGGCCCGATGGCGGATCACCTTGGGCACGAAGAGATGGCGGGGCACCTCCTCCATGGCCCGCAGGACCCGCCGGTCGGCCAGTCCCGCTTCCACCAGCTGCTCGCGCACCATGCGCCGCCGCGCCACCGCGAAATCACTCATGACCCGCTGCCGCCTCCGGTCCCGGCGCCAGACCGTCCTGGTTCAGGTGCTGCATCTGCTGGTGCAGACCGTAGTGGGTCAGGTCCACGAGCAGGGGTGTGATTGAAACATAGCCCGCCTCGGTGGCGCCGTTGTCGGTGCCGTCGGCCTCGTCCCAGGTGGGGCCGCGGCCGCCGATCCACAGGTAGGGCCGACCGTGGGGATCGACCTTGTCGGTGATGACGTCCTGGTAGACCCGGTTGCCGAGCTTGGTAACGCGGATACCCTTAATGGCGTCGGGCGGACCGTCGGGCAGGTTGATGTTCAACAGCGAGCCCTTGCGAAGGGGGAAAGCCAGGATGTTCTCCAGGGTGTGGCTCAGGAATTCTGTGATGCCGCTGAAGTCCGTGGGGTGCCAGCCCGAGGTGCTGAGGGCGTAGCTGGGGATGCCGCACATGGTGCCTTCCATGGCGGCGGCCACGGTGCCCGAGTAGAGCACGTCCTCCCCCATGTTGGGGCCGTGGTTGATGCCGCTGAGGACCAGGTCCGGCTGATCCTCCTTGAGGATCTTCTCCATGGCCACGAGCACCGTGTCGGTGGGGGTGCCGGTGACGGCGAAGCGGTCCGGTCCACGCTCGATGATGCGCAGGGGCGCCGTGAGGGTGAGGCTGTTGCTGGAGGCGCTCTGCTGATCGCTGGGCGCCACGACCGTGACCCGGAAGCCGGGCATGGAGCGCACCAGTTCCTCCAGGGCCAGTAGCCCGGGAGCGTCGATGCCGTCGTCATTGGAGATGAGCACGTGGCGGGTGTCGGTCATGGTCTGCCTCGCTCGCGGGTGAACATGAGCATGAACACGAGGCGGAAGAAACGGCCCGTGTCCACGAAGGGGTTGATGGAGCTTTCCTCGTCGCCGTAGACGGTGGTGATGGGCACGGAGCCGATGCGGGCGCCGCGCCGGGCCAGGCGCACGAGGATCTCCGATTCGCTGTCGTAGCGGTTGGTCTTCAGTTCGACGCCCTCGAGGACCGTCGTGCGGAAGAGCCGGTAGCCGTTCTGGCTGTCCGGGATGGCGGTGCCCGCCAGGCGGCTCACCACCCAGCTGGTGAAGCGGTTGGTGGCCAGCCGGAGCCAGGGCATGTCCGCGGTCTCGGCCATGCGGGTGCCCACCAGGACGTCCACGTCGCCGGCGGCGGCCCGGTCCAGGAATATCTGCATCTCGGCCGGGAGGTGCTGGCCGTCGGCGTCCAGGGTGAAGACCCACTCGACGCCGGATTCGAGGGCCCAGGCGTAGCCGGTCTTGAGGGCCTCGCCTTTGCCCTTGTTGATTTCGTGGACGGCCACCTCGGCGCCGGCGGAGCGGGCCGTGTCGGCGGTACCGTCGGTGCTGCCGTCGTCCACTACCAGGATCCGGAGGTCCGGATGCAACGCCTTGATCTGACCGATGACGTCGGGCAGAAAGCGGGCGGCATTGAGGGCGGGGATGATGGCGCCGACGGTCATGCTCGCCTCGCGGGGACTCGGATGGGACAGCGGTGGCTCGCCACCAGATTAGGGCCGTCGCTGTCCCGGTGCAAGGTCCGCGTGCAGGACGCCTTTCAGGAGCTGACGCGGTAACAGGTCACGGTGACCGGTTCGGGCTCCTCGCCCTCGGCCACGGTGGAGCCTGCGCCGCCGAAACGGGCCAGGGCCGCGTCCCAGAATCCGCTTATCCGGAAGACGTATTCGGAGCCCGAGAAGAAGAGCATGTCGCTGCGCGGATTGCCGTCGCAGACGAAGCGCACCTCCTCGGCGTAGGTGCCGTCGGGGGCGAAGACGTCATAGCAGGTGAACACGCCTGCGGGCGGCGCCCAGCGGCCGTGGGCAGTTTGGATCCAGACACTGCCGTCAGGGGCCGCGTGCAGGGACTGGATGTCGGGCTCGGTCGTCTCCCAGGACAGGGGTGCGCCCGGCACCTGGTTGCGCTGGACCGTCTCGAGGATGCGCTGCCAGATGCCCAGGGCCTGGTCGTCGCGCTGCCAGGATTCGTACTCACGCGTGAAGGTCAGAGCATGCGTCCCGTCGGGATCGAAAACGCTCACTTCGTATCCGTTGCGGGGCACGACTACCACCACGCGGCCGTCGGGGTCCACGTCGAAGCGTCCTTCGAAGCCGCCGGCGAGTTCATTCTCGTCCAGGCGGATGGTGGCCAGCTGGATGACGACCTGCCGGTCGGCGTACTCGGTGGTGATCAACCCGGTAGTTTCGTCCACCCGGGCCAGGAAGCTTTTACGCGTGACGGTACCGACGGTAGTGTCGACGATCTGGTGCACCCCGCCTACGACCACATTACCGCCGGCGTGGCGCACGACCTGCATCTGGAGCATGGCCCCGGAAGCGTCGGCGCGCAGGGTCCAGTTGCCGGCGGGGGTGCCGTCGTTCCGGTCGATCTTGATGATCTTGCCGGGGACCGCCTGCATGACGCCCAGGGTGCCGTCGGGCAGGAAGACCATGTCGGTGGGTTGGCGGAATTCGCCGGGTCCGTCGCCCTCGCGGCCGATGGTACGCAGGAGTTCGCCTTCAGGCGAGATGACATGGACCTGGGCGAGTTGGCCGTCCAGGAGGTAGACGTTGCTCTCCTGGTCGATGAGCACGCGGTTGACGACGCCCAGGATGAGGTCGCTGTCTTCGTCGCCGACAGTCCAGAGTTGTTCCAGTTCCACGGTGCGGATACCGTCGCGCGGGCTGGCGTCGTTGTCGACTCGGGTGGGTTCGGCCAGCGCGGGAATTGCCAGGAACGCGATCAGCAGGCCCAGGGCGGAGGCGTGTCGGGGGTATGGCATGGGATTCCTCCGGGGACGGTGGCGGTGAGTGGCCAGCGAGCGGAACTGGTTGAATACGCAGTGTCGAAGATCCGGGTTTCCAACGAAAAAGCCGCCCTATACGGCGGCTTCAAATGAAGTCTATGTGGTCGGGACGGCGAGATTTGAACTCGCGACCCCCTGCCCCCCATGCAGGTGCGCTACCGGACTGCGCCACGTCCCGACCAGAACTGATTGCCGGCCTGAAAGCCGGACGGGGGTTCAGCGAGGAGACAATGTAATACCCGGTCACGGCGCCCACAAGGCCAATCGCCACGGTGGGTCAGGCGTTGGCCTTTCGGGTCTTGAGGGGTGCGGCGGCCTTCTCCTCCTTCAGCGCCCTGATCATCTCCAGCACGTCACCCAACTCTTTCCGCACGTGGTCCAGGCGCTCCCGGTCCGACAGGCCGTCGAAGCCCAGAGCCATCTGGGGCGCGTTCGTCACCGGCTTGTCGCCGGCCTTCTTCTGCTCGCGGCGGGCCTTGCGCGCACCGGCGATCTTGAAGCCGTCCTCGTAGAGCAGCTTCTTGATGGCCAGGATCTCGTCGATGTCCTTCTGGCGGTACCGACGACTCCCGCTGCGGGTCTTGCGCGGGCGCAGGGTGGGGAATTCGCTCTCCCAATAGCGCAGCACGTGGGCCTTGACGCCCGTGATCTTCGCCACCTCGCTGATGGCGTAGTACAGCTTGCTCGGATATTCCACGGTCATAGGGCGATCCTACTCCGGTCTGAGCTCCCTCTCCATGAGTTCCCGCATGGCCTGGCGGGGAGGCTTGCCGGAGAATAGCACATCGTGAACCTGTTTTGTAATAGGAAGTTCGATCTGAAGTTTCTCACTCAACTTCAAGGCGGCTTGAGTCATGTAGACCCCCTCCACCACCTGGATCCGGTCCGCCAGCAGTTCTTGAGGATCGGTATCACCGCCGGTGACGGCTTCGCCGAAGTTGCGGTTCCGACTGTGGCGGCTGATGCAGGTTGTGATCATGTCCCCCATGCCCGCCAGGCCGGCGAAGGTCTCCCGCTTGCCGCCCAGGGCGCAGCCAAGGCGGGCCAGTTCCACCATGCCGCGGGTCATGAGGGTGCCACGGGTGTTGTCCCCGGTGCCCAGGCCGTCGGCCATGCCCACCGCCAGGGCGATGATGTTCTTGAAACCGGTGGCGATCTCCACGCCGATGAGGTCGTCGTTGGTGTAGGCCCGGAAGAAGGGGCCGGAGATCCAGGTCTGCCAGTGGGCCCAGTCGCCACCGGGCAGGCCGGCCAGGACCACGGCTGTGGGCAGTTCGCGGGCCACCTCCTCGGCGTGGCTCGGGCCCAGCAGGACGCCCACCGGATGCCGGTCGCGGCCTCCGGCGGCGGCGAGGGATTCGTCGAGAACCTCGCTCAGCCGTTTGAGGGTTTTCACTTCGAAACCCTTGGCCATGTTCACCACGGGTACGCCATCGGCCAACTGCGGGCAGGCCGCCACCTGCTCCACCACGCCGCGCACGGCCTGGCTGGGCACGACCACGAAGACCGCGTCGGCGCCGTCGAGGCAGTCCCCCAGGTCGGTGGTGGCGCGCAGGGTGGGCGGTAAGTCGACGCCCGGCAGGAAATCCGGGTTGGTACCCGTGCGATTGATGCTGTCCACCTGGGCGGTCTCGATGCCCCACAGCACCACGCGGTCCCACTTGTGGCAGAGGTGACGGCCGAAGGCGGTGCCCCAGCTCCCCGTGCCCAGTATCGCAGCTTTCATGTCAGTCCCCGTCGATGGTGGGCAACTTCTCCCCCGACCCGTCGGAGTCGATGCGCGTTTCGGTACCGTCGCGCAGGCGGGCGATGTTGGTCCGGTGTTTGAAGACGACCCAGGTGCAGACGAGGAAGGTGACGACGATGAGGGTCTTGGACGTCTGCAGAGAACGGAATTCGAAGAAGATCACGGCGAAGGGCAGGATGCTGGCGGCACAGATGGAGGCCAGGGAGACGATGCGCGTGGAACCCAGCACCGCCAGGAAGACCACCGTGGCCGCCAGGACTCCGTAGGGCTCCAGCACCGCGATGCCGCCGGCGGTCGTCGCCACGCCCTTGCCCCCGTGGAAGCCCACGAAGGGGCTGAAGGTGTGGCCCAGGGAGGCCAGCAGGCCGGCGAAGATACGGAAGAGGTCGGGCGTGATGTGGAACGGCGTGGCGTCGGTTTCGGGCCAGGAGGCGACCAGGGCGGTCATCAAGAGGACCGCGCCGGCACCCTTGGCCATGTCCAGGAAGAGGCACAGGCTGCCCCACCAGGGACCCAGGTTCCGGAAGACGTTGGTCGCACCCAGGTTGCCGCTGCCGTGCTCACGTAGGTCGATGCCGCGGACGCGCTTGGCGATGATGAAGCTGAAGGGGACTGAACCCAAAGCGAAGGCGATCACGAGGAATACGATGATCCACATGGGCGGTGCCGTTTCCGTTGAGGCTGGGCGTCAATGCTTCTTCATTTTGACAAAGATGCGGCTACCGGTAAAGCCGTATTCCTTGCGCAGTTGGTTATTGAGGAAGCGCAAGTAGTTGCGGGCGAAGAATTTCGGCTCGTTCACCGAGAGGACGAAGACGGGCGGCGCCGACTCCACCTGGGTGGCGTAGTAGATCTTCCCCAGACCGCCGCCGTGGGCCCGCGGTTGCTGGTAACGAATCACGCCTTCCAGGAATTCATTGAGGACCGAGGTGGCGATGCGTTGCTGCCGTCCCTCGTGGATCTGCCACACGGTCTCCATGATGCGGCCGGTGCGCTGGCGGGTCAGGGCGCTGGCGGTGAACCAGGGCGCGTAGCCCAGGAAGGGCACCGAATCACAGAACTTCTCCCAGTGTCCCAGGTGGGTGTTGGTCTCCTTGGAGATCAGGTCCCACTTGTTGAAGCAGACGGCCACGCCCTTGCCCGCGTCGTGGATCAGGCCGGCGATCTTCGCGTCCTGGCTCACGGGGCCAGCGTCGGCGTCGACCATGAGCACGGCCACGTCACACAGTTCCAGGGCGCGCAGGGTGCGCATGTTGGAGAAGACCTCGATGGCTTCCTTGACCTTGGACTTGCGCTTGAGACCCGCCGTGTCGATGAGCCGGATGGTGTGGCCATGCCACTTGAGGTCCGTGTGAACAGAATCGCGGGTGGTCCCCGGGATCGTGCTCACCAGGGCCTCTTCCTTGCCCACAAGGACGTTCAACAGGGAGGACTTGCCCACGTTGGGCCGGCCCAGGATGGCCACGCGGCAATCGCAGGGCTGTTCCACCTCGTGGGTGGGGAAACCGGTCACGACTTCGTCCAGCAGGTCCCCCACGCCCCGGCCGTGGAGGGCGCTGATGGGTTGGGGTTCGCCCACGCCCAGGCTGTAGAACTCGGCGAGGGTGGACCGGTCTGCGTCCTTCTCCACCTTGTTGCAGGCCAGGACCACGGGCTTGCCGCGCTTGCGCAGGTCGCGGGCGATGGACTCGTCCCAGGCCATGGGGCCCACCTTGGCGTCCACCAGGAAGAGCACCAGGTCGGCTTCTTCGATGGCGGCCCGGGCGATCTCCGTGACCAAGGCGTCGAAGTCGGAGCCCGATTCGCCGAAGGGGATGATGCCGCCCGTGTCCAGCAGGAGGAAGGGATGGCCCGCCCAGTCGGTAGTCTCGGCGATGCGGTCACGCGTGACGCCGGCGGTCTCGTGCACCACCGAGCGCTTCTCGCCGATGATCCGGTTGAAGAGGGTAGACTTGCCCACGTTGGGGCGGCCGATGATGGCGACGGTGCGCAAGGGCACGGCGGTACCTGTCTGCTGGGGTAAAAGTCGTCAGGGCGTCAAACTAGCGGAGTCGGCTCCAGAAATCAATGAAACCGTCCTCCTCGCCCACCTCCACCGGGTGGGGCTGGTCGGCGGTGACCTCCTCGAACGTCAGGCCGTCGAGGGTCAAGCCGTCGGCGTTGAAGACCCGCGGCGAGAGCACGACCCGCTGTAGGGGCTCGGCCGGGAGCGCGGCCAGGCCACGCTTAAGATCGGCGCCCGAGAGCAAGCCGGCCACCGTGACGGTGTGGCCGTAGAAGGTGTTTTCGATGCCGTGCACCTGCACCGGGGGCACACCAGCAGCCTCGAGGACCGGGGTGAACTCGCGGCGCCAGGCTCTGGCCGCCAGTTCGCCCGTGAGCACGGTCAGGGGCAGGGCGGGCGCGTCGCCGTCCTCGGCGGCCCAGGACAATTCCTCGGCCCAGGCGTCCCGCAGGCGGGGTGTCAGGCCGATCGCGTTGTCCACCTGCCAGAAGCCGTCGTAGGACTCGGTGGGCGGAAACGGCCGGTCCGCCAACAGGTAGAACTCGTCGCTCAGATAGACGAATCCGTAGCCCACGCGTTGCTGCGCTTCGGCCTGCCAGGCCGCCACCTGCTCGATGGCCATGGCGGCGATCTCCGGCGTGGCCGGGTCGAGCTTGGTCAATCCCTTGCGGTGGGCGCTCAGGCCTACAGGCACCACGGCCAGGGAGCGCACCCCGCCGCGGGTCGGGAGGGTCTCCTCCCCCGCTTCGTAGCCGTGGCCGCGGGGACTGATCGGCGAGAACGGCGCGGCGTCATCCTCCGGTGGCGCCGCCAACTCCAGCAGTTCCCGGAAGGTCTTCTCGAGGATCGCGCCGTCGTTCCAGCCCGGGCACAGCACCACCTGGGTATGGATCTCGATGCCCGCCTCGCACAGATCGCGCAGGATGGCCACCACGTCCATGCGCCGCTTGATGCCGAGCATGCGCGTGCGCACGTCGATGTCCGTGGCGTGGACGGACACGTAGAGCGGCGACATGCGCTGCTCCTTGATGCGGGCCAGGCCGCGCTTGCCGAGGCTGGTCAGGGTGATGTAGTTGCCGTAGAGAAAGCTGAAGCGGTAGTCCTCGTCCTTCACGTAAATGGGCTCGCGCATACCAGCGGGGTTCTGGTCGACGAAACAGAAGACGCAGTCGCAGGCGCAGGTCTTGAACTCCAGGGGCGCGAAGCAGGCGGTGACCTGGTCCAGGTCCCCGGGGTCCAGTTCCAGGGACACGGCCGTGCCGTCCTCACGGGACAGGTCCAGGCGCAGGTTGCCGTCCTCGGGAGTGTAGTAGTAGAGGTCCAGGATGTCCTCGACGGGGCGCCCGTCCAGGTGGGTGACGCCGTCGCCCTGGCACCAGGCGTGGAGCCGGTCCAGGGGTGGCGGAAACGGTCTTACGAGCGGGATCATCAGTCCAAGGAAACACAGGAGTCCGCGGCGCGCAACCGCTTGCCCTCCGGGCGGGTGGGTCGGTTGACAGGTCCGGGCCCGCAGGTTAGTTTGACCGTCCGGAGCGGGCTTAGCTCAGCTGGTAGAGCTCCAGCTTCCCAAGCTGGAGGTCGCGGGTTCGAGTCCCGTAGCCCGCTCCATCTTCTTTCCCCCGTCTCACCGGTACAGAGCCTTCAATTCGCTCCAGGTTTCCGCTTCGCCTTCGGTCACGCCCGTGTTGTCGTTGAGCATCATGCAGGGCACGTCCCAGCCGTTGTACGGGCTGGTGAACGAGGCGCAGGGCGTGAAGGCGCCGTCGCCATCCACGTAACCGGGCGCGACCTCCGTGCGTCCGCCGGCGGCGCGCAGGTAAAACTCTACGAGGTCGAAGGTCTGGCCCGGCTGCATGCTCGTCGACGACAGCAGGACGTCGAAGCGCATCAGGGGCACGTGGGTCGCGCCCAGGGGCGTGGGCACCATCATGTCCACCACGTGGGTGTCCCCCGTCCCCGTTTCCAGGTAGGTGCCGCCGTAGTAGGTGGTGGCGAGCACGAGGCCCACTCCATCCATGGTGAAGTCGCATTGCCAGCTCTGGAGCGTGGCGGCGGTGGGGTGAGTCAGGACAAGGTAGACCGCCACCTGCTGTGCGGGGGCCCAGGCGTAGAAGCCGGGCGAGGCCAGGGTGCCGGCGCAGCCGGTCGGGACCGCCGGATCGAAGTACACGCGCAGGCCGTTGACGTTGTTGAGTCCCCGGTCATAGCCGCAGGCGTCGAAGTCGGCGTAGTGCTGGGCGGATGCGGAGCCCGCTACGGCGAGCAGGAGGCAGGCGAGGGCGAGTCGGCGCACGGCATCTCCTCAGGCTGAAAGATTGCCCATCGTAGCATGTGCGGACTTGCGGCTGGTCAGCGATCGTCGGGAACCGTGGCTTTCAGCAGGCTCTCGGCGTACTTCAGGGCTGCGTCGGCTTGATTCTCCAGGCCTGCTTCCAGACAGGTCACGCCCACCAGTTGCCAGATGGCCGCAGTCGCGGTCTCCGGCGCCATCCCTTGGAGTCCGTGAACCAGGGCTACCGCTCGTTCGGACTCGCCCAGTTCGCGGTCGGCGGCCAGCAGGACCAGGAGTTCCTCGTCGGTAAGTCCCGAGTCCCAGACCGGGACCAGGAGATCCTGGACCAGATCGGGTCGGCCGTCGGCCAGGTAGCGGCGGGCCAGGAGGGCGCGGTTGGCCGGGGAGGGATCGTGCAGGTGGGTGTCTTCCAGCGCGAAACGGTCGGCCCCCTCCTCCAGCCCGGCGGAGAGCAGGTCCGCCACGGAGGACGCCCTCATCTCCGCTCCCATGTGGACCCTCTGCAAAGACTCGGAGGCAGTCGTGGCCGGTTGGGACGTGCCCAGGACGATGGGCGACGACTGGAGTGCTATGTTCGGCAGTTCACCGGCCGCCAGCAATTCAGTGATGCGAAGGATGTCCGCGTGGCCGGGTACGAGGACCAACGCCTGTTCCAGATCGGCCAGGGCGGCCTCCCCTTGCCCGCGCTTGATGCGCACCAGTCCCCGGTTGAACCAACTGCCGGGGTCGTCGGGTCTCAGGTCCACGGCGCGGCTCAGAGCGGTCTCCGCCGCCGCCAGGTGCTCCATATGGGCCGCTGCGAGGCCCAAGGCCAACCATCCGACCACCTCGCCGGGACGGCGGCGGCTGTAGTCCTCGAGCCAGGGCGCCGCGCCGCTGAAGTCACCCGCGTTGAAGTGGACGAGACCGAGCATGAGTAACAGTTCCGCGTCGTCCCGTTGCTCGGCCCGGAATTCTTCCAGGGCGGTCTCCAGGTCGGTGCCGGCCCGGGTCAGATCCCCGGCCAGGTAACGCAGACGGCCGCGCTGGGCCAGGGCCGCTGTTGGTCTGATGCCCCGGTTGCGGCAGGCGGTGAGGCTCTCCTCGGCCAGGTCGCGCAACCGGTCGCGGCGATCGGGGTCGTCGGTGAATTCCCAGGCCAGGACGCAGCCGGAGGCGAAGGCGTAGAGATCGCCGCCCGTGTAGAAACGGCCTGCGCCGAGGTAGTAGACCCGTGCTTCCTCCTCGCCGGTGTAAAGGCGCGAACGGCTCTGGCGGCCCTCGAGGGGGTAGTAGAGAAAGTACGGCCTGTACATGGTTGCGGCGGCGTAGCAACGGCGCGCGTCGGCGTGGCGGCCGAGTCGTTCGTACACCAGCCCGAAGTCGTTCCAGTAGCGGTGGGCCAGACCGGGAGGGTACTCGCGCATGGGGTCCGGTTCGGCGATCCGCTTCAGGACGACCTCCGCCGGCATGCTGCGCAGATGGATGAAGGCCTGGACCCAGTCGCGGGCCCAATCGGACGTGCCTGACACTCCGGCGTTCTTCTGGACGACCGGTTCCGGAGACCAATCGTTGGGTGTGTGGGCGGCAGTCAGCCCGCCGCCGACGCGCTGCGGTGCCATGGGGTCGTTGATATCCGTGCCGGCCTCGCCTGAGGGCTCTTCCAAGGCCTCTTCCAAGACCTCGGTGGCCGGCCGCCCGCTCCAGGCCCGCTTTGCCGCCTGGGCATATCCGAAGAAATGGGAGATGGAATTGCGGCGTTGGAAGGGCAGGTCATCGAGAGGAGCGGCCAGTTCCCGGGCCTCTTCCAGACGACCCTGCTCCGCCCGCGCGAGTCCCGCCACCAGGCGAGCCTCCCGGCTGAGCAAGTGGCCCTGGAGTCCTCCACGTACGATCCAGGTCCGGGCTTCGAGGCTGAGGGCCACGGCCCGGTCGCCCTGGCCCAGGTCACGCTCGGTCCAGGCCATGTCGAGGGCGCCACGGGCCCGCCTGAAGGCGAGAGAATGTTGCGTGGTTGCGGGGAGCGCGTCGTGGAGGGCGCGGAAGGCCTGGAAGGCATGGCGCTGACGGCGCGTGTCGCCCACGAGACCGGCGAAGTAGGCGAGATCGGCCCAGGGTTCCGGTTCGATCGGCACCAGACCGGTAGCATGGATCAGGTCGGCCAGGGCATCGATGACCAACTCGGCTCCGCCCTCGAGCAAGACTCCGTCGCCGGCGGCCGGTGCGGATTCCACACCCAGGGTCGAGTTGTAGAGACGGCTCATGGTGCGGCGTACGCGGTCCAGCCGGGCTACCCGCTGCCGGGCCAGGGATCGGCGTCGTTCCTGTTGGGCTGCGGTCAGGGCAGCCCACCCTTCGGGGCCGATGGAATCGACCTCGGCCTCGTAGCGTAATCGTTCAACGTAAATCCCATAGCCGTCATCGGGTTGATTGATACCGCTCAGGTAGTAGTGGAGCACGCGGCTGCGATCCAGCATGCCGTCGAGCCGCGTCCAGTCCCGCGGCAGGTCCGCCCGGGCGGTGCCGACGCCGGCGACCAGGAGGAGCAGGGCGCAGCGGACGAGATGGCGCATGGAAATCCTCATGGTGAATAGAGAATGATAATAGCAGGTCACTATGGGTATACGGCCGGCCCGAACCGGGGTCAAGATCGCTACCGGTCCTCCAGGACGCGCAGAATGGTCTCCGCCGCCCGGTCCGGATGAACACGACCGGCGGCCTCGACGCCCCGGAACCAGGTCCGCTGGCGCTTGGCGTACTGACGCGTGGCCAGGACGATCCCGGCCTCCAGGTCTGTTCTCTCCCGTTCACCATGCAGGAACTGGACGATTTCCCTGTAGCCGATGCTCATGAGTCCGGGGCCCGCGGCGCTGTGGGCGGCGAGGGCGGTCTCGGTTTCCTGGATCCAGCCCTCGGCGAGCATGATCGCCGTGCGCCGCGCGATGCGGTCTTCCAACTCCCCCACGTCACGCTCCAGGACGAAGATCGGAAAGGAGGCGCCCAGAGCCGGATCGGGGGCCTGCTCGGCCACGAGCTCGGTCAAGGAACGGCCGGTGATCAAGTGGATCTCCAGAGCCCGCTGGCAGCGACGGCGGTCGTTCGCGTGCAGACGGTCGTGGCTGGCCGGATCGACGGTTGCCAGACGGAGACGGATGGCGTCGTCGTTCAGTCGCTCGAGTTCGGCCCGCACCTCGGCCAGACGTTCGGGCGTCTGTCCGGGCACCGCCAGGAAACCCTCGGCCACGGCCTTGAGGTAGAGGCCCGCGCCTCCCACCAGGATCGGCACGCCGCCGCGGCCGGTGATCTCGTCGTGGACACGTGAGAAATCCCGGCGAAAGCGCTGGGCGTCGTAAGCCTCGTCCGGGTCTACGAAATCCACCAGGTGATGGGGGCAGACGGCCAGTTCCTCGGCTGTGGGTTGGGCGGTGCCGATGCGCAGTCCGCGGTAGATCTGGCGGCTGTCCAGGCTGATGACTTCCAGGGGCAGGCGGGAGGCGAGGGTGGTGACGAGGGCGGTCTTGCCCACGGCGGTGGGTCCGACGACGGCGGGACAGATCCCGGCCCCCACCTCAGGACCGGCCGAAGCGTTTTTCCAGCTCCTCCAGGGAGAACTGGATGAGGGTGGGACGTCCGTGGGGGCAACTCAGGGGCGTGTCCGTGGCGAAGAGCTGGTCCACCAGGTTCTGCATTTCCGGCACGGTGAGCGGCTCGCCCGCGCGCACGGCGCCGTGGCAGGCGTAGCTGGCCAGCAGGTCCACCTGGTTCTCCTGGCTCGGGGTGTCGTCCCAGGCCAGGTCGTCCAGCATGTCCAGGAGCAGACGGCCGTCGTTCCAGTTCTTGAGGCTGGCCGGGATGCCCTGGACGAGGATGCTCTGGCCGCCGAAGGGTTCGATGGTGAAGCCCATGGCCGTCATCTGCCCGCCGTGGGTCTGCCAGGCCTGCATCTGGCCGGGCGAGAGTTCCAGGTGGGCCGGGAAGAGCAACTGCTGGGTCGGTACGCCGAAGCCCTCGCCGATGGCCTTCTGGGCCTCGTTGTAGAGGATGCGTTCGTGGCTGTTGTGCTGGTCGATGAGGACCAGACCGCCGCGGATCTGGGTGACGATGTAGGTGCGATGGAGCTGCCAGAAGGGCGCCGCGTGGAGCGGAGCGTCAGCCACCGTTTCAGGGCCGACGAGGGGATCGGCACCGGGAGCAGGATCGCCGCGCAGGGCGTTGACGCCGAAGAGTTCGCCTTGATCCCGGCTCACGCCGCGGTACTCGTAACCCTCGGAGGCGCCGCGCTGGAAGTAGCGGCGCAGGTAGTCGGACTCGGCCTCGTCGATACGCTCGGTGGCCGCGCTGTCGGTGCCGCCACCGACCCCCGGCCCGCGCCAGGGCCGCAGGTCGGACGCGTCGTGCAGGCTCAGACCTTCGGTGAGCGCTCGCTTGAGAAGTCCGAAGACCTCGCGCTCGAGGAGCAGCCGTACCTCGGTCTTGGCCGGGTGGACGTTCACGTCCACCTCCCCCAGGGGCACCTGCAGGAAGGCGATGACCACCGGGAAGCGACCCGGCGGCACGACCTCCTTGTAGGCCTGGACGATGGCCTGGCTCAGGGCGCGGTTCACCACCGGCCGCCGGTTGATGAAGACGAATTGCTGTTCGCGGTTGCCGCGGGTCCAGGTGGGGCGCGAAGCCAGGCCACCGATGCTGAAGCCGCCGTGCTCCAGCTCGAATCGGGCCAGGTGTTCGATGACCGAAGTGCCGAAGAGGTCCCCCGCCCGTTCGGTGAGGGAGGTGGTGGGCCGCAGGTCCAGGGCCACGTCGCCGTCGGCTCGCACGAGCCAGCGCACCTCTTGATGAGCGAGGGCGAGCTGGGTCATGAGCTTCATGACCGCGCGCTTCTCCGCCTGGGCGGTCTTCATGAATTTGCGGCGGGCGGGCGTGTTGTAGAAGAGGTCGCTGACTTCAACGGTGGTGCCCCGGTTGCGCGGCGCCGGCTCCCGGCGGGATATCTCCCCGCCTTCCACTTCGATGAGCGATCCGGTGTCGTCGTCCTCGGTGCGGCTCGTGCAGCGCACACGGCTGACCGAGGCGATGGCCGCCAGGGCCTCCCCCCGGAAACCGAAGCTGCCCACGTGCATGATGTCCGCTGCGGCGGCGATCTTGCTCGTGGCGTGGCGTTCGAAGGCCAGGGGCAGATCTGCGGCGGTGATGCCGCTGCCGTCGTCGTCCACGGTGATGCCGCTCAGACCGCCCTCGAGCAGGGAGACCGTCACCCGCGCCGCGTCCGCGTCGAGGGCGTTCTCCACCAGCTCCTTGACGATGGAGGCCGGCCGCTCGACCACCTCGCCGGCGGCGATGCGATCGATGGTGGCGCTGTCCAGGACGTTGATCCTGGCGGCGGAGTCGGCCGACGGGTCCATGAAAGCGGTGCTCCTTCGCCGAGGCGGTTCGCGGGCAACAGGAAAGCAAGGTTAGACAAGGCGCCGTCGGGCGTCAACCGGCGGTGAGTCCCCGGGGCGGCCCGGAAAGGAAAAAGCGGGGATAACCCGGGCAGAAGATCAATCGCCGTGCAGGCTACGGGTGGCGGCGGCCAGCAGCTGTTGGGGATCCTGGGCCGTGCCCGGGTAGACCGCCGAGCCGCTTTTCACCACGGCTTCGGGGCCGGCCAGGTTCTCCAACAGGACTCCCACGCGGCGCTGGAGGCGCGGCAGGGACTGCACATCCTCGGGGACGATGACGACCAGGGTGCCGTCGTCCAGGCAACCCACCTCGTCGCTGGAGCGCAGCTGGAGCCCCAGGGCCAGCGCCGTGGGCAGAGGGCCGGCGGCGGCGGCCGGCCGGTCCAGGTGGAAGGCGGCAACACCCAGCATGGTGTGGTAGCGGTCGCAACGGTCCATCTCGCGGCGCAGGCGGTCCATCAGGTTGATCGGCGCCGGGGCCGCGGGCTGAGGGACCTCCTCCGGTCCCCTGGCCAGGAGCGGCAATAGACGCCTCACGTGGCGGGCATCGGCGGCGGTGAAGACTGCGGAGTCCAGTGGGTGGACCCGGCTCTTGTCCACCAGCAGGAGCCCCGGCAGGGGCCGGTGCGGCTCCATGGGCACCACCAGGACTGATCGTCCCGGTAGAGCGGCGTCGGCGGTCTCGAGGACCGTGGCGTGCCAGCCGTGCTCCTCGGTGTCGGCCAGGAGGCGCCGTCCTTCGGCCAGGAGATCGGCGTCGTCGCCGTCGCCGTGGTCCTTCTCCACGACCAGCGCGCGATCGGCGCCGGTCAGGCGACAGGCCGCGGCCAGGGCGCGCTCGCGGGCCCCGGCTCCGTCGCGTACTTCGGCCAGGCTGGACAGGGACGAGGCCAAGGACGTGATCCGCGCCAGTTCCTCGCCGCGAGCAGCCAGGTCGATGGCGTGGCCCAGGTGCCGTCCCGCCAGATAGATGTAGTCGCCGCAGTGGGCCCCGAAGTCCCGGGCCGATTCGGCGGCGGCGAAGCCCAGGGTCAGCACAGCTCGCTCCACGGCGCCGCACAGGGGCAGATGGTAGACGGTGGTTCCGTCGCCCTCGCGCACGACCCGCGGGTTGCCGAGGGTCAACACTTCGGCCTGCTCAGCGGAGATGGGCGTCACGTGCCGGATCCCGTCGGCGCCCACCAGGCACAGGGCCCCATCGGCGGTCAACAGGCCCAGTTCCGCCGTGTCGGCACAGCTGGCTCCGCGGAATGCCTCCACACGGGCGGTCATTCCGCTCACGTCGTCGTCGGCGTGCTCCGGTTCCCGGAGCAGGCGTTCGTCCAGCTCACGGAAACGGGCCCGGTCCTGGACCTGCTGCAGGCGTAGGAAACGTTCGAGGATGAGTCCCAGGCGATGGGTCAAGCCGGCCACGAGCCCCAGGGCATCGTCGCGGAGGGGACCGTCGGGCGCGGATGCGGAGACGTTCAGGACACCCAGGAGACGGTCCTCCCAGACCACCGGGGCGCATACGGCGTCCACGATGTCGGGACGGTCGCGCTCCTGGTCCGAGCCCCGGGCGCGGTTGCGTTCGGCCCGCCGGGTGACGGCCACTCGACCGGCGATGCCCTCGCCCAGGGGAATCCGCGTACTGCGCCGCGTGGCCTCGCTCAATCCGTGGTCGAAGCCCACGTAGAGTTCCTGGGCGGCCTCGTCCAGCAGCAGCAACGAACCGCTACCGGCGCCGGTGGCGCGCATGGCCAGGTTCAGGAGCCAGCGCAGCAGGGAGTCACGGTCCAGGGCCTCCTCGATGCGACTGAGGGTGCGGTGGATGGACGCGGTCTCCTGCTCCAGGTGTTGCAGGTCCGGAGAAGGATCCGCGGTCGGCCCCAGAGCGCGCGGCGGCAAGGGGGAAGCCATGCGGGCGGCGAAATCGGCGGCGCGGACGGTCTCCCAGCCGCGAGCGGTCGCTTCGTCCACCAGGTCGGCCACCCGTCCACGAAGCCGGCCGTGCACGACGACCGTGGAGTCGGGCAGATCCAGAGCCGCCAGGGATGATACGATGGGCAGGCCCATGATCCGCGCCAGGTCCGTGCCCAGGGCATCCCCCACGGGATCGGCCACGGCCACGACGCGTGCGTCACGCCGGGCGGAGAGATCCGCCAGCAGGGAGACCTCGTCGACTCCCGGACACGCCAGTACGACCGACCACTTGATGCCGTCCTTCATCGTCCCTTCTTCGGTGGTGGGCGGCGCCGCGACGGGCGGCGGTGCCCCTGCCCGGATATTCGGCCGGAATCACCCGATCTGTACCTGAAACGGGGTCAATCGTCCAGTTGGGTGCGGATCTTCACGAGCCACATGAAGGCGTCCACGGGACTGATGCGGTCCAGGTCCAGTTCCCGGAGGGCCGCCAGAGCGTCCCTTTCGGATTCCCGGAAGAGGCTGAGCTGGGGCGCCGAGGCCGCCGCCGGCGGTCCCTCCTCGGTGCCGGGCAGGCGGGCGGGCAGGTCGCGGCGGTCGCCCGCCGAGAGGGAGGCGAGGATGGCCTCGGCCCGGTGCAGAACCCCTTCGGGCAGTCCGGCCAGGCGCGCCACGTGGATGCCGTAGCTCTTGTCGCTACGGCCCGGTCGCACCGTGTGCAGGAAGATGATGCGACCCTCCCATTCCTTCACCTCCAGCTGGAGGTTCACCAGCCCCTCGATCTGGTCCTCCAGTTCGGTGAGCTCGTGGTAGTGGGTGGCGAAGACCGAGCGCGGGCGCGGTCCCAGCCTGTCGGCCAGGAACTCGGTGATGGCCCAGGCCAGGGAGAGTCCGTCGTAGGTGGACGTCCCGCGGCCGATCTCGTCCAGGATCACCAGGGAGCGGCGGCTCATCTGGTGCAGGATGTGGGCCGCCTCGCTCATTTCCACGTAGAAGGTGGATTCTCCCCGGGCCAGATTGTCGCTGGCCCCCACCCGGGTGAAGATGCGGTCCGTGACGCCGATGCGGGCGCTGCGGGCGGGCACGAAACCACCGGCCTGCGCCAGCAGCACGATGAGGGCCACCTGCCTGAGGTAGGTGGACTTGCCGCCCATGTTCGGTCCCGTCAACAGCAGGACCTGGCGGCCGACCCCGTCCAGGACCGTGTCGTTGGGGATGAAGTCCGCCTCCAGGAGCTGCTCGACCACCGGGTGGCGTCCGCCGGTGATCTCCAGTTCCAGGGAGTCGTCGCACAGGGGGCGGCGGTAGTCGTGGCGCTCGGCCAGTTCGGCGAAGCCCAGCATGAGGTCCACGTTGGCCACGGCCCGCGCGGCGGCGACTACCGGTCCCAGCTGGGCGCCGACGGCCGCCAGCAGGTCCGCGAAGATGGTCGTTTCCAGTTCGCCTGCCCGGTCCTCGGCCTCGAGGATGGAGGTCTCCGCTTCCTTGAGCTCGTCCGTGTGGAAGCGGGCCGAGTTGACCAGGGTCTGCTTCTGCTGGAATCGCTCTGGCACCTTGTCCAGGTGCTTGTTGGTGATCTCGAAGTAGTAGCCGAAAACCTTGTTGAAACCGACCTTCAGGTTGCCGATGCCCGTGGCCTCGCGCTCCCTGGCCTGCAGGCCGGCCAGGAAGCCGCGGCTGTCGCCGGCCAGGGAGCGGCACCGGTCCAGTTCGCCGTCTACTCCGTCGGCGATGAAGCCGGACGAGCGGACGGTGGCGGGAGCGTCCTCGGCCACGGTGCGGAAGATGCGTCCGGACAGGTCGGCGAAACCGGTCAGGGCGTCGAGCCAACCGGCTGCCGGATGGTTCCGGTGGTGCCCGCTCGGGGCGGCGGCAGCCAGTTCGTCCACGGCAGCCAGGGCGCCGCCGAGTTGCCGTAGGGCCGCCGGCCCAATGCGTCCGGTGGCGGCGCGGGCGGCCAGGCGTTCCAGGTCCCCGACGCGCTCCAGGATCGCACGGAGCGCCGTGCGCCAGGGACGGTCGTCCACCGCTGCGGCCACGCCGGCATGCCAGCCGTTCAGTTCGTCCAGGTCGGTCATGGCCTCGGCCAGGCGTTGCTCCAGGAGGCGTCGGCCCATGGGCGTGACCGTGCCGTCCACGTGGTGAACAAGGGTTCCGGCGCCGCGATCGCCGCGGAAAGTGCGGAATACTTCCAGGTTGCGCAGGGTCTCCTCGTCCAGGACCAGACGGTCGCCAGGCGCCACGAAACCGAGGGTGGTCACCTGCTCCGGACGGCGCAGGTTCAGGGCCGAGAGGTAGCGCAGGGCGGCGCCCGCGGCGGTGCAGGCCGGTTCGCGACCCTCCTCCTCCAGGCCGAACGCGCCCAGCCCGGCCACCTGGAAGTGGTCGATCAGGGTGCGTCGGGCAAACTCCGGGTGGAACCAGGCTCCGTTGACCCGATTGAAGACGACCCCCGGACGCGCGGTGCGCCAACGCTGCATCTGTCCGTCAGTGGTGTCCTCGTGGACGATGACTTCGCGCACGGCATGGCGCTCGCAAAGGCTCTCGAGGGTCGTGGTCTCCTGGCCGCAGCGGAAATCACCGGTGGAGGCGTCCAGCAGCGCCCAGCCGCCGGGTCCCTCCCGGCGCGGCGCCCAGGCCAGGCAGTAGACGCCCGTGGCCGTGTTCACCAGTTCCGGCGCCATGGCCGTACCCGGGCTGATGATCTCCACCACCTCGCGTTTGACCAGGCCCTGGGCCAGGGCGGGGTCCTCCACCTGCTCGCAAATAGCCACGGTGAGCCCGGCTTCCAGCAGGCGGTGCAGGTAGGTATCCAGGGCGTGGTGCGGGACGCCGGCCAGGGGCACCGGGTGGTCGCTTTTGGCATCGCGGCTGGTCAGGGTGACGCCGGCCGTGTCGGCCAGCACCTTGGCGTCGTCGAAGAAGGTCTCGTAGAAATCCCCCATGCGGAAGAGCAGCAGGGCGTCCGGATGCTCCCCCTTGATCTGGAGGTACTGGGCCAGCATGGGTGTGACCTTGGGACCGTCGGCGGGAGTCTTTTTCCGGCGCGGAGAAGCCATGGCGATCAGCGACCCGGTTCGGCCACGTACACGTCCACGTCCAGGTCGCGGGAGAGTCGCGAGGCTTCGGAACGGGCCCGGGCGGGATTCACGAAGGAGCCCGTGCGAACCTTGTAGAGGATCTGGCCGTGCTCGTCACGGTCCTCGTCGATGCGCAGGTTTGCTACCCGCGAGGCGTAGCGGCGCATGATTTCCAGGGCCAGGCCCCGGTCGCGGTAGGCTCCCAGTTGCAGGGTGTAACGGCCCGCGGTCGTGACCGGCGCTGTGGCGATGGTGTCCCGCACAGCCGGCGGACGTCGGGCCGATTCGGCGTCCGCGTCCGCGTGGCGTTGGCGACCGATCTCCAGGAGGGCGATGCCGCCGCGGTCGTTCCGTTGGAGGTCCGTCAGGATCGATGCGGCGTCGGCGTCTTCCTGCAACAGGCGCCGGGCCTGCCAGCGGCCGGCCTGGGCGCGGACCGCGCCGGTCTCCAGGGCGGCGTCGAAGTAGCGCAGAGCCAGGTGGGCGTCGCCCTTCTCCAGTCCCAGGTCGCCCAGTGCGATGCGGGCCGCGGCGAAGGATGGATCCTCCGGACGCACTGAGGCGAACATGCGTTCGGCACCGTCCGGGTCCCCCACCGCGCGCAGGGCGAGCCCCGCCAACAGATGGGCTTGGCCCACGGGCGCGGTGGCATCGTCGTCCAGCAGCGGTTGCAGGACACGCAGGGCTTCGCGGAAATCGCCGGCGCCGCAAAGGATACCGGCGCGGTCCAGCAGGGCGGCCGTGCGCAACTCGGCATCGGCGTCAAAAGCCACGCCCTCGAGGTGGATCAGGGCTGTGGCCGGATCGGTGGCCAAACGGGCGGCGTCCAGGCGGTCCGTCGTGGTGGACGGGGGTTCCGGCGTGGCTTCGAGCAGGGTGCGCGCTTCGTCGTACCGGGCTTCGGACAAGAGGTGGGACAGATCCTGGCCGCTGGCGAAGACCCAGGTCAGGACCGGCAGGGCCACGGCCAGAGCGCCCACCCACAAGCGGTTGCGCATCACGTGGTCTCCAATCCGGCGCCGTAGGTGTCGAAGCCACGGCAGACCGGGCAGAACCAGCGGACCTGGGGCTCGGTCCGGCCGCAGGATTCGCAAGTCCAGACCCGGGCCGTGTTGGGGATGCTCAGCATGGCGCAAAGCTTGCCGAGATCCGTGTCCGACGCCTCCCGACACAGGTGCTTCAGGTAGGGCGAGGCCACGTCCGGGGTCAGTCCGCCTCCTGTCGCTTTGCCTTCGAGCAGGCGCAGGGCCTTCTCCCGGTCACCGAGCTTCTCGTAGAGCAGGGCGAGACTGATCCACAGACGCGCCGGCGCCTGGGCCGACTGGCAGGCACGTTCCAGGATGGGCAACGAGCGGGAAAACTGGCCCGATTCCAGGAGCACGTCCTGGAGCAGGGGCAGGAAGACCTCCAGCTCGCGCGGGTTCTCCAGCAGTTCCTCGGCGGCCACGGTCAGGGCGCCGGCGGCATCCTGCTCCGTCGCGGCGAGCACCGCCCGCACGAGGGCGGCGCGGGGTGCGGCCGAGGGGAACTTGGCCACATCTTTAAGCCGGGCGCGTGCCGGACCGGATTCGCCTGCGCGAGCGTGCTCCAGGGCTCGGTCCAATTGGTAGGCGGTGTAGGAAGTCCTGAACCAGGCGTGATCGCGTTCGGGGCAGAAGCGGGGAGCCTTCTGCAGGGACCGCGCCGCCTCGGGCCGGTTGCCCTGGCCGTGCCATTGGGCGAAGCGGGCGCGCCAGTAGGCGGTCCGGCCGGTGGCGTCGCGCACCAGACCGTCCAGCACCTCCTGGGCCTCGTCCCAACGTTCGAGGGCGAGCAGATCCTCGGCGAGGGCCACGCCGATGGCCACCCGCTGGGGTTTGGACAGGCCCGGCCGGACGGTCAGGCCCCGGTGGAGCACGGCGGCGCGAGCGGCGTCGCCGCGCTGGCGGAGCAGGTGGCCCAGCTGGAGATATGGTTCCACCGAGGAAGGATCCTCCCGCACGACCTCGGTCAGCAGGCGCAGGGCTTCGTCCTCCTCCCCGGCGAGCCAGTGCTCCAGGGCGTGGAGATAGTCGGATCCGCGGTCCCGTTCCTCGGTCCGTCCGAAGACCGACCACAGAACACCGGCGACTGCCGCTACCACGGCCACCGCCACGATGACCAGGAGATTACTCACGGGAGCTATCCTCCGTAGCCGGGTCGATCACCGCGGCCGATCCGGAACCGCTGATCGAGTCCCGCAGGGGCAGGGTCCGCAGGTCGGCGATCTCCTGGTCCTTGCGCTTGCCCTCCTTGCGGAGCCGTCCGATTTCCCGGTGGGAGCGGAACTCCCGGATGGCCGCCAGGATGAAACTGGAGGCGAAACCCAGGAGGAAGCAAACCACCACGACCCAGTAGATGGATACGCCCAGGTAGTCGCGGCCAAAGGCCTTCAGGTCCACCGTCTGGTCGGCGTTGGAGATGAAGAAGTACACGAGCACGAAAAGCAGGGCCAGGAAGAGAAGCCCCTTGATCACCCACACGGCGGCACCTCGTTTCTCCGGCTGTCCCGAAGGCATCAGGCCGGATTGGTCTCACCCAGGAAAGTCGTGTTGCTGCAACCGGTGATCCGCACCTCGACAGCGGCTCCGGTCTCCAGGTCCGCCTCTTTGAGCAGGACCTTGCGATTGTTGGCCGTGCGCAGGCGGAGCGCGCCGGTCGGACGCCGGGCGGGTCCCTCGACCACGGCCCGCCAGGTCTCCCCGACGCAGGCCGCTGCCGTCTCCCGCCATACCTCGTCCTGCACGGCCATGAGCTCGGCCAGACGCCGTTTCTTCTCGACCAGGGGCACGTCGTCGGCGAGCTTCTCCGCCGGGACGCCTGGCCGTTCCGAATACTTGAAACTGAAGACCTGATCGTACTTCACGCGCCGGATCACCTCAAGCGTATCCTGGAAATCCGCCTCGGTCTCCCCCGGAAAGCCGACGATGAAATCAGCGGAGAAAGTCACGTCCGGAATGACCTGCCGAGCGTGGTCGATCATGGTGTAGTACTCGTCCCGCCGGTGGAGGCGCTTCATGCGACGCAGTATCCGGTCCGACCCGCTCTGGAGCGGAATGTGCAGCCAGGGGCAGACCTTCTCCAGGCGTCCGATGGTGTCCATGAGGTGCGGGTGCATGTCCCGCGGATGGCCCGTGAGGAAACGGATACGACGGAGCTCGTCCACCGCCGCCACGCGCTCCAGGAGGGCGGCGAAGTCGAGTTCGCCCTGCCAGTGGTAGGCCGTCACGTTCTGGCCCAGCAGGGTGACTTCGCGCCCGCCGGCGTCCACGATGCCCCGGATCTCGTCCAGGATGGCGGCGGGGTCCTTCTCGCACTGGGGGCCGCGAGTGGCGGGGACTATGCAGTAGGTGCAGTTGTAGTCACAGCCCTTGTGGATGGTCACCAGGTGGCTGTTGTTGGTGGGGTAGAGATCTGGCGGCGCCACATAGTGGGCGTCGGGACGGTGGCCGACTACCGCAGGCGTGGCCGTCCGCCCGCCCAGTCCCAGGTCCGCCAGCAGGCCGGGCAGGGCGTCGTAGTTGTCGACTCCCACCACCAGGTCGACCCGCGGGTTGGACCGGCGCAGTTCCTCGCCCAGACGCTCGGCCATGCAGCCGCAGATGCCGATGGCCGGCTGGGACAGGCCCCGGTCCCGCCGCTGGGCGCGAATCTCCCCCACGCGGCTGACGATCTTGTGTTCCGCGTGTTCCCGCACGGAACAGGTGTTCAGCAGGACCACTTCGGCCTCGTCGATCCCGGTGACCATGGCGAAGCCGGATCGGCCCAGGATTCCGCCGATGGCCTGGCTGTCGTACGTGTTCATCTGGCAGCCATAGGTCTCCACGTAGACCCGCGTGCCGTCACCCGTTTCCCGCACGGGCTGCAGGTCGGTGAGGTTCTCGGTGAAGCCGGACATCTCAGGCACCTCCCAGCCGGGCGTCGGCCGTGAACAGCCGGCCGCCATCGACGCGGTCCACCCGGGCGGTGATCAGGTCGCCGGCGGCAAAGCGGTCGGGCACCAGGGCCACGGCGTAGTTGTCGGTGGTGGCGTCGCGCCAACCGGACTGGTCCGACGCGGACTCCACGACCATCTCCCGCACATCGCCCACCATAGCCGCCTCGAAGTCCTGTTTCTTGCGCTCGGCCAGGGCGCGCAGTACGGCGCTGCGTTCGGAGATGGTCTCCGGGTGGACCTGGTCGGCCATGGCGGCGGCCGGGGTGCCGGGCCGCGGCGAGAAGCGGAACACGTGCAGGTAGCTGAAGGGGGACTCGTCCACCATGCGCCGGGTCTCCTCGAACTCGGCGTCGGTCTCCCCCGGGAAACCCACGATGAGGTCGGCGCCGATGCCGAAGCGCGGCGCCACGGCGGAGATCTCCCTGAGGGCGTCCCAGGCGCGCTGCCCGCGGTAGGGTCGCTTCATGCGGGCCAGGACCGAACTGCTACCGCTCTGCAGGGACACGTGCAGGTGAGGCCGTAGGCGCGGTTCGTCGGCGAAGAGACTCAGCAGTTCGGCAGTAACCTCGTTGGGATGGATGCTCGAGAGGCGGATCCGCAGGGCCGGGAAGGTGCCCAGACAACGGCGTAGCAGGTCCGTCAGGGGGACCCGCGGCCGTATGTCGCGGCCGTATCCGCCCAAGTGGATGCCGGCCAGGATGGTCTCGGGGAAGCCCGCCTCGCTGAGCACCTGCAACTGGGCGAGCACATCGTCCACGCTGCGGCTGCGTCCGGGGCCGCGGGCCTGCCAGATGAGGCAGTAGGTGCAGCGCAGGTTGCAGCCGTCCTGGATCTTCACAAAGGCACGGCTGCGGCCGGAGAACTCGTCGATGAGCGGCGAGTCGAAGACCGGGTGGGCGGCGAACTCCTCCACGTACCGGGCGGGGACATCGGCGCCCATGACCTCGGGCACCCAGGTGGCCACGTCGTCCTTGGCGGTGTTGCCAACCACGCCGTCGATCTCGGGCACCGCCAGCAGGTCGTCGGGCTGGGTCTGGGCGTAGCAGCCGGCCACCACCATCTTGGCCGCCGGCCGGCGGCGCTTCACCTGCCGGGCCAGGCGGCGGCATTCCTGGTCGGCCTTGCTGGTGACGGTGCAGCTGTTGAGCACGTAGAGGTCGGCCTCGTCGCCCCAGCCCACCACGCGCACGGGGAAACGGGCGCGGATGGCCGCCTTCAACCCCTCGGTGTCGTACTGGTTGAGCCGGCAGCCCAACGTGCGGAAGGCCACACGGAGGCCGTCTGCCGGGTCGGGGGCGGATGCGGTCAGGGGTGATAGGCGTAACGGTTCACTGCTCATGGCACTTCCCACAAAGAAGGAGGGACGGAGGCGTGACCCCCGCCCCTCTCACAGGCGGAACGAACGTTCGTCTGTCGGTCCGGTCCTACTCCTCGTCCCGGTAGTCCTCGTAGCCGCTGGATTCCTTGGGCGAATCCTCGCCACCCTCGGCCGCGGCGGCCTCCTCGGCGGCCACGATTTCCTCCAGGCGCGGATGATCCGTGACGAACTTCTCGGCGGCTTCCTCGTCGAGGTCCTTCAGACGTTCGGCGACTGACAGCACGATCCGGCGGTTCTCCACGTCCATCTTGATGACCCTCAGGTCGAGCTCTTCCTCGTCCTTGAAGTAGTACTGGGGCTTGTCCAGCGACGGGATGCCCAGGTGGCCCAGGGGCACGAAGCCCTCCAGGTCGCGGCCCAGCTCGACGATGATGCCGTGGTCGAGCATACGGTTGACCGAACCCTGCAGGTCGTGACCCACGGGGAAGTCGTCGGCCAGCGTCGGCCAGGGGTTGTCCTGCAGCTGCTTGATGCCCAGGCTGATGCGGCGCTTGCCGGTGTCGATGTCCAGGATCTGGACCGAGACCGTGTCGCCCCGCTTGAGCATTTCCTTGGGATGGCGCACGCGGCGGGTCCAGCTCATGTCCGAGATGTGGACCAGTCCGTCGATGCCTTCCTCGACCTCGACGAAGGCGCCGAAATCGGTCAGGTTGCGGACCTTGCCCTCGATGGCCGTACCCATGGGGTAACGCTCGCTGAGGGTCAGCCAGGGATCGCTCTCGCACTGCTTGAGGCCCAGGCTGATCTTCTCGTTGTCCTTGTCGATCTTCAGCACCATGACGTCCACTTCGTCGCCGATGGAGACGACCTTGGACGGGTGCTTGATGTGGCGGGTCCAGCTCATCTCGGAGATGTGGATGAGACCCTCGACACCCTTCTCCAGCTCCACGAAGGCGCCGTAGTTGGTGATGCTGACCACGCGGCCCCGAACGATGCTCTCCTCCGGGTACTTCTCCTCGACGTTGTCCCACGGGTAGGACTGGAGCTGCTTCAGACCGAGGCTGATGCGCTCACGCTCCTGCTCGAAGTCCAGCACCTTGACCTCGATCTCCTGACCGATGGTCACGACCTCGCTCGGGTGGCTGACGCGGCCCCAGCTCAGGTCGGTGATGTGGAGCAGGCCGTCGATGCCGCCCAGGTCCACGAAGGCGCCGAAGTCGGTGATGTTCTTGACCACGCCCGTCCGGACCTGGCCCTTCTCCAGCTCGGCGATGAGGGAGCGCTTCTTCTCCTCACGCTCCTGCTCGAGCACGATGCGGCGGCTGACCACGACGTTCCGCCGGCGCTTGTTCTTCTTGATGATCCGGCACTGGATCTCTTCGCCGATCATGTCCTCCAGGTTGGGCACCTGGCGCAGGGCCACCTGGCTGCCCGGCAGGAAGGTATCGACGCCCCACAACTTGACCACCAATCCGCCCTTGATGCGACGGTCGACCTGCCCGGTCACCACGTCGCCTGCCTCGTGGGCGGTCTTGATCCGATCCCAGACCTTGAGGAAGTCCGCGCGTTCCTTGGAAAGCACGACCAGGCCGTCCTGGTTCTCGAGCTTCTCCAGGAAGACGTCGAACTCGTCGCCGTCGCTCACCTCGATGGAGCCGAACTCGTCGAGGGGGATGACGCCTTCACTCTTGAAGCCGATGTTGAGCAGGACTTCGTTCTCGCGGACCTCGATGACCGTGCCCTGGAGGATCTGGCCCTCCTGGATGTCGGTCAGCGTCTCTTCGTACTGGTTGATGAGCGCGAGCATCTCCTCGGGCGTCAATTCGACGTCCATTTCCTCGGCGCTGAAGTCGAGGTTGACGATGCTCTCGGGGTCGTAGTCCGTGCTCAGACGGGGCGCGGCCGGCGTCGGGAGCACCTCGGCGGCCGGCTGGCGCTTGGGCTCCTCGACGGGCTTGGCGGCCTCGTCTTCGG
>JAAEQC010000038.1 GCA_024231905.1 bacterium | reverse complement strand
TCCGCGCCCTCGACCCCTCGGGCCGGTCCTCCGAGCCGGTCTTGCTACCGCCCTCGGGCTACGTCGCCGGCCTCTACGCCCGCATCGACAACCGCCGCGGGGTGTGGAAGGCCCCGGCCGGCACCGAGGCCACCCTGGGCGGCGCCGTCGGTCTGGCGGTCGACCTGACCGACGTCCAGCAGGGCAACCTCAACCGCATCCACGTCAACTGCCTGCGCCGCTTCCCGGCGGCCGGCATCGTCTCCTGGGGCGCCCGCACCATCACCTCGGATCCGGAGTACACCTACGTCCCGGTTCGCCGCATGGCGATCCTTCTGCGGGTGTCGATCTACAACGGCATCCAGTGGGCGGTGTTCGAGCCCAACGACGAGGACCTGTGGGCCGCCCTGCGCCTCAACGTGGTGGCGTTCATGACGACTCTTTATCGTCAGGGCGCCTTCCAGGGCTCGAGCCCGTCGGATGCGTTCTTCGTCAAGGTCGACGCCGAGACCACCACCCAGGCCGACGTCGACCTGGGGATCGTCAACGTCCTGATCGGCTTCGCGCCGCTCAAGCCGGCCGAGTTCGTGGTCGTCAAAATCAGTCAGAAGGCGGGAGCGTCTTCCTGATTCGGCCGTTTCCAAACCGCATCTTTATGAGGAGCGACGCTCATGGCAAAGTTCCCGGTCAACAAAGATCGATTCGACCCCTACCGCAACTTCAAGTTCAAGATCAAATGGGACGGCCAGTACGTGGCCGGCCTCAACAAGTGCAGCGCCCTGAAAAAGACCACCGAGGTCACCGACTGGTACGAGGCGGGGGACCGCAGCACTCCCCACAAGCTCCCCGGCAAGACCACCTACGAGGCGATCACCCTCGAGGCCGGGGTAACCCACGATACCGCTTTCGAGGAGTGGGCCAACAAGGTGAACAACTACGAGGGCGACTCCAAGATGTCGCTCAAGGAGTTCCGTAAAGATCCGGTGATCATCGACGTCTTCAACCTGCAAGGGACCAAGGTGTTGTCGTACACCGTCCATCAGTGCTGGGTCTCAGGCGGCCCGGACCGCGGCCACGCTCCCCCCGGTGGGCTTCCGGTATCTCGAGCAGCCGTGGCTGGCCGAGGGCTCTGCGGCGCGCTACCTCCTGCATCGGGCGCCGAACCCGGCCGCCGGCCCGCACCCGCACCCTGAGGCCGACGATCTCACGGAGTCCGGCCTCCCGGCGGTGCCGGAGGATCCGGAGCTCGCAACACCGGGCCGGGATCCGGCCGGTTCGCAGCCGGAATTCTCGGACCCCTCGCGCCGCGAAAGCCGTCGCGTGGAGCTCCCCGGCGTCTCCGAGGCCCGGCGGTTTTTTCCCAGCCTGGAAGATCCCGGGTCGGCGGCAGCCGAGCCCGGCTATCCGGCGGGAACGGAGGAGCCGGGCCTTG
>JAAEQC010000037.1 GCA_024231905.1 bacterium | reverse complement strand
TCCCACTCCATCATCTTGCGGAGCACGCCCAGGTCGACCCCGCCGTGAAACACGCTGAGCACCTCCGCTCGCTGCCGGTTCTCCGGCGACATGCGGCGGAGCGAGAGCTCCACGCTGGCGAACAGGGATTGCTCGCGACTGCCGGGGTAGCGCTGCTCCATCTCGGCCATGAGGTCGACCAGGGACTCGCGGGTGGCGTCGACGCCGCGGGTACGGATGGCGGGGGCCAGGAGGGCGAGGGTGCGGGCGTGGCCGTGGACGGCGCCGACGAGCTGCTCGATCGATTCGCGGGCAGCGTCGGCGGCGTCGCCCGATTCCGCGTCTTCGATGTTGAGAACACGCTCGACGAGCCGGACGGCGTCTTCCCGTGCGAGTTGTTGGAGTTCGCGGCGGTTGCCTTCGTCATCGAAGGGATCGGGCAGGGGCTCGCGACTGGTGAAGACGAGGCGTGTGTCGCCCTTCTTGCTGAGCCGCGTGCAGAGCGTCAGGATGGCGTCGAGTACGATACGGGCGTCTTCGGTGAGGGCTTCGGCGGCGTCAAACGTAGGTTGGCCCGTGGCTTCGCTCTCCAGAGCCAAGTTGCGGTTGTCCAGGAAGGGCGGTTCGAGGATGCTCTCCATGTTGTCGAGGATAAGGAGCGTGGACTGCTCTGCCAGGGCCCGCTCGACGGGTAGGATTGCCTTTTCCGGATCCTTGAACGTGGCGACCGAGTAGTCCGGCACAAGCTGGCGGCCGATGGCGTCGAGGACGGCGCTTGCAGTGCTGTGCATTTCGACGGAGACGAACGCAGCGCGGCGGATCTGCTGGGAGCGGACCATCCAGCGGGCCAGCTCGGCGGCCAGGGCCGTCTTGCCCTCGCCACCCTGCCCGCGGATGACCGCGTAGGGCTCACGGTGCAACAGCCGTTCGAGGGCCAGGAGCTCGCGGCTGCGGCCGATGAAGCCGGTGGCCGGCGGATCGGGCAGTGCGCCCATGCGGGCGGCCAGCGCGGTCTTCACGTCTTCCTGCGTCTGCGGCGAGGGCGTTTGCCGAAAGAGCTGCGGGTCTTCTTTCTCCTGGAAGAGCACAGGAACGAACCAGTCTTCGAGCCTCAGTTCACCTGTGCCGAACGTGCGGCCGCGGAAGGTGTCGTTCTTGAGCTCGCGCTGGCCGGCCAGCATGGCGTCGCCCACGCGGCGGCCCTCGGCCAGGGCGGCGTAGAACTTCTCGACAAAGCGGCGGGCCGTTTCCACCAGCACACTGTGGCTCATGGCCACAACGGAGGCCACGCCCCGTTGAAGCAGTTCCGAGGCGACCGACTCGGAGGCGTCTTCCGCCTGGGCGGTCTGGCAGGCTTCGAGGAACACAAGCGGGATGCGGTGGTCGCGCAGGATGGAGCCGAGCTGTTCAGTGTAGATGGTCTGGTGACGGCGGCGGTCGAGCTTGCGGACGTCTTGCGGCTCCTCGAAGCAGAGTCCGCCCAGGCCGACGCGGCGATCGTAGACACCGTGGCCGTCGAAGTGGACGACGTGATAGGGCCTCTTGTTGCGCCGAGCCCGGTCGAGTTCCTCGCTGAGGGCGGCCAGCGTGGGCGGGCGGAGGATGTGGAGTTGCACCAGGCCGCCGAGGGACTCCATGGCGTCGACGAGCGGCAGGGCGCTGGCACGGTGGTCGATGTAGGAACAGGCGTCGTCTTCGGGCCGGGCCGTAACGAGCAGGATGCGGATGGGCGCGGCGACGACCGGGGCATCGAAGGCACGGGTGCCGGGCAGGCGCCGGCGGACGCGCGTCGGTTTGGCACCTTGGAAAAGGAAGCCGTCGCCGTCGTGGAGCAGTTCCCAGGGGAGGCCGAGCAGAAGCGTGGCGGCCTCGCGAGCCCGTGCGACGTCGGCTTTGGGGGCGCCGGCGATGAGTTCCGGATCGACGTGGACGGAGAAGCGACGTCCGGCCTGGCCGTCAACCGCGGCCCAGACGCCCGTCACGTTGGCCGTGTGCTCCGGCGGCAGGGCGGCACCGTGCAGCAGCTTGCCCCACTCGACGAGTTTGGCTTCCACCCTTCGCGCCCGGCCGCGGAAGTAGTGGCTTGGCCAGACGGCGTACTTCTCCAGGTACCAGCGAAGCTCCTCAGCCTCGATCGGGCCGATGGGAGCAGTGAACCGCCAGCTCTGGGCGCTGTGAACGTCGGGCTGGCCCGGAGTGGCCGGTTCGTAAACGAGTCGCGCACGGGCCGCCGCGCGGCGGACACCCTCTTCTTCGTAGAAATCGAGATCGGTGAGGTCGAGAACCAGTTCTTCAAGCGGTTCGGCCTTGGGTTGCGGCGCGGCGGCAACGTCGGCAGGAAGACGTTGGCCCAAGGCCACGAGGATCGCGTCAACCGCCGCTTCCACGCCACCCGCATCGCTGGTCACGGGGATGTAGATCGGTTCCTCCTTGAAGAACTCCTCCAGAACGCCGAGCTTGGTGCCGTCCAGAGAAAGGGGGATAACTGGGTACTCCTCTTTGCCACGCTTCTTCTGCACTTTGAGCGCGTGGCGGAGTTCCTTGCCGACCCACTTGGATTGCAGCGAGTCCGTACTAACCACGACGGCGTAGGCCGAGGCCTCTTCGATGGCCTTCTGGATCTC
>JAAEQC010000036.1 GCA_024231905.1 bacterium | reverse complement strand
CGGTCAACGGCGACTGCGACGACGGACTCTTCTGCAACGGCGCCGAGACCTGCGTGGACCTAATCTGCCAGCCCGGCTCAGATCCGTGCCCGGGCCAGAATTGCGACGAGGTCAATGATCAGTGCGTGGCCGGCCCCGTGTTCGAGGACGATTTCGAGAGCGGCAACGCCCAGGGCTGGGATCTCTACGCCTCTGACTCCACGGCGAGCACCGGAGACTGGCTGGTGGGCGACCCCGCGGGCACGATCAGCGGCAGCGACCAGGCCCAGCCCGAGGACGCGTACGCGGGCTCCGGATGTATTTTCACGGCCCAGAACACCTCCCTCGGGGTCAATGACGTGGACGGCGGCGTGGTGTACCTGGAGTCCCCGACTATCGACCTGAGCGGCGCGGACACGGCCACGCTCAACTACGTGCGATGGTTCTACAACCGAGACACCGGCGAGGACTCCGGCGATTTCTTCACGGCCGAGGTCTCCGCGGACAACGGATCCAACTGGGTCAACCTGGAGACGCTGGGATCGAGTCAGAGCGTCAACTCCTGGACCCCGGCAACCTTTGAACTGCAGAACTACATCACCCTCACCAGCACCGTGCGCCTGCGTTTCGGCGCCGCGGACGGCTCCTCGGCAGGCAACATCATCGAGGCGGCCCTCGACAACCTGGAGGTGTGGGCCTATGGCGGCTGCGATGTGAACGAGGACTGCGACGACGGTCTCTTCTGCAACGGCGCGGAAACCTGCGTGGACGGCGCCTGCCAGAACGGCTCCGACCCCTGTCCCGGCCAATCCTGCGACGAGACGGGCGACGTGTGCGTGGACTGCCTGGTCAACGCGGACTGCGACGACGGCCTCTACTGCAACGGCGCGGAGACCTGCGTGAGCGGATCGTGCCAGGCCGGCTCCGCCATCGACTGCGATGACGGAATCGCCTGCACCGCGGACTCCTGCAACGAGGCGGGCGACACGTGCGACAACACCCCGGACGACGCCCAGTGCGACGACGGCGTATTCTGCAACGGCGACGAGAGCTGCAACGCCGCGTCGGGATGCGAGTCGGGAAGCGATCCCTGCCCGGGTCAATACTGCGATGAGGCCGGGGAGACGTGCTACGAGTGCGAAAACAACGGCGAGTGCGACGACGGACTGTTCTGCAACGGCGCGGAGACCTGCGTGGGCGGCGCGTGTACGCCCGGCTCCGACCCCTGCCCCGGCCAGTCCTGCGACGAGGCCGGCGACCAGTGCGTGAGCGGGCCCAGCGCGCAATTGGAGGCGGGAGCCGTGACCGCGGGCGGCTCCGCGGTGACCGTGACCCTGACCAACAGCTACACCAGCGCCGTGGTGGCGTGCTCCATCCAGTACGCCAACAACACCACGCCCGTGGTCGCCAGGGTGACCAACGTGACCTCGTCGAGCTTCGACGTCTATCTCCAGAATCCCTCGGGCGGCGCCGTCGCCTCGGACAATGTCAACTACCTGGTGGTGGAGGAGGGCGCGTGGACCATCGACGGCGTGAATATCGAGGCCCAGAAGTATCTCTCCACGGTCACGGACGAAAACAACAGTTGGGTCGGCGAATCCCCGACCTATGGACAGGCCTACACCAGCCCGGTGGTCCTCGGCCAGGTGATGAGCGTCAATGACGCCTCCTGGTCGGTCTTCTGGACCGCGGGCGCCTCCCGCAAGGACCCGCCCTCGGCCGGCGCGCTCATCACCGGCAAGACCGTGTGCGAGGACAGCGATGTCACCCGCGCGGACGAGACCGTGGGCTTCATCGTGATCGAGGCCGGAAACGGCGCCATCTCCGGCGTCGCGTATGAGGCCGCGCTCGGCGCCGACTCCGTCAAGGGCGTGACCAACGCCCCGCCATACGCCTATTCGTTCAGCACGTCGTTCGCCTCCGCCCCCGCGGTGGCCGTGACGACGCAGGCGGCCATGGACGGAGGCAACGGAGGCTGGTCCTACACCTACGGTTCCACCCAGGCGGACGCGACCACGCTCTATCTGGCCGTTGACGAGGATACGATCCAGGACACCGAGCGCAACCACACCTCCGAGCAGGTGGGCTACGTGGTGTTCGAGGCCGCGGTGGTCTATCCTTAAATAATCACCCGAGGTGAATCATTCGCCTTCATCCGGCGGGGCGCCCACCAGGACGCCCCGCCTTCTTCATGAGAAAGGAGAAGTCCCCATGAATAAGTATGGTCTTTTTTTAATGATCGGCTTGGTCACGATTGTCCTGGCCGCGACAACGCCCCTGTTTCTTGGAGCCGGGGCCCTGGCCGGGGAGACGGACTCGTCCGTCGTCCGCGTACACTTCACGGATCGCCAAATGGCGAACCAGCTCTATCGCGTTTTCGACGGCGTGATGATCGAAACCGATTACGACGCGGGATTCCATCTGATTTACGGTGAGCCCTGGGCCCTGGACCGCCTGAACGCCCTGGGGCTCGAGTATGAAATCGCGCAAGACTATACGCCCCCCCTGGGGATGATCTCGCTCAACCCCATGCTCCGGACCATTCCCGGCTACTCCTGCTACGAAACCGTGGAGGAGACCTACGCCGCGGCCCAGGCCATGGCCGACAACAATCCGAGCCTCGCCACCTGGACCGACGTGGGCAACTCCTGGGAGAAAAACAACGGGCTGGGCGGCTACGACATGATGGTTCTCAAGCTGACCAACTCCGCGGTCACCGGCGACAAGCCCAAGCTGTTCCTCACCTGCGCCATCCACGCCCGGGAGTACACCACCGCGGGCCTCTGCCTCACCTTCGCCCAGCAACTGGTGGACGATTACGGCGTGGACGCGGACACCACCTGGGTCCTGG
>JAAEQC010000035.1 GCA_024231905.1 bacterium | reverse complement strand
CTCAAGGAGTCCGACGCCGGCCGCACTGTGCAGGACATCTGCCGAGAGCACGGCATCAGCCCATCGACCTACTATCAATGGAAGTCGAAGTACGGCGGCCTCGAGGCGTCGGAGCTGAAACGGATCAAGGAACTCGAGGCCGAGAATGCCGAACTGAAGCGCATGTACGCCGACACCAGCCTCGAGCGGGATGCGCTGAAGAAGCTGCTGCGAAAAAAACTCCGAGGCCGCTAGACCGACGAGAAGCCGTGAGGTGTCTTGTGGCCGAAGAGAAGTTGTCTGTTCGTTGCGCCTGCAGCCTGGCCGGCCTGTCTCGATCCGCGTGGTACAGCGGCCCTGAGGACCGCCTGGCGCGTGATGGCGAGGTGATCGACGCCCTGCAGGCAATCGTCCAGAAGCGCCCTCGCTGGGGCTTCTGGAAGTGCTTCCATCGCCTACGTCTGGACGGCCGGAAGTGGAACCACAAGCGGGTGTACCGGATCTACAAGGAGCTCGGGTTGAACCATAAACGGCGGACGAAGAAGCGGTTGCCTCGGCGCCCGCGGGTACCCCTGGAAGTGCCGGCCCGCCCGAACGCAGTCTGGTCGGTCGACTTCGTACACGACACACTATACTCGGGCCGCCGGTTCCGGACGTTCAACGTCATTGACGAGGGCGTTCGTG
>JAAEQC010000034.1 GCA_024231905.1 bacterium | reverse complement strand
CGGCTTTGCCGAGCACGTGGCCGCGGCGCTGGGCCGGGAGAAGGGTCCGGAGGCGCCGCCGATCCGCCCGGTGGCGCGGCGGGACCAGGGCCTGCCCCTGTCGTTCGCCCAGCAACGCCTGTGGTTCATCGACCACTTCGATCCGGGCTCGGCGCTCTACAACGTGCCCGCCGCGCTGCGGCTCAAGGGCCGCCTCGACCCGGGAGCGCTGGGCCGGGCCTTAAGCGAGATCGTGCGTCGCCACGAGGTGCTGCGCACCACCTTCGCGACCGCCGGCGGGGAGCCGGTCCAGGTCGTCGGGCCGGCGCGCGCGCTGCCGTTTCCGCTCTGTGACCTGGCCGGCCTGGCCGCGCCGGATCGCGAGGCGGTGGCCCGCGGTCTGCTCCTCGCCGAGGCCGGGCGGCCTTTCGACCTGGCCCGGGGTCCGGTGCTGCGGGCCGGGCTCCTGCGCCTCAGCGCCGGTCCTGGGGACGGCCGGGAGCACCTGCTGGTGCTCACGGTCCATCACATTGCCTTCGACGGCTGGTCCGCCGATATTTTCTTGAACGAGCTCAGCGTCCTCTACCAGGCAAACTCGGCCGGTCAGGCGTCGCCGCTTGCCGAGTTGCGGGTGCAGTACGCCGACTTCGCGGTATGGCAGCGGCAGTGGCTTTCCGGCGAGGTGCTGGAGCAGGAGCT
>JAAEQC010000033.1 GCA_024231905.1 bacterium | reverse complement strand
GCGATCCAGCGGGCGTCGAAGAAATGGACGATGCCGATCCGAGACTGGTCGGCGGCCTTGAACTTCTTCTCGATCGTGTTCGAAGGAAGGGTGCCGGCGTAGATCATGAGAGGCTGTTTACACAGTTCTGTTGACACACCCCCTCGTGTGGCCGGGCAGCTTGTTTTAGATCCCCTCCGCCGTCCGTGATACCGCCACGGTGCGCACTCCCGGCATCACGAAGCATTGTTTCGTCTTACCGAATCGAGGACCACGTTTCCCTGCCTGCACGCGAAGAAGACCTCATCTCGATACATGACATCATATCCCTGTTCCTGCAGATAGAGCACTCGGTCGAGATCGATGATATTTATGCAGATGTCACTGTCGACAGCGTTCCGTGCGACTTCGAGGAACGTCTCGGAGTCGGCCAGGTCCCGGCCCGCTTCGCTCCGTGGATAAGCGCCTCGATCGTATCTTTCGGTGAAGTAGAAACCATCGTCCCGCTTCCTGTATCTAGAGAATTGCCAATTCTTCATGGCAAAGTAGCGGTTGATCCAGGACCATTTCTTCACGATTTCAGCGTTTCCGCAGATGTTCTCATGGCAGCAGGTTCTGAAGATCAGAAACGGGGATTCGATCTCAACTCCATAATCGATGGCGCCATCACTCACCGATCCACAAGCGCCGAAGAAGACGACCGCCGCAGGCGTTCTTTCGAGATCCGGTTCGAACACACTCTCCTTTGCGAATCGGAAATTCCCCGGGCTCCTCTTGCATACACGACGATAAAAAGTATGCCATCGCGAATCGATATCCGTTCCGATGACCTCGTAACTCGGCAGGTCTCCGGCCAGATACATGGCCTGTCTCCCTTCAACTGTGGCGGGATTCACAACGACACGATCATCCGCATCAAAGCCTGCCAGGGCAGCCACGACGAGCCGCCTGATATAGGTGTCTTTTCTTTCCCGCTTGAAGATGCGGAGTAGTGTGCGGCGTTTCTCGGAGAAGGCCGGAAACTCGGGGAAAACAGTATCCCATGCTCGATGATGTTGCCCGAGGTGTGTCTGGATGGCGCTCTCTTCCAGCACTCGGTCTTTGTCTGCGAAACGGCTGAGTCGGAACTCGTTCAGCAGCGATTCCAGGGGCTCTCGGTAATCCAAACTGCTGCCGACGTCGCGAAAAGCAGTGAGAGAGAATCTACTCATGAGTTCGCTTTCGCCATATCTAGTGGGCATTTGCAGGTTCGGCGCATGGCCCGGGCCTTTGTCGGCTGGAGGCGCTTGTCAGCCGTCCGCCCTCAATGGTCCATCTTGATTCTAGCGAGCGCCAAAACGACTTCGGCTTCCTTCTTTGATCGAATCTCGAAGCGAAGGACACGTCCCTCAGTGTACCTGGTAGCGCTCTCGACCTCCGCGATGACTTCCGGATCGAGATGAGATTTTCTGACGGCGGCCACCGCACGCTCCCCTAGGATTATGGCAACGATGAAGTGCTTGGTGCGCGGTCCGAGGTGGAGAATCGTGCGCTTCTTCAGTTTCAAACGGAGCGACCAGCCGTACTTCTTCGCAGGAAGCGCCCAGTTTTCCGAAACAGATCCATACTGTTCGGAAACGCGAGATCTGATCAATTCCCAAGCAGCAGAACTACGACCAAGAACTCGCCGGATATCTTCCGGCTCCGGTGGGCAGGGAAAACCAATGAACGGAATCAGCTCCGGGGAGGGTATTCGTTCCGTGCCGTCGGAGGGCATGATCTACCTCAAGTCGTGTTTCTTCTCACCTGACGTTGGCCGAAAGCCACTGTTATGTGTCACCCCGGTTGTTATGCCAAGTCGTCCGCCATAATACCATTATGACCATCCCGGTTCAATTGCCCCCGATCGTGGTGTTAATCCAACCCAATTGCACACTGGCCAAAACGACAGTCAGAAAAACTACAACGCCCATGAGGCCCTGAGCCGGCGGATCGGAGGCCATTTCCAATTTCGTAATCTCGCTCCATGCGACGGAGATTCCCTCAGAGGGGTAGTTACCGGATGCCTGGAGACCAAGATGGCTGTCAGTGATACGTACCACGCTACCGGTGAACTGCCGGTCGTCCGCATAGGTAATCCTTACGCTTTCACCCGGAGCAATGGCTGCCGGCCTCAAATCCAGTCCTCCGGTGGACTCGCCAGGCCCCGAGATATTGACCTCGTGATAGGTGGTGCAACTCGTGAGAAGGAACCCAAGAGTTACGGCCCCTATCAGTCGCGACTTCGTACGCATGATTACCCTGTATTCATGACGTCGGCTTCGTCGGCTGGAAGCGCTCGTTAGGTACATCCCCCGCAAACATGAATCGCCGCGAGCGTTCAGGCCGGCGCAGCGAGTGCATACGACAGCTAGGCTGCGACCACTGAAGCATCACAGGTCCTTCGTCATGCGCACGAACACCGTCGGCAGGAACCAGGGACCCGGCCACTCCGAGGACTCGATCATCCCGCGGCGCCAGTACAACTTGCGTGCGCCCTCGTTCTTGGCTGCAACGTCCAAAGACAGCCTGGCCGATCCGGCGGAATGGCCACGCGCTTCAACATCGTCCATAAGAAGGGAGCCGACCCCTGCTCCCCGAAGCTCTGGCTCGACGGCGACTCCATGAAGGTAGAAGTCACCCTCCGGAACCGTGTCCAGGATGCGCCAGAGCGGCGCCAGGAGCAATCGTACGAGCTTCATCCTCAGGGCACTGCGCCCGGCAGCACGCGTCAGCGGCTCGTCTGAGAAACCACGGTGCTGTGCCCCCGTGTACGCCAAACTCATACCGACGACCACACCATCTCGCTCAGCAAACATCACGTGTTCATATGAGAGCGCGTGCCTTGGTTCCATGAATGCCGCAGCAGTGATGCCCTCGGAGTTCGGGCCAAGCATGAAGCCGTAGAAGCCTTCTGCTGCTTGGTCGATGTAACGAGCGAACAGCATTCCTTCGCCAGCCTCTGGCCTAGCTGGACGTAGCAGCATCGCCTGATATCCCATGTCCTCCAACCTCAAATCCATCGACTGTGATCGGCCGTGGCCTAACGTTGGCTTCGTCGGCTGGAAGCTCTTGTTCGAAAGCCGTCACTCCTCATGCAGGTACTCGACTATGTCGATCCGCACCTTCTCCAGCCAATCCATCGTCAGGAATTGAAACGTATAGAATCTATTATCCAGCCGGCAACTGTCGTCTTCCTTGGGCCAAATGACCCATATCCCGCGTTCGCCAATCCCAATCGATCGACTACCGGAACTCCAGACCCAATGATCGTCGACAGGCGGTTCCAATCGAGTACCGGATTGCCATGTGATGGGAACGCCCATGATCGACTCATCTCCCCAAAGAATCGCATCAACCGATATATGGCCGCTGTCGAACACTCGGACTCGCTCTGAACCGGCAAAATCACGATAACCGGGGCGCTCGTAGGACGAACGCGAAACTAAAGTGAGTTCACCCACCAATATCAGTTCCGGTTTCAGCGTCGCGGCTGCCCAATAGTCCTCTGACGCCTGCGCAACATGCGTTGGCGCAATGCTCAGTAGAGCAGACAACAGAATGATTCCAGTGAACCACTTCACGACCTTGTCTTTCGAACTAATGGTCATGCAGCAAAAAGGCCCCCGGGGACCTTCAAGATCCCCCGGGGCCTCAAAACGACTCTATCTGTAAGCGCCAATCCGGCCTCTTCCACCAACTCACCCCTCCAACAAAACCGGCATCCCCATCAACGGCCAAATAAACGCCACGAACACCGCCAACACGATCATCAACATGATACTGGCCGGTATCCCAACCTTGAAAAACTCCCCACTGGTGAACTGCCGACTCTCATAAGCAATTGCATTCGGTGCTGCTCCCACCAACAACAGGAACGGCATCCCCGCCGTCACCAGGGCCGAGTACAGCACCACGTCCGCCGCCACGCCCATGTACCCCGCCAGCACCAGCGCCACCGGCAGTGAGATCGCTATCGCCGCCACGTTCATGATCACGTTCGTCATGATCAGCACGAACAGCGCGATGGCCATGATGAACACGAATCCGGGGGCGCCTTCGAACATGACCAGCCATTTGACGGCCAGCCAGTTCGCCGCGCCGGTTTGCCACAGGCAGAACCCGATGCTCATGGCGCCGCCGAACAGCAGGATGATGTTCCAGGGCACGTTCTCCAGGTCATCGACGGACAGGATGCGGAAGAGGAAGAACAGCACCGTCGTGGTCAGCAGCACCGCCGACTTGTGCAGGCCGTCCAGACCGGGCACGAACGACCGGGCGCCCAGGAGGATCACCGCCGAGAAGACGATCACCAGCGCGGTGATCTCCTTGCCGGTGATCGGTCCCAGCTTGGAGTAGAGTTCGCGGGCCTTCTGGGGCAGTCCGGGGATCCGGTCCTTCTCGGGCTTGTAGACGATCATGAAGTAGCCCCACAAGAGGAACGTCATCACGACGCCCACCGGGAGCATGTATTTGGTCAGCTCGAAGAAAGAGATGTCCCGGCCGGTGATATCCTTGAAGAAGCCCAGGGCCACCGCGCCGCGGGCCGCGCCCAGCAGCGTGATGATCGAGCCCGCGCCGGCCACGAAGGCCATGCCCATGAACAGGCCCTTGCCGAACTTCGAGGTGCCGCCCCGCTCGTCGTACATGGTGTAGATGGTCATCAGCAGCGGGAAGATCGTGGCCGCCACCGCCGTGTGGGCCATGATCAGCGTCAGCGCCGACGTGAGCGTGAAGCAGCCCAGGTAGATCATGCTCGTGCGCTCGCCCACCAGGGACATGGTCTTGTAGGCCATGCGCCGGGTGAGGCCCGTCTTCGTGAAGACCATCCCGATCACCAGGGAGGCGAAGATGAACCACACGGACGGGTCCATGAAGTCGGTGAACGCCACCCGTGGTTCGCGAATCAGGAACAACGCCTGGACCACGCCGATGCAGATGCTCGTCACCCCGATGGGGATGACCTCGAACACCCACCAGGTGGCCGCCAGGCAGAAGAGCGCCAAGGCGGCCTTGCCTTGGCTGGTCAGGGGGAACTCTTTGCCGTCCGGGTCGAGGGCCGGACTCATTTCCGGTAGCAGCAAGACCGTGGTGAAGAGGCCGAGGCCCAGGAGCATGTACGCCACGTTGCGTTTGTCCATGCGGGCCAGGAGGGAGGTCTTGGTCGGCGTTCGTGGGAGCACCGGTCCGGAGGTGGGCTGACCACCCCGGTCGGGGGAATACTTGCGCGTCAAACCGGCACCGTCCTTGGGTGTTGGTCGTCCGTCAAGGGGGCGGGCCAACGGTCGCATGGCGGCGCGCCCCATTCCCGTGAAAAATAACACAGGTGGGTGCGCTAGGTCGATTAGTAGTTGTTGCTCATGAAGATCAAGAAGTTTGATCTCTCCCGATAGCGACCGATCCGCCGGGAGAGTCCGGGTCCGTACGGCTCGATTCCCGACGATTCCCCCCTCGAATCGGCCGCGAATCCGCGAATTTCGTGGTTTTTCAAGGATTTGCCCCGCAAGAGGGCAGGGAGAACCCGTTATTTTTTAAACTGAATTGTGAAAACCGGTTGACAATTACCTTCCAGATGCCGACAATCCATAAAACCCAGAAAATCCAGAAGGGATGGCAGACGGTCTTGCGCAAGAACCACTACACGACGACCCAGGCGGCGAGACTCCTCTCCGTTTCCGCCGATACGGTCCTCAAGTGGGTGAAAGCAGGCAAGATACCGTCCTATCAGACTCCCGGCGGCCACAACCGCATTCCCGCCGAGGCCGTCGAAGCCCTCCTGCCCGGAGGCGGCGCCGTTTCCCTGCGCCATCGCATGGTCCGCACCTACGACCATTGCTGGGATTTCTACGCTGACCAGGACGGAGTCCGCGCCGCGTGCAAGGACTGCGTGGCCTACAAGAGCGGAGCCCGTCGTTGCTACGAGATGCGGTCCATCCCCGAAGAATTCGGCCACCTGCGGCTCTTCTGCGAGACCAGCTGCGAAGACTGCGAGTTCTACCAGCTCACCCACGGCCGGGAGCGCCGCCGGGTCCTGGTGGTCAGCCGCCAGGAGACATGGCTGGTCCAACTCGCCGAGGAAGCCGCCGGTGGCGGTCTGAAGCTCACCACCGCGGCCAGCGAGTACGCTTGTGGCTCGGTCATCGAAGACTTCCGGCCCGACTTCATCGTGCTGGACGCTTCCTTCGGCACCATTCGCACCCGTGATATATGCCGCCACCTGAACGAGGACGCCCGCATACCCTTCACGCGGATCATCCTCACGTCGCGCCAGGCCCGCTGGGCCGAGGAATGCGCCCAGGAGGTCTGCGGCTGGATCGAGAAGCCCTTCACCATCGCCCAGCTCGGCGCTTTCATCGAGAGCGCCGCCCGCACGGAGATTTCCACAGACATCGTCGCCTGAGAAGGAGAGTCGGCATGCCCGAGAGCACGAAGATCCATGACAGCAAAATCACAGTAGACAAGGGTGACATCACCCAGTACCAGGTCCAGGCGTTCGTCTTCTACGCCCAGCACGACCTGCAGCTGGGCACGGGATTCGGTACCGCCGTTTCCCAGCGGGGTGGTCCGAAGATCCAGGAGGAGCTCGACCCGCTGGCGCCGGTGGAAACGACCGCCGTGGTCATCAGCGGGGCCGGCGCCCTGCACGCCGATCACATCCTGCATGCGGTGGGGCCACGCTTCCAGGAGGAGGACATGGCCGGCAAGCTGCGGGCCACCGTCCTGAACTGTCTGCGAGAGGCCGACGCCCTGGGTGTCACCAGCCTGGCCTTGCCCGCCATGGGAGCGGGCTTCTACGGGGTGCCGCTGCCCATGTGCGCCACCGTCACCCTGACCGCCGTCCGCGACTACCTATGCCAGCAGACCGGACTCGAGAGCGTCGTCCTGTGCGTTCTGGACAGCCGCGAGTACGAAGTCTTCGCCAAGCAACTGACGAGCCTGGCTGACGCCAAGGCCACCGCCTGATGGAGGAATCATGAGCGAGTTTCTGCACTTCTCCGAACACCAGCTGCAGGAAGGGGCGCTGCTGTTCATGGCGCTCGTCTACACATTGCGTTTGCGGTGGCTGCTGCGGTTCAAGGCCGGCAAGGAACGCCAGGCGTCCACCGGCCTGGGCGACACCAACCCCCGCAAGGGCTTCATCTACTCCTGGGCCAACGTAGCCATGCCCGGGGCCATGGAGAGCACCCGCACCAAGCCGTTCCTCTACGGCCAGTTCGTGGTCTTTCATATGGGCGTGGTGGCGGCCATCGGTTTGAGCTTCGTCATTCCCTACGGTGCGCACCTGCTGACCATCCGGTGGTTGGCCATCGCCCTGCAGGTCATCATCGGGGGCGCTTGCCTGGTGGGCGTCATGAGGATGTGGCGCCGGGCGGGCAACAAGCACATGCGGGCCATCAGCACCCCCGACGACTACTTCTCCCTGCTGCTGCTGACGGTCTGGTTCGGGTTCGCCTTCTTCGCCGTGCCCAATTCCACGGCCATGGGCGAATGGCACCTGCTGACCTATTTCCTGCTGACGGCCTTCTTCCTGATCTACGTGCCCTTCAGCAAGATCTCCCACTACCTCTACTACCCGTTCACCCGCTACTACCTGGGCAAGACCATGGGACACCGGGGGGTCTTCCCCCTGCGGCGCCGGCCGGACGTGGCCGCGTCCGAAGGGAGCAAGCCATGAGCAAGGACCGCCAGCGTTCCCACAAGGCCCAGATGGTAATCGAGCGCATGGGCAAGAAGCTGAACCGGCAGATCGTCGGCTCCCTGGCCGGTTGCGTCCACTGCGGCATGTGCACCGACTCGTGCCACTACGTGCTGGCCAACCCGGACGACCCCACCTACGCGCCGGCCTACAAGGCCGACCAGATCCGCAAGCTCTTCAAGCGCCACTACGACTGGACCGGACGGGTCCTGCCCGGGTGGGTCAACGCCAGGAGCGTCTACACGGACGACGATCTGGAGAACCTCAAGGACACGGTCTTCGGCAAGTGCACCAACTGCCGCCGTTGCACCCTGAACTGCCCCATGGGCGTGGACTACGCCACCTTCAACCGCATGGCCCGCGGCCTGCTCGTGTCCGTGGGCGTCATGCCCGAGGGCGTGGCTGTCGTGTCCAAGGACCAGTGGGAGATCGGGAACCAGATGGGCGTCCTCAAGGAGGACTACCTGGACACCCTGGACTGGATGTCCGAGGAGCTGCAGGACGAACTGGACGACCCGGCCGCCGTCATCCCCATCGACCTAGAGGACGCGGACGTCGTCTACTCCATCAACCCGCGTGAGGCCAAGTACGACCCACGCACCATCAGCGACGCCGCCAAGATCTTCCACGTGGCCGGCGAGAAGTGGACCATGCCGTCCGACGGTTGGGACATGACCAACTTCGGTCTCTTCTCCGGCGACGACGACCTGGGCGGCGCCGTGGCCCGCAAGTTGTTCGAGAAGGTCGGCGAATTGCGCGGCAAGAAGCTCGTCATCTCCGAGTGCGGCCACGGCTACCGGTCCACCCGTTGCGAGGGTCAGAATTGGGCCCAGATGGACGTGGACTTCACCATGGAGAGCTCGGTCAACACCATGCTGCGGTACATCAAGGAAGGCCGCATCAAGGTGGACAAGAGCCGCAACAGCGATCCCGTGACCTTCCACGACTCGTGCAACAACGCCCGCAGTTGCGGACTCACCGAAGAGCCTCGCGAACTGCTGCGCCTGGTGTGCGAGGACTTCCGCGAGATGTATCCCAACCGGGCCGAGAACTACTGCTGCACCGGCGGCGGCGGGGCCATGTCCATGTCCGAGTACACGCCGCGGCGGCTGAAGTCCGGGTCCGTGAAGGCGGAGCAGCTGAAGAGTACCGGCGCGGACGTCGTCGTCACCTCGTGCCACAACTGCGTGGACGGCCTGCAGGACGTGATCCGACACTATGAACTGGACATGCAGGTGACCCAGCTGGTGAACCTGGTGGCCAACGCCCTGGTGATCGAGAAACCGACGCCCGCCGAGCAGGTCGCGACCATCACCGACGAGGTCGCCGCGGCGCCCACGCCCGTCGAGGCCGGCAGCCTGGCCGGGTACACGATCCTCGTCACCGACGACGAGCCGGACTTCGTGACCTTCGCCTCGGCGATCCTCGAGGACAACGGGGCCCGGGTGCTCCAGGCCTTCAGCGGCGAGGAGGCCGTGGCCCTGGCCCGGCGCGAGAAACCGGACCTGCTGACCCTCGACCTGGGGATGCCAGGCACCTCCGGCAGCGACGTCTTCGAGAAGCTTCGCACGGATCCCGAGCTGCGCGACCTGCCGGTGTTCATCATCACCGGCCAGCCCGAGCTCCGGCGGCTCATCTACCAGGGCGAGCAGCGGTCCCCCGAGGGCTACCTGGACAAGCCCATCACCGAGGAGAGCCTGCTGATGAACGTGCGGAAGGTGCTGAGCGTCCCGCACTAGAAGCGGCGGGCCTGGACCGACACGGTGGAAGGAGACGACGTCATGATCACCGATACCTACCGGGAATACTTCGACGCCATGCCCTGCTACCTGTCGGTCCAGGACCGCGACCTGAAGATCATCGAGGCCAACGAACGTTTCGTGAAGAACTTCGGCGACCCCAGCGGACGCTACTGCTACCAGGTGTACAAGCAGCGACCGGAGAAGTGCGAGGACTGCCCCGTGGAGCGCACGTTCCAGGACGGTCGCCGGCACCACTCGGAGCAGCTCGTGCGCACCCTGGACGGCCGTGAGGTTTCCATCCTGGTGAACACGGCGCCCATCCGGGACGACGGGGGCGAGATCACCGCCGTCATGGAGATGTCCACCAACATCACCGAGATCAAGCGATTGCAGCATCAACTGCGGTCCAGCAAACGGCGGTACCGGTCCCTGTTCGAGGACGTGCCCTGCTTCATCTCCATCCAGGACCGCGACCTGCGCATCGTCGAGGCCAACCGCCTGCACCGGGAGGCCTTCGGCACGGGCTACGGGTGCAAATGCTACCAGGTGTACAAGCAGCGCGACCGCGAGTGCTCCCCGTGCATCGTGCGGCAGACCTTCGCCGACGGTGAGATCCGCGAGCACGAGGAGGTCGTCACCCGCCGCGACGGCGAGCAGATGAACGTCATGGTGACCACCGCGCCGGTGCGCGGCGCCGACGGCGAGATCGAGGGCGTCATCGAGATGAGCGTGGACATCACCCAGCTCCGCGAGCTGCAGTCCAAGCTCTCGTCCGTGGGCATGGTCATCAGCACCATCAGTCACGACCTCAAGGGCCTGCTCAACGGCATGGACGGGGGCATGTACCTGGTCAACTCGGGTCTCGCCAAGGACAATCAGCAACGGCTGGAACAGGGCTGGGAGATGGTCCAGCGCAACGTGGAGCGCATCCGCAGCACGGTCCTCGACATCCTCTACTATGCCAAGGACCGGGAGCTGGAATGGCAGGACGTGTCGGCGTCGGACGTGGTGGCCGAGGTGCGTAGTGTGTTGGACGCCAAGGCTGCCACCAGCGGCATCACCTTCTCGGCCGGCATCGAGCTGGAGGACGAGGATTTCGCAGCCGACCGCCAGGCTCTGCGCTCCATGCTCGTCAACATGGTGGACAACGCCTTCGACGCCTGCCGGCTGGACAAGGCCAAGGCCGAACACGCGGTCTCGTTACGGGTGACCGGCGACGCCGACGAGATCCGCTTCACCCTGGAGGACAACGGGCTGGGCATGAGTCGGGAGATCCAGGAGAAGGCCTTCACCCTCTTCTTCTCGTCCAAGGGCGCCGGCGGGACCGGGCTCGGCCTCTTCATCGCCAACAAGATCGTCCAGTCCCACGGGGGGCGGATGGAACTGGCGTCGGAGCCCGGCCTCTGGACGCGCTTCGACATCGTGCTGCCGCGCCGCCGGCCGGCCGCGGTGTCGGCAGCAGCGGCGCCGGACCGGGCACAAGAAGCGGCCTGGGGCGCGGCCCTGGGCGAAACGGAAACACCGGACCGGGAACACTGACCCGAGTTCGCGGGCGAGATGAACACATCATGTCAAAATGCTGGGCATTCGGGCGCCGGCCGTGTATGATCGGCGCACGACTGTGGGCAAGGCCCCGGCCCCGGCGGACCCCTGGCACGGCGGAGGACGATGACCATGTCGGAACTGAAGATTCTGGTCGTGGACGACGAGCTGGATGAGCGCACCTGGATGACCGCGTTCTTCGAGGACAACGGCTACGCGACCGACAGCGCCGTGGACGGGGAGGAGGGCCTGGCCAAGGCCCGGGCCGGCGGCGTGGACCTCATCACCCTGGACATCACCATGGACAACCAGTCCGGGGTGAAGATGTTCAAGAACCTGCAAGATACGCCGGAAACGACCGGGATTCCCGTGATCATGGTCACGGGGGTGGCCAAGGAATTCAGGTCGTTCATCGAACGGACCAGGCAAGTCAAGAACCCCGACGGCTACTTCGAAAAACCGGTGGATCAGGACGCCCTGCTGACCCGCGTACGGGAACTCATCGGCTGAGCCTTTTTCCCGGTCGGTCCGGGGCTCGTCCAGCGGATCGTTGCGGAAACCCGCAACCGGTGCCATATTCCGGAGCAGCCGCATGGAGCAGCCTTTCGCCCGCTGACGACCACCCCGACCAGACGGATTGATCATGGCGCCTGATTCCAAGAAGCCCGTCCGTATCCTGCTCGTGGACGACGAGACCGACCTCGTCGAATTCCTGGCCCAGCTGCTTCTCAAGAAGGGCTTCACGGTCACGGCCACCAACAGCGGTTCCGAGGCCCTGGAAGCCATCGCGGCCCAGACCTTCGACGTGGCCATCGTCGACCTGAAGATGCCCGAAATGGACGGCATCGAGTTGCTGGAGAAGGTCCACGCCGCCCAGCCCTACCTGGAGGCCATCATGCTCACGGGGCACGGGTCCTTCGGATCGGCACTGGAAGCGGGGCGTCTCAAGGCCTTCAGTTTCATGCTGAAGCCCTGCCAGACCGAGGAGCTCATGCAGAAGATCCGCGAGGCCCACGCCCACCGGGAGTGGGCCCTGGAGGCGGCCTACCGCAAGGAACTGGCCGAGGCCATGGAGCCGGGCCACACCTCCCATGACATCCTGGCCAAGGGTGAGGAATTGCGGAGGAAGTACGAGCGGGATTGAGTTGGGGTACGACGGAAATGCGGGGGCCGGGCGTTTGCCCGGCCCTTTTTTATATACGGGGGATCAGTCGGCGCAGGGGCCGTTGTCCTCGATCTCGATCGCGCCTGCCACGTCCCAGCCGGCGACCATGCTTGCCACGGCGCAGGAGTCCAGGAGCGGATTGTCACGGAAGCAGACCCGCCAGCCGCCTACTTCAACCACGTTGCCCAGGGCCGCGGCATCGGCAAGGTAGAGGTTGTCGCGGCAACACATGGGACCGTTGATGGTGCGCAGGTTCTCGAGACCCGACAGGTCGACCAGAGGACTGTTGTTGAGGGTGAGATCGTACACCAGGGTCAGCGGTCCGAACACGGCGAGGTCGGTGATGCCGGTGCCGTCGATTTCCAGGCGCCACAGGCTGGACGGAACTGTCATGCCGGTCAAATCCACGAGGCGGGGCAGAGAATTGAGCTCCAGATTGGCATCTGCTGCCAATGTGAGACCATCGAGCATGTGGAATTCCGGGCACGAAAAGGCGGTGAAGCTGTCAAAAACGAGTCCGGCCGGCAGTCCCGCCAGGCTATGGAGCTGCGGAAGGTACCCGAGACGGATCCTGGTCAACGCTGACCCTTCCGGCACACCGGTGAGATCGACGAGCGATGCGCAAGACCAGATAGTTACGCTGTGCCATTCCGCGGACAGCCCCTGCAAGTCGACCAGGCTATCGCATTCGGAAAGGTCGAGGAACGCGTGGTCTGCCAACTCGCCCGGCACGCCCAGTTCGGTGAGGCCGTCGCAATCCTGGACCTCAACCCACAACAACTCCGGGCACGAGCCCATATCCGCCAGCGTAGCGGGTAACGGACAATCGCGGATGTAGAGAGTGCGAAGATGTGGATAGGCAATGCCGGCAAAGGATTCGAGCGCCGGCAGGCCATACAGTCTGAGTTCATCGAGGAGCGTGCTCCGCGAGAGATCGGGCAAGGCCGTGATTGGCAGTTCGCCGAGTTCCAGGTCCACCAGTGACGTGAGATTCGATAGCCGGCTGTAGTCGAGGCCCGCGGGCAGTTCTTCCAGTTCCAGGTGGGTGACGGCGTCCAGATCGTCCACGAAATCGAGGGAGGCCAGTTGGGGCAGATCCCGGAGGGTGAGATCCTCCACGACTCCGAGAGACCCTCCCGAGAGCATCGTGGTCAGGCTGTCGCAGTAGGTGACGGAGACGCTTGTTACACCTTCGACATTCCGCAGGGGATCCAAGGTCTTGATTCGCTCACAATCGTAGATCTTCAAGGAGCCCAGCTTCTGCAGGCCGGCCAGGGGCGCGACGTCCGGGATGGCGTGACCGCGTCGGATATGGAGCTCGCCGGTGACTTCGATCAGGTCCACCAGCCCCGCCAGGGTCCACATATCGTGAGCATAGATCTGTAGGTCGCCCACGATACGCCGGATCCCTTTCAGGTTGTCCATTTCAAGCTGCGTGTCGATTTCCAGGTCGCCATAGATCTCGAACTTGCCTGTCGGCGGTACCGGGTCGAAGGAGTTGTCCACGCTGCAGGCTGAGGGTCCCAGCACGAGGATGATGAGCAGGGCCGGGGACAGGATGTGTGCGGGCGAGCGAGGGGGGCGGAATTGCATGTTACGGCTCCAGGGCGCGGATAGGATCCGGTGCACGATATGGATCGTGATGTCCCGGTGATTCTAGCGAATTGTCATCGCCCACTCAAGGCACGGCATTGAACGCCATCCCCGATCGGTGCTAGATTGTACCAGCGACCGCCCCCCGCCGTCCCGGAAAGGCGCGCCCAGCCATGACCACCACCGCCTCTGCCGCCTGGTGGCACCCCCTGCCCAACGGCCAGACCGCCTGCGACCTCTGTCCTATCGGTTGCCGTCTCCGCGACGGCCAGAAGGGTCCCTGCGGCACCCGGGCCAACGAGAGCGGCACCATGCGCCTGCTCCACTACGGCCGTCTGGCCGCCGTGGGCCTCGACCCCATTGAGAAGAAACCCCTCTACCACTTCTACCCGGGCCGGTCCATCCTCTCGGTGGCCGCCCCGGGCTGCAACCTTCACTGCCTCTTTTGCCAGAACTGGCACCTGAGCCAGGAGCAGGACCAGCGCACCTCCGCCGCCACGCCGGCCGAGGTGGTCGAGATGGCCCTGGCCGAGGAGTCGGTGGGCATCGCCTTCACCTACAGTGAGCCCCTGGTGTGGTTCGAGTTCGTCCGCGACACCGCGCGCCTGGCCCGCGCGCAGGGACTGAAGACCGTGCTGGTGACCAACGGCTTTCTGGAACCCGGGCCTCTGGCCGAAATCCTGCCGTTGATCGACGCGGCCAACGTGGATCTCAAATCCATGGACGGCCGTTTCTACCGCAAGGTGTGCCGCGCCAGCCTGGAACCCGTGCTGGCGGCCATCACCGCCTTCGCCGAGGCCGGCGTCCATCTGGAGGTGACGAACCTGCTCATCCCCGGTCACAACGACGCCCCGGAGCAGGTGGACCGGCTGGTGGATTTCGTGGCGGGTCTGGGCCGGCACGTCCCCCTGCACTTCTGCGCCTACCGGCCGGCCTGGAAGCTCGAGGCGCCGCCCACGCCGCGGGAGACCCTGGTGCGGGCCCGCACGCAGGCCCGGGACCGGCTGGATTGGGTGTACCTGGGGAATGTGGCTGGACGGGAGGGCCGCGATACGATCTGCACGGCATGTGGGCAGCTGCTCATCGCCCGCCAGGGCTACGCCGCCCGCGTGCACCTGGACGGCGCCGCCTGCCCGGGTTGCGGTGCGCCGGTGCCGGTGGTCGTGGCCTAGGAGTTCTCCCAGTTCTCGTCCGTGTGGCTGGCGGTGACCCAGGTGGTGATGCCGCCGCGCACGAACCATTCCCCCCGGATCTCCATGAAGCGCGGCGCCGCGGCCCGGACCAGGTCGCTGAGAATGTCGTTGGTGACCTTCTCGTGGAACGCGCCCAGATCCCGGTAGGACCACAGGTACAGCTTGAGGGACTTCAACTCCACGCACTTCTCGCCGGGGATGTATGTGATGCGGAACTTGGCGAAGTCCGGCTGGCCCGTGAGCGGGCAGAGGCAGGTGAACTCGGGGCAGTCGAATTCGATCTCGTAGTCCCGTTCCGGGGTCGGATTCGGGAAAGTCTCGAGCTCGTGCGTGGGTTGGCTGGGCATGGTTTCCTCCGGGGGTTGGTGCCGTGGGGAAGTCTAGCGGCGGGCGGTTCCGGGCGCCACGCGAAAAGGCCCCGGACCGGAGCCCGGGGCCTTTCGTGCGCGGTCAGCGCGGGATCATTTGACCAGAGCCATGCGGCCCACGGCCTGGTGGTCGCCGCTGGAAACCTTGTAGAAGTAGACGCCCGCCGATACCTGGCGGCCGCCCTTGTCCAGGCCCGTCCAGGAGACCTCGTGGGTGTTGGCGGCCAGGTCCTCGTTCAACAACTCGTTCACCCGGCGTCCGCGCACGTCGAAGATCGTCACCACCGTGCGACCGGCCTCGGGCAGGCTGAAGCGGATGACGGTCTTGGGGTTGAACGGGTTGGGGAAGTTCTGTTCCACCCGGAAGACCGTCGGCACGCCGTCCGGGATCTCCCCGTCACCCACCGCGGACACGTCGCAGAGGCCGTCCAGGGCGCCGATGAGGCCGCAGCCGCCCGAGTAGGCCGGCCGGCAGGGCGAGGTGTTGCCCACGGTGAAGTCCCGCGTGTCCACGTGGCAGAGCTGGGGATCGGCGGAGATGTTGCCGTCGGTGCCCGTCGGATCGGTCAGGCCGGACCAGTCGGCATTGGCGTTGCCCCACACGTCCGAGCAACTCACCGCCGCCGAACCGGACGCCAGGCCGAGGCCGTTGCCCAGGCTCGTGCCGCCGGTGTTCAGGGCGAGGATCGTGTTGGCCATGGTGAAGGCGGTGGTGGCCACATAGATGCCGCCGGCGCCCGCCGCGGGGGCGGCGTTGTCGGCGATGGTGTTGCCGATGGATCCACCGGCGGTACAGTTCTGGTAGGCGATGGCACCGCCGTAGTAGTCGGAGGCGTTGCCGGCCAGCACCGAGTTGGTGACCTGGGCGTCGGGGCAGTTCTCGAAAAGGAAGCCCGCGCCGTTGTGGGCCGTGTTGTCCAGGACGGTCATGCTGTCGGCCACGACCGTGGCCCCGTCGAAGCTGAGTCCGCCGCCGCCGGCGAAGGTGGCAAGCGTGCTGCGCACGTTGTCATGGACATGGACCCGTGTGAGATCGGCCGTGCCGCCCAGCTGGAAGACGCCAGAGCCCCGCTCCCGCGAGGTGTTGCCGGAGACCTCGCCGCCGGTCATGGTCAAGCTTGCGGTGCCGCCGGCCTGCTCCAGGTAGATGCCGCCGCCGCGGACCACCTCGCCGTTGTCCTGCACCAGGCAGTCGATCATGGTCAATTCCGAATCGATGGCGTGCACGCCGCCGCCCTTGGGCGGAAAAGTGGGGTTATCCCAGGTGAGCGTGCTCGAGGAGAGGGAGCAGCGGACCAGGGTCGGGCTGCTCTGGTAGGCGTAGAAGGCGCCGCCGTGGATGCCCGTGTTGCCGGTGACGATCACGTCCTCGATCAGGGAGGACGAGCCGCTCATCATGATGCCGGCGCCGGCGCCGAGAGTGGAGGCGGAGCCCACGGAATTGCCGGTGATGGTGAGATTGCGCAGGGTCGGCGACTGGTTCTGGATGAGGACGCCGCCGCCGCAGCGCGCCGTGCCGGGCACGCCCGACTGCAGGGAGCCGCCGCCGCCCTGGATCAGGAAGCCGTCCAGTTCGGTGGTGGGACCGGCGCTGTGGAAGGAGACCGTCGACTTGTGGGAGGCGCCCTGGATCACCGAGGGGTTGCCCAGGGGGTCGCGGCTCAGGTAGTCGGCGTTGTAGCCCCCGAAGACCTTCACACCGTCGGGGATGCTGGCGATGTCGCTCAGCACCGCGCCGCCCAGCACACCGACCGTATCGCCGGGGGCGGCCGAGTTCATGGCGTCGTAAAGGGTGGGGAACTCCTCGGGGAAGCGGTGCATATGGTCGCCCAGGGCCGCCAGCAGATTCAGGCGCCCGGCGCCGAGTTTGCCTTCCAGCCCCGGATTCAGGGCGTCGATGGGGTCGGCGGAATTCATGAGGATGTCCGCCACCTGGGAGTAGCTCAGTCCGGGATTGGCTGACCAGACCAGGGCGGCCGCGCCGGCGGTGATGGGCGCCGAGAAGCTCGTGCCCTGGACCGAGGCGTAGGTGGAGGTGGCCGAGGAACCGTCGAAGTGGGTGGTGTAGATGGCCACGCCGGGCGCGCTGAGTTCCACCCAGGTGCCGTAGCTCGAGAAGTCGGCCTTGGAGTCGCCCTGGTCCGTGGCCGCTACGGACATGACCCCCGAACGGGTGGCCAGGTAGTCGGACACCTCATCGGCGTCGTTGCCGGCCGAAGCCACGATCAGCACGTTGGCCGACTGGCACGTGGCGACCGCGCTTAAAAGATAAGAGCTGGAACCCCAGCTGCAGTTGATCACGTTGGCGCCGTTGTTGGCGGCGTACACCATGGCCTGGGCGCAGTAGTCCATGCGCACGACCGCCCCGGCGGCGTCCCTGGGCAGCCAACCGGCACGCAGGGCCATGATCTTCACGCCTGGAGCCGTGGCGGCGATGCCCGTGCTGTTGTCGGTGACGGGGGCGATGCAGCCGGAGCAGTTGGTGCCGTGGCCCGCGTAGTCGGAGGGGTCGTTGTCGGGGGTCGTGTCGTCCTGGAGCGGGTAACCCTCGTCGCCCACGTCCACCCAGTCCCAGCCGCGGATGTCGTCCACGTAGCCGTTGCTGTCGTCGTCCACGCCGGGGGTGCCGTGGTACTCGGCCCAGTTGGTCCAGATCGAACCGTTCACCTTGTCCGGGTGGGTGCCGCCCAGGTCCGGATGGTTCCAGTCGACGCCCGTATCGATGACCGCCACGACCACGTTCGTATCGCCCAGGGTGTGGCCCCAGGCGCCGACCGCGCGGATGTCCTTGCCGTAGCCGCTGGCGCGCAGATGCCACTGGGAGGGTAAGCCGGGGTCGTTGGGCAGGTAGGCGTCGTCCACCTTGCAGATGGCCACGTAGTGGACCCGCTCCACCTCGGGCAGTGCCTCGTAGGCGGCCTTGGCGGCCTCGAGGTCGGCGCCGGAGGTCAGGTCGATCGCGTACTCGCGATCGAGCAGGTTGTGGATGGACTTGTCCACGAAGTTGTCCGTCATGCCTGCGTACAGGGGGGCGATCCTGCGCAAGGGATACCGCTGGGCCACGGCGTCGAGGGCGGGGACGCCCATCCGGTCGGGGCCGGCCGCCTTGTCGGGATTCGGTGTCACGCCGACCGCCAGGGTGACGAGCAGGCGATCGGGCACGTGGCCGACCACTCTGGAGTTCTCGTATTCCACGGCGAAGGCGGATCCGGCGGCCAGAAGGGCGAGCAGGAGGATCATGACAGGGGTTTTCATGGAGCAAGGACCTCGATTCTCAGGGTACAATGCAGGCCACAGGCGCCAGGCGCACCGGTGGATTCGACCGCGCCCATGCAATTCGTCGGCCCGGGCGAAAGGACCGCACGAAAATACCCGTACCTACTTGTGGCAACATGGATTATAAAGAATCCCCGGGTCAGGATCAATCCTGTTGAGGAATTGTAATCTGCGCTGATCCGTCGTCGGAATCGTGCAAGGAGAAGCGAGAGAGCATGATCGCCCGTCGCCTGGCATTCCTCGAAGCTTATGACGGAGGCTCGCATCGGGCATTCCGGCAGGGTCTGGCGAGGCACTCGGTCCACGAGTACACGGCGTTGACTTTACCGGCCCGTTTCTGGAAATGGCGCATGCGGGGCGCGGCCGTGTGGTTCGCTGACCTGCTGAACGAGGCGGAGGGTCCGCCGCCGGAGTTGATCCTGGCCACGGGCTACGTCAACGTGGCCGACCTGCGGGGCCTCCTGGCGCCGCCCCTGGACCGCCTGCCGGTGCTCCTGTATATGCACGAGAACCAGCTCACCTACCCCCTGTCCCCGGAGGAGGAGTTCGATTTCCACTTCGGGTTCACCAATATCGTCAGCGCTCTGGCCGCGGACCGGATCGTTTTCAATTCCGACTGGCACCGGGAGGTCTTCCTCGAGGCCCTGCCGGAATACCTCAGCAAGATGCCCGAGGCCGTGCCGCGGAACGTGCGCGCCCGCCTGGCCGCTCGCAGCACGGTGCTCGGCGTGGGCCTGGACCGGGCGCCCCTGCCGGAGGACCACTTTCCCCAGTACCGCGGTGGTCCCTGCGACTCGGAGGCGGGTCCCGCCTGGCCCCGGGGCGAGCGTCCGTTGCTGCTGTGGAACCACCGCTGGGAATTCGACAAGCGGCCGGAACTCTTCGCCCGGGCGGTGATTCGGCTGCTGGACGTCGGTCTCGATTTCGACGTGGCCCTGCTGGGGGAGGGCCGCGGCGGCGAGGCTGTCTTCACCGACCTGTCCGCCCGCCTCGGCGATCGCTGCGTGGCCCGGGGTTACCTGCCCCAACGGGCGGATTACGACGCGCTGCTGGCCCGGGCCGACGTGGTGGTCAGTTGCGCCGCCCAGGAGTATTTCGGCATCTCCGTGGCGGAAGCGGTCCATGCCGGCTGCTACCCGGTGTTGCCCCGGGAGCAGGTCTATCCGAGCCTCTACGGCAGCCGCTGCAAGGGGCGTCACTTCTACGACGACGAAGACGGCCTGGTGTCCCTGCTGGGCGACCTGGTGCGGGGCGAGGGCTGCGGCCACGTCTGTTCCCTGGACCGGGACCTGGACCCCTGGTGCTGGCCCCGTCTCGTGGAAGCCTGGGACGAACTTCTGGACGAATCGGTGCGAGCGAGGGAGGCCTCCCCGTGAAGAGACCGGGAACGGTGCGTTCCTACCTGCTGGACATCGAGGGCGTGCTGGTCCGGGACAAATCCTACGAACCGGTGCCCGGCGCTGTGGATTGGTTCGCCCGGCTGGCCGCCTCCGGACGGCCCTATTGCCTGGTGAGCAACAACACCACCCACGCTCCCGACGAGTTGACCGCCCGGCTCACGTCAGCGGGCTTCCCCGTGGACGCGGACCGCCTGGTGGGGGTTCTCGACCTGGGCCGTGACCACCTGCTGGCCCGGGGGCACCGCCGTTTGCTGTGGCTGGGTCACCCGCGCCTGGCCGATTGGTGGTCCGCCGCCGGGTGCGAACCTGCGGACGCGGCCACTTGCGAAGCTGTGGTGCTGGGCGTGAATCCCGACCTGGCCACGGCCGATCTGGACGCGGCCCTGGGCGCCGTCCTGGAGAGGGGGGTGGACCTGGTGTCCCTGCACCGCAACGCTTTCTGGCTCGACGAGTCCGGCCGGCGACGCCTGGGACCGGGCGCCTGGGCGGCGGCCCTGGCGGCTGTCGGGGGCGCCGGACGGCAGGTGACCATAGGCAAACCGGCCGCGGCGATCTATCATGAGGCATTGAAAAGGGTTGGCACTGCGCCCACCGAGTGCCTATTTATCTCGGACGACCCTGAGGCCGATCTGGTGACCGCCGGACGCCTCGGTATGCGCACGGCCTTCGTCCTTTCGGGCAAGCATGCGGACCACGCGGTGCTCGGCCGGCTGGACGAGAACGACTGGCCCGACCTGGTGTGCGAACGGCTGGCGGACATCGCCCTGGCAGCGGCAACCGGTAGCCCCCTAGACACGGCGGATTGACGAGGAGCATCCATGGCGGAGAATCGGAACAACGGAGCGACGGAACCCCGCCGCAACCCGGATCTGGCCCGGCGCACCCAGGCCCTGTCCCTTTCCACCTGGGCCATCTCCCGCCTGCGGCGGCCGACGCCCGACACGCCGCGTGGCCAGGTCATCACCCTGCGTGCCCACCAGCGCCTGCTCCACGCCTTCGAGCGCGAGCGCGCCATCCCCGAGGCCGACCGCAGCGTGTTGCGGATCACGGACGACCAGCCCGATGCGGTTCTCCTGATCCACGGCATCTCCACCCGCCCGGGCGACCTGTACGAACTGGCCGACGTGCTGCACGACAGTGGCTACACCGTCTTCGTGGTGCGATTGCCCGATTACGGCACGCCAGGCAACACCATCAGCGAGGTGTCCTGGGAAGCGGCCCTGGAACAGGTCAGCCAGTGCTTCCGGCTCCTGGCCCGCGGCGGCGGCCGGATCCATGTTGTGGGCATGGGCTTCGGCGCGACACTGGCCGTGCATCTAGCCCGCACCGAGCGAGTCAGCTCCCTGGTGCTGCTGGCGCCGGCCATCGTCCCCCGGGAGTCGGGGCTGCAGCGGCTGGCCGTACGGCTGCGCCTGCATCGGCTGGGCTTCGTGCACCGTTGGCTGGGTTGGAACGCCGAACTCATGGAGGGCATGGACCGTGCCCGGGGCCGCATCGGTTCCCTGCGGGTGCCCATCTACGCCGCCCAGTGCGACGACGACGACCGGGCCGACCCGTCGTCCTTGCGCATACTCCAGCGCAAGGCGGGCCACAAGGCCTCGCGCTTCCAGGTCTACGGTACGGGGGGACACGGCATCCTGGCCGCCCACGGTAGCGAAGGTCTGTTCGAGGATATCGTCGACTTCTGCGACGGGCGCTGATCAGCCCTCGGCTGCCAGGCCCAGGCACGCGGGATCCACGCCGAGCCGGCGGGCGGTGGTGTCGATACGATCGGCCAACTCGGGGTCCGGGGTCGCGCGCCAGGTATTCATGAGATCCAGCAGATCGTCCATGGTGGCTGTGGACGCCGCGACTGCGGGGTTACGCATCAAACCTGCCAGCTGAGCCTGGTCCAGCACCGCCCCCAACCCGAACTTCCGCCGGGCCAGAACCGCCAGCACCTGCACATAGTCGTCGAATCCGTCCGCGAGCTTCCCCAAGACCGGGGCCAGGCCGGCCCACGCCCCACCCCGCCCGGACAGCAGGTTCGCCGCCAGGTCGTAGCAGCGGCGGCCGGTTTCCAGATCGTATCGCCTGGTCTCGTCCGCGGTTCGTCCCCACGGGGTGCGGCGACGGCGAACCAGGTCGCCCCGGTCGTACAGGCCGAGGGCCAGCAGCCGGTGGTCGGCGGCCGCGCGATAGTAAGCGGCGCGGGTGCGTCGGCTTCCATCCTTGGCCGGCGGTCGTTCCAGGGGCGCTGCACCGGGCACCGTGATCCGGTGTCCCGTCACGAACTCCTCCAGCAGGTTTCCCAGGTAGACGTTCACGTCTTCGTCGGGCCGGTTGCCGTTGGTGGGCCAGGCCGACGCGGCCCGGGCTTCAAGGAGCTGTTCGGTGAAGAACCAGCACAACGGCTGCGGCGCGTGCCAGTCCGGAAAGACCGCGTGGAAGCGGACCGGTCCGGTAATGACGCTGATGGTGGGCATGACGGTTCCTTCCGCTGGGAGCGACTCCGGTGGGGGCGAAGCAGGGAATGTGCCGGATTCGTTGCGATGTAACTTGCTGATGTATAAAGAGTTAAAACGACACATGCGCCGGCCGAACGTTAGCCGGTTGGCAGGAGCGGTGGGATTTCGGCCAGGGCCACTGCCGGATGCGTGCCCAACAGTCCGGCGGAGCGGGTCCCCGGCGGCGAATTTTAGGGCTTTGGTTCGACGCTCCGGGGCCGATGTACCGAGGGACATCGCGCACCCGGTCGAGCCGCGGCAACGTTCTCGTTGTGCGAGATCGGCTTCGCCCGCGCGACGCGCCTCATGGTCGACCGTGATCACTGGGAAAGGAATCGGGTATGAGTGTCAACGATCGCAACGACTGGGACGACGGTCTGGATTTCGAATCCCTGGCCGACGAGCAGATCGAGGCGGCCACCGAGCCGGAATCCGGTGACGAGGAGCCTCGCCAGGAGTCGTTCGACGAAGATTATGCCGACGAAGAAGATGTTTATGAAGAGCCTGTGGCGGAGGAGGAGCCAGAGCGGCCCCTGCCCCGGCGCACACCCCGGCGACGGGTTTCCGGCGCCGGCCTGGGGGTGCTCTTCGGGTTCTCCATCATCGTGGCGGCCGTGGGCATCGGCGGCGCCCTGGTGCTCGCCCTCGGCATCGATCCGGTGACCCTGTGGCAGCCCGAGAGCTTCAGCCAGGTGGACCGGATCCTGGATCTGAATCAGAATCCGCTGAACCTGGTCTACATCGTGACCCTGGCGACCCTGCTGCTCACCCTGCTCGGCGGTTGGGGCGTGGCCCGTGCCGTGCGCCGGGTGGGCGACCGCGCCGCCCGTGACGCCGAACTCCTGGAGCAGGTGGCGGCCCTGCGCATCGACGACGAGCGCGGCTGGCAGGACGACGTCTTCCGCGACCATCCCCAGCTTTCGGCCTTCGTCACCGAGAATCTCGGTACCTGGCGCATGCAGGAATTGCGGCAGAAGCGCTCCGCGGGCCTGGAGGGCGAACTCCAGCGTCTGACCAAGGCGGCCGCGGCCGACGAGCGCGACAACATCACCGACCGCTACGATCATCCGGCCGTGGGCAGCATGGCCGACGAGATCACCCGCTATTACGATGAGCGGGATTCGGCCCGGCGCGAGGCCGACGCCATCCGGGCCAAGGACCGGGACGAGTCCGAATCCATCGTGAAGGCCGTCTCCGAGGCGGCAGGCTGGAACCTGAGCTTCACCGACCAGGTGGGTGTCCAGGGGGCAGCGGCCGCAGGCCTCGCTTCCCGCCTGCGCGACCTCGTGGCCGAAGGGAGTGGGGATTCCGGTGCCGATAACCGGCGCGCCCTCGAGGCCGTGAACGCCCTGCGCCAGCACATCCGGGCCCTGGCCCACGACGAAAACCAGTCCGATACGCCGGACCTGATCGGCCTGGCCGACAGGGGCAACAAGTTGGCCTTCCAGATCGCCATGGAGGTGGCCCGGTTGGGCACCCGCGGCGAGCGCCTGCTGCCCATGACCCAGGCCCTGGAAGAGCTCACCACCGAGTTGCGGGAAAACGCCGAGACCCTGGCCGGTCCGGCCGATTCCTCGGACCTCGATGCCTTCCGCGATCGCTGCCAGAGCAGCCTGCTGAACCTGGAGGAGCATCTCGAGTCCTCCGGAGCGACCGATGCCTGGACCGAGAGCATCGAGCAGGCCCTGCCCACGGTGACCCAGCTGGCCAGCCAGCTCGGCACCGTGGCCGAGAGCGGCAACGACCAGACGCGCCGCCTCAACGAGCTGGGTACGGCCTTTGCAGGCCTGCTCGGCCTGGAGTACGACGCGGACCAGATCGCGTCGGTCGAGATGGCCGCGTCCACGGAAGATGCGGATAGCTTCGCCCATGTGGATCCCTTCGCCACGGGCGAGGAAGCGGAGCCCGTGGACGAGTCCCTGGCGACCGATCCTTTCGAGACCGTCCAGGCGGACCCGGTGCAGACCGGGGCGGACACCGGGCAGGGATTCCTTTCGTCCCCTACGGAACCGGAGTATGATCCCTGGAACGACGATGAATCGCCTGCCGCCGGTACCGTGGCGGACGAGCAGCCCGCGGTGGCCGACGTGCCCGAGGATGACGAGAGCGATGTCATCGACCTGACCGCCTACGGCGCCGAGAAGACCGACGCCCAGGAGGTCGAGGAGATCATCGACCTGAGCGCCTACGACGCGGTGCGCATCGACGACGATCCGGCTCCGGCGTCTCCGGTCGCCGAGGAGGCCGAGGAACCGGTGCACGAACTCGCCGAGTTCGACGCCGTGCGCATCGACTGACCGTCCGCCGGGCCCGCCCCGCGGGCTCCGAGCGGAGTGACACGTGCGTGGATCCGGAGACCATTCCGCGGAGATGAAACGCACCCTGATGGAACTGGCGGAGCTGGCTGACCGGCTCCGCCGTTTCCGTTCCGGGGACGGGACGAGCCCCCCGCCGGGGGTGGAGCGTCTGGCCGTGGCGGGCCGCCTAGTGGCCCGTCTGGGCCACGAGAGGGAGCACGCCGACGCGACCGCCCTGGGGGAGACTGCGACCGCCTTGGCACACTCGGCCCGCCGGGCCTCCCTGGCCGTGGACCGACGCCTGCTCGCTCTCCTGGACGCCCTGGCCGACCTGCTGGAAGACCTTCTCGGCGCCGTGGACGAAGGCGCTGATCCCACCCGATTCCTGGATCGCCGGGACTGGCCCCGGTTCCGGCCGGACCACGCCGGGAGCCCGCCGGCGGAGGGCGATCCGGCGGCGGGACCGGTCCTGCTGCTGGTGGCCAGCGTCTTTCGACGCGCGGCATTGGAAGACCGATTCGCCGCGGCGAATATCCCCTGTGAGACGGTGATCGAACCGGCGGCTGTCGTGACTCGCTTGCAGCGGTCTCCGCGACCCCGCTGGGTCGTATGCGATGACCAGGAACCGGAACGCCATCTGAACCGGCTGCGCGAACAACTGGGTGGAGCGGGCGATCTTCCGCCCCTGGTGCTGCTGGTTCCGGGCGGCACGCCCAAGGAAAACCTTGCCGCCCGCCGTGGCGCCGATCACCTCTGGTACGAACCCTTCGACCCCGCCGATCTGCCCATCCGAGGCCGTTAGCGGGCGTTTCGCCCGTCCGGCTTCCGTCGTGCGCCTTGCAACGTCCCGTCCCTGCGCAGGGTATCCTGCACCGGCGCGCGGTGTCCCAGACCTCCCCGTGAGGGCGGCGGATCCTCCGTCGAATCCCCCTGGAACGCCCCCAAACGCCTTTCCTGCACACTTGGAAGCATGGGCACGGTTGTTGCTTTTTTGAACTTCGGTTGGTTGGACGATCATTCGGACGAGCATCCCGCAAGGAGCACTCTCATGTCGGACTACAAGGATTCGTCCAGAATCTACATCGGCGGCGAAGACCCGGTCGGTCAGGTGATGACCTCGGTCGAAGCTGCCGACTACTTGAAAATGCACGTAAAGACCGTGTGCAGATTGGCGAAAGAAGGAAAGATCCCCGCCCGCAAGGTGGGCAGCGAATGGCGCTTCCTGCGCTCGGTGCTGGACAACTGGTTGGCCGAGTCCCTCGTCTAGGGCAGCGGCGGGCCGAGGTCCACCGCCACCGCCATTGGCGGCGACGCAGTGACAGCGGCCCGACCCTCCGGTCAGTTTGGGAGAGCACGACATGGCAACACACTTCGAACCGTTGAAACTCGCCCGCGACGACGTGTTCGGCGTGCGCCTGTCCGGCAGCGTGACCCGCCGTGACAAGGACCGCCTGCAGGAACTCGCCGAGAAGTGTCTGGATCGAGGCCATCAGCAGGTCTTGCTGGATCTGTCCGAACTGGACACCATCGGCGGCGGCGGCGCCAAGGCGCTGGCCCAGTTCCAGAAGCGACTCGTGGAAGCCGGCGGCGGCACCTACATCGTAGGGGCCGGCGAGGTCGTGAAGCACTTCCTCACCCAGAGTTTCGCGGACGTTCCGCTGGACCTGTACGTCTCGGTGGAGGCGGCCCTGGCCGCGGATACCGGCGCCGACGAGGCCCCGGTCACCGAGGTGCCAGTGGTCGAGGAACCGGAGCCCGAGCCCGAACCCGAATCGGTGGACGAGGTCGATGAGGTCGACGGGGACCAGGAGATCGGGGCGGTAGGCTTCAGCGAGGACGTGGACGAGGCCGGGCTGGATGACATGCTCGAGGACGCCCACGAGGCTGCCACGCCGGCGGGCCGGCGCAAGGGGCACCAGTACACGTCCCTCTCGGACGCCGTGGCCTCTCTGGGCAGCTGGTCCGAACAGAAGGACCACGCCGAGTTCAACCGTTCCCTGGGCAACCTCCTGTTCAGCCACGGGCTGGCCGAGGAGGCCGTGCTCATGGTGCGCGATGGGGACGAGATGGTCGATGCCGGCGGCGAGCGCCGTATCCCGGTGGACTGCGGCTTCATCGCCAACGTGGCCCGGGCCGACCGTCCCATCACCCTCCTGGACATTCCCGAGGAGGACATCGACGACGACGACGCCGCGGTGCTCGAGTCCCTCGACCCGGACGTGATCCTGCCCGTGATCCAGGACGACGAACTGACGGCCATGATCCTGCTCAAACGCGAAGGCGAGGAGCGGGAGTACTCGGTGGCCGAAAGCTTCGCGCTCGAACTCCTCATGCGGGTCTTGACCGCCAAGGAGGACCCGAGCATGGAGGTCGTGGCGGCGGCGGCCGAAGCGGCAGGCGAGGACGGCGGTTGGGAGCCCGACGGGACCACCCCCGCCGAGGTCCTGCTCCAGCTGGCGCTGGACCTGCCCGAGGCCCTGGACCGTCCCCACTTCTGGCGCATCTTCGCGCGGCACTGCTGGCCGGTCCTGCCCGTCAGGCAGATGGGCCTGCTGGGACCGGACCGCAGCCGCCCCCAGATCATGGTCGGCGGCAACGATTCCTGGATGGGGCTGGAGCTGGGGGCGGAGAAGCTCCAGCTCTTCTTCCAGTCCATGGAGCGCCCGGTGGCCGTGGGCAACATGCCCTCGTTCTTCCAGGAAGTCCGCGACGAACTGGCGGCGGCCGGCGCCCAATGGATCGTGGCCCTCAAGTGGGAGGGCGTGAATCTGGGTACGGTCCTGCTGGAACTGGATGCGGCCTACCGCGACGTGGACCCGACCGAGCTGCTCGAGGAACTCTTCACCGAGACTTCGCGCCTGCTCTCGCGCTACGACGGCAGCCACGACAACGCCGACGTGAACCTGGAACTGGTGCGCATCCTCGTTCTGCTCCGCGAGCGGAACTGCTGCGGCACCGACATCCTGACCGGCACCATGACCAAACACGTGGCGCGCCTGGCGCGGGTCATGGCCTTCCCGCCGGACCAGGAGCGCGACCTGCTCTACGGCTGCTTGCTGCGGGACATCGGCCTCTTCGACCGCAACGATGATTTCATGGACGCGGACAAGAAGTGGTCCCCGGCCAAGCGCGAGGTCTTCCGCAAGCATCCGGACGACGGCGTGGCCCTGCTGACGGACCTGAAGCTGCCCCAGTCCATCATGGACGTGGTGCGCTGCCATCACGAGCGCTTCGACGGCAAGGGCTTCCCCCGCGGCCTGGAGGGACATCGCATCCCCCTGGCGGCCCGGGTGGTGGCCGTGGCCGAACACTACGCCGAGATGGTCACCGGCGCCGACGGCCAGTCGCCCCTGAGTCCCGAAGCGGCGGCCGAACTGCTGCGCCGCGCCTCGGGCACGCGTTTCGACCCGGATCTGGTGGACCTCTTCCTCAAGGCGGTCCTGCCCTCGGCTGGGCGCAAGCGGCCGGCATCGTCGAAGTCGGTGCCGCAGGAGGTGCTGGAGCCGGTGGGAGCGTAGCGGACAGGTCCACGATTGAAATGAGGAAGGGCCGCAGCTATGCGGCCCTTCCTGTATGTGGCGGCTACGGCTATCAGGTGGTGCCGGCCGTGTCTCCTGTCGCCGGAGCCTCGCCCGTCTTCCCCTTCTTGCCACCCTTCCGCTGCCGTAAATAGATCCGCTCCAACTCGATCTGCAGATCCTCCATGGACAGCCCCCGCCGGATCTCCCCGTCGTGGCACACGCTGATGGACCGCTTCTCCTCCGAGACAACGATGACGATGGCGTCCGACTGTTCCGAGATGCCGATGGCCGCCCGGTGCCGGGTACCCAGGACGTAGCCCAGCTCCTCCCGCTCGGTGATGGGCAGGATGACCGCGGCGGCGGCGATCTTGTCGCCGGAGATGATGACGGCGCCGTCGTGCAGGGGGCCAGGCACGGTGAAGATGGCTTCGAGGGTGGCGGCGGTGATCTCCGAATCGAGGACGACGCCCTTCTTGATCCAGTTGTTCAGCCGTACCTCGCGCTCGATGACGATCAGCGCGCCCAGACCACGCTTGCTCATGCGCGAGACGGCGTCCATGAGCTCCTGCTCGGCGGGAATTTCGTCGCCACCGCGCATGAAACCGAAGCCGCGCCTGAGGCCCAGGGCCGTCAGGGCCGACCGCAGCTCGGGCTGGAAAATGATGATGAAGGCGATGACCCAGACCGTCTGCAGGGTGTCGATGATGCGGCCCACGATGATCATGCCCAGGGCGCTGGCCACGTAGGAGAGCACCAGCAGGAAGCCCAGGCCCAGGAACATCTGGATCACCCGCGTGTCCTTGATGAACACGATCAGGCGGTACAGCAGGAACGCCACGATGAGGATATCGAGGACGTCGATGACCGGGCTGGTGATGATGCCTTCCCACATGATGGGCCCAACTTATCACCGGGCAGCGGGTTTCTCAACCCGTCAATCGGCCAGGGCGGCCCTCGTTTCCCTGAGGAATGCGCCCACGGCGGCCACGGCCGCGTCCGGATCGCCGGCCTCGTCCACCAGCCGCAGCAGGGCGCTGCCCACCACCGCGCCGTCGGCCACGGCGCCCACCTCGGCCGCCGCCGCCGGGGACGAGATGCCGAAGCCCACGAAGAGGGGGACTTCCGTGTGGCGGCGCACCCGTTCCACATAGGATTGGATGTCCGCGCCCAGGCCCGCGCCCGTGACGCCCGTGGTGGAGACCAGGTAGAGGAAGCCCGTGGCCGAGGCGCCGTAGGCCGCCAGGCGATCGTCCCCGGAGGTGGGAGCCACCAGGTCCACCAGGGAAACGCCGCCGGCGGCCAGCACGGCGCGGAGTCCCGCCGCTTCTTCCAGGGGCAGGTCGGGTACGATGACGCCGGCCACGCCGGCGGCAGCGCAGGCTTTGGCGAACTTCTCCGGACCGTAAGCCAGCACCGGGTTGAGGTAGCCCATGAGTACCACGCGCAGGTCGTGCTCCCGGCGGGCCTCGGCGGCCAGATCGAGGGCCTTGCCCAGGGTCATGCCCGCGGCCAGGGCCTTGCTCGAGGCCAGTTGGATGGCCGGTCCGTCGGCCACCGGGTCGCTGAAGGGCACGCCGATCTCCAGGATGCGGCAGCCGGCCGCGGCGGTCTCGGCGATCAGCCGGCGGGATGTCTCCAGGTCCGGGTAGCCGGCGGTCAGAAACGGCACCAGGGCCGTCTCGCCGGCGTCGCGCAGCTCCCTGGTGAGGCGCGTGAGTTCCGTCATGAGGTGGCCCCCCCGTCCGCTGCGGCCGCTTCCAGGCCGGCCATGTCCTTATCGCCGCGTCCCGAGAGATTCACGATGATCAGCGGCTCGGCGCCGGGTCCCTCCTCGGCCAGCTGCTTCTTGCAGTAGGCCAGGGCGTGGGACGATTCCAGGGCGGGGATGATGCCTTCCAACCGCGAACATTCGCCGCAGGAATCCAGGGCCTCGCCGTCGTCCACGCCCAGGTACACGGCCCGGCCCGAATCCCGGAGGTGGCTGTGCTCGGGGCCCACTCCCGGGTAGTCCAGGCCCGCGGCCACCGAGTGGGCGGGAATGACCTGGCCGTCGCCGTCCTGCACCAGGTAGCTGTAGGAGCCGTGGAGCACGCCGGGAGTACCGCGACCCAGGGCTTCCGAGTGGCCCTGGTCCGATCCCGCCGCCTCCACGCCGAAGAGGGCCACCGGGTCGTCCAGGAAGCCGGTGAAGATGCCCATGGCGTTGCTGCCGCCGCCCACGCAGGCGATGATCCGGTCGGGCAGACTGTCTTCCTTTTCCAGAATCTGGGCCCGGGCTTCGCGGCCGATGACCGACTGGAAGTCCCGCACCAGGGTGGGGTAGGGGTGGGGACCTACGGTGGAGCCGATGATGTAGTGGGTGTCCTTGACGTTGGTCACCCAATCGCGGATGGCCTCGCTGGTGGCGTCCTTCAGGGTGGCCGAGCCGGCGGTCACCGTGAGGATCTCCGCGCCCAGGAGTCGCATACGGGCCACGTTGGGCGCCTGGCGCACCACGTCGGTGGCACCCATGTAGACCGTGCAGCCAAGGCCCATGAGGGCGCAGACCGTGGCCGTGGCCACCCCGTGCTGGCCGGCGCCGGTCTCGGCCACGATGCGCTGCTTGCCCATGCGCCTGGCCAGGAGGATCTGGCCCAGGCAGTTGTTGAGCTTGTGGCTGCCCGTGTGGTTCAGGTCCTCGCGCTTGAGATAGATGCGGGACCGGGGACCCCAGGCCGCTTCCAGGCGCCGGGCCCGGTACAGGGGCGTGGGGCGGCCCGCGTAGTCGGCCTGCAGGTGGGCCAGCTCGGTGGCGAAGGAGGGATCGGCCTCGGCCGCCAGCCGCGCCGCCTCCAGTTCCAGGAGGCAGGGGACGAGGGTCTCGGGGACGAACTGTCCGCCGTAGCCGCCGAAGCGCCCGGGGCCGCCGGTCTTGAGGATGCTCACTTCTTTACCTCCCGAGCGAAGGCCCGCAGCAGGTCCGGGTCCTTGCGGCCCGGTGCGGACTCGACGCCGCGGCACACGTCCACGCCCGCGGGCGCGTCCTTCATGATCTCGTGGATGTTGGTAGGATCGAGGCTGCCGGCCACCAGGACCGAACGACCGGCCGCCGCCAGGTCGCGGGCCGCGGCTGCCAGTTCGGGATCGACTCCGCCGCCGGGCACGTCGGGCGCGCCTTTGGGCCGGTCCAGCAGCAGGTAGGCCGTGTCGTAGGCGGCGGCCTCGTCCAGCAGGGAACTGCCGGTTTCCAGCGCCTTGATCACAGGCAGGCCGGTGGTCTCCCGCAGGCGGCGGCATTCCCGGGGGGACTCGGCGCCGTGGAGCTGGAGCAGGTCGAGTCCGCAGTCCAGGGCGATATTCTCCACCCGGGCCGGGTCCTCGTCCCGGAAGACGCCGCACAGGCGGGCACCCGGGACGGCGGCCCGCACTTCCATGGCCTGGGCGGGCGTCACCCGGCGGGGGCTGGCGGCGAAGATCACACCCAGCAGGTCCGCGCCGCTCTCCACCGCCAGGCGCGCGTCGTTGCCGGTGGTCAGGCCGCACACCTTCAGCTGTGGCGCGTCGTCGCGCTCGGTACCCAGCAGGCGCCGGATGCGTCGGCCCGGGTCCGGGTCCTTGAGGATGGAGTGGCCCACCAGGAAAGCGTCGGCGCCCAGGGAGGCCAGGTGCTCGACCTCCGCGCGGCCACTGATGCCGCTCTCGCACACCTTGATCACGTGGGCGGGCAGGCGCGGCAGGAAGCGCTCGGAGAGGCCCAGGTCGGTGGTCAGCCGGGCCAGGTCGCGGTTGTTCAGGCCCAGCAGACGGGCGCCCGCGGCCAGGGCGGCGTCGATGTCGTCGGCGTCGTGGCACTCCACCAGGGCGTCGAGGCCCCGGCTGTGGGCGTGGTCCAGCAGGGACTTCAGGTCGCCGGCGGGCACGAAGCGGGCGATGAGCAGCACCGCGTCGGCGCCGGCGGACCAGGCCACGTCGATCTGGGCCGCATCCAGCACGAAGTCCTTGACGATGACCGGCAGATCCACCGCGGCGCGTGCGCCGGCCACATCGGCCAGGGACGATCCGAAGTGCTCCAGGTCGGTGACGATGGAAACGGCGGCGGCGCCCGCCTGCGCATACACCCGGGCCAGGCCGGCGAAGGACGCGGACTGGGCGAAGGCCGGATCGCTGGGCGATTTCCGTTTCAGCTCGGCGATGAGCCGCTGACCTCCGACCAGGGCCCGGGCGAAGCCGCGGGGGGGCGGCCCCGGTCGCGCGGGAGGCGAAGCGGAAAAGGATTCCCGCAGGGCCGCCGCCTCGCGCATCTTGGCCGGCCGGATCCGTTCCAGGAAGCTCATGACGTCTCCCGGGCCAGAGTCTGGGATCGGGCTACGAGACTCTCCAGGACCTGCATGCCTTTGCCTGCGACCAGGGTGGCGCGGGCCTCGGCGGCACCCTGGCGGAAGTCGTCGGCCAAACCGCAGGCCACGGCCACGAAGGCTGCGTTCAGGACCACCGCGTCGGCGGCGGGTCCGGCCCGGCCCGTCAGGACGTCCCGGATCATGTGGGCGCTGGCGTCGGCGTCCTCGACCACCAGGTCGTCCAGGTTCACGGGCACCAGATCCACGTCCCGCGGGCGGAAGGTGAAGGTGCGCACCTGGCCGCCGGTGACCTCGGCCACGAAGGTCTCGCAGCTGGGAGAGACCTCGTCCAGACCGTCCATGCCGTGGACCACGAAGGCCCGTTCGGCGCCCAGCTGGGCCAGCACCCGCGCCACGGGTTCGCAAAGGCGTGCGTCGTACACGCCCAGGAGTTGGCGGTCGGCTCCGGCCGGATTGGTCAAGGGGCCGAGCACGTTGAAGACCGTGCGCACGCCCAGTTCCTGGCGCACGGGCATGGCGTGCTTCATGGCCGGGTGGAGGCTGGGGGCGAACATGAATCCGATGCCGATCTCCTCCAGGAGCAGAGCGACCTGGGCCGGCGTCAGGTTCAGGTCCACGCCCAGGGTCTCGAGCACGTCGGCGCTACCGCTGCGGGAGGAGACGGCGCGGTTGCCGTGCTTGGCCACCCGGGCACCCATGGCCGCGGCGGTCAGCGCCGTGGCCGTCGACAGGTTGAAGGTGCCCTTGGCGTCGCCGCCGGTGCCGCAGGTGTCCACCAGGCCGGGACCGGAGACGGGGATCTTCACCGATCGCTCGCGCATGGCTTCGGCGAAGCCCGTGATCTCGTCCACGGACTCGCCCTTAAGGCGCAGGGCCACCAGCAGGGCCGACAAGGTGGCCGACGGCACTTCGCCTTCCATGATCCGGTCCATGAGCGCGCGGGCCTCGTGCCGGGCCAGGTCGCCGCCATCAAGAAGTCTGTCGAGGACGCCGTGCATCGCCACCTCCGTTCGACGGGTTGCCGGCCTTCAGGAAGTTGGCTAGGAGGCGCGGGCCCTCGGCCGTGAGGATGGATTCGGGATGGAACTGCAAGCCCTCGATCATGTGTTCCCGGTGCCGCACGCCCATGATCTCGCCGCTTTTGACGGACGCTGACACTTCGAGCACTTCCGGCAATTCCTCCCGCAAGGCCAGCAGCGAGTGGTAGCGGGTGGCGGTGAAGGGATTGTCCAGGCCGGCGTAGATGGTCTTGCCGTCGTGGTGGACGTTGCTGGTCTTGCCGTGCATGACCTTCTCCGCCCGGACGATACGCCCCCCGAAGGCCTCCACGATGCACTGGTGGCCCAGGCAGATGCCCAGGACCGGCACCCTTCCGGCGCAGGCGCGAATGAGCTCCACGCTCACACCGGCGTCGGCCGGGGTGCCGGGTCCCGGTGAGATGATGACCGACTCGAGGGGCAGTTCGAGGGCCTCGTTCACAGTGATGGCGTCGTTGCGGCGCACCTCGACCCGGGCCCCGAGCACGCCCAGGGCCTGGGCCACGTTGAAGGTGAACGAATCGTAGTTGTCGACGAGCAGGTGCACGGCTCAAACCTCCTCTTCCGCGTCGGACACGGCGCGGAGCAAGGCGTGGATCTTGTCGAGGGTCTCCTGGTACTCGCGCTCGGGCACCGAGTCGGCCACGATGCCGGCCCCGGCCTGGACGGAGAAGCGGTCGCCCTGCATGACCAGGGTGCGGATGGCGATGCACATGTCCATGTCGCCCTCCCGGCCGAAGTAACCCACGGCGCCGGCGTAGGGCCCGCGCCGGTCGGCCTCCAGGTCGGAGATGATCTGCATGGCGCGGATCTTCGGGGCGCCCGAGACCGTGCCGGCCGGGAAGGTCGCCGCCAGCACGTCGAACATGTTGTGGCCCTCATCCAGGTCGCCGGCCACCCGCGAGACGATGTGCATGACGTGGCTGTAGCGTTCGACGGCCATGAAATCATCCACGCGCACGGTGCCGGTCTGGCAGACGCGGCCCAGGTCGTTGCGGCCCAGGTCCACCAACATGACGTGCTCGGCCCGCTCCTTCTCGTCGGCCATGAGCTCGTTCTCGAGCCGGTGGTCCTCCATGGCGTTCTCGCCCCGGGGACGCGTGCCGGCAATGGGGTTCACCTGCACCCGGCCGTGTTCCGTCCGCACCAGCATCTCCGGCGACGAGCCGACCAACTGGGCCTCGCCGATGTCCAGATAGAAGAGGTAGGGGCTGGGGTTGAGGATGCGCAGGGCCCGGTAGATGCGGAAGGGGGAGGCGGCGGTGGTGCCGCTCAGGCGCTGGGAGAGTACGATCTGGAAGGCATCGCCGGCCAGGATGTGTTCCTTGGCCCGTTCGACCGTGGCGCAGTAGAGCTCACGGTCCGTGTTGGACTCCACCTCGGGGACGCGGTCGGTGCCTCCGCCCAGGGGAATGTGGGCGTCGGCCGGCAGGGGTTGCCGCAGACCGTCCAGCAGGTCCGCGAGCTCCGCCTCGGCGGCCAGGCGGCCGTCGGCGTTGTCCTCCCGGGGCACCACCAGCAACTCGATCTCGTTGCGCACGTGGTCAAAGACGGCCAGGGCGCCGGTGATCATGAAGTGGTAGTCGGGCAGGGCGTCGTCGTCACTCCGCCCGGGCAGGGGGATGTCTTCGAAGTAGCGGACCATGTCGTAGGCCATGAAACCCACGGCTCCGCCCAGAGCCGGCGGCAGGGGCAGGTCACCTGTTTCCAGCCGGGATTGGCGGGCCAGTTCCTCGCGCACGGCGGCGAAGGGGTCGGCCGGGTCGACGGGGGTCTCGGTGCTTTCGCCGGCGCCATTGGTCTTGCGCGTCACGGTCACCGTCTCGTCGGCGAGCCGCATGGTCGCCCTCGGCTTCATGCCGATGAAAGAGTAGCGCCCCACCTGGATCCCGCGCTCCACCGACTCGAACAGGAAGGTGGCGCCCCGGGGCTGGAGCTTCATGAAGACCGAGACCGGCGTCTCCAGGTCCGCCGGGATACGGGCCCGCAAGGGCGCCAGACCGTCGGCGGCGGCGGTGGGGACGGGGTCTGGATATCGCGGTTCGTTCATGGCGTTCCTCTCGCGGCGGACGATCACTGGACACGAAAAAACCCGCCTGCCGTGGCGGGTGGCGATGCGCTGTCGGTTCGTCGGTGGGGAGCTAGCTCCCCGTGCCGTCCTTCCCGCAGGCGTCGCCACTTTGGCGCCAACTGCGCCAAGGCCACCGGCCCCGGAAGGGGCGGTCGACGGTGCGGTGATCAAGGATGCGGCAGTTCATGTCTTCTCCGTACAGGTCCATGCGACTTCAGGACATGATCATACCATCCTCGGAGGGCGCCGTCAATTGAGATAATTTGTGTCTTGAATGTCGCGCCGTGGTTTCCGAGGGCGGCGTTCGAACCCGGAGGGATCTTCACCAACCACGCCGTTGCAGGCTCCCTGACCAGGGAGCCTCTCTCGTGATGCAACCGGTGGCAGGACGCGCAGAGGGTGACCAGGTTCGCGGGGTCGTGGGTGCCGCCCTTGGCGCGCGGGGTCCGGTAGTGGACTTCCAGGAAATGGGTCCGATCGCAGCCGGGGGATTGGCACCGGTGGCCGTCGCGGGCCAGGACTTCACGGCGGATGCGCGGAGGGATTGTGGCCTTCGCTCGCCGGCCTTTGCTGCAGATGATGGCGTCGCACTTCAGGCGCTCGGTATCGGCGCGGCCGAGTTCGCGTTCGCCTTGATTCGTGGGTACCAGGAACTTGCCGCCCCGCTCGTGCACATGGATCTGCACCGGCCGCGAAGGTCCCCGGGGACCTTCGTGGGACGCGACCAGCGCCGCCAGCGCATCAAGCAGTAGTTCCGCTCGGTCGACCCGCGCTGCGCTCAGCTTGTGAAGCCGTTCGACCAGCGCGGCCCGGCGGGCTTCCTGCTCCGGCGTGAGTTCGAGGGAGTAGCGCACGGGGACTTCGCGCGTCACAGGCTCGGCCATCGGCAACAACTCCCCCTGAGCCGGATCGACCGCCGCCGCCCGACGCGCTCGCTTCACTTCACGCACGAGCTCCCGCCGTGGCCGTCGCGCCGCTTCGAGCCAATCCCGCTCGGTCGCCGGCGTCGCCACCTTCACCACCTCCCGCGCCTTGGTGTACCCCAACTCTCCCGACGCCACGGCCCGCTTCACCTCCGGCAGGTCTTCCAGCTTCCGGGCGAGATGAACGAAATCCCGCGTTCGCGACTGTGAGAATCCGAGACGCCGGCCGGCATACTGCTGAATCGACGAACACCCGAACGACCGGTACAGCTTCCGCCGCATCACCTCCCCGAACCACAGGACGGCGCACTGTTTGGCCTCGTCCATGGCGGCCAGGGAGCGGCGGAGGGAGTGGTCGACACGGGCGGCAGATCGGCGAGGCTGGTAGGGCACGGCACTCATGGAGCACCTCCAGGGCTAGACGTCAGTGGGAGGTGCAATCAATATACGAAAACAAGGCGAAAGCAGCAAGCAAAAACGTCCATAAAATATTTAATAACAGCAATATACATAAATTATCGTAGATATGCGCATCCACGTCCCCGACCCCCAAATACACCGAGACCCCACGCACCCAAGGCCCCGGGGACCTCACCGCCACCCCGGGCTGTTCACGTCCGGTCGCCCACCGCCGCCGTTGCGGCCCGCCCGGCCCTCTGCGATACTGCCGGTTCACCTCAGACCCGGGACGGTGACCATGTCCAGCAGCTTCGGCACCCTCTTCCGCATCACGACCTACGGCGAGTCCCACGGCGGCGCCGTGGGCGTGGTCATCGACGGCTGTCCGCCGCGTCTCGCCCTGGATCTGAACCAGGTGCAGGCCCAGCTGGACCGGCGCCGTCCCGGCCAGAGCAAGCTCACCACACCCCGCGACGAACCCGACCGCGTGGAGGTCCTTTCGGGACTGCAAGAAGGCGTAACCCTCGGCACGCCCCTGGCCCTGGAGGTCCGCAACCGCGACCAGCGGCCCGGCGATTACGAAACCCTGCGCCGGGTACCGCGGCCCTCCCACGCCGACTACACCTACCAGCAGAAGTACGGAATCCGCGCCGCGTCGGGCGGGGGACGGGCCAGCGCCCGCGAAACCATCGGCCGGGTGGCCGGCGGTGCCGTGGCCGAGCAGTGGCTCGCCGCGGCCCATGGCGTGGACATCGTCGCCTGGGTCGAAAGCGTGGGGACCGAACGCGGCGGTCCGGTGGACCCTGCGCTCGTGACCAGGGCCCAGGTGGATGCGACGCCGGTCCGTTGTCCTGACACGGAGGCTGCCGCCCGCATGACCACGGCCATCGAGGCCGCCAAGGCCGACCAGGATTCGGTGGGTGGCGTGGTCACGGGCGTGTGCCGCGGTCTGCCCGCCGGCTGGGGGGAACCCGTCTTCGACAAGCTGGAGGCGACGCTGGCCCGGGCCATGCTGTCGATCCCGGCGGTGAAGGGCTTCGAGATCGGCTCGGGCTTCGCCGGGACCGAGCTGCATGGTTCCGCCCACAACGACGCCTTCGTGTCCCGCGGCGACGTTCTCGGTACGGCCACCAACAACAGCGGTGGCGTGCAGGGGGGGATCAGCAACGGGGAACCGGTGCTCTTCCGCGTGGCCTTCAAGCCGCCGGCGACCATTGCCAAGGCCCAGGATACCGTCGACTTCGCCGGGGATGCGACCACCCTGGCCGCGCCGGGCCGCCACGACCCGTGCGTGGTGCCCCGGGCGGTGCCCATCGTCGAAGCCATGGCGGCCCTGGTGCTGGCCGATGCCGCCCTCAGGCAGGCGGCGCGGGGAGTCTAGACGCTCAACCCGACAGGCGCGCCGTCGCCTCGCGCAGCATGCCCTCGGTGGTCGCCCAATCCACGCACTTGTCGGTGATGGAGACGCCGTAGCGCAAGTCGCCCAGGTCTTCGGGGATCTTCTGGCCGCCGGCCTCCAGGTTGGACTCGATCATGACGCCGCGGACATCCCCGTTCCCGTCGCACACCTGACCGACCACGTCCTCGAGCACGCTCCGCTGCCGTTCGTGGTCCTTGCCGCTGTTGGCGTGGCTACAGTCCACCATGACGCCTGGAGTGAGGCCCGCGTTACGGAGTTGCGCCACCGCGTCGGCCACCTCGGCGTCGCCGAAGTTGGTGCGTCCGCCGCCGCCGCGCAGCACCATGTGGACGTCCTCGTTGCCCAGGGTGCGCACGATGGCGTTGTGGCCCTGGCCGTTGACGCCCAGGAAGCTGTGGGGCCGGCCCGCGGCGCGCATGCCGTCCATGGCCACCTTGAGATTGCCGTCGGTTCCGTTCTTGAAGCCCACGGGGAAACTCAGGCCGCTGGCCATCTCCCGGTGGGTCTGGGACTCGACCGTGCGGGCGCCGATGGCGCCCCAGGCGATCATGTCCGCCAGGTACTCGGGGGTGACCGTGTCGAGCATCTCGCAGGCCACGGGCACGCCCAGGCCGTTGATCTCGCACAGCAGGCGGCGGGCGATGCCCAGCCCCTTGGAGATCTCCTGGGAGCCGTTGAGATCCGGGTCGTTGATGAGACCTTTCCAGCCCACGGTGGTGCGCGGCTTCTCGAAGTACACCCGCATGACCACGAAGAGTTGCGGGGCGGTCTCGGCGGCCAGGGCCGCCAGACGCCGGGCGTACTCGAGGGCGGCGTCGGCGTCGTGGATGGAGCAGGGGCCGACCACGGCCAGCAGCCGCCGGTCGTCGCCGCGCATGATGGCCTTGATCTGATGGCGCGCCGCGGCCACGTGCTCGGCCATGGCGGTGGTCTGGGGGAAGACCTGCTTCAGCTCCAGGGGGGAGATGAGCGGCGTCAGGCTGCGGACGCGGATGTTTTCGGTTCGGACCACGGATCTCTCCCGGGCGAAAAGGACAGGGACTGGTTCGGTCCCATATTGATCGGCTTCCCGGAAGAAATGAACAGGAAAAAAAGCGTCAGCCGCCACCCCGCATGACCATGAGTCATGTCGTCGCCACCGCCGCAGGCGGCCAGGAAGCAGAGCCAAGGGGCGAAGGACAGGCGCGCGCTGCGGCGATGGCGGTACTGGTTTTCTCGACTTCCCGGGTGGATACCGGCGGCGGGGGCCGGATGCCCCCGCCGCCTCCCTCATCCCCCGGCTACTTCATGAGCGTGACCTTGGTCAGCCGCGTGGCGCTGCCGGTGCGCAGGCGGGCCAAGTAGATACCCGACGCCAGGTCGCGGCCGGCGTCGTCACGTCCGTCCCACACGGCGATGCCGGGCCCGGCGCTCCGGTGGCCGGCCACCAGATTGCGGACCAGGCGGCCGCGGGCGTCGAAGATCTTCAGGTGCACGGCCTGGGACTCGCCCAGGGTCCAGCTGAACTCGGTGGTGGGATTGAACGGGTTGGGGGATGCCACCAGGCCGCGGGCGAGCGGGCCCGGCGTGTCGCCGACCGCACTGGCCGCGGTGCCCGTGCGCAGGTCCAGTTCCGAGGCTCCGTTCCAGCTCAGGCCCAGCCACGGCGAACGTGGGAAGTAGGGGCTGGTGCTGGCCAGCCGCATGCGCCAGTGGTAGCCCGTGTCGATGGTCAGGCCGGTCACCGGTTCGACCAGGTCCACATAGCTGCCCGGCGCTCCGGACGGCGCGCCCGTGTCGGTCCAGTCGCCCCGTACCAGGCCCGAACCGTCGAAGGTCGTGCCGAACTCCTCGCATTCGACCTCCAGCCGTACGTTGCCCCGTCCGCCGGGCATGCGCCCGCGGGCGCCCACGCAGAATTCGGTGCCCAGGGAGGTCAGGCCCAGGGGCGCCAGGCGGGTGGTCTGGTCGTGTTGCCACATGCGCGGGGTACGGGACATGCCGCGGCGGCCGTTGCCCCAGTAGATGTAGGCCCGACCCTCGTTGACCTCGCCCTGGTCGTGGTAGGGGGCGCCGATGAGCACGTCTCCGAAGCCATCGCCGTTGAAGTCGCCGGCCGCCAGGGCGTTGCCGAACTGGGCGCCGGCATTGGTGCCGCCGGCGAACCAGTGGGTGTAGTCTGTGGCCAGGCCGGTGGACGAGCCGAGCCACACCTCGGCCCGCCCGCTGGAGTTCATGCCGCTGTAGTCGACGCCGGGGCCGCCGATGAGCACGTCGCTGTAGCCGTCGGCGTTCACGTCGCCCCCTTCGCTGACTGCACCGCCGATTCCGGCATTCTCGGCCTCGAAAACCGCGTTCCAGGGAGCGTTGGCGGGCGTGCCCGAGACGGGCGCCGTGGCGCCGCCGTACCAGACGAGGGCAATTCCCTGGTCGATGGCCATGTCGTCCCAGTCGGGGACGCCGATGATCCAGTCGCTGTAGCCGTCGGCGTTCACGTCGCCGGCAGTGGAGACGCAGAACCCGAAATGGGCGCTGGCCTGATCGCCCTGGCCGTACCACCAGGGAGCACCCGTCGACATCCCGCTCGCCGATCCCGTGTAGATGAAGGCCAGCCCCTCGCGATCGTCAGGGTGGTCGTAGTAGGGGGCGCCGACGATGACGTCGCTGTAGCCGTCGCCGTTGACGTCGCCGGCCGTGTCCACGCTCCAGCCGTAGCGGCAGTCTTCCTTGTTCGTGTCGTGGGTCCAGGCAGGATTGCCCGAAAGCCCGTCGTCGGAGCCGTGGTAGACGAAGATCATGCCCTCGTTGGCGGTGCCGTTGTCGTACAAGGGAGCGCCGACAACGACGTCGGCATAGCCGTCGCCGTTGACATCGCCGGCGCCGGCCACCGAGCAACCCATCCAGGCTCCGGCCTGCTTGGAGTAGCAGCGCCAGTCGGCGTTGGCGGGGTTGCCGTAGGGGCCGCCGCCCAGGACGCTGTGCCAGACGAAGGCCGAGCCCTCGCCGTCGTAGCTGCCGGTCTCATATTCAGGCGCACCCGCCATCAGGTCCATCAGGCCGTCGCCGTTGACGTCGCCCGCCCCGGCCACGTCGTAGCCGAAGAGCGAGTTCTCCTGGTTGCTCTCGGCCCACCAGGCGGGCAGGGCGGCGGGGCCCAGGTGGGAGCCCAGGTACAGGAAGACGGCGCCTTCATCGCTTTGCCCGTTGTCGTAGTAGGGCGCGCCCACGAGGATGTCGTCGAAGCCGTCGCCGTTGACGTCGCCGGCATTGGCTACGGAGTAACCGTAGACGGCGGAGGCCTGGTTGCTCTCGGTGACCCAGGCGGCTGAACCGGCCATGCGGTCGGGGCCGCCGTACCAGACGGACACGAGGCCACAGCTGGAACTGGCGCCGTCGTAATAGGGGGCGCCGCCGATGATGTCGCTGTAGCCGTCGCCGTTGACGTCGCCGGCGGTGCCGCAGGCCGCGAGCCAGGCGTTGTCCTGGTCGCCGTTCGCCCACCAGTTGTAGACCGTGCCCGGGCCGGTGGGACTTCCGTAGAAGAGCATGAGACGGCCCTCGTTGGTGCCGTATCCGTAGTAGCCCATGACGATCTCGGCGTAGCCGTCGCCGTTGACGTCGCCGCCACAGGCCACGTGGTAGCCGATGGAAGGTTCGGCCAGGTAGGCGCCGTAGGACCAGTCGGGGGTCGTGGACAGCCCCGAGGCCGATCCGGCGTAGAGACGGATGTGGGGCTCTTCGGTGCAGAAGTCGTTGTCGGTGGGGCAGCCCACCACCACGTCGCCGTAGCCGTCGCCGTTGACGTCGCCGGCCAGGGAGACGGCCTCGCCCATACGCAGGTAGTTGACGTCGCCGGCGATCATCTGGTCGTGGGTGGCGGGCAGGCCGGTGGCCGAGCCGTTGTACACGTAGATGGCGCCGCGGTCCCAGCCGCCGCTGTCGGCGTAGATGGCGCCGGCCACGATGTCGTCGTAGCCGTCGCCGTCGATGTCGCCGGCGGTGGAGACGGACCGGCCCAGGTGGGAGGGGTCGCCGGTGGGTCCGGTGGCGCGCCAGGAGGGACTGTAGCCGAGACCGGTGGCCGATCCGTACCACACGTTCACGCGGCCGTAGCCGCTGGTGGCCGGGGCCCAGGGGTCGCCGATGACGATGTCGTCGTAGCCGTCACCGTTGACGTCGCCCGCCGTGCCCACCGAATGGCCATAGCGGTAGCTGTTGTAGTTGCCGTCGTTGTCGTCCCAGTCGGGAGAGGTCGACAGGCCCGAAGCCGAACCGTGGTAGACGTAGGCGCGGCCGTCCTGGGCCAGGTCGTCGATCCAGCCGGGAGAGCCCACGATGACGTCGTCGTAGCCGTCGCCGTTGACGTCGCCGGCGCAGGCCACGTCGTAGCCGAAGTCGGCATCGTCGCCGTCGCCGTCGTCGAACCATGCCGGCGAGGAGGCCAAGCCCGAGGCCGAGCCCAGGTAGACCCAGGCGCGTCCGTGCACGATGAAACCGGTCAGCGAGTAGTCGGGGGAGCCGATGATCACGTCGCTGAAGCCGTCGCCGTTGACATCGCCGGCGGTGGCCACCGAGAACCCGAAGTCGGCGTTGATCTGGCTGCCCTCCTCGGTCCAGGAGGGAGTGGTCACGATGGGATCGACGGTGACCGGATAGACGGCATCGCGGTCGTCCACGGCCAGGGCCAGGGCGCCGTCGTTCCAGTCCATGCGGGCGGGCAGTTCACGGCCCGTGGCGTCCCACACGTGGAGTTCGGCGTAGTCCAGGGCGGCCATGCCGTCTTCGTTCTCGAAGACCACGCCGCGATCCCGGGAGACGCGGGCCCGGAGGTCGGTCTCGACCCGCCCCTCGAGCCGGAGTTCACCGGTTCCAGCGGGGGCGGAGGCGATCTCGAAACCTTGCTCGAGCCCGTCTTCCCGGTTCTCGTACCATTCGCTCAGGCCTGGGCGCTCGTAGCTGACACGGGCGCCTTCGGCCCGGGGCTGGACCGGGTCCGCGGCGATCTGCTCGTCGCGTCCCCAGGAGGCCAGGGACCAGTTCCACGACCAGTCCGGCGTCGTGCCGCGGCGCGTGATCCTGATGCCGTCAGCCTGGAAGACCGTGCGCAGGCCGTGCCGGCGGTTGGGGGCCTGGAAACCGTCTCCCAGGGGGGAGGCGTGGTATTCACGGGCGGCCAAGTCGCTGCTGATCCGGGCCCACCAGTCGGCATCCACGTCTGTGGGCGTCATGTCCGGTACGGCCGTGGTTGCGGGATTCATCACGTATGGAGTGGCCGCAAAAAGTGCGGCCAGGGCCACGATGCTCACCAGGAGCCGGGTGCGATTGACGGGGTGCTGATGGGAACGGAACATGGGCGAGGACCTCCCCCCGGGGCCAAGAGCGGGATCCGGGCCGGGTGTTCGGGGCCGGAATCCGCCTGTGTGTCTTCGGTCACGGGTTGGGACCGATTCTGGACGAGTCTTGACACAAAAAAACCGAATAACCTGCTGAAATGGTATGATCGAAGCATGTCCAAACCTTGCCGCAGCATCATCTTGTCCCTGATCATGACGTCTTTCCTGGCGACGGGTGTGCGGGCATCCGACTGCGAACGGGGCTGGGCGCTGCTCGACGCCGGCGAGAACGCGGCGGCCGACAGTTTCTTCACCGGGCTTCTGGAAGACGGGGCGGGTGGACCCGCCGCGGCCTGGGGGCTGGTGGAGGCCTGGCGCCGGAACTGCGTATTCCTGGAGCGCATGGAAGCGGCGCGCTGGCCCGAGGACGGCGGTCTGGCCGCCTTCCGCCGGGCTATGCTGGCGCGGTTCGACGGTCGTGTGGCCGAAGGTCTGACTGCTTACCGAGCGGCGGCAGCGTCCGCCGCCGCCGGCGGCGATACGGCCGGCCTGGCGGCCATCTGCCTGGAAGGGGCCGACTGCGCCCTGCAGGGCGGGCGTCCCGGGGCCGCGCAGGAGATGGCGCGGCAGGCCCTGGCTGCGGCCCGCGACCGGCGGGGTCGGGAGGAGGCCTTGATCCGCCTGGCCGGGGCCCACAACGTGGCCGGCCGCTACGACCGGGCCGACAGCCTCTACGCGGCCGTCGAGAACCGAGCCCGGGCGGCGGGGCGGCGCACGACCCTGGCCGACGCCCTCAACGGACGCGGAGCCGTAGCGTCACGCCTACGCCGACCGGATCTCTCCCGGGGCTACTACGAGGAGGCCCTGTCCCTGGTCCGCTCCATCGGCGACGCGCCCCGGCAGCTGCGCATCCTGCTCAATCTCAGCTACGACCACACCCAGGCCCGGGACGCGGGTGCCGCCCGCGTCATGCTGGAAGAGGCCGCGGCTCTCATGGAGTCCTGCGATCTGCAATCCATGGGCGGCCATATCCACGCGGGACTCGGCGCCGTGGACGAGACCGACGGCAACCGGGATGGGGCCATCGCCCATTTCCGCGACGCCTACGCCGCCTTCGTGAAGAATCGCAATCGCCAGGGCGAACTGGCCGCCCGCCAGCGCCTGGCTTACAACCTCATGGTGGCGGGCCATTACACCGAGGCCGACGGGCACTATACGGCCTGCCTGGAGATCATCGACGAGACCGGCGCCCGGCAGATCCTGAACTGGGTGCTCGCGGGCCTGGCCCTCTCCAACCACCGTCTGGGCCACCTGGACCGGGCCGAGGACTACTACCTGCGCGCCATCGAGGTGAACCGGGAGGTGGGCGACCACATGAGCGTGGCTTTCTGCCGCCACGCCCTGGGCATGCTCGACGTGCTGCGGGGCGACTTCCGGGCGGCCCTCGTCCACAACCACGCCTCCCTGGACCTGGCCCACCAGATCGGCGACATGGAGAGCGTCGGCGACGCCCGGGTGGCCCTGGGCGACATCCACTTCCGTCTGGGGGACTGGGATCGGGCGCTGGCCGAGTTCCAGTTGGCCGAGACCGTGGCCAGGGAGCACGATCTGGAGGAGCTGCTCCGGCAGGCGGTCTCGGGATTGGCCGCCGTCAACACGGCTGCCGGCCGGCCCGACCGGGCCCGGGCCCACCTGGAGCAGGCCCTGGACCTGGCCCGACGCTGGCAGGACCGGACCGCAACTATCTGGGCCCTGACCGAGCTGGCGGAGATGGATCTGAACGCCGGCGACACCGGGTCGGCGGCGCGGTTCCTGGACGAGGCGGACACCCGGCTCGCGCCCCGGGGCCACTACCTGCTGCGATCCCGGACCCGCCGTCTCCAGGCTCGCCTGGCCACGGACCCGGTCCGATCGGTGGATCTGGCGTGGGAGGCCCTGGCCGCCGCCCAGGCCGGCGGTCTGCCCGAGGAGGAATGGGCCTGCTTGTCGGAACTGGGCGACGTTCATCTGGCCGCCGGCGACACGGTCGGCGCCCTGGCCGCCCAGGAGCAGGCCATCCAGGTGGTCGAGTCCCTGCGGCGCAACGTGGGCAGCGACGAGTTGCAGCACCACCTGCTGCGTTCGGCCCTCGGGCCCTATGAACGGGTGGTCGATCTCCAGGCAACGACCGGTGGTCCGGACGGAGCGCTGCTGGCCTTCGCCTGCGCCGAACGCTCCCGGGCCCAAGTCCTGGCCTGCCGGCTGCGGGCTGCGCGCGCGGGCCAGGAGTACGGTCAGGCCGGCGCCGAGGGGCGAGAGATCCTGGCCGCTATCGCCTTCGAGCAGCAACGGTTGCAGGGAACGGATCTGCCGGATACGGCACGGGCCACGGCGCGTGCGCGGGTGTCCGAACTGGAGACGGCGTACTTGCTGCTCCGCCTCGACACGGCCGGCCAGGACAGTGGGCCGGCCACCTTCGCCGTACGCCATCCGGAACCGCAGGAACTGGTGGGCATGCTTCAACCGGGCGAGGATGTGGTGTCCTACTTCCTGGGTCGCGAGCGGTCGTGGCTGTTCCACCTGTCCGGTGGCCGGGTGCGCGCCCATCCTTTACCGCCGCGGGAGGAGATCGAGACCCGGGTCCGCCGCTTCCTGGCCCTGCGCGAATCACCCAGTTCCACCGGCGACCAGATCCGCTCGGCCGGACGCGGGCTCCACCAACTGCTGGTGGCGCCAGTCCTGGGTGCAGGCGATCCGCCGCCGGTCCTGATCATCGTGCCCGACGGTCTGTTGCATCGCTTGCCCTTCGCGGCCCTGGAAGGTGCCGACGGTCCCTTGGCCCGGGACTGCGACCTGTTCACGACGCCGTCGCTCCAGGTGCTGGACCAGTTGCGACGGCGCGAGGCGGAGCGCCGCGAGACGCGGACGGAGCCGGTCGTGCCCGTGATCGCGGTGGGTTGCGGTGGCCCGGGTGAAGGCACGCGCCTGCATCCCTACGAAGGACGCCCCTTCTCACCCCTGCAGCACGCCGACGCCGAAGCGCGGGCGGTCGCCGCCCATTTCAGCGACGCCATCGTCCTGGTGGGCCCCGAGGCCACCGAGGCCGCCCTGGCCGCCACACCCCTGGACCGAGCCGCCGTCCTGCATCTGGCCGCCCACAGCGACGCGGACGCCCGCGATACCCGACGATCCTTCGTGGTGCTGGGCCGGCCGCACGGTGGTGACGGCGGCGACGGCCTCCTCCAGTGGAACGAAGCCGCGGCCCTGGATCTGGGCGCCTCGGTGGTCACCCTCGCCTCCTGCCGCTCGGCCCGGGGTGTGCTCGCGGTGGGCGAGGGCGTGACCGGCCTCACGCAAGCCTTCCTCTTCGCCGGCGGCACCTGCGTCCTGGCGGCCCAGACGGACGTAGGCGACGTGTTCACACGCCGGTTCATGGACGGATTCTACGACCACTTGCGCCGGGGGGAGACCGCCGCCGGGGCCCTGCGCCGGGCCCGCCTGGAAGCCATGACCTGGGAGACGGGTGTCGGCGGACGCTGGGCCGACTTCATCCTGGTGGGCGATGGTGGCGTGCGTCTGCCGGAGTCGGTCGTGGCCCGTTCCGGCCCCGGTGGCCGGAGCCTGGCCCTTCTGGCCGCAGCCGTGGCGGCGGTCGTCATCCTGGTCGTTTGGACCCGCCGCCGGACCTGATACAATGATCCCTACGTTTTTTGTGTCATCCGACCCTGAAGGGAGTCCCAAAGAGTGAGTCGGGAACTCGGGCAACGGAGCGACGAGGAACTGGCCGCCCTGTGGGGAGCCAGCGCCGACGAGACGGTGAGCGATGAGATCTACCGTCGCTACCGCCGGCGGATCTACCTGTGGTGTCACGGATTCACCCACGACCCGGACGAGGCCGTGGACCTCACCCAGGAGATCTTCATCAAGCTCTTCCGCCACCTGGAAGGCTTCGCCGGCCGCTCCCGTTTCTCGACCTGGGTGTACGCCGTCGCGCGCAACCACTGCCTGGCCCGGCAGGCGCAGCGGGGCGTCGCTTGGCGCAAACGCCTGGCGAGCCTGGAGGACGTGGACGTGGAGGACGAGCGTTGCGCGGAGGAAGTGCGGCGCTCGGATACGGAGGGTGTCCTGGCGCGCCTGCTCGACCGGGCGCACGAGCGCATGGCCGCGGACGAACTGGAGGCCTTCGTTCTCCATTACCGGGACGGCCTTACTGTGAACGAAGTCACGAGGACCCTCGGGTGCGACAATGCCACGGGAGCACGCACCCTGATCCAGAACGCACGGCGGAAGTTCCGCCGGCTGGTAGCCCGGGAGGATCGACGTGCAGGATGATCGCAAACGACCGGACCGGGGCGTGGGGACGCACCCGGACCTGGACCTCCTGCTGAACCGCGCCGGCGGTCTGCTGGATGCGGACACGGCTGCCCGGGTGGATGCTCACCTGGAGGTTTGCGCCGTCTGCCGTCTCGAGTCCAAGCGCCTGGCGCGCTTCGAAGCCCTGGAGACCGACACCGCCGCGGCCGACGAGGCCGGCTGGGACACGGCCGCCGGCCGTCTGGACCATGTCTGGCGCACGTCCACCCGTCCAGCCGTGCATCGGCGGTCCGGATGGCGCATTCTGCCCCGCTGGCTCGGACCGGCGGCGGTGGCTGCCGCCGTGGCCTGCATCGCCCTTCTGGTCGACGTACCCGGCCTGCGCGACCAGGATCCGGGCGGCCAGGACACCATGCGTGGCGGTCCCGGCGTGGTGGCCATCGAGGGTGTCGCGCCCGTGGGCGAAGTGCCGGAAGCGCCGACCAGCTTCGCCTGGGAGACGATCCGCGACTTCGACGCCTACGATCTGGAAGTCTTCACCGAGGACCTGGGAACCATCCTGCGCCTGGATGACGTGGCCACGACCCGCGTCGACGTACCCGATTCACTCCGCGCCGTCTTCGACGTGGGCACGACCTACTTCTGGCACGTGGAGGGACGGGAAGGCCTGTCCGCCACCGCCGCCTCCGCTTCCGTGTGGTTCCGCGTGGTCCCACCGACAGACTGAGCCAGCGCTTACTTCACTCGCACAATGCCATGATCCGTGATGCCGCTTAAGGCCTCGTGAGGGTTCAACGTTCCTCATGATCGCCGCAGACTCCTCATTTTTACTGAAGGTTACCCATAATTCGACCGATAGGAAGGACTAGCACCCGTTGGTTCCAGCGGGCGGTCGGCGCGATCTCCGTCGTAATCGACTGCTGAACACGGAGTTGCGAAATGGGGGCAGAATCGTCCAGTCGGGGACATCGCCCATACGTCACGCCCATCCATGTTCGAGAGGAAGGAAACATGAACCGGATTCATCGGAACGCAGGCTTCACGTTGTTCGAAGTCATCATCGCGGTGGCCCTGGTGGCGATCATGGCCGTAGCCATCGCGCCGCCTTTGATCAAGAACCTCAACGAGGGCAAGGTCTCGCGGGCCCAGTCCGACTCGCAGGTCATCGCCAACGCCATTCTGCAGTTCTACAAGGACACCGGCTCCTGGCCCATGCAGAACGACGCCGACGCGGCCGTCGATCTGACGCGTATGGCGACCAACGCCAGCCTCGGTGGTGGCAACGCGGGCATCCCCGTGGGAGCAGCTGGCGTGCCCGGCGGTGGCAACTGGGACAGCTGGGGCGTCTCCAGCACAGTCACCGACCAGCTCATCCGCAACGCCACCGACACGGTGGATCCCCTCTACACCGAGAGCCAGAGTCCCCATGTCAGGCCCGGCTGGAACGGTCCCTACCTGGACAGCGCTCCGCTGGATCCCTGGGGCAACGCCTTCGTGGTGAACCTCCGCTACATGAACAACGCCGTGGCCAACTACACGCGCCACGCGGTGATCGTGCTCTCGGCGGGTCCCAACGAGGTCTTCGAGACCACGTTCCAGGACGCCACCATGGAAGAGCAGATCGGCGGCGACGACGTGGGCTACGTCCTGCGTCCGGCCGAACAGCAGTAGGCGGACGAGCGGACGCCGGATCCTGCGGGACTTCCGGCGCCGCGTGCTAGGTCCGATCCCCGTAATCCGGCTCAGGCCGGGTGAGGACGGTCATGGTCGCGACGAAGACCAAGAAGCTCGGCCAGATCCTGGTCGATGCCAAGAAGATCACCGACGAGCAGCTGGAACTCGCCCTGCGCGAGCAGCGGCAGACCGGTGAGAAGCTGGGAGCCATCTTCCAGCGCCTGGGCATTTGCACCGAGAAGGACATCGCACGGGTCCTGGCCGGGCAGGCGGGCGTCAGCTACGTCTCCCTGGCGGACGAGTGGATCGAGCGGGAGGCCGTGGACGCGGTGCCCGCCGAGTTGGCCGAAAAGCACCGCCTCATCCCCATCAGTCTCAAGGAAAACACCCTCGTGGTGGCCATGTCGAATCCTCTCGACCTGGATACCATCGACGCTCTCGGCCGCCTGACCGGGCGGTACGTGGAGGTGGTGCACGCCACCGAGACGGACGTCCAGGAGGCGCTCCTCAAGTACCACGGCGCGCCCGGCGACCTGGATGCCGACCTGCAGGAGGCCATCGAGGCCGCGCGGCGGGCGGCGGACGCGGGCACGGCTCTCGGCGAGGCGGACTCGCCGTACGTGCGGCTCGTGGACCTGATCATCCGCAAGGCCATCGAGGACGGAGCCACGGACATCCACGTGGAACCGGAGGAAAAGGTGGTGCGCACGCGCTACCGCATCGACGGCCGGCTGGTGCAGGGGCCATTCCTGGCCACGCAGCTCCGGAGCATCGTGGTCACCCGCATCAAGATCATGGCCGGTCTGAACATCTCCAACACGCGCGTGCCCCAGGACGGCCGCATCCGATACAAGCTGGGCAACCGGGTCCTGGACCTGCGCGTCTCCACCTTCCCCACGGTCTACGGCGAGACCGTGGTGGCGCGGGTGCTCGACAAACAGAACCTGGTCTTCGGGCTCGAGAAGCTCGGCATGGACAAGGAGATGCTCGCCAAGTTCCGCGAGGACATCTCCCGGCCCCACGGCATCGTCCTGGTGACCGGACCCACGGGCTCGGGCAAGACCACGACCCTCTATTCGGCCCTGACGTATCTGAACAACCCCGACACCAAGATCATCACCCTCGAGGACCCGGTGGAATACGAGTTGCCCGTGATCAGCCAGGCCCAGGTGAAGCCCGAGCAGGACTTCACCTTCGCCAGCGGGCTGCGCGCCATTCTCCGCCAGGATCCGGACATCCTGTTGGTGGGCGAGATCCGCGACGGGGAGACGGCCGGCCTGGCCATCCGCGCCGCCCTCACCGGTCACCTGGTCTTCAGCACTCTCCACACCAACGCCGCCACCGGCGCCATCCCGCGCTTGCTGGACATGGGCATCGAACCGTTCCTCCTGTCGGCCACCCTGGCGGGGGTCCTGGCCCAACGCCTGGTGCGCCGGGTGTGCCCCGTGTGCCGCGTGCGCCAGGAGCCCACCGACGAGCAGGTCCGGTTGCTACGTCTGGACGAGGTGGAAGGCGAACCCAGCTTCACCGTGGGCAAGGGCTGCCCCCAGTGCCGGGATACGGGCTACTCCGGCCGCCTGCCCGTCTTCGAGTACCTGCCGGTGGATCAGGAGATCCGGAGCCTGGTAAGCGAGGGACGTGACACGGACGCCATCGCCGCGAACGCTGTGGCACGGGGCATGACCACCCTGCGCGACGACGCCGTGGCGAAACTCTGCGCCGGCAAGACCTCCCTGACCGAAGCCGTGAGGGTCGTATCATGAGGGAGTTCCGCTACAAGGCCCTGGGCGCCAACGGGCAGATGGTCGCCGGCATCCGTCGCGCCGAGAGCGCGGCGGTGCTCTCCCAGGACCTCATGCACCAGAATCTCATCCTGCTGGAGAACCGGCCCACGCTCGGATCCCTGGGCAAGTCCTTCAGCCGGGCCGGCCGCGCCGGCCGCCGCGAACTGCGGGACTTCACCCTGCACGTGGCCACCTGCCTTTCGGCTGGCATCCCGGTCATCACCGCCCTGCGCGATTTCGAGCGAGACGGCGCCAGCGGACCTTTCCAGGCCATCATCTCTGACCTGCGCGAGGAGATCTCGGGCGGCGCCCAGATCTCCGAAGCCCTGGCCCAGCACCCGGAAGTCTTCTCGGATGTCTACATCGCCATCGTCGCGGCGGGCCAGGACAGCGGCGACATCTCCGGCTGCTTCGCCGACCTGGTGGGCTACCTGGAGTGGCTCGACGATCTGCGCAGCCAGACCAAGCAGGCCCTGGCCTACCCGGCGCTCCTGTCCGCGGGCGTGGTGGGCCTCTTCATGCTGATGATGCTTTACGTGGTGCCGCGCTTCATGGAGATCTTCCAGTCCGGGGACGTGCAGTTGCCGGGACTGACCCTGGGGGTGATCGCGGTCTTCGACTGGCTGCGCATCTGGTGGCCGCTGCTGCTGGTGGGCGCCGGCGCCACCGCCGGCGCCGTGGCCCTGCTCAAGCGGACCGACCGCGGCAGGCTGTGGCTGGACACGGCGATCCTCAAGGTGCCGGTCATGGGCGGCTTCATGCACAAGATCGCCCTTTCGCGCTTCGCCAAGCATTTCTCCCTGCTCTTCGGCTCCGGTACGAACCTGCTGCGGCTGCTGGAACTGCTCGAGGATGTGGTGGGCAATGCGGCCATGGGCCGGGAACTGGCCGAAGTCCGCCAGCGGGTCATGACCGGCGAGACCCTGGCGGCGTCCTTCGCCCGGGCCAAGAGCTTTCCGCCTCTCATCCAGCGGCTGGTGGCCGTGGGCGAGCAGGCGGGCCAGCTGGATCTGACCCTGGGCAAGGCCGCGACCTATCTGGACCGGGAGATCCCCCGGGCCCTGAAGCAGACCTTCACCGCTCTGGAGGCGGTGCTCATCGTGGTCCTCGGCGGTCTCATCGCCGTGGCGGCCTTGTCGGTGCTGCTGCCCATCCTCAACCTGCGCAGCGCGGTGATCTAGGAGGTGACGATGACGACGCGACGACACAGGCGAGGCTTCACCCTCATGGAGGTCATCGTCGCCGTGGCCATCGTGGCGATCATGGCGGGCGCCGTGGCCCCGGTGGTCTTCAAGCAGATCAACAACGCACGCAGTGCGGCGACCCTCGACGAGTTGTCGTCCCTGGAGACGGCGTTGGTGGACTTCTACGACGACACGGGCCGTTTCCCCAGCGAGGCCGAGGGCCTGGCCGCCCTGGTGGTCGACCCGGGGTTGGCGGGCTGGGAAGGACCGTATCTCCAGACCCCGAGCGGCAATCCGGCCGACATGGTCGCGAGCGACGCCTTCGGACGGCCCTACATCTACGACTTGGCGCCGGCCACGACCCCGGCCGGAGCGGCGGACCTGCTGGTGGCGAGCGTCGGCGCCAATCTGGGTCCGGATGGGGGCAATCTCAACGCCAACTGGGACCTGAACGACCTGCAGGACGACCTGCTCGCCCTGGTCAATGCCGCCCAGGTGGACCGGGCCAACCGGGGCGAAGTGGCCGGTGAACTGGAGGCCCTGGCCGCCGCCTGTCGCGACTACTTCCGCGAAAACGCTGCCTTCCCCGGAGCCCTGGCGGACCTGGACGGCGACTACCTGGACCAGGGCTTTTCCGGCGACGCCTTCCGCGACGCCTGGGGCACGGACTACGCCCTCTACCAGTTCGCGGGCCTGCCGGTGGTGTTGCGGGTTTCCAGCCTCGGCCCCGACCGCACCGACGACAACGGCGGCGACGACGACTTGGTGGTTCTCATCAGCAGCGCCCCGCCCGGACGCGAGAAGACCGAGACGGAACTGGCCGTGGCCCAGGCTGCCCTGGACGCCAACACGGCCTTGGTCCTGACGGGAGCCTGGGGCACCGACCGGGCGGCCCTGGGCCTGGGCGCGGGCTTCGACCTGGATGGTTGGGGCCTGGGCTACGGTGTCAACGCCGTGTCCCGCTACGTGTACTCCGCCGGCCCGGACGGCAACGCCGCCACCACGACCGACAACATCCCAACGGGGTTCGGACCATGAAGACGCGCCAAGGATACAGCCTGATTCTCGACGGGGACCGCCGGCATCTGGTCGGAGTCGTTCCCGGCGAGGAGACGCCCTACCGGATCGAGACCGCTCCGGTCGCCGCACCCGACCTGGCTCCCCTGGCCGATCCGCACCACCGCACGGTGCTCGACCTGCCCGACGAACAGGTCCACCTGATGATCGCCAGCCTGCCCCCCTTAAAGGGACGGGCCCTGGACACGGCCATCCAGGGCATGGTCGTGCGCCAGCAGGGCGGCCAGCCCGGCCAGTGGATCACCCGGTCCACACCACTGCCGCGATCCCAGGGACCTGGCCGCGGCGGTCAGGAGCACGCGGTGGTCTTCGCGCCGCTGGATCTGGTCAGCGAGCGATTCACCTCAGCGACGGACCTGGGCTGCCGCGCCGTGGGCCTGCTGCCGGACTACCTGGCCCTGGACGAGCTGTATCGCCGCCACGGGGTCGCCGAGGACGCGCAGGGTCCCTGGAACCTGGTCCACATCGGCCCCGAGCAGCGCTTTCTCTGCGTGGGCGACGAGCACGGGCTGCTCTTCTCCCGCCCCCTGCCCGACGACCTCAGTGGCGGCGCCCATCGAGACGAATTCCTGGAACGGCTCGTCACCGAGATCGAGCGGTCCAGCTTCTTCGCCCAGCAGGCGGAGCACAGCATGGTCGTGGGTCGCATCGTTCTCTGCGGCCAGCCCGACCTGGTGGACGACCTGGCCGCGCTCCTGGCCGACCGCACCGAGGTGCCGCTGCAGACCTGGCGTCCCGAGGAACTGTTCACCGGCGCGGCGGACACGGCGGCCTGGACGATGCTCCCGAACCTAGCCCGGGCGGTGGCGGCCCTGCACGGTCCCGCTTGCGAGATCCTGCCGCCGGGGGCCAAACCAGATCCGCTCAAGGACCTGCAGCGCTATGCGGGCTTCGCCCTCGCCGCTTTCGTTTCCGTGGCGGTGCCCATGCTGTTGGCCGGGGGCTTGTTCACGACGTATGTGCAGCGGAGTTATCTGAAATGTGCCGAGCAGCGCACCGACCAGCTCTATACCCGGGCCGGCGCCGCCGCCGCCGACTACTTACAGAACCGGGCCCTGCAGGCCCGGCAGCAGAACATGGATCTGCTGGCCGGCGGCCAGCCTGACGTGGCCGCCCTGCTGGAGGACCTGGCCTCGCGCACGCCGCGGGATGTGATCTACGGCGGCCTGGAACTCACGGAGCAGGAGGACGCCGACTTGCGCCTCGTCCTGCGGGGCCAGAGCCTCGGCCGCACGGGCGAGACTGCCCAGGAGGTCTTCCTGGACTTCCACGGCCGGCTGGCCGGCTACGATCGCCTGGTGGAACTGAGCGAGCCGGTCTACCTGGAGATCTCGGGTGTCACGGATGCGCGCACTCCCCGTTCCCGGGTGGCCTTCACTCTCGAGTATGCGGTTCCCGGGGAGGTGACCCCATGAGCGCCGGCCGGTCCCTGGTGGACGCCACGCGTCCGGGAGAGTTCCTGGTCCGCCTCTGGCGCCACCGTCGCATTCGCTATGCGACCTTCATGGGTGTGTGGGTCCTGGTCTTCTTCCTGGGTGCGTGGCCGGCCTGGCAGGCGTCCTACCGCAACGAGAAGCGGATCAGCGAGGCCACGGGCCGCATCGAGGCCCTGACGAGCATGGCAGCGGCCGGCGCCTGGTTCAACGCGGCGGCGGCCTCCTGGCAACCGGTGCAGGAGCGGGAGTACGAGCGGCGTTTCCCCCGTCAGAAGGGTCGCGAGCAACTCTTCCTGGAACTGGCCCGGGTGGCGTCCGCGGCGGACATCGATCCCTTTGGACTGCGCGAGATGGCAGTGCCGGCGTCCCTCCTGGCGGAGGAACCGGTGGACGAACTGGCGGTGGCCGGCGACGAGGACCAGCTGTCCCAGCTGGTGGAGCACTTCGCTGCCGACACGCGGGATCTACCCGCCACAGAACTGCACACCTACCGCTTGCTGGCCACTTTCAACACGGACTATGGCCGGCTGGCGTCCTTCTTTGCCGGTCTCGAGGACATCGAACGGGCCCTGACTGTCCACGCGTTGACGGCGGTGCCGAGCGCTACGGGCATCAACGTAGCATTGGAGCTGGATTTCTATGTCCAATCTGCCCGTTGACCTGACCGACCGCCGGGTCGTCGTTTCCGTCGTGGTCCTGTTGCTGGGGATCATGATCCTGAACTGGCGCGTCTTCCAGCCCCTGCGGGCTCGGCACGCCCGGCAGGAGATCGCCACCGAGGAGGCGGTGTACCTGCCTCCGGACCTGGGGGAGATGGCCGGCGCGGCTGCGGCACGGCTGAAGGCCGACGGGGGCGACGGGAATCCGGGCGCCGTAGCTCGAGCCGGTATCGACGGGGGGGGCCTGCGCGACCCATTCCGCACTCGGACGGATCCGCCGCCGCCGCCGGTTCCGGCCCGTACGGCCGGCAGCCGGAGTACGGCTCGGGCCCCGCGGCCGACCTGCGCCGCGGTGATGCTCGGTGGCAGCCGGCCCACGGCCCTCATCGGGGGGCAACGCTATCACCCGGGCGACCGCGTCGGCGCCTACCGCGTGGAACGGATCGACGCCGGCGGGGCCTATCTGGATGGGACCGACGGACGCCTCTTCCTGCCGGTGGGGGGCAATGAGGACGACACGGTGCACTATCCGCCCATCCGCGGCGCCCGCACCGACTAGAGGACCGATGATCAACGACCGGCGACGGAGCGCCGGAGAATGGAACGAGGGCAGGACATGAGCATGAGGCAGATGACACGGATCGTGGTGCTGGCGGCCCTGGCGCTCTGTGTGGGAGCGAATCCCGGGACCGCCGACGTCCGGTCTCCCTTCGCCGAAGCCGACGCGCCGCCGGACGACGCGCCCACCGTCACCCTCGTCACCAACGGCTGGGTGGATGTGCGGGGCATTCTGGAATCCCTCGCCGACCACGGCGGTCTGGGGCTGGAGTTGGCGCCGGACGTGGGCGGCCAGGTGAATCTGCACCTGAAGGACGTGTCCGTGGCGGCGGCCGTGGCGGCGGTGTTGGACCCCATCGGCCTGGGCTGGGAGATCGTCGACGGCGTGCTCGTCGTGTACCGCAACGGCATGGTCACGCGCTGGTTCCAGTTCGACTATCCGGTCACTCAGCGCGTGGGCCGCGGCGAATTGACGGTGTCCGGCCGCACCTCCGGTGAATCGGGTTCCGGGGGCGGCGGCCAGAGCTCCAACACCAACGAATCCAACCTCATCACCAGCTCGACAATGAACGTCTGGCCCCAGGTCGTCGCGGCGGTGAAGACTCTGGTCTTCCGGGATCCGGCCACCGCCGCCGACGTGGGCGCCGGCGATGCGGTGAGCCTGGCCGATCGCGAAGGACGCATCCTGGTCATCAATCCCATGGCCGGTCTCGTGCAGGTGACGGCCGAGTGGCCCCGGGTGCGGGACGTGGAGGATCTGCTGGAACGCTTGGAGACCTCCCTGCGCCGCCAGGTCGCCATCTCGGTGAAGATCTTCGAGGTCACCACCAGCGAGGCGGACCGGACGGGTGTGGACTGGAACCTCATCACCCGCGGCGCCGTGGGCACGAGCCTGGAAGCAGCCAGCAATCCGGGCCGTCCCATCTTCAACTTCACGGTCACCGGCGAGGAAGGCGACGTGGTCTTCGAGGCCCTCTCTGAACAGGGGACGGTCCGCGTGCTGAGCACACCGCGCATCACCACCCTCAACAACCAGAAGGCCATCGTGCGGGCGGTCACCGAGGAGGTTTTCTTCTCGGCCCAGGTCGAGCCGCGCGTGGTGCTCGCCGGGGGCAGCGCCTCGGACCCGGTGGTGGAGTACCTGCCCGAGATCATCCCGGTGGGCCTGGTGCTGGACGTGACGCCCCAGGTGGGCCGGGACGGGATCATCACCCTGAACGTGCACCCGACCCTGTCCCACATCCTGCGGGTGGAGACGAGTCCCAACGCCGACACCCAGCCGGTCATCGCCGTGCGCGAGCTGGACACGGTGGGCAAGGTCGCCGACGGGGAGACCCTCGTCATCGCCGGCCTGCTGTCCGAGGGCCTCATCGACAACGACGCCGGCGTGCCCGTGCTCAAGGACATCCCCCTGCTGGGAAGTCTATTCAAGCGCACCGAGACCGAGAAGACCCAGACCGAACTGGTGATCATGCTCACGCCGCACATCATGGACCGCGCCGTGCAGGAAGGCATGGCGCGCGAGGCGGAGCGGATCATCTCCACGAGCTACGAGAAGGAGCCGGGCCTGCTGCGGTCCGATCACGACTGAAGCGGCGGTACCAGGGGGAATCGCCCGACGGAGGGAAAAAAAATGACTGAGATCATCGCCCAGGATGCGCAAGTATCCGACCAGGTACTCAGGCCCGAAGTGGCCCAGCGCATCGATAGTCTACCCAGCCTGTCCAACGTGGTCGGCGAATTCCTCGAGATGTCGGCCGATGAATTGGTCACGGCCAAGGACTTCGAACGCGTGATCTGCAAGGACCAGGCCTTGGTGGCCCGGCTGCTGAAGACCGCCAACAGCGGCAAGTACGGCAAGTCCCGCTCCATCAACTCCATCTCCGATGCGGTGGTGCTCATCGGTCTGAACGACATGAAGAAGATCGTCTACGCCGTCAGCTCCGAGGGACTGTTGCGCCAGGACTTCGCCGTGTACCGCTACCCGGGCCAGGGGTTCTGGATGTACTCCCTGGGCGTGGCCACGGCCGCACGCATACTCGTGGAGGCGGCCTCGAAACCCACCATCAACGGGGAAGCGGCCTTCGTGTCCGGCCTCGTCCACGACGTGGGCAAGCTCATCATCGACGACTTCCTGGACACGGAGGGCGGTGTGCGCCGTGTAGCCCTGGCCGATGAAGTGGCGGTCACAGGCGTCGACCACGCCGAATTGGGCGCCCACATCATGGGCGCCTGGAACATCCCCGAGGTCATCTCCGGGGCGGCCCGCTGGCACCATGACCTGGCCGGTGCCGGCGACATCTGCAGCGCCGCGGCGGCCATCGGTATGGGCGCCGGCATCTGCGATTTCTGGGGGGTGGGCACCGAGCCGTTCATGAATCTGGGGGAGGACGTGGATCCCACCCACCACGAGCAGGCCATGGAAGCCCTCGGGATTCCGGATGGACAGCTTGAGCCAGTCCTCTTCGAAATGAGGCAGAAACTGGCCGGCCTGGAGGAGATGTTCGGCAACTAGGGACCGGCGATGGCCCTGGTGACTTCCAGAAACTGCACCGACGCGGCCACGTCATGGACCCGCACCACCGTCGCCCCACCGGACCAGGCGGTGCCCAGGGCCGCCAGGCTGCCAGGCAATCGTTCCTCCACCGTAGCTCCCGTGATCATGCCGATGAAGCTCTTGCGGCTGGCCCCTACCAACAGGGGCCGGCCGACGGCCACCGCGCGCAGGTCGCGCAACAGGGCCAGGTTGTGGTCGAGGGTCTTGCCGAAGCCGATGCCGGGGTCCACCACGAGCCGCGCCTGCGGTACGCCCGCGTCCTCGGCCAGGCGGCAACGGGCGGCGAGCCAACCGGTCACCTCGGCGGTGACGTCGCCGTAGGTGGGGGCGTCCTGCATGGTGCCCGGGGTGCCCTGCATGTGCATGAGGACCAGGCCGCAGTCCCGTGTGGCTGCCAAGGGAAACATATCCGGATCACCACCGCCGCCGATGTCGTTGATCACGTCGGCGCCGGCGTCCAGGGCCGCCGCGGCCGTAGCCCCGTGGCGTGTGTCCACGGACAGAGGCAGGTCTGTAGCGGCGCGCAGGGTCTCCAGTACCGGCAGCAGACGGTCCTGTTCCGCGGCCGGCTCGACGAACCCGGCGCCCGGCCTGGTGGACTCGGCTCCCAGATCCAGCAGGTCGGCCCCCGCGGCGGCCAGGGCCAGGGCGTGCTCCACCGTGGCCTCGACCCCCGAGGGACGGGAACCGGCCCAGAAACTGTCCGGAGTGAGATTGATCACGCCCATGACCAGCGGGCGGCCTGGCGGCTCGAGGACCACGCGGCCCACGTCCCAGGCGGGAGCGGAGAAGGGGCCCGCGGGGGCCCCTTCCGGTGTGGCATCGGGTCGGATCACGGGGTGGCCCCGTCGGGGTCGGGCTCCGGGGGCAAGGGACCGGCCGCGGGCGGATCTTCCGCCACGCCGTCGCCGTCTTTCTCGCCCGAGGAGTGGTCCACCTCGACCGTCAGCTCAGGGGTGGGCAGGTCCTGTCCCTGCATGATGAGCTTGAACTCCTCGGCGTCGATGCTCTCGCGTTCGAGCAGGGCCGCGCTGAGGGTCTCCACCCGCTCGCGGTTGTTCTGCAGGATCTCCCGCGCCCGCTCGAACTGCTCCATGACGATACGCCTCACTTCGGCGTCGATGTCCCGGAGCGTCTGCTCGCTGTGGGTGCTGTGGCGTGCAAAATCCCGGCCCAGGAAGACCTGCTCGCTGCTCTCCTCGAAGGCGATGGGCCCCAGTTTGGAGCTCATGCCAAGACGCGTGACCATGGTGCGCGCGTAGTTGGTGACCGCCTTGATGTCGCCGTAGGCGCCGGACCCGATCTTGCCCAGGAACACGTCCTCGGCCACCCGGCCGCCCAGGGCCACGCAGATCTTGTCCAGGAATTGCTGCTCGCTCACCGTGTACTGGTCCTCCACCGGGAGCATGGCCGTCAGGCCCAGGGCCTGGCCGCGGGGGATGATGGTCACCTTGTGGACCGGATCCGCCTCCTCGCAGTTCCAAGCCACCACCGCATGGCCGCTCTCGTGGTAGGCGATCTCGTTCTTGACCTTGTCGGTGAAGACCCGGCTGCGCCGCTCGGGGCCCAGCATGACCTTTTCCTTGGCGTCCTCGAAGTCATCCACGGTGACCGAGTCGTGGTTCTTGCGGGCGGCCAGCAGCGCCGCCTCGTTGACCAGATTCTCCAGGTCGGCGCCCGCCATGCCCGGCGTGCCGGCGGCGATGGTGTCGGCGGAGACCTCCGGGTTCAGCTTCACCTTCTTCATGTGGACCTTGAGGATGGCCTCGCGCCCGTCCCGGTCCGGCATGTCGACCACGATCTGGCGGTCGAAACGGCCCGGCCTCAGCAGGGCCGGATCGAGCACGTCCGGACGGTTGGTGGCCGCCAGCAGGATCACGCCCTCGTTGGACTCGAAGCCGTCCATCTCCACCAGCAGCTGGTTGAGGGTCTGTTCGCGCTCGTCGTGGCCGCCGCCCAGGCCGGCGCCACGGTGGCGTCCCACGGCGTCGATCTCGTCGATGAAGATGATGCAGGGGGCGTTCTTCTTGCCCTGGTCGAAGAGGTCGCGCACGCGGCTTGCGCCCACGCCCACGAACATCTCCACGAAATCAGAGCCGCTCATGCTGAAGAAGGGCACGCCCGCCTCGCCGGCCACGGCCCGGCCCAGCAGGGTCTTGCCCGTGCCGGGGGAGCCCACCAGCAGGGCGCCCTTGGGAATGCGGCCACCCAGGCGCTGGAACTTCTGGGGCGCGCGCAGGAAGTCGATGATCTCCTGCAGTTCGTACTTGGCCTCGTCGCAGCCCGCCACGTCCTCGAAGGTCACCTCGGGCTTGTCCATGTTGAACATCTTGGCCTTGGACTTGCCGAAGCTGAAGGCCTTGTTGCCGCCGCCCTGCATCTGGCGCAGGAAGAACAGCCACAGCACCAGGATGAGCAGGAAGGGCAGGTAGTAGGTCAGGAAATGGGCCCACCAGTTGGTCTTGAGAGGCTCACCGACCTGGGTCGCCTCCGGGTTGTGGACCTTGATGTACTCGTAGAAGTCCGGATTGTCGGACAACAGGCGGGTGTGGAAGCTGTCCACCTCCCGCAGGGAGCCGTCCTTCACCGTGAGGGTCGTCTTCTCGTTGAGCTCGCCCGTCACATCCAGCCCCGTCTTGGTGATGGAGCGGATGTTGCCCGCCTGGACCTGCTCATCGAAGGCGCTGAAGGTGATTTCCTGCACCGTCGACCGGTCCAGGTAGATCATCTGGTAGACCAGGAAGACCAGGACGACCAGGAGGATCCAGAAGCCTGCGGTCTTGCCGGGAATCTGGGGCGGTTTCATGCCGGGACCACGGGGCGGACGCTTGTCCGGGCCCTGGCCGCGGGGGTCGTTGGAGCTCATGCGGCAGTTATCCTCACTTCATGGGATCATTTCGAGAAACGACCCTCATCGTAACGGTCGGGCCTCCGGTCGGCAACAATCGTGTCCGTTCCGCCCGTGCCAGGCCCACCACCCAGAGGATACCCTCGCCGTCCTCGACGACGAGCACCCCGGGCCGGTCCGCGGCCGGCAGGCGCCGTTCGCGAAAAAGATCGCTCAACTTCTTCGAACCGTCGAGCCCCAGGGGACGAAACCGGTCGCCTTCGCGCCAGTTCCGCACCCGCAGGTTTCCGCTCAACGCCCGGGCCGGGCAGGTGAGCACCCACGTGGCCTCGTTACCCGGATCGCCGTGTCCTTGTTCGACGTCGCCGGCCGGGGATTCGTTGCCGACCAGGATACGATAGTCCGCCGCTTGCCGCAGGGGGAGCGAATCGTCCCGGCGCTCCCGCCGCAGGCGGTCGAACTCGCGCACGAACCGCTCGCCGCCAGGCAGGTCGAGCCCCGAGCCGGAGGTGCCGTCCCGCAGCCAGGCCAGGGTCGCCTCCAGGTGGACGCGCCCCAGGTCCGCCGGCGGGTCGTCGTCGCCGGCGCCGTCCCGCAGCCAGGCCAGCAGGACGCGTCGGGCCAGGGCCGGGCGCAGGCCCAGCAGGGCGGCCACGTCGAGGCTCCCGGCGTCGCCCACGGCGGCCAGGGCGTCGTCGGTGAGCTCGGCGAGCAATTCGAGTTCGTCGTCCAGCAACTGGGCCAGTCGCGCCGGGGCCAGGTCTGTGCCGGCCCCGAAGATGTCCCGCGCCACCGGCAGCAGTTCGCGCCGCAGGCGGGCCCGGACGTTGTCGCCATCCAGGTTGGTGACGTCCTGCCGCCAAGGCTGCCCGGCCGCTTCCAGGAAAGCCACGATCTCCGCCCGCCCCTTTTCGAGCAGGGGATGGAGCCAAGGGCCGGCCACCGGCCGGATGCCCCGCAGCCCCGCCGGGCCGGCGCCCCGCAGCAGGCGCATGAGGACCGTCTCGGCCTGGTCGTCCAGGTGGTGGCCCGTGGCCACGGCGTGGAGCCGTGAATCGTTCGCCAGCAGCTTCTCCAGGACCCGGCGGCGCAGGTGCCGGGCGGCCTCCTCGAGTCCGCCGCCCCGGGACCGGGCCTCGGCCCGGGGGTCGATGGACTCCACGTGGAGGGAGACGTCCAGACGGCGGCAGAGGTCACGGCAGAAATTCGCGTCGGCCGTGGCGTCGGCCCCGCGCAGGCCGTGATCCAGGTGGGCGGCGGCCAGATGCCCGCCGTTCCGCTCAGCCCAGGCCTTGGCGCCCAGCAGCAGGGCTACCGAGTCGGGACCGCCGGAGAGGGCGATCAGCAGGCCGGGCCGCTCCACGTGCGGGCAGGCGCGCGTGAACAGCCGCACGATGGTCGCGGAGAGGTCGTCGACGAAGACATCGCAAAAACTATCGGGAATAACGGCGCCTCCGGGCGAGGCGGACTGGAAAATGTTGGTAGCGGCTCAGGGACTCGAACCCCGGACACTCGGATTATGATTCCGATGCTCTAACCAGCTGAGCTAAGCCGCCACCCAACATCGCGGGGACCGAATCGTCCGGTTTCCCCAAGCAGGGACGGAATATAGAAGGGTACCGGTTTCTTGTCAAGATGGCCGAGGACCCCTATGCTGCCGCCAGGAGACGACAGGAATTCGAACAACTTGCGCCGTCCCGGGGTACGGTCTCGCAGTCGTCGTCCGCCCACTTGAACCCCCGGCCGGACGGAGGGAGCCGCGGTGGCTTCCGCCCGAGGAACCGCAGGAGGATGGTACATGAACGATAGCATCACCGGCCGCCTGGCCGATCTCTTCGCCAAGCCCGGACGCCTCATGGACAACGTGGCTACCCGGCCGGCGTGGTGGCAGCCCGGACTGCTGGTCTTCCTGATCATGGCGGCCTTCACCTGGGTCGTGTCTCCGATCCAGGGGCCGGAGCAGATGGAGCTCATGCGTGATTCGAAGATCATGAGCATGATGCCCGAGGACCAGTGGCAGCAGCAGTACGACGAAGCCCTCGACCCGGCTCCCATGAAGCGGGCGATCACCGCCGTGGGTTCAGGGTTCACGAGCTGGGTCATGATCCTCGTCTTCGGCTTCATTCTCGGCTTCTTCGCCCGCATGGGTGGCGGCCAGGGAACCTTCAAGCAGGCCCTGGGCGTGGTGTCCTGGAGCTCGTTGCTCCCCTTCGGCGTCGGAGTGCTGATCAAGTTGCCGCTTGTGCTGGTGACCGAGTCGGTAGCGACGGTTTCGGTGGGGTTGGCGGCCCTGGCGCCGGGGCTGGATCCCATGTCGCCGCTGTTCCAGATCCTCAACTCCTACGGGGACTTCTTCACCTGGTGGGGGCTGTTCGTGCTGGTGGTCGGATTCCAGCGGGTCTTCAACATGAGCCGGGGCGCAGCGGCGGTGGCCGTCCTGCTGCCCTGGGCGCTGCTCACGGCCATCCCGGTGGGGCTGACCTTGTTGTTCATGTAGGTCCCCACGGCGTGAGGCGCCGGACGGGGGATCGCAACCGCAGGGAGCGGAAGCGTGAAAAGGATCATTATCATCGCCGGGATCGTGGTCGTGCTGGGACTGGTGGTCTTCTCCGTCCTCAAGGGCCGTGACCAGGCCGAGGCCACGGTGGAGTCCGGCCGGATTCGGACCGCCGATCTCACGTCCGTCGTTTCCAGTTCGGGCACCATCCAGCCCAAGCGCAAGGTGGACGTGAGCGCCAACGCCATGGGCACCATTGTCCACCTGGCCGTGGCCGAGGGGCAACGGGTGGCCCAGGGCGACCTGCTCATGGAGATCGATCCCTCCGAGTACGCGGCCCAGGTGCAGGCCCTGGAGGCGTCCATCGCTTCGGCCGAGGCGGACCTGCGGCTGTCCCAGGCCTCCCTGGACAAGGCGCTCAGTGACCGGGACCGTACGGGCAAACTCTTCGACGAGGGCCTGGTCACCGAGGAACAGGTGGTCACCGCCCGCACCAATGCCCGGGTCGAGCAGGCCCGCGTGGAGGCGGCGCGGCACCGCATCACCCAGTACCGGGCCAACCTGTCCAAGGCCCGCCACGATCTGGACAAGGTGACCATCTCGGCGCCCATGGCCGGCGTTATCACCCGCCTCAACGTGGAGGAGGGCGAGAACGCCATCATGGGCACCCTCAACAACCCCGGCACGGTCCTGCTGGTCATCGCCGACCTGGGCACCATGGAGGCCTGGGTCGAGGTGGACGAGACCGAGGTCGTGAAGGTGGAGCTGGGCCAGGAGGCGTCGATCACCATCGATGCCTTCCCTGACGAGGACTTCGTGGGGCACGTCACCGAGATCGGCAACAGCCCCATCCGGTCGCGGACCGGCTCCAGTGGCGAGGCCGTGGACTTCGAGGTGAAGATCACCCTGGACCAGGCGCCGGCCAACATCCGCCCGGGCCTGTCGGCCAAGGCGGAGGTCACCGTGGCCGACCGTCCGCAGGTGCTGGCGGTGCCCCTGGGCGCGGTAACGGTACGGGACTGGCCCCTGAAGGCCACCGATATCCGTCGCTACAAGGGACGCCGCGCCCGGGCCCAGGCCGCGTCCCTGGAGGACCTGGGCTTCGAGCCCCGGCCCGCGGCCCCCGACTCGGCCACCGTCGAGATCGAGCGCGAGGAGACCGAGGGCGTCTTCGTGCTGCGCGACGGCTATGTGAAGTTCGTGCCCGTGGAACTGGGCATCGCCGGCGAGAACGACTTCGAGATCCTTTCGGGCCTCGAGGCGGATGAGACCGTGGTCACCGGACCTTTCCGCATCTTGCGCGAGCTGAAGGACGGCGCCCTGGTCAAGACCTCGAAGAAGGACCGCGGCCGGCGCGGCCGAGACGGATCCGACGAGTCATGAACCTCCTGGAAGGCGTCCGCATCGCCCTGGCGAGCCTGCGCAGCCACAAGCTGCGCACCTTCCTGACGCTCCTGGGCAACATCGTGGGCACCATGTCGGTGATCGCCGTGGTCTCGCTCATCTACGGCGCCGACCGCTACGTCTCCGAGGTGGTCCTGGACGAGGGCACCGACGTCTTCACCCTCACCCGCATCGACGGGCTGCAGTTCCTCACCGACTTCGACGCCTTCCTGGAGTCCCTGACCAACCCGGACCTCACCCTGGAGGACCGGGCCTTCCTGCAGGATCGCATGACCGAGGCGCGGGCTATCGGCGCCGAGGTTTCCACCGGCGCCGACCTGCGCGCCGGCGGCCGCAGCCACCGGGGCGTGCGCACCCGCGGCGTCACCGAGGACTACACCCTGCTCGAGGACCTGCCCCTGGCCGCCGGCCGGCACCTGACGGCCCAGGACGTGGTTCGCAGCCGGCAGGTGGTGGTCCTGGGCTGGACCGTGGCCCGGAACCTCTTCCCGCGGCGGGCCGACCCCATCGGCCGCGAGCTGAAGATCGGCCGGCGCCACTTCACGGTGGTGGGCCTGCTCGAGGAGCGCGGCACGGTCATGGGCAACGACCGCGACGCCTTGGCCGTTGTTCCGATCACCGCCTGGCAGAAGGTCTTCGGCAGCGGGGGTTCACTGGATATCAAGGTGGCGGCCCGCGATCTGGAGCGCATGGAGGAGGCCAAGGACGAGGCCACCTTCCTCATGCGCATCAAGCACCGGCGGCGGCCCCTGGAGCGGGACGACTTCGCCCTGCGCACCGCCGACCAGCTGCTGAACATCTGGGGTGGCATCAGCTCGGCCATCTACGGCGCCCTGGTGCCCCTGGTGGGGATCAGCCTCGTGGTGGGCGGCATCGTCCTGATGAACGTCATGCTCGTCTCGGTGACCGAACGCACCCGGGAGGTGGGCGTGCGCAAGGCCCTGGGAGCCCGGCGCACGGCGATCCTGTGGCAGTTCCTGGTGGAAGCCATCACCTTGTCCCTGGTAGGAGGTGTGCTGGGCATCCTCATTGGGTTGGTCCTGGCCTGGGTGATCTCGCTCTTCTCGCCGTTGCCCTTTGCGGTGGCGGGCTGGTCCCTGGTCCTGGGACTGGGCACGACCTTCCTCATCGGCGCTGTCTTCGGCACCTGGCCGGCCTGGAAGGCGGCGGGCTTCGATCCGGTGGAGGCCCTGCGCTATGAATGAGCAAGGACAGCACGGCGGCGCCGACTGGCGGGAGGCCGTGCGCCAGGCCCTGCACATCGTCGTCGGGCACCGCATGCGCAGCCTGCTGCTCATCCTGGGCGTGGCCATCGGCGTGACCACCCTGCTGGCCATCTACACCATCGTCAGCGGCCTGAGCGGCCGTATCCGCGACGACGTGGTCTCCGGGAACCGTCCCTACATCTACGTCTCGCGCTACAGCGGCCTGGGCGGCGAGGATCCCGAGGCCATGCTGCGCCGTCCCCAACTGCTCCCCGCGGTGATTCCGGCCCTGGAAGCGGTGCCGGGCGTGGAACACGTGGACTACCAGATCTCCAACGGCCGCGGCGAGGTGCTCAAGCACGGCGAGGAGCGCACGAACTTCGTCCAGTCCTTCGGTTCGTCGGAGAACTTTCCCTGGATCTTCTCCATCCCGGTGGACGAGGGACGCTTCTTCACGTCTATGGAGGTCGGGTCCCGCGAACGGGTCGCCGTGCTGGGTTACGGTCCGCGCAAGGATCTCTTCCCACACACCGACCCGGTGGGCAAGTCCATCCGCATCCACGGCAAGCCCCACCGCATCGTGGGCACCATGGCCGAGCGCAAACACATCATCGGCGCCCTGGGCGACAACTATGTCTGCGTACCCTGGACCGTCTACGAGAAGGACGCCCTGCAGCAGGGGGTGGAGGACCGCAACGTGGCCCTGCTGGTGGAGGAGGGCCGGGACACGGACGAGGTCGTCTCCGACATCACCGGGGCCCTGCGCCGGGCCCGCCGCCTGCGCCCCAGCCAGCCCAACGACTTCGACGTGGTGGCCAGCGAGACCTACGGCGAGCTGGTGGACCAGGTCACCGGTGGCGTGGCTCTGGTGCTGGTGGTCCTGTCGTCCATCGGACTCATGGTCGGCGGCATCGGCGTCATGAACATCATGCTCATCTCCGTGGCCGAACGTACCCGGGAGATCGGTGTGCGCATGGCCGTGGGCGCCCGGCGGCGGGACGTGCTGCTGCAGGTGCTGGTGGAAGCGGGCACCCTGACCGGTATCGGCGGCCTGGTGGGCATCGCCCTGGGCTACCTGGCCTCATGGGGCATGACCCACGTGCTGCGCTTCCCGTTCGCCGTCTCGCCGCTGGTGACGATCGGGGCGGCGCTGTTCTCGGTGAGCATCGGCGTGTTCTTCGGACTCTACCCGGCCAACAAGGCCGCGCGCATGGATCCCATCACCGCCCTGGGGCGGGAGTAGACCGCCGGTCCCTCTTCACTCTCCGGACATGATCAAGGTTCGATCGTGGGATAGTAGATCATCTCCGTGCCCTGGGGCAGGGCCCGGATGGTATGCATAAGCCGGATCTCGTCCTCGTGGATGCTCTCCGCCGGCGGCCTTTCGTAGGGGTTGATGCCGCCGATGTCCATGAGGTAACCGGGCTCGCTGCAGAAGGCGTGGCTGACGATACCCAAGGCATGGCCCAGTTCGTGGAGAGCAACGGCCTGGACCGCCAACTCGTTGGGCAGGTAGTCACGCAACCGCAAGGTGACGTGTTCGGGGATCGTTTCGCCGAGAAGGAAGCTGTGGGGCGCGTCCAGGACAGCGAGGCCGAAAAGGCCGGCCGCATCGAGGTCGTAGACGAAGTTGATCTGGGCCGCCATCGAGTCCGCCACCACCGTGAGGTACTCTTCACCCAGATTGTCGTTCCAGGCATCGACCATGGACCGGCAGGCCGTTCCGTAGGCGATCCCGTCGTCGGAGGTGAATTCCGGCACGTGGACGGTGACCGGGAAGGACTCCCACCTGTAGAGCCGCGTGTTGGGCCGGTCCTCGGTGGGGTGCAGGGTGCCGGTGAGGTTGCGCATGAAGGCGATGAAGTTGCCGTCGAAGCCCGTACACCGGGGGTCGCAACCGTAACGGGGCAGCAGGAGGAAATCATGGGAACGCGGGAGGTCCGTGGCCATGGTGTCCGAGAGTTCGGCGTACCAGGAATCCCCCTCCGGCGCCGTGAGCGGAGTCCAGGCCATGATGACCGGCCGGTCGTTGACCTCGAAAGGGCCTGCGGTGTAGGCGCCGGAGGCGTCCGTGGTGGTGCCGTGGGTCCGGGCGTCCGTGGACACGTCCACGCCGGCCAGAGGAACTCCACCCAGGCCGCGCACGGTCCCGCTCACCCACCAGCGGCCGTCCAGGACCACCGTCTGCACATTGACGACCGGGGAGAGGAAACCGAGCTCGTTGTGGGCCCGGACTGCGCACCACACCGTCTCTCCGCCGACGAAGCCCGTCAGGTGGGACGGGATGATCACCGAGTAGTCGGTCTCGCCCTGCTGGTGGTCCTCGATGGGCAGCGCCGGGAGTTCCTCCCAGGAGGCCGCCGACACCGGGCCCTCCGTATCGACCCGCATCTCGAAATGGGTCAAGGGAGACAAGGACGGCGGAGTCGTCCAGGACAGACGGATATGGCCCCGTTCGTCACCCGGGGCCTCGCTCAGGTCCGCCAGAACGCCGGGCAGGGCCTGTTCGAAGGGGCGGACATTCAGATACCAGACGTGCTCCACGACCGTATCGCCCAGGGCCACGGCCACGGCCAGGGTGTTCGGACCCGTCCCCTCCGCCACGAGCGTGTAGTCCGGCCCGCTGCCGACCTGGGCGTCCTTGAAGCTCCAGACGGCCGTGATCTCGCCCCAGGTCGAGCTCACGCTGAATTCCACCGGGATGTTCTCGAAGGCCAGGGGGTTGGGGTCCAGAGGGGCGAAGTGCACCAGTTGATTCGCGCCCGGAGCCACGTCCACCTGCCAGTCGTGGGACCAGGTTCGACTGCCCGCGGTCACTTCCACCCGTAGATCCTCGTCCACCAATTCCGTACTCCGGAAGCGATAGCGAGGGCCCGTACCGTCCGGGACGCCGGACCTGATCCAGACCACATCGACCGCGTCCAGACCGGAACCCGCAACCTGGAATTCCCGGTGCCCACCCAGGTAGACGACGGCCTGTCCACCCATGGGCAGGAAGGTGTAAGGGGGCTTCACCGGCTCCGGTTCGGTGGAGGAACTGCAGCCTCCGGCCGTGGCCAGGTACGCCAGGACCAATCCCGACAGCAACAGCAGAGCCATGGTCGTAGGGAGGGGGCGGTTGCCCCGCGTGTCCCGCAAGTGTCTCATATGGATGAGGATAGGCACGGATTGGCCGGGGGTCAAACGAGCGGGGGGACCGGCGCAGTCGCCGATCCCCCCGCTGTCGTGCAATCCGGCCCGGAGCCGGACGTTAGCGCGGCCACACGGGCACGCGGCCCGGCGTGTGGGGCGCTCCCGCCGCGTCGAAACGGTTCTCCAGGGCGGGCAGGTCCGTGGTGATCAGGGCGGTCAGGTCCGCCAGGACCGGGGCGAAGAGCTCGCCGGCCAGGGCCAGGTTGTTGCGCTGGGTCTGGGTCGCGTCGGTGGTGATCGAGCGCGAACCGTAGTTGACCCGGCCCACGCGGCTGCCGATGCCCGGCGTCACCGGTTCGTTGCGGCGGCTGACGGTGCGGTCGCCGTTCATGGCCACGCGCATGCGTGCCATGCGGGCATCCAGGGCGTCGAGTTCGTCTAGGACGGCGCGGTCCAGGCCGATGGTGGACTGCACGGCGGCGCGCAGGTGCTCGAGGCGGGACTCGGCATCGTCCATCACCTCGCCGGCCGCCGCCACGGCGCGGCGCAGCTCGGCCACCTGGTGCTGGAAGGCCACCGTTCCGGCGAAGTCCGCCGCGGGATAGGTGCCGCGCACCAGCAGTTCGGTGGTGAAGGATACGGGCCCGGCCAGCACCGTCTCCTGGCTGCGGACCCGCTGGGCCACGGTCACCGCGTAGGTGCCGGGCTCGGCCCAGGGACCCCGGGGCGGACCGTACCAGCCGCCGCCGCCGCCGCTACCCACGCGCACGGGCTCGGTGGCGGGCCAGCGCAGGTCCCAGGCCACCCGGTGGAAGCCCTTGCCCGACGGTCCGGTGAGGCGCCGCACCACCTGGCCGCTGTCGTCGGTGATGGTCAGGACGATCTCCGGGTCGAGTTCCCGGTCCTCGGACCGCAGGTCGTCCCAGGACGGGTAGTGCACGGGTTCGCCGTCCTCACGCAGTTTCTTCTCGGCCTTGCGGCGCTGCTGCTCCAGGGTCTGCAGGCCCTCGGCCAGATGGTAGGTCACCACGGCGCCGAAGGGCGGGTTCTCGGCCAGCCAGAAGTCGTCGCCCTGGTGGCCCGGTCCCGCGTCGCCCGCGGGTGTGGAGGGGCTGTAGAGCAGGGCCTTGCGCACGGGGAAGACCGTCGCCGGCTCCTGGAGGACCGCCGGCTCCATGCGGCGCAAGGGCGTGTAGTCGTCCAGCACGAAGAAGCCGCGGCCGAAGGTGGCCACCACCAGGTCGTTCTCCCGGCGCTGGATCTCCAGGTCACGGCAGGCGATGGTCGGTATGCCCGCGCTCAGCTGGGTCCAGTTCTCGCCGCCGTTGCGGGTGAAGAAGACGCCGTACTCGGTGCCCACGAAGATCAGGTCCGGGTCCACGTGGTCTTGGGCGATGGAGTGGACCATGCCGATCTCGGGCAGGTCGCCGGCCATGGATTTCCAGCTCTTGCCCCGGTCCGTGCTCTTGAGGATGTAGGGCTTGAAGTCGTCGCGCTTGTGGTTGTCGAAGCTGGCGTACACCACGTCGGTGTCGAAACGGTCGGCTTCCACGTCGCTCACGTAGCTGTGCTTCGGCACGTCGCCGAAATTCGCCCGTTTCGTCCAGGTGCCGCCGGCGTTCTCGGTGACCTGGATGAGGCCGTCGTCGGTGCCGGCGTAGAGCAGGTCCTCCTGGAGCGGGGATTCGCTCAGGGAGATGATGCTGCCCCAGAAGGAGGTGGACTTGTTCTTGGCCACGGCGTCCACGCCCCAGACGGTGCCCATGATCTCCAGTTCGTTGCGGTCGATCTGCTGGGTCAGGTCGCCGGAGATGCGGGTCCAGCTGTGGCCCCGGTCGTCGCTGCGGTAGACCTTCTGGCAGGCGTAGTACAGACGTGCCGGGTCGTGGGGACTGAGCAGCAGGGCCGAGTTCCAGTTCCACTTGAGGACCTCGCCCTCCTCGGCGTGGGGCTGGATGTCCAGGGTCTCGCCCGTGGCCCGGTCGTAGCGCACCAGGTTGCCGTACTGCCACTGGCAGTAGACGATGTCCGGGTTGGTGGGGTCCACGGCGGGCTCGAAGCCGTCGCCGCCCAGGGTGAAGAACCACTCGCGGTTGCTCGCCCCGTGGCCGTAGGTGGTGCGCGACGGGCCGCCGATGGTGTTGTTGTCCTGGGTGCCGCCGTAGACGTTGTAGAAGGGCTCGTCGTAGTCCACGGCCACCCGGTAGAACTGGGTCACCGGCAGGTTCGTGAAGAAGCGCCAGGTCTCGCCCCGGTCGAAGCTCTCGTAGATGCCGCCGTCGCAGCCGGCCAGCAGGTGGTCCGTGTGCCCCGGGTCGACCCACATGGCGTGGTCGTCCACGTGCTTGGCGGTCGTCGACAGGCGCCGCCAGTTGCGGCCCGCGTCCTCGGTGACCCGCAGGTAGGTGTCCATGCTGTAGAGGCGGTCCGGGTTCACCGGGTCGGGCACGATCTCGTTGTAGTACTGGGGGCTGCCGGCCACGTAGTCGCTCATCTTCTCCCAGGAAGCGCCGGCGTCGGTGGTGCGAAAGAAGCCGCCCTTGCCCTGGGCCGCCTCGATGATGGCGTACACGGTGCTGGGCGCCTGGGGGGCCAGGGCCAGGCCGATGCGGCCCATGTCCACCGAGGGCAGGCCGCTGGTGAGTTCGTTCCAGGACGCGCCGCCGTCGGTGGTCTTGTGGATGCCCGAGCCCGGGCCGCCGTCGATGAGGGTCCACAGGTGGCGCCGGCGCTGGTAGGCGGCGGCGTAGAGCACGTCCGGATCGGTGGGGTCGATCACCAGGTCGACCACGCCCGTGTTCTCGTCGATCTCCAGGGCCAGCTCCCAGGTGACGCCGCCGTCCACGGTCTTGTAGACGCCCCGCTCGCCGCCGGGACCCCAGAGGGGACCTTCGGCCGCAACCCAGACCACGTTCGGATTCGAGGGGTGGATGACGATGCGGCCGATGTGCAGTGACCGTTTCAACCCCATGTTCTCGAAGCTCGCGCCACCGTCGACGGATTTGTAGACGCCGTCGCCGTAGGCCACCGAGCGCTGGCTGTTGCTCTCGCCCGAACCCACCCAGAGGATGTCCGGCGCCGAGGGCGCCAGGGCCAGGCAGCCGATGGAGTAGCTGCCTTCACCGTCGAAGATGGGTTCGAAGGTGACGCCCGCGTTCTTCGTCTCCCAGACGCCGCCCGAATTGACGCCCACGTACCAGTGGTGCCGGTTGCGGGGGTCCACCGCGAAGTCGCCCACTCGGCCCGAGGCGATAGCCGGGCCGATCTCCCGGAAGGCCAGGCCTGAGAAGTCGTCGCTGGCCCAGGGGGCGTCGTCCTCGGCGGCGGCGGTGCCGGCCAGGAGTACGAAGGTCAGGAGCAGGAGAGGCAGACGGAGGGGAGACGCGCGCATGATCGTCCTTCTTTCGCGATGGCACGAGGCGGGCTCCGGTCGGGGGGGGGCGGGCCCGGATTCGATGATTCCGGAGTTATACCAGAGCGGCGGGTGCGGTCCAAGCGCAACTGGGCGCGACACCTTTTCTTACCGGCCGCGTAGGGTAGCCGACACGCATCACGACACGCGAAAGGTGAGTTCGCATGATGGGAATCGGCAAGACGGCGACGGCCTGGTCGGTGGTCATGATCTGCTGTTGCGGTACCCTGGCGGGCGCGGCGGATCCCTACCTGGGACAGCCCCTGCCCGGGGTGGAACCACAACTCTTCGCACCGGGAATCGTTTCCACGGGACTGCACGAGATCACCGTGTCGGCCGCGCCCGACGGGGCCTCGTTGCTGGTCACGCGGGCCGACCTCTCCTGGTTTTCGATCATCGTTCAGGTCCAGATGTGTGCGGACGGTTCGCCCCTGGTGACGGTTCCGTCCTACGCGGGCGAGTACAGCGACTCCTACGCGGCCTACGCGCCCGATGGGGCCACCGTCTATTTCAATTCGAACCGGCCGGAGCCTGGCGCCGACGGTGTCGACGTCGGCCGGGGTATCTGGTCCGTGGCGCACACGTCGAGCGGGTGGGGTGAACCCCGCCATCTCGGTCCCGCGGTCCATGTCGCCGATTACCAGACCTGCCCGTCGGTCACCGCCGACGGCGCACTCTACTTCCACGCCTGGATCGAGCGGGACGGCGGGCAGGATGCCGACCTTTTCGTCTCCCGTCCGGTCGATGGTGTCTACGGCGCGCCCGTACCCCTGGGCGATCCGATCAACACGCCCGGCCGGGAATTTCACCCCTGGATATCGCCCGACGGCGGCCTGCTGCTCTTCGATGCCCAGGGACGCGACGGCGGACTCGGCGCCAACGACCTCTATCTCGCGGTGCGCCGAGCCGACGGTTCGTGGTCCGAGGCTCGCAATCTGGGGCCGTCCATCAACACGGCCTTTGCCGAATTGCGCCCGCGCCTCTCACCCGACGGCAAGGTCCTTTTTTTCACTAGCAACCGGGTCCAGGAACGCACGAAATTCGCGGTCAGGTTGGATTACGCGGAAGCGTCCAAAGCCCTGGCCGGCGCCGGAAACGGCTCTCAGGACATCTATTGGGTCCATACGGCGATCCTGGAACCACTCCTCGCCGAACTCCGCTGACGGCATTCGCAAGGCGTGGAATTGTTCGCCCCAGACCGGCCCAGGAGTTATCTTGCGGGCCTCTGGAGGAGGAGGATCCATGCTGACTTTGATACTTGCCGGCTGGCTGGCTGCCGCGGCTTCGGTACCCAGCCACGCCACTATCCTCTTGTACCACCACGTGGACGACGACACGCCCTGGTCCACGAGCATCTCGCCGGCGGTGTTCGCCGAGCATCTCGCGTGGCTGGACGAGCACGGATTCACGGTCCTGCCCCTCGAGGCCGCCGTGGACAGCCTCGGCCACCGCCGTCCCCTGCCGGACCGCTCCGTGGTCATCACCTTCGACGACGCCTACGTTTCCATCTATACTAAGGCTTTCCCGCAACTCCGGGCGCGCCGGTGGCCGTTCACGGTCTTCGTGTGTCCCGGGGAAGTGGACCGCCGGGCGGGTCGGCTCATGACCTGGGACCAGATGCGCGAACTGGCCGCGGCCGGCGGCACCATCGCCAACCACGGCCTGGACCATCGCTTCCTGCAGCGCCGCCGGCCGGGCGAGGACGATGCGGCCTGGCGCTCGCGGCTGCGGCGGGAGATGCTGGGGGCCCAGGAGCGGATTCGCCAGGAGATCGGGACGGCGCCGCCGCTCTTCGCCTACCCCTACGGAGAGTTCGACGAGGACCTGCGGGCCCTCGTCATCGAGCAGGGCTGGACCGGCTTCGGCCAGCAGTCCGGACCGGCGGGCGAGTTGTCGGACCAGGCGGTGATGCCGCGGTTCCCCATGGCGGGGCCCTGGGCGGCCATGGAGTCGTTCCCGGAGAAGATGCGCGCCCTGCCCCTGCCGGTGCTGGAGGCGACGCCGCGGGATCCGTTCCTGCCCCTGGTGCGGGGCGCCGACGAGAACGAGGTCCTGCGGCCGGTGCTGCAACTCCGCCTGGAGCCGGCGGCCAACGAGTGGCGGGGCATCGGCGCCTTCGCTGACGGGCGGCGCGCCGCGGTCACCATAAGCGAGGGGGACGGGACGGTCCTCCAGGTGCAGACCGAGGTACCCCTATCGCCGGGCCGCAGCCGCTATAATGTGACGGCGCCCTCGGTCTGGCCGGGGCGCTGGTACTGGTACAGCCACACGTGGATCGTGGGCGCGGAACACGGGAGCTGAGATGAGGTTCGTGCGCAACACGCCAAGCATCCTGCTGGCCGGCATCGTCCTGGTGCTCGGTTGCGGCGGCGTGCTCGGGGCCCGCCTGGCCAAGGCCGGGGCGGACCAGGCCGAACTGCCGTCGCGACCCACGGCCGAGATGCGCCGCGCCCGCGCCGCGGTCCCTGGACCCCTCCGTCCGGTGCAGGCGCTGCCCTCCTGGTTGCGGCGGGCGGGCCCCGGCCCGTTGGCCGTGTCCTACACCCAGGGGATTCCGGATTTCGGCGCCATACGCGACGTCCAGCGCAAGAAGGTGAGTTTCTTCAGCTACCTGCTGCCGGTGATCGAGCGCGAGAACCGGCGCCTGGTCGAACTCCGCAAACGCCTGGGCTATGTTCGCGACCACCTGCGCTGGAACCATCCCCTGGACGCGGACGACCGGCTCTGGTTGACCGACGTGTGCCAGGAGTTCCGGCTGAAGGAGCTCGAACCCGCCGCCGACGGATTCTGGGAGACCCTGCTGTGCCGGGTGGACGTCCTGCCCGTGGATCTGGTCCTGGTGCAGGCGGCCAACGAATCCGCCTGGGGCACCTCGCGCTTCGCCCGCGAGGGCAACAACTTCTTCGGACAGTGGTGCTTCAGCCGGGACTGCGGCATGGTGCCGGCGGCGCGTCCCGACGGGGCCACCTACGAGGTGGCGCGTTTCTCGTCGGTGGACGAGTCCGTGGGCAGCTACATGCGCAATCTCAACGCGGGCTACAGCTACGCCGATCTGCGACGGATCCGGGCCGAACAGCGGGCCCGCGGGCTGGAGCCCGATGCCACGACCATGGCCGCGGGCCTTCTGTCCTACTCGGAACGGCGCCAGGCCTACGTGGACGACATACGGGCCATGCTCCGCCACAACTCCGGGGCCATCGAGGAGGCGCGGTCCCGGGTCTCGCTGGCCTCCGCCGGATCATGACGCGCCTGACCCGTACCCGCCTGGCCGAACTGGCCGCCCGCCGCATCCTGGTCCTGGACGGGGCCATGGGCACCATGATCCAGGCCGCGGAGCTCGATGAGGCCGGTTTCAGGGGCGAGCGTTTCGCCGACCATCCGCAGCCCCTGCAGGGGAACAACGACCTGCTGTGCCTGACCCAGCCGGAGGTGATTTGCGGCATCCACGCGGCCTACTTCGCGGCCGGCGCGGACATCGCCACCACCAACACCTTCAATGGCACTTCCGTCTCCCAGTCCGACTACGGTACGGCCCACCTGGTCCGGGAGATCAACCAGGCGGCGGCCCGGCTGGCGCGGGAGGCCGCCGACGCCGCCACGGCCGGCGACCCGGAGCGTCCGCGCTTCGTAGCCGGTTCCCTGGCGCCCACCAACCGCACCTGCTCCATCTCGCCCGACGTGGACGATCCGTCCCGGCGCAACATCACCTTCAACGAACTGGTGGCAGCCTACACCGAAGCCGCCGAGGGCCTGCTGGACGGGGGCGCGGACATCCTGGCGGTGGAGACCATCTTCGACCCCCTCAACGCCAAGGCGGCCGTGTTCGCCCTGGACGCGGTTCTGCGACGGCGGGGGCTTGTGGACTTCCCCGTCTGGATCTCCGGCACCATCACCGACGCCAGCGGCCGCACCCTCACGGGCCAGACTCCCGAGGCCTTCTGGATCTCCCTGCGCCACGCCGATCCGGCCGTCTTCGGCCTGAACTGCGCCCTGGGCGCCACGGCCATGTGGCCCTTCGTAGAGGAAATCTCCGCCGTGGCCGACACCCTGGTCTCGGCCTACCCCAACGCCGGCCTGCCCAACGAGATGGGGGGGTACGACGAGACGCCCGAGCAGATGGCGGCCATCCTGGGAGAGTTCGCCGAAGCTGGCCTCCTGAACATCGTGGGCGGCTGTTGCGGCACCACGCCGGAGCACATCGCGGCCATCGCCGCGGCGGTGGAGGGCGTGGCGCCCCGTCCGGTTCCCGCGGCGCGGCGCGGCACCCACCTGGCCGGTCTCGAACCCCTGATCGTGGACGACGAGTCCCTCTTCGTGAATGTGGGCGAACGGACCAATGTGGCGGGCAGCCGCAAGTTCGCCCGGCTGATCCACGAGGAGAAATGGGAAGAGGCTCTGGAGGTGGGCCGCCAGCAGGTCCGCGGCGGGGCCCAGATCGTCGACGTGAACATGGACGACGCCATGCTCGACGCCCCGGCGGCCATGGCCACCTTCCTGAACGTGCTGGCGGGCGACCCGGAGATCGCCCGCGTGCCCGTGATGATCGACTCCAGCGACTGGTCGGTCATCGAGGCCGGCCTGCAGCGCATCCAGGGCAAGGGCGTGGTCAACTCCCTGAGCCTCAAGGACGGCGAACCCGAGTTCCGTCGTCGGGCGCGCCTGGTCAGGCGCTATGGGGCGGCGGCCGTGGTCATGGCCTTCGACGAGGCCGGCCAGGCCGATTCCCTGGACCGCCGGCTGGACATCGTGGCCCGGGCCTGGCGGGTCCTGGTGCAAGAGGAGGGCTTCGCCCCAGCGGACGTCATCTTCGATCCCAACGTCTTCGCCGTGGCCACCGGTCTGCCCGAACACGCCACCTATGCCATGGACTTCATCGAGACCTGCCGCTTTATCAAGGAGAACTGCCCGGGTGCCCTCGTCTCCGGCGGCATTTCGAACCTGAGCTTCAGCTTCCGCGGCAACAACACCGTGCGCGAGGCCATGCACTCGTCCTTCCTCTACCACGCCATCGGCGCCGGTCTGGACCTGGGCATCGTCAACGCGGGCCAGCTGGCGGTGTACGAGGAGATCGATCCCGAACTGCTGCAGACGGTGGAGGACGTGCTCTTCAACCGCGACCCGGAAGCCACCGACCGCCTCACCGAGCTGGCCACCCGCGTGGCCGGCCACAAGACCGCCCAGACCGAGGACCTCTCCTGGCGGGTCGGCACCCTGGCCGAACGCCTGGCCCACGCCCTCCTGAGCGGCGACGCCCGCTTCGTGGAGGAGGACACCCTGGCGGCCCTGGCGGAATTGCCCGGCCCCCTGCAAGTCATCGAGGGACCGCTCATGGCCGGTATGGACCGGGTCGGCCAACTCTTCGGCGAGGGGAAGATGTTCCTGCCCCAGGTCATCCGCTCGGCGCGGGTCATGAAGCGGGCGGTGAACGTGCTGGAGCCGTACCTGGAAGAGGAGAAACGGGGCGGCGCGTCCAACGCGGGCAAGGTGCTCATGGCTACGGTCAAGGGTGACGTCCACGACATCGGCAAGAACATCGTGGGCGTGGTCCTGGGCTGCAACAACTACGAGGTCATCGACCTGGGCGTCATGGTGCCGGTGGACAGGATCATCGAGACGGCAGTGCGCGAGGAAGTCGACATCATAGGTCTCAGCGGGCTCATCACGCCGTCCCTGAGCGAGATGGTCCACGTGGCCCAGGAGATGCAGCGGGCCGGTCTGGACATCCCCCTGCTGATCGGCGGGGCCACCACGAGCCGGGTCCACACGGCGGTGAAGATCGCCCCCTTCTATGCGCCGGGCGTGATCCACGTGCCGGACGCTTCCCGGGCCGCCGGCGTCATTGGCGCCCTCATCAAACCCGAGACCCGCAGCGACACCGTGCGTCGGGTGGCCGCCGAGTACGAGCGGGTGCGCAGCGAGCGGGCCGCGGCGGCCGAGAAGAAGCAGCTCCTGACCCTGACCGAAGCGCGCGCGGGCGCCCTCGAACTGGACTGGTCGGTCCACACGCCCGAGCGCCCCAAGCGGCCGGGCGTCCACCGCCTGACCGCCACGCCCGCCACCCTGGCGCCGTTCATCGACTGGACTCCGTTCTTCCACACCTGGCGGCTGCTGGGCCGCTACCCGGCCATCTTCGACGACGCGGAGATGGGCGCCGAGGCGCAGCGGCTCCACGGCGAGGCCCTGGAACTGCTGGAGGCCTGGGAGAAGAACGCCACCGCACAAGTGCGGGCCGTGGCTGGGCTTTTTCCGGCGGCCCGCGACGGCGACGACGTGATCGTGTACACGGGTGAGGACCGGTCCGAGATCCTGCGCCGGGTGCCCTTCCTGCGGCAGCAGCGGCGCAGTGGCGCCGGCCGCCCCAACCTGAGCCTGGTGGACTTCATGGCCCCGGCCGCGGGGCCCGAGGATTGGCTGGGAGCCTTCGTGGTGAGCGTCACCGGCGGCGACACCGAAGCCGCGCGCCTGGAGGCCGCCGGTGACGACTTCGGGTCCATCCTGGCCAAGGCCCTGGCCGACCGCCTGGCCGAGGCCGCGGCCGAATGGCTCCACCTGAAGGTGCGGCGCGAACTGTGGGGCTACGCCCCGGACGAATCCATCGGCAACGAGGATCTCATCGCCGAACGCTTCCGCGGCATCCGCCCGGCGCCCGGCTACCCGGCCTGTCCGGACCATGTGGCCAAGGGCGCCGTCTTCGAATTGCTGGACGCCACTGCCGCCATCGGCGCGTCCCTCACCGACAATTTCGCCATGGCTCCGGCGGCCAGCGTCGCCGGGTGGTATCTTGCCCATCCGGAAGCCCGCTACTTCGGCATGGGGCGCATCGGCCGCGACCAGGCGCTGGACTACGCCGCCCGGGCGGGGATCACCAACGAGGAAGCGGTCCGCCTGCTGGCGGCGAATCTCGACTGAACACCGGCGCTCCGCGCCAACGACGAGGACCGGTCATGCACGTCACCGAACATCTGGACCGCGCCGAGCGCACGCTCTTCAGCTTCGAGATCATCCCGCCGGCCCGCGGCAAATCCGTGGGTGACATCATCCGCATGGTGGAGCAGATCGCGCCGGTGAAGCCCCCCTTCGTCGACGTGACCAGCCACTCGGCCGAGGCCATCTACGACGAGCAGCCCGATGGGACCCTGACTCGCCGCGTCCGCAAGAAGCGTCCGGGCACCCTCAGCATCTGCGGCATCATCCAGAACCGCTGGGGCATCGACACCGTGCCCCACCTCCTGTGCACCGGTTTCACCAAGGAGGAGACCGAGGACGCGGTCATCGAGCTGAATTACCTGGGCATCCACAACGTGCTGGCGATCCGCGGCGACGAGCCCAACTACGTGAAGGCCTACGACAAGAGCCGCCGGCGCAACCTCTACGCCGTGGATCTGGTGTCCCAGCTGGCGGACCTGCGCCAGGGCCGCTACCTGGAGGACCTCACCGGCAGCGAACCCGTGGATTTCTGCGTGGGCGTGGGGGGGTATCCGGAGAAGCACATCGAGGCGCCCAATTTCAAGACCGACATCAAGTACCTCAAAGCCAAGGTGGACGCGGGCGCGGGCTACGTCGTGACCCAGATGTGCTTCGACAACGCCGACTACTTCGCCTACGTGGACAAATGCCGCGAGGCGGGCATCACCGTTCCCATCATCCCGGGCATCAAGCTCATCGACGGTGTGCGCCAGCTGACCACCCTGCCCAAACACTTCCACGTCTCAATCCCCGACGAACTGGTGGACGAGATTACCGAGAACGAGGCCCACGTGGCGGAGATCGGCCGGCGCTGGGCCCGGCGTCAGGTGGAGGGTCTCATGGAGGGCGGTGCCCCCTGCATCCACTTCTACGTCATGAACGACGCGGGTCCGGCGGTGAAGGTGGTCAGGGACCTGGTCTGAGTCCCCAATCCCCGGTTGCACACCCAGGTTAGCCGTTGTACCGTCCCTGTTGTCGGACCCTGCCGCACGGACGCGGCGCCTACCACACGAAGGGATTCGAGGGACGCTCCATGATGGTCGATCCCCAGCCGGCCGACGATCCGTCGATCCGCCGCCTGCTCTTCCTGCACGAAGATCCCGAGTTCGCCGGACGGGTGGGCGAGTTGCTGTCGTCCCCGCGCGCCGGTGCCTGGCGCGTGGCCCATCACACGCACCTGAAGGACGCCCTGGTCCATCTGCAGGTGGGCGCGGTGGATCTCGTGCTGGTCGGTCCCGGACCAGCGGACACGGACCAGATCACGGCCCTGCGCCGCTTCAGCGCCACCGGACCCGATCTGCCCATCGTCGCCCTGGTCAAGGGCAGCGGTGGTCGCGTATGCCGCGAGGCCCTGTCCGCCGGGGCCCACGAATGCCTCGACACGGACGACTTCGACCCGGCCCACTGGGGCCGCGCCCTGGGCTACACCCACCGCGAGGTCCACGTGAACCGGGAACTGGCCGTGCTCTCGGCCCGCCTGGACTGGCTCACCCACCAGGACGGACTGACGGGATTGTTGAACCGCAAGGGCCTCGAGCGGGTCATGATGGACGAACTGGCCCGCTGCCGCCGCGACGAGCGGGATCTCATGATGGTCTTGTTGGATCTGGACGACTTCGCCGGCGTCAACGCCACCCTGGGCCACGGGGTGGGTGACCTGGTCCTGGTGAACGCCGCCCGCCGCACTTTGGAGTCCCTCCAGGAGGGTGATCACGCCGGCCGCTGCGGCACCGACCGCTTCGTGGTATTCCTGCCCGGAGCGGACCGCGAGCAGGCCGAGACCGTGGCCGAGCAGATCCGTCTGTCCATGGGCCGCGACGCCATCAAGGCCGGCGCCCACACCATCACCGCCACCGCCAGCCTGGCGGTGGTCGCCGTGGCGCCCGACTCCCTGTGTTTCGACGAGGTGCTGGCCCGGGCCCACTACGCCCTGCAGCGGGGCAAGGCCGGCGGCGGCAACCGAGTGATCCGCGGGGCCGGACCACGCGAGGTGGAGCAGCTCGAGTCGATGGAAACCGGTCCGGACACGGTGCGCGACCTGCTGCGCGGCGACGTCCTGAGCGTGGTGGCCCAGCCCATCGTCAACCTCCGGGACGGCCGCATCGTCAGCCACGAGATGCTCGTGCGCGGCCCGCGCGGTCCTCTGCGCCGACCAGACGATCTCTTCCGCTTCTGCCAGGAGCAGGACATCCTGCAGGCTCTGGACCTGCGCTGCCTCAAGCTCTGCGTGGGTACGGCGCGCCGGGGTGGACTGGACCGTTTCCACGTGAACATCATGCCGGCCACCCTGCTCCAGACCCCGACCCCGGAGCTGGTGCGGGTCCTGCGCGGGGCCAACGGCGGCCGGGGCCACTGCTGCCTGGAGATCAGCGAGCAGCAGCTCCTGAGCGACCCCTCGGTGCTGGTGGGTCCCGTCCGTGAACTGCAGGCGGCCGGCCTGCAGATCGCCGTGGACGATGTGGGCTTCGGCAACAGCTGCCTAGAGGGCCTGATCATGCTCCAACCCCAGATCATGAAGATCGACAAGCGCATGGTCGCCGGCCTGGACACGGACGCCGACCGCCGCCGGTCCCTCAACCGCCTGTTGTTGGTGGCCGAGGCCCTGGGCGCCAAGGTCGTGGCCGAGGGTGTGGAAACGGCGGCCGAGCAGGAAGTGCTGCTCGAGCTGGGGGTACGCCTGGGACAGGGCTATTTCTTTGGCCGACCGATGCCCCTGGACTCCCCCGCAGACGCGACGGCGCGGGTCCGCCCGCCCAAGCCGGGTCGAGACGCCGCCTCGACCGCGTGAGCGTTACCTCGTCCCGGAGTCCATCAACCACCGGCACCAGGCGGACCCGTCCATGATCAACCTGACCAACATCTCCAAGCGCCACGGCCGACAGATCCTCTTCGTGGAGACGTCCTTCCAGCTCAACCCCGGCGAGAAAGTGGGTCTGGTCGGTCCCAACGGCTCGGGCAAGACCACGGTTTTCCGCTTGATCACAGGTGAAGAGGAGCCCGACGAGGGCTCGATCTCGGTGCCCCGGCGCACCACCATCGGCTACTTCCGCCAGGACATGGGCGAGCTGGCCGGACGCTCGGTCCTGGACGAGACCATCGCCGGCTGCGGCCAGGTGGGCGAGCTGCATCACGAGCTGGAGGAGATCCAGGCGGCCCTGGCCGATCCGGAACGAGCCGGCGACATGGAGAAGATCCTGCCCCGCTACGGCGAGGTGCTGGACCTCTACCAGAGCCAGGGTGGCTACGAGCTGGAGGCCCGGGCCAAGGAGGTGCTCGCCGGGCTGGGCTTCGCCGAGGACCAGATCGCCGGTGACACCGGCGCCCTCTCGGGGGGCTGGAAGATGCGCATCGGCATGGCGCGCGTTCTGCTGGCCCGGCCGGACGTACTGCTCATGGACGAGCCCACCAACCACCTGGACATCGAGTCGATCCTCTGGCTGGAGAAGTTCATCCGGGACTACCCGGGCGCCGTCCTGCTCACCTGCCACGACAAGGACTTCATGAACCGGGTCGTCGGCCGGGTGGTGGACATCGACGGCGGCGAGTTCACGGCCTACACCGGTGACTACGATTACTTCGTGGCGCAACGCAAGATAGCCGAGGCCAACCGGGAAGCCAGCTACGCCCGCCAGCAGGCCATGCTGGCCAAGGAGCAGCGTTTCGTGGAACGCTTCCGCTCCCAGGCTGCCAAGGCGGCCCAGGTGCAGAGCCGGGTGAAGAAGCTGGAGAAGATCGAGCGGGTCGAACCGCCGCGGCGACGCCAGATCGTCGAGTTCCAGTTCAGTCCGCCGCCCCGCTCGGGGGACGACGTGGCCCGGTTGAAGGGACTGTCCAAGGCCTATGGGCCCCGGGTCGTCTACGAGGATTTCGATCTCATGATCCGCCGCACGGAGCGCTGGTGTGTGCTGGGGCGCAACGGCGCCGGCAAGACCACCCTGCTGAAGCTGGTGGCGGGGCACCTGGCGCCGGACGCGGGCACGGTGCGGCTGGGATCGAACCTGAAGCTGGGGTACTTCGCCCAGCAGTCCCTGGAGCAACTGGACCCGCGCCGTACGGTCCTCGAACACGTGCAGCAGGCCTTTCCGGTGGAGGGCCGCGGCGTGCTGCGCAATCTCCTGGGGGCGTTCCAGTTTCGCGACGACGACGTGGACAAGCCCATCCGGATCCTCTCGGGCGGTGAGAAGTCACGGCTGGTGCTGGCGGAGATGCTCTTCGATCCACCCAACTTCCTGGTGCTGGACGAGCCGACCAACCACCTGGACCTGGAGACCAAGGAGATGCTCGTGGACTCGCTGCGGGAGTTCACGGGGACCATGCTCTTCGTGAGCCACGACCGGACGTTCCTGAAGGGGCTCAGCAACCGGGTGCTGGAGCTGCGACCGGGGGAGGCGCCGCTGGTCTATGACGGGTCCTACCGGGAGTTCGTGACGAGCACCGGAGGGGAAGCGGCGGGGGTGCACGGTTAAGGGACCGGGAGCCCAGCCGCTGTGATCACTTGGGCGTCCCACCCTTGCGGTTCTTCCCCTTGCTCCCGCCTTTGACGCCCTTCTTCGCTTTCTTCTTCTTCGGCCCGGCCGTCTTCCCGACCTTCCGGCTTTTCACGGGCGCTCCCTGCCGTGGCCCCTCGTTCCGGACCCGCGAGATCTTCATGGCCTTGTGGCCCACGTAGGTCCGCTTCAGATGCTCGATCATCTTCGGCGGCAGATCGTCAGGCAACTCGACGGTGGCGTAGTCCGGGTGGATGAGGACCTGGCCGATGAAGCGGTTGCGCAGGCCGGTCTCGTTGGCGATGGCGCCCACGATGTTGCGGATCTCGACACCGTCCTTGGACCCGGCCTCGATCCGGTACAGGGCCATGTTCCCGGCAGGCCGCCGCGGGCCCGGAGCGCGCTCGCGACCGGGCCGCCGTGGCTCGTCCCAGCGGGGGCTGGTCAGGTCGCGGTCGGGCCGCGGTCGCAGGGGCCGCTCCATCTGGGCGTAGCAGATGACGCCCGCCGTCAGTTGCATGAGGTCGATGTTCAACGATTCCATGAGTTCGAAGCTCAGGTCCTGGAAGAATTCCTGGGGCTCGTTGGCCATGATCTCGGCCAGTTTCTCGCGGAACTTATCGACCCGCTTGCTGGTCACGGCGTCGTGGCTGGGCATCTCCATCCGGCGTAGGGGCTGGCGGGTGGCCCGCTCGATGGACTGCAGCAGACGCCGCTCCCTCGGGCTGACAAACAGGATCGCCTTGCCGTAGCGCCCCACGCGACCGGTGCGGCCGATGCGGTGGATGTAAGCTTCGGCGTCGCCGGGGATGTCGTAGTTGATGACCAGGGAGATGCGCTCCACGTCCAGGCCCCGGGCGGCCACATCGGTGGCCACCACGATATCCACATTGCCGTTCTTCAGGCGTTTGACCGTACGTTCGCGCGCCTGCTGGGTCATCTCGCCGTTGAGGGCCGCCACCTCGAAGCCGCGGGCGGCCAGCCGCTCGGCGAGCTCGGTCGTACCCACCCGCGTGCGCACGAAGATGAGGATGCCGTCGTAGGATTCGGTCTCCAGGATCCGGGCCAGGGCTTCGAACTTGGCGGCGTGGTGCACCACCAGGTAAACCTGCTCGATGTTCTCGGCGGTCGTCGTCTTGGACTCGATCCTGACCTCCACCGGGTCGGTCAGGTACCGCTTGGAGATCCGGCGGATCTGGGCCGGCATGGTAGCCGAGAACAGGGCCATCTGCCGATCCTCGGGAGCCCGGTCGATGATGGCCTTGACCTCGTCGACGAACCCCATGCGCAGCATCTCGTCGGCCTCGTCCAGCACCACGCAGGACAGGCCGCTCAGGTCGAGAGTGCCCCGGTCCAGGTGGTCCTGGATGCGGCCGGGCGTGCCGACGACAACGTGGGGGCCGCGGTGGAGCTGGTTGAACTGGAAACCGTAGCTCTGGCCGCCGTAGATGGGCAGCACGTGGAAGCCCTTCAGGTGCCGGGCATACTTCTGGAAGGCCTCGGCCACCTGCAGGGCCAACTCCCGGGTGGGGGTCAGCACCAGCACCTGGGGCGCCCGGTTGTCCAGGTCGATGCGCGACATGAGGGGCAGGGCGAAGGCCGCCGTCTTGCCCGTGCCGGTCTGGGCCAGCCCGAGCACGTCCCGTCCGGCGAGCAGGGGCGGAATGCAGGCCGCTTGGACCGGCAGCGGCGACTCGTAGCCCAGGTCGGTGACGGCTTTGACGAGGGGAGCCGCCAGGTCCAGCTCGCTGAAGGTGGGGGCGGGCTGGGTCATGAGGATACTCCGACGCTTCAGGGGTCACATGGGATCGGGACACTCGCTAAAGAAGCACATTATCCTGGGAAAGCCATCCCGGACTGCGGAAGCGCGGTTCCCCATTCCGCCGGATCGCCCACTTTCTACTCCGCCGTGGCGGCGATCCGTTGGCCCGGGAGCGTTTCCGGGCAGCAGCGACGCGTCGAAGGGGAGCACCCGGCCCGACCGGCCCTTCCGGATATCTTGACCAGGCGGCTTCCCGGGATCAGTGTAGCGGAATACCCTATACTCTCCGGTCGGTCCAGACGTTGCCAAAGGAGCCGCCATGCGCATCACCAGACTCGTCCCGCTCTACGTATTCCTGTTGTTCGCTGTGACGGCCGTCGCCGCAGATGATCCCTACCTCTGGCTCGAGGATGTCGATGGGGAGAGGGCTCTCGCCTGGGTCCAGGAGCGCAGCGATGCCGACACGGCCGAACTGGAGACCGTGGCCGAGTTCGCGCCGATCCACGCCGAATTGCAGGAGATCTACAACTCCCGCGACCGGATCCCCTACGTGGCCGTGCGCGGCGACCAGCTCTACAACTTCTGGCAGGACGCCGAGCACGTGCGCGGGATCTGGCGGCGCACGAACCTCGAGCAGTATCTGACGGATGATCCCCGGTGGGAGACGGTCCTCGACCTGGATGCCCTGGCCGCCGCCGAGGACGAGAACTGGGTGTGGAAGGGCGCCAGCGGCCTCTACCCGGCCTACGAACGCTTCCTGATCAGCCTCTCCCGCGGCGGCGGTGACGCCATTGTCGTGCGGGAGTTCGACGGCGTGGCCAAGGAGTTCGTCGCCGACGGTTTCCAGGTGCCCGAAGCCAAATCGGACGTGGCCTGGCGAGACCTGGACACGGTGTGGCTCGCGACCGATTTCGGCGAGGGTTCGTTGACGGACTCGGGCTACCCGCGCCTGGTCAAGACGTGGCGGCGGGGCACGCCCCTGTCCGAGGCCACCCTGGTCTTCGAGGGCCAGCAGACGGACGTCGCGGTGCAGGCCTACACGATCCACAGTCCCGAGGGCAACTACGACATGGTCAGCCGGACGCCGGAGTTCTTCCGGGGCGAGAAGTACCTGTTGCGTCACGGAGAACTGGTCCGGATCGAGGTTCCCGACGACGCCAGCGTGAAGGGCGTCTTCAAGAAGCACCTGCTGGTCAACCTGCGCAGCGACTGGACCCCTGCCGGGACGACCTACCCCGCCGACGCCCTGCTCGCCCTGGACCTCGAAGCGTTCCTGGCCGGGGATCGCGAGTTCGAGGTGTTGTTCCGGCCGCAGGAGCGGGTCTCTCTGGACAGCGTCGGCAACACCGAGAATCACCTGTTGATCGGTACCCTGGACAACGTGCGCAGCCGGATCTACAAGGTCTCACTGGCCGATGATGCCTGGAAGAGCGAAGAGATCGAGTTGCCGGGCCTGGGCTCGGCCGGCATCACCGGCACCAGCGATACCAGCGACGACTTCTTCTTCACATACACGGACTTCCTGACCCCGGCGAGCCTCTATTACGTGGCGGACGGCCAGGCGGCGGAGCGGGCCAAGAGCACGCCGGATTTCTTCGACACCGACGGCATGACCGTCGACCAGTACGAGGCGACGTCGAAGGACGGCACGAAGATCCCCTACTTCATCTTCATGCCCCAGGGCTACGAGGCCAACGGCGTGAACCCGACCCAGCTCTACGGCTACGGCGGCTTCGAGATCAGCATGAGGCCTCGCTACTCGGCGACCACGGGCAAGGCCTGGGTCGGACGCGGCGGCGTCTACGTGCTGGCCAACATCCGCGGCGGCGGCGAGTTCGGTCCCGAGTGGCACCGGGCTGCCGTGCAGGAGAACCACCAGCGCAACTTCGACGACTTCATCGCCGTGGCCGAGGATCTGATCGCCCGCCGTGTCACCTCGCCCGAGCATCTGGGCATCGTCGGAGGATCCCAGGGCGGCTTGCTGGTGGGCGCCTGCATGGTCCAGCGGCCGGACCTGTACGAGGCCGTGGTCTGCCAGGTGCCGTTGCTGGACATGAAGCGCTACAACAAGTTGCTGGCGGGCGCCTCCTGGATGGCCGAGTACGGCGACCCGGACACCGGGGACTGGGACGACTACATGTCCGCCTGGTCGCCGTACCAGAACGTCGATCCGGACGCGGACTACCCCGAGGCGCTCTTCTACACCTCGACTCGCGACGACCGCGTGCACCCGGGCCACGCGCGCAAGATGGTGGCGCTGCTGACCGATCTGGACAAGCCGGTCTACTACTACGAGAACATCGAGGGTGGGCACAGCGCCGCGGCGAACCTCAACCAGCGGGCATACATGTGGGCGCTGACCTACGCATACCTGTGGAAGATGTTGAGTTAGTTCTCACCTGCAGCGCGACTGGGTTCCCGCACGGAAAGAAGGGCGCCGATCGGAAGATCGGCGCCCTTGTCCATCACCGCTCGCGCGTGGGATCAACCAGCCAGGTCGCCCACTTCCCTCTCCACCGCTTCGAGCACCTCGCAGGACTTGATCAGTGCTTTCATGGCCGTGTGATCCGAATAGAGGGACCGGTCCACGTCGAGGAAGTCCACGGTCTCGCGGACGCGGGCCTTGGCCGCGCGCACGCCCAGTCCCGGGGTGAAGTCGCGGAAGTCCAGGGCCTGGGCGGCGGCCATCATCTCGATGCCCAGGACGCCGAAGGCGTTGTCCAGGATCTGGCCGTTCTTGATGGCCGTGTTCATGCCCATGGACACGAAGTCCTCCTGGTCCGCCGCCGCGGGGATGGAGGCCACCGAGGCCGGCGCCGAGAGGATGCGCTGCTCGACGATCTGCATGTCGGCCGTGTACTGGCTGAGCATCATACCGCTGAACATGCCCGCGCCCTTGGTCAGGAAGGCCGGCAGCCCCGCCGAGAGGGCTGGGTTGAGCATGCGGTTCAGGCGCCGCTCCGACAGCACCGAGATCATGGTGACGGCCTGGCCGGCCATCTCCATGGGCAGCGACACCGGCGTGCCCTGGAAATTGGCGCCGGTCAGGGTCATTTCCTCTTCGGGGAAGAAGATGGGATTGTCGCCGACCCCATTCAGTTCGATTTCCACCTGGCTGCGGGCATGGTCCACTGCGTCGTGGGCCGCGCCGATGACCTGGGGCGTGGAGCGCATGGAGTAGGCGTCCTGGACCCGGGTCTTGACCTTGCCCGTGGCCAGGTCGCTCTCAGCGATGCACCTGCGGATGGCCGCGGCGCTGCGCACGGCGCCCTTGAAGCCCCGCACCTCGTGCAGGCGGCTCTCGTAGGGCTTGAGGTTGGCCAGCAGCGCCTCCAGGGACATGGCCGCCGTGATCTCGGCCTGCTTCAGCCAGCGGTTCATGTCGTAGAGGTGGATGGCGCTCATGGCCGTCAGCAGGTTCGAACCGTTGATGGTGGCCAGGCCGTCCCGCGCCTCCAGGCCCGGGGGCGTGATACCTGCCCGGGACAGGGCTTCGGCGCCCTCCAGCAGCTCGCCCTCGAAGTAGGCCTCGCCCTCGCCCATGAGTAGCAGGGCGATCTGGGACATGGGGGCCAGGTCGCCGCAGGCGCCCACGGAACCCTTCTGGCAGACGAAGGGTGTGACACCCTTATTGAGCATCTCCATCAGAGCGAGCGTGATCTCCGGGCGGCAGCCCGAGTTGCCGTGGGCGTGGACGTTGATGCGCCCGGTCATAGCTCCGCGCACGTACTCCAGGGGGGCCGGGTCGCCGATGCCGGCGGCATGGTTGTAGATGAGGTAGCGCTGGAAGTCGCGGGTCTGGTCGTCGTCCAGCACGATCTCGCTGAACTCGCCGATGCCAGTGTTCACGCCGTACATGATTTCCTTGGCGGCGACCTTCTTCTCCAGCAGGGCGCGGCAGCGGCGGATGCGCTCGAGGGCGTCCGGGGCCAGCTCCACCTTCTCGCCGTGACGCGCGATGCGCACGATCTTGTCGACCGTCAGGCCGGCACCGTTCAGAACGATGGCCATCTCATATGCTCCTTACAGGGGTTCGTCTGCGGACGGATACCCCCAAAATGGAACCCGCCGCGGCGGAAGTCCAGACGGTTCCCGGGTTGTCCAGAGCGGGCTGTTGCGTTAGATTCTGGCCACTCGACGGCGGAACACCCAATCCCGGGGGCAGACATGGCCAAGCGCGCACTCATCACCGGCATCACGGGCCAGGACGGTTCCTACCTGGCGGACCACCTCCTGGACCTGGGCTACGAGGTCTTCGGCATGATCCGCCGGTCCAGCACCGAGACCACCTCGCGCATCGAGCACCTGGAGGACCGGGTGGAGTTCCTGCAGGCCGACCTGCTGGACCAGGCCTCGGTGGTCAAGGCCGTTGAGACGGCCCGCCCGGACGAGATCTACAACCTGGCCGCCCAGAGCTTCGTCCCCACCAGCTGGAGCCAACCCGTCCTCACAGGGCAATTCACTGCCATGGGCGTGACCCGCATGCTCGAGGCCCTCAGGCAGGTGGCCCCGGAGGCCCGTTTCTACCAGGCCAGCAGCAGCGAGATGTTCGGCAAGGTGCGCGAGGTCCCCCAGAACGAGCTGACGCCCTTCCACCCCCGCAGCCCCTACGCCGTGGCCAAGACCTACGGCCACCACATCACCATCAACTACCGGGAGAGCTACGGCATCTTCGCCGTGTCGGGCATTCTCTTCAATCACGAGAGCCCGCGCCGGGGCCGCGAGTTCGTCACCCGCAAGATCACTGACGGCGTGGCCCGCATCAAGCTGGGTCTGGCCAAGGAATTGCGCCTGGGGAACCTGGATTCCGAACGGGATTGGGGCTATGCCGGCGACTACGTCCGCGCCATGCACCTCATGCTCCAGCAGGACGAGCCCGGCGATTTTGTCATCGCCACCGGCCGCACCCACTCGGTGCGCCAGTTCCTGGAGATCGCCTTCGGTCACGTGGATCTGAACTACGAGGACTACGTGAAGCAGGACCCCCGCTTCCTGCGCCCGGCGGAGGTGGACCAGCTCATCGGTGACAGCTCCAAGGCCAAGAACGAACTGGGCTGGGTGCCGACGGTGAGCTTCGAGGATCTCGTGGTCATGATGGTCGACGCGGACCTGGCGCTGCACGGGGCCTAGAATCCCGGAGCCTGGAATCCCGGAGCCTCGAATCCCCGAGTCTAGTGCTCGAATTCGTACTCCGCCGTCACCCCGAAAGCCATCAGCACGCTGGCCAGGTACACCGGCCGCTCCAGCATGACGAAATGACCGGCCAGCGCCAGGCGCTTGAAGCTGAGGGCGCGGGCGTGGCCGAAGCCCACGGCTTCGAGGATGGCGTGGCTGTCCTCGTTGGACGGGAACATCATCTCGCTGCCGACGATGAGCATTGGCACGCTCAGCCCGTTCAGCTCCTCGGTCACGTCGAAATCCATGGTGCTCATGAAAACCGAAGTGAAGGACGGCTCGTGGGTCCTGAGGGCCGTGTCCACGATGCGCTCGGTGATATCCGGCTTGGAGCTGAGGCGGGCGTACCGGCTGTACACGAAGCGGTTGTAGTCCTCGGCCAGACGGGTGGCGGTGGCGGCCTTCTCGTCGTCGGTACCGAGCTGGCGGGGCACCGAGTCCAGGAGGATGAGCCGGTGGCACAGGTGGGGATGGTCCAGGGCGAAGCGCAGGGCGACCATGCCGCCGATGCCGTGCCCCACCACCGTGGGGTAGGTGATGCCCTCGGCCTCCAGGAATTCGGCCAACCGCAGGGCCTCCGATTCCACCGTGGGGTCGAGTACGGGCTGGGTCGCGCCGTGACCGCTCAACTCGAAGGCCCAGGTGGTGAACACCTTGCCCAGGTAGGGGCGCATGTCGGTCCACACGTCGGCGTTGGAGCCGAGGCCGTGGACGAGGACCATCTCGAACTCGCCGTTGCCCTCGGCGGCGGCGCTGCGCGGGATCGGAGCGTCGGTCTGGGCCGTGGCGGGGGCGGCGGCGAGCAGGACGGCGGCCAGGAGCATGAGCAAGCGTTTCATGGTGTGGGCTCTCCCTCAGGGGCCGGGACGGACAACACGGTGCCGTCCCGGGCCTGGATCACGGGTATTTCGGTGTGGCGGCCCACCAGGGGCCGCAGGTCCAGTTCCGCCGCCGGCGGGTACTGGTGGGTCAGGGCGACCCGGCCGGGGGCGGCGGCGGCGCACAGTTCGCCCACCCCGGTCGGGGTCATGTGGCCGGGTGTGGCCAGCTCGTCGGTGGTGGAGCATTCCACCACCAGCAGATCGCAGCCCGCGGCGGCCCGGGTCAGGCCGGGGCAGGGCCCCGTGTCGCCCGAGTAGACCAGTGAGCGCCCCTCGCCGTCCAGGAAACGGTAGCCGAGGCATACCTCCGCCATCCGGTCCTGGGGATGGTCCACGGCGAATCCTTCCACGCGCCCGCCGCCCGGCAGATCGAAGGCCTCGCCTGCAACCACTTCCCGAACCTGCAGTTCCCGCCGGCGGGGTTCCAGGGAGCTGCCCCAGATGCCGGTGAACCGTTCCAGCAGGTAGCGCAGCCCCGGTGGGCCGGTGATGAGCAGGGGATCCGTGCACGCAGGCAGGGGGGAGTGGGCGGCGAAGAGGATGGTCACCAAGTCCAGGCAATGATCAGGATGGAGGTGGCTCAGCAGCAGGTGGGCCACGTCGTCCACGCCGCCGGGCGCGCGACCGGCGGCCACCAGGCGCACGAGGGCGCCGGGGCCCGGATCCAACAGGATCGGGTCGCCGTCCACTTCCATGTGGTACGCCGCCGGTGAGTGGCCCGGCAGCGGGGTGGCGCCACCGGCGCCCAGGATGTGGCAGAGAATCATGTCCTTAAAGCAACAGCAACCAGCGCCCCAGTCAAGCGGCCGCGCGGACTGGACAGGACGCCGCCCCCTCCCTATCATCCGGTCGGACGCGGTCCACGAGTCGCCCAAGGCGGAATTCGTGGGATATTTTCGTTTCCGGTCATGTTGAAGCGGGAGGCGCTTTCCGCATCCGCGCGGACGGCGCCGCCTGACGAAAGGACCATGATGCAGCGCGCATACCGGGCCGGCGGCACTCCGGCCCTCACGATCCTGTTGGCTCTGGCCGTATTCGCCACCTGTCCGGTGGCGGTTTCCGCCCAGGATTCCACCGGCAGCGATCCCGAACTGGGCCGTGACCAGCAGCCCGAGCCCAGCGACGCCGAGCGGATCGCCGAACTGGACCAGCGACTGGCGGGGAATCCGGCCGATCACCAGGGCTGGAACGATCTGGGCGTGATCTATGCCAACCAGGACCGGTTCGACCTGGCCCGGGATTCGTTCATCAGGGCCATCCAGGCCAACCCCCGCTACGGCGACTACCACCGCAACCTCGGCATGGCCTTCAGCCGCCTCGACGACCACGACATGGCCATCGCCGAGTTCCGGGCCTACCAGCGCTTCGACGAGTTGGGCGGGCATGACTTCTGGCGCCTCATCGGTGGCGCACAGGCCCGTGCCGGACTCCTGGACGAGGCCCGTGCCACCTACCGGGAAGGACTGGCCGGCTCGGACTACGGCCTGGGCCCCGAGGGTCTGCGCCTGGTCCTGGCCCTGAACAAGCTGGAACACGAAGCGGGCGAGGAGGACGCGGTCCGCAAACTGCTGGCCCAGTACACGAAACAGGCCCGCTCCTTCCGCGACCGCACCGGTCCCCAGGACGACGGCCACCGGGAGGCTGCGGCCATCGTCCACAACCAGGTGACCCAGCACGTGGACGACGCCAAGCTCCTGGAGACCTCCGGCCTGGACCTGGACGCGGCCGCCGAGTACGAGGCAGCCTACGAGATGATGCCCGACCGGGACGACCTGCTGCCGCGCATCGTGGACGTCTACCTGCGGGCCGACGAATCCATGAAGGCTCGCGTGGCCGCCCGCCTGGCCCGGGACGAGCACCCGGACAGGGCCGGCACCTGGATCGCCACGGCCAAGGTCCACGAAAAGACCGCCCGTCTGGACGACGCCGTGATCGCCTACGGGAAGGCCTACGAGATCGATCCCGAGTTCCCGGACCTGCGCCTGGCCATCGGCAACCTGCTCATGCGCCTGGGTCGTGACGACGAGGCGGCCGAATACCTCAAGGCCGGCGTGACCAGCGCGGACACCAAGCCGGAGGTGGTCTACAACTACGCCGTCAGCCAGATTCGCGAGAAGAAGTACCACGCGGCCATCGCGTCCCTGCGCAAGGTCGTCAAGGAGCGGCCGGACATGGCGCCGGCCTGGATCGCCCTGGCCCAGTGCCTGCGGGTGACCAAGCAGTACGGGGCGGCCGTCGACCCCTACGAGCACGCCCTGGAACTGCAGCCGGAATCCAAGCTGGCCTACAACCTCGGCATCTGCGCCCGCAAGAGCGGCCGAGTCAGCACCGCCGTCAAGGCCTACGGGAAGGCCCTCGAACTCGATCCGACCATGATCGAGGCCCGGTACAACCTTTCGCTGTCGCTCATGGACGCCGAGCGCTACGAGGAAGCCGTCGTCTCGTTCACGGCCATGGCCGATCTCGAACCCGAGTCCTACCGGGTCTACTACAGCCAGGGACTGGCCTACTACTACCTGGGCCGGTGGGACGAGGCCCTGGACGCCTACGACCACGCCGCGTCCATCGAGGAGACGCCGGCGGTGTACAACAACATGGGGCTCGTCTACGACAAGCTGGGCCAGAAGAAGCAGGCCGAGAAGCTGTACAAGCGAGCCAAGGAGCTGTAGGACCGTGATGCGAAACCCGACCCCGGCCGCCCTGCTCTGCTGCGCCCTGTTCATCCTGTTCGCCCTGCCGGCGGTGGCCCAGTTCCACCCGGCCGACCTGCCGCCCCTGACCCCGGACACGGTCTTTCCCCGCTGCAATGCGCGGCAGTTGGAACTGGCTGGCTTCCCGGATCATATGCACGCTCATACCTGGTCCGACTGGCAGGCGCCGGTGGACGCGGACGGCGAGCCCTACGGCCCCGGGGCCTACTGCGATCGTGGCGGATTCATCTCCGCCCGCGACGTGCGCATGACCGACGAGGCCAAGTCCCGCGGCAACCTGGTGCTGGTGCACCACGCGGGCTACGGCCCCTGCGACATGCTCCCGTTCCTCGGCCTGGCGGACATGGCTCATCGCGAACTGACCGCCCTGCTGGGCTTCGACGCCCCGGACACCCTGATCATGGTGAACACCGACAACGTGCCCCACTTCCGGGAAGTGACGGGCCTGGACATCTGGCACTTCTACCAGCGCGAGGGCAGCCGGGCCCTGCTGCAACCCATCGGCACCCTCCAGGCGCGCACCCTGGACGGCCACGCCGCCTACCAGGTCGTGGCCGAGTGGCTCCTGGACCAGGGCCTGCCCGTGGACCTGCCCCTGTGGCTGCGCCAGGGACTGGTGGAGTACCTGTCCGAGGACGGCGTCCACCTCGTCAATTACATGGCCGAGTTCCGCAAGGAGGGGCCGGTGCTCATGACGCCGGAGGAGGCGTCGGAGATCCTGGGCGCGGGTGTGAATCCGGACCGGGGCCAGGACCGCTACCTCCACCGCCGGGCCTGCTACACGTCTTTCCTCTGCGCCTGGGAGCTGGTGGAGAACCAGGGCGGACTGACGGCCCTGCGCGCCTTCCTGCAGGCGGTGCGCGACGGGGCCGACCCGGACGCCGCCGCCCTGGCCGAATGGGGCGAGGACCTGGCGGGGCTTGCGCGGATGGTGGATCCGGTCCAACTTGGGGAACCCTTGGGCGAGGCCATCGAGGCCCGCCGTCCCCACGTCGAACGCTGAGCCGCGCGCGCCGGCGCCGGCGACCACAGGAAAGGTCCCGCACCCCATGAACGCACCTGTCCCGCCCCGCGTCCGCTTCGCGCCGAGTCCCACGGGCCACCTGCACGTGGGCGGCGCCCGCACCGCCCTCTTCAACTGGCTGTACGCTCGGAGCCAGGGTGGCACCTTCGTCCTGCGCATCGAGGACACGGACCAGGAGCGCAGCTCGGACGAGAGCTACGCCGCCATCCTCGAGGGCATGAACTGGCTGGGACTGGACTGGGACGAAGGACCCGACGCGGGCGGCGATTTCGGCCCCTACCGCCAGTCCGAGCGCCTGGACCTGTACCGGGCCCACCTCATCAAGCTGGCCACCGAGGACAAGGTCTACCGCTGCTTCTGCAACGCCGACGACCTGGCCGCCCGGGAGGCCGCCGTGCGCGAGGCCGGCGGCGTGTGGGAAGGCTACGACGGCCATTGCCGCCACCTGGACGCCGACGCCATCGCCGCCTTCGAGGCCGAGAGCCGGCCCCACGCCTGGCGCCTGCGCACTCCGGACGAGGGCAGCACCTTCTGGTACGACGTCATCGTCGACAAACGCGAGTTCCAGAACGAGGTCCTGGTGGACCGGGTCATCGTCAAGGCCGACGGTTTCCCCACCTACCAGTTCGCCTGCGTGGTGGACGACCACCTCATGGGCATCACCCACGTCTTGCGGGGCGACGACCACGTGTCCAACACGCCCTTCCAGCTGCTGATCTACCAGGCCCTGGACTGGAAGCCGCCCAAGTTCGGGCACATGCCCATGATCCTGGGACCGGACAAGAAGCGCCTCAGCAAGCGCCACGGCGCCACCAGCGTGGCCGAGTTCGCCGACCAGGGCATCATCCCCGAGGCCATGGTGAACTACCTGGCCCTGCTGGGCTGGTCCCCGGGGGGCAGCGCCGACGAGGTCATGCGCACCAAGGCCATCGTGGGCAAGTTCAGTCTCAAGAAGGTGAACTCCTCGCCCGCGGCTTTCGACTACGACAAGCTCGCCCACATCAACGCCATGCACATCAAGCGCCTGACCCCCGAGGAGCGTCTGGACCTGGCCCTGCCCATGATCGAGAAGCAGGGCTGGGGCCTGGCCGACGACTGGCGCATTCACGGGGCGGACGACACCCGCGCCTACCTGGCCCGCCTGCTGGCCATGCTGGGCGGACGCTTCAGCAGTCTGGTGAACCTGCCCGAGCAGATCGGCTTCTTCTTCACCGACGACCACTTCAAGGACCAGGAGGCCTGGGACGAGCACGTGGCCACCGACGAGGGCCGCAGCCGCCTGAAGGTCCTGGCCGGCGCTCTATCCGAGAGTCTCGACCTGGATGCGCCGCAGGAGGCAGAAGCCTTCGAGGGCGTCGTGCGCGAACTGGCGGAGAAGCTCGGGCTGAAGGCCGGCGACCTCATCCATCCGGCCCGGGTGGCGCTCTCGGGTCAGTCCCGCAGCGCGGGTATCTTCGAGGTCATGGAACTGCTGGGTGGGCCGCGTACGGTGCGCCGGCTGGAGACCGCCGCCTCCGCCTGACGCGCGCCGCCGACGAAAGGGGTCAGACGCGAGAACGGCGCTGGGCATTCTCGGCCGCTACGTCCTGGTCTGGATCGTGGCGGTGCTGTCCCTGCTGCTGGCCACGGTGCTGCTGCCCGGGTTCCGCCTGGACACGAGCGTGCCCGGCTGGTGGGTCGCCATGCTGCGCCTGCCGGTGATCTTCGCCCTGCTGATCATCGTGTTGCGGCCCGTACTGCTCTTCCTGACCCTGCCCCTGAACGGTTTCACCCTCGGCCTGCCCACCCTCCTGTTCAACGGACTGATCCTGTGGCTGGCGGCCCGGGCCGAACCGGCCTTCCACGCGGGCCACTACGGCGACGTCCTGCTGGGTACGTTGATCATGCTCGCGGTGTCCACCAGCGTGGTGGGCTGGCTGGGGATCGACGAGGCCTACCCCTTCTACCAGTCGCTCATCTACCGCCTGGGCCGCCGCTTCGGGCCCCGACCCGAGCGCAAACCCCTGCGCGGCCTCCTGATCCTGCAGGTGGACGGACTCTCCCTGGGCAGTCTGCGCCGGGTGCTCGAGCGGGGCCGCATGCCCACCATGACGGCTATGCTGGCCCGGGGCTCACACCGGTTGCACGCCTGGCACTGCGGCGTGCCGTCCAACACCCCGGCGGTGCAGGCGGGGCTCTTCTACGGCGACCGGCACAACGTGCCGGGCTACCGCTGGTTCGACCGCACGGCCCAGCGCTTGTGCGTGGTCAGCCAGCCCGAGGACCTGCGGCGTCTGGAGGCGGAGGTGGCTGCCCGGGGCGACCGGCCTCTGCTGGCCGGCGGATCCTGCGTGAACACCTTCATGAGCGGCGGTGCGGCCAAGCGCCTCATGACCGTCAGCGCCCTGGGCGAGGCGGCGGATGAGCGGCGCGAGGGCGAGCACGCCGACTTCAACCTCTTCTTCCTCAGCCCCTTTGCCTACACCACGGCCGTGTTGGGTGGCGTGTGGGACCTCCTGAAGGGGCTGGTCCTGGCCGGGGCCCGCCGCCTGGACCGCTCCAAGCCCCACCTGCGCTTCAGCTTCCAGCGGGTGGCACGCCGGGCGGTGGCCAACTCCTTCTTGCGGGACCTGAGCTTCTTCTGGCTGAAGCAGGACATGGTGCGCGGCGTGCCGGTCATCTACAGCAACTTCGTGGGCTACGACGACGTGGCCCACCACGCGGGACCGGTGAGCTATGAATCGCAGCTCTCGCTGGCGTCCTTCGACCGCCAGTTACGGAAGTTGCGCCGGCGGGCGGGACGCCAGTCGCCGGTGCGCTACGACATCGTCCTCATGTCCGACCACGGGCAGACGCCCAGCGTGCCCTTCCGGGTCCTCTGCGGCGAGCCGCTGGCGGCCACCGTGGCCCGCCTGGTGGGTGTGGCGCGCACGGGCGAGTACGACCCGGGTCGGGTCTTCAACCCGGACCAGAGCTACACCGCCCACCTGCTGGCCGAGCTGGAGGAGACGCCCTCAGGAGCTTTGGGGTGGGCCGCCAAGCGCAGCCGACGCACATTGTCCCGGCTGGCCGAGGGGGATGCGCCCGTCGGCGCGGACGACGCCGAGGTGGTGGTCTGCGAGTCCGGGAGCCTGGCCCATGTCTACTTCACGGGGCACGAGCGGCCGCTGCACCTGGAGGAGATCTGCGTCCTGTACCCGGGTCTGGTGGAGAGCTTGACGCGGCATCTGGGCATCGGCCTGGTCCTGGCCGGTCGCGAGTTCGGCGATGCGGTGGCCCTGTGCGACGGCGGTGTGCGCAACCTCATCACCGGCCAACTGGGCGGCGATCACGATCCCCTGGGGCCTTTCCGCCAGCCGGACCGCTGGGCCGGCGAGCTGGCCCAGCTCCTGAGCTACCCGGACAGTGGCGACCTCGTGCTCCACGGCACCTGGCCCGTGGAAGGGGACAACGTGGTGGTCTTCGAGGAGCAGATCAGCAGCCATGGGGGCATCGGCGGCGCCCAGTCCGAGCCCTTCCTGCTGGCTCCGGCGGGCTGGTCGGTGGGGCCCATGGATCTGGAGTCCCCGGAGGCGCTGCATGGCCTGATGCACCGGGAATTGGGGCGGTACCGGCCCGTGGAGCGGCGATCGGCGCCCCGGGAAGAGGCCGGGGACGGGCCGAACCGGTGAAAACAGGCCGAAAAAAGCCGAGGATCGGTACTTGCACGACCGCAGCGTCCCTTATATATTTCCGGCCTTGAGTGCCCGGTCGTCCAACGGCAGGACAGCTGACTCTGGCTCAGTCGATGAGGGTTCGAATCCTTCCCGGGCAACCACGAATCAAGAACCCGAGCAACGGGTTCGCAAAAGAACGTGCCCCGTTCGTCTAGTGGCCTAGGACGCTGGCCTCTCACGCCGGTAACACGGGTTCGAGTCCCGTACGGGGTACCACTCTAAGCGCCTTCCCCGGAATCGCCGGGGGAGGCGCATTTTCTGATCCGGACGGACCGTCGGCCGCCGCTAGCCCAGGAGCGCCGCGGCAGGCTGAACACCGATACCCTGGTCTACAGTCTGCGCAAGCCCACCATGGTTGGCCGCACGGAACAGGTCCTGACCCCACTCCAACTGCTGAAGCGGCTGGCCGGGTTGGTGACCTCGCCGCGGCCCACAAACACCGGTACTACGGAGTCCTGGCACCCAACGCCCAGCTGAGACGGGCGGTCGTCGACAGCACCGGCCCGGCCGGCGCCACGCTGCGGGTGCTGCGGGAGGTGCAGGAGAAGAGGGCCCGGATACCCGCCGTCAGGGGCAGTCCGATTGACACTCGTGAAGTGAGCGCCCCCATCGCAGCTTGCGGACGAGAAGCGGCCCCGGTGTCAGAACCGAGGCCTCCTGGTCTTCGAGTGTCAGGGCATGAAGCTCAGCACCGCGATGCGGTCGCTCTCGAAGAAATATATGTAGCCCCAGGCCGCCAGCGGGAAGCGCGTGAAGTTCGGAGGCGTGTACTCGCCGGCCAGCGCCGGCGTGGTCGGATCCGCGACGTCGACGGCGATCATCTTCGGGCTGTCGGCGAAGAATATGTGGTGGCCGAAGACGCCATCGAGGACGGCGACGCGGCTCGGCCCGAAGCCCCCGACAGGGTAGTGGCCGACCACGACCGGCGATGACGGAGTGCCGACATCGATGATCGACACGCCGGTCGCGCCGCTGGCGTAGATCAGGTCGCCGTCGCGGGTCAGAGTGTAGATAGCGGCGGAGGTCGCCGCGCTGCCGAGTGGGGACGGGCTCGTCGGCGTCGTTAGGTCGAGGACGAGCAGGCCACCCGTACCGTCGGCGACGAAGGCGGTGGTGCCGTCGACGAGGATGTCCGCGGCTTCGCCCGGCGTATCGTACGTTTGCGCCTCGACGGGGGTCGCGGGCGTCGAGACGTCCACGATCAGCAGGCCGTCTTCCCACCGGCAGAGGTACGCGTGGCCGCCCGAAAGATCGATCGCGCCCGTATAGGTCGTGTAGTCGAGCTTGCCCACGAGCGACGGGCTCGACGGGACGGACACGTCGACGATGTGCATGCCGAGGTCGCCGTAGGAGAGATAGGCCAGTGAGCCCTGCACGCGCACGCCGGTTACGCGGTCGGTGTGCTGGCCGACGAGGTACCGCCCGAGGAACTGCGGAGCCGTGGGGCTTCCGATGTCGAACATGTCGAATCCGAAATAACCATGCGCCAGGTAGATGATGCCGTTCCTCACGACGGCCTCGATGGCGTCGGACCCCATGTAGCCGTAGTCGTAGGAACCGACGACCGTGAAACCCCCGTCCCGGACGGTGAACGTCCAGGTCGGTCCGGTCGTCTCGTGGCCCGCCGTATCCTTGGCGACGACATACCAGGAGTACTCCTCGTCGAACTCCAGATCGAAAACGTCGATGCTCGTGGTAGCGTATTCCGCGGCGAAGAGGTAGGGGTGGCGGCCGAAGTAGACATCGTAGACGAGAGCATCGCCGTTGGGATCACTGCAGGTCCACGACAGGGTGACGATGGGGGCCTGATCGCCGGCGCCGTCGACCGGCGACGGGTTGGAGGGCGGCGTGGGCGGGTCGCCGGCCGGCGTCGTCGTGGCCTCGACCGTGTCCGCCGAGGCCGTCCCCTGGGCGTTGAAGGCGACGACGGTGTACGAGTATGTCGTCAGCGGCGCGAGACCCGTGTTGACGAACGACTCGATGTTCACGGCGGTGGTTTCCACGCAGGCCCAGCTGTCGGCCTCGCAGCGATGGACGGCGAAGCCATCCTCGATCGTGGAGTTGTCCGACCACGCGAGGCGGATCGACTCGCCGTCCAGCGGAGTGGCGGTCAGTCCGGAGGGAGCGGCCGGAGCTGAAACGTTATTCGCCGGTTCGGTGGGGGAGTCCTCACCGCAGGCGGTGACCAGACAGGTGAGCAGCAAAGCGATCGGGTATATGGGCCGTCGTGCGTGCATGGCATCTCCTTCGCGCAGGAAGGCGTGAAGATGCAATGACTCGAATGATGGACGAAGCAAATGCCCTCCAAACAACGAGGTTACCACAAATGAATACACAGCGTCAAGCAGGCACGGGCGGCGCGCGGAACATCGCCTGTGCCTACCATTTAATCCATCCGAGACAACCTTCGCCTATGCCTACCAAATAATCCATCCGCGGCAAATGCCGCCTTGTGAAGGCTCGGTCCAAAATCAGAAACTGGGAGGTTTGAGGAAGGGGAGGCTTAGACCGGTCAGCCAGCCAACCGAATTCGGATATCCTGAGGCGGCCCCTTATAATCTCTGGAACTTGTTGATATACGGAAGATTGCCTGCGCCATTGGCGAAAGATGGGCGACTCGCATTTGTTTCGCATACTGGGACCTACGGGGTACCACATAAAAGCGCCTTCCCGGAGATTCCGGGAAGGCGTTTCTTTAACGCGCGATCCGCTGTTGGATCTTCACAGACAACGAGACCTGCCATGGAATCATGGGATGGAGAATCTCAGGTATTCTCTTTAGACACAAGGGGGTTGCAAACGCGGCGACGGCGGATTCCGCCTCGGCCATCGTATTGACGGCCCGCGTGGCCCTCGCTAAATTCATCATGGCCCGGCCGACGGAGCCCCCGATCCCGCTGCCGGACGACAGGAAAGGGTTCGCTCCATGGGCTCAGTCGGACGATTCGCCGCACTGCGGTTTCTCCCGTCGATCCTCCTCCTCGCCAATGCCATGTGGGGTGGCCCAGTTCGGGCTGAGTTTGTCGATGTCGGCGGCTACCAACTCGAATGCTGGGATCGTGGCACGGGCGAGCCGGTCGTCGTCTTCCTCAGCGGTGGATCGGCCACCATGAACTACTGGGATGAGGTCGTAGCTTCCGTCGCCGAATCCGCCCGGACAATCACATACGAACGTGCGGGTCACCAGGGCAGCGGAATGGGGCGCGAGCCACGGCACGGGCTGAACATCGTGCGGGAGCTCCGAGCGCTCCTCGCGGCACTCGATGTCCCCGCACCCTATGTGGTCGTGGCCCATTCGGCGGGTTGCATGTACGCCCGGATTCTCGTCCAGGAGCATCCCGCGGACATTGCCGGCATGATCCTGCTGGATCCGGGTGACAAGGATGTCCTCGATGCGTTCGGCCTGGACCACCTGGAGGGTGACGTGCGGGCGGAATGGCGGGCATTCTGGGACGGGACCTGGGCGAGGTTGGCTGAGCGACCGGGCGGATTCGGCCAGGAGATCCGCTACAAGGAGGAGACACTGGCCCGCATGCTGGATGCTGACTTCCCGCACGACCTTCCACTGGTCGTCGTCTCGGGCCTGGACCGGTCGCGCGCCCAGGGTTACTTGGCAGGCTTTGGAGACGAGGTCATCGACGCTTTCTACGCTTACATCCGAGAATACCACTGCTCACTCGTGTCGGACATGACCCGGGGCAGGCACGTGCCGGCAGAAAACGCCGGTCACGTCATCCATCAGGATCAGCCGGAACTGGTGATCGAGCTGATCGAGGAGATGTTGGAAGTGGGGGCCTGTCAGGAGAATTGATGGCATTCCGATGCCCGGTGCCTGCATCAGATCTTGATTCGCCTTCCGCTCTTCCTGCCGATCTTGACCCCCGCGCTCTATTCGGCTCCGTCAGGCCCGTATCGATACTCCCGATCTCTCAAGGCAGTCCATGCCATTCCGCAGAGCCTGCTCCTTGCGTTGGCTAGCCAGCTTGCCGAATTCGAATCTGGGCTGGTTCAGTGGATGCCTCCCCTTGGCGTGCGGGAAGCGTCGGAAGATGGAAAACCGCGCGGATCGCGGAGCCTCCGCGCAACGCCGATCCATGTTTCGCACACTGTAACCTACGGGGTACCATATCGCCCAGTGTGCGAACACCAGGAAACTGGGGGAGTCGATACCAGACTTCGATCGTACGCTGGTCCTTGATAAGCACCTTCTCCAGGAGCAGCTGGAGAAGGTGCTTTTTTTGTGGATTGGGGACTGCCTCGACGACGCCCTGCAGGTTGGTCAGGATCTCGTTCAGGAACTCGGTCTTCAGGGCCGGCAGGTCGAGGCTGGAGCGCCTCTCCTGGAGGGTGCGGCTCCGCTCTTCCAGTTCCTCGATCTGGGCCGACAGCGCCTCCTGTGCCTACCATTTATTCCATCCGGCCTCTATTTGATCTACTGGGACTGTTGGATCTATCTGATCCATCGGTGGAAACTCCGAATCCGGGCTAGTCGACCGTCGGACTCTCGCGGTTCCCTAAGTATCTATATGTCAACGCGGACGGATTATTTGGTAGGCACACCCCTCGCGGAACCGGCCCTCATTGACTCTCCCCACGTTCTCAGATACACTCCCTCCATCTCGACTTCATGCCTTTCGAGTTCGAGTGGGGGGAAACCATGTCCGACAAGGAACGCAAGCCGACGCTTGGTGCTGCCAAGCCCACCCGCCGCAAGGTCCTCAAGGGGATCGGCTACACGGTGATCGCCACGGCGACGTGCTCCGTCGTCTCGCTCAGCACCTTCGGTTGCTCTGACTCGACCTCTCCCGCCGAACCGGTGGGCGGCGGCTACGGCTACTACTGATCCCCATGTCGGGCCGACCTTCTTCTTCGCGCCGTCGCAATCCCGCGCGGCGCATCCTCATCCGGCGTGTCGATAACCTGGGCGACAATGTGCTGGCCCTGCCCGTGGTGCGGGAAATCCGGCGGCATCATCCGGCCGCCCGGGTGACGGTTATGGCCCGGCCCGAGGGATGGGAACTCTATCACGGGCTGGCCGACGACTTCCTGCAGCCGGAACCCGTCGCCGGGCTCGAGCACCACCTCCAGGGCTACGACCAGGTCTTTAACGTCGAGTGTTCCTTCCCGCCCGGATACGTGCCCGCCCGGACCGGTGCCGCGGGGCGGGTGCAGCACGTGGGAGTCCCCACCTGGCGCAAGCATCTTTACCGCGGCCTTCTGGATGGGCTCGCCCTCCACGGTTACGAACCGCGGCGCACGGCGCCGAAAATCGCCCTCCGACCCGAGGACGCCACCGCGGCCCGGCAGTGGATCGACCAACGCTTTACCCGCCGCAACCGCCCGTTGATCGTCGCGGTGAATCCGAGCGCCGGATACCAGCCCAAGCAGTGGGGCCTCGAAGGATTCGTTACGGTCTGCGACTGGCTGACCCGGGAGTTCGGCGCCCACCTCGTGCTGCTGGGACGCAAGAAGACGGACCGCGAGGTGTCCCGCCTCCATGCCGCGCTGCCCGCCGGGCACCACCATTTGCTGGTGGGGCAATCGATCGGCCTGGTGGCCGCGATCCTGGCCGGCCTCGACCTCCATATCGGCAACGATTCAGGGACGGGTCACGTGGCCGCCGCGGTGGGTCTGCCCACGGTCACTATATTCGGGCCGACTTCCTCGAACGTCTGGCGTCCCGCCGGCCGCAAGGCCGTGATCATCCAAGACCCGGGACCCTGCCTGGCGTGTGGCTACGAACAGAGCGATGCCTGCAGTGGCCGCGACTGTCTCGCGCGCATCACACCCTCACACATGGCGGACGGAATCCTGCTCAGCATCAACAAGCACCTGCGGCGGAAGCGGCTCGTGAGCCTGGACCCGCTGCAGGTGAGTGACCGCCTCGAGATGGTGGACAACGAAGCCGGGGTGGTGATGCGCAACGCGGCCACGGGGCATGCCTGTCTGATATCCATGGGGGATGAGCACGTGGTGTCGCTGCTCGAGACCGTGCGGCGGCAAGGGTCCTACCGGGGGACGCTGGCTGCGCGACCAGGGGATCGGGATCTGGTGCACATGTTGTGGATGCACCGGGTGCTGGTCAGCGGGAGGCAGGGGCGGGGTGGTACTCTCCTCTAAGCGTGGAGGTTACGTCGACACCCGGACCCAGTCCGAGAACCGCTCGTATTTTCGCTCCGAACCGGTGTGCCTACCAAATAATCCATCCGAGGCAAAGGCAGCATTGTGGAGGTTTGGTCCCAGATTAGAAGCTGGGAGGCTTTGACCGGTCAGCCAGCTAACCGAATTCGGATATCCTGAGGCGGCCCCTCAGAACCTCTGGAATTTGTTGATACACAGAAGATTGCCTGCGCTATTGGCGAAAGAGGGGCGACTCGCATTTGTTTCGCATACTGGGACGTACGGGGTACCAGATCGAAGCGCCTCCTCCGGATTGCCGGGGAGGCGCTTCTTCTCTTCGAGAAACCTCGGTTCGGCCTAACGCGCGAGCTTCATCCGCTGACTAGACATGAACGAAGAGCACTCGATCCGGTGCAGGTAGACTCCGGAGGCGACCTAGCGCCCTCGGTGGTTCCTCCCCTGCCAGCGCACATTGTGGGTCGCCGCGGGCAGGGGTTCGCTCTCCAGCAGCGTAGCCACGCGCCGTTCAGCCAGATCCTACGCGCGCGGGGTCAGCGGCTGTGGCCGATGCAGATCGAAGCCGATGGCGGTCACGGGGTTGATAGGGTTGGGGCGGCCATCGAGCCCTGTGCTCAGAACGAGGAACCGGCGGAGCCCCAGGCCCCGCCGGTCCTCCTTCGATCTTCAGCGTCCGCTTACGCCTTCTTCTTCTGCGTCATCAGGCTTACCACCACCAGCGTCAGGAAGCTCAACGGAATCGCGATGATCCCCGGCTGTCCCAGCGGGTGCAGCGCGTCGGCGGCAGTCTTGCCGTAGGGGCCGGCGAACATGGCCGGGCCGGTCAGGATGATGCCCAGCGCGGCGACGATGCCCACGAAGATGGACGCCGTGATGCCCTCTGCCGTGGTCTTCTTCCAGAACAGCAGCATGACGATGGAGGGCAGGTTCGCCGAGGCGGCCACGGCGAAGGCCCAGCCTACCAGGAAGCTGACGTTCACGCCGCGGAAGACGATGCCCAGCACGATGGCGATGATGCCGACGCCGAAGGCGGCGATCTTGCCGGCGCGCACTTTCTCGCGCTCGCCCAGGTTCATGTTCCCGAAGCGGTCCATCAGGTCGTGGGCCACGGCTCCCGACGCGGCCACGATCAGGCCGGCGACCGTGCCCAGTACCGTCGCGAAGGCGATGGCCGAGATGATGGCGAAGAGCACGCCGCCGAAGGACAGGGCCAGCAGGGGCGCCGACATGTTGTTGTCCGCCGGGTTGACCGTGCCGCTGATTCCCGCGCCCAGGCCCATGAACAGGGTCAGCACGTAGAAGAAGCCGATGGCCGCGATGGCCACGATGGTCGACTTCCGCGCGCAGGCCGGGCTGGGCACCGTGTAGTAGCGGATCAGAATGTGCGGCAGGGCGGCTGTGCCGAGGAACAGGGCCAGCATCAGCGAGACGAAGTTCAGCTTCTCCCAGCCGGTCTTCACCTTGAACTTCGCGCCGGGCTTCATCAGGTCGGTGCCGTTGACCGTCTTGGGGTAGTAGACGGTGGTCTTGGTGCCGGCCTCGTCGATGACCTTGGTCTTGTGCCACTGCTCTATGCGGGTTTCCGGGTGCGTCAGGTGCGACAGGAAGGACACGATCGAGACGCGGCCGGTGCTTTCTCCTTCGACGCCGCCGATGTTGCGCAGGCGTCCCACCGGTTCCAGCAACCCGTCGGGCTCACCGTTAACCAGATCGGCGGTCTCCCATTGGCATTCGAAGAGGCGGTCGCCGTCCAGGACCCACCAGGAGTCCTTGCCCGCCAGGCTGTACTTCGAGAAGTCACCTTCGGAATGGGCGAGGGTGTAGCCGTCGGTCAGCAGTCCGTCGTGGGTGGTCTCGACGGGGGTGAAGCGCAGGGGTTCGCCCGCGTCGTCCACCAGGCCCTTGGCATCGGTGTCGATGCCGCGGAACATGAGCACGACCACGAGGATGGTCGAGAAGATCAGCAGCAGTCCGCCCTTGAGGAACTGCACGTAGGTGGTCGAGGTCATGCCTGCCGTGGCGACGATGGTGATCACGATGATGCCCACGATGACCACGCCCACCCAGTGGGGCAGGCCCAGCAGGGGCTCGACCAGGGAGCCGGCGCCGTTCATCTGCGGGATCAGGTAGCAGATCGACACCACCAGGGTGCTGATGGCCGCCGCCAGCTTGATGCCGCGGTGGTCGAACTTGGCGTCCAGGGCGTCGGTGAAGGTGAACTTGCCCATGCGTTTCATGGGCTCGGCCACGACGAACAGGGCCACGACCCAGCCGGCCAGGTAGCCGATGGAGTACAGGAAGCCGTCGTAACCCAGGGTGGCGATCATGCCGCAGATGCCCAGGAAGGAGGCGGCGGACAGGTAGTCGCCCGCGAAGCTGATACCGTTGACGGCCCAGTGGATCTGGCCGCCGGCGGCGAAGTAGCCGGCCGCCGAGCGGGCGCGGCGGGCGAAGTAGTAGCTCATCCAGAGCACCAGCGCCACGAACACGCCGAAGATGACGGTCGAAAGCATGCTTCCGTGGAGGTTCATCGCTGCACCTCCCCATCGGCCAGTTCCTTCTCCTTGTTCGTGCACAGGGCGTTGTAGATCAGCGCCATGATCAGGGCCAGGACGATCAGGCCCATGCCGTAGACGACGGCCAGGTTCAGGCCGGATATTACGATCTTCTGCATGGCGCGGCCCTCCGTGAGGACGTTGGTCGCCACGAAGCCCGCGTAGACGAGGCAGTAGATGATGAACATTCGCACACCGAGCCGGCTCTTGTAGCCGCTGGCGGGATCGGGGCCAGAATCGACGGCCGGGCCGTGATGCATCGGTGGACCTCCGGTGGGAAATGAAATGAGCTGATCGATGCGAAGCGCCAAATCTAGCGTCCGGGCATTGCCCGACCAAGAAAAACCCACAGGTTCAATTGAGGCTTGGTTATAAAAGCGACCTACATTGTCGGAAGTCGCGTCAGAAAGCACTCCAACTCGACACCGTTCTTGATCCCGTCCCGACGCCGTTCTAGAGTCGCGGATCGCCATCACCCCGGTCCATTCCCGACGGGAACCTCATGAAATCGCTCGCGCTGCGAACCGTCCTGCCCGCCTTGCTGGCCATCATCCTGTTCTCGGGAGTCGTGTTTCTGTACCTGCTGCCCTCGCTGGACCGGGTGGTCATGGACCAGAAGCGGCTCATGATCCGCGAGCTGACCGAGTCGGCCTGGAACGTCATGGCCCGCTTCGCCGCCGAGGAAGAGGCCGGAGGGCTGACCCGCCGGCAGGCGCAGGCCCAGGCCGTGGCCCAGGTGCGCAACCTGCACTACGGGCAACAGAGCAAGGACTACTTCTTCGTCATCGACCTGGTCCCGCGCATGGTGGTGCACCCGTACCGGCCGGATCTGGAAGGCCAGGACCTGAACTCCTTCGGAGATCCCGAGGGCAAGCGGTTGTTCGTGGAGATGGTCCGCGTCGTCCAGCGCGACGGCGCCGGCTACGTGGACTACATGTGGCAGTGGAAGGACGACAGTACCCGCATCGTGCCCAAACTGTCCTACGTGAAGGGATTCCAGCCCTGGGGCTGGATCATCGGCACCGGGGTGTACACCGAGGATGTCGACGCCGAGATCGCCGCCCTGAAGAGCAACCTGCAGACGGCGGTGCTCGTTATCCTGGCCGTCGTCGCCCTGCTGATGGTCGTCCTGCTGCGCGCCAGCTTCCAGGCCGAGCGCGGCCGCCTGCGCGCCGCCGCCGCCCTGCGGGGCAGCGAGGAGAAGTACCGCTCGCTGGTCGAGTCGGCGGGCGAAGCCATCCTGATGTCCATGGCCGGAGAGGGCCTCTACGCCAATCGCAGCATGCTGCACCTGCTGGGTTATGAGCGAGACGAATTCGCCGGGCTGGATCCGGCCGATCTCATACGACCCACCGACGAGGAGACCGACCGTGGCCGTCGCTTCTGGCAGGACGTCACCGACGGCATCGAGCCGCCGTCCCGCTACGAGGTCGAACTGGTCCACAAGGACGGCGACACGATGCGCGTCACGCTCACCCTGTCGCGCATCGTGGTCCAGGGCCGGACCGGCTTCATGGCCGTGGCGGCGCGCCTGTCGCAGCCGCGTGAACTGAACATCCACTCCGCCGAGAACCTGGACGATCTGGAGGCCGTCAGCCGCCGCACCCGCGACCTGGCCGCCCTGATGATGAAGCAAGGCGCCGACGCCGTGGAGACCAGCCGCATGCTCTCGGCCAACGCCGACGGCGTGGTGCGGAAAGCCGTCGAGTTCATCGTCGCCGAGCTAGGCCCGCCGCCGGCCCGCTTCGACTTCATGCTCATGGGCAGCCTGGGCCGCAGCGAGGTCACCCTGCTGGCCGACCAGGACCACGCGCTCATCTTCGAGGACGTGCCCGACGAGGACTTCGAGTACGTGCAGCAGTACTTCCTGCGGATGGGCGCCCGCCTGTCCGACCTGCTGGCCGGATCGGGCTACGCCTACTGCAAAGGCAGGATCATGGCCAGCGAGCCCGACTGCTGCCTGTCCCTGTCCGGTTGGCGCGCCACCTTCGATCGCTGGCTGACCGGCCTGGAGCCGGACGACCTGCTGCGCGCCAAGTTCTTCTTCGACTTCCGCGGCGAGCTGGACGAGGGCACACTGGTACCCGCACTGCAGGAGCACCTGACCACCGCGGTCCAACGGCATCCGCGCTTCCTGCCGCTGTTGGCCCACAGCGTGCTGGCCTACGAGCCGCCGCTGAACACCTTCGGCCGCTTCGTGCTCGAGGACGGCGAGGACGGCCGCAGCGTGCTGGATATCAAGGGCGTGCAGGCCCAACTGGTGGACTTGACGCGACTGCGGGCCCTGCAGCATGGCGTGACGGTCACCAGTACCCTCGATCGTCTGCGGGAGCTGGGTCGGGCGGGGCACATCAAGGATAAGACCTCGTCCGAAGCGCGACTCGCCTTCCGCACGCTGCTGAACCTGCGTCTGCGGCACCAGAGCCGCCGGCGCACGGCCAAGCTGACGGTGGACAACCTGCTGGCGCCCGTCGACCTGGACGATGTCGAACGCGAGGCTCTCAAGTCCGCCTTCGTCCAGATCAAGGCCCTGCAGGACGGCCTTCAACTCGATTTCGGCGCGCCGTCGTGAGCGGCCCGATCCTGATCATCAGCGACGTCCACACCCGCTACGAGGTGATCGACGCGCAGGTCCGCCACGCCGAGGAATCGCTCGGCCGGCCCATCGACCAGGTCTTCGTGACCGGCGACTTCGGCTTCTTCCGCGACACCATGCGCGAGCATTTCGAACGCGGCGGTCGCAGCTTCCTGCGGCCGGTGGCCTGCATCGAGGGCAACCACGAGGACCACGCCGAGCTGCCCGACCTGGCCTCCCGCTACTCCGACGTGGTGACCTTCGTGCCGCGCGGCGCGATCCACCGGCTGGGCGGCTGGCGCGGACTGTGCCTGGGCGGCGCGCGCTACATGGACGCGGCCATCACGCCCCGCGGCTGCGAGATCACCGACCACGACCTGCAGGCCTGCCTGGCCCACGATTCGGCCGAGGTCGACCTGGTGCTCACGCATGACTGCCCCGCCGGCATCGGCGTACCCAGCACTCCGGGCCTCGAGCACTATGGAACTCCGGGTGTTCCGGAACTGGAACGTCTGGCCGAACGCTACCGGCCGCGCTGGTGGTTCTTCGGGCATCATCACCAGTGGTTCGACCGAGAGGCGGAGGGCACGCGCTACCTGGGACTGCCCGAGAGCTGGACCGGTTACGCTCTGCTTGACGAGGCGGGCGAGGTCTCGCTGGTGGATCACGAGGTAAAGGTCACCGAAAGGCCCTGGTGGAAGGGATGGTTCTAGGTCTACCGGTCGTGGCAGACCTGGACCGGTGGCCTGCGGGCCGGGGGCGGTGTATGTCCCGGGTCCAGGTTATGGGACCCTGCACGGATGCCGGAATTGGCCTTGGTCTGGACGAAAATCGGAGGCAAGATCAATATCGGGATGCGGGATCCTCTGGTCTGTCACGTGACGTATTGCGAGCAGCGTGGCTGCTCTTTGCTCGCAGACCTTGCTGGCCTGTCGGACTCGGATCTTGGCAGCTACGTTGGACACGCCGCCGCAGGGGGAGGGATGCGTTGATAGAAGGAAGACCGCGCAAGACGCAGGACTTCCTGACGATGCTGTCTCGTGATTCGCACACTGTAACCCACGGGGTACCATTTCAGAAGCGCCTCCTCCCGAAATTGCGGGAGAAGGCGCTTCTTGTTGATTGAGACAAACGAGGAGCTCGTTCCGGTTGGCCGCATCACTCCGGCAAGACGATTCAGAATCCTAGCCGCCTGACTGATCCGGCAGCCGGGCGATCAAGTTGATGCTGTCCACACGCTGGACAGTCACTGCGCCCCGGCAGGCCAACGTGGAGCCGTCCACGTTGAATGGGAAATCCCTGCCGCCCGCGCTTTGCAGGTTCAATTTCCCCTCGACGGGGATATGTTCCATTCCCCACCTGGCAGCATCCTGCATGATCGAGCCGTCACGCGCGCGGCGCGCCTGGCTAAGCAGGTTCCGGGAACCCAGGTCGCGAAGCGCGAACAGGTGAAAACGGCCGGATCCCAGGTCATCTCTCGAGTAGGGCATGTCGGGGCCGAGATATCCGTTGACGATGATCAGGGCCTGGAAGCGGCCGGACACGGCGGCCTGTCCGTCCGCGAGGATACTCCACTCCTGCCGGCCGAGGGGTCCCTTCACCATCTTCTCCAGCAGGGCCAGGGTCATGCCCGTCGTGAAAGGCCCCAGATCGCCGAAGAACTGGCTGAGCACACCCTTGTACCACTTCATGAAGCGGTTCTCCGTGAAATGCGGGATGCGGCCGAATACCCCGGCCCCGCCGTAACCGATGAAATGCCGGGGCGCGGTGTCCTCTCCCGAGTCCCGGGCGGACAGGACATCGCACGGTATGCAGTGGCCGGCGCGGATCGAATCGGCGAAGACTCTCACGGCGGCCTCGATCTCGTCAGGCATACCCAGGGTCTTGCCGATCAGATCAGCCGACCCTTTGCGCAGGAATCCCAGGCGGATCTCGCCCAGAGGAACCCCGGTGTCGCAACATCCTTCGAGCACCGCATTGAAGGTCCCCGAACCGCCCGCCGAGATCAGAAGGCGCCGCCCGCCGGTCAGCAGTTCGCAAGCCTTCTCCCGGGCTTCGATGTGGCTGTCCACGACGTGCAGGTGCAGGTCCTCGAAGCCGTGCTCGGCAAACAGGGGCTGGATGCGTTTGACCTTGCCCCAGTCGCTGATCGACCCGGAGACCGTGGTCGCGATCACGTCGATGGTCGTACTCATTTCAATCGACCTCCCGGGTGGCGCGAGCGTTCACCACTGCTCCGCAGGCATCAATGATGATCGAGTCCAGGTCGCGATCCCCATCCAGCACGAAGGTCGGCAAGCCTATTCCCTCACCCGTGGCTTTGGTCACCAGGAGATAGGCTTCCCGCAGCCGACCCAGTTTCTCTTCGGATTCATGGACCTGCATCTTCTCGCCGCGCGCCTCGATCCTCGCCATCGAGACCTCCGGAGGAACGTCGAGAAAGATCACCGCGTCGGGCAAGGAGAGGCGGGCCAAGCCCAGTCGTTTCATCACCTTCAGTTCGGGAAATTCCTTGAACAGAGGGTCATTCGCCATGCCCGTACCAGCCAACAGCGCGACAGCTTTCGCACAGAACTCTTCACTCATCAGATCCGGTCGGTAGAGGATCGACCAGGCGGTCATATTAAGAATGGGGGAGCCGTCCATGAATACCAGGTCGGGACCGTACCATCGCTTCGCCTCCCCCAGGAGGGCGTCGCGCAGCAGGAGTTCGGTCAGCTTGGGGATCTTGTAGCGGGTTAGTGATTTGGCGTCCTTGGCCTGGGCGCTGATCCAGCGGCGGAGCTTCTCCTTCAGCAGAGGCTGCGCGGTCTTAGGTTCGCCGCCGGCGAACAACTCCAGGCTGTCGCCGATCAGGCATGTGCTGTCCTTCCGGGAAAGGTCCAGGCAGAGGCGCCGTGACAACGTGCTTTTACCGGATCCGTCGATGCCGAGCACTGCGACCACGAACGGTCGGTGGCGCTCCGGTCGCCGCTGGTGGCGCGAGGCGACTTCGGACCGCTCGAGGGCCTTGATGCTTTCACGCAGGGCCTCAGCGTTATCCTTGGCCCTGTCCAAGAGTTCCAGGGGAGGTCCGATGCTGACATGTTGCCAGATGGGCAAGGGGAGAGATGCCTTGCGGGGCAGGGCACGCTCGGTTCCGCGCAGCAGGACCGGGAGCAGCGGAATCCCGGGATTCTCGGAGGCCAACTTGCCGACCCCGTAGCGGAAGCGGCTCAGCTTGCCCGCTTCACCCCGCGTCCCCTCCGGGAAGATGATGATGCTGTCCCCGGCGTCGAGGTGGGAGTTCATCCTCTCCAGGCAGTCGCCACCGCCCGACGCGCGGTCCACCCAGACGGGTTTGAAGAGAAAATCGACGACGGCAAAAAGCAGACGATGGGGGGCGAAGTAATCCTGGGCGGCTACCACGTGCGCGGAGAGGATCAGGCGGACAGGCAGGGCGGCGTAGGTCACGAGGATGTCGAGATGGCTGTTGTGGTTGGCGGCCAGGATGCAGGGCCCCTGGACAGGGAGGTTCTCCTTGCCGCGAATGTTCAGTCCGAAGACCAGATGCAGCAGGGGGCGGAGCACAAGCATATGCGCGAACAGGGCGAGCCACCTGCGAGGGTCAGAACGCATGACGGTTGATCTCGTCGCCGAATTTCATGACCCAGCGCAGGTAGTGGAAAAAGATCGGGGCCGTGAAGAGAAAGGACTCCAGGGAGTCCAGCACATGACCGCGGCCGGGTTCGAGATCCTCGGTACTTATGCCCAGGTCCCGTTCCAGCACGCCAATCGTGTAATCCCCCATCTGCGCCAATAGCGGGACCAGGAAGCCAAGGAAGATCGCGGGCCCGGTCGGCACGAGGGTCAGGGACCGCAGTCCCAGGGTCAGGGCCAGGCAGATCACGCAGGAGAGGATGAAAGCGGGCACCCTTCCCAGCTTTGCAGCCAAGGTACTCGCCACCTTGCACGCCGTCACCGTCAGCAGGAGCAGCAGCACCAGCCAGGTGGAATAAAAGGCCAGGTAGGCGATGTGCCCCAGGCAGTAGACGAAGAAGAACAGGCCGAAATCGATGGCCCCGATGGAGAGCAGGCTCCCGCGACCCCGGTTGTCCCCGAGCGCGACCAGGAATGGTACGATGATGAAGACATAGACCGGAATGGAGATGATGAAGAAACCGTACCAGTCGATCTGGATGAGATAGATCATGAAAGGTATCGACAGATAGGATCCCAGGACGCCCCAGCGATCCTCAAGACGCAGGTCGACCAGGGAGAAGTACTCCCGCAGGGCTCGGAAGGAGACGAGAGCCATCAGCCAGACGGCAGGAGTGAAGGAGAGGAAGTCGGTGACGACGCAGATGAAGAGGAAGATCCAGAAGTAGCCCAGGTAGCCCGGTGCTCGGTAGCGGTCCCTGGTCAATCTTGTAGCAGCCAGAAAAAGACCCAGCAACAGTAGAAGGAGAACTGGGGCCAGCAACTTCCAGCCGACTTGGAACGGATCGACCTGCATCCCCGTCACCTCTTATTAAGGAACACCGATGGGGGCGGGACTCGCCAACGCCTCTATACTCGACTATCCGTCCGAGGGGCTCAATACAAAGAATCTCCGGACCGGTACGGATTCGGCTTCGGCCTGGATTGGCACGAGAGAGGAAATCGTATCAAAGCGGAATACCACACACGCCATGGCACACGACGGCAGCGTCGGTCTCCTGTTCGCACTGTTGTGCCTACTAGATAATCCATTCGAGGCTATGATCGGTCAGCCAGCCAACCGAATTCGGATATCCTGAGGTGGCCCCTCAATACTGCTGGAATTTGTTGATACACAGAAGATTGCCTGCGCCTTCGGCGAAAGAGGGGCGATGCGCACTTGTTTCCCATACTGGGACGTACGGGGTACCACATCAAGAGACTCCCTCGTGCGAGGGAGTCTCTTTCTTTGCCTACGACTTTCGAAACGCTGACGTCACCCGCGAGCGAGGTCGGCACAACCGGTCAGTCTTCACCGACGAGGCCACGGAAATCAAGAGGACCGTCTCCTCCGCTCTGCCTCGTTCCGGTGAACAGTTTTCCGCTCGCACCGCCACCTTGGTCGCCCCAGTAGTAGTCACTGGTCTGGCTTGTGACGAAGGTGATGTTCACGTTGTGCGCGTTGCCGTCTGTAGTGGTCCACGAGACGTTGTCGCCGTCGATGGTAGGATTCAGGATGAGGGCTGTTCCGTAGATGATGTATCCGCCCTCGGCGACGATGAGGTCACTGCTGGCCTGCCACACGCCGAACTCGCCGCCCCACTTGGTAGCCGTATCGTACTCGCCGATCCAGTCCGCGAGCGGGCCTGTTGGTCCCGTGTCTGGACAGGTGGGACAGTCGTCGTCCGAGCAGCCCGCACAGAGAGCGATGAACACCAGGATCAGCAACAGGGCGATATTTCTTTTTTGCGTCATGGTAGTCCCTCCAAGAGTCTGCACATGTCATGGCACCATCTCGGTTTGCGGTTGGGTTGATTCCAACCGGGCAGGCCCGAGAGCGGGGTGTTTCACCGATGAATTCTGCATCTGCGCGAAAGCTGTGATGACGGGTCATCAATGCCGGCGTTCCGAGGAGAAACGTGCGCCCCGTATATAGTGCTTTTCATTCGCGCCAGTTGCTGGATCTATGAACATCCGCCCCTGGATGATTGAGTCATATCAAAAACGCAAGGTGAATACAACTGATTCGTCCCGTGTGCCTGCCAATTATTCCATCCGGCCTCAAACCGGCAAGTTAGGGTCCATTTCGACTGCCGTCGAGTCTGAGCCCCCGAGTTCCCTATGTTGTCCCCATCTGGGGAGCCGAATCATCTAGGTAAGTAAAGACGGGCAGGTCCAGTCATCGACTGCCCGGCAAGACGAACTCGGAATTTTGAGATGTCTTCGGGGACTCCGCCCTGAGGAACAGAAGTTGTCGATACACGGAACGCAACATGAGCGCCCACGCTTCCTCGCGACACCGATCCCCATTTCGCACACTGTAACCTACGGGGTACCAACATCACAGTGTGCGAACCAGGATAGCCGAGGTCCTGCTTCAATCGCACGCTGGTTCTATGAAGCGCCTTCTCCAGGAGCATCTGGAGAAGGCGCTTTTCTTGGCGTGGGAAAGACAGCTCCGACGCCCCGTGGAGTTTCGAGTGAAACCGTGATATCATCGGCTCCTCGACGCGGGGGGATGGTCGCGGCCGCAGGACAACTCAGCGATGATCGCCGAGCCGCAGGGAACCGGAAGGATTCCCCGGATGATCGGTCGGACGCTGGCACACTACGAAATCCTCGGCAGGCTGGGATCCGGCGGCATGGGAGACGTCTACCGGGCTCGGGACACGAGGCTGACCCGTGAAATCGCGCTCAAGGTCCTCCCGGACGACGTTGCAGCAGATCCCGAACGCCGCAAGCGATTCCAGCGGGAAGCGCGCACCGTCGCCGCGTTGCAGCACCCCAACATCGTCACCATCCATTCCGTGGAAGAAGACCAGGGCGTTCATTTCCTGACCATGGAACTGGTCGAGGGCGACACTCTCGCGGCGCGGATCCCGACGGGGGGGCTGCCGGTCGAGGAGTTCTTTTCCTTTGGGATTCCTCTCGCCGACGCGGTGGCGACCGCGCATGAGAACGGCATCACCCACCGCGACCTCAAACCGGCCAACGTGATGATCGACCGGAAGGGCCGGCTCCACGTGCTGGATTTCGGACTGGCCAAGCTGGTGGACCCGGAGGCGGGGTCCGACCTGGCCAAGACGATGACCCTGGAAAGCCACACCGCGGAAGGGCGCATCCTCGGGACCGCCGCCTATATGTCGCCGGAGCAGGCGGAGGGCAAACCAGTAGACCATCGATCCGATATCTTTTCCCTCGGCATCGTCCTGTACGAGATGGCCACGGGTGGCCGCCCATTCCGGGGCGAGACGCAGATTTCCACACTCAGCGCGATCCTCAAAGACGACCCGCGACGCCTGACCGAACTCAAACCGGACCTGCCCCGTCACCTCGGCCGCATCGTCGGCCATTGCCTGGAGAAGGACCCGGACCTCCGGTACCAGAGTGCCCGGGATGTCCGCAACGAGTTGGCCGGTCTGAAGGCGGAGATGGATTCGGGAGAACTGGAGACGGGGTCGGTACCGACGGGAGCCGTAGGTTCGGTCCGACGGCCCGGGCGGGCTTCGTCGGTGCGGTGGTGGTCCTTCGCTCCGCTCCTGGCCGCGGTCCTGCTGGTCGCTGTCTGGACGAAGACGAGGCCGGCATCCGAACCCAAGAAAGAGTTGGCCGCGACCTACAGGCAAGTGACGTTCAGCGGCAAGGTGCAGGGGGCGGCGCTTTCGGCGGACGGCCAGTGGCTGGCCTACGTCGAAAAGGGCGCTACACAGACCTACGAGGTCTTCGTCCAGGACCTCAACGGGGGAAGCCCTGTCCTGGTTCTGGACGGGATCGAAGACGGCCATTGCCTGCAGTGGTCACCGAACGGCGCGCAGATCCTGGCCACCGGAAAGAGGAACGGCGAGTGGAGCACATTCGTGGTTCCTCGACTCGGGGGGAACGTTGCTACTACGCGATTCGCGCGTAGTGTTGACTGGTCTCCTGATGGCACCGAATTCGTAGGTGCTGCTGCTTCCGGCGTATTTCCTCTCCAGATTTGGGATCGGGGTACGGACGCCGTTTTGAGCCGGATCACCATCGCCGACAGTACCCAGTGGCATGCTGCAATCGATTGGTCGCCGGCGCCGCGGATCCTCGTACTGACCTATGATCCCGTCGTTTCGAAGTACGTCGTCTGGACGGTCCAGCCGGACGGCACCGAGAAGAACCGGATTCTCGAGACGGAATCGGCAATACTGTCTCTCGCCTGGGCGTCGCCGACCGGCGACGCGTTCTACTACCATCTGTCGCGGCCGGGGGCCCGGGTAGGAGACCTGATGAAACAACCAGTGAATCCGGAGACTGGTATCGCCGAGGGTGAACCGACCCTGGTCACCGCCGGGATCGACGGATTCTCAATCGCTGTCGCCGGTGATGGGCGGAGTATGGCCTACGTGGAGTGCAAGGAGAATCACGACTTGTGGCTGGTGGAGAGGGATCCGGCCCGCCCCGCGGGCATCCGGGAGCCGATCCGACTGACCAGCGGCCAACACTGGGATAGGATGCCTGCGCTGTCACCGGATGGCCAAACCATCGCCTTTTGCCGGCGCAGCGGCGACGTCGAGCAGATCTACACGATTCCGGTTACGGGAGGGGAACCCAGCAGGATCAGTTTCCTCGACGTCACGGCCGGATCGCTCTCGTTCGTCGACCGGGCGGTCGTGTCCCCTGCCTGGTCGCCCGACGGCGAGACCATCGTCTTCATCGCCGAATCCGAGGGAACGGCCGGCGTCTGGACGATCAGCGCCAAGGGCGGCGATCTTCGATCATACGAGAAGACGCATGCATCGATTGGACTGACCTGGGCTCCGGGTGAGCGCATCCTCTATCAGCGGCCGGGCAACCGGAATTTCTTCCTACTCGACGCCGAAACGGAGGAGGAGGAACACCTGGTGGCGGATGAGTCCGTCGGCTGGATCTTCTGGCCGTCGTATTCTCCCGACGGATCGACTGTGGCGGCCTGTTGGAACAGGCCTGACGATCAGGGGCAGAAGCCAGGTATCTGGTCGGTTTCGCTGGAGGATGGCTCGGAGAAGTGTCTGGCAAGTCCAATAACCGGGTATCCGATCGGCTGGTCGGAAGACGGGGAATGGATCTACTTGTTCGAGGCTGATAGCCAAAGAAAGGGCAAGCGGGTATTCCGCATCCCTGCGCAGGGTGGCGAACCCGAGGAACACCTGACCATCCCTCTGGACAATGCCACCGTCTCCGACATCACGCCCGACGGCAATCGCGTCGTCCTCTCCGTCGACGAAAGTCTTCTGGACGTGTGGCTGGTGGATAATTTCGATTCCGATATCGAGTGACGGGTCAGCCGAGTGTGTTCAGCATGCCATCCACACTCGGACGCCAGAGATCCCTTTCGGTGCCTTCCCTGGAGGGACGGGAGGTGCTAATAAGCGAAACACCGCATGAGCCGCGGCGCCTTCCCGTGACGCCGATCCATGTTTCGCACACTGGAACCTACGGGGCACCACTTGAAAGCGCCTCCTCCGGAAGAACCGGGGGAGGCGCTTCTTCTGGCCAAGTCCGACCGCTTCCTGAACTTGGAATCGAGTATTCATATCCACCATTGACCGATGTCGCAGCCTCCATTGCCGCACCCCTGTCCAGGAATTCGGGCAGGTCTGTTAATCGTGCCAGGTCCAGGATTTCTAAAGAAGTTGCTGGCGGCGCGCGGAATTCTGGTAGAGTGGAATTCTGAAAATCGTTTTCCAACTGGCGGGCGCGCCTGTCTCGCGCTCGGCAGGCGCCGGGCGCCCGCTCACATGGGGCCGACATGACCGCTTTCGTTCGGGGGGTATCATGAGGAACGCGAATCGTGTCGCTGGATCGAAGATAGTTGTCATTCTGGCACTCATATCGTTGTCGGCCTGCGGCGGGGACGATGAACCCGGTTCACCCGGAGGAGGCGATGACGACGCCTGCATCGGCGAGGGACTCACCGGCCCCGAGGGTGGGACGGTCGAGGTCTCGGATCCCGGCAATTTCACGGACGGGCTGCGCATCGTCGTGTCGGCCGGCTCCTTCGATGTCTGCCGGTCCCTGTACGTCGATGAACATGCCTGGGCCGGCGTGGCGCCGGCGGGGTGCTTCGCTTACACGCGTTGGGACGACCAGTTCAATCTGGGGTCGGGCTATCCGAAACCGTACGGGGCCGAGCTGGAGATCCACTTCCCGGTCGCGGGCATGGTGGTCGAGGAAGGCGAAACACCCTGTGCCTTCGGCAAGGACATCGACACCGAGGATTGGCTCGTGATCCTGCCCGACTCCTATGACGGCGCCACGATGACCGTGACCACGACGTTCCACGACTATTGGACGTGGGGAAAGATCGACCTGGATGCCGTCTCCACCGAGCACCTGACCGGAGCGATGGAGGAGCAGTACGGCGATGCGCTGTGGAACACCATCGAAGGCGGTATCATCGAGGCCATCCAGGTCCTGTACACGCTCTACATCGACAGGTCCTGCGCGACCTGGACCAGGGTGCGGGACGTCGACCTGCCCGCCCTGATCGAGGCGCGAAGAGGCGAGCTCGTGTCCTACCAGTCCCAGATCGCTGCGTGCGGGACCTGCGAATTGTTCTCGTTGGATTTCGGGCTCGATCTCTCGGGGTATCTCGTGGCCAGGGTCGTGATCCTCGCCGCGGATCTCTGGGATCTCTTCTTCGGGGATTGGGCCGGCTACATGCCTTTCCTGGGTAATGTCGAGTTTGGTGTCCACCTACAGCGGTACATAGCCGTGTCCTTCATCGAGAACCAGGAATGCAGTTATCCCTGTGTGACACAGGAACTTGGACTGGGAGTCTACAGCACCTACGCCACGTATCACGTCTACTTGGTGACGCACACCATCGTGGGTTTGGCCATTAGCAACGGTTTCTGGGTAGCCTGCCGGTAGACGGTGACTGGACCGAAGACTACATGAGCCGATGGAGACCCGGGCGCTTTGCCGTGTGGGCCACGGGCGAGCGAAATGCGGAATGTTGTGCTGCGCCCGGTGACGTCTTCGCACGCCGGTCAGCGGTTCGCACACTGTAACCAACGGGGAACCAAATCAGAAGCACCTCCGCCAGGATACTGGAGGAGGTGCTCTTTCTATGACTGCGGAGTCACGGCGTCATCACGCGAAGTCTATGTCTTGAGATGCGACGACCTGCAAGAACCGTTCGATTCCGGATTCTTGTGGACTATGCTCCCGATTAATCTTTGATACCGGACATTCCTGGCTTGGCCGGCATGAAATGCAACCAATTCGTTCCCGTGAGCATCAAATCAGGTAACCCACTCCAGGAGGATCGAAATGCCCCGTTCGCTCATGGTTCCGTCCATCGTGACCGCTTGCCTGGTTTCGCTTGCGGTCGGTCCCTTGTTTGCCGAACCCGTGGGCTCTGTCGAGAGCCTGAAGCAGGAGATATCAGCCTTGCAGGCACAGTGGCAGATCCCCGGCATGGCCGTGGGAATCATCAGCGACGGGAAAGTGATTTTCGCCGAGGGATTCGGTTACCGGAGCCTCGAAGGCAAGGAGCCGGTGAACACCGCCACCCTCTTTCGCATCGGATCATGCTCGAAGGCCCTGACCGCACTTTCGTACGGTGTGGCGATGCAAAAGGAACATGTCTCACCGGCAGCAACCATCAAAGACATCATCACCGGCTTCGAGTTGGAGGACGATTGGGCAACCGAAGCGGCCACGATTGGCGATTTGCTGACGCATCAGTCGGGCCTGGGTCGCTACAGCCTGCTTAGCCACGGTTCGAACTTCAGCCGTGCCGAGCTATGCGAGCGGGTGAGGTATCTGCCCCTGGCCGCAGGCTTCAGGGAACGGTTCGTGTACAGTAATCTGAATTACGCCCTTGCCGCCCACGCGCTGGAGGTCGCGACCGGGAGCGTCTGGGAGGATTACGTCGGGCGGGAGGTGTTCGATCCCCTGGGAATGAACAGTACATGCTTCTCGCTGCAAGACATGAAGGCTTCGGGCAACCATGCTCAGCCTTGCCAGGTTCCGCTCCGCGATCTGTCGGCTGAACCCTACCTGCTGGACGTCGAGAAATGGGACACGTTCAATCCCGCCGGCGGAGTGATATCCAGTGTCGACGATCTCCTGAAATGGCTGGAGCTGTGCTTGAACGACGGCCGGCCCCTGCTGGACAAGCCGATCTGGGAAGCAATCATCACTCCGTACATCGGGCGCGGCTACAGCAGCACGGCGAATTTCCGGACCAGCGCCTACAGCCTGGGCTGGAACGTGTACAACTATCGAGGACATCACCTCGTTTCCCACTCGGGCATCGTTTCGGGGTACTGCGCGAACATGAGTTTCATGCCGTTCGAGGGCCTGGGAATCGTGGTGCTGACCAACCTGAAGCACCACTCCCTGCACGACGCCCTGCCACGGATCATCTACGATCGTTTGCTGGGGCTGGAAGAGTACGACCACAATGGCGAATACCTGCAGGTCTGGCAGAACATGGCCGAGGGGATTGCCGAAAGAGACGCCGGCCTGCTGGCGACCAGGATACCGGGCACCAGGCCGACCCTGGAGTTGGAGAAATACGCCGGACGCTATGTTAACCAGGCCTACGGTGTGCTCGAGGTGACGCCGGGCAAGGACAACCAACTGGTCGGCGATTTCAACGGTCTGGTGACCTGGCCGATGGAGCATTTCCACCACGATGTCTGGATTTTGCAGAACAAGATCAAGTTCGAATTCGACATGCTGGGCCTGCAGTTTCGTCTGGGCCCGAACGGAGAAGTCGAGGAACTGGTGGTCAGAGAGGAAATGGTTGGGGATGGGTTCGTGTTCATCCGCCAAGTCGATTGATGGGTTCGGGTCGCGTGGGCCGTGACGCGTCCAGGCCGGTGAGCCGCACCAGAACTTTGGAATGACCACTGGCAGCCTTGTCCCGGATTGCGGGATCAGTTGAGACGCTGAACACCGCGCGGGGTTGTCGCCTGAGACAGAGCGTTTTGGCACGGTCGCACACTGTAACCAACGGGGTGCGATATCGCCCAGTGTGCGAACACCAGGAAACTGGGGGAGTCGATACCAGACTTCGAACGTACACTGGTCCTTGATAAGCACCTTCTCCACTAGAAGCTGGAGAGGGTGCTTATTTTCCAGGTTCGGGACGGCTTCGACGACGCCCTTCAACTTGGTCAGGATCTCGTTCAGGAAATCCGTCTTTAGGGCCGCCGCCCCGGTGGCTTCCTTGTGGGTTCTCTTGCGGTTTCAGAACGGCATGACTGCCCCTCCTCAAGCTTGGCGTGAACTCGGCTGAGATGGGGGGGCGTTCAACTAATAGCGGCTGAAAGAGGAGACATCTCTAAATGGACGCTACAGGACTTGCCCGACTTATTCCAACATTTCGAAGTAGCTACGATCGTAGCCGGGAGGTGCCGTAGTAGGCGACGAGTCTGAGACTCGATGTTCCCTTTCCGATCCTATCCGGAAAGACAGTTCTCCGCGGATAATCCTCTCCACTGAAGGTTCAGCCGAGTCGCCCAATGGTAATATCGGTAGCGTCCAGAGTCTTTCGATGACGAAGGCGGCTGCACCGTCGGTCACCGTTGGCGCGTATCCGGGATGGTGAAGTTGATCTGGCGACGCTCGTTGTTCCTCACGTAGTCCAACGTTACGGTGTCGCCGCACCCGAATTCACCCAGAAGCCGCTGTATAACATCAACGGGGTCGTCGCTTGACCCGCGGGCAGTGACAAGTGGCGTGCCGTTGAGGGCGACGAGGACATCTTCGGCACGCAGACCGATCTCGGCGGCGCGTCCTTTGGGCATAACCTGTACGATCAGGACGCCCCACTCCCGACCCGAGCTGTCCTCGGCGTCGTCTATCGTAACACCGAGGCCGGCTCGACATTCGTTCAGAGCGCTCGGGTGTGCCTGCGGGGGCTCCCAATCTGGAATGAGGTCCGCTCGTGCTCGCAAAGTTTCGCCAAGCGCCGGGTCAGACTCGTCGGCTCGCATCGGCACAACCGCGATCATGTTGCGTGCGGCGGCGTCCACATCCGATCGTTTCGGTGCTATTGACGAATCGACCGTGAGTGACAAGTGCCACGTTTGCCACTTTCGGTCATCGGAACCCGTGCTGTCGACCTCCAGCGAACCGGTGACAAGTCCTCTGGCGCGCGTCACGACCTCGACACCTTCGATGCTGCTCGGATGAACCACGGGCACACTCACCGTCAGGTACTGAGGCGCCCGCAGTTCCCTGGCTGCGTCGCTTCGTACCAGTGCCACTACCCAATCGACGACCGCGCGCATGGCGTCAGGGTCGTCGTCGTCCAGACCGGAAACGGCGATCGCTGGAATCCCCAGGTAAGCCGAGCACCGGGCAGCGCCGATCGTGCCCGACCCGAACCAGTCGTCGCCAAGGTTGGGTCCGCCGTTAATGCCCGATATCACGAGATCGGGGAGTTGCTCACGCAGAGGTCCGGCCAACCCGAATACCACACAATCGGCCGGCGTTCCATCCAAAGCGTAGGCTTCGATCCCCGCGCCGATGTCGCGTTTTTCGATGCGAAACTGGCGTTCGCGGACTGCCGACATGAGGTTCGACATCCCGCTTTGGTCGGCTGCGGGTGCAACCACATGGGTTTCAGTCACGAGCGCCAGTGCCCGTGCGAGTTCGATCAGACCTGGATCAGCGATCCCGTTGTCGTTTGTTACGAGCACGCGGGCCGGCCAAGAGGTGCCGGAAGCAGCAGAGGTCATCGCGGCCAGAAGAATAGCCGTCGCTGATGTCGCCATCACAATGACGCGAAGAATCTTCATGGTTCCCCACCATTCTCTAGGTTGTTTGCCATCAAACGAGAAATCGGCGTTCAGACACCCACAACGGTACGCATTCGACCGTGCTCCAACAATCGCTCATGAGGGTGATTTCGGGTCATCCTTCGGGGTGATTTGTTCGTCGCGGGGGGGGCGAAGTCGGGCTAAGGGATGGAATCGTCTTCGGTTTGGAGGAGATCTTCGGTCCGTTCGTTGGTTTGAGCGATCAGTTCAAAGCGCGAACGAACTCCGGTCTTCTCAAAAACTGCACGTAGGTGCGTTTTGACCGTATTGGGAGAAATGTGCAGCTTCTCTCCAATACCCTTGTTGCTCAGTCCGCGTTGAACTAGATGCATCACTTCGGATTCGCGCTTGCTCAGCCCAAAGTCGGTGTTAGGCGGAAGGCGCTGTGCCGTGCTTGGCTGGTTCACGAGGGTCCATGTCACGATTACGCTTAGGATACAATACATAATGGGATAGACGCGCAGACCCGTCGTGTCAGCCAGAAATATATCGTAGAACATCCCGGGGACGCCAACCACCATGAGCGCCAGGATACGAATGGCAAGCCGTCGGTCGATGCCTTCGGAGCGGAAGCGAGAGAATGCAATCCAGTAGGCGTATGTCACAACCGCGACGAACAGCCCGTTCTCGATGGTATCGCCGCGTTGATCCCACTTGTCGTCGAGCGCGTACTCGGTGATGTGCTGGCCGAGGGCTGCCAACAGCGTCAATGAGAGGAGGAACCGATCGCGTGCTCGGCTCGCAACACCATAGACGCGATGCACGAAAAACGGGAGCGTGAACATGACGCCGTAAAAGCCGGGAATAGATTCGATGTACTCCAGTACGAAGTGCGTCGACGGGTTGATTTCGCGGGGAAACACATCAGCGAAGGCGAGCAGTAGACCGCTTATGACCAGGAGGCTGAGGACGGCGTAAAATGCCAGAAACGCACGTGCCAAGTGGCTGTCCTTACGCTTGGCCAGCACGAGCGTGACTCCGAGGCACGCAAGCCCAATCGAGAAACTCAGGAAAATGTAGACAAGCATATACCGCTGGAACACTGGTCGCCTCCGTACGCAGTCGCACGCTCGTGTGCACGGCGCGCGCCAGCAATGCAGGACACGAGCGAGCCGCGCGCAACGGCAGCCCGCCCCTGACTCTGTCCGGGTACTATCTCAAACGTGACTCGCTGTGTCCACGTGTGCCGTGCGAAGGTCAGTTGACCAGCGGGTTGTCCCTTCCACATATCCTTTCGCCGGTGGAATCAAGCAACCCGTTCCAATGGAGCCAGTAGACCTGTCCCTCCCGTTCATTCGTCCGTCCCGCCGAATTAGCAGTTAGCTAAGCGCGGTATTATGACAGTAGATCTCAGCTCAGGGCCACTAGCGAGATATTGGGAGCCAGAATCATGGATTCATGAGCTATTTGTGTGGCGATAGGTGATATCGCCGACCGCGTGACTCAATTAGCTTCAACCCGGACGGAATTGTCGGCAGGCACAGGAGGATGTGCCTTTTTTGTGCGGGTTTACGAGCGCCTCCACCTCGGTTGCCAAAATAGGACAATACTGCTATTGTATGCGGGTGAGAAATCGCGTTAGACGACCCGAAGAGGGATCGGAACGTCACCATGAACCGTATGTATGCCCTGCTTGCCGTCACACTCTGCGTTCCGCTCGTCACGCCTGCCCTGGCCGATCCGTACGTACCGCCGGTCATCCAGGTGAACTCCCAGGTTCGCACCGTCCATCTCTTGCTCCAATCCCAGAGCATCGAACCCGGCGGCAACGCCAGCCATACCGATACCGCCTTCGGCAACGGGCCGTACGTGATGGGTTTCGTCGACGCCGTGAGCGGGGAGGAGGGCACCACGGCGAACGGGAATGCCGCGCAGGATTCGAGAATCAGCCAGTTCCACATCAGGGGAAACGGTAACGCCGACGGTTCCGCCACCGCCAACGTCGTGGACACCTCCGCTGCCGCGGACGCGGGTTCCGGGATGCAGATCGAGTTCCAGGTTCCCGTCAAGGCGGTCTTTTCCCTGGGGGGAACCATCGAAGCAACAACCGAGGGTCTTGGCGGCGGGGGTGCAGCAACGATTTGGGTCACCGGCACCGATTCGCTCGGTGTTCCCTTCGTCATCATTGAGATGGCAAATGCCGGGACCGGCGCCGATCCCGTCACGTTTTTTCATATCCAGTCGGTCATGGACGGGACCCCGATCACCCTGTCGGTGGGTGCGCGGTCCCTCGTCACCACTTCCGGCACCGGAACGGTGTCCGGCACCTCCCATTTCGATTTCACCCTCGATTTCGGCGACAGGGACGGCGACGGACTGCTCGATGTCTGGGAGACCGACGGCATCGACGTGGACGACAACGGGACCGTGGATATCGTCCTGGATTCCGACCCGGACCACAAGGATCTCTTCATCGAACTCGACGCCATGGCGGGCGTCCCGGTCGACACGGATGCGATCGATGACGTCGTCATGGCCTTCGACACGGCGCCGGCCGGCATGATCGACAATCCCAACGGTCAGGCCGGCGTCGTCCTCCACGTCATGATCGACGAGACCGACCTGGAACGGCAGACACTGATCGGTAGCCCCTGGCCGGGATTTTTCGACTCCCTCAAGGCCGTGCACTTCGGTTCGCTCGCCGATCAACAGCACTCGAAAAAGGAAGACGTGAAGAAGGCCCGCGAAAAGATTTTCCGCTACTGCCTGTGGGCCGATTCCCTCCTCACCAGAGCCGATACCCTCACCGCCGAATACGATACCACCACGGGCCGCGCCGAGGTACCCGGTGACGATTTCATCGTCGCGGCGGGTTACACGGCCCTCGAGGCGCCACTGGACGCCCAGCGCGCGCTCGCGGGCACCTTCATGCACGAGCTCGGTCATACGCTCGGTTTGAAACACGGCGGCTACGACGAGATCAACTGCAAGCCCAACTACCTTTCGGTCATGAACTACTCCCGCCAGATGCCGTACCCCGCGACCGCCGAAGATTGGGTACTCGACTACTCCCGCACCCTGCTCAGTACGCTGGACGAAGGGGAGCTGTGGGAACCGCTCGGTGCCGGCGGCCCATCCGATCGCGTCCTCTACTTCAATGCCGCTCCGGATGGCCAATCCCCGGCGTGGGGAATCGTCTGGGCCCACCAGGTACCCATCAACTGGAATGGGGATCCGGTCGCCGATGTCGCTCCCGTCGCTCAGGATATCAGCCGAATGCGTAAGAAGGACCCCCCCTCGCCGAACCAGGTACTGCATGGATCCATCGACTGGAACCACCTGTGGTACCCCGTGTCCGGCCACGGCAATTTCGCGGACGGCGCGGGGCGCGACCTGGGATCCATCCCAACGGAGCTGGATGCCGCCGACCTCCGTGATTTCGCAGCGGTGACGGGCTTCGTATCGGCGGTCCATCCGACCCTGCCGGCTGCCGCGAAGTTCGCACTGTTCCCGGCGACGCCGAATCCCTTCAACCCGACCACCGAGATCCGCTTCCACCTTCCCCACGCCAGCCGGGTGGAACTGAAGGTCTACGACCTGCGCGGCCGGTTGGTACGTTCATTGGAGGACGGTGGGTTGCTGGTAGCTGGTAGCCACGTCCGCGTCTGGGACGGCAAGGACCGTCGCGACCAGTCGCTGGCTTCGGGCGTCTACTTCTACCGGCTGGTGGCGGGTGATTTCCGTTCGACCCGGGCGGTGACGCTCCTGAAGTGACCTTGAACGGTCAACGTGAAGAAGGGGTCATCCTGGACCGCCCCGGGCTGGGAAGGTCCTCCCACGCTTGCTGCAGTGAACTGGTACAGCTATACCAAGACCTTTTTAACAGGCACACGTTCCCGTGGATTCTTGTCGCGAACGATGCGAACCAGGTCTCAACCGGCGAACGGAGGATCATTATCGAATACGGGGCTCATGCGCCCAACCTTGATCCAGACCTAGATCATTCTTTGTAGCCTTGCGGGATTCTCTGATCTACTCCATTCCGACCGTAATTCCATCATTCCCGTGCGGCCGCGACAGATTCCGCACCATATTGCGCAACAAGCTTCTCGCCCGGCGCCGGCGGTCGCCGAATGGCCGGCCAGTCGAACCCGAACCATGGAGACCTCTCGCGATGACCGACCGCGTGGCGTGGGAGTCGACGACAAGCGAAATACCGCATGAGCCGTGGCGCACTCTCGCGACGCAGATCCGCGTTTCGCACTCTGTAGCCTACGGGTACCACCATCTGAGCGCCTCTGCCCCCTTGCGGCGGAGGCGTTCTTTTGCGTTGCTGAATTTGACGAAAACCTATCGACGGACTAGGTTATCCGCATCGTCGCAAAGAATACGCCCGATCCTGGTGGAGATCATGAAGCCTATCCGCCCGCTACCGCTACTGATGGTCATCGCCCTGGGGCTGGCGCTGGTGCCGGGCCCCGTCGACGCGGCATGCGGCATGGACTCCCATCCAGATGGGGATCCCTACGACGAGCCTCCCATTGCCCCGTACGACGATCCTTGCTGCAGTGGAGATCTCCCTCCTGCTGACGATGTCGGCTGCGAGCCGGGCTGCCAGCATTGCAGCCTCCCTTGCTGTTCCGGCATCGCCATGGTCCCTCCCTACATCCTCGGGCTCGGGCACGCACCGACCGTGAACGGTTGCCTGCTCGCCGCCACCTCCGACACGCCGCGCGACACCGCGGTGCTGCACTACCGCCCCCCGCAGGTCTGACTCCGATTCCCACGACCTTCGATTGCCCGCAACCGGCGGTTCCGGTCGCGTTGCAGAACGTTCCGCCGCTTTTTCGAAAGGACTGCGTGTGATGACGATATCGCGGTACCTGCCACTATTGATCCTGATCTGGGCGGTGAACGCGGTGGCGGACGACGTCCGGCCATACTCGCTTCAGACATCCGTCGATCGGGAAATCGCGCAGATCGTGGCCCGCCCTTCCCTCGGCCTCGATGACCTGTTCCGGATCGCCGAACTGGCGAATCCCGAGTTGGCCGTGGCCCGGACCGACGTACTGATCCGGACCGGACGCATGAGCCAGGCGGGTCTGTATCCCAATCCCGAGCTCTCCTTCGCCATGGAGGAGGTGTCGGTGGACGACCCTGCCTTCAACAAGCGGAAGGTGGAGCTATCCCAGGCCATATTGATCGGCGGCCGACGCGGGGCGGCGGTGGATGCGGCCCGCGCCGAGGTCGACCGGGTCCTTGAGACCGAGCAGGAGGCGCGCCGCGAAATCTACGGCCGGATCCACGCCTGGTGGGCAAACCAGCTCCACTACCGTGAGGCCGAGGCCGAGATCACGGATTTAGCGGTGGAGGCCGAACGTACGCTCGACATGGCGCGGACCCGCTTCGAGGCCCGAGCGGCCCCCGAAGCCCACGTGACCCGCGCCCTGCTGGAACTCTACGACGTCGAGACGGCCCGGCAGGACCTGGAGCGTCGGCGCGTGCGTAGCGCGGCCGAGGCCGGGGTCGTGTTCGGCGGCGTCGATGTTCCGCCGGAGAGGATTCGGGGGAGTCTCGATTCGGCTCTCGGTGCGGGTGACCCCCTCCCGGACGATGCGACCGGCGGGACGGATCATCCGTCCCTGCGCGCCGCCCGCCGCGGGGTCGAGGCCGCCGAGGCCCGGCTGGAGACGGCGCGGAAGGAGCGGATCCCGGACTTGAACCTCTTCGTCGCCTACGGGCGTTCGGGCCCCGACGCGGAGCACTTCTGGGAGGGCGGGGTCAGCCTGCCCCTGCCCCTTTTCCACCGCAACCAGGGCAGGGTCGCCGAGACGGCATCCCTGGTGATACGCGCCCGAATCGAGGAACGGCTCGCGGTCGATGGGCTCGCCGCTGCCCTGACCTCCGCCCGGGCCGACCACCGTACCCTGCGCACTCAACTCGACCGTCTCGCCGGCGACATCGAGCCGGCCGCGGAGCGCGCGCTGACCCAGGCTCGCGTGGCGTACCGGTCCGGACGCCTGGCATTCCTGGAGCTCGTCGACGCCCAGCGAACCTTCATGGATGTGCGCTTGCGCATCCTCGCATTGCGACTGGACCTGGCCTTGGCCGAAGCCGACCTCATGGGCCTGCTCGGCGCCGGTCCCTACGCCCTCGAGGGAGAGGAACGATGAAATCCATGCCGATGATTTTCCTGGGAACCTGGGCCGTCATGGCGGTGGCGGCCGGTGGCTGCGGGAACCGGGCCACCGACGAGGTGGGTGCCGATACTCCCGCCGTCGCGGTTTCCGGTGACGGTGCCGCCGACTGGTGCGCCGAGCACGCCATCGCCGAATCGGCCTGCCCCTTCTGCAACCCCGGTCTCGTCGAGGAGATGGGCTGGTGTGCGGGCCACGACGTGGCCGAGGCTCTGTGTTGGATCTGCAATCCCGCCGTGATCCCGGCCTACGAGGCCGTGGGCGACTGGTGCGCCGGGCACGGTTTGCCCGAGTCCCGCTGCCTCGAATGCAACCCGCATCTTGTGGACGCGAACGCCGAGGTCCCGGCGTCGGCGGGGGAGCCGTCGGACACCGGGCCGCGTTACCGGCGGGCTCCTTCGGTCACCTGCACGACCCAGTTCCTGACCTTGAACTTCGAGCGCGAGACCATCGCTGAGGAGGTCGGCCTGGAGCATACCGAGGTGGCTGTCCGGTCCGTCTCGCGGCTGGTCGAGTGCAACGCGGTCCTGGACTACGACGGGAATCGCCTCGCGCGCCTGACTCCCCCGGTCGGCGGGCTGATCCGGTCGGTAACTCGGGATCTGGGCGACCGGCTCGAACCGGGCGATTTGCTGGCGGTGATCGTCTCGCCCGCCTTCGGTGCCGCCAAGGCCGCCTACCTGCAGGCCCTGGCGTCCGAGGCGCTCTGGGCCAGAAACCACGAGCGCGAGAAGGATCTGCTGGCGCGGGGAGCGGCGACGGAGCGCGATCTACTGGCCGCGGAAACGAACCTGGCGGAGAGCCGGATCGCCAGGTCGCGAGCCGAACAGGAGCTCGCTGGGCTGGGGCTGTCGGCGGCTCGGATCGCCGAAGTCGCCCGCTCCGGGGAAACGTCCAACGAATATCCGGTGACCACGCCCATCGCCGGCATCGTCGTGGAGCGGAATGCCGTGGTGGGAGATTTCGCCTCCGCGGCCTCGCCCCTCTTCGCCGTGGCCGACGTCACGCGGATGTGGGCCCGGTTGGACGTCTACGAGGCTGACTTCCGCGACGTGGCGGTGGGTCAATCGCTGGTCCTGCACCTCGCGGGGCGTCCCGGCGATCCCGTTGGGGCCACCGTCACCCGGGTGGCCGCCCATCTTGACCCGCGTACGCGCACCTTGCAGGCGCGGGCCGAACTGGTGAACCCTGACGGCGCCCTGCGCGCCAACATGTTCGCCCGGGCCGTCGTGACGGTGCGCGAAGCTCGGCCCACGGTGGTCGTGCCCCGCGCGGCCGTCCAGTGGGAAGGCTGCTGCAACGTGGTCTTCGTGCGGGAGTCGGCCACGACTTACCGCCCCACCAAGGTCCACCTCGGACCGGCGGCGGGCGCGCTGGTCGAGGTCCGTCACGGCCTACAGGGCGGCGAGACCGTCGTCACCCAGGGCAGCTTCCTGCTCAAGACCGAGATCCTCAAGGGGAGCATCGGCGCCGGTTGCTGTGAAGTGCAACCGGGAACCTAGGGGGTAGCGGCATGCTCGACGCCATCATCACCTGGTCGCTGAACCACCGCCTCATGGTGCTCGCCCTGACCGTCGTTGCGGCGGGCGCGGGGGCGTATTCCGTCCTGCACCTGCCGGTGGACGCCTTCCCGGACACGACGCCTGTCCAGGTGCAGATCAATACGACCGCGCTCTCGCTCTCGCCCCTGGAGATCGAGCAACAGATCACGTTTCCCGTCGAACGGGCCATCGCCGGTCTGCCGGACCTGGAGGGGGTGCGGTCCATCTCGAAATTCGGCCTCAGCCAGGTGATCGCCACCTTCCACGACGGCACCGACATCTACTTCGCGCGCCAGTTGGTCATGGAGCGCCTGCAGACCGTCGAACTGCCCGCTGGCATCGCGCGCCCCGAGATGGGACCTGTGGCCACCGGCTTGGGCGAGGTCTACCACTACGTCATGACCAGCGACACGCACTCGCTGCAGGAACTGACGACGCTCCACGACTGGATCGTCAAGCCGCGCCTGCAGTCGGTGCCGGGCGTCGCGGAGGTCAACACCTGGGGCGGTGAGACCAAGCAGTACCAGGTCCTGGCCGATCCCGACCGGCTCGCAAAGTTCGGGCTGACCCTCGACGACGTGTTTACGGCCCTGTCACTCAATAACCTGAACGTCGGGGGCGGCTACGTGGTCGAGGCGGGTGAACTGCACCTCGTGCAGGGCATCAGCCTTACCCGCAACGTGGAGGAGATCGCGGCCGTCGTCATCGTCGCCCACGACGGGGTACCGGTCCGTATCGGCGACATCGGCGAAGTCGTCGAGGGCCACGAGATCCGCCGCGGCGCGGCCACGGCAGCGGGCCGGGGGGAAGTCGTGCTCGGCCTGGGCTTCATGCTCATGGGCGAGAACAGCCACGAGGTCACCGGCCGCCTGCGCGCACGCATGGCGGAGATCCGGGCGTCCCTGCCCGCAGGGGTCGAGGTCGAGGCGGTCTACGAGCGCACGGAATTGGTCGACCAGGTTCTCGAGACCGTCCAGGAGAACCTCTATGAGGGCGCGATCCTTGTGGTCGCGGTCCTGTTCGTGTTCCTGGGCAACCTGCGGGCCGGCCTGATCGTGGCCCTCGCCATCCCCCTGTCCATGCTGTTCGCGGCCCAGGGCATGCTGAGGTTCGGCATCGCGGGCTCGCTGATGAGTCTGGGCGCTATCGACTTCGGCCTGATCGTCGACAGCTCGGTGATCATGGTGGAGAACAGTGTCCGGCGCCTGCAGGACCCGGGGCGTAAGGGAACGGTAATCGAGACGGTGCGCGAGGCGGCCCTCGAGGTCCGGGGGCCGACCATGTACGGTGAGTTGATCATCGCCATCGTCTTCCTGCCGGTCCTGGCCCTCGAGGGCATCGAAGGCAAGTTGTTCCAGCCCATGGCCCTGACCCTGATCTTTGCCCTGGCCGGCTCCCTGGTCCTGTCGCTGACCCTGATGCCCGTCCTGGCCAGCTACGTCCTGCGGGGACGGCCCCGGGAACGGGACAACCGCCTGGTGGGCTGGCTCGTCCGGTGCTACCGGCCGGTGGTCCGCTTCGCCGTGGTGCGCCGGCGACCGGTCCTGGCCTCGACACTGGGGCTGCTCGCCCTGGGTGGCGTGATCGGCCTGACCATCGGCTCGGAGTTCATCCCCCGGCTCTCGGAAGGAAGCCTGACCATCAATACGGTGCGGCTGGCCGGCGTCTCCCTGGAGGAGTCCGTCCGTTATGGCACATGGATCGAGCGGCTCATCCTGGACCGCTTCCCCGACGAGGTTCGCCACGTCTGGTCCCGGACCGGCACCGCCGAGGTGGCCACCGATCCCATGGGGATCGAACTGACGGACATCTACGTCACTCTGCAGCCGCGGCAGCAATGGACGCGGGCCGGGACCCAGGAGGAACTGGTCGAGGCGATGAACGCCGAGATCTCGGGCCTGCCGGGCATGCGGGTCATCTTCACCCAGCCCATCGAGATGCGCCTCAACGAGATGATCGCGGGCATCCGGACCGATGTCGGTGTCAAGATATTCGGAGACGACCTCGAGGTCCTGCGCGATACGGCGGCCGACGTGGGCGAGGTCCTGGAGTCCATCCCGGGCGCGGCCGATCTCTACGTGGAGCAGATCACCGGCCAGCCGGTGATGGAGATCCGCGTCAACCAGGAGGCCATCGCGCGTCACGGCGTGCCGGCCCGGCACGTTCTCGAACTGGTCGAGGCGGTGGGCGGCATCACCGTCGGCGAGGTGCGCGAGGACCAGTGGCGATTCGACCTGGCCGTCCGCCTGCCGGAGCGTCTGCGGAACGATCCGGAGAAGCTGCGCCGCGTGCCCGTCGCCACGGCCGGGGGGGCGCAGATCCCCCTCGAACGGCTAGCGGACATCTCCCTCGTCGAGGGCCCATCGACCATCACTCGCGAATGGCAGCGCCGCCGTATCGTCGCCCAGTGCAATGTGCGCGGCCGGGACGTGGGGAGCTTCGTGGCCGAGGCCCGGGAACGGATCGCGGCGGAGATCGACCTGCCCGCAGGCTACTTCCTCGAGTTCTCCGGCCAGTTCGAGCACATGGAGCGGGCCCGCAAGCGTCTGTCCGTCGTCGTCCCGGTGGCCCTGGCCCTGATCCTGTTCCTGCTCTATTCGAGCACCCAATCATGGCGGGACGCCCTGATCATCTTCGTGGCCGCCCCATTCGCCACCTTGGGAGGGATCCTGGCCCTGTGGTTTCGCGGCATGCCCTACACGGTGTCCGCGGGGATCGGTTTCGTGGCCGTCTCGGGTGTGGCCATGCTGGCCGGCCTGGTCATGGTATCGACGATGCAGCGCTTGCTCCGACATGGGTGTCCCCTGGACGAGGCCATAGAATCCGCCGCGTTGATGCGCTTGCGACCGGTCCTGATGACGACCCTGGTAGCGGCCCTCGGGTTTGCGCCCATGGCCTTGAATACGGGAGTGGGCGCCGAGGTGCAGCGTCCCCTGGCGACCGTGGTCATCGGCGGCGTCCTGTCGGCCAACGCTTTGACCCTGGTGGTGTTGCCGGCGCTCTATCGGGCAGTGGGACGGGGAGGGTCGCCTGGAATGCGACGGAAATGATCCCTCGGACGCAGTGTCCGAGCGTGTGGACCGCAATCCGCGGGGATCCGACTCTGGACGCCTGCCTGGGGATCTTTGCCTGGCATGCCGGAGTCGCCGAGAGACAAAAAAACACGTGGTATGCGAAGCCTCTGGGTAACGTTCTACGTTTCGCATACTGGGACGTACGGGGTACCAAATGTCCCAGTGTGCGAAACCCAGATAGCTGGGGGAGTCGATACCAGACTTCAAACGTGCACTGGTCCTTGATAAGCACCTTCTCCAGGAGTAACTGGAGAAGGTGCTTTTTGCGCATTCGGGACCGCCTCCACAACGCCCATGAGGTTGGTCAGGATCTCGTTCAGGAAGTCGGTTTTGAGGGCCGGAAGGTCCAGGCTGGTGCGCCTCTCTTCTAGGGCGCGACGGCGATCCATGAATCGTAACTCTTTCGAAGTGTCGGAAACGAGCGGTGAAAGCCACACAGCGGTCAGTGGCCAAATCCATTGAGTCCCTTTGGCGGCGTACTGCGCTATTTCCTGCCACTCGACAAATCGAGGTCCCCGTAGTGGTGAGCGGCACAGTCCGGGCAGACCCCGTGGCTGAACTGAGCTTCCGAGTGCTGGTCGATGTATGACTCGAGTTGGCACCACTCGTCGTTCTCGCTGCGGATCTTCTTGCAGTGCATGCAGATCGGCAACAGCCCCTGCAGGATCTTCACTTCCTCCGACTTGGCTCGGTGCATCCGGAGCAGTTTGAGGTGGGTCTGCACTCGAACCTGTAGCTCATCCTGGCTGATCGGTTTGCGGATATAGTCGTTCGCCCCTTCCTCGAAACCCGCCACGTGGCTTTGCTCTCCCTTCATTCCCGACAGCAGCAGGATCGGCAACTCCTCGAGCGAGTGGTGTTCGCGGAGCTTCCGACACAGCTCGTAGCCCGACATCCGCGGCATTATCACGTCGAGCAGCACGAGATCGACTTCCTCCTCCGCAACGATCGCCAGTGCCTCCTCTCCGTTCGACACTGTCCACACTCGATGCCCCTCGGCGACGAGCTGTCTCTCCAGGACGCGGCAGATCACTTCCTCGTCGTCCACGACCAGGATCGAGGCGCCCTCGGTGGACAGATCCTCCTCCCGGCCCTCGCCGGCTGCTGGTTGCCGGTGAGTGGTTTCCACGTCCGGCACGATGGTTGCCGGCGCCCGATTCAGCGGGAGCGTGAAAGAGAAAACCGCACCGCAGCCGGGCTCCGACTCCACCCAGATCCTGCCGCCGTGCAACTCGACGAGATGCTTACTGATCGGAAGCCCGAGCCCGTTGCCGCCGGTTTCGCTCCGGACACTCTCGTCATCCAACCTGGACGAATCAAAAATTCGCTCGAGCCTGCCCGGTTCGATACCTCTGCCCGAGTCGGTGACCCGCACGACGAGTTCATCGTCCGCGACACTGGCTGAAACTGTGATCGTACCGTTCTCGCTACACTTGATCGCGTTGCCCACCAGGTTCAAAAGGATCTGGTGGATGCGGGCCTCGTCCGCCTCGACGCCCGGCAGGTCCGACTCCACCGCGTTGACCAGTTCGAGTTCCTTGTCGCCCACCAGCGGCCCCGCCAGCGTCAGGACGACATCGGTCAGCGCCCGGATCTCCACCGGAGCGAGCACAAAGCCGGAGCTGCCCCGCTGCAGCTTCGAATAGTCGAGGATGTCCTCCACTAGCGAGCCGAGCCGGCGGCCGCTCATGTGGATCATTTCGAGATCGGAACGGATCTTCTCGGGCAGCTCGACGGCAGGGTCCTCGAACATGGCCTGCGCCAGGCCGGTAATGCCCATCAGGGGAGAGCGCAGCTCATGCGAGGTGTTGGCCAGGAACTCGTCCTTGAGCTGGTCTATCTCGCGTAACTGGGTGCTGACCTGTCGTTCGTGCTCGACGGTGGCCACCATCAATTTCTCTCGTGCCCGGATCCGGAACCGGTTGAACAGGAGGAGACCGATCAGGCAGATGAGCCCAAAGCCGACTATCAGGGCGCTGCGCACGTTGCGCTGCTGCTCGACTTCCAGGGCCTGGACGGCCTGCTCCCGCCTCAGCAGTTCGATCTCCTGAGTCTGCTCTTTTACCCGGTATCGGGCCTCCATGCGGGCGATCTGCTGGACATTCTCCTCGTTGACGATAGTGCTCTTGATCTCGTTGTGGCGGCGCAGGGCCGCCAGTGCCGCTGCCGGGTCGCCGAGCTGTTCATATAGCTCGACCAGCAACGCGTAGGAAACGATCAGTTCACTTTGTGCGCCGCCGTCTTCGATTATCCTTATTGCCTCTTGTACTGATTCAAGGGCAGCCTGGAACTTGCCTTGCGCATGGTCTATTTTTGCGAGGATTTTGAGACTGTGGGAAACGCCCGGCGGATATGCCAATTCCATGTTTTTTTTGTAGGCTTGCTCGGCGAAATCACGCGCCTCGTCCCAACGGCCAAGTCTCAGGTATGTAGAGCCAATGTTGTTCAGCCGTCGCGCGGCACCCCGCTCTTCGCCGATCCGTCGCTTGATTTCCAGGGACTCCTCGAAGTAAGGCAAAGCCTCCTGCGGTTGATCGATTTTCAGGTAATACATCCCGATGTTGTTCAAAGCGGAAGCCTGGCCATTTTCGTACCCGGCGCCCCTGAACGCTTCAAGCGCCTGCTTCGTGTAATCCAGTTTCCGGTCGTGGTCACCAAGTTCACTATGCACGAGACCCGCGCGGAGCAGAGTTCGCCCCACACCGCGGAGGTCGCCGATGGATTCAAACAGGTCGCGGGCGTGAAGCTGATGCTCCAGGGCAACAGTGAGGTCACTGAAACCATTCATGTAGCTACCAGCACTGCTCAATGCCTCGGCCTGGCTGTGTACGTCCCCAAGCTCTTTGTAGAGTTGTGCAGCTTGCTCGAAGTGGCCACAGGCTTCTTCTAATTTGCCAGCCTGGTAGTTGCTCTCGCCGATCCAGGAAAGAGACCACGCCAGCCACCGCTTGTCACCCAGTCGCCGGGCTATGTCCTCGCACCGCCTGCCCAGCTCCGTATTGCCCTCAACGGTTTCACTCATGACTTGTGCGCGGCATAGACCGCCCAGGATGGCCAGCTCGTGGTTCTCGTTCGGCGCGTCACCCAAGAGCTCCAGAGCTTCCTTGCCGAGTTCGATGGCTCGCTTCGTATCCTGAGTGGCTTCGTCCGATGCCAGGTACTCCGCTATCAAGGCAATCCGGCCTGCTCCTTCGGCTGCCTCCAAGCGCGATTCCCAGGTGCCGTCGGACTGCGCCAGCACCAGCGCGTTCGGCGACAGCAGGACAACGAGTACGACGATCACAAGACCCAGGAGGTGAATCGGTGTGGTCGTCGCTTCCGAATGCTGTGTCATCTCTGGTTTAATAAGACCCGTGTCGGCTCCGGCGGTCGGAAAGGATCTGGAGATTCTGTGCTGGGCGAAGGAAGTCAGCCTGCCTGTGTTCCAAACCACCGTCCGCTCCTCTCTGTCGCGCTCATCCTGCTGTGTATGAACTGCCCCTGGTTTCGTAGACACTCCTCAGCCTGTTGCTGAGGCGCGCTCGAACGCCTCGGGACTGACGTTGCCGATGTGGCCATGGCGACGCCTCGGATTATAGAACATCTCGATGTAGTCGAACACATCGGTCTACGCTTCCTTGACCGTGTGGTAGACCCTCCGACGAATCCTCTCCTTCTTCAGTGAGCCGAAAAACGACTCGGCGACGGTGTTGTCCCAGCAGTTGCCGCGGCGGCTCATGCTCGGGGTTAGGCCGTGGTCACGACAGAACCGGAGCCAGTCGTCGCCTCCGTACTGCGAGCCCTGATCCGAATGAACCAGCACCGATCCGCTCGGTCGACGACGCCAGACCGCCATCACGATCGCATCGAGAACCAGGTCCCTCGCTAGCGTCGGACTTCATCGACCAGCCGATGATCTTCCGGGAATAGAGGTTCATCACAGCGGCCAGGAAGAGCCAGCCCTCCCAGGTCCGGACGTCGGTGATATCGGTGACCCAGACCCGGTCTGGCTCGGTGACCGTGAACTCCCGCTGCAGACGATCTGGTGCGACCACGGACAGCTGACCAGCCACATAGTGAGGCCGCTTGTAGCTGCGAATCGCCCTGATCGAGTGTCCCTGGCCCTTGAGAATGGCCAGGCGATCCCGCTCTTCTTTGGACAAGTGCTTATAGTGTTTAGACATAATCCACGCATTCTAGCGCGGAAGCGGCTCAGCCGGAAGTGTTGCACTTGCTTGTTGAACTCGGGGGAGGGACAGGGATATTCGGGAGCGACATCAGGGCAGGCCCCGCCGATAGAGACGAGTGTAAACATTACTACAATAGTCCTTTATCTTGTTTCTTTTGAATTACTTAACGATTGACTCCCGGGCATCGTTTGAGATACCTTAATCCCACTAATCCGATAGGAATACACGACAATGGTGGCCTGTATCTCCTGAAACGAGGATCTGATGCGGATATCCACCAAAGGACGATATGGAACCCGGGCCATGATCGTACTGGCTGGTGCGTACGAGCAGGGCCGGGTGTCCGCCCGCCAGATTGCCCGGGAACAAGGCATTCCGCTGAAATATCTTGAGGGCCTTCTCTGTTCGCTCAGGGCAGCACGGTTGGTGCAATCGCGCCGCGGCAAGGGCGGCGGTTACCGCCTGACCCGGCCTCCAGCCGAAATCAACTTGTCTGAGGTCCTCGCCCCGCTCGAGGATGCGTTCGACATCGTTCACTGCACCGAAGAAGGCGACCGTTGCCGCCGGAGCGGCAGATGTTGCACGCAAGAAGTGTGGAGAGAGATCAAGCAATCCATCGACTGCATTCTCTGTCGCACGAGTCTGGCAGACCTGGTCAGGAGGCAGGAGGAATTGGAGGAAGCCCCGGTAGGGGACTAACCGCATCTCGATAGGAACAGCACCTCGTGTGTCAGGGAAGACGAGAAGGCACTCTCGCCATCGGAACGGGAAACGTGGCACGACCACATGCACCGCCCGGTGGATCTGGATAGATGGGCCACAAGTCTTTCGATCTGGAAGCAGTCGCATGACAGCGACAGTTTCCGTCACCCTCGCGAGGTGCCTATGCAAGTGTTCGAACTCATCATCGGTAAGCTCCTGCCTTATGCCACCCTGGTGATCCTCATTGTGGGATTGCTCTACAGGTTGAACCGATGGCAGCGAGCGGCGGTCGGAAACATCGCCCTGTATCCGTCCGCGGCCACACGTTGGCGACTTTTTGGGAAGGTGCTGTCGGAGGTCACTCTCTTCAGCAGCTTCCGCCAGGAGAACCAAGCGCTGTGGAAACGGACTTGGCCCTTCCACGTATCTCTCTTCCTCATCCTGCTGGGTCATACGCGGTTGATCACCGACTGGCCGCTGCGCGTTGGGCTCGGCTTGTCGGAGGGGACGGTCAACGCGATCAGCGCCTGGGGCGGCGGTATCTGCGGCGTGGTCGCCCTGATGACCTGTCTGCTGCTGCTGGCCCGCCGGTTCGGAATTCAACGGGTACGGGAGATATCGACCGGCGAGGACTACGGCGTCCTGATCCTGTTACTGTTCATCCTGCTGACCGGCAACGCCATGCGCTTCTTCACGCACTACGATATCGCAGAGATCCAACAGTACTTCCGGACCCTGTTCAGTACCGCGCCGACGCAGGTGCCCCATGATCCGCTGGTCCTGCTCCATTTCCTCATGGTGCAACTGCTGCTGATCTACTTCCCGTTCGGAAAGTTCCTCCACGTACCCGGCGTCTTCTACAGTAAGACTCTCCTAGCAAAGGACTATTGACATGGAAGGACACGTACAGGTCAACGAGACCGAACTGCAGACGGTTATCGACCAGGTCAAGGCGATCAAGAACGGGCCGCGGGTGCTGCAGCTGTACATGGACATCTGCGCCCATTGCGGGGTCTGCGCCGAGCAGTGTCACGTGGCCCGGACCATGCCGGAGAGCAGGACCAATCCGGCCGCCCGCTCCGACCACATCCGCCAGCTGTACAAGCGCTACGGCTCGACCTGGGGCCAGGTGCTCAAGGCGATCGGCGCCGCACGTGACATCACTGAAGATGAGGTCGCGGTCTGGCAGCGCGACTTCTACGAGTGCTCAGGCTGTCGCCGGTGCGCCAAGTTCTGTCCCTTCGGCATCGACAACTCCATCCTGACGCGCAAGGGCCGCGCTGTTGTCCATGCCCTCGGCAAATCGCCGTTCATGATGTCCGAAACCCAGCGCATCTCCGACGAGACCGGCAACGATGAAGGACAGACCTACGCCGCCTTCGTCGAAGCCTGCCGATTCCTCTGCGAAGAAGTGAAGGACGACTGGGACATCGACGTCGAGATCCCGATCGACAGGAAGGGTGCGGACATCCTGTTCATCCCGGCCTCGGCCGACCTGGTCTCTTTCCCGGAGACGCACATGGGCGTGGCGGTCTTCTTCAAGGCGCTCGAGATCCACGACGGCACCACCTGGACCATGGCCTCGACCGCGTTCGACGGCGCGAACTTCGGGCTGTTCACAGGGGACGATCCGCACATGGCCCGCAAGAACCAGGCGGCCTACGACGCCTGTATCGACCTCGGGGTCAAGAAGCTGGTCATCGGCGAATGCGGCCACGCCTACCGCATCGCAAAGCGCATGGGGCCGACCGCCTCCCACTTCGGCAATCCGTTCGAAACGACCAACATCTTCCTGCTGGCCGACGAGTACCTGCAGAAGGGAGTTCTGAAGTTCGATAAGCGCAAGGTGGACGAGATCATCACTTACCACGACCCGTGCAACTTCGCCCGTTCGACCAATGTGTTCGAGGAACCGCGGCGCCTGCTGTCGGCGATGACCGACAACTTCGTCGAGATGACGCCGAACCGGACCGAGAACTGGTGTTGTGGCGGTGGGGGTGGGCTGGCGGTCATGGACGGCGCGGAGAAGGTGGAGATGATCGACGGTACGTTCCTCGATTACCGGATGAAGGTCGGCAAGATGAAGGTGGACCAGATCATGGCGACGGGCGCCAACTACTGCGCGGCGCCGTGCGCCAACTGCAAACGGCAACTCATGCAGTTGATGGAGCACTACGAGACCGGGGTCAAGATCGGCGGGGTGTTTGACATCCTGGGCAACGCCATTGTTCTGGAAGAAACCAAGGTCAAGGCAGGGGCGAAAGTAGCCTCATGACATCCCAGCAGGAGGGCCGAGCATGGCAGACAAGAAGGCCGTCGTCATCGACGACGAGAAGGATCTGACGATGTATCTCACTACCATTCTCGAGGAGAACGATTTCGACGTGTCGGCCGCGAACGACGCCGTCAGCGGCGAAAAGTTGATCCGGGAGGAAAAGCCCGATCTCATTCTCATCGACCTGGTGATGCCCGGTCGCACCGGGATCCAGCTGTTCACCAAGCTCCGCAAGGATCCGGAGACCAAGGATATTCCCTTGGTGATGGTGACCGGTGTCAAGGACCAGATGGGTATCGACTGGGGAGAGATCGTCGACCGCTACAAAGCGCGCAAACCCGACGGTTTCGTGGAGAAGCCAATCGAGCCGGTACGATTGATGTCGGTTGTGAATGCCGTCATGTCGGGGGTCGCTCCCCCTGACGACGTGGTGCACGGATGAACGCCGGGAGTCGTGGCGGCCCCCCGAACCGCGGATGTGGGCCTCCATGACGATGCAGTTCAGGCGGTCGGTGCCGCTCTATCGCAAGCTCCGGCTGGAGAGCCGGATCCTGCTCGTCTTCATCCCGCTGTTGATCCTGGTGGCAGGTATCGTGCTGGTAGCGGTGCGGGTGACAACGGAGCGGTACGTCTCCGAGGTAGTGCTGGACCAGTCGGAGGTGATGCTCGGGGAGCAACTCGCCGACCTGAGCGATGCCGTGGCGCGGGACGATCGGCCAGCTCTTGACCGGATATTGGACGAAGTCCTCGCCATCGGCGGCGATCTCGAATACCTGATCGTGCTCGACCAGGCGGGTCATCCTTTGACCCATGTTGCCAGCGCGCCTGAGATGGCAGCCGCCCTGGCCACCGATCTCGCTGCGCGATCAGGCCTCCCCTACCGTTCGAACTGGGGCGCGGAAGCGGTCCGTGAAGACCAACTCGTGTTGATGATCGCCGACGAGCCCGCCGGCACCGTTGTCGTCGGCCGCGGTGACCGTCTCGGCAGGAGGCTGGCGAACCGTACGGTCCTGGTCGCACTGGCGATCCTGGTCGTGCCGATCGTGATGCTGCTCGGCATCACCCGGCTGATGATCCGGGGGGCCATAGGACCGCTCAAGGAACTCACGCGTGTCGCTGAGGAGATCAGTACCGGCAACCTGGATCCCCGGATAGATTTCGGCGTCCACGTGAACTGCTGGGAAATCAAGGACTGCCAACGAACCGACTGCAGGGCTTATCTGAACTTTACGGAACAATGCTGGTACATCGACGGCACTCCCTGCGAGGGGTACGAATCCCGGTTTCCCCAGAAACTGGCCGGCTGTCGCGGCTGCGAGGTCTACCAGGCGCACCGTGGCGACGAGGTCGTCCAGCTCGCGGACGCCTTCAAGCACATGACCAACGTGCTGAAGGGTTCGCGAAAGGAGCTGGTGGACTCGAGCGATTTCCAGAAACGGCTCATCCAGAACTCGTTCGACGGAATCATCGCCTCGAACGAGGAGGATGTGATTACCATCTTCAATGATGTTGCCGAGATACTGACGGGTTATTCCGGCGAGGAAGTGATCGGTCGCCTGAACTGGCAGGTGTTCTTCGATATCGACCTGGCCAAGAGCCTGGACCTTCCCTTGTCCCACGAGCCCGTCCGACGGTTGCGCGGATTCTCGCCCAAGGAATCCGTAGTGCGGAATGCCGCCGGCGAGTGGATCGACGTCCAGCTGGCCGGCATCTGTCTGTTCGAAAGTGGGCTCCACCTGGGTAATGTCTTCTTCTTCAAGGATATGCGAGAGGTCAAGACGTTGCGGGCCAACCTGATCCAGTCCGAGCGCATGACCGCAGCGGGGCGCGCCGCCGCCAGTATCAGCCACTCGATCAAGAACATTCTCGACGGATTGAACGGCGGCATCTACGTGTACAAGGCGGGTCTGCGACGGGGCGACGAGGAGAAGAAGACCGCCGGCTGGGGCATGATAGAGCGGAACACCCAGATCATCGCTGACTTGGTCGCCGACCTGCTCAACTTCGCCAAGGACCGGAAACCGGAATACGAACCCCACGACCCGCTGGAGCTCGTTCGCCGCGTTGTCGACGACATCGGACTGGGCGGCGACGGCGAGGTTAATATCCAGGCACGACGGGTCGGACCGGTCCGGCGCGTCATGTTGGATGGGCATGCTTTTCACCAGTGTCTCGGCAACCTGATTCGTAACGCCGCCGAGGCCTTTCCCACGGGCGGTCCGGGCGAGGTGTGGATCGAGGTGGAGGTTGGTGAGGGCTGGACCCGGTTCTCGGTCAGCGACAATGGCGTGGGCATGAGTCCGCAGACGATAGATAAGATCGAGAACGGCATGTACACGACGAAGGGTTCGAAAGGTACGGGACTCGGTCTACAGGTATCCCGCAAGATCGTCAACGAACACCGAGGGACGATGACGATCGAGTCGAGGGAGAACGTCGGCTCGTCTTTCGTTATCAAGATTCCGACCCGTGAGTTGAGCTCCGAGATGTGATAGCGGTTCGAGCACTGCGCCGCGGGTCCGATGTATCAATCAGCCCGGAACTTGCAGGTTCGCATGAAGAGGAACCGGTAGGCCCAGGTCAGCCAGTTGGCGCGGCCCAGGAAGGTCTTTGGGTCGATCCGCCGAAACAACTCCTCCGGCAGGCAACAGACGAACACGGTCTCGCCGGCGTCTTGCAGATCGTCGGGTGCGGGATGGGACCATGGTGAGCCGACCACTCCCCGGCGATCGGTCAGCACCGGTAGGCCCGCGCAGTCCAGTTCGCCATCGGCCCAGGACAGGGTTTCGCCCGCCTCGCCGGTACGGAACATCAGTGGCGGCTCCAGGGCGGCCCTGTCGAGAGCGATCCAGGGGGCATGAGATTTGATGGTGAGCACTGCCAGGTATTCCCAGGCCAGACTGCCCCGGGGCACCACGGAAGAGGCCAGAAACCGTCGGAGCAACAACTCTGAGCAGGGAGGGGATGCGGCAGGATCCAGGCCCAGCCGCTTAATACTCTTGCGAATGGCGGTGATAGTCGCGTCGGCGACCAGGGACCCGGCGGGGTGCGCCCGATGCAGTTCGGCGCCGGCTCCCCTAGCGGCGACGTCCAGTACGGTACCGCGTTCGCGGGTCTCGTTGACCGCCATAAGGGCGAGATAGAGACGCCAGCCAGGCACCCGAACGAAACAGTCGAACGTCTTGATTTCCGGGAACATACTGCAGTCTAACACTATGAAAGACACCGTTCAACCGGCGGTCATCCCGTCGTTACCCAGCCGAACGCACACGCTTGATCCTCTCCGTACTGTCTCGGTAGTCCCAACCAATTATTCTATCCGAGACGATTCTCGCCACATGAAGGCTCTCCTTCCGGCTCGGGATTGAGATTCACTGGCGAGATTGGGTGGGTTGAGACCGCCGATCGGTCGCGGAGCCGACCAACTACCAGTCCGACAGCACTGGCGGAAGTACCAATCCATCGACTCCTGCCCAATCCGTCTGGCGGCGGCTAAGCGGTATTGCGGTAGTACCGGTGATGCAGACCACCGAGGACGGGCTCATCGACGACGGGCCCGACATCCTGAGGCTGGATCACCCGCGGCTCTGGTGCGTCCTTCGCTAGCCCCAGATGCGTCCTCGACCGGAGGTAGTAAGCCAGGTTCTCTTTCAGTACCCGCCTCAGGTGGCTCTCGTTGAGCACGATCACGTGGTCGAGGCACTCCCGCCTGATCGTTCCAATGAGCCGTTCACAGTAGCCGTTCTGCCACGGTGAGCGCGGAGCGGTGACGATCTGCTCGATCTCCATAGTCTCCAGGGCATCCTCGACCGCCCGGCCATAGACTCCATCCCGATCCCGGATCAGTCTATTTCGACGACAAGGCGAGTCAGAAATCGCCCGCTACAAGCCAGGCGTTGCGACCCGAGGGTGGATAGGACGAGGTTTCGCCCACGACAACGTAGCGCTCGTCATCCTGGAGGAGGAGACCGTTTCCACTGTCCCAATTACCGCCGCCGTAGACACGATGCCACAGAGCCTGCCCGTCCGGGTCGGTCCGGATGACCCAGAAATCCGTTCCACGGCCGTCGAAGTCATACTGGAATCCCGCAACCAGGAATCCGCCGTCCGGAATCCGACGGATATCGTTGGCCATGTTGAAACTCGCCCTGCGGTACGTTCTGCGCCACAGTTCGCCGCCCGCAGCATCCGTCTTGAGGATCAGCAGCTCGCCGGCATTGCCGCCCGTATGCCCGGCCAACACGAATCCTCCGTCACTGTCGACAACGATACTCGTGCCCTGATCGTCACCGGGACCGGCCACCGTACGGCTCCACAGTGGCTCCCCGGACTCATCGAGCCTGAGCAGCCAGAGATCTCCCCACGACCTGCCGAACCAGGACGCTTTCACGGCGGCGACGATGTAGCCGCCCGACGGAACCTTCGCGATGTCGTAAGCGGTTTCGTATTTCTCGGGATCGCCGAACGAGCGACTCCAGACAATGTCGCCGGTCGGGCTGATCTTCTCGACGCGAATGCCCCTCTCGGTGCTGATGGAATCGTTTCCGCAGACGAGGAAACCCTCGTCGTGGGCGAGACAGGCCGCGGCGCCTTCGCCCGGCGTGAACGACTCCCAGAGGCGCTCGCCCGACTCGCCGATGAGCAGGGTCCACATCTCGACCCGGCTGTAGATCTGGGATCCGGCATCCGACGTGCCGACGACCAGGTACCCACCGCCGGGGACAGGGAGGATGTCGTAGCCGCGGCCTTTCCCGTGGCCCTCGTACACGCGCGCCCATTGCTGCGTGCCTTCGGCGTCCGTGGCGGCGACGAACAGTTCGTCGTCGCCGAGGATCTCGCCGGTGACGACATACCCGCCGTCGGCGGAGCGGCAGACGGCGTGGCCGATGGAGTTGAAATCCTCGATCTCGAGAGGGGAATGCCAGGCCGGGATCGTGACCATGATCTCCGCAGCGTAGTCCGAGAGCCCGCTGCCATTGTAGGCACGGACCCGGAACGAATATGTATGGTCGGGTTGCAATCCGTCCACGATGCAGGACGCTTCTCCGTCCGATATGCCACCCAGGACTTCCCAATCGCCCCCGGGTTCGTCCCGACGCTCGACCAGGAATCCCTCGGCCAGTCGCCTCGCGTCGCGCCAGGAGAACTCGATGCCGCTCCGTCCCACGTAGTCGGTCTTGAGATCGACCGGAGTCTGGGGTGCGCCGGCACTGCGTGTTTCGATGGAAACGGGTCCGGCATAGGGGGAGTAGCCGGCATCGTTGAAGGTCCTGATGCGGTAGTGGTAGAGAGTTTCCGGGGCCCTGTCGCTCAAGGTCAGCGATTCCCCGTTCGCCGGTACCGTCGCCCCCGGATTGAAATGGCCATCGTTGACGACGCTTTCCTCGATCTCGAAACCTTCCTCGTCGCCCGACGCGTCTTTCCAGGTCAGGGTGATCTTGGTCAGGGACGAGGAGCTGGCGCGAAAGGAACGCGGAGAGGTGGGAGCCTCAAGCGGTGTTGGCGGGGCGGTAGGATCGTCGTCGCCGCACGACACGAGGGCGACCATGGTGATGCCCGAAATGGCTGCGATCAGCAGGTGGCGCAATCCGTTCATTTTCCCCCCAGGTGTCCGGAAACTGCGTTTAACCTCTTGGGTCTTGGCGGAACGGCTCCAGGGGAGCATCCCGTCGATTGATGCTACCGTCCTCCAGGAGTCCGGGGGCCATGATCACCCACGGATCCGACGCCGAGCCGACGGGCGCAGCCATGAACACGGCCTACCGGGGAGACGGTTCGACAGGCTCGGAGACCGGCGGATCCGGGACCGAAGGGTCGGCAAGGATCTCCATGGTCGATTCGTCCAGCCTCGCATCAAGTCCGACCACACGAGCGGTCAACACGACGATGCTGTCGAAACTGGATTCGGTCCGGTACTCGCGGGAGAACAGGAACGGGAGAATATGGCCGAGGATCGGAATACGCTTGGTCCCTTCCCGCTTCTCGACCCGCTGAAATCCGCCCAGGACGACCGGTTGGCCATCCGACACGACAATGGTGTTCTCGAGAATCTGCCCGTTCTTGACCGGACTGCCGGAGAAGTCCAGATCCGGAGCCAGTTGGGTCAACTCGGCGATCACATGCAGGGTCATGTAGCCCGCTTGACCCAGCGAAGGGATGACCGAGAGCTTGAGTCCCGCGTCCATGCTCTGAGTCTCGTAGGTATTCGAAGCTGCCGAGACACGGGTCACGAAGGTCGTCCGCTGGCCGTCCAGCAGGGTGCCCTTGCGGTTGTTGAGCGTCAGCACCTTGGGCGTGTACCGCACCTTGCCACTGCCGGTCTCCTGGATGATGCCGATGAATTCGGACAGGGTCGGAGCGGATCGGATCGACCAGCGCTTATTCTCATCCCAACCATCCCGGCCCCGCGAGAGCGAGGATGAGTTGGTGGATCCGTTGGTGGTCTGCTCGGTGCTCTCTCTATAGGAATTGTAGTCGTCTCGCCGGGACAAGTCGAAGATCGCGCTGGAACGCTCGAGCAAGTGATCCCAGTCGAGTCCGAGGTCGTGGGCGCGCTGATTGTCCATCTCGATGATCATGGCTTCGATTTCGATCTGCTGCGGCGGCAGGTCGAGTTCCCGCGCCAGGCCGAGGATATGGTCGACGTTGGCTTGCGAGCCGGTCGCGATCACGAAATTGGCCGTCTCATGGGCCCTCAGATCGACGGTGTTGTGGGCGGAACCGTCCTGCCATTGAACGCGCAGGCGTCCATCGGTCCATTGGGCTCCCAGGAGATCGGCGAGGTCGAGCACCGAAAGGTAGGCCGGGTCGTATTTCTCGCTCACGATCCGGGACGGCGGATCCTGCGCGGCCGAATCCTGAACCATCGCGATAGCGGCCATGAACAAAAAGAGTCGCAAAACAGAGTGACGGATCATGGGAGTGTGTCCTCTCGCCCCGGGGTCGATCAGTTAATACGGATGACGAATATCAACTCACGAAAGGAAGATTACCAAGGGTGGGGTCGCTCGGGAATCGGTTTGTTCATGGCTTTTCATTTCCCTGTCCCGACGCCCGTGGAGCCCCAGGTGAAATCATGGTATCATCGTCGCCTCGGCGCGGAGGATGATTGCGACCGCAAGGCTATGCACCAAAGACTACCGAGCCGAAGGGAACCGAAAGGATTCCCCGATGATCGGTCGCAAGCTGGCACACTACGAGATCCTCGGCAAGCTGGGATCCGGCGGCATGGGAGATGTCTACCGGGCCCGGGACACGATCCTGGCCCGCGAAGTCGCGCTCAAGATCCTGCCGGACGAGGTCGCCGCGGACCCGGAACGCCGCAAGCGATTCCAGCGGGAAGCGCAGGTCGTCGCCGCTCTGAAGCACCCCAATATCGTCACCATCCATTCGGTGGAAGAGGGCCAGAGCGTTCACTTCTTGACCATGGAATTGGTCGAGGGGGACACGCTCGCGGCGCTGATTCCGGTGGACGGCCTGCCGGTCGAGGAATTCTTCTCCTTCGGGATTCCCCTCGCGGAGGCGGTGGCTGCGGCGCACGAAGGCGGCGTCGCCCATCGCGATCTCAAACCAGACAACGTGATGATCGACTCGAAGGGATGGCTCTGGGTCCTGGACTTCGGACTGGCCAAACTGGTGGCTCCGACTGCAGGGGCCGATCCGGCCAAGACCATGACCATGGATAGCCACACCGCCGAAGGACGCATCCTCGGGACCGCCGCTTACATGTCGCCGGAGCAGGCTGAGGGCAGACCGATCGACCATCGGTCCGACATCTTCTCCCTCGGCGTCGTCCTGTACGAAATGGCCACCGGCGAGCGGCCCTTCCAGGGCGAGACCCAGATCTCCACCCTCAGCGCGATCCTCAAGGACCAGCCGCAGCGCCTGACCGCACTCAAGCCGACTCTGCCCCGGCACCTGGGCCGCATCGTCGGCCGTTGCCTGGAGAAGGACCCGGAACTCCGCTACCAGAGCGCCAAGGACGTCCGCAACGAACTGGCCGGTCTCAAGGAGGAGATGGATTCGGGGGAACTGGAGACGGGGTCCCTTGCGGCAGGAGCCGCAGGCGCGTCCGCGGTTCGACGGTCCGACCGGACTTCATCGGTTCGGTGGTGGTATTTCGCGCCACTCCTGGTCGCGGTCCTGCTGGTGGCTGTCTGGACGAAACTGAGGCCGGGTTCCGAGCCCGCGACCGAGAGGGCAGCGTCCTACCGGCAGGTGACGTTCAGCGGCAAGGTGCGGAGGGCAGCGCTATCCGCGGATGGCCAGTGGCTTGCCTATGTCGAGAGGGGTACTGCCCGGACCAAAGATGTCTACGTTCAAGACCTCAACGGGGGTACCACTGTCCGGGTTCTGGATGGGATCGAAGAGCACTATTCCCTGCAGTGGTCGCCTAATGGTGCCCAGATCCTGGTAGCCGGGACAAGAGGCGGCGAATACGGCATCTTCGTGGTTCCCCGGCTCGGCGGGAACATCGCCAAGACGCGTTTTTGGGGCCTCGTCGATTGGTCTCCCGACGGAACCGAGATCGTGGGCTCGTATCGCGACGGCGTATCTCCGCTCACAGTCTGGGCACGGGGTACGAACACCGTGGTGAGCCGATTCACGATCGCCGACAGTACGCACTGGCGTGCTGCAGTCGATTGGTCGCCGGCCCCGAGGATCCTTGTGGCGACCCGTGATTTCGTTCATTTGAAGTATGTCGTTTGGACAGTCCTGCCGGACGGCAGCGAGCAGAACCGAGTGCTGGAAACGGACTCGGCTATCACTTCTCTCGCCTGGGCTTCGCCGTCCGGTGACGCCTTCTACTTCCAATTGTCGCGGAGCGGGTCCCGGGGAGACCTGATGAAGCAACGCTTGGACCCGAAGACCGGGCTCGCGGAAGGAGAACCGACCCTGGTCGAGGCCGGGATCGACGGGTATGGGGTCGTTGTCACCGACGCCGGCCGGAGCATGGTCTACCTGGAGCACAAGGAGGATCATGACCTGTGGCTGGTGGAACGAGATACGACCCAGCCAACGGGTATTCACGAGCCGGTCCGGTTGACCAGTGGCCGTCATTCCGACATGTGGCCCGCCCTGTCGCCGGATGGTCGCACGATCGCTTTTGCGCGTCGTGGCGGAGGTGAGGAACAGGTCTACACCATTCCGGTTTCTGGAGGTAGGGCCAGCCAGGTCACTTTTTTAGAGAGCAGAACCGAGGCTTCGTCCAGGTGGGACGTCGACGAGGTGTTCATGATGCCGGCTTGGTCGCCCGACGGTAGATCCATTGCCTTCATCGCCGAAACCGAGGGCGTGACCAAGGTCCGGACGACCGGCGCCACGGGTGGCGATCCGCGAGTGTACGGGGGAACCCTTACATCGACTGGCCTAACTTGGTCACCGGGCGAGCGCATCCTCTTTCAGCGGCCCGGCAACCGCAATTTCTCCTTTCTCGATACGGAAACGGAGGAGCAGGTGCGCCTCCTGGAGGACGAAACGACCGGCTGGATCTTCCTGCCGGTTTATTCCCCAGACGGTTCGACCGTCGCGGTTTCCTGGAATCGAATTCTCGACGATCATCGAGGAGGGATGGGTCTCTGGTCGATCTCGCTGGAAGACGGTTCGCAGAACTGGTTGGCCGGCCCGACGCTCGCGTTTCCGATCGGATGGTCCGAGGATGGAGAATGGATCTATTACTTCGATGCCGACGAGGACTTCCAGGGCGAACGGGTCTTGCGCATCCCCGCCCAAGGCGGTGACCCCGAAGAGCACCTGACCATCCCCTTGGACAACGCCGTCGTCACCGACATCACCCCTGACGGCAATCGCGTCGTCCTCTTCGTGGAGGAGAGCCTCTCGGACGCGTGGCTGGTGGAGAATTTCGATTCCGATCTGCAATGACGAATCGATCGGTTCCATAGGGAAGCCCGGCAGACGCACGGGGAGTGCGACAATCCCCGCCAATCAATGATAGACTGTTGATCTCTATTGTCCTGCCACCCCAGGTGGGGTTCTGTCGCGTATTCTTCGGAAACAACCAGGAGACGACCATGCCACGCCGAGTACTGATCTCGACGGCCTTGACGCTCGCTGTGCTGATCGCAGCCTGCAGTGACGACACCACCAGCCCCGAAGCCACCACCGGCGCCCTCGCTGGGGCAGTGACCGACATGCTCACCGACCAGCCCGTGGTCGGAGCGACGGTCCTAGTCGCCACAGACGAGATCGGTATCGTGGGGGTCGCCGAGACCGGCGTCGACGGACGGTATGCCCTGGCCGAGCTGCCCGCCGGAGCGCTTCTGGTTTATGCGCTCGATGAACACTTCAAGCTCGTGGAATCCCACGAGGCGCGAGTCCAGGTGCGCGGCGGCAAGACCGTGACCGCCGATCTGCTCATGGTGTCGAGCGACGCCACCGATCCGCTCACCTACCGGATCGCCGGTCAAGTGACCGATGCCGATACCGGCGCCCCCGTGGCCGGTGCCTGGATCGTGCCCATCGGCTACGGCGAGATGGGCAACTCGGTGCGCTATCTGACCAACAACTCGGGCCTGATCGTCGCCGTGAGCGACGCCGACGGCAGTTACTCCCTGCCCACGTGGCCCGTGCGGGAGTTCTATCCCGACGGCCCGGTCATCGGGTTGGGGCCGGTTTCCTGCGCGGCGCCGGGATACCGGCCGCGTACCTTCGTGGGTGCGGGGCCGTCGAGCGCCCACGAGGCCTGGCTGCAGGGCGGCCTGTTGCCTGCGCCCGCCGATTCGGTGCTCGTGCTGGACGTGGCGCTCGCGCCCATTCCGGCCGGCGGCCTGGCGGCGAATGAAGTCGGTACGCTGCGCGGCCGCATCGTCCACGAAGGCTCGCCCCGGGAGGGCGTGATGGTGACGACGACCCTCACGACCCTGGCCGCGCCAGACACGATCTACGGCGCGGACAAGGTGGCGGTCTCCGGCGGGTCCATGCGTTCCCGGGCTGACGGCACCTTCGAACTGGATCTGGAGCCCGGCCACTACGGTTTGCGGGCGGGGCTGCTGCCCGACGACGGCTGGTGCCGCGAAGGCGGCCCCGGCATGATCGAGATCGTGGCCGGACAGACTCTCGACGTGGGTGACGTCGGGGTATGGCCGGCCGTCAGGCCAGTTTCGCCGGCGCGGGGAGCAGAGGTGGCATACCCGCTGACCATGCTGTCGTGGACCTCCGTCCCCGGAGCCGAGCGCTACGAGGTCGAGCTGAGCTCGGACTGGGGCATTGTTTTTAGCGTGGCCACCACCGACACCTTCCATGTGCTGGACGACGCGTCCAAGCTGGCGCCGGGTACGCACCGCTATTCGTGGCGGGTCTACGCATCCCTGCAATTCGAACCGCCGTTCTACACGCGCATCGCCTGGTTCGAGGTGCCGGCCGTGTTCACGGTGACGGGGGCGCCCGAGAACTAGGCCGCCTGAAAACCAGGGCGCTGGAAACACAGTCCCGGTCGATCCAGGCCTAGCTCCGGAAGACTACGCTGTCGACAGCTTCTGGGCGGTTTCGTCAATCCGGCGCCCGAGTGCCTCGCCGGTCTTCTTGTCTGTCGCGTTGGGGGCCTCTTCCGGAGGATCCTGCATGGCGAAGGTGGCGAAGCGGACGAGGGTGTTGGACTTGTCGTCGCTGGGGCCGCCGAACACGGTGAATCCTCTGGCGGCCTTGTCGCACCTGGCCCGGGACATCCAGCGCTCGGCGGTCGCGTCCTGCCGGCCCACCGAGTAGATTCTGCGGAGCGATGCTGGCTTGGAACCGTGCCCGACAACCGACGGATGTGACGATGAAAACAATCCTTCTATTCGTGGACGGATTCGGCTGGGGTGGCGACGACCCGGCCGAGAATCCCACCCTCGACTACGGCGGCGAACTCTTGCGCTTGCCGCCCCTGCCTGCGGACGGCGCACCCGTGGCCCACGCCGGTGGCTGGGTCCGCCCCATCGACGCGGTCCTGGGCGTAGACGGCATTCCCCAGAGCGCCACGGGCCAAACCACGTTGCTGAGCGGCGTCAACGCCCAGGCCGATCTGGGCAAGCACCTGACCGGCTTCCCCAACGACCGGCTCAGGGAGATCCTCCTGGAGCGTTCGGTCCTCAAACAGATCGCCGACCTGGGCCACACCGCCTGCTTCCTCAATGCCTTCCGCCCGCGTTTCTTCGAGTTCCCCCGGGAACGCCAGCTCATGTTCTCGGCCACCACCGTGGCCAACCTGGCGGCGTACCTGCCCTTCTTCACCCTGGACGACGTTCGCGCCGAACGGGCCGTCTACCAGGACTTCACCCACGCGGAACTGCGCGCCAAGGGCTTCGACTTGCCGCCCATGGCGCCCGCCACCGCCGGCCGCGTCATTGCCGAGGCCGCCCGCCGGTTCGACTTCGTGCTCTACGAGTACTTCCAGTCCGACAAGGCGGGGCACAGCGCGGATCGCGAGCGGATCCAGGGCGTGCTGCGGGGACTGGAGGGATTGCTGGCGTCCCTGCTGGCCGGCAAGGACGACGATCTGCTGGTGGTCCTCACTGCCGATCACGGCAACCTGGAGGACACGTCCACCCGCCGACACACCACCAACCCGATTCCGCTCATGGCCTGGGGGCCGGGGGCGCGGGTGTGGCTGGAGGGAGTCGCAGGGTTGGACCAGGTGACGCCGGCGTTGGTGGATCGCTACCGCTGAATCGTCGCGACCCTGCCGAGGACGTCGCTCACGGCTTGCGCCACGGCGCTCGGGTTCTCCTCGTAGATGAAATGCCCTGCGTCGGGGACCTCGCGGATCTCCAGCGTGTCCAGGCCCGCGGCCAGGACATCGACCTCGGATTGGTCGATGCCGCCCTTGTGGGCCGCGCCTCCCCGAAGCAGTAGCACCGGAATATCCAGTTCTCCCAGCCGCGGCACCAACGGCGCCGGCTCCACCTGCTCGGTCATGGCCAGGAAGACCTCCAGCGTTCCGTCGAGGTCGCGGTTGTTGCCGCGGAAGTAGTGCCGGACCGTGCGCTTGTCCACCCAGGTCGGATCGCCAGAGGCGTCGCGCAGATCGTCGGCGTACCGGTCGCGCAGCACGCGCGAGCCGCCCAGTTTGGCCACCATCTTGGCCAGCTTCAAACCGCCGCGCACGGTAGAAGTGGCGGCCGACTCGGCGGCGCCGCCCTCCACCGACACCAGGCCCGACACCAGGTCGGGCCGGTCCAGGGCCAGGCGCAGGACCATGCCCGCGGACACGCCCTGGGCCACCACCACGGAACTCGTCACGCCGGTCTGGTCCAGGGCCCGGGCCAGGCGCTCGGCCTGGGCGGTGAGGGTGTAGTCCGCCTCCCGGGGACGGCCTGACAGGCCCACGCCCAGGGGCGCCACGGCCACCGTGCGCAACCCGTCCGCCACCAGGATGTCTTGCAGATTGCGATAACCGTACACGCAGCCGGAAAGGCCGGGCACCAGCACCACGGCGGGTGCTTCCTTGGGGCCAACGTCAAGCACGGCAAGGTGTTCGCCGGGCGCAACCTCGACGGGCGTCGGACTGAATGCGGCCAGCAAGGGCAGGATGAGCAGCAGATTGGTCATGGCGACCTCCCGGTCATCCCCGACCTGCAATTCAGGGACCGTGATGGTCCCTCATGGGGAATCTAGGGGAGCCGTCCTTCGAGATAGAACACCTCGAACACCTTCTCGTGGAAGATCGGCCCGTGCCCAAAGTAGCCCTCCTCGCCGAAGAGCTCCCCGTGGTCGGACATGATCATAAAGTACGTATTGGCAGGACAGCGGTCCATGAACCGGCCGACCACCGCGTCCAGGTGCTCCACGCAGACGACCTGCTTGTCGTAGAAAGCCTTGAACTGCTCCGGGGTGAAGAACTCATCCTGGTCACGCTTCTCCAGGGCCTCGGACGGGTTCTTGAGGAAGTCGTCCAGGTGCTTGAACACGCCGTGGACGCCGCTGATGTGGGGCAGGTCCTCGGCGGTCTCACCGGGCAGCAGGTATGGGTAGTGGGTCTCGCCCGTGTTGATGAAGTAGAAGGTGGGTTCGTCCTTCCCGGGGTGCATGCCCGGGAACTTGTCGCCGTCGCCATCCAGGATGAGGCTCAAGTCGTTGTGGCTCGGCGCCAGGTCGTAGCGGTCGAAGTGGACCGAGAGGTTCGTCATGGGATTCAGCACCGGCAGGGACACGACGCCTTCGTTGCGGTAGCCCTGGGCCTTGAGGAAGTGGGGGAGCGAGAGCTGGGGCACGAAGCCCGTGAACTCCACGTCCGGCACGTTCAGGCGCTGGGACCAGAGGGAGAATTCGTCCCGGTACACATTGGACGCGAACACGCCCTTGGGGCTCTGGTGCGGGACCATGCCCATGAGAAAGGTGTAGTGGCTGGGGCTGGTCCAGCTGGCGTAGCTGTAGCGGCGCTCGGCCTTGCCGATGCGGTCCAGGTTCGGGGTCCTGGCCGCCTCGTAGGCGTCCCAACGGCAGCTGTCGAAGACGATGAAGACGATGTTGTTCTTCTTCTCGCCGCCGCCGAAGATCTTCTTCACACCGTTCATGATGCCGGCCATGGGGCCCCCTCGGGAATAGCTGGTCCTGGTTTGCCGGGAACGGCATCCAATTTCGGTGGCATCCGTGCGATGCGCAAGGAAACGGCCGCCGGTGGGGGGGGCCGGCGGCCGTCCTGTTCGCTCGTCGCGTGAATCTAGAGGGCGCCGTCCAGGGCCGCGGACAGGTCTTCCTTGGACCGCAGGCCCACGAAGCTCTCCACGACCTCGCCACCCTTGAAGAGCATCACCGTGGGGATGCCGCGGATGCCGAACTGGCCGGCCAGCTCCTGGTTGTCGTCCACGTTGACCTTGCCGATCTTGGCCTTGCCGGCGTAGTCGTCAGCCAGTTCCTCGACGATGGGGCCGATCATCTTGCAGGGACCGCACCAGGGGGCCCAGAAGTCCACGAGCACAGGTAGATCGCTGCCGACGACTTCGTCCTGGAAATTCTTGCTGTCGAAGTGCTGCAGGTTCGCCATGGTTCTCTCCTCGGATAATCCTATTTCAGCGCCGGTGTAGCAACCAGCGTCTTGTCATCCATTTCACGGGGCCTATTGCAGGGGGTGTGCCACTTGTCAGGCGGGACTCGAGCATCTGGCGGAATTGTTTGTAACTGATAGCGAAATAGATAAATAGGAGTTTCTGTACCGTCATCGCAGTTCCCGTCATCCAGACTTCCCACTTGCGCCAAACGTTGAATACAACAATAATGTTGCAACGAAAACGTTGAATGCAACAAGGGGGTGCCCGTGTCCGCCGACGCCAAGAGCGTACCCATTGCCCGCCTGCTGTCTCTGGTACAGCCCGGCAGCATCATGGCCATCATCACCTCCCTGAAGGAGGGGATCCTGGCCGTGGACCCGGACCTGCGCATCGTCACGGCCAATCCCGCCGCCGAGGAGATCCTCGGTCGCAGTCGCTGGGACCTGGCCGGAGTGCCCGTATGCGATCTCTTCGGCGAGGGCAGCTGCCCCCAGGACACCCTGTCGCAAACCCTGCAATCGGGCGAACCCATCATCGATTTCCAGACCACCGTGCGCCTGGGGAACGGACAGATGGGCCACGTGCTCCTGCGCACGGCTCCCCTGCGGCATCGGGACGGCTCCAATCTGGGCATCGCCCTCATCCTGGGCGACGTGACCGAGGTGACGACCCTGCGCCAGCAGATGAGCGGCCGCACCCAGCTGGGTCGGCTCGTGGGCCGGGCGCCTCGCATGCAGGAACTCTTCGGCCTGATCCAGGACGTGGCCGACAGTGACGCCACAGTCCTGGTGCGAGGCGAGAGCGGCACGGGCAAGGAACTGGTGGCTCGGGCGGTCCACGAGATGGGGCGGCGCGAGTCCGGCCCCTTCGTCCAGGTGAATTGCTCGGCCCTGTCGGAGAACCTGCTGGAGAGCGAACTCTTCGGCCACGTGAAGGGGGCCTATACCGGCGCCGTGGCCGACCGGCGGGGGCGCTTCGAGGAAGCCCGCGGCGGCACCCTCTTCCTGGACGAGATCGGGGACGTGAGTCCGGCGGTGCAGGTGAAGCTACTGCGCGTGCTCCAGGAGCGGGTCGTCGAAAAGGTGGGCGACAACACCCCCGTGCCCGTGGACGTGCGCCTGGTGTCGGCCACCAATCGCAACCTGGAGAATCTGCTGGCCACCGGTCGCCTGCGGGAGGATTTTTTCTACCGCATCAAGGTGGTCTCGTTGACCATTCCCCCGCTGCGGGACCGGCGCGAGGACATCCCCTTGCTGGTGGACCATCTCCTGCAGCGTATCGCCGGCCGCGAGGGCCTGCCGGGGGCGCCGTCCGTGGCCGACCCGGCCCTGCGACGGCTCATGAATCATCGCTGGCCGGGCAACGTACGGGAGCTCGAAAACGCCCTCGAACACGCGGTGGTGTTGAGCCGGGGCGGTCTCATCCAGGCGTCCCACCTGCCGGTGGAAGTGACCGGCGCCGCCGGTGGCCCCGGGCGTGGCCTGTCGGGTATCCCGCGCCACAGTGACGAGGAGCGGACCATCATCGCCGCCGCCCTCGAGGCGGCCGGCTGGAACCGTACGCGGGCCGCCCGCCGGCTGGGCATCGACCGCTCGACCCTGTGGCGCAAGATTCGCGAGTACGATCTTCGACCAGACGACGAACCGGGAGCATGACTTGGGATCCAAGTTGGCCAAGGGTGTCGGTATCGGTTGCGGCGTTCTGGCCCTCGTCTTCGTGGCGCTGGCCGGCGGCGGCGTCTGGTTCGCGCGCACCATGCAGGAGAACTTCGCATCGGTGGCGGCCACGGAGGAGAAACTCCTGGCCGCTCACGGCGAGGCCGGAGCGTGGGCGCCCGCAGCGGCTCTCGTGCCTGCGTCCGAACGGGTGGCCGCCTTCGTGCGGGTCCGCAGCGCCACGGCCGAATGGCGGTCCCACCTGGGCCGTTCCGCCGCCCGCTGGCGCATCATCCAGTCCACATCGAATCCGGTCCTGCGCCTGGTCCGCGGCCTGCGGGCGGGAGGCGAGGCGGGCGAGACCTTCGCGGGTTTCTGGACCGCGCGCAACGAGGCCCTGCTGGCCGAAGGCATGGGGCCGCAGGAGTACGCATGGCTGTATCATCTGGTCTACCACGGCTGGTTCGGCCACGACCCGGCCGCCGGCGCCGGCGACGCGGACATCGAACTGGGCCGCGGCGTGGGCGTGGGCGTGAGCCGGAACCAGGCCGCCACCCAGGGGAATGCCGCCCGGGCCCGGGACATGGCGCGCGACCGCACGCGCAGGTCGGTGACGGCCATGTTGGAGCGGGCGCCCGCCGCCGGGGAAGCGGCTGCCTGGCGCGAACAGGAGCTGGCGCGCCTGGCCGCGGATCCGGAGCGCTGGCCCTGGCGGACCGATCTGCCGGCGGCCTTCGGGGCGGCCTTCGCTCCCTACGAGACGGAACTGGCCGCGGCCTGGAGCGCCGCGGCCAATCCCATGGAACTGCTGTTCGAAGCGTTGGAAACGCAGGCGCCGGAAGCGGGGGACTGACCCCGGCGATTCAGTCCTGCCCGTCGTCGTCCTTGCGGCGGCGTCGCTCCTTGACCGCGCGGCCGAGCAGGAACTCGATCTGCCCGTTCACGCTGCGGAAGTCTGCCTCGGCCCAGCGCCGGAGCTCCTCGTAGAGTTCCGGGCTGATGCGCAAGGGGAATGCCTTCCGGGCCGCCATGCTACTGGTGCAGGGTGCCCGTGTTGACCACCGGCTGGGCGGCGTGCTCGCTGCAGAGTACAACCAGCAGGTTGGAGATCATGACCGCCTTGCGGTCCTCGTCGAAGTGGGCCAGGTCCTTGTCGCCCAGTTGCTGCAGGGCCATCTCGACCATGCCCACGGCGCCTTCGACGATCTTCGTCCGGGCGGCGACCACGGCGCTGGCTTGCTGGCGCTGGAGCATGGCGTGGGCGATCTCCGGCGCGTAGGCCAGGTGGCTGAGTCGCGCCTCGATGACCTTCACGCCCGCCTTGTCCAGCCGGTCCTGCAGTTCCTTCTGCAGCCGCTCGCTCACCTCGTCGGTGGTCCCGCGCAGGGTGACCACGTCCTCGGCGCCGTCGTAGGGGTAAGCGCTGGCCAGGTGGCGCACCGCCGACTCGCTCTGGGTGTGGACGTAGTCCTCGTAGTCGTCCACGTCGAACAGGGCTTCGGCCGTGTTGACGATCTTCCAGACCACCACGGCGGCGATCTCGATGGGATTGCCGTTGAGGTCGTTGACCTTCAGGCGCTCGCCGTTGAGATTCCGTGCCTTCAACGACAGCTTCATCTTGGAGTAGAAGGGATTGGCGAAGCGCAGGCCGTTGTCCTTGGACGTGCCCTTGTAGGCGCCGAACAGGAGCAGGGCAACCGCCTCGTTGGGATTGATGACGAACAGGCCGCCGAAGACGAAGAAGCTGGCGATGAGCGTCAGGACCGAGACGATGATCAGTCCCACCGAACCGTGGACAATGCCCCAGATGACGCCGAAAACGGAGCCGAGGACCATGGCGATGGCCAGGAAGAGCGGTCCCCAGCCGGCGGCCGTCTTGAGTCTGTGTTCGTTATGCATCGTACCCTCCTCCGGATTCGACACCCTGCGCTGCGGCTGAATTGCCGCCCCGGGGATGTCAAAATGATATCACTTTGAGATCATACCCACAAGAACGAAGATTATTCGCCGTCGGTCGCGTGTGCTAATTTCCCGGTGACACGTGATGGGCAAGGCGACAGCGGAAGGGAACGGCATGACCGGCAGCGGACGCGGACTCCAGGCCACGGGACTCGAGGCCAAACTCGACGATCTTCGCGGGGTGAACGCCCTCCAGGTGGCCTGCGGCGACCGGGCCTGGCCGTTGCTGCGCAAGCAGTACCTGGCTCTGGGCTATTCCGAAGGGGTAGCCCGTCTGACCCGTCTGGCCGCCGCGGGCGATCTCGATTCGACCAGCCTCGCCGCGGACCCGGTGGAGTGGGCGCGCGCCTGGCTCCAGGGGTTTTTCGACGACCGCCGGGGAGCCATGCCCGAGATCTGGGCCGAGGACGGGACCGTCTTCCTGCGCACCAAGGAGTGTCGGCGCTGTCTGACGCTCGAGGCGGAGACGCAGGAACCCGTGCCCCACGGCGAGATCTGCTATGCGTACTGTCGGGCTTGGGCGGAGGGCTACATGGACGTGCTGACCGACCTGGTACCGGGGCTCGTCGTCCACTACCACAACGCGGATTCGCGCCGCACGGGCCCGGGCCACGACTGCGTGGAGGCCTTCCAGGTGGTGACCCCATGAGTCGCAGCCAGGCCTTGGCAGCCGTGAGTGCGGCGCCCCTCGAGCCGGCGTCCCACGAGAAGTTGGGGGACGTGCTGGTCGCCTGTGGACAGGCCGTGGCGGCCCATGCCTGTTACCGGACCGCACTGGCCCTGGGCGGGGACGGAAACGATCTGCGCGCCAAGGCCGACGCGGGCCGGGAGATCTCCCTGGCGGGTCTGGATCACAATCGCACCTTCCGATTCCGCTGCCTGCGGGACGAACTGCTGGCCTGCGCCGGTCGCAGCGATTTCTCCCTGCTGGATATCGGGGGCGGTGACGGCTCCCTGTCCCTCATGTTGCCCGACACGGCCTACCAGCTTGTCGAGCCGGGGACCAACGGCCTGAGCGCCGAGGACCTGCCCCACTCGCCGGATAGCGTGGACGTGGTCTGCGCCTGCCACGTCTTCGAACACATTCCGCCGGACGCCCGGGAGGATTTCCTGGAGGGCCTGGTGGGGCTGGCCCGCGGTCACGTCCTGCTGCTGAATCCCTTCGCCGCCGCCGGCGGTCATCACCAGGAGCGGCTCCGGATCGCGGTGGACATCCTGGATGCCGGGTGGGCCAAGGAACACCTGGCCTGCGGGCTGCCGCAACTGGACGAGGTGACGGATTGGGCCCGGCGGCGGGGACTGGCCTGCCGCACCTGGCCCAACGGCGCCGTGGGTACGGCGTTCCTCGTCACCTGGGTGAATCACTACGCGCGACTGGCCGGCCGTGCGGTCGAGGCCGAACGGATCAACCGCTACCTGGACAGTCTGCCGCCGGACCTGCTGACGGCGCCGGCCCTGCCGGCCGCCTGGTTCGTGCACCTGGATCTGGGGGGCTGATCCCCGCTGCCAGACCGCAGATTTGTGTTATAATACCGGATATATAGACTCGATGATCGGGATTGGAGGGCCCGGCCGCATGTCACTGCGCCATACGACGATACTCTGCACCCTGTTGTTGGCCCTGGTCATGCCTGGACCGGCGGTGGGCGCTCGCTATCATGTCCGGACCGACGGCCTCCGGGTAGCCGGGGCCAGTGCCGCGGAAGATTGGACACCTGCCAATTGCTACGCCACCCTGGCGGCCGCCGCCGCCGTGGCCGCGCCCGCCGATTCGCTCCTGCTCTATCCCGAGGTCCATGCCTGCGCCGAGGCGGTCGCCCTGCCGGTGTTCCTGGGCAATCGGGATTTCACCGGCGCGCCGGCGCCGGCCCGCGTGGCGTGCGCCGGGTCGGGGCGATTGATTCTGGACGCACCCGGACCCCAGGCCGAACTGCGTGGCGTGGAGTTTGCCGGTTCGACGATCCTGAGCGTGGCGGGGCTGACCGTGAGCAACCCGGGCGGTGCTGTGTTCGCGCTCACGGTCACCGGTTGCGAGTTCAACGGATTCAGCGCCACGGGTACGAGCGCGGCCGGCGGCGGGGCCGTGCGGGCCTTCGCCGACACCACCGGCCTGGCCATGCACTTCGACGGCTGCGGGTTCCGGGACAACTCGGTGGCGGGTCCGGGCGCCGCCGTCTTCGCGGCCGACGGCGTGGACCTTGAGTTCACGGGCTGCCGTTTCCAGGACAATGCGGCCACCGGAATCGCCGGCCGCGGCGGCGCGGTGGGGGCCCGGTCCGCGGCCGCACCCACGGAAATCCGGTTCGAGGCCTGCGTTTTCGAGGGGAACACCTCCTCGGGGCCCGGCGGCGCCGTGAGTACCGATAACACCTCCCTGCATCTGCTCGACTGCGTGATCACGGGTTCACGCAGTGGTGCCGGCGATGTCACCGACTGGTCGGCCGGTGCGGGCATCGCTATGCATCGCAATATCGGGACCGCGGGGCTGGTCGTGTTCGAAGCCACCGGCTGCACGTTCCGGGACAACGTGGGGAGCATGTTGCCCAATCCGACCAATGGCGACGGCGGGGCCGTGCTGATCAAGGGACGGCGCGACTTCATGGTGGAGGTGGCGGTGGAACGCTGTGACTTCCTGGACAATTACAATTCCCAGGGCGCGGGACTGTACGTGGGACGGTACGCCACGGGCACGGTCCGGTACTGCCGCTTCCTGGGCAACCGCGCCTGGTACCAGGGTGGGGGCGCCATGAAGGGCGGCGCGTTGCCGTCCAACAACGGCGAACTGGTGGTCTTCGACTACTGCGAATTCGTGGACAACGAGGCGGGCTACACCCCGGCCGGGATCTCCACGGGGGAGTACTCCCGCGGCGGCGCGATCATGGTGCGCAACCGGCCCCGGGCCACGATCCGCTTCTGCACCTTCGTGGACAACCGGGTCAGTGGCGTCGGCTACGCCATCGGCGACGCCTTCGCCCAGGCAGTCGAAGGATCGAGCTGGAACGACTTCAACCAGTGCGTGATCCTGGACTCGGTCTTCTGGGGCGAGAGCGGCAACGACTTCCAGGTGCATTCGGAGGGCGGCGGCCTGGCGGAGGCGGCTCGCCTGGCCCTGACGCCGGGCCAATTCCAGGCGACGGGCGTGGTCGAGACCGGGTTCGTCTGGCTGGCTGGCTACCCGCTGATCGACGGCACGAATCGGTCACCGGCGGCTGGTTCGCCCCTCATCGACCAAGGACTCGACCAGGGCTTCACGGTCTCGCTGCCGGGGGTGGCGGTGCCCCAGGGAGCAGCGCCGGATATCGGGGCCTACGAGCGGCCATCCGACCCTGCCTCCACGGGAGAATCGCCTTCTGCACCCGGACAACTCGCGGCCCACCCCAACCCGTTCAATCCGCGCACACGGATCTCGGCGACCCTGGCGGACGGTGGCACGTACCGCCTGATCATCCATGATCTGCGCGGGCGCCGCGTGGCCCGGCTTCACCTTGGTCCGTTGCCGGCCGGGACGCATGCCTGGACCTGGGAAGGCCGGGACGACGCCGGACGGGATGTGCCGGCGGGCGTCTATCTGGCGCGGCTGAGCGGCGCAGGATCGGTCTTCACCCGCAAACTGGCGCTCGTGCGCTGATTCCCCTCGCTGCCGAGGCACAGAAAGAGGCCCCGGACCGGCGCCCGGGGCCTCCTCGCTTTCGTCGAATCGAAGGGCCTTAGCTCTCCTTCTCGCACCACACTTCGATGATGCGCAGCAGCGTCTCAGTCGCCAGTTCCATGTCCTTGACGCAGATCCATTCCCCGTAGCCGTGGAAGTCCTGCTCCCCCGTGAAGACGTTGGGCGTGGGCAGGCCCTTGGCCGAGAGGGTGGAGCCGTCGGTGCCGCCCCGGATGGAGCCCTGGACCGGCTCGATACCCGCGCGCTTGACCGCTTCCAGGGCGTAGGCCATGGCGCGGGGCTCCTTCTCCAGGTCGTACTTCATGTTCCGGTAGTATTCTTTGATCTCCATGCGGAAGCTGGAGCCGGGCCACTTGGCGCAAGTCTTCTCGGCGTACTCGCGGATCATCTCGGCCTTGGGTCCCAACTCTGCCAGTTCGAAGTCCCGGATCAGGAGCGTGACCTCGGTCTCGCTGGTGTTGCCCTTGATGCCGATGGGATGGATGTAGCCCTCCTTGCCCTCGGTGGATTCCGGAGCGCCTTCGCGGGGAAGGCTTTCCAGGAAGATTCCGGCCAGTTTGACCGAGGGGATCATCTTGTCCTTGGCGTAACCCGGATGGATATCCCGGCCCACGAAGGTGACGAGGGCGCTGTCGGCACAGAAGGTCTCGTCCTCGATCTCGCCGCGACGGCCACCGTCCATGGTGTAGGCCACGGTGGCGCCGAACTTCTTCACGTCGAAATGCTTGACGCCTGCGCCCACTTCCTCGTCGGGGGTGAAGGCGATCTTCACCGGGCCGTGTTGCCAGTCCGGGTTCTCGTGGATGCGGGTCAGGGCCTCCAGGATCTCGGCGATGCCGGCCTTGTCGTCGGCGCCCAGGAGGGTGGTGCCGTCGGCGGTGATGATGGTCTCGCCGAGGCATTCCTGCAGGTACGGATTCTCAGCGGCCACGATCTTCTTGTCGTTGTTGGGCAGGTCGATGTTGCCGCCCTGGTAATCCTCGTGGAAGGTCGGCACCACGTTCTCGCCGCTCACCTCGGGATAGGTGTCCATGTGGCTGATGAAGGCGATGGCAGGCACCTTCTCGCGGCCGGGGCTGGCCGGCAGGTTGGCCGTCACGTAGCAGTGATCGTCCACGGCGGCGTCGGACAGGCCCAGGTCCTTCAGTTCGTCCACCAGCAGCCGCGCCAGGTCGAACTGGCGGAGGGTGGACGGGTAGGTGTCCGAGTCCTCGGCGCTGGTCGTATGGATCTTGGCATAGGTGACGAAACGGTCGACGAGACCGGGGAACGGGGAATCGGGCTTGCGTTCGAGCATGTTGACCCTCCGGTGGGCGGCAGGCGCCGGACGCGGGGGAACGTCCGGTCGATTTGACGGAATGTCCAAAATAGGCCCTGCGGGGGCTCTTCCGCAAGAATTCCGGATATGAGATATCCGCCACCTGGCCCTTGTGTTGCGGAGTCCCAAATGTTAGCGTTCCTCGCTGTGGCGGCTACCGGAGGCCTTTCAGGGCCGCGGTTGCGCGAGTTTGTCGCCTTCCCTTTCCGACACAGCACCCGGAGGTGTCCATGGACGTCAGTGGCAACGCTCGGAACCTACCCGAGAACGCCTACCGCAAGCTGAACGACGGCGAACAGTACACGCCCGTCGTACCTGCGGACCGCATCGTGCCCGAACTCACGGGCTATTCCCTGGTCTGGGGCCTGGCCTTCGCATTCGTCTTTTCGGGCGCAGCGGCGTACCTGGGCCTGAAGATCGGCCAGGTTTTCGAGGCGGCGATCCCCATCACGATCCTGGCCATCGGCGCCTCGGCTGTGCTGGGCAAGAAGGACGCCCTGCAGCAGCACGTTATGATCCAGTCCATCGGATCGGCCTCGGGCGTGGTGGTGGCCGGCGCCATCTTTACCCTGCCGGGCATCTACATCCTCGGGCTGGCCGATCGCACGAACTTCATGCAGATGTGCGCAGCCTCCCTGCTGGGTGGCTTCCTGGGCATCCTGCTGCTGATCCCCTTCCGGCGCTACTTCGTCAAGGACATGCACGGGGAGTTCCCCTTCCCCGAGGCCACGGCGTCCACCGAGGTACTCATGGCCGGCGAGGCCGGAGGCGGCCAGGCTTCGGTGCTGCTCAAGAGCGCCGGCTTCGCCATGCTCTACCAGGTGCTGAGCCACCAGACCATCGGCCTGTGGCGGGAGACCTTCTCGTCCACGGCCTTCGGCCTCGGCCAGAAGATCTCGAACCAGGTGCGTCTCGAGTTCCATATGCTCACCGAGGCTGCGGTGCTGGGCCTGGGCTACATCATCGGCCTGCGTTACGCCCTGATCATCGCCTGCGGTTCGTTCCTGAGCTGGTGGGTGATGGTCCCGGCGATCGGTATCCTGGGCAAGGGTGTGCACGTGGACGGCACCCTCTACCAGTTGCCCGCCCTGGAAAGCATGGAGACCGGTGACATCTTCACCAACTTCGTGCGGCCGGTGGGCATCGGCGCCATCGCCATGGCCGGCCTGATCGGCGTGTGGAAGAGCCGGGCCATCATCGTGGGCGCGATCCAGCTGGCCATGAACGCGGGCAAGGTCAGCAGCGGTAGTGAAGGCGAGCGCACCCAGCGCGACATGCCCTTGCCCCTGGTAACGATCATGACCTGGCTCGTGCTGGCCGTGGTCTTCCTCTTCTTCTGGCTCATGGTTCCCGGTGTCGGCCTCGTGCAGGCCCTGGTGGGCCTGGCCATCGTGGGCGGCATCTCCTTCCTGTTCACGACCGTGGCCGCGCGGGCCATCGCCATCGTGGGCAGCAACCCGGTCTCGGGCATGACCCTCATGACGCTCATCGTCAGTTCGGTGATCCTGCGGGCGGTGGGCCTGGCCGGTCCCGAGGGCATCGTGGCTTCCCTGCTCATCGGCGGCGTGGTCTGCACGGCCCTGTCCATGGCCGGCGGCTTCATCAGCGACCTGAAGATCGGCTACTGGCTGGGCACGACTCCGGCGACCCAGCAGAAGTGGAAGTTCCTGGGCACCATCGTGGCAGCGTTCTCGGTGACCGGCGTCATCATGCTGTTGAACGCCACCTACGGCTTCACCAGCGACGCCCTGCCGGCGCCCCAGGCCAACGCCATGGCCGCCGTCATCGAGCCGCTGATGACCGGCCAACCGGCGCCCTGGCTGCTCTACATGGCCGGTGTCATCATGGCCCTGATCCTCGAGTGGACCGGTCTGCCGGCCCTGGCTTTCGCCCTCGGCATGTACCTGCCCCTGTCGGTAAACACTCCGGTGCTCGCCGGCGGCCTCATCGCTCACTGGGTCGGCCAGGGTGGCACTGAGGAGCAGCAGGGCAAGCGCAAGGAGAAGGGCACGCTCATGGCCAGCGGGTTCGTTGCCGGCGGCGCCATCATGGGCGTCATCGCAGCCATCATCCGCTTCTCGGGTATCTCCCTGTCCGGCGACCAGGAATGGACCGTGGACCATGTGTTGGGCCTGTCCCACTGGGTCGAGGACAACGCCTTCTCGGCGGCCCTGACCCTGCTGGTGTTCATCGGCTTGGGCTACTACCTCTACCGCGGAGCCCGCAACGCCGCCAAGTGATGCGGACCGGGTTCCTGTAGTCACACCGAAGGGCCGCCGGCAGCACCGGCGGCCCTTCTACAGCCAGGAGGAACGAAGGACATGGACTGTCCCTGCGGATCCGGCTCCCCCTTCGCCGATTGTTGCGAACCGGCCCTGACCGGCGCCCGTCCGGCGCCCACCGCCGAGGCCTGCATGCGCTCCCGCTACACGGCCTACACGCAGGTGGCCATGGAATACGTCCAGGACACGACCCATCCGGACCACCGGGAGGACTACGACCCGGACAATGCCCGGCGTTGGGCCGAACAGGCCGAATGGCACAGCCTGGAAGTGCTGTCCACCGCCGACGGCGGTTCCGACGACGACACGGGGACCGTGGAGTTCGTGGCCGCCTACACCCTGGACGGCAAGATCGAGCACTACCACGAGGTCGCCCAGTTCGAACGCCTGGACGGTAATTGGTTCTTCCGCGAAGGAACCGCCGGTACCCGCAAGCCGGTGACCCGCGAGGCGCCCAAGGTGGGCCGCAACGATCCCTGCCCCTGCGGCAGCGGCCGCAAGTACAAGCGCTGCTGCGGAGCCTGAGGTATGGTCCGGCGGGAACTCCGGTTCCTGGCGACGGCCGCGCTGGCGGTCGCCCTGGGAGTCTGCTCGCCTTCGACGCTCCGGGCCGCCGCCACCGGTGACGCCGAATCCGACTCCCTGGCCCAGGCCTGGGAGGAAGGTGTGGCCAGCCAGCGGGGTTGGTTGAACCGCACCCTGCACCGCTTCTTCGGCCGCGCGCCCCAGAGCGGCGAGGAATTGTCAGGCCGGGCGGAACAGACCCTCGATCCTTTCGCGGAATTCGCCGGCCGGCCCATCGAGGTGGTCATCGTCCACCCGGTGCTGCGCTTCGACCCCGAGGCCGCCGATTCGACCTCGGCCACCGCCTGGCTCAGCAGCCTGGCGCGGCGGGCGGGTTCCTACACCCACGAGCGTGTCTTCCGCCAGTATCTGCTCTTCGCCCGGGGCCACACCCTCGACCCCTACAAGCTGGCCGACAGCGAGCGCCTCCTGCGCCAGTTGCCCTACGTCAACGACGCGCGCCTGCTGGTGCTGCCGGTGGGGGACGCCGGCGGCGGGGTGGCGGTCATCGTCGAATACAGGGACCGTTGGCCCTACGGCGTCTCCGGCCGGATCAAGACCGAGGACCGCTACGAGGTGAGCTTCTACACCCACAACCTGGGTGGAGTGGGACTGCTCTTCGACCACAAGATCATCCGCAACAACCTGGGCGAACCGGCCACGGGCTACCGGGGCCGCATGGCCAAGGGGAACCTGTTCGGCACCTTCGTGGACGGTATTCTCGAATACGAGGATTCGTGGTCCGAGCGGAGACGCTATGTGGAATTCCAGCGCCGTGACGTCCACCCGGCCATCAGCCACGTGGGCGGCGTTTCCTGGCGGGATACCGACGACCGGGACAACGAGGACGTGCCCCGGGTGTTCGAGGACACGCGGGCCTGGATGGGCCGGGTGGTCGAACTCTCCCAGGACCGCACTTTCGCCAGCGGCGTCCGCCGCACGCTGACCCCGGCCGTCTCCTTCAGCCGCCGCTGGTTCACGGACCGGCCGTACACGGCCCCCGACACCAACCGCGCCTACCACCACGGGCGCACCTGGCTTGCGGGACTGACCTACCAGCGATTGAGCAACTACAAGACGAGTTATCTCTTCCGCATGGGGGAGGTGGAGGATATCCCGGCTGGCGTGTCGATCCAGATCAACGGCGGATACGACGACGGCGAGCATCGGGACCGCACCGTGGGCTTCGTGGACTTCGGCGGCGTGCAGTTCCGCCCGCGGGGCGACCTGGTTTTCGGCGGCGTCGCCCTGGGCGGCTACCTGCGCGCGGGACATTTCGAGGACGGCCAGGTGGACGCCACCGCGGCCTACGTCACGCGGCTTACGGGCGGTGGGCGGTACCGTCACCGGACCCTGGTCTGGCTCCGCTACACCCTGGGTATCAATCGCACGGGCACCGGCCGGCTCAAGCTCGGCGACGGCTCGAGCACCCGCAACCTGACCAGCCCCGGGGTCCGGGGCAACCAGCGTCTCATGGCCTCGGTGGAGTTCCGTCTCTTCACTCCCTGGTCCGTGGCGGGCTTCCGGATGCAGGACTTCGCCTACACGGACCTGGGTCTGGTGGGCACCGAAGATGACGCCATCTTCCAGCAGAAGATCTATTCCAGCACCGGGCTCGGCGTCCGCCTGGACAATCCGGATCTGGTGCTGCCGACGATCGAACTGCGGGGCAGTCTGACCCGGGACGTGGACGGCAGGTCGTTCAGCTGGGCCGTGGACCTGGGCAACCTGATCTACCCGGAGTTGCGCCTGCCCGGCGTGCGACCGGGCAAGGTCTCGTTCCGGTAGCCGTGACAGGGCACGTCCGCGCTGGTCAGCACCGGCGGGGATCGTTACAGTGGTAACGCGCGGGGCATGCTCCCCGCGGGAAGGGAAACCGTGCAGGTCTCGGTTGCAATCATCACCCGTGACGCCGCGCCGCAGCTGGATCGCTGCCTGGCGTCGCTGGGCTTCGCCGCGGAGGTCGTCGTCCTGGACCAGGGGAGCACCGACGACACGGCGGCCGTATGCGCCCGCCATGGTGCGGCGCTGCACCAGGGTGCCTGGCAGGGCTTCGGCCCCACCAAGCAGGCGGTGACCGGGCTCTGCGGCCGGGACTGGGTGCTGAACATCGACTCGGACGAGGAAGTGACTCCGGAACTGGCCGCCGCCATCGCCGCCCTGCCGGACGAACCCGCCGAGGCTGCCTTCACGGTGAACCGGTTGAGCCGCTTCCTGGGCCGCTGGATCCGCCACGGCGGCTGGCACCCCGAGCACGTGGTGCGCCTCTTCGACCGGCGCCGGGGCGGGTTCGACGACAAGCCCGTCCACGAGGCCGTGCGCTGCGAGGGCGCCGTGGGGCGCCTGCCGGGAATCCTGCGGCATCACACCTACGAGACCATGGAGCAGTACATCGCCAAGCTCAACCGCTACACCTCCCTGGCGGCGGAGGAACTCCACGCCCGGGGAACGCGGACGACGCCCTGGTCGGCGGCCCTGCGCGCCCAGGCGGCGTTCTGGCGCATGTGGCTGCTCAGGGCCGGCTTCCTGGACGGCGGGCAGGGGCTCGTGCTGGCCCTCTCCTCGGCTTTCTACGTGCTGAGCAAGTACGTGAAGCTCTGGCGGCTGGGTCGGACGTGAAGGTGCTCTTGACGCGTACGGACCGCCTGGGCGACCTGGTCGTCTCCCTGCCCGCGGCGATCCACCTGAAGCGGGCGCAGCCGGACTGGGAGGTCCACTTCATGGTGGCCCCTGCGGCGTTGCCTCTGGTGGAGAACGAGCCGGCGCTGGATGGTCTGTGGACCTGGAGCGACGACGATTCGTGCGACGAGGCCGCCCTGGCTGCGGCCCTGGGCCGGGAGCGTTTCGACGCGGCGGTCGTCCTGCAGTACCGCCGCGAGCTGGCGCTGCTGCTGCGCCGGGCGGGGATACGCCGGCGCTACGGTCCCTGGTCCCGATTCTCGAGCTGGTTCTTGCTGAACCGCGGCGTCCGGCAGGCCCGTTCGCGGCGGGACCGCCACGAGTCCCGGTACAGCCTGGATCTGGTCCGCGGCCTGGCGCCGGCGGTGCCGCCGGATCCCGAGCCGGCGCGGTTGCGTCTCTCCGGGGAGCAGCAGGCGGCGGCGGCGGCGTTCCGTGCGGGACCCGCCGCTGGCGCCGACGTGGTGGCCTTCGTCCACCCGGGCTCGGGCGGCTCGGCCCTGGACTGGGCGCCGGAGAATTTCGTACAGGTGGCCAACGGTCTGGCCCGACGGCCCGGATGGCGGGTCTTCCTCACGGGCAGCGGCGCCGACGTGGACCGTCTGGCGCCGGTGCGGGACCGTCTGGCGCCGGAGGTCGGGAACCTGCAGGATTCCTGTGAGTTGCGGGAGTTCATGAGCGTACTCGCGGCGGGGGATCTCTTCGTGGGACCCTCCACCGGCCCCTTGCACATGGCCGCCGCCCTGGACCTGGCGGTGGTTGGATTGTATCCGCCGGTGCCGACCATGGCGCCGGTGCGCTGGGGACCGCGGGGTCCCTGGTGCGAGACCCTGGTACCGGACGTGACGTGTCCCGACCGGCGCACCTGCCGGATGACGCGCTGCTCCCTGCACAATTGCCTGGAGCGGATCACGTGCGAGAACGTGATCGAGACCGCGGTCGCCGTCGCACAGCGGCGCCGCCAAGGGCCGCCCCCACCGGCGGCGACGGAGGAAAAAACGTGACGACCAGCAAGATGATCCTCGTGGCCCTGGCGATGGCGTTGGCGATCGGTCTGGCAGCCGGCGCCCGGGCGGCGGATGAGATCGGACCGGCGGCCGAGGTGAAGAGCCTTCTGGACCGGGCCAAGGATCTCGGCGCCAAGGGCCAGTTGCCCACGGCCTGGTGGGACCTGGACAAGCGCTACAAGGCTGCCCGTGAAGGCGCCGCCGGCGCGGCAACCTGGGACCTCCTGCGTCGCGACGCGCGGGGGCTGGTGAACCGGGCCGCCTTCATCAAGGAGATGCGCGAGCGTAAGAGCGGCATGGAGGCCCTGCTCGGACGCTTCGACCAGGCACTGGCGGAGATCGCCGCCCTGCACGGTCTCGAGACGGCCCCGTCGCTCACCGGCTCCGCTGCGGCGGCGGATCTCATGACTCGCCTGGACGCCCTGAACTTCGGGCGCCAGGCCCGCATCGATTCCCTGACCGTGGCCAACCGCCACCTGACCGATACGGTGGGCGGCCGCTTCGCGGTCCAGGAGTCGACCATCACGGCGCTCCAGGTGCAGGTCTCGTCCCTGCGGCGGCAGGTGTGGGAGACGGAACTGCGCGCTGGTGTGGCCGAGGCCGACCGGTCGGCGGCCGAGTCGGTGCTCTCTCGGCGCCAGCAGCGCGCCGACGCGGTGGCGGCCATCCAGGCCGACTTCGGTCCGGAGAAGGCGGAGGTGTCTCTCACTCCGGCCGGTGCGGTGGTGCTGCAGGTGTTCGGACTGGAGTTCGGTGTGGGCAGCGCCGAGGTGCGCGGCGGCCAGGACACGCTCCTGGACCAGATCGTCGCCGCGGTGGAGCGTTTCCCAGGGGCGCAGGTGGCGGTGGAAGGCCACACGGACGACACGGGGACCCGCGAGGCGAACCTGCGTCTGTCCCGCCGGCGCGCCGAAACCGTGGCCAATCTGCTGGCCGGGCGGCTCGACTGGGGCGTGGGGGAGATCGTGGCCACCGGGCACGGTCCGGACCGGCCCGTGGCCCTGAACGCGACGCCCGAGGGCCGGGCCCGCAACCGCCGCATCGACGTGGTGATCACGCCGGTTCAATGAGGCCGCGGGATTCGCTAATCACATAATGTAAATAGGATTAACAAGTTGGAGCATTCTGGTTGACTTTAATCGAAAGATTGTTATCGTAGCCGGTCCTTAGAAGTCGCAAGCAGGATGGTTCCGGCTGAACATGCGGCCTGTCCCGGACCATCAGCCCAGTGGAGGGAGCGGATCGTGGATATCGATTATCAGCAGATTACCACCTTTCTGACCGAATACGGACTCAAGGTCATCGGTGCCCTGGTCATCCTCATCATCGGTCGTTTCGTGGCTGGACTGGTCCGCAAGGGCCTGCGCAAGGCCATGAATACCCGCCAGGTGGATCCGAGCCTGGTGGGCTTCCTGTCGAGCCTGGTCTACGCCCTGATCATGGCCTTCGTGTTCATCGCGGCCCTGGCCAAGTTCGGCGTCCAGACCGCCAGCTTCGTCGCCATCCTCGGTGCCGCCGGTTTCGCCGTGGGCATGGCCATGCAGGGGACCCTGGCCAACTTCGCCTCGGGCGTGATGATCATGGTCTTCCGGCCCTTCTCCACCGGCGACTTCATCGACGCCGGCGGCGTCAAGGGGGTCGTCAAGGACATCGCCATCTTCACCACGACCATCGCCACGCCGGACAACATCAAGATCCTGGTGCCCAACGGGCAGATCTACGGCGGCGTCATCAGCAACTACAACGGATACGACCAGCGCCGGGTGGACATGGTCGTGGGCGTAGGCTACGGCGCCGACCTGAGCCAGACCATGGAAGTCATCAAGGGCGTGCTGGCCGCCGACAACCGCGTGCTGGCCGACCCGGCCCCGGCCATCGCCGTGAGCGAGATGGCCGACTCGAGCATGAACCTCATCGTGCGCCCGTGGGTCAAGGCCGCCGACTACTGGGGCGTTCACAACGACTTCCAGAAGAGTTGCAAGGAAGCCCTGGACACCGCGGGTATCGACATCCCGTACCCGCAGACCGTCGTTCACATGCAGAAGACCGCCGACTGAGGCGCGTCCACCCAGGAGGAATCGATACCGTGCAGCGTGTGACCCACGGCCTCATGGCCATACTTGTTCTCGCGGCCGTCGCCCTGCCGGCGCTGGCCCAGGATGACGAGACGCCCTTCGGTGTCTGGCAGAAGGATTTCGAACTCGGCCTGAATCTCATCCAGAGCACCTATTCGGAGAACTGGAACGGCGGCGACAAGGGGTCGATCGTCTGGACCGGCAACTTCGACGGGCGCATGGAGAAGCAGACCGAGTCCTTGAACTGGCGCAACATCCTGAAGCTCACCTACGGCCAGACCCACAACCAGGAGCGGGACGGCGGCGGGCTGTACTGGAAGAAGCCCGACAAGACGGACGACGTGGTCGACTTCGAATCCCTGCTGCGCCTGACCAAGCACAGTGGCTGGGACCCGTACGTGGCCTTCAACTTCACCTCCATGTTCGACGACCAGAGCGATCCGTCGAAACGGGGCCTGATGCTGAACCCCATGACGTTCAAGCCGTCGGCCGGTATCTCCCGCCGCATCGTGGACACGGAGGATCGCCAGCTGCTCGGTCGCCTGGGCGTGGCCTTCCTCTCCAACAGCCGCAAGTTCTTCACCGAGGCGGCGCCGTCGACCGCGACCCAGCGTGAGAGCTCGAATGAGCTGGCTGCCGAGGCGGTCCTGGAGTACAAGGTGGGCGCCCTGGACAAGCGCGTGGACTGGGAGAGCCGCCTCTCACTGGTCATGCCGTTCATGTACTCGGGCAAGAGCACCTTCGAGGACGACATCGTGCCCGCGGACGTGGGGCTGCCCGACGACATCGCCGACTACACCACGACCTTGGACGTGGACTGGGAGAATACCTTCACGGCGCGGATCACGGGCCTGATCTCGGTCAAGCTCTTCGTGCGTTGGATGTACGACAAGTACGACAACACGGTGAGGCCGGTGGTGGAGGAGGGGAACCTGGTGAACGCCTCCGAGGTGGCCCAGGCCATCCGCAAGGCCGGTCAGTTCAAGCAGACCATGGCCCTTGGGTTCAGCCGTAAGTTCTAGGTTCAGCCACGATTTCGAGGTTGTGCCTTCGATAAAAAGTCCGGCCCGGTCGTCATGACCGGGCCGGACTCGTCTTATACCCGGTCTCCGCTGCGCCCGGGATCGCCCGCTACTTGAGCAGCGGCGACACGGCCTTGAAATCGTCGGTGCCCGCCCGGTGCAGGATCTCGAACATGATCATCTGGGCGCCCATGGACTGGACCCCCAGTTCAGCCATGCGCTTCAGCCCCAGGTCCCGGTTGGCGACGGAGCAGGAGCTCACAGCGTCCGTGGCCAGAGCCACCTGCTTGCCGTCCCGCAGCAGGTCGGCGGCGGTCTGGTAGATGCACACGTGGGCCTCGATGCCGCACAGGAGGATCTGGTCGCGGCCCGTTTTCGCCAGGGCCTCGCGGAAGCCCTTGTTGCCCCAGCAACTGAAATGGATCTTCTCCAGGGCCGTGAAGGGGCGAAAGAGTTCGCGCACCTCGGGCACGGTGACGCCCAGGCCCCGGGGGTAGTGCTCGGTGACCAGGACCGGGATCTCCAGCTGCCGGCAGAACTGGACAAGACGGCCGGTGGCATTCAGCACGCCGTCCATGCCCACGATGAGGTCGCGGAAGCGTTCCTGCAGATCGACGACCACCAGGCAGCAACGCTTGCGGTCGAGACGGTCGGGGGCGAGGGGCGTGTCGCTCATGGGTTCGATCCTTCCCTGATGGTCAGCGGCGGCGAGGTGGTGCGTACTCGGCGCCGGGTTCGACGGATTCGGTGTAGGGGCCGTGCCAGCCCCGGTTGAAGAAGCGGTCCGGATCGTGGGCGGCGCCTGTGCCGAGCAACACCAGACCAACGTTGCGTGAGCTGTAGAAGTAGTCGCGGGACCAGTTGGAGGTGCCGATCCAGCAGGCGTCGCCGTCCACGGTCAGGTACTTGGCGTGTTCCACCCGGGCGAAGGGGATGAAGCCGTCCGGGTGGTCCGGGATGTTGGTGAAGCGGACCTCGATGTTGGGCAACAGGGCGAGCCCCTTGACCCAGGGCAGGGCGTAGCGGGACTTGGCCCAATTGGACAGCAGGATGCGCACCTGGGCGCCCCGGACGGCGGCCCGGCGCAGGGCCCGGTCCAGGTCGTCGAAGACGCGCTTCTCCCGGTCGGTGACGCCGTAGGACAACAACTGCAGGTGGACCGAGTCCCGGGCCGCATCGATCATCTCCACCAGCAAGGGCAGGTCCCAGGGGATACCCGCGGGGAGTCCGTGGCGCGGGCTGGCCGTGACCAGGGCGGAAACCTCGTCGCCGGCAGCCGTGCGCACCGTGTGGGTGGGCAGGTCGGCCAGGGCAGTTTCCATCGGATCCGCCGGGGCGAGAGAGCCGCCTCCCGCCAGATTCCAGTCCAGGTCGTACACCCGGCGCAGGTCCGCCGCCAGGCCCGCGTGATCCACCAGCACGCCTAACTCGCGGATCTGGCCCAGGGCCCGCCAGTCGAAGTTCTGGCTGCCGATGTGGAAGCGCGTGTCGTCCACCAGGAAGTACTTGGCGTGCAGCACGCCGCCCCAGTGGGGGGCCACGTCGAAGATGCGGGTCTCGGCTCCGGGCAGGCCGCCCAGCCAGGCGGGCACTTCGGCGTAGTTGACGGCGAACTTGGCATCGGCCAGGCAGCGGACCACCACGCCCCGTTCCGCGGCCGCAGCCACCGCGTCCAGAGCGGGGACGAGCAAGTCGGGGGCCGACTCGGGACCGTAGGCGTCGTCGCCGTCACCTTTGCGGCTGAAGTAGAAACCGGCCAGGTCGATGTGCGACCCGGCGTCGCCCAGGACCTGGGCCCAGACTTCGGCCGCGTCCCGCAGTTCAGGCATGTCGTAGGCGGTGTGCTCGGGCCAGCTCTCGACGAACTCGACCGTGCCGGGAGCGGCGTGGGAGACGGAGACCGCCAGGGCGAGGAGGGCGCAGGTTGCCAGACGCATGAAACGGTCCCTTCCGGGGATATCGAAGGTGTGGACGGACGCCCAGGATAGGACACCGGGCTTGCCGGCACAACCGCCGTCCCGCCGCTGCCCACGAAGAACGGCCCCCACCGCAGTGGGGGCCGCCTCCGTCGTTCGCCGTCGGGTTGCGCCTAGCCGCGCGCGTCCGCCAGCATCTTCTCCAGTTCGGCCATGCGTTCGCTGTAGCAGTTGGCGAAGTCCACCACACCCTTGGTGATGGATTCGGTGTCGATGCGTGCGTCGAGGCAGACCTCGACGATGGAACCGCCGGGACGCCAGTTGTCGTCATGGTCACTGCTCAGGGAGTAGCGGTCCGCCAGGGGATTGAAGACCCAGTCGCTCATGGTCCGACGCGCACGGTTCGTCACGTAGGTGCTGTTCAGGCGGTCGCCCGGAGTGAGCACCGTCTTCTGGTATTCCTCGGACTGCAGCGCGAAGAGCTGCGGGCTCGGCACCGCGACGATCTTCACGTTCACGCCGGCCTTGTCGATGGCGGGCAGGGCGGCGATCAGGTTGTAGGTGCTCATGGTCCCCTGGACCATGATGACACCCTGCTTCAGTTCGCCGTCCTTGTAGTCCCGCAGCACGTAGGCGCCCTTGGCCGCCTCGAAGTGGGAGGCCAGGCCGAGACCGGCCCGGTCCGGGATCTCCACGCCGGGGCGGGTCAGGTGCAGGGCCACGATGGGACGGTCGGTCTTCAGGGCGGCCGCCAGCAGCACCGGCACCTCGTTGTATTCCCAGGGGTGGATGTCGATGACGTGGCCCTCGGGGAAGAGCTGGGTCGTACCGGGACTGTAGATGCCGAAGTGGGTCCGGCTGTCCTCGGCGGTTTCGGGGCCGCTGTGGCCCGCCACCCAGATGGTCTTGCCCACCTTCCACTCGCAGTCCTGGGCCAGCTGGCTGTACAGGCGCATGGCGCCGTACTTCAGGTAGCTGAAGGAGCCGTAGGTGCTGCTTGCGGTGAAGAAACCGTTGAACTCGTTCTCAGGGTCGTCCGCGAAGTTCACGCTCGCCGCGCCCACGGTGATGCTGGAGTTGGCGAACTCGGTGATGCCCTGGGGCAGGATTACGCCGTCGGGATTCGAGTCGCGGTTGAACCAGCCCGTGTTCTTCATGTCGCCGTAGTCGGAGCCGAAGCCGGCGATGTTGGTGGAGCCCGCCAGGTCCGCCGAGCAGACCAGGAACAGGGGGCGGCCGTAGTTCTTCAGGCAGTAGCTGTTGATCCAGCTGCCCCACTTGGCGAAGCCCGCCCGGTTGGGCTGCTTAGCGCCGGGCTCGGCCCACATGTCGGCGGGGTAGCTGTCCACGTCGAAGAGCTTGGCGTCGCGCAGGGGGTTCTTGGCTACCGGCAGCTGGAAGCCGTCGATGTCCGTGGGGACGCTGTCGCCGATCTCCACCAGGCGGTCGGCCAGGTAGGCGACCAGTTCGTCGTTCTTGCGCAGCACGTCCAGGGCCACGTTCAGGTTGGCGGCGAACTGCTCACGGTTGGCGTTCTTGTCGACGGGGGCGTCCTGGCCCTGGCCCACCCATTCGACACCGTATTTCTCGGCGAAGTCGGCGCGGCACTGCCAGAACTTGTCGTCGTTCAGCTTGTGCGGCGCCCCATGGCTGGGGGCGTCGTATTTGTAGTAGCCGCGTCCCTTCTGGGTCTTGCCGAACATCATGCCCGGGCGCTGGGCCGGGTTGTCGCCGTGGGTCAGCTCCAGCAGGGCCTTGGTGACCTGTTCCCAATCGCTGCCGTTTTCGGCCTGGTGCACGTGCCAGCCGTAGGGTTCGAACCACTCGCGGGGACCGCCGGCGACGATGGAGCTCGTCGGATGCGGATCGATGCCGAAGTCGTTCCAGTCGATGATCATATTCAGGTTGTCCAGACCCAGGCCGTAGGACGAGTTCTTGGTCTCGTGCCAGCAGCCGGCCGTGTGGCCACCCTCACCCTCGATGCCGAAGACCTTGACGCCCTTGGCGCCCGCGCGCTTCAGGGCCACGGCCTCGCCGGCGCAGACGGGGGCGCCGTGGCCGCTGGGACCGGTGTTGAACTTCACGAAGAGGTTCTTGCCGGCCATTTCCACGTGACCGGGCAGGCCTCCCATGTTGCGGAAGCCCAGCAGGTCCTCCCACAGCAGGGTGCGGTCGCGGCCGCCGCCGATGGCGTACTTCTCGTCGCCGGTCTTCTCGTACATGACCCGCATGGCCTCGTTGAAGAGGGCGAGCGTGGAGTAGACCAGGGGCGCGGTGTGGCCCGCGACCAGGATGAAGCGGTCGCCGAAAGGCTTCTCCGGGTGGCGGATGTCCCAGCGCATGGCGCCGGACAGGAGCAGGCTGACGAGGTAATGCACCTTGGAGCGGCTGCCGCCCGGGTGCCCGCTCTGCCGGTAGTTGAGCATCAGGTCGATCTGCTGATCGATGATGTCCTTCAACACTTCCCACTGGGCGAATCGGGGCTGCTGGGCCTCGTAGAGCTTGGTGACGTCGGACACGGGATTCTCCTCTCGGACGGGAACACCGGGCGCTCGTGGCCGCCGCGGGGTGCAGGGTCGTCAATGGCCGAAACATGGTTGAACGCGCGGATGGTTTCAAGGGGAATCGGGCAGCGGCGGCGGGCGGGATCTGGCTGCGGGCCCCGGTGCGTGCTAGAGTAGTCGGCAGGAACGACATACGCCGCGAACCCGGGAGGTCGATCTTGCAGGACCCGACGATTCAGACCGCTGCCCAGGAACCGTTCAACCACCCTATGGGACCGGGTTTCGGCGCCACCCTGGCGGATATGCGTTTCATGGGCTGGGTGAGCCTGATCTACGGTATCATCACTTGCCTGTCCATCGTCGGCGCGCTGGTGGGGGTGCCCATGATCATCGCCGCCCACCGCTTCATCGAGGGCATCAACCGCTTCGAGGTCTACCGGCAGGACCGCTCAGAGGGTGAATTGCGCACGGGATTCCACGAGCTGGGCCGTTCGTTCCGCATCCAGAAGATCCTGGTGGTCATCCACCTGGTGCTCACGGTGGGCTACTTCTGTTTCCTGTTCCTGCTGGGCGGACTCGGCATCCTCGCCGAGTTGGCCGGCACCTGAGATCAGCGGGAGAACTCGATCGCGGCCACTTCGGCCCAGACGAGCATGACCGGACCTCGCTCGGTGACCACCAGCAGGCCGTGATTCCCGGTTCCGGCGTCAGGGCCGTCGTCCATCTCGAGGCGGCGCCCGTCCCGGAGCTGGACCGTGGCCGAGTCGTCGCCGGCCCGCTCGATCCGGTCGATGTTGCCGAAGGGGATCTCGTACTCCACGCCGCGGAGTTCCCCGTCGAAGATGTCCCAGTCCCACCCCTCGTCCAGGTCAAAGGCCAGGCGGCCCGTGTGGCGTGCGCCGCCGGTGGTCGTCACGGTGCCCCGCAGTTCGCCATAGGCGGGTTCGTCCACTGGTGGGGTTACTGGCGGATCCGTCAGCTCGAGCCGGTCGAAGCGATGCCAGGGGTGGACGACGCGGCCCAGGCCCGCCACCAGGACGACGATGCCCCGGTTGTCCTCGTTCACGTCGTTGGATCCGGACAGAACCAGCTCCGTTCCGTCCCGTAGGGTCACCCTGCACGAGCGCGCATCGACTTTCTCGATGCTCGTGATGTCGCCCAGGGGGACCTCGTGGTCGCGACCCTCCTCGTCGCCGTCCAGCACGTCGCCGGCCAGGCATTCGGAGCGGTCCCACTGGATCCACCCCGTCTGTGTGCCCTCGCTGCCGGTGAACGTACCCCAGACCGGCGTCAGTTCGGGCGGCGGCGCCGTGGTCGCCGGCGTGAAGCGCGCAGCCCGCAGGTCGTCCCACTCCAGTTCATGGATCTCGTCCGCGTGGATGACCAGGTCGCTGCTCAGGTCGCGACCGCGTTCGCGCAATCGGTGCTGCGAACCGTCCCGCAGGGTGGCGGCGATGCCGTCCCCGTCCCGTTCGAGGGAGGCCAGGGCGTCGTAGCGGCAGATGAAGGCCAGGTTTCGCTTTTCACGGTCGCCGCCGTCGAGTACGTAGGCGAGGCGATCGATCAGTCCGTGGGTGGCGAAGAAGTCGGCCCGGCGCTGGGCGGCCAGGGCGTCATCGTCGATCCATTCGGCCCAGGGATTGCCGTCCCGCCGCGCTTCGAAGAGGTGGTGCCCGCAAGCGTCCTCGCGATCCTCGCGGAACCAGCCTGTCAGGACCGTACCGTCGGCCAGGGTGAACTCGCCGTGCAGGGTCGTGGCCGCGGCCGGCGCAGCGAGCAGGGGTGCGGCCAGCAGCAGCATGGAGACGAGACGGCGGAAGGTGCGGGGCATGATGGCTCCTCGGTCGGGGTGACACACCGCAGACGGATGACAGGGCCTCCGGGTTGCACGGGCGGTCGCGGCGAGGACGCTCAATCCAGGGCGTGTCCCAGGTGATGCATCTGCAGCACCGCCGCGGCAGCCCGGGCGTCCTCCACTGCCCGGTGGGCGGTAAAACGGTCGGCCAACCCCATCTTCTCGAGGATGGAGCCCAGGGTCAGGCCGCTGGTCCGGTGGTCGTGGACGGCGAGCCACACCGTGGCCACGGCCCGGAGGTCGAAGGCACCGCCGGCGATGGAGTGCCGGAAGTCGAGCCCGTAGCGGTCGCATTCCTTGCGCAGGAGCGGGATGTCGTAGTAGGCGCCGAAGGCGGCGATGATGGCCTTGTTCCGCGGTCCGTACCATTCGAGGAAGCGCTGGCCCACCCGGTCGAAGGTCTCCTTTTCGGCCACCATGGCCGGGGAGATGCCCGTGATGTCGGTGATGAAGGGGGGGATGGGGTAGTCCTCGGGCCGCACCAGCTCGCTGAATGAATCCGTGACCTCCAGACTGCGCCGATCCAGGCGCACGGCGCCGACCTCGATGATGCTGCTACGTTCGATGGTGTTGGCGCCCTGGTCGGCGGCCGGGCAACTGGCCTCCAGGTCGATGACGACGATGTCGGTCGAGTAGCGCACGGGGCGGCTCCGGTCCGGATGAGGGGTGGCAAAATACGCGAATCCGGTCCAAACTAGCATAGGCTCCGCAACCGGACGAGGGGCGTTTCGAGGAACGGCTCGACACCTCGGATCCAGACCGCCTCAGGCACCGGGGTTCCCGTGCGCCCCCGGGGAATCTATGCAAGCTGCGACCCGTCTCTGTATCCTGATCGGCGCCGTGCTCCTGGCCGGCGGCGCCCATGCCGAGGACCGGTTGGTCCGTGTCGGCGTCTTCGATGCTCCGCCGTTGATTTTTCAGGAGGATGGCGAGACCAGGGGCCTGTACGCCGACATCCTGGGAGCCGTGGCGATCACGGAGGGCTGGCGCCTCCAGTACGTCGCGGGAACCTGGGATGAACTCGGTCGCGCCGTTCGTGAAGGGTCCCTGGACATCCTGCCCGCCGTGGCCTTCACCGAGGCGCGGGATTCGGTGCTGGACTTCAACAGCGAGTCGATCCTCACCGTCTGGAACCAGGTGTACGTGCGCCAGGGCGTGGAGGTGCGCCACGTCCTGGACCTGGACGGGACCACCGTGGGTCTGGTGGCGGACGATATCAATCGTTCCTACTTGGAGGACCTGGCCCGGGAGGCGGGGGCGCGGATCACCATCCGGGAACTGCCCAACGAGGAGGAAGTCCTGGCGGCCACAGCGCGCGGCGGCGTGGACGCCGGGGTGGTCACCAACGTCTACGGTTTCCTCGGCTCCGCCGGCCTGGATCTGGTCGCCAGTCCCATGGCTTTCGCACCGTTCTCCATGCGCATCGCCACGGCCGAGGGCGCCGGCACCGAGATTATGGCCGCCGTCGACCGGGCCCTGATCGCCTGGCAACTGGAGAGCGATTCCTACTACTTCATGCGCCTGAACCACTGGTTCGGCGACGGCAGGTTCCACCGGGATTACCTGCCCCGCTGGGCGGTCGTCACCGCGGTGGTCACGGTCGTCCTGGTAGGCCTGCTCTTGCTCCTGAACCGCCGGCTGAACCGGCGCGTCGGCCGCCGCACCCGTGCTCTGGAGCTGAGCGAGGAGCGCTTCCGCCTGCTCTTCGAGACAGCCAGCGACGCCATCTTCCTCATGGACGACGAACGGTTCATCGAGTGCAACGCCAGGACCCTGGAGGTCTTCGGCTGCAGCCGCGAGCAAATCGTCGGGCAAACCCCCCTGGAATTCTCGCCGCCGGAGCAGCCGGACGGGACGCCGTCGGGTTCGGCCGTCCAGCAACGCATCGAGGCGGCCCTGGCGGGCGAGCTGCAATTCTTCGAGTGGTGCCACCGCCGGTTCGACGGCACCCTCTTCGAGGCCGAGGTCACGCTGAATCTCCTGGAGCTGGGGAACGAACGCTACGTGCAGGCCATCGTACGCGACATCACCGAGCGCAAGCGCCTGGAGACCGACCTGCGGCAGGCCCAGAAGATGGAGGCCATCGGCACCCTGGCCGGCGGCATTGCCCACGACTTCAACAACATCCTCTCGGCGATCCTGGGCTACGGCGAGCTAGCCCGCCTGGAGGCCGACGAGATCGGGCACAGGGGCGACCTGCAGGCCCACCTGGATCAGGTCATCCTGGCCGGAGAACGCGCGCGGGACCTGGTGCAACAGATCCTGGCCTTTAGCCGCCGGTCCGTGGAGAACCGGCAGCCCCTGGATCTGAAACCCCTGATCGAGGAGACCCTGCGGCTGCTGCGTTCGACGATCCCGGCGACCATCGATCTGCGCCAGGAGCTGGGCGAATGCGGACCCGTCATCGCCGACCCGACCGGCGTCCACCAGATCCTCATGAACCTCTGTACCAACTCCTACCAGGCCATGTCCGGCGGGGGCGGCGAGATCAGGATCACCCTCGGCGAACACACCCAGCGGAACATCACCGGCTGCGTGGAGGACCTGCCCTCCGGACGCTACGCGGTCATGGAGGTGAGCGACACGGGCCCGGGCATACCGGAGGAAGTAGCGCGCAAGGTCTTCGAGCCCTACTACACCACCAAGGACGCGGAGCGGGGGACGGGCATGGGGCTGGCCGTGGTCCACGGCATCGTCCAGGAACACGGAGGCCGCATCACGTTCCGGTCGGTGCCGGGCGAGGGGACCGAAGTCCGGGTCTGGTTGCCCATGGAAGAAGGGACAGCCCATGCGCGACCGATAGAAAAGACCGAGGAGGAGTGCGCCGGCGGTGACGAGCACATCCTGTTGGTGGACGACGAGCCGGACATCATCCGCGCCACCGAGTTCGGCCTGGGGACGCTGGGTTACCGGGTCACCGGCCATACGGATCCCGTAGCGGCCCTCGCCGCCTTCCGGCGTGATCCGCGAGCCTTCGACCTGGTCATCACCGACATGACCATGTCAGGCATGATCGGCACCGACTTCGCCGGCGAACTGCTGGCGGTGCGCCCGGACCTGCCGGTCATCCTCTGCACCGGCTACAGCGAGACCGTCACCCGCGAATCGGCCCTGGCCCTGGGTGTGCGGTCCTTCCTCATGAAACCCGTCACGCCCGGCCGCCTGGCCGGCGAGGTGCGGGCGGTTCTCGACGGTATCGTCGCCTGAATCCCAACGAACCTCAGTCGTTGCCCGGCACCACGTACCCCGCCCGGTCCAGCTGCTCCAGATCGGTGATGGGCCGCGGCGGCTCCAGGTAGCGCGCCAGGAACCGGTACACCTTCACCCGCACCTGGCGGGCGCCCCGCGAGTCCAGGCGGTCGAAGCTGTGACCGCCGGGAAAGTCCTCGTAGATCTCGTACTCGAACTCCTTGCCCTCGGCCTTGAGGGCCTTGATGAGATTCTCCACCTCGAGGGAATTCACGTCCTCGTCGTTGGTGCTGGTGTGGACCAGCAGCGGCGTCTGGAGCTTGTGGGCGTTCCAGGCGGGGGAACGGCGCTTGTACTCCTCGATGTTGTCGGTGACCTGCTCGCCGATGTGGAAGTCGGCGTAGTAGAGGGCCCGGTAGTCCTCGTCCAGGTAGCCCATGCGGGCGATGAGGTCGCTCACCGGCACACCTGCGTAGGCGCACTCGTAGGCGTCGGGGTGTTCGAAGATGTTCATGAGGGAGATGAGCCCGCCGTGGCTCCAGCCGATCATGCCGACCCGGTCGCCGTCGATGAAGTCGTAGTTGTCGAGCATGTACTGCCGGGCCGCGTGGTTGTCCTCCACCTCGAGCCCGCCGTAGTCGATGTTCTCGTAGACGGTGCGGCCGTAGCCGGTCGAGCCGCGGTACTCGGGGGCCACCACCACGTAGCCCTGGGCCAGCAGTTCGCGCACGATGTGGGTGTAGTAGGTGGAGAAGTCGCTGTGGACCCCGCCGTGGGGGAAGACCAGCAGGGGGGCCTTCCGCGACGTGTCGAGGTCCCGGGGGAAGAAGGCGTAGCACCAGAACTTCAGCGGATTGCCGGCGCCGATGGCCGTGTCGCTCTTCTCCTTCCAGCGCGGGGGGCCGTAGATGCGGACCTTGTCGATGACGGCCACGTCGCCCAGGCGGTCGAACCAGAGCCCGTCGTCGACCTTCTTCTCCAGGGCGTCCAGCCGGTGGCGGAAGCCGTCCAGGGTGCTGTGGAGGCGGTCCAGACTCGCGGCCACGCCCTCGAGGGTGGCCGGGGTGCCCGCGTCGTCGCCGGCGAGGGAGGCCGGGGCTGGCAGGGCGAGCAGCAAGGTGATCAGTAGGACGTAACTGAGAAGGACGTGCGGCAGCTTCATGATTCCTCTCCCGGTTGGTGGCCGGATGATTGTCTCCGTCCGCGGCATCTGCGTCAACCCGGCCCATGAGCGAGGCGGCCGCTTCCTCGAATCCGGCCCATCGAAGTCCTAAAAAGGACTGGACGGTACCGGCTGCAGATAGAATAGTGCCTCCGATCGGGCTATACTGTGCGCCTGACGGCCGCCGGAGAGGCGGCAGAATTCGCCCGTGCCGACCAAGGTGGAAGCGATCGATGAAAGTACTCCTCACGGCGATCCACACCGGCGGCGGCATTCGCACTTTTCTGCGCTACATCTATGGGCATCCCGCCTTCGCCGACTGCGAATTGCGACTCGTCGGTCAGGACGCGACTCTCGGCGATTACCTGGCGAAGTTCCTGCCGGAGGGGCGGATGTCCGTGGTGGCGACACCGCTGGACAACTTGGCGACCATGCGCCGCATCCGGCAGGAATTGCGGGCGCAACGTTATGATCTGGTGCATGCCCACGGATTCACGGCCGGCGTCCTGACTTCCTGTGCCGGGATCGGTATCCGGACCCCACAGATGCTCACCGGCCACGATCTTTTTCACGAGGCCCCGTTCGCGGGTTGGAAGGGGCGGCTGCGCAAGCTGGGGGTCGGCCTGGCCTACTCACGGGTCGGGCTCTTCCATATGGTGACGACCGACGCCCGGGACAACTTTCGGCGCTTCTTCCCGCGGATCGACGGGGACCGGTTCCACACTGTCGTGCATGGCATCGACACACAGTTCTTCGCGGGCGGCACGCCGGCCGACCTCCGGGCGGACCTCCAACTCGCGCCGGAGACGCCCCTGATCGGCTTCTTCGGCCGCTTCATGGCGCCCAAGGGCTTCCGGGACCTGGTCGATGCCGTGGCGATCATGGCGGCGGACCCCGCCGTATCACCCATGCCCAAGATAGTGACCTTCGGCTGGGGCGGGTTCGTGCGGGAGGACTTCGCCTACCTCGAGGAACTCGGCCTGGAGGAGCATTTCATCCAGGTGGCGCATACGGACGACATGCCCGGTGCCCTCAAGGGTGTCGACGTGGTAGCAATGCCGTCCCGCTGGGAAGCCTGCGGGCTCCTGGCCATGGAAGCGCTCTCGGCCGGTGCGCCCATCGTCGGCTCGAGTTGTTCGGGTCTGCAGGAAGTGCTGAAAGAGAGTCCGGCCTACGTCGTTGCCCCACGTGACCCCGCTGCCCTGGCGGAGGCCTTGAAGGAGGCCCTGCAACGTGGCCGCGACGCCTTCACCGCTTACCAGGCGACGGCCTGCGAGCGGTTCTCCAACGACCGGGCGGCGCGCGGAATCCGCTCCCTCTACGACGTGCTCGTGCGGGATTGAGGGCGCGACGGAATGACCTCTGAGGAAGGGTAGCTGCGGTGCGCGATACTGTGCGGTTGGTCGCCGGCGGCGACATCATGCTCGGCGAGCACCCGATCATGGTGGGTCGCGGCGTCGGCACCGCCTTGGGCCGTGACCCGGATTTCGATCTCTTCGGCGGTATCCGGAATCTGCTGGGGACCGCGGACCTGGCCACGGCGAACCTGGAATGCGCCCTGTCGGACCCACCTCGATTCAGCCTGCCGTCCCGGCGCGAGTGCCGGGGCCCGGTGCGGGGGATCCACAGCCTCACCCACGCCGGGTTCCATGCGCTCTCCCTTGCCAACAACCACTCCCAGCAGTACGGCCGGGAGGCTTTCGACGGTACGGTCGCCTCCCTCGACGACGCCGGCATCCGTGTCGTCGGAAGGGCTGCGGGAGATACCGGGCGCTGCCTGCCCGTCGATCTGCAGGTGAACGGCCTGGATCTGCGGGTGCTCGGCTACTCCCTGCGCCCCCGGCAGCACTTCACGGGTCGGCCGCAGTACGCCGAAGGGCCGAGGGAGGCGATCCTGCACGACATCGGAGAAGCCCGTGCCGCGGGCGCTCTCGCCGTCGTCTCGATCCACTGGGGCGACGAATTCGTTGCCAGCCCCACCCGGGAGCAGGTCGACCTCGGGCATGCCATGATCGAAGCCGGATGTTCCCTCGTCATCGGGCACCATCCCCATGTCCTTCAGGGCTGGGAGCGGGTCGGCAGCGGCGTTATCCTGTACAGCCTCGGGAATTTCGTCTTCGATATGCCGTGGCAAACCGCGCTCCGGCGGGCAGCCGTGTGCGAGATCACCTTGTCGAAGGCCGGTTGCGGCGACGTGACCTGGCATCCGATCACGCAGGACGGGCGCTACCGTCCCGTTCATGCTGCCGGGCTCGTCGGACAGGAGATTCTCTCCTTCCTGGAGGCCGCGCGCCGGGATCTCGAGCGTGGCGAGGGAGAGTACGCAGCACAGGATCCGGAGGCCCACGAGCGACTCGTGGCCTGGGCCGGGGCGCAGGAGCGCCGAGCTCGCTACCGTTACTTTGCCCGTAACCTGTGGCGGTATCGCGCCGATGTGACGGGAGAGGTGTTGTTGAAGTTCGCCCTGCGCCGGCTGGGTCTGCTCCATGATTGACGGCGCTCCCGGGTCGCCGGGCGAGCGCCGACGCAGCGTCGACAGAACGAGAACACGTCGATAACGAGAAGAGGCCGTCATCTATTCGCGATGGGCATTCAACCTGTTCATCCTGCTGATCATCACGACCCTGCTCAACATGCCGAGCCGGATCCACGCCATCGGTTATCTGCGGCCGACGGTCCTGCTCGTCGGCGCGATCACCGGGCTGATCTTCCTGTCCCAGGAGAGCCGCCGCATCAAGGATCGCTCGCAGACATCGAAGCTGCTCATTATTCTGGCGGCCTATGTCGTCGTCGTCATCCCCATGGTGGAATGGCCCGGCAGCGCAGTGAACCGGGGCATCGAGGGCTTCGTGAAGGCGATCGTGTTCTTCTTCTTTCCGCTGTACCTGGTGGATTCCTACGGACGGCTCAGGAAATTCATCTTCGTGGTCGTGTTCTGCCAAGTGTTCCGCGTGCTCGAACCGCTCTATCTCCACCTGGCGACGGGCTACTGGGGTTCCCAGGCCCACATGGGGGGGGCGGAATTCCTGGACCGGCTCTCCGGCGCGCCCCATGACCTCATCAACCCCAACGGTCTGGCCTTCGTGATCATGACCGTCCTGCCCTTCCTCCACTACCTGTTCGGGGGAGATCGCCGGTTCCTTTTCAAGGCCAGTTACTTCGCGCTTCTGCCCTGCATGCTGTACACGTTGCTGCTGACCGGCTCGCGCAGCGGCATGGTGGGGCTGGTCGTGATCTACGGTTTCGTCTTCCTGCGCTCGCGGCACAAGTTCGTGCTGGTCCTGGGGGTGGTCCTGGCGGCGTGCCTGATGGTGGCGGCCATGAACGACGACCAGCGGGACCGTTATCTCTCCCTGGTGAGCAGCGACACCAAGAACTCGGGCACCCGGGAGGGGAGGATCACCGGTGTCGTCGAGGAGATCGAGGTCGGCATGAGACGTCCCTTGTTCGGCCACGGCATCGGGACGTCGTGGGAAGCGAACGCGAATTTCCGCGGTGTTCCTCAGGTCTCGCACAACCTGTACACCGAGGTGTTCATCGAACTGGGCGCTTTCGGGCTGGTGATCTTCATGGGCGTGCTCGTCTCCATCCTCCGCAACGTGCTTGCGGTGAAGCCGGCCGTCCGGAGGATATTGAAGCTCGCACGGGAGGTGGGACTCGGCTCGGCGGCGCTACGCACGCGACTGATGTACTATCATCAATGCGCGGAGGCGGTGTTCGTACTCTCCGGCATGTGCATCGTGTTCAGTCTCGCGTCCTACGGACTGTCGGAGTTCTACTGGTACCTGACAGCGGGTATGAGCGTGAGCATCCTGAATATCACGGGAGTCGACTATATGCGCATCGTCCGTATGCGCGAGGTGGTTGCGCAAAGCGAACAGGCCCGGTAGCGCCGGTTCGGGTTCCGGTGGGGCCGCCACGGCTCGGGATTCGTCGGCCGCGGCGGTGTTCCGCTACTGGAGGATCGGGGTTCCCGGCTGGCCGGGAGCACCCAGGTCGGTGCCGTCGCCACCCACGAAGAACGTGTACGGCGCGGAATCGTTGTTGTCCTCATCGTAGACGACCATGGCGAGCCTGGTGCCGGAAGCGTAACGGCCGAAGTTGGCCTCCACCCGGATCTCGTTGTTGGTCCAGTACGCGGGGATCTGCATCTCCCGGTTGCCGCCGTCCGGGTTGTAGACGACGACGCGAGCCAGGGTCTTGTCGACATAGATATCGTCGAGGCATACTTCGACCCGAGCGCCTTCGTAGCTCACATAGGACCCCAGCATGACCGACCGGATGCCGGAAACGCGATCCGTGTAGCCCTCGTAGGGCGCCAGGGTCATGATGTTTCCGCTCTCGGCGACCTGGCCGTTGATCGAGCGGCCGGCGAAGCCGTTGGCCACGTTCACGTCACCCATGTGGGTGTACATGCTCATGCTGTTCCACTGATCGATGTTGGGCAGGGTACCGAAGCCGCCGAAATATGTCTGTTGCTGGATCCCATGGTTCACGATGCCGGGAAAGGTGGTCCGGTCGCGATCGTTGCCGATGTTGAAGTTCGGGAAGCCGTGGGCGTAGTCGGGCAGGGCGGCATTGAGGCGCATGAGCTTGATGTTGTTGGGTGCGATGGTGCCGGCCGCGCTGATGATCTTGAACTTCATGGACGCAAACGCGCTCTTCTCTTCACTGGGAATCCAGTGGGTGATCAGTCCCTGGTCTTCGCCGGTTCCGCCGTTCTCGTACGATGTCAGGCTCACGTTACCGGTGTAGGGGTCGGCCAGCGTGTAGACGCTGGTTCCGATTTGGGCGTAGCGGCCGACGCCGACGGGAGGTGCGCCGATCGTGGTCCCGACCGAACCGGCCCCGTTCTCGAAGTTGTCCCAGACGTGGGGTTCCGCCGGGATCTTCTGGCCGAAACCGTTGCCGGTGATCGTCAACACGGAGCCGGTGGTGTAGGTACCGCTCACGTTCGACACCGATATGTTTTCGTCTGCCACTGCGGCAGTACCGAGAACCATGCAAACCGCAACGATGCACGGCAGGTCAAATCGCTTGTGCAAGATTCCCACTCCCTTCAACCGTATGGCCGGAACAACATACGCGAAACCGGATATTCACGCTCCTTGAAGCTAATCTTACGGTTCGCATCACACAAGCCCTCTACGGTAGCTGAATTATTCGCCGATCATGTCGTCCCGCTGCAATAACCGATCCACATCCGGTTGCAGCGGGTGGATCGCGGACGACAAGCCGGTGGTGTGGATGTATATTTGCTGGACTCCGGATGGAACGCGAAACGGGGGCACACCTCGAACCGGCCGCCGGGTTGTCCTACGGAGAGGACAGGGCCTGCCCTGCAAAAGGGTGGGGAACCGGAACCGGAATACCTGTGGTGGAGGGCGCCATGAAGATTATCGGGGTGTACGGGGAGGACTATCCTTGGGATGTCCGGGTCGAGAAACTGTTGCGCGGTTGTCTGGACGCCGGTCACCAGGTTCGTCTGGTATGCCGTAATCTCGAGCGACGGGCCCTGGTGGAGGACGTCGACGGCATCGGTTGCCACCGGGTGCTCGGACCTGATGTCCCCGGTCCGCTCAACGGTCTTCTCAGCCTTCCGGCCCCGGCCAATCCGGTCTGGCGCCGAGCCATTCGCCGGGCCTGCCGGGACTTCACGCCCGATCTCCTCATTGTCCGGGACCTTCCCTTGGCCCTGTTGGTGATCCAGGAAGCGGAGCGGCTTGGGGTGTCCGCCCTGGTGGACATGGCCGAGAACCATCCCGCCATGTGGCAGAACGTGGTGGACAGCGATCCCATCAGGCTGCGCAGCTTGCTGCTCAAGAATCCCGCCCTGGCGCGGCGCCTGGAGCGCAGGGTGGCGGCCCGCGCCGCCGGGATCTTCGTGGTGGTGGACGAGATGCGCGACCACCTGCTGGAACTGGGCGCGCCGCGGGATCGCGTGCACATCGTTTCCAACACGCCGCCCCGGACCACCCTGGACCATGTGGCCGATCCGGCCGACGACTCGAGCGGTACCGTGGATCTGATCTACGTGGGACTCGTGACCCGCAACCGGGGCCTGGACCAGGTCGTGGCGGCTCTGGCGGCTCTGCCCGCCGACGCGCCGCCCTTGCGATTTCACGTCGTTGGTGCCGGTGGGCACCTGCCGCGGCTCAAGGCCCTGAGCCGCGAACTCGGGGCGACCGACCGCGTCGTTTTTCACGGCTGGGTGGACAGCAAGGAAGTGCCGTCCCTGGTGGCCAAGTGCCACGTGGGCGTGATCCCGCATCTCAAGACCGAGCATACGGACACGACCGTACCCAACAAACTGTTCGATTTCATGGCCGCCGGCCTGCCGGTGATCGTTTCGAACGCCGTGCCCATGCAGCGCATCGTGGAAGAGCAGGGCTGCGGCCTGGCCTTCGACGGCGAAGTGTCGACCTCGCTGCCCGACTGCCTCGGGCGCATGTCCGATCCCGTACTGCGCCGGGACATGGGGAAACGTGGCCGTCGCGCGGTGAGCGACATATATACTTGGGAGCGCGATCTCGATCGTGCCCTCGAAGTCATCGGGAAACTCGGTGGTGCTTCGGCGCCGAGGCCGGTGGAATAACGGCCGGATGCCGACGCGGCCGCTTCTTGCCGTGCTCCGCCGCCGTGCGATTCCGGTGGCGGCGAACCGGCCCGATACACGGTCTCATACTCGGAAAGGGAACCGACTTGAAGAATAAAATCATGGTGGTGTTCGGGACGCGTCCGGAGGCCATCAAGATGGCGCCGGTGGTGCGCGCGTTGCAGGCGCGGGCGGAGCGGTTCGACGCTGTGACCTGTGTCACCGCCCAGCACAGGGATATGCTCGACCAGGTCCTTGCCCTGCTGGAAGTGGAGGCGGACCACGATCTGGACATCATGACCCACGGACAGGACCTCTATGATGTCACCGCCCGCGTCATCGTGGGCATGCGCGACGTCCTGCGACGTGAGAAACCCGACGCGGTGCTCGTGCACGGCGATACCACGACCTCCACGATCGCCGGCCTGGCGGCCTTCTACGAGCAGATCCCCGTGGGGCACGTGGAGGCGGGGTTGCGTTCGCACCTACGCTACAGTCCGTTCCCGGAGGAACTGAATCGCCGCCTCACGGCCCAACTCGCCACGTGGCACTACGCGCCCACGGCCAAGAGCCGCGCGAACCTGCTGGCCGAAGGCATCGAGGAGGCGGACGTGGTGGAGACCGGCAACACCGCCATTGATGCCTTGTTCTGGATGAAGGAGAACCTGGGCGATGCGGACGTCGGGGGAGCCTTCGCGCCGCCCCGGCGCGGTATCCTCGTGACGGCTCACCGCCGCGAGAACTTCGGCGCCGGCATCGAGAACATCTGCCTGGCCATCGCCGACCTGGTCGCCGCCCACGATGACGTGGAGGTGGTCTACCCGGTCCATCCGAATCCCAACATCAAGGAGCCCGTGCACCGGTTGCTGGGTGACGTGCCGAGGGTGCGGCTCATCGAACCGGTGGATTACCGGGAGATCGTGCTCCTCATGAGCCGGGCGCACCTCATCCTCACCGATTCGGGGGGCATCCAGGAGGAGGCACCGAGCCTGGGCAAACCGGTGCTCGTATTGCGGGAGTGCACCGAACGGCCCGAGGCGGTGGATGCGGGCACGGTGGCCCTGGTGGGTACCGAACGCGAGGTCATCGTGGAAACGGCCGACCGGTTGCTGAGCGATCCCGCTGCCTGGAGCGCCATGGCGCGCGCGGTCAACCCCTACGGTGACGGGTACGCTGCGCCGCGCATCGCGGACCATCTCGCCGGTGTCCTGACGCCCACCGGGTCGGGCTAGGTTCGCCCGGCCATCTTGAGGATCTGCCGCTGGATGAACCTGCGGTCGTCGCCGAAGAGCAGTGCGAACGCGATCCCATAGACCAGTATACCCAAGCCGACCTTGGCCAGCAGCCTGAGCAGCGGCGACGCGACGAGGGTGTTCAACGCCGGCGTGGCGGCCAGGATCACGGCTGCCATGACGACGCAACACAGGGTCGCCGGCAGGGCGGAGGCCAGGATGCTCCCCAACGGAATCCGCGCGTGCTTGAAGATCTCCCGCCCCAGGGTGACAGTCATGAAGATCGGTACCGCCAAGCGCACCACCACGGCGCCCGTCAGTCCGTAGTACCGGATCCCCAGATAGACCAGGGCGATGTTCAAGGGCAGGTAGATCAAGGTCCATTTGAACGGGAGCCGCGGCATGCCCAGGCCGTTGCAGAGCGCGTGGTAGGGGTTGATGAAGATCCGCAGGAGCCCGTACAGGCAGAAGAAACGCAACGGTTCGACGATCACCATCCACTGCTCGCCGTAGGCGACGCGCACGAAGTCCGGCGCCACGAGACCGATGCCGACGAGCAGGGGGAAGATGATGAAGGCATTGTAGCGATAGACTTTGCGCAGCAGGTCGCCCAACTGGTCCAAATCGTACTGCAGGCTCGAGATCGCCGGGAACAGGACGCTGTTGAGGACCTGACTGAGCCGGGTCGAGATGCTCAAGGGGATGTTGGACGCGTATTCGAAGTATCCGAGCTGGGCGGTATCGAGGTAGGTGCCGACCACCGTTCGGTCGAGATTGCCGTTGGCGAAGGTGACGAGCTGGACTCCCAGGAACCAGCCGCCATACTCGAAGTGACCGCGGAGTCGGCTCCAGGAGAAGCGGAAGGACGGCAGCCAGGGTACGAAATAGAAGTTGAGCAGGCTCCTGAGCACGCTGCCGGATACCGCGCCGATCGCCAGACCGTAAACACCCGCGTCGCGATACAGGATGAGACCGAGGGCGATGGCGAAGGCAACCACGGTCGTCGCGATGTTGACGATGGTGATTTCCTTGAACATGAACACGCGGCGCATGAGGGCGTTGTTGACGCTGCCGACGCTCGTGAAAAGGAACTGGGCCGCCATGATGCAGATGATGTGGGCGGTGACGGGATTGTCAGCCGTCCGGCTGGAGAAGAAGGCGATGATGCAGCAGATCAAGGCAGCCGAAGTGTCGATGCCGATATTGCCCCACCAGCAGACCGAGAGGTCGTCCCGGTCGATGTCGCGCCGGTAGATGATACTGGCGCTGAAACCGAAGTTCGCGAAGATGAACACGAACTGGGTGAAGATCGTGGCGAGGGCGACGATCCCGAAGTCCTCGGGCGCCAGCAGGCGGGCGAAGATGATAGTGCGGACCGTCTGCAACACCGTCTCGGACGCAACACTCAGACCCGACCAGAAGCCGCCGCTGGCGACCTGTTGGCCGATGGACCCGTTGGCGGCGGCGACGGGCACGAAGGCCTGTCGCTGCCGTAGCCAGTCAGCGGACATCCGCTCCCCCTTTCACCCGGTCCAGAGTGTGCTCGTAGATGCGCCAGTAGTTGTCCCCCATGCGTTGGAGGGTGTAGTTCTCGAGCAGGTCCCGGCGAGCGGCTTCGCCCAGAGCGGCGGCCAACGCCGGTTCCCGGACGATGCGCAGGACAGCGTCCCGCAGGCCCGTCGCGTCGCCGGACTCGAAGAGCAGGCCGGTCTCTCCGTCGCACACGACTTCGGCCAGACCGCCGACCCGTGAGGCGAGCATGGGCGTCTCCAGGGACATGGCCTCCAGAAGCGTATAGGGCAGACCCTCGTGCAGCGACGGCATGAGCAGCGCGTCCACATGGGCGATGAATCGGTACACGTCGTCGCGGAAGCCGTGGAAGACGATGCGGCTGTCCAGTCCCCGCTCGCGAACCTCGGTGCGCAGGGGCTCGAGTAGTGGGCCGGTGCCGACGACGTGAGCAACTACCTCGGAGGGCATCGCTTCGTCGGCCATGGCATCCAGGAGGTGGGGGAGACCCTTGACCGAACTCACGCGCCCGATGACGCCCAGGTTGACCCGGTCCTCGTGCAACTCCGACGGCCGCGTGTAGGCGTCCGCGTCGATAGGTTCGATGCCGTTGTGGACGGTGGTGCGGTCCAGGCCGCGGTGCCGGTCCGCACAGTAGTCCCGCAGGTCGCTCGTCACGTAGCAGACCGGAGCTCCGGTGGTCCGGGTCGCCCAGGTGTCGAGCAGATGGTTCAGGCGGGTCTTCAACCAGACGGCAGGGCGGCCCGCCGACGGCTCCACGCGCCCGTGCTCGGTCTTGATCATGGCAAAGGGTGTCCGCCGCCGGGCCAGGGCGCAGGTCACGACGGCCTTGTAACCGTGGGAATGGACGAGATCGATGTTCTCGGCGGCGATCAGGTCGGCCAGCTGCCGGGCCAGGGCCGGATCGTAACGGTGCCGACCCCGGAGAATCACCGGCTCCACACCCATGTCCCGCAGGCCGGCGGCGAGCTCACGGTCATGGAAGAGGACGACGCGGGGGGCGACGCCGCGCTGGTCCCGCAGGTAGGCGGCCATGCCCAGGATGTGCCGTTCGACCCCGCCGAACAGTTCCCCTGCCGAGCAGATGGCCAATCCGGGGAGCTCAGCCGTCCGCATGGGACCTGGGCGGATCGGCGGGGAGCGGAATTCCGGTTCCGTCCCTTTCCAGGGGATTCTGCACGCTGCTCTCCGTCTCCCTCCAGGGTCCACAAGGTCGTTTCACAGGAGCATGATAGCAGAGGCCGCGAAATCGGCCATCCCGGATGTGGGGGCGAGGATGAGCGGACGTGAAAGCGGCGCCCCGCAGAGTGCCGCTTCCTGCCCGGACACGAGTCCGGCGGTTGCCGTCGGACTACTCGGCCATGGTCACGGTGTTGTCCATGAACATGGACTGGGCCCCCGATGGCGGCGTCGGCCCCGTCTTTCCCGGGATTCACCGCCTGGGCGGCGGCTTTGACGGTGGCGCAGGAAACCTCGGCATAATCCAGGTCCATGGCGGCACAGGCGGTACGGGAGCCCTCGGTGTCGATGGCGGATCCCTGATGGTCTTCCTCTGCCGGCAGCAGGACGCTCTTCATTTCCGGCAGCATCGCCTGGAAAGTCTCGAGAACTACGGCCGCCGGCACGGAGTGGGTCACGCCCGTGACCTGGCCGCCGGGGATTCCTTCACCTGGGCGCCGAGGGCCTCGGCAGAGGGCGATTCCCTAGTAGCCGGGCGCGAGGCGGGAAGGAGGATTCGATCGCCAGCGGGTAGAATTCGTAGACGGGCCGTCCGAGACGTCGTCGGTGTCGTTCTGGCATGGCGATTCCAAGCTGCCGGTGGGATGTCCTGGTCCAGGTCAGGCGGTCCCGTCGGTGCCCCGGATGACCAGGTCCCGGTCCTGCCGTTCCACACCGACCCAGGCGTAGGCCGCTTCGGGTGTGGAGAAGACCTCGACCTCGATGCCCGCGGGCAACCAATTGCGCCACAGGAGCAGAATCGCCGTGTTGTGGGGATCGGTGACGATCTCGGCCTGGCGGCAACCGGCATAGCTGTCCTGCGGCCGGCCTTCCTGGTTCATCCGCAGCTGGTCCAGACTGAAGTCGAAATGGGCGTGGCGCATGTCGTTGAGGGTGTGGGCCACGGAATCCGGCAACCCGGCGGCCCGGCGCCGGGCGGCCAGCTCATCGATCTCCGCGAGGGTGATCATATCCTGGCCCACGTGGATCAACAGATCACGGGCGGGATGGTAGCAGAAGTGGATGGGCATGGCGGCTCCCGGCGATTCGTGCTTGGTGGACGGGCCGGGCGAGCGGCGTCGATCCCAAATAAAGAGGGTGAACAGGGAATATCAAGTTCGCCGCGACATCTAGTACCCGGCCGCTTGTCCGTCCTTCCGCGATTCCGATGCTCCGTAGTACACGCCCTGCTCCCGGTCGATCATGATGGCCTGGTAGCCGCCGAAGGAACCCACGTTCACCACGATGTGGTGTCCCAGGTCCGTGAGCGCGCGCCGGGTGGCGTAGGGGATACCCGTTTCCAGGGCCACATTGCCCCCGTCGTTCATGGTGCGGCCCGTGGGCTCGTTGCCGCCCCAGTGGAGCATGCGCGGGGCGTCACCGGCTTCCTGCAGGTTCATGCCGAAGTCCACCAGGTTCATGATGATCTGGGCGTGGGCCTGGGGCTGGGTGCCGCCGCCCATGACCCCGAAGCTGAGCCAAGGCTCCCCGTTCCGGGTGGCGAAGGCCGGGATGATGGTGTGGAAGGGTCGCTTGCCCGGGGCGTAGGTGTTGGCCTGCCCCGGCTCGAGGGTGAACAACTCGCCCCGGTCCTGGAGGCCGAAGCCCAGGCCTTCCGGGCACACGCCCGAGCCCATGCCCCGGTAGTTGCTCTGGATGAAGGAGACCATCATGCCATCGCTGTCGGCCACGGTCAGGTAGATGGTGTCGCCCTGGCGCAAGGCGGGATTGCCGGCGTCCACGCTGCGGGCGGCCCGGAACGGGTCGATCTCCGCCCGCCGCCGCGCCGCGTATTCCTTGCTGATGAGTTCGTCGACCGGTACGTCGGCGAAATCCATGTCCGCGTAGAAGCGCGCCCGGTCGGCGAAGGCCAGCTTCTTGGCTTCCACGAAGGCGTGCACGTATTCGGGGCTGCCGAAGCCCAGGCCGGCCACGTCGAAGCCCTCCATGATGTTGAGGATCTGCAGGGCGGCGATGCCCTGGCCGTTGGGGGGCAGTTCCCACACGTCGACGCCCCGGTAGTCGGTCGAGACGGGCTCCACCCACTCGCTCCGGTGGCCGTCCAGGTCCTCGTATTCCAGGAAACCGCCGGCCTGTCCCACCGTGCGGGCGATGACCCGGGCCAGGTCGCCCCGGTAGAAGGCGTCGCGGCCGTGCTCGGCGATGGTCTCGTAGGTGCGGGCCAGGGGCTCGTTGGTCCACATCTCGCCTTTCACGGGGGCGCGGCCGTCCCGGGTGAAGGTCTCCAGGAAGAACGGATGGTCGGCGCGGCCGGCGACGCTCAACTGCCAGTAGTGGGCGATGAGTTCGCTCACGGGAAAGCCGTCGCGGCAGTAGCGGATGGCCGGAGCCAGCACCTGGTCCATGGGCAGCTTACCGAACCGGTCGTGGAGTTCGAACCAACCGTCCACGCAGCCGGGCACACTGATGGGCAGTACCCCGAAGGCGGGGACGTGCTCCAGGCCGCGTTCGGTGAACTCGGCCAGGGTGAGGGATCGCGGCGAGCGGCCGCTGGCGTTCAGACCGTGGAGCTTCTCTTCGCCGGGATCCCAGACCATGGCGAAGAGATCACCGCCGATGCCGCAGCCCGTGGGCTCCATCAACCCCAGCGCGGCGTTGGCGGCGATGGTCGCGTCCACGGCGCTGCCGCCCAGGCGCAGGATCTCCAGGGCGATCTGGGTGGCCAGAGGCTGGCTGGTGGCGGCCATGGCGTGGGGGGCGATGACTTCGCTGCGGGTGGCGAAGGGTTCGCCGGTGACGCGGTCAGCGGCCATGGCCGAACCCGGGGCTGAAAGAACGATCAGGAGCACGAAGAGCAGACGGGGTCGGCACATGGGACCTCCCGGGGCCAGGGAAGAGGCGTCCCGGGAGCATAGCGGCCCCGGCGGGGTTCGGCCAGTGTCGTGATCGAAAATCAGACGCCGTTGCCGACCACGTCGATGAGCGCCCGCACGATCTTCTCGGCGTCGCGTTGGCGCAGTTCCGAGTAGCGCACGGCCCAGATGTGATCTTCGTAGGCCAGGTTGCGCATCTCCACCAGGAGCTTGTAGCGGGTGGGGTTGTGGCGCAGCACGCCCAGGCTCTTACCCGCGATGCGGGCGCCGGCACCCATGCCCGGCAGGAGCTTGCGGGCGAAGTCCCGGGAAACGCTGTCGGTGCTGTTCCCTCTCTGGTAGTAGAACAGGGTGACCACGTTGCCCAGGGAGCGCACGTTGTCCGCGTGGAAGCTGAGGAAGACCTGGCGGTTGGCCGGCACGCCCTGGAAGGCCCGTTTGGCCACGGTGATGCGCTCGTTCAGGTAGGCCTGGCCGCCCTTGGGCCAGTCGCTAGGACGGTTGCTGCGGTTCCAGGCCTCGTCGTTGAAGACCTCGTCGCGTTCGTGGACGAAGGTGTGGCCCACCGGTTCGTTGCCGCGCAGCAGGTGGGTGGAGCTGAGGGTCGTGAGGGTGACCTCGGCCCCGTGGAGTATCAGGAGGGCGGCCGTGCGCAGGGCCAGGTCGTAGGCGTACTCGTCCTCCACCACCCAGTACTTCTTGCCGGCCGCGTCCTCGGCCATGACGATGGCGCCCGGGTCGATGCCCCCGTGGCCCGGGTCCAGCACGAAATGCCAACCGGCGAGTTCGTGGCCCAGGCGGGGCTGGAGGTCCACCCGTTCGGTGAAGCTTCGCCACAGGGTGCGGGCGTTGCGGTAGGCCAGCCGCGGGGAGATGTCCTGCTCTTCCTTGTAATTCGAGCCGGGCTGGGCCGTGGCCCGGGGCTGGGACCAGTAGTAGGGACCGTTGGCCGTGTCGAAGCGTCGGACACCGGGGACGGTGACGGCCAGATCCTTCCAGTCGAAGTCGCCGTTCTCGGCCGCGGTGCCCAGGCGGGGGCGCACGGTCAGCGCCTGGCCCGGGTGGATGACCGAGCCCCGGATGCCGTTCAGGTCGCGCAGTTCCCGCAAGCTCATCTGGTGCAGGCGGGCAATTTCCGTGAGGTTGTCGCCCCGGCGCACCTGGTAGGTGGCCAGCTGGACCTCGCCGTTCGCGCGCAACCGCAGCTCCTGCCCCGGGTGGATGACGTTGCTCTCGAGGCCGTTGAGGGCCTTCAGCTCCGCCACGGTCAGTCCGTAGGCCTTGGCCACTTCGCCCAGGGCGTCGCCCCGTTCGACCACGTGGATCGTGCGGTCCACCTCGCGCAGGCGCAGCTGCTGGCCCACGTAGATGCGGTCGCCGGCCAGGTCGTTGATGCGCTTCAGGTCGGCCACGGACAGGTCGTGGCGCCGGGAGACGGAGTGGAGGGTGTCGCCCCGGCGCACCACGTGCACGGGCTCGTCGCTGGGGGCCGGGCGCAGGCGCAGGCGCTGGCCCACGTGGATGTCGTCGCGGCGTAGATCGTTCAGGCGCCGGAGCAGATCGAGGGTGATGTCATGGGCCAGGGCGATCTCCAGCAGGGTGTCGCCCCGCTTGACCACGTACCACTCCTGGTTCTCCTCGGGGATGCGCAGGTCCTGGCCGATGGCCAGTTCGTCGCTGCGTAGGTCGTTCCAGGCGCGCAGGTCGTCGAGCTCCACCCCGTAGCGGTTGGCGATGAGCGTCAGGTTCTCGCCCCGGGCCACCTTGTGGATCCGCCACTCCTGGGCCCACGCGGGCAGAGTCGTGAGCAGCCAGACCAGGAGCACCAACCGGGCATGACGATGCAGTCCGTTCACAGGGTGTCGCTCCCGGCCGGTGGGTTCTCGGTCGCCTTGATGAACACGCGCTTGACCAGGGGTTGGGACCGCTTGATATCCGCCACCATGGCCGCGGTTGCGGATTCCACCGCGGCGGCGTCCAGGTCGTCGTCGAAGTCGAGACTCAGGTTCACGAGCACGAATTCCGGTCCCATGTGCAGGGTGAGCACCTCGTGGACGGCCACGACCTCCGCCCGTGCGCCCACGGTCTCGCGGATAGCCGCCACCACTTCGGGGGCGGCACTCTCGCCGATGAGCAGGTCCTTGGTTTCCACGGCCAGCAGCCAGGCGGTCACCGCGAGGATGAGGCCGATGACCACCGACGCGGCGCCGTCCATCCAGTGCCAGCCCGTGAGCTGACCGAGGCCGATACCCGCGGCGGCGACAATGATTCCCAGCATGGCCGCCGAATCCTCGAAGAGGACCACGAAGGTGGTGGGATCCTTGGAGCGGCGGACGGCCTGGAAGTAGCCCAGGCGCCCCTTGGCGCGCCGGAAGACCTTGAGGGCCATGAACCAGGCCGCGCCCTCGAAGACGAAACTCAGGCCCAGGACCAAGTAGTTGATGCCCACGTTTTCCAGGTGGCGCGGATGCAGCACATGCCGGATGCCTTCGACAATGGAGACGCCGGCGCCCACGGCGAAGATGAGGATCGCCACCAGGAAGGACCAGAAGTACACCTCCTTGCCGTGGCCGAAGGGGTGGTCCGGATCCGCGGGACGCTGGGCGCGCTTCAGGCCCAGCAGCAGTAAGCCCTGGTTGCCCGTGTCGACGAGGGAGTGGACGCCCTCGCTGAGCATGGCGCTGCTGCCGGTCATACCGGCGGCCACGAATTTGGTCACTGCAATGAGGAAGTTGCCCGCCAGGGCGGCGTAGATCACCAGGCGGGATTCGCTGTGGGCCATGGTTGCGCTCCGGGCATGCCGCGGCGTCCTTGCCTATCGGCTCGTCCGGAGAATAGGGCCAAACGGCGTTCCCGCCAAGGAGCAATCGTAGCCAATCCACTTGCGGCCGGACCGCTCAATCCAGCCCGTATTTGCCGATGCGGTAGACGAGGATGTGGCGGGGCACCCCCAGGTAGGCAGCGGCGCGAGTGCGGTTGCCGTCGTGACGGGCCAGGGCCCGGCGGATGACCTCCCTTTCCAGGTCCACCAGGGAGAACCCCTCCTCGGGGAAGGCGCCGAGGGGGAGGCCCGGGGAGCCGCCGGTGTTTTCCGGCCCTCCGGGGGCAGGCGGCCCGGCCGGGGCGTGTTGCACCAGGTGGGACGGCTCCAGGCGGTCGCCGTCGGTCATGAGGACCAGGCGCTGGTTGAGATTCTTCAGTTCACGGACGTTGCCCCGCCAGGGACGCTCCTGCAGGGCCGCCAGGAGTTCCGGCGACGATTCCAGGTGGCCGCCGCCGTGGAGGCGCGTGAAATGTTCCCAGAGGACCGGGATATCAGCGGGCCGGTCCCGCAGGGCGGGCAGGCGCAACTGCAGCACGTTGATACGAAAGAAGAGATCCTCCCGGAAGCGGCCCGCCGCCACTTCGGTCTCCAGGTCGCGGTGGGTAGCGCAGACGAGTCGGAAGTCCACGGTCACCGGTTCGGTGCTGCCCACGGGATCCACCTGTCGGGACTCCAGGGCCCGTAGCAGCTTGGGCTGGAGGGCCAGGGGCAACTCGGCGACCTCGTCCAGGAAGAGCGTTCCGCCCTCGGCTGCCCGCACCCGGCCCAAGGCGTCGGCGCCGGCGCCGGTGAAGGCTCCCTTGCGGTGACCGAAGAGCTCCGACTCCATGAGTTCCCCGGGTATGGCCCCGCAGTTGACCACCATGAAGGGCTTGTCCCAGCGCGCCGAGAGGTCGTGGCAGGCCCTGGCCACGAGTTCCTTGCCGGTGCCGCTTTCGCCGGTGATCAGGACGCTGGCGTCGGCCGGCGCGGTTCGGCGCACGTCCGCCAGCAGGTTCGTCATGGCGGTCGACGCGTGGACGATGCCGTGCTCCCGGGTCCGCTCCTTCAGCAACCGGCGCAGCCGGGCGTTGTCCACCTCGAGGGTGCGGGTGCGGAGGGCCTGTTCCACCGTGAGGCGCAACTCGTCCCGGGCGAAGGGCTTCAGCAGGTAGGTGAAGGCACCCAGTTGCATGGCTTCCACCGCCTGTTCGACCGTGCCGTGGGCGGTCAGCACGATGACCGGCGGTGTCACGCCGGTGGCGTCGTCGCGGATGTGCCGCAGCACCTCCATGCCGTCCAGGCCCGGCATGCGCACGTCGGTGACGACCAGGTCGGGGTCCTGCTCCAGCATCAGCAGGCCCTCGTGCCCGTCGCCGGCTGCCAGGACTTCGTGTCCTGCCTCGTCGAGAATGAAGCTCACGACCTCCCGCAGGCTGCGGTCGTCGTCGATCACCAGAATCCGCGCCATGTCGTACTCCCTGGTCAGTCCGTGTGTCCGGCGGCCGGCAGTCCGAGGACGACGCAGCCGCCGCTTCCCGCGGTATCGATGGTGAGGGTGCCGCCCAGGTCCTCGACGATGCGGAGGCTCGTGGCCAGGCCCAGGCCGGTGCCGCCCTCGCGGGTCGAGTAGAAAGGTGTGCCGAAGTTCGCGACCGCCTCGTCGGTGAATCCGGAACCGTCGTCGCAAACCCGGCAGAGGACCCGGTCACCGTCCAGGCCCAGTTCCAGCCGTACCGATCCGTCCGGGCCGGCAGCTGCGCCCCCGTTCAGGGCCAGGTTCAGCAGCACCTGGCGGATCTGTTCCGCGTTGCCGCGGGCGGCTGGGAGCGGTTTCGCGGGCAGGGTGATCGTCGCGGGGGGCATGTCGTCACGGGCGCCCAGGAGATCGCCGACGGTGGCGGCTTCGGCCGCCAGGTCGAACCCGTCGATCTCGCCCGGCTCGCTGCGGGCGAAGGCCAGGAATCGGGAGAGCACGTCGTTCAGGCGTCCGGTCTCGGCCAGGAGCACTTGCAGCAGACGGCCCTTGGGGTGGTCGGCGGGGAAGTCGTCGCTCAGGACCTCGGCCGAGCCGCTGATGCTCGCCAGGGGGTTGCGGATCTCATGGGCCAGACCCGCCGACAGGCGGCCCACCGCCGCCAGCCGGGCAGTGCGTACCAGTTCGGCCTCCATGGCGGTCTTCTCGTCCAGGGCCACCTGCAGATGGCCGGCCAGGTGCGCCTGCCGGTCCCGGGCCCGGTTGATGCGCCCGGTCAGGATGCCCGTGAGCAGCCCCACTGCCACGTAGAGCACCATCTCGAGGATCTTCTCCACGGCGTGGGCCGGGTCGAAGCCGATGAAGCCGAAGGCGTGGGGAATGTAGAGGGCGCACACGGCCAGCGCCGCCAGGAAGCCGCCCCGGGCTCCGCCACGGAAACCGGCCAGGATAATGGGGAAGTAGTAGAGACGCCGGTAGATGCCGTGGGCCTCGTGGATGTGCATGGCCGTGTTGTAGTGGAGGGCCGTGATCAGGATCACCATGAGGGCGATCCAGCGGTAGCGACGCAGGTTCTCCATGACGGCCGTCCTCGTCGAAATCGTCATCCTCGCTCCGGCTCCCGGTTCACGACCTACTGTGCCATATCCTCGAGTGTGTTGAAGAATATTCTACAATCAAACTGGGATATCCGCCGCAAGTTCCAGATTTTCAGGGTGTTGGGCGGTTCTGGTGATTGGCCCGCAAGCTGCATACCGGTTGGCCGGAAGCGCGATAGTTCCACCTTGGCCATGTCTGCGAGCATCATGAAGTCCGGGAGCAACATGAAGACCACCGTGCTCATCTTCGGGATCCTGCTCGCGGCGCCGGCGACCGTGGCTGCGGCGCCGGCTGACGAGACCGTGGCCGCGCGCTTCGGATTGCACCCGGTGTCGGAGTTGCCGGCCGCTCCCGGTCTGGACGATTACCTGGGCTACGCCTTCGTCCACAACGAGGCCCTCGCCGCCGCCCGCGCCTATGAAGAGGCAGCGGTGGCGCAGACCGCGGCGGCCGGTGTGCTGCCCGACCCCCGCCTCACCTGGTCCGAGGCCGTGGCGCCGGTGGAGACTCGAGTGGGGCCCCAGGAACGGATCTTCTCCCTGACCCAGCGGATCCCCTGGTTCGGCATCCTCGGCCTGGAGCGGGCCGTGGTGGCCGACCGAGCGGCCGGTATGTCCGCCCGCACCGAGGCGGCGGTCCTGGCGGTCCTGCGCGAGACGCGGTCCGCTTACCACGAGATCGCCTACCTCGACGGGAGCCTGGCGACCGCCGCCGGTCATCTGGAATTGCTCGTGCAGGCAGAGGCCGTAGCCCGTTCCCGCTACGAGACCGGAGGCGGGGCCTACGCCGACGTGGTCAAGGCCCAGGTGGAGATGGCCCGGCTCGAGGACCGGCTACTCGGTCTGCAGGACCTGCGCCGGCCTTTGGTCGCGCGCTTGAACGCCGCCCTCGGCCGACCGGCCCGGACGCCGGCGATGCCGGTCGCCCGACAGGGATCCACGACGGTTCTCGACCCGGACGACCTGCTGGAACGCATGCTCGCGGCCAATCCGGAACTCGCCGTGCTCGCGCGCGAGGCGGACAGTCAGCTCAAGGCCGGGAGTCTGGCCGGCAAACGGCGTTACCCGGACCTGAACCTGGGCGTGAACTACATCCAGGTCGGCGCGGCGCGGAACGCCGGCACACCGGACAGCGGCAAGGACGCAGCCTTCGCGACCCTCGGGATCAGCCTGCCCCTGTGGCAGGGACGGTACGGAGCTGAGGTAGACGCCGCCGCGGGCCGGTTCCGGGCGGCCGGTTACCAACGGGCGGACCTGGCGCGACGTCTGGAGGCGCGCCTCGAACGCGCCGTCTACGAGCACCGGGACGCGGGCCGCCGCTCCGCCCTCTATCGGGACACCCTTCTGCCCAAGGCCCGCCAGTCCCTGGCCGCGGCGCGCGCCGCCTACGAATCCGGTACGGCTGCTTTCATGGACCTGGTCGATGCCGAGCGCGTGTTGCTCGAGTTCGAACTGGCCCTGTGGCGTGCCGAGGCCGACCTGCAGATCAGCTTGGCTACACTGGAAGAGATCGTTGCGGAGCCCGTTGCGCCGCACGAAGAGTGGAAAGAGGACAGGCATGAGAAATAGGAATCCACTGCGCGTCCTTTTGCCAGTCGCGGCCGTCGTCCTGGTCTTCGTAGCCGGCTACCTTCTCGGCGACGATGCGGACACCGGAGGTGCGGCGATCGCCGGCGGCGACCGTGCCGGGCACGCTGCGGAGCCCTCGGTCTGGACCTGCTCCATGCACCCGCAGATCCAACTGCCCGGGTTCGGCCAGTGCCCCATCTGCTTCATGGACCTGATCCCGCTGGAGGCCGACGACGGTGACGAGGAGGGGCCCACGACCCTGGTCATGTCCGAACGGGCGGCCGCCCTGGCCGAGATCCTGACGGAACCGGCGAGCCGGCGGAGCGTCGCGGCGAAAGTGCGCCTCATGGGCACAGTCGCCGGTGACGAGACGCGCACCCGCACCATCGCTGCCCGGGTACCGGGCCGCATAGACGAACTCTTCGTGGACTTCACCGGCGCGACCGTCGCGCGCGGAGAGCGCCTGGTGTCGCTCTACAGTCCGGCGCTGTTCGCCGCCCAGACCGAGCTGCTCAACGCCTTGGCCGCCGACCGGGACGTAGCCCGCAGTTCCAGCGCCCTGGTACGGGACAGCTCCCGGGCCACGGTCGAGTCGGCGCGCCGCCGCCTGCGCCTGTGGGGAATGGACGAGGACTGGATCCGGGCTCTCGAGGCACGAGGCGAGGCCGCCGACCACGTCGATATTCCATCGCCCCAGGGCGGGATCGTCGTCCACAAGAACGCCGTCGAGGGCATGTACGTGGAAACGGGAACGCCTCTCTACACCGTGGCCGACCTCTCGGGCGTGTGGGTCGAGCTGGAGGCCTACGAGTCGGATCTGGCCTGGCTGGGGGTGGGGCAGACGGTGGTGTTCACCGTGGCCGCCGTACCGGGCGAGAACTTCGCCGGAGAAGTGGTCTTCATCGATCCGCTACTGGACCCGCGCAAGCGCACGGTCCGAGTCCGTCTCGAAGCGGACAACACCGACGGACGGCTCAAGCCGGGCATGTTCGCCACCGCGGTGGTGGACGCCGCCTTCGGTGCTCCGGATTCTTCGGATGCCCTGGTCATTCCCGCCTCGGCTCCATTGATCACTGGCAAGCGGGCCGTGATCTACGTCCGCCTGCCCGGCCGGGAGAAACCGACTTTCGAAGGCCGGGTCGTGGACCTGGGTCCCCGTGTGGGCGACCACTATGTGGTGGCCGCGGGTCTGGCCGAGGGCGAACTGGTAGTCGTCAACGGGAACTTCAAGATCGACAGTGCCCTGCAGATCCAGGCCCGCCCCAGCATGATGAATCCCGAGGGTGGTGGTCCCACGCCCGGACACGATCATGGCGCGCCGGCGGCCCCGGCGGGCGGCGGTCACGAGGCCCACGGGAACCCCGTCGAGGTATTCGCCGCCCCCATCGCCTTCCGTGAACAACTCGATGCCGTCCTGGCCTCATACCTGGGGGCCCAGCGCGCGCTGGCAGCCGACGACGACGGAGCGGCGGCCGGCGCGGCCGCCCACCTGGCTGCGGCTCTCGGCCAAGTGGACATGATGCTCCTGGCCGGCGGGGCCCACGACGCCTGGATGGCCGATCTGGAGAACCTCCGTCCGGCCGCGGACGCCTTCGAGTCAGCCGAAGGGATCGTCGCACGACGGACCGCCCTGCAGGATCTCACCGTCCACCTGTGGACGACCCTGGACCGCTTTGGCGTCGCCTGGACGACCGTTCGCCGGTTCCACTGCCCCATGGCCTTCGACGACCAGGGCGCCGACTGGCTCCAGCTCGTCACCGAGACCGCCAACCCGTACTTCGGCGACTCCATGCTGCGGTGCGGCTGGCAGATCGACTCCCTGACCGTTGCCGTGGCGGAAGGACGCTGATTGTGAACTCGCCGCAGCCGACTCCCGGCCGTTCGCCCCTGAGCCTGCTCCTGCGCTTCTGCCTGGAGAACAAGCTGGTGGTCGCGCTGCTGGTCCTGTTCCTGGCCGGCGGCGGCATCATGGTCGCGCCCTTCGACTGGGACGTGGGCGGTCTACCCCGGGACCCGGTGCCCGTAGACGCCATCCCCGACCTGGGAGAGAACCAGCAGATCGTCTTCACCGAGTGGAGGGGCCGGTCGCCCCAGGACGTGGAAGACCAGATCACCTACCCCCTGACGGTCGCCCTGCTCGGACTGCCCGATATCAAGACCGTGCGCAGCTACTCCTTCTTCGGGTTCTCCACCGTGTACGTCATCTTCGAGGAGCGGGCCGACTTCTACGACTCCCGCTCGCGCATCCTCGAGAAGTTGAATGCCCTGCCGCCGGGAACGCTGCCCACCGGCGTCCAGCCCGCTCTGGGCCCCGACGCCACGGCCCTGGGTCAGATCTTCTGGTACACCCTCGAGGGACACGACGCCGACGGCAATCCCACCGGCGGCTGGGACCTGGACGAGTTGCGCACCTCCCAGGATTGGTACGTGCGGTACGGCCTCATGTCTGCCGAGGGCGTATCCGAAGTGGCCTCCGTGGGCGGCTTCGTGCGCGAGTACCAGATCGACGTGGATCCGGAGGCAATGCGGGCCTGGGGGGTGGGGATCGACCAGGTCTACCAGGCGGTGCGGCAATCCAACGTCGACGTGGGGGCCCGGACCATCGAGATCAACAGCGCCGAATACGTGGTGCGCGGCCTGGGCTTCATCGAGAGTCTGGCCGACATCGAGAAGAGCGTGGTCGTCGTGCGAAAGAACGTCCCGGTGACCATCGCCGACGTGGCTACCGTCTCCCTGGGACCGGCCCTGCGGCGCGGGGCTCTCGACAAGGAGGGGGCCGAAGCCGTGGGCGGCGTGGTCGTTGTCCGCTACGGCGAGAATCCCCTGCAGGCCATCAAGAACATCAAGGCGAAGATCGCGGAGCTTGCGCCTGGGTTGCCGCGCAAGACCCTGCCCGACGGACGCGAGAGCCAGGTTACCATCGTGCCCTTCTACGACCGCACTACGCTGATCAACGAGACCCTCGGCACCCTGCGCACGGCCCTGACCGACGAGATCCTCATCACCATCATCGTGGTCATCGTCATGATCGCCCACCTGCGTAGCAGCATCCTCATCGCGGGACTTCTGCCCCTGGCGGTGCTCATGTCGTTCATCGGCATGAAGCTCTTCAAGGTTGACGCGAACATCGTGGCGCTCTCGGGCATCGCCATCGCCATCGGCACCATGGTGGACATGGGGGTGATCCTCTGCGAGAACATCCTCAAACGGCTGGAGGAGGCGGGACCCGACGAGCGGCGGCTCGACGTCATCCACCGGGCGGCGTCGGAGGTGGGGAGCGCGGTCCTGACGGCCGTCACCACGACGATCATCAGCTTCCTGCCCGTGTTCACCATGCAGGCCGCCGAGGGCAAGCTCTTCAAGCCTCTGGCCTACACCAAGACCTTTGCCCTGGTGGCCTCCATCATCGTGGCGCTGACCGTGATCCCGCCCTTCGCCCACCTGCTGTTCAAGGGGCGCCGCGGCGCCTGGTTCGGCCGCCGAATCACGTCGGTCGCCCTGGTGGCGGTCGGGGTGGTCGTCGCTGCCAGGCTTTCGCTGGCCGGTGGACTCGCCCTGCTGGCCTGGGGCGCGTACGGGCTCGTGGAGAGCCGGCTGCCGGAGTCCGTACGGCGCCGGGGGTCGCTCCTGGCCAACGGGATCGCCGTGATCTTCGTCGGGCTCGTCCTCACCGAGCACTGGCTGCCCCTGGGGCCGGACCGGCCGCTGCTGTCGAACCTGATCTTCGTCGCCCTGCTCATCGGCGGACTGCTCACCCTGTTCCGATTCTTCCAGCGATCCTACCCGCGCCTGCTGGCCTGGACCCTGGATCACAAGGCGGTCTTCCTGGTCCTCCCGGTGCTGCTCATGGTCTTCGCGCTCATGGTCTGGCAGGGCTTCGACCGGGTAGTCGGCGTCGTGCCGGGACTGGGAGCGGACGATGCGCCCACCTTCGTTGATCGCGCGCTCTCGGGGCCGCGCCACGCGTTGCCGGGCCTGGGCAAGGAGTTCATGCCGCCCCTGGACGAGGGCAGCTACCTCTACATGCCCACCACCATGCCTCACGCCTCCATGGGCGAGGCTCTGGACGTGCTCCAGAAACTCGACATGGCCCAGGCGGCCATCCCGGAAATCGAGTCGGTGGTCGGCAAGCTGGGCCGCGCCGAGTCGCCCCTGGATCCGGCGCCCATCTCCATGATCGAGTCCGTGATCAACTACAAACCCGAATACATCCTCGACGAGCACGGCCATCGCCGGCGCTTCGCCTGGGACGGCCGCCGCGGCGAATACGTGCGGGACGAGATTGGCGAGCTCGTCCCCGATTCCCGCGGCCGGCCGTTCCGCCAGTGGCGTGACGAGATCCGCTCGCCGGACGACATCTGGGACGAGATCGTCCGCGTGTCCAGGCTGCCGGGCACGACTTCGGCCCCGAAGCTCCAGCCCATCGCCGCGCGCATGGTCATGCTCCAGAGCGGTATGCGCGCCCCCATGGGCGTCAAGGTCAAGGGGCCGGACCTGGAGACCCTCGACCGGGTCGGCCTGCAGATCGAGAAGCACCTCAAGGAGGTCCCGTCCATCGAGCCGGCCGCCGTGATCGCCGACCGCATCGTGGGCAAGCCCTACCTGGAGATCGACATCGACCGCGATGCGGCGGCTCGTTACGGCCTGACGGTCAGGAAGATCCAGGACGTGATCGAGATCGCCGTGGGCGGCCGTCTGGTCACCACCACGGTGGAGGGCCGGGAGCGTTATCCGGTGCGCGTACGCTACGCCCGCGAACTGCGCGACTCCCTGGAGGATCTGGCGCGCATTCTCGTGCCCGCGGCCGGGGGCGTGCAGATCCCCTTGGGCCAGCTGGCGGAGATCGTCTATGTGCGTGGTCCCCAGGCCATCAAGAGCGAGGACACGCGCCTGGTGGGTTACGTGCTCTTCGACATGAAGTCCGGCCAGGCGGAGGTAGACGTGGTGGAGGCGGCCCGGCGGCATCTGGAGGCGAAGATCGAATCCGGAGAGCTGGAAATCCCGGCTGGTGTGAGCTACGCCTTTGCCGGCAGCTACGAGAACCAGGTGCGGTCGGAGAAGCGGTTGCTGGTGGTGCTGCCGGCGGCGCTCCTGGCCATCTTCCTGGTGCTTTGGTTCCAGTTCCGCTCGGTGCCGACCACCGGTATGGTCTTCGTCGGCGTGTTCGTGGCCTGGTCCGGCGGCTTCATACTGATCTGGCTGTACAGTCAGCCCTGGTTCATGGACTTCGCGGTGTTCGGCGTCGAGCTGCGGCAGCTCTTCCAGATCGGACCGGTGAATCTCAGCGTGGCCATCTGGGTGGGCTTCATCGCCCTGTTCGGCATCGCCTCGGACGACGGTGTGGTCATGGCCACCTACCTGGACCAGCGCTTCGCCGCGTCGCCTCCCCGCACGGTCGTCCAGGTCCGGCAGGCCACGGTGGCGGCGGCGACCCGGCGCATCCGGCCGGCGTTGATAACCTCGGCCACCACGATCCTGGCCCTCATGCCCATCTTCACGGCCACCGGCCGCGGGGCGGACATCATGGTGCCCATGGCCATCCCCTCCCTCGGCGGCATGCTGGTGGCGTTGCTGACCGTCTTCACGGTGCCGGTGCTCTACTGCGGCGTGGCGGAACTACGATTGCGGCGGGGGGGTGCCAGGGAGGCCTGACGGCCGGCGTTGCGGACCGGCGGACGGCCCGCTACCATGGCCGGCGATCGGCCCTTCGACCCTCACCGTCACGGGGAGCGCCGCCTTGAAGATCATCTCCTGGAACGTCAACGGCCTGCGGGCCTGCCTGAAGAAGGGCTTCGCCGATTTCGTGGCCGGCTGCGACGCCGACGCCATCTGCCTGCAGGAGGTACGGGCGCGACCCGAGCAGGTGGACCTGGACCTGCCGGGCTGGACCGTCCACTGGAATCCGGCCCTCAAGCGCGGCTACTCGGGGACGGCCATCCTCACCCGTACGGCGCCCCTGGCGGTGTATCCGGGGCTCGGGGAGGATGCGCTCGACCGGGAAGGCCGGGTCCTCACCGCCGAATTCGACGACCTCCATCTGGTGACGGTCTACACCCCCAACGCCCAGCGCGAACTCACGAGGTTGCCCTACCGGTGCCAGGAATGGGACCCGTCCTTCCTGCGCTTCGTGCGCAAGCTGGAGAAGCGCAAGCCCGTGGTCTTCTGCGGCGACCTCAACGTGTCGCACCGGGAGATCGACCTAGCCAACCCGGGACCCAACCGCGGCAACGCCGGCTTCACCTTCGAGGAGCGCGCGGGTTTCGACGCCATCCTCAAGACGGGCTTCGTCGACACCTTCCGGGAGTTCGAGCAGGGGGGTGGCCACTACACATGGTGGAGCAACCGCAAGGGCGTGCGCGAGCGGAACATCGGCTGGCGCCTGGACTACTTCCTGATCTCAGGGATCCTCCGGCCGCGGCTCCGGGCCGCCGGGATCCTCGCCGACGTCCTCGGTTCCGACCACTGTCCCGTCACGCTCGAACTCGACTGAGTCCTGCTCGTCGGGGACGGGCGCCGGCGCGGGCGACGGTGGTCCCGGCAGTTCCGGTTCAGGAAGCGGATCCAGCGTCCGCCAGTCCTCGCCCAGCTGGCCCATGAACTCCAGATCGAAGTAGCGCAGGAGTACCGGAAGAGGCAGGGTGACCACCGAACCGAGGTACGGGATCATCATGAGCACGAGTCCCACGCAGCAGGTCAGCAACCCCGCGGCGAAGAAAAAGAATCCGCCGGCCATGCCCACGGCCAGGTGGAGCAGTCCGAAGAGCACGAAGGAGCCCGGGTGGGCGCGGAAGACGCCGCCGAAGACGCGCCAGGCCTCCATGGTCGAGCAGCGCCGCCGGTACATGATGGGCACGACCGCGTGGATGAGGAAGAACTCCACGTAGATCAGGATCGCCACCAGGACGAAGGCCAGGATGCCCCCCAGTACGAAGAAGGGGAAGGACGCGCCGGCCGGGAAGTCCAGGGCCGCCAGCCAGCCGATCCCCACGACCGCGCTGAGAGTCAGTCCCGCCATTACCACGAAAGCGATCACCGCGTAGACCACCTGCCACAGGAAGAGACTGTCCCCCTGGGCGGCGAACTCCCGCCAAGGCCGCGTGATCTCCGTGCGGCGGTGGACCAGGTCGTCCAGCAGGACGAATTGGCCGCGGCTGCCGATCCACAGCAGAACCAACCCCAGCACCAGGGCGCCCAGCAGGCAGATCACCACCAGGCCGACCACCCAGGCCTCGACCATGAGGTCCTGGACGCTCTCCCAGGTGCGGGTGGGTAGGTCGCTGAAGTCCCGCCCGTCGTCCATGTCGAAGAGGTACTCCAGGGAGCCGCCGCCCGAGCCGCCGGACTCGACCAGGCCCGCCAGCCAGGCGGCGAAGCCCAGCACGAACCAGCGTCCGAGGTCGAAGGGGTGGAAGAGCAGGTCCTGCATGCGCCGCCAGGCGCCGCCGAGAGGTTGGGAGAACGCGAGGGACATGGGATCTCCTGTCAGGACGTGTCGGGGGCGACCGGGGTACCCGCCTCGCGGCGTTCCTATTCGCGGCGCCAGGTGTCCCGTGACGGTCATGATTCCACGAGCGGGGAGTCCTGTCCAGCGGTCCGACCCTCAGCGGGTCCGGCCCTTGCACGATCAGGCCAGAAGCTTGTCCCAGGACGGTTTATCGACCCGAACGCAAGGCGCCCCCGTGTCGATCGTGCAGAAAGCAATCCTGTCCACTCTGCTCACGGCCCTCGTGGCCGGTGCCTCCGTCGCCGGTACGGTCGTCCCGGACACCCTCGACTACACGGTCCGCCAGGGGGATACGCTGGCCAAGATCTGCGAGCAGCACCGGCACCTGACCAACCACTACACCCTGACCGATCTCCTGGGCGACATCCGGCGGGCCAACGGCATCGCCTCGAACCACCTGTCCATCGGCCAGCACCTGCGCATTCCCGTGGTCGTGGACGGGGGCGCCGAGCGTGTCCGCGAAACGGTGGCCGACGGGGCCGAGGTGCGGGGCATCTACCTGGCTGGACCGGCTTGCGCCGTCTCCTCGGTCTTCGATCGCGTGGACCGATTCATCGCCGCCGGCGGTAACACGGTGGTCATCGACGCCAAGGACATCGACGGGGCGGTGACGTTCCGCAGCACGCACCCCCTGGCCTCCTGGGGAGCGGAACGCACCGCGCCGTTGCTCCCTTCCGTGCCGGATTTGATGCGGCGCTTCGACCGTCGCGGCCTGCACGTGGTGGCGCGCCTGGCCCTTTTCCTGGACGGGGAACTGGGACGGAACCACCCGGAGCTGGCTCTGCACGACCCTGCCGGCGAGCCCTGGGGCGAGCGCGGTTGCGTATGGGTCGACCCGGCGTGCCCGGCGGTGCGCGATTACAACATCGGCCTGGCCGTGGAACTGGCCCGGGCCGGGGTGGACGAGATCCAGTTCGACTACGTGCGTTTCCCCACCAACGGCTGGCGGGGCGATTGGACCGGCGACCCCCGGGAGACGGCCGCCCGGCGCCGACAGGTGATCGCCGGCTTCCTGGCCGCGGCCCGGGACTCCCTGTCCGGCCAGGGCGTGCTGATTTCCGCCGATCTCTACGGAATCATGGCCTGGGACCGGGTGGAGGACCTGGCCCTGACCGGCCAGCACGTGCCCACCATCGCGTCCCTGGTGGACGTGATCTGCCCCATGATCTATCCGTCCCACTTCCGTCCCGGCTTCGAGGGCAGGACGCGACCGGGTGACGATCCGGCCTACTTCATCGGCGAAGGTACGCGCCGCTTCGCGGAACTGGTGGACGGTGCGGCGGAGATCCGTCCCTGGCTCCAGGCCTTCCCCTACTTGGTGAGCGACTACGATGCGGAGTACATCGCGATCCAGGTGGAAGCGTCGCGCGCCGCGGGTAGCTCCGGTTGGAGCCTGTGGAATCCATCTTGCCGCTACGGTGTGGCCGTCACGGCCCTGGCCGACCTGTCCGAGGCGGGCCCGGTCCAACTGGCGGCCGGACGACGGCCGACACCGCGCCGCGAGTCCCAGCCACGCGCATCCGCGGCCCACGAACCCGTGCGCAAGCCCGCTGCCACGGCCGGCGCCTTCTACGGCACCCTTGTGCGGACATCTCCGTCCGGTGGCCGCCAGGACTGACCACCTCCGGACCAAACCACTCCCGAATTCCAGCGAAAACCGCGTGCACAGCCGATTTTCCCATGGCATCCGCCGGGACCGGAAACTAGATTGCGGGGGTAGGCCACAGCGTACCGAACCGATCGAACCCGGGGGACAGGTCATGCCCTTCAGCCGAATCGCCGACTCCATCGGAGCTTCCGCCACCCTTGCTCTCAACGCCGAAGCCGCCCGCCTGCGGGCCGCCGGCGAACCGGTGATCCACCTGGGTGGCGGCGAGCCCAAGAGCCGCGCCCCCGAGTCCGCGGTGACCGCCGGCATCGCCATGCTCGAGACGGGAGAGGTGCGCTACTCGCCGGCTTCCGGCACGCCCGAGATGAAGGACGCCGTCGTCGCCTACACCGAGCGGTTCTACGGTCGCAAGCCCGAGCGGACCCAGGTTCTGGCCAGCGCCGGCTGCAAGCAGGCGATCATGGTGGCTCTCATCGCCCTGGTCGATCCGGGCGACGAGGTCGTCTACCCGGTTCCCTACTGGGTGAGCTACCCGGACATGGTGCGCCTCACCGGCGGCGTGCCGGTGGAGGTGCGGGCGGCGGACGGTTCCTGCCAGCCCACCCTGGACGAGATGGCCGCGGCCTGTGGTCCGCGCACCAAGGCCATCCTCCTGAACAGCCCGAACAATCCTTCGGGCGGCGTGTTCGACCAGGACTTCATGCGGGGCATGGTGAAGCTGTGCGAGGAGCGGGGCATCCATCTGCTCATGGACGACATCTACCACCGGCTGGTATTCGACGGCCGCCAGGCTATCCACGGCTGGGACTTCACCGACCGCGACCTGGACGACACGCCCCTGGTGGTCCTCAACGGCGTCTCCAAGATGTACGCCATGACCGGCTTCCGCATCGGCTGGGCCGTGGGACCCCGGGCCCTGATCAAGGCCATGGGGAACATCCAGTCCCACCAGACGGGCGGTCCCAGCACCCTGGCCCAGAAGGCGGCCGTGGCGTCCATTCACGGGCAGCAGGATTCGGTGGACGAGCTGCGCGTCACTCTGGAGAAGAACCGTGACGTACTGCTGGGACTCGTGCGGGAGATCCCCGGTCTGAAGGTTGAGCGGCCCCAGGGTACGTTCTACTGCTTCGCCGACTTCAGCGCTTTCGACAAGGACTGCGCGCGCTTGGCTGCCTACCTCCTGGACAAGGTCCAGGTGGTGACGGTGCCGGGAGTGGAGTTCGGCATGCCGGGCTACCTGCGGCTGAGCTACTGCGGTCCGGTGGAGGATGCCCGGGAGGGTGCGCGGCGCATCGCCTGGGCCCTGGACAAGAATGGTCCGGCCGAATACCGGGTGGGCGACCGGGTCTTCACCCGCTGAACCACGCCGGCACCGGACATGAAGAGGGGGCTCCCGTGGGAGCCCCCTCTCTCGTCACCGGACAGGCCGGCGGCCGGCTAGAAGCCGACCGTCATGCCCGCCGCGTAGGTGATGATCGAACCGGTCAAGTCACCGTACACGTACGGCTGGTCGTCCTGGAGGTCCAACAGGTTGACCGAAGCGTACAGCTTGGCGCGCTTGTCCAGCTTGTAGTTGGCGCCCAGCGTGCCCTCGAGCTGGTTGTAGTCGAGGTCGCTGTAGTCGCCGATGCCCGAGAAATCGTAGGCACCCTTGGACGCCCCGGCGTGGTCCGGACTGATGTGGACGTCAGCCGGAATGCCCTCGGGTTCGGGCAGGTTGAAGGGAGTGAAACTGCCCTGACTCATGGCGATGACGCCCTCGACGAAGAAGTCGAGCTTGTCGGTGGCCGTCAGGTTCGCGTTCACGAAGAACACGTTCGTCTCGGTGGTGTAGTCGGACTGAGCGTTGGTCGAATCGTAATGTTGGGCATCCGCACCGGAGCCCTCGACGTGACCCGCTCAGCCGTCGAAGAAGGGTGGACAGAGATTGGCGTTGGACTCGACCTTGTTGTAGGCCCAGCCCAGAGTGAACAGCAAACGGTCGCTCGGCGCGGTCCACACGTTCACGCCGGGCGTGAGCATGTCGCGCTGGAACTCGTAGAGGTTCATCTCGTCGTTCTTGTCCTTGGCCCAGGTCAGGTAACCACTCACGGACGTCCGCGGCGACAGCTGGTAGGAGCCGCGCGCGGTGACCTTGTGCGCCTGGTTGGGCTGGTTCGTTCCGTTGCCGTAACGCGCCCGCTGGTAGTAGTACAGGCGTCCGATGGGACCCGTGTCCACGTGGGCACTGGGCGTGCCGGCGAGGCTTTCCTCACACATGGCCGTCGGGTTCATGAAGGGCTTGTCCACGCTCGTGTACGCGTACGCGAGGTTGTACTTGCCCTTCAGGCCCAGCCGGGCGTCGTACCGCAGCTTCAGACGGTTGATGACGGTCTCGTTCGCGTAGGCCTCCGAAGGCATGTACGCGGCGATCTCGTTGTCGGCAAGACCCGTGAACTGGTACGTGGTCTGGCTTTGGGTCATGGCGTCCCGGTCGATGGTCTGGCGGCGCCAGCTCACTTTCAGGTGCCGGCCCTTGCCCACACGCCAGCCCAGGTTCAGGTCGCCCTGGTAGACCTTGCGGTTCGCCGAAGAGATCCTGTTCCAGTCGAAGTCCAGGTTGTTGGCGCCCGGAACGTCGGCCCGGAAGTTGGGCAGGTTCACGAAGTAGTCGTCCACCTTGGTCTCGTAGGCCAAGAAACGCGCGGTCAGGCGCATGTCCTTGTTCAGCCTCTTGGCGTACCCGATGGCGTAGGCGTCGAACTTGCTCTTCACCTGTGTCTTCAGGTTCTCACGCGTGGCGTGGGTGTACGAGCCTTTGAGGGAGCCCGCCCGCTTGAGGTCGATCTTCAGGCCGGCGTTGTGCGTCAGCTTCTCGTTGTCCGCGCCGTCCGCGTAGGGAAGGGTCACGTCCTCGAAGAGCAGCCGCGAGGCGAACTCGGCGCCCGCCGTGCCGTTGACCGGGTGGTTGGCGTTCTTCCAGCGGTGCAGGTTCTCCCCACCGAGGTCCGCGAAGTCCGTGCGGGCGAAATCGTAGTTCGCCGAGACGGCGCCCACGGTGCCCTCGACGGAGGCGAGCCACTTCTTGGTCCGCTGGTCCACGCGCACGGTGTTGCCTTCCACGTGGCAGAACGCGCAGTGGTCGATGGTCATCCGCTGCTTGTAGCCCTGCTTGTGCTGGTCGTCGTAGCCCAGGCGCACGACGCCGTTCTCAAGGAAGGGCAGGTCCACCTTCACTTCCCCGTGGAAGCGCTCGTATTCGACCCAGTAGCGTCGCAGGGGGTCGTTGTCCGTGTGGTAGATCTGCTTGCCGCCGGGATTGAACGTTCCGTCGGGCTGGGGCACGCCCTCGCGGGCCTGCAGGTTCGTCAGCAGGTCGTCGTCCAGGTTGTGGACGAACGAGCTGTAGCCGAAGTCGACGCTCACGAGGCCCGGGTTGTCGAGACCGAACTCGAAGCCGTTGGTGGCGGCGTCGGTGTAGGCCAGGTAGACCCGGTACAGGGTGTCGGTGTTGCCGCCGACCAGATCGAGGACGAAGTCGGCCGTGAGGTCCGACAGTCCGTCGAGGTTGACGTATTCGCCGACGCGATCGGGCATGTCGTTGAAGTCGCCGTAGTGGGCGCCGACGCTGGCCGAACCCTCCGTGAAGGATTCGTCGTCGCCGGCCAAGCCCGTTGCCGCCCAGCAGAGCAGCAGGACCACGGCGCCGAGGAATCGGGTGTGCTTGCGCATCGTCATCTCCTTGGCGTTGGCGGTCATCGGTTCAGGGCCCGACCCTGGCCAGTGATCGACTGGCTGGGCAGGTCCGTACCGTGGACCGACTGGTGGCACTGCGTGCACTTGGTGAGCATCACGCGCTTCATGCTATCGTGTTGCGACGTCCCGGACAGGCCGTTGTAGCCCCAATCCTGGTCGATCGCACCCTGGGGCGGACTGTAGTCGCCCTCGTAGCCGGCGAGGATGCTGTGGAAGTGCGGCTGATGGCACTGCAGGCAGAGGAAGGGCTCGTTCTGCCGCAGCAGGCTGTTGGCGACCGTGCCGTGGACGTCGTGGCAGATCGCGCAGTCCTCCTGGACGGGGGAGTGCTCGAACACGAACGGTCCCGCGTGCTCAGCGTGGCATTCAAGGCACGCCTCACGCGTGGGCTCACCGACGGCGATGCCCTGGAAGGGGTCGCCGTGGACGCCGTGGCAACTCGAACAGGTCATGAAGCCCTCGCGCAGGGGATGGTGGCTGGGCAGGCGGAACTTGGCGGCCGTATCGAGGTGGCAGCTGAAGCAGACCTTTTCCTCGGTATCGGCGAGCAGCGCCGGCCGGGTGCCGTCCCCGTGCATCTGATGGCAACTCAGGCAGGCCACGTCCGAAACGGCGTGGACGCTGGTGTCCCAGTCGCGGGTGTGACCCGTCTTGTGGCAATCCAGGCAGGCGGCAACGCCGTCGTGGCCCAGGTCGGTCGTCGGGACAAAAATGTCGGCGGGTTCGTTGGAATCCGCGTGCAGGCCGCCGGGCCCGTGGCAGGATTCGCAGCCTTCCGCCTGGCCAGTGTACTGGTAGGGGCGCAATTTGCCGTGAACGCTGCGGCCGTAGGTCGCCGCCACATCCTCGTGGCATTCGAGGCAGGTCTCGCTGCCCACGAATTCACCTTGCTCGTCCGCCAGCACTCCGGCCGGAGACGCGAGAACACACGCCAGCCCGGCCAGGGCCAGCGCCGCGTGCCACGTCTGCGGTCTCGGGATTTTGCATCGCATCTTGGACCTCGTTGCGATCGGGTGAAAGTACGACCGGACACGTTGTCGTCCGGCCCGCGCGTGGGGCAGGAATGCACGGCGGCACTCCTGGATTCTCCTTTCGCATCAGGCATCCGGAATGGGGGAGGCGGGGGAGTCCGACGCCCGGTCCGGATGGCTTCAACCCAGCGCAAAGATCGGCCATGTGGACTTGGATTGATACGTTCATTAACGCCTAACAAAAAGGTAGGAGATAGCTTGAACATGTTAATGGTTTGGCAAGTTAACGTTTACCAACCAGTTGGAGATAGAGATGTCATTAAGTCGTCATTTTAACAAAAATCGATAATTAGCAATCACTTAGGGCAGTCAACCCTCCGGAAAGAAAGCCCATGAATGCACTGTGGTATAAACTGTTGATAAACAATCTGTTGCGAGGACTTCGTATTTGGTGAAAGCGAAGCCAAGTGCTAAGTTGATCAACAAGACTTGAAGAAAGACAGATGTTCGAGTGTCGGAGAGGGCCTCGTGATTCCCGTCTACTGGCGCCTGTTGCACTAATCACGGGCTTGCGCAAGGATGGGGATCGGCGTGATGCGGCAGGTGCCGGACGGTGTCCCTCCGGATGGAAAGGCTGGTAGCCCATGGCTGCGATTAGGTACGGGATCCTCCTGGCGGCGGTGCTGGTGGGGGCCGTGGGGACGACCCCCGGCCAGGCGCGGACCTGGTCGGACGACGTCTGCCTCGACTGCCACACGGACACGGGTGGCGAGCCGGCCGAGGTCGATATGTCCCTGCTAATGGGCTCCATGCACGAGGATCTGTCCTGCCAGGATTGCCACGGGGGCATCAAGGAGATCCCTCACGCCACGCGCCTGCCGGCTCCCATGTGCGCCGACTGCCACGACGACGTGGCCGAGACCTACGTGCAGCATGGCCGGGGTCTGGTAGGCCAGTCGCCCCATGTGCCGACCTGCGCCGACTGCCACGGCAGCCACCACATCCTCAGTCCCGCGGACATCGGCTCGCTGGTCCACCCGTCGAACCTGCCGGCCACCTGCGGCGTGTGCCACGAGGACCAGGAATTCCTGGCCCGCCTGGATATCAAGTTCAAGCACCCCATCGAGGTGTACCAGCAGGGCGTCCACGGCCAGGCCACCGCCGGCGGCAAGGACACGGCCGCCTCCTGCAACGACTGCCACTCCACGGGCGGATCGGCCCACCGCATCCTACCCCCCGGCGACATCGAGTCGACCATCAACTTCTTCAACATCTCGGCCACCTGTGGACGCTGCCACAGCCTCATCCAGCGGGAGTTCGAGGAAGGGATCCACGGCGAGCTGGTCGCCCGCGGCGAGGTCGACGCCCCCACCTGCACCCATTGCCACGGGGAACACGGCATCCTGCACACGGACGATCCGCGGTCTCCGGTGAGCCCCTTCCGGGTGGCCGAGGCCACCTGCTCTCCCTGCCACGATTCGGCCAAACTGAACGAGAAGTACGACCTGCCCAGTGGTCGCCTGCAGTCCTACGTGGACTCCTACCACGGTCTCAAGAGCAGGGCCGGCGACCGGACCGTGGCCAACTGCGCCTCCTGCCACCACGCCCACATGGTCATGCCCAGCAGCGATCCGCGGTCCTCGGTGGCACCGGCGAACCTGGTGGAGACCTGCGGCGGTTGCCACACGGGTATGTCCCCGGAGAAAGCCTCCCGCACGAAGATCCACGAACCGGTGACCGGAGTGGCCGAGGGTTGGCCCTATTATGTGCGGACCATCTATCTCGTCCTGATCCTGCTGATCATCGGCGGCATGGTGGTCTACTGCTTCCTGGACTGGCTGCGCCAGGTGCGCAACGTCCTGCGCAAGCGCCAGGTCCGCCGCATGGAGGCCGACGAGGTGGTCCAGCACACGCTCCTGGCCATCTCCTTCACGGTGCTCGTAGTCACGGGCTTCTCCCTGCGCTTCTACGACGCCTGGTGGGCCCGCATGATCTTCGGCCACGAGGGCGGGGCCCAGCTGCGCGGTCTCATCCACCGGGCCTCGGCGGTGGTCATGGTCATCGGCTCCTTCTGGCACTTGGGCTACCTGATGACCACCAAGGGCCGCATCTTCCTGCGTGACATGGCGCCCACCTGGCTGGACGCCAAGCAGGTGTGGGGCATGTTCATGTACAACCTGGGCCGGACCGACGAGCACCCCCACATGCGACGCTTCTCCTTCGTGGAGAAGGCCGAGTACTGGGCGCTGATCTGGGGTACCGTCGTCATGGTGCTGACCGGTACGGTCATGTGGTTCGAGAAGGCACTCATTCCCTACATCGGCAAGGGAGTGCTCGAGGTCTTCCTGGTCATCCACTACTACGAGGCCTGGCTGGCCATGCTGGCCATCCTGATCTGGCACATGTACGGGGTCGTCTTCAATCCCCACGTCTATCCCATGAACCCCTCCTGGCTCACGGGCAAGATGCCCCAGGACATGTTCGAGCAGGAGCATCCGGCGGCCAGTTCGCCGGGCAACGTGGAAAAGGTGAAGCGCCTCGGCCTGGAACGGGACGTCTGACCCCGCTTCCCGGATCAACGCAGGGCCCGGTTCCGCCAGGGAACCGGGCCTTTCTTTTGATCAATCACCACTCAGGCACACCGGTTTCCGGCCGATCCACGAGGAGATGGAGATCCTCACCACGCCCAACCGGAGTGAGCCCCATGCCGTTCGTCGAACAACTCCTCTATGGGTCCGATTCGGGTCAGCCGAAGGACCGCCGCGTGCTCGCCCATTCGCCCGGCATCGCCCAGGCGGTCGCCGGAGAGATCCGCCAGATCTGCGAAGGTTGGGGACCGGTCCCCATGAACGGGCTCGAGCATCAGTCCATGATGTCGGTGCCGCTGCGCAACACCATCGCCTCCATGCGCGGACGACTCTATGCCGTTGTCCAGGTCGGTCGCGGTCCGTCGCCGATCCACCACGTGGTGGTCCTGACCGAGTCGGATTATGGGATCTACGGCCACAACCCCTATGCGCTGCGCGGCTCGTTCGAGTTCCTGGAGCAGTGGCGGGTGGGCATCATCCTGGACCGGCAGCAGATCGGCGAGGCCACCGACGAAGTCGTGATCTCGCCGCCGCCGTCGCCGCAGGACCTCGTGGTCGTCACCGAGAGCCTACGCCAGATCCTGGTGAAGGGACGCCTGCAACTACCGCTGGCCCAGCCGACGGCCGACAGCGAACGGTCCCTGGCGCTGATCATCGCGGGCCTGCCGGCGCCCCTGCGCCGCGAGATGAGGTTCGCCTCCTTCGCCACCAGCGAAGCCAACGGCTACACCCTGTTCGCCATGGGCACGCCCAACTGCGCCTTCAACGGCTGGCAGCGGTTGCTCATGTCCGAGGTAGCGGCCATCGTGCCCGAGGACGTGGAGGCCTACGTCAAGAGTGTGGGCGCCCGCGTCGGCGTGGGCGATCTACCCGGCGTGTGCCGCGAGTCCCGTCGTTGTACGGTGGTGCCTGGTCTGCGCAAGCCGGATCCGGCCCGGGAACGGGCCATGCCGCAACCCGCTGTGCCCCGGAGGCCGCCCGAGCGGACGGCCTCGGCGGTGCCGGCGCAACCGCGGCAGCCGGCCCAGGCCACGACTTCGTCCGTGCCGTCGGTCCGGAAACAGAGATCCCGGCCGCGCAAGCCGGCGCGGACATCCCGCCTGGTGAAGGCCGGCCGGGAACTGCGCGTGCGCGGCGGCGGCCGGCCCCGTCGCCGGCGTATCCTGCCCGTGGTCGCGGTTGCGGTCCTGGTGGCGGTGGTGCTGTGGTGGCAGATGCCGGCTATCGAGGACAAGCTCATCGGTCGCATCGGCTGGTTCGCCGACGGCGAATCGTCTGCCGAGGTCGACCACGCCACGACCCTGCTCCAGGTCATCGACGTGGGCGAGGCCTACGATCGCGAGATCAAGCGACTCGCCCAGGCCGGATTCATGGGCCGGGACGATCCCGACCGGAGCCGCCGGCGCGCTTTGGTCGATCTGCAGACCGACATGGCCGGACCGTTGCTCGACCAGACCGATCTCTTCACGGCCCTGGCGGCCGAAGGTATTCAGCAACCGGACCGGCCGCGGCGCGAATTGGCACGCCTGGGAGCCCTCGACGTCCAGGGCGCGGCCATCGCTGACGAACTCAAACGGCTTGAACTGGCCTGGCACTCCCTGGCCACGGGCACGGACTGGCGTGACCTGAGCAGCCTGGATGACCGGGCCCTCGACGCGCGCCGGGATTCCCTGCGCCGTGCCAACAAGGCGGCGCTGGCTTCGGCGGCTCTCGAACTCGGCACGTCCAAGGCTTCACAGCGCGTGAGCGTCGCCCGCCGCCAAGTGGCGGGGATGGTCGAACTGCTGGAGCTATTCCAGGCGACGACCTGGTCCGAACGCTGGGAGGAAAGACTCGCAGCGGCGGCCGACAAGGTGTCTCCGCGGACGAGCACGGCCACGCGGGCGTACCGCAACGCGGCGTTCGCTTTCTTGCGCCTCAAGGGCGCCGAACGGAGCCGAGCCGCCCGGGAATGTGTCTACACCGCCGAGTTCCGGGACGGCGCCTGGCCCTCACCGGAAGTGGCAGACATTCTGCCGGACCTGCACACGGAGACCGCCCGTTTCGGCCGCGGCAAGGCCCCGTCCATCCTCGTGGGCATACTCAAACTCTACGACTCGCTGGGCGAATCTTCCGACCTGGTGTCTGCTGCGGTGGACGGCGCCGTCCTGGATCGTCTGGCGGAGAATCCGGCCGTTCGTTTCGACCCCGAACGCTACGCCGGCTACCTGTCACGGATCCGCTATGAGGCCGCCGCGCGCGTGCTCGAGGCCGGACCGGATTCGGTCGCGTTGCCCGGACACCTGTACAGCGCGGATGACGCCGAGGCAGTGCGCCGGTTCCATGCGGCGAGCGCCGCCGGCGCCGATTCGGATGTTTGGTGGGGCCAGGTGGAAACCCAGACCCTGCCGTTCTTCGCCCGTTGGGCCGAGCAGAGGGCCGGCGCGGCCCTGGCGGACGAAGTGCGGAGCCAGGGGATCTTCGACACGGCCTGGACCGAGTGCGTCAGCCGGGCCGCGGCCGTGCGGGAACGCGCTGTCGCCGGCAATGACTGGACGGCGGTCTGGCTCGATCTCCACGAGCAGGTGGGCAAGGCTCTCGGCACCCACGCGGCCCGGGCGGAGGGCGATGTGGTGCGCGCGGACCGGGTCGAACTGCTGTCCGACCTGAAGCAGTACCTGGAGTCCCCCCGCGGACTGGGAGTGACCGGAGCCACGGTGCGTATGCCCCAGGAGATCCTGGAAGCGTCCACGACACTGGTCCTCGAACTGGTGGTGGCCGGCGGCGCCGTGACTCTCCGTTCGGCGCCCTTCACCGTGGGACCCGCCGCTCCGGCCGGATCCGGTTGGGTCGGTACGGTGCCCCTGGACTGGCTTCCGGCGGTCGGTGCGGCCGATGCCTTGGCGGCCCGTGTCCTGACGCCGGAAGGCACCGAGGTCTTCGCCGTGGATTATCCCTCGCTCCTGGACCGGGTCGGCCCCGGAGCCATGGCGCGGCCCCGGGGAGACGACGGCCACACCCTCAGTTTCCAACTGGCGGCGGGTTGGTGGCGGGGTCTGGCGGTGCCGGTCCTGGACCGGCCTGCGGGCTGAAACCTTTATTCTCCCGTGCGCGTATGTAGGAGCGGGACCCGTGATCGGGTCCCGCTCCATGTATTACCGGCGCGAGGAGGACCTGACATGACGAACCTGAAACGATACGGCACCTGCCTCCTGATGGCGGCACTCCTGTTGCTCCCCGGCGCCGCGGCGGCCGACGATGATCCGCCCAGCGTGGTCATCATGAACGGCGACGAACAGGTGACCATCACCATCGACGGTTCCGAGCTGTCGGTGGTCACCGATGACGACGGCGACACGAGCATCCACCTGGTGGACCTGGCGGTCATGGGGGACATGCTCGGCGATTCCCTGGAGGGCCTCGACGAGATGCTGGCGGAACTGCAGGACCTCCAACTGGACTTCCACCTGGGCGCCGACAACAACCTCCAGTTCTCCTTCGATGAAGAGACCTGGGACCTGGACATGGACGGCATGATGGAGCAGGTCGCCGAGGCGCTGGAGGAGGGTTTCGGCGCCATGGATTCCGAGGACTGGACGGACGTGCGCGAGCGCGACCGGTCCACCGACGAATTGCGGGACGAACTGCGGGAGCTGAAGGCGGAGATGCGCGAACTGCGCCGCCAGCTCCAAGAGCAGCGCGACGACGGCTGAGACTCGGCTGAAGACGTACCCGGCCGGCCGCCGGTCCGGTCTCCCCCTTGACCGCGGGGGCTGCGCCGGGGACGACATTGCCGAGCGGAGAGGAGCCCGGACCTTCAGGTCCGGGCTCCCTCGCTTTCCCGAAGCGTTCAGCGGCGTTCGTCGATGGCCGCGTGGATCTCGTCGTGTTCGGGGAACCGGTCGAGGGCCTTCTTGCTGAAGACGAGTTTGCCGTCGATCTCCACCTCGAAGACACCACCTCCGGAGGCGGTCAACTCGGCTTCGATCCCGTGGCGGGCCCTGATGTCGTCCGCCAGACCGGCGGCGCGCGGTTCGTAGTTTCAGACCTTGCAGTATTCGATGGTGATCTTCACGGGCTCTCTCCTTCCACGACCGGTCTCAGAAGCGGATCAGCGGTTTGGGCCATGCGGCCAGCGTTTTCTCGAAGTTCGCCGGGGTGTAGTCGTCGATGTGGACGACGGATTCGTTGCCACCGCCGAGGATGACCTCCCGGATCCGGTCCTGGATGCCGTTGGTGCGGTCCTCCAGCAGGTTCCTGGTAATGTACCAGGTTTCGAATATCCGGCGACCGATGACGCTGTGCAGTTTGATGCCGTTGACGATGACGCGGTCGAAGGCCTGAACGTGGAAGTTTCCCTGCTTCAGTCCGAAGAGGATGACGTCGCCGCCGCGGCGCACGCTCTGCAGGGCATTGTTCACGCTGGAGTTGAAGCCGGCCATCTCCATGGACACGTCGGGGCCGATCCCGTCGAAGGCTTCGCGGACCTGGGCCACCAGTTCCTTGTCGGCGGCCCAGCTGCCCTTGGCCGAGCGGGACAGGTCCACGGGAATCACGTCGTCGGCGCCCAGCTGCCGGGTCATTTCGATGTTGTGTGGATTGGGCTCGATGCCGATGACGCGCGTGGCGCCCAGGGCCCGGGCCACCATCACCACGAACATGCCGATGGTGCCGCAGCCGAAGACGGCCACGGTCTTACCGCGCAGGTCGGCGGTGGTGCAGGCGTGAACGGCGTTGCCGAAGGGTTCCTGGAGGGCCGCCACCTTCAGGGGGATGCGGCGCGGGTCCGTGGGCCAGAGCACGTTGGCCGGCAGTTTGATGTACTCGGCGAAGCAGCCGTCGCGACCGATGCCGATGATCACGTCCTGGCTGCAGATGTGGGTCTGGCCGATGCGGCACTGGTAGCAGCTGCCGCAGATGATGTGGCTCTCGGTGGAGACGATGTCCTTGGGGCGCAGGCCGTGGCGCGCCGTGACAGCGGGTCCGACCTCGATGATCTCGCCCACCATCTCGTGGCCGATGGTGCGCACGGTCTGGTGTTGCCGCTTGAGCGAGTCGAAAATCATGCCCTTGAATGCGACCCGGCTCCAGATGCCCCGGTCGCTGCCGCAGAAACCGGCGAAGATGACCTTGACCAGGACGCTCTCGGCGTCGTCCGGCCCTTCGAGGCGGGGGGTGGTCCGCTTGCGCATTTCGAAGCCGCGGGTCTTGTCCCAGGGCATGCTGGATTTGTCGTAGACCAGGCACTTCATGGTGTCGGCAGTCACTGCTTCACCTCCGGCGAATCGCCGCTCGGGAAAAAAAGGACCGGCCATGGGGTGGCCGGTCCTCGTAGTCGATCCGGCATACGCGTCAGTTGACGCGGTCACCCGGCTCCGCGTCACGATTCCAATGACCCTCGTCCCAGGAGTCGTCGCCCGAGGAAGGGCTTTCCTCTTCGGCCAGGAGTTCGTCCAGGGAGACCATCTCCGGCTCGGCGACCTCGCGGGTCGGGGCCGGGCCGTCACCGGTTTCGGCTCCGACTTGGCCGATGAGTTCGCTCAGGAAGCGGTCCACGCCGCTCAGGGCCGAACCATGGGCGGGAGCCAGGGATTCGGCGATCTCCTCGCGTTCGGTGACCGTGGCCAAATCGGCCTCGGACAGGGGGTACGTCACCGTCTCTTCAGCTTCCCTGTTCCGACAGTAACGTTCGACCAGTTCGTCCGCCAGGTCGAAGTAGGCGCGGCTGCCCACGGACCGGCGGTCGTAGATCACCGCCGGCTTGCCCCGCAGGGCCATCTCGCTCAGGCGGGTCGTCCGCGGCACGGCGCAATTGAACAGGACCTCGCCGTAGTCCTCGTCCATGCGGGCGGCCACGTGCCGGCCCATCCGCGTACGCTCGTTGACCATGGTCAAGAAGAGGCCTTCCAGGGCCAGGGGGGCCTCCGCCCGGCGGACGGATTCCTCCGCCTTCGTATCATCGGGCCGCAGGAAGTTGCGGGCGCGGAATTCGTCCACGAAGTCGAGCAGGCTGGGCAGGGAGTCCCGGCACAATTCCTCTGCCTGCACGGGCACCAGGTAGCCGTCCGAGGCCATGAGCGCCGCACGGGTACCGGCGCCGAGACCAGGGGCGCAATCGATGAGGACCGTATCGTAGAGGCTGCGGGCCCGGTCGATCTCACGCACGAACTCGCCGGCCCGCCGGTCGATGGTGGCGCCGAAGCGTTCCTCGTCCTCGAGGGTCAACACCCGGGGGGAAACGAAGTGCAAACCGTCCAGGGGGGACTGCTGCACCAGGTCGGCCAGGCGCTCGCCGTGGTCGAAAAGGTCGGTCAGGCTCACCGGCATCTCGTCCGGGGACATGCCCAGGGAACGGCACACACCGCACTGGGGGTCCATGCCCACGATGAGCACCGTATGGCCACACAGGTTCAAGGCGGCGCCCAGGTTCACCGCGGAGGTGGTTTTGCCCACGCCGCCCTTGCGGCTGACGATGCTGACGACGCGGCCACCGAGGGTTCCCCAGGGGGTGCGGCCGTTGAGGGCCTGGGCTTCGGGATGTTCGGGGGAAGGGGAGTCGGATTCCGGGTGCCGGATGTCGGACATGGCTGCGCTCCTTGCAGGCTCGGGTCGCCGACGCGCTATCCCTGGCGCGACGGTATGCGTGGACGGCGGGGAGGCGGGGAGCCTCCGGGCGATGGGACCGCCGATGGGGAAGATTAACCCGACGGGAACCGGGAAACAACACGAAACCGCCGATTACCGTCGGAAAAAACCTTTTCAGTTGCAGAGTGCCAGCAGCTTGCCCACGAAGTCCTCGGCGCCGTCGAAGACCTGGCCCATATCCCCGGCCAGCATGTAGGCCGGCGAGGTGACCATACGGTTCTCCGCGTCGACCACCGAGTCGGTCACGGCGCAGTCCACATGCCGGCCGCCCATGGCTTCCACCGCGGCGGCGGTACCCGCGTCGTTGCCGATGGTCAACTGTGGCGCGAGATCGGCGCCGAAGACCCGGGCCAGGATGACCGGGGCGATGCACATGGCGCCGATGGGCTTGCCCGCCGCGTGGGCCCGGCGCAGGAAATCCGCGACGCCCTGGTTGACCGTGCAGTCGGCACCGGCGGTGGCGAAGTCGCAGAGGTTCTTGGCTGCGCCGAACCCGCCGGGCAGCAGCACCGCGTCCACCGTCGCCGGGTCGACCTCGCCCAGTTCCTTGATCTCGCCGCGCACCAGACGGGCGGACTCGCACAGCACATCCCTTGCCTCGCCCGCGGCCGGTTCGCCTGCCGTATGGTCGATGACGTGCATCTGAGGGGTCCGGGGGGCGCAGGCCGTCACCGCAGCGCCGGCCCGGTGCAGGGCCAGGAGAGCCGCGCAGACCTCGTGGATTTCGGACCCGTCGTACACACCGCAGCCGCTGAGAATTACGGCGACGTTCTTCATGACTGACCTCCCGGGGAAGTTCGTTGATCGTTCCGGGCCAGCTTAACCCGCGGGTGCGGACCACTTCAAGTCCCTGGCGGGACGGCCGGCGACCAGGACAGGAAAATCTGGTTTCCGGCGCATCAGGACTTAGATTTGAACCCGGCGGGCGGCCGGCGCCCGCGACCGAATCCCAACCAACTCCCATGGGGGCAGCGAGGCCATGACGGGTAAGATCGCGGTCGGCGGTATCACGCGGCAGGACGAGCTGGTCCTCGTACGCGTCCTGGGTGCGCAGCCGGGCAAGGGCCTGGCGGGCCGCGCGCTCTCCGGACTGGGGCTCAAGGGCATCAACATCGTCTGCGTGGTCTCGTTCATCGACGACGCCGGCCTGAACAACATCTGCGTGGCCGTCCACCGAGACGACCTGGACCAGACCCTGGGCATCCTCCAGGACATCGCCGACGAGATCCGGCCCCGGGCCATCAAGTACCAGAAGGGCTGCACGGCCATCTCCATATACGGTCCGCACTTCAGCGAACGCCCCGCCATCGCCGGCTCCATCTTCGACGCCATCGCCCGGGTCGGCGTGGAGATCCTCGCCATCAGCACCTCGTTCTCGACCGTGTCCTTCGTGACCAACGAGGAACAGGCCGAACAGGCCGTGGCCGAGCTGCACGCGTGCTTCCAGGTTCCCTAGACCGAATCAGTAGTCGAAACCCGACCCGCCGATGAACTCCCGCAGCAGGGAGGTGGGAGGGACCTGGCTTGCGTCGATGGGCAACAGCAGCGAGAGCAAGTCGATGAGGGTCCGCGCCAAACCGTAGTTGGGGTCGTCCGGATCGACGGCCGCCAACCGGGGTTCCGCCCACAGCTTCAGCACCGCCAGCTCGTAGGTCAGGCCCGAATTGAAGAAGAGATCGGCGTTGTTCTGGTGCGGGAAGATGTGGAGGTCCTCGCCGTGGCGGACCTTGGGCCAGCGGGCCAGGGTCTCGCTGGCGGTGTAGCCGCGGAACTTGGCGTCCCGGACCATGCGCCGGAAGAGACGGGTGTGGGTGGTCTTGATGTAGCTGAGGTTCGTGATGTTCAGGTGGCACAGGGCCGAGACGTAGATCAGCAGCTTGCGCGCATCGGCGATGGCCGGCGTGAGCAGGGGGTTCAGGGCGTGGATGCCCTCGACGATAAGGGGTTCGCCCCGGCGCAGGCGGGTGGGCGTCTCGGCCAGGGTGCTGGTCCCGGCGCGGAAGTCGAAGTGGGGCAGACGCACTTCCTGGCCGGTCATGAGGGCGTCCAGGTGCTCGTTGAAGAGATCCACGCGCAGGGCGCCCAGGGCCTCGAAATCGAAGTCGCCGTCGGGGCCGCGGGGGGTGTCGTCGCGGTCCACGAAGTAGTCGTCCAGGGAGAGGGCGAAGGGCTTGAAGCCCAGCACCCGCAGGTGCACCATGAGTCGCTTGGCGCTACTGGTCTTGCCGCTGCTGGACGGACCGGCCAGCAGGACGAGGCGGCCGTCCTCGGGCTGGTCGGCCACGCGCTGGGCCGCCTCCACGAAGAACTGGGCGTGGCGGGCCTCGGAGATCTGGATCAACTCGGACGTACGGCCGGCGACGATGTACTCGTTGAGGGCGCCCGTGTCCTCGAGTTCCAGGTCCTCGAGCCAGCGGGCGTACTCGCGAAGGGTGCGCATGAGCTTGGGCTGGGGGCAGAAGTCGGGCATGCCTCGACCGCCGCCCGTGTCCACCAGCAGGACGAAGCCGGGATTCTCGGGCACCAGCTGGAAGCCGGGTACGTAGCCGGTAGACGGCAACTGGCGGCCGAAGTAGAGCTGGTCGCGGCCGTTCATGCGGTACAGGGTGAGGTGGTCGCGGCGCAGGTAGCGGGCAGCGGCCTCGTTCCGTCGCTCACCGCGGCGCTGGTAGATCTTCAGGAGGGCCCGCAGGCCCAGGCGCTGGGGAGAGAGCTGGAGGTTCTCCTCCTTGATCTCCTCCATGCGCGCGCCCAGAGCGGCCACTTCCTCGGTCGTGAGCGGCGTTTCCCGCCGCAACTCGCAGTAGTAGCCGCCGGCGCAGCTGAAATGAACCCACAGCTCGTTCTGGGGGAAGAGATCCTCGGCGGCGGCGGCCAGCAGGAACAGGGCCGTGCGCTGGACCGTGGTTCGCGCCAGGGGGTCGGACAGGGTGATGAGGCGTAGGCGGTCCTCGTGGCCGAGGGTCTCGGCGAGGCTCGTGCGACGGCCGTTGATGGAGGCGATGACCACCGGATCGTCGCCAGTCAGGGACTCCGGGCGCAGGCGGCCCACCAGGTTCAGGACGGTCTCGCCGGGCTGGACGTCGACGCGTTCGCCCTCCAATTCGACCCAGGATCCTTCCGTGGCCATGGGGGCCCCTTCCGGCGGTGTTTTCTAGGACTTGTCGTTCGCGGCAGAGGACTTATTATCTGCGGTGGACGTATCGCCACCGCTTCCCTTTTTAACACGGGAATCGGTGTGATAAAAGCCGGATCCCTTGAACAGGAGACCGGAGCCGCCGCTGATGAGACGCTGCACCTTGCCCCGGCATTCGGGACAGCGCTGGCGCCGAGGAGCGGACATGGCCTTGAACTCCTCGAAATGGATGCCGCAGCGGGTGCATTCGTATTCGTAGGTGGGCATGGGATCCGACCTCCAACCGCGATTCGGCGGGCCGTGTCACCGGTGGCCCGCCACATGAAGAGCGATAATATGGGGCCTGGCCGACCGGAACGCCAGAATCCGGACCGGACGCGGGCGTGCGGTCACCAACAGGAAGGAATGGAAACATGAAAGTCGCCATCAATGGATTCGGGCGCATCGGCCGCTCGGTCTTCCGCATCCTGCAGGGTCGGAAAGACGTGGAGGTTGTCGCCGTCAACGACGTGTTCGATCCTGAAATGCTCGCCTATCTGCTGCGCCACGACACGGTCATGGGGAATTTCCCGGGCAAGGCAGTCATTGAGGACGGCCACCTGGTGACCGACAAGGGCGCCACCCGCTTCACGGCCGAGCGCGATCCGTCGGCCCTGCCCTGGAAGGAACTGGGCGTGGACTTCGCCATCGAGTCCACCGGTGTCTTCCGCCAGCGCGAGCAGGTGGCCCAGCACCTGGCCGCCGGCGCTTCCAAGGTCATCCTCACGGTGCCTTCCAAGGACGAGATCGACGCGACCATCGTCCTGGGCGTCAACAACGACGACCTGAAGCCCGAGCACCAGATCGTCTCCAACGCCTCCTGCACCACCAACTGCCTGGCGCCCCTGGCCTACGTGCTGGACACGGAGTTCGGCATCGAGCACGGCCTCATGACCACCATCCACGCCTACACCAACGACCAGCGCGTGGTGGACTCCCCCCACAAGGACCCGCGCCGGGCCCGGGCCGCGGCGGCCAACATCATCCCCACCACCACGGGCGCCGCCCGTGCGGTGGGCAAGGTGCTACCCAACCTGGCCGGCAAGCTCGACGGCGGGGCCATGCGCGTGCCCGTGCCCGACGGCTCGGTGGTGGACCTGACTGCGGTCATGAAGAAGGACGTCACTGTGGACCAGGTGAACGCGGCGCTGAAGGCCGCCAGCGAGACGGACCGGTTCAAGGGCATTCTGGCCTACGCCACCGATCCCATCGTCTCCTCGGACATCGTGGGCGATCCCCATTCGTCCATCTTCGATCCGGGCTGCACGGCCGTCACGGCGGGCAACCTCCTGAAGACCATCAGCTGGTACGACAACGAGTGGGGCTACTCCAACCGTGTCTGCGATCTGCTGAATCTGCTGGCCGAAGTCGGCTAGAGCGGACGATTCACCGGACGACGGCGCGGACCCCCGGGTCCGCGCCGTTTGCCGTCCTTCACCCGGATGGTGTATCATCATGAGTGTGAAGAATGCGTCACGGGCCGGACATCCCGCGCTCCCTGCTCATCCCTCCCAACCGAGGTTCCACATGCCGCGCATCCAAGTATTCCGCAGCAATCTTGCGGCCGCCCTGCTCGTCCTGCTGGTCCTGGCGGCGGCCGGCCCGGTCCTGGCAGTGACCACCACGCCCGTGGCGGCGCCGGCCGGCGGTACACCCTGGGATCCGGCCTACCAGGCCAATCTGGCGGCCGCCAACGAGGCCGAGATGAAGACACGCCTGGGCAAGGCCATGCTGGCGGCGGCCGCGGCGGCCACGCCCGGCATGGCGGACTACGACGTGACCTGGTACGACCTGGTTCTGGACCTGGATCCCGTTGCGAACCAGTTGACGGGCACCACCACCGTGCGGGCGGTCGTGCTGGCTGCGACCCTCGACGTGGTCGACCTCAACCTGGCGCCGAACATGTCCGTGGGCCAGGCGCGCTCGGACGGCTCGGTCCTGGTCTTCGGCCGCACGGACGACGTGCTGTCGGTCACCCTGGAACGGACCTACCTCCAGGACGAGGTCTTCACCATCGAGGTTGACTACGCCGGTGATCCGGCGGGCGAGTACTTCGGCTGGGACACCTACAACACCCAGCCCTTGATCTGGACCCTGAGCGAGCCCTACGGCGCCCGCCAGTGGTGGGTGTGCAAGGACGTGAACACGGACAAGGCCGATTCCGTGGACCTGCACGTGACCGTGCCGGACCCGCTGGTGGTGGCCTCCAATGGCCTGGAACAGGCGTCCACCGTGCCCGTGGCCGGCCACACGACGTATCATTGGCGCCACCGTCATCCCATCGTGACCTACCTGGTGTCCCTGGCCATCCACCCCTACCAGGTCCTGGTCGACTCCTACCAGCCGGCCGTGGGTCCGGCCATGCCCATCCTGAACTACGTGTTCCCCGCCTGGGCCGTCGCCGCCGAGGCGGGCTACGCCGTCACTTCGGACATGATTGCCACCTTCGCGACGGCTTTCGGCGAATATCCTTTCGTGGACGAGAAGTACGGCCACGCCCACTTCCTGTGGCACGGAGGCATGGAGCACCAGACCTGCTCGAGCATGTGGAACCAGTACTACGGCGAGCACCTCATCGCCCACGAACTGGGCCACCAGTGGTTCGGGGACATGATCACCTGCGCCGATTTCCGCCACATCTGGCTGAACGAGGGTTTCGCCCGCTGGCTCGAGTCTTACTGGCTGGAGCAGAGCCAGGGCGAGCAGGCCTACAAGGACCGCATGACCAGCTTCCGCTACATGGGCGCCGGGACCATTTACGTGGAGGACCCTACGGATTTCGCGGCCATCTTCAGCGCCGACCTGTCCTACAACAAGGCATCCTGGGTCGTGCATATGCTGCGCTGGGTCCTGGGCGAAGACGATTTCCTGGCCGGCTTGGCAGCCTACCGTGCCCAGTACGGCGGCGGGTCTGCCACCACGGAGGAATTCCAGGCGGTGATGGAAGGCGTTTCGGGGCTGGATCTGGAGCCCTTCATCCAGCAGTGGATCTACGGCGAGTACTATCCGGACTACCGCGTCAGCTGGGGCAACGTGCCCCAGCCCGGGGGCGGCGGCCGCGTGACCGTTCGCATCGAGCAGACCCAGGACCTGACCGGCCTCTTCACCCTGCCCCTGGAATTGCGCATCACCACCGACCAGGAAGTCACGACCCACCGGGTGGACAATTCCGAGGCGCTCACCTGGTACACTTTCGACGTGGCCGGGATGCCGACGCAGGTGGCGCTCGATCCCGACGACCGGGTCCTGTGCCTCAAATCGCACACGGCGGTCTCCGCGGCGGGGGAGGGGCTCCCGGCGGCCTCGCACATCGTGAGCAACCATCCTAACCCGTTCAACCCGAGCACCACTCTGGCCCTGTCCCTGTCCCGGGAAGGTCCCGTGGAGGTCGTGGTCTTCGACGCGGCGGGCCGCAAGGTGAGGACCCTGCTCGACGGCGTGTTCCCGGCGGGCGACCGGCAGGCCGTGTGGGACGGCCGGGACGTGAGCGGCCGCGCGGCGGCGGCCGGCGTGTACTTCGCGCGCCTGCGCACGCGGGACGGCACGGCTATCCACAAGATGTCCCTCGTCAAGTAGACGACCTTCGACGGGAGCCGTCTTGCGTCATCTCCTGGCAGCGTCCTTCCTGTGGGCCTTCTCCTTCGGCCTGATCAAGGACAATCTCACGGCGGCCGACCCGGTGGCCGTGGCCTGTGCCCGCCTGGTCCTGGCCGCGGCGGCCTTCGCACCCCTGCTGGCACGGCGCCGGCTGCGGAATCCGCACCGGATCGCGGCGCTGGGCCTAGGGGCGCTCCAGTTCGGGGCCATGTACGTGCTGTACATCGCCGCCTTCGCCTCCTTGCCGGCCTGGCTAGTGGCGGTCTTCACCATCTTCACTCCGCTGTACGTGACTCTGGCGTCGGACTTGCTGGCCCGGCGCCTGCGGGTGCGGCACCTGGCGGCGGCGGTCCTGGCGGTGGCGGGGGCCGCGCTGATCGTGCAACTGGCCATGCCGCAGGACGCGGATTGGCGGGGTATCCTCCTGCTGCAGGGGGCGAACCTCTGCTTCGCGGCGGGGCAGGTACTCTTTCCGCGACTGCGCACCCGCGCCGGCGGGCACGAGGCCGTGCTCGTGGCCTGGATGTACCAGGGTGCGGCCCTGGTGACCCTGCTGGCCCTGGTGCTGCGCGGCGCCGATCCCCGGGCCGGCTGGGACGGTCCGGCGCTGCTGACCGTCCTCTACCTGGGTCTGGTTCCCACGGCTGTAGGCTTCTACCTGTGGAACAAGGGGGCGACTCTCACGACGACCGGCGTGCTGGCAGGCGCCAACAACCTGAAGGTGCCCCTGGCGGTGCTCGTGTCCTGGGCGGTGTTCGGGGAGCAGGCGGACTACCTGCGGGCGGGGCTCGGGTTGCTCGTCATCGTGGCGGCGCTCTTCCTGGCCGGACGCGGTACGGCCGACTCCACCGGGGAGTCGGCCGGCTAGCGCTCCCGGCGATTCAGTCAGCGGCGACCGGGTCCGGGATGCCCGTATCCACGTCCACCTTCCAGGCCCCGTCCACCTTCACCCACACGGTCAGGTAACGCCCCTCGCTGACACCGTCGGCGGTGCGGCTCACGTAACGACCCGAGGTCCAGCCCCGGTCTCCGTCACCGCCGCCCTGGTCCGGTGTCCATTCGAGGCTCGAGGCGGAGTCGGCGAAGAAGGGGGTCATGAGCGCCGCGACGGCCGCGCACCCGGCGATCACCTGCCCGGGTAAGAGCTGGCGACCCTCGGGGGCGAACCATTCGGCCCACACCCGCGCCCGGTCGACGCCCCGGGCGGTGGCCACCGCGGCGGCGAACCCGCGGTCCGCCGCCATGACCTGTTGCTCGACACTCACGTCGAGTCAGCCGTCGCCCATGCCGAGCACCCGGTGGAGGAAGGCGTAGAAGTCGGCCTTCTCCTCGATGTACATGGACATGGGTTTGCCGCCGCCGTGGCCCGCCTTGGTCTGGATACGGATCAGCACCGGCGTGTCGCCCCCGTGGGCCGCCTGCAGCCGCGCGGCGTACTTGAAGCTGTGGCCGGGCACGACCCGGTCGTCGTGGTCGGCGGTGGTCACCATGATCGCCGGGTACTCCACGCCTTCCTGAAGGTTGTGGTACGGGCTGTAGCCGTGCAGGACCGGGAACATCTCCGGGTCCTCGCTGCTGCCGTAATCGCTGACCCAGGCCCAGCCGATGGTGAACTCGTGGAAGCGCAGCATGTCCATGACGCCCACGGCGGGGATGGCCGCGCCGAATAGCTCGGGCCGCTGGTTGACCACCGCGCCCACCAGGGTGCCGCCGTTGCTGCCGCCGTAGATCGCCAGCTTGTCGGCGCAGGTGTAGCCCTCGGCCATGAGGTGCTCGGCGGCGCCGATGAAGTCGTCGAAGCAGTTCTGCTTGTTGGCCAGCATACCGCCCTGGTGCCATTCCTCACCGTACTCGCCGCCGCCCCGGATGTTGGCCGTGACCCAGATGCCGCCTTGCTCGAGCCAGGGCAGGAGTGCGGTGGAGAAGAACGGTCCCTCGGTGACGTTGAAGCCGCCGTATCCGTAGAGGATCGTGGGGTTCGAACCGTCCCGGGGCGTGTCCTGGGCGCGGACGATGAACAGGGGCACCCGGGTGCCGTCCTTGCTGGTGAAGAAGACCTGCTCGGTGACGTAGCTTGAGAAGTCGAAGTCGATGGCCGGCGCCCGGTGGAGCGTACTCGCGCCGGTGGTGAAGTCGTAGTGGTAGATCTCGCGCGGGTTCAGGAAACTGGTGAAGACATAGTAGGTCTCCGTATCGCCGGGGTGGCCGTGGAAACCGCCCACGGAGCCGAGTCCGGGTAGGGCGATGTCGCGCAGGTGCTTCCCGTCCAGGTCGTGGATCTGCACCTTGTCGGCCACGTCCTGCATGTAGAACAGGACGAAACCATGGTTGAGGATCTTGGCGCTGGAGAGCGGATTCTCCGATTGGGGGACGATCTCGCGCCAGTGGCCGGCCTCCGGGCGGGCCAGGTCGACGGCGATGATCCGCTGGCGGGGCGCGTCCTTGCTGGTCAGGATGAAGAAGGTGGTACCGTCGTTGCCCAGGAACTGGTAGCGGGCGTCGTTGGCGGTGAGGAACTCGACCACCTCGGCGTCCGGATCGCTCAGATCCTTGTAGAACAGCCGGTTGCTCTCGGCTGAGCCGTGCCACACGGAGATCACCAGGTAGCGGCCGTCGTCACTCACGGATCCGTCGAAGCCCCATTCCTTTTCGTCGGGACGCTCGTAGACGAGCACGTCCCGGTCCTGGTCCGTGCCGCGCCGGTGGTAGTAGAGCTTCTGGAAGTAGTTGGCTTCCTCGTAGGTCTCGCCCTCGGCGGGGGCGTCGTAGCGGCTGTAGTAGAAGCCCTCGGCCGCCGGGTCCCAGGACGCGCCGCTGAACTTGCTCCACTCGATCACGTCGGGCAGATCCTCGCCCGTGTCCACGTCCCGGATGTGCCAGGTCCGCCAGTCCGAACCGCTGACGCTCTTGGACCAGGCCAGCCAGCGCCCGTCCCGGGAGACGCTGGTGCCGCCCAGGGAAACCGTGCCGTCCTCGCTCAGGGTGTTGGGATCCAGCAGGACGCGGGGCTCGGCATCGGGTCCGTCCTGGACGTAGAGAACGGACTGGTTCTGGAGGCCGTTGTTCTTGTTGAAGAAGATGCGGTTGCCTTCGCGCTTGGGCGTGCCGAACCGCTCGTAGTTCCAGATCTCCGTTAGGCGGGCCTTGTACTGCTCTCGCTCGGGAATGTCCGCCAGGAAGCCGAAGGTGACCTCGTTCTCGGCCGCGACCCAGGCGTGGGTCTCCTCAGAATCCACGTCCTCCAGCCAGCGGTAGGGATCGACGACCGATGTGCCGTGGTAGTCGTCCGTCTGGTCGACGGTGTGGGCCGCGGGGTAGGTCAGGGGTTCCATGGTGGTTTCGCTCCGGGTGTAACGGTCCGTTTCCGGCACGCGGTCCCCGCAACCGGGGAGCACGGCGCCGGCGACGGCGGCGACGAGGACGCAGGTCAAAATACGACGGGATGGCATTGGGGCACCTCGTAACGGGTGGTTCGGGCCGGGACGGTCGGGGGCTCGTTCCGCGGCGGAGGCGATGAACCCGCGCATGATAGGGCATCGGGGAGTCCTTGTCAGCGACTCCGTGGGCGGCGTATCATGATCCGGACAACATAGAGTCGGATCGCGAAGGACCGGTGGGCCGTGGAACCGTCCGTCATCCACGAGGACAACCATCTGCTGGCCCTTGGCAAGCCGGCGGGCCTGCTCGTGCAAGGGGATCGCAGTGGCGACCCGACCCTGCTGGACTGGGCGCGGTCCTATCTCAAGACGAAGTACGCCAAGCCCGGCAATGTCTACGTGGGCCTGGTGCACCGGCTGGACCGCAACGTGTCCGGGATCGTGCTGCTGGCGCGAACCAGCAAGGCGGCCGGCCGCCTCTCGACCCTTTTCCGGGACCGAAAGGCCGCCAAGACCTACCTGGCCGTGACCCAGGGCCACCCGCCCACGGACAGGGGCGAATTGCGGTCCTGGCTGGCGACCGTGGGTGACGCCCGGGGCGTGACCCGGATCGCCCGGGAGGAGTTCCCTGGCGCCCGCGAGGGGGTCTTGGCCTACCGGGTGCTCGACGAGCGCGGGGGCCGCTGCCTCGTGGAAGTCCGGCCGCGTACGGGCCGGCGCCACCAGATCCGGGCCCAGTTCGCCCAGGCGGGATGTCCGCTCCTGGGTGACGTGAAATACGGAGCGCCGGCGCGTCTGCCCGACCGCCGCCTCGGCCTGCACGCCCTGCGGCTCGCCTTGGCCCACCCGGTGGGCGGCGCCGCGTTGGAATTGGAGGCGACCCCGGACCAAGGCTGGCCCTGGCCTCGGGTTCGCCACGGCGAGGAGACGATTTGATGCGCCCAACGATCCGGACCCTGTTGCTGCTGTGTGCCCTGTTGGTGACCGCCCCCGCCGTCGCCGCGGAGGACAAGCCGGACAACCGCTCGGTCAGGTGGGAGAGCTATCGCGACGCTTCCGAGCGCTCCCGCCGCGAGGACAAGACCCTGCTCATCCACTTCACCGCCCGCTGGTGCAAGTGGTGCACGCAGATGAAGCAGAAGACATACAAGGACCGCAAGGTCATCCGCTACCTCAACGAGCATTTCGCCATGGCCATGGTCGATACGGACAAGCTGCCGGCCCTGGGTCGCAAGTTCCGGGTGGAGGCCTGGCCGACCCTGTGGTTCGTGGGCTCCGACGGCGGGCGCTTGACCCACGTGCCCGGGTATCTGGGTCCGGATCGGTTGTTGCCGTTGCTCGAGTTCATCGGGACCAAGGCCTACACGGAAAAATCCTATGAAGACTGGCTGAAACGCAGGAGCTGAGCGTGGTCGAGACACAGGTCACCGTCGTCGGGGGCGGGATCGTGGGCTGCGCCGTGGCCGACGCCGTGGCGCGCCGCGGTCTGGACGTCGTGCTCCTGGAGCGCGAACCGGCCCTGGCCCGGGGCACCACCTCCCGCAACAGCGAGGTGGCCCACGGCGGCATGTACTATCCGCCGGGTACCCTGAAGGCGCACTTCTGCGTGACCGGCCGGCGCCTGTTGAAGGACTTCTGCGCCGTCGCCGGGGTGGGCTACCGCGAGTGCGGCAAGCTCATCGTGGCCGTGGAGGACGCCGAGATCCCGGCACTGACGGATCTGTTGGAGCGCGGTCGCGAGAACGGCGTGGAGGACCTCGAACTGGTGGACACCACCGGCGTGGCGGGCCTCGAACCCGAGATCCGCGCCGTGGCGGCCCTCGTCTCGCCGCGCACGGGAATTTGCGACGCCGAGGGCGTGACCAGGGCCCTGGCGGACCGGGCTGTCGAGCACGGCGCTCAGGTCCTGACCGGCGCTCCGGTGATGGGCCTCGCTCCGGCGTCGGACGGCTGGCGCGTGGACGTGGGGTCGGGCGACCGGCGCGAGGGCTGGTCCCATACCAGCGGCTGGGTCGTGAACGCAGCCGGGCTTTTCGCCGACCGCGTGGCGGCCTTGGCCGATCCGGACGCCGGGCCGCGGCAGATCCTGGTCAAGGGCAACTACTTCGCCGTGGCGCCCCGCCACGCGGGACGGGTGACGCATCTCGTGTACCCGGTGCCGCCGGCAGACGCCAGCTCGCTGGGCGTCCACGTCTGCCTGGATCTGGCCGGCCAGCTGCGCCTGGGACCGGACGTGGAACGCCTGCCGTCGGATACGGCGCCCGAGGACGTGGACTACGGCGTCGATCCCGGACGGGCGGCGGCCTTCCTGGCCGGTGGCCGTCGCTTCCTGCCCTGGCTGGCGGCGGAGGACCTGAGGCCGGGCACTTGCGGCATCCGACCCAAGCTCGATGCGGACGGCTTCCGCGACTTCCACGTGGCCCCGGCCGCCGGGCTGCCGCCGGGGCTGCTGCACCTGTGCGGCATGGACTCGCCCGGCCTGACCAGCGCCATGGCCGTGGGCGAACACGTGGCCCATTTGATCACCGCCGCCCGAGCGGCCTAGGGAAAGGACTCCGGCACCGTGTGGGTAGCCATGGGATTGACCTTGATCTGTGCCTTGCTCGTGGCGCCTTCGCGTTCGCGACGTCGCACCGGTACGCGTCCCCTCTTCAAGGGCACCGGCCGCCACTGGCGCCGCAACTATGCGTCCCGGCGCACCTTCCTGAGGCTGGGCGCCGCGGTGGCCGCGGCCGGCGTCCTGGCCTACAGCGGCGCCGACGAGGCCCTGTCGGGATTCTACGAGAACTCGGTCCGCAGCAAGGGCACTGACCGCGCCTCCGGACTGGTCAAGCACGCCGGCGAACGCTTCTGGTTCGTCAACTGGCTGCTGGTGGCGGTGGTGGACGCCTGGCTGCGCACCAACGCCTTCACCCGCTGGGGACGACGGAACTTCGAGGCCATGGTCGTGGGCCTGCCCACCCTGTGGACTCTCCAGCGCGGCCTGGGGGCCAACCGCCCCTCGTCCGACGAGGCCGATCCCCGCTGGCGGCCCCTGGCCGCCGACAACGCTGCCTCGGGCCACGCCTTCATCGCGGCGGTACCCTGGCTCACTCTGGCCCGCCGCAACCACGCGCCGGCGATGCAGCCCCTGGCCCGGCTGGCCTCTGCGGCCACGGGCTGGTCGCGCCTGAACGATCAGAAACATTATCTTTCCCAGGTGGTTCTCGGCTGGACCATCGCCTGGAATGCCGTCGAGGCCGTGGCGGACGATCCGCCCGCCGCTCCCGACACCCCGGAGGAGACTTCATGCAGCGCATCCTGATTATCGTCCTGTTGCTGGCGGCCTTGCCGGCCCTGGCGGCCGTGCCCACCGCCTTGGACAACGAGGCGGACCTGGCCAAGGCAGAACTCGCCCTGGTCCCGGTCATGGACCTGGCCATGCCCGACCTGGACGACCTGGCTCTGGAGGATGCGGCCCGGCACGCCGAGGGGCTGCCCTTCCGTTATGCGGTGCCCGCGGATGTGGCTCTCACCCCGGGCAACAGCGGCCTCTGGACCGATTCCGGTGACCGCCGCGTGTGGCGGTTGCGGGTGGCGACCCCTGGAGCCACCACCCTGAACCTGGGCTTCGTGCACTTCGGTCTGCCCGCCTCGGGCCGCCTGGCCGTCTACCCGGCCGCCGACCGCACCGCCGGCCTGGCCTGGGACCGGGACGACGTGGCCGATCACGGCCAGTTGTGGACACCCGCCCTGGCCACGGACGAACTGGTAGTCGAGGTGACGGTGGACGCCGACGAGGCTCACTTGGTCGACCTGGAATTGGGACGCATCGGACGCGGTTACCGGGGCTTCGCCGCGCGTACGGAGGCGGACAAGTCCGGCGCCTGCAACATCGACGTGGTGTGTGTGGAGGGCGATCCCTGGCGCGAAGAGATCAAGTCCGTGGGCGGCGTCTCCCAGGGCGGCACCATCTATTGCACCGGCGCTCTGATCAACAACACGGACCGCGACGGAAGGCCTCTCTTCCTCACGGCGAACCATTGCGGCATCAGCGATCTCAACGCTTCGACCGTGGTGATCTACTGGAATTACGAGAGCGCAGGCTGCGGCGACCACGGTGGCGGCGCCCTCGACCAGTCCCAAGCGGGCTCGACCCTGCTGGCCCGTTGGAGCGGCACGGACTTCACCCTGATCGAGCTGGACGACGTCCCTGACGCCGCCTTCGACGTGCGCTGGGCGGGCTGGGACCGCCGCGACCGGAACAACGACGCCAGTGTGGCCATCCACCATCCCCGGGGCGACGAGAAGAGCATCAGCCTCGACGAGGATCCCACGACCATCACCACCTACGCGTTCACCCCCGTGCCCGGCGACGGATCCCACCTGCGGGTCGGCGCCTGGGAGAGCGGCACCACCGAGGACGGTAGCAGCGGCTCGCCTCTGTTCAACGAGGCCCATCGCATCACCGGGCAGCTCCACGGCGGCTATGCCAGTTGCGACGATCTCGACCGCTCCGACTGGTACGGCCGCCTGGCCGTGTCCTGGGAAGGCGGCGGCGATGCCGCTACCCGTCTGCGCGACCACCTGGATCCATCGGCTACGGGGGCGGAATTCCTGGGCACCCTGGGGGCGGGGCTGGACCTGTCGCCCCAGGCGCCGGCGGCGTTCCAGGGGCGGGCCGGTGGTCCCTTCGTCCCCGAATCGGCGACGTACAGCATCGTTAACGGCACCATCGAGGACCTGGGATACGCCGTGGAACTGGCCGGCGCCGGCGACTGGTTCCAGGTAGTTACCGTCGCGGGGGACATTCCCGCCGGCGGCAACCGGAACCTGACCATCGAGCCCTCGGCGACAGCTGCGAACCTCGTTGCCGGCACCTACACGGGACAGGTGCGGATCCTGGACGGAGCAGGCGGCGCGCTCCACTTCGAGATCGAGGTGAGCATGGCGGTGCGCGGACGCGGCGTTGACCTGGACGCCATCGCACCGAACCCGTCGCGCGGCCTGGCCATCATTCATTACCACGTGTCCCACGCCGGCCCGGTGCACGGTCGGGTGTACGACCTGCGAGGGCTGCTGGTGGCCGATCTCGGCGCCTGGACCCCGGAGTTTGCGGGTGAGAACTCCTTCGAATGGGCCGCGCGCGCCACCGGCGGTGGCCACCTGCCTTCGGGCGTCTACGTCTTTGAACTGGAGGGGGGCGGCACCACGAGCCGGCAGCGTTTCGCCATCGTGCGCTGACCTGGGAGGGGCCCATAAGAAAACCGCCGGTCCGGAGCAACCGGGCCGGCGGTTCTGTTTCTACCGCGGCGACTATTTCAACAGGACCATACGCCCGGTGGCGGTACCTCCGGGGACGACGACGGTGTAGAGGTACACGCCGCCGGCCAACGGCCGCCCGGTGCCGTCTCGTCCGGCCCAACTGGTGGAGTTCTCGCCCGTGGCCACGTCCAGCGCGCGCACCAGCACCCGCCGTCCGGCCAGATCGGTGATCATCAAGCGTCCCGGGCCCGCCGACGCGCTGGCGAAGGCGATCCGTGTCAGGGGATTGAAGGGGTTGGGCGCGTTGCCACGGAGCGCCAGGGGCGAGGGCGTGTCGCCGGCCGCGCTGACCGGATCGTCGATCTCCCACGCGTCTCCGTCCACCGTGTAGCTCAGCAGGCCGTCGGTGGCGATGACCACGTGGCCGCCGACCACCGTGAGGTCCACCGCCGGCAGGGTGCCGCCGTTGCCCGTCTCGGTCTGGTACACGAAGGATCCATGGGTGACGAGGCGGTCCAGCACCGACTGGTGCGGGTGACCGTAGCCGTTGTTGCCGACCGAGATGATCGAGACTTCGGGCTGGGTCGTGGCCAGGAAGACGGCGTTGCTGCTGGTGTAGGAACCGTGGTGGTTCACGTGGTACACGTCCAGGTCGCCGGCCAGGGGCGCCACGCTGGTCTCGATGTCCGTGCCGGCGGACGAGTTGCCGATGAGGTCGCCTGCCTGGAAGTAGTCGAAGCCGCCGTACTCCACCTTCAGGCAGATGTCGTACTCGTTCTCCTTGGAACTCGAGTTGTAGGGTGACGCGAGCTGCCCGTTGCCGTTCAATGCCAAGCAGGTGACAGTCACACCGTCGCCCAGATCCAGCACCTGGCCGGCGATCAGGGTCTGGCGCCAGGGAGCAGCGGCTGCGGCGTAGGAGGTGTAGGTGGCGGTGGTGTAGCTCCACCCGCGGTCGAGCACCGCTTCGTGTACGGGCACCCGGTTGAGCACCTCGTCCAGCCCGCCGATGTGATCGGCGTGATAGTGGCTCGCCACGATCCAGTCGAGGGTGTCGATGCCGGCGGCGGCCAGGAAGGGCAGGACGACGTCCACGCCGTCGCCATTGTCGCCCCCGTCGAACAGGAGGGTCCTGCCGCTGGGGGACTGGATGAGCGTGGCGTCCGCCTGGCCCACGTCCAGGACCGTGATGGTGAGAGTGCCGGCGGCGAAGGAGGCCATGGGGGCCACCGCGACCAGGGTACAGATTACAAGGATGCGAACGGCGCGGCTCATGGGCTCTCCGGGAGTCGAAGGGTCGTGTTTGCGTTTGGTACGTTAATGATAGCAATAAATCGGGTGAAATTCCATCGGCGACCTTGCATGCACTGTTCCTGGCGCACCTTTGGGCGGTGGCCGATCGCTACGTCCTGACCACCGGGCTGGCTACGAATTCGCATTACACCAACTACGATACGGGCATCAATCGCCGCTGGCGCGGCTGGTCCTGGTCCCACGGCCTCGGCCTCGAGTACGCCCTCGACAACGTCCTCTACTGATTTGGTCGTCGCGACAAGAAAGCGCCCCCGCTCCATCCGGAGCGGGGGCGCCTCGCCGTCAGTGAAGGAATGGCGCTACTTGCAGGTCTTCTTGATCCATTTGGTCGTCACGGACTTGGGCCGCTCGATGGGCGTCCCGATTGCCCGGTTGACGATCAGCTGGGAGCACATGCCCATGGAACGGGAGATGGCGAAGAGCACCGTGTAGTACGAGAACTCCTTCAGCCCGTAGTGATAAAGAAGCGCGCCAGAGCCCGCGTCCACGTTCGGCCACGGGTTCTTTGCTTTACCGTGCTTCTTCAGCACGCCCGGCACGACCTCGTAGATCATGTTCACGAGCTTCATGATCGGATCGTCCGGGAAGTGCTTCATGCCGAAGCCGACGAAGGCGGTGAACCGCGGATCGGTCACGCGCAGGACAGCGTGGCCGTAGCCGGGGATGACCTTGCCGCCGTTGAGCGTCTCCCAGGCGAAATCTTCCAGCTGCTTCTTCGTGGGCACGCCCTTGAACTTCTTCTTCAGCTGCAGGACCCAGTTCAGGCACTCCTGGTTGGCCAGGCCGTGCAGGGGGCCGGCCAGGCCGTTCAGGCCCGCGGAGACCGCGTAGTACGGGTCGGACAGGGCCGAGCCCACACAGTGGCAGGCGTGGGCCGAGACGTTGCCGCCCTCGTGGTCGCAATGCAGGTTCAGGTACAGGCGCATGCAGTCGGCCAGCTTGCCCTCGGGGTCCTTGAGGCCGAGCATGTGCGCGAAGTTGGCGCCCCAGTCGAGACCCTTCTTCGGCCCGATGCGCTTGCCCTTGTTGAAGCGCATGCGGTAGATGCCGGCCGCCAGCGCCGGCAGCTTACCTAGCAGGTTCAAGGAGTCTTCCATCGTCGGCTTCCAATAGTCCATCTTCGTCATGCCCTTGTTGTAGGCCTTGACGAACTCGGACTCGCGCTGCATGACGAGGATGCCCGTGTCGAACATGGTCATGGGATGCGAGTTCTTGGGCATCGCCTCGAGCACCTTCCACACGTAGGAGGGCACCCTGGCGCGTTCGGACCAGTCCTGGGTCAGGGCCCGGCGGTCACGGGCGTTGGGCAGGTCGCCCGTGCACAGCAGGTAGAAGATGTCCTCGGGCCACTTGTGGGTGATCTTGCCCAGGGGGATGCCGCGGACCATCAGCCCCTTGTCCGGCGGAACTTCGGAGGTGTCGCAGACCATGCCCTTGACGCCCCGCATGCCGCCGTAGGCCTGCAGGACGGTCACGTCGCTGATCTTCTTACCACCGTGCTTCTTCACGACGGCGCTGACCTCTTTGCGCCAGACCGGGACTTTCTTCGCCAGGGCATTCTGCAGCTTGGCCATGATTCCTCCTTCAGGCCGGGTCCCCGGCACCCGGCGGCGTCGTCGCGCCGGCAGCAGGGGCGGGCTAAAACATAGAAAAAAGGTGCGGTTTCGGGCCCGCGCGAACGAATATCACTACTTCCGGCAGGCTACCAAGGACCACTCGACGATGCAACCATCGCGTGGACAAAAACGTGCTTTTTCCGTGGCGATTCCGGCCGCCGAGATTACCATTGTGTCAGAAACATCAGCCCGTTCCCAACTGCCTGCGGAGGAGCCCATGAACGAAGACGTCAAGCTCTGCGTGGAGATCCTCGAAAAGGCCATCGCCTTCGAGGAGGAAGGCATGGCCTTCTTCCAGGACCGTGCCCAGAACGCCCCGTCGGCCCTCGAGCGCAACCTGTTCAATTCCCTTGCCAAGGATGAGGCCGGTCACAAGGCCCACCTGGTGAAGATGCGCGAGGACCTGCTGCGCGAGGGCTCCATCGACGTGCTGCCCGACGTGGACGACGATCACGTGGCCAACGTGCGCCAGATCTTCGAGAAGGCTCTCGAGGAAGCCAACGATCCCTACGATTTCCAGGTGGAGGAACTGGAGATCCTCAAGGGCGCCCTGGACGTGGAGCGCCGCGGCTACCACCTGTACGCGGGTGCGGCGGCCGAGGTCACGTCGGTCCGGGCCAAGAGCATCTTCGAACACCTGGCGGCCGAGGAGCAGAACCACTACTCGCTTCTCAAGAACACCTACGATTTCATGGCCGACCCCGAAGGCTTCGCCGGCTTCGACGGCAACGCCATGCTCGACGGCGGGTAGGTCTTGGACCGGTCCGAGCGTCAGGACTTCTTCAGGGAGGTTGTCGCCCTGGCCCCCATGGCCAAGGGAGGCAACCTCCCTTATCGTCGCTTGTGCCGGGAGTTCGGGGCCGAGCGCACCTGCTCGGAGATGATCCTGGCCGATAAGCTCGTCCGCGGCGGCGAGCGGCCCCTCCTGCGCCACCACGCTTCCGAGGACGCCTTCGGGATCCAGTTGGCCGGCAAGCGCCCGGAGGTCATGGCCGACGCCGCGCAGATGGCCGTGGAGCACGGCGCCCGCTTCGTCGACCTGAATTTCGGCTGCCCCATCGACTTGGTGGTGCGCAAGGGGGCGGGAGCGGCCCTGCTGCGCAAGCCGGCCAAGCTGGCCGCGGTGGTGGCCGCCGTGCGCGAAGCCACGGACCTGCCGCTGGTGGTGAAGATCCGGCTGGGCTACTCGTCGGAGAAACTCAACTGCGTGACCGTGGCCCGGCGGGCCGTGGAGGCGGGGGCCGACGCGGTGGTGGTCCACGGCCGCACCCGGGCCCAGCGTTACCGGCACAGCGCTCGCTGGGACCTCATCGACCAGGTGGCCCGGGAAGTGGATGTGCCGGTCATCGGCAACGGCGACATCTACACCCCTTGGGATCTGGAACTGCGCCGACGCGAGACCGGGGTGCGCTCCTTCCTGGTGGCCCGCGGCGCCCTCATCAAGCCCTGGATCTTCCGCGAGCTGGCCACCGGCGAGGCCTGGATTCCCACCGTGGCCGAACGCTGGGCCGTACTGCGCCGCTTCGTGGACTTCGCCCTGGAGTACTTCGGCGACGACGAGCGGGGACTCGTGCGGGTCGAGCGCTTTTTCGTCTGGCACATGGGATTCTGGCACCGCTGGCGTCCCTGGACCGTCGCGGACCACGCCGCCCACCAACCCGAGTCGCTCATCCAGGCCCGTGCTCCGCAGGTGGACGGCGACGGCGACGAAGCGCTCCTGGCGAGTGCCGACGAGGCCGTCCACGACCGCGTTTTCCGGCGGGTTCTTGACAGGGACTTCCCCACAGCCTAACCTCGCTCCTGGCCCGGATGTCTTCGAGATTCCGGGCCGACAACTCCATATCGCGGCCTGGGGACCAGCGGAAGTCCGGTGAAATTCCGGCGCGGCCCCGCCACTGTAAGCGGTGACGAAACCTGCATGCAGCCACTGATCCGAGCTCGGGACGGCCCGAGCGAAGAAGGATCGGGAAGGCGCAGGGAGTAGGACGACCCGTAAGCCAGGAGACCGGTGCCAGGCCTGCCACAACCTTCGAGGGCGAGGTCTGGTCTTGGCGTTCCAATCCATCTTTTTTCGTGCCTTATGCGGCGCCTTTTGCGGCGTGGCGCTGACGTGTATCCCGGTGTCCGCGACCGGGGTGGCGGCGCCACCGCCTGCGACCGCTGCCCGCTACGATACCCTCGTGGTGCGCGCGCCCGCCCGAAATGGGCCCGGTCCCGCCGTCGGCGCCGTGGTCACTCGTCTGGACCTGGAAGATCCCCGCGGCGCCCGCGACCTGGCCGACGCCCTCGGCGCCGTGGCCGGCCTGCAGGTCCGCCGATACGGGGCGGCCGGTGCTTCGGCCGTCCCTTCCATGCGGGGCTCCTCGCCCTCCCAGCTGCGCCTCTTCGTGGACGGCATGCCCCTGGACGACGCCCAGACCGGCCTGGTGGACCTGGCACGGTTGCCCCTGGAACGATTCGGCACGGCGGACGTGCACCGGGGCGGCGTACCCGTGCGTTTGGGCGGGATCGGCGGCGCGGGAGCCATCAACCTGCGCACACGGCGCCAGGCTTCCGGCTGGGACCTGGGCCTGGCCGCCGGGTCTTTCGGAGCGGTTTCCGCCAGGGCGATCTGGGGCCATGACACCGGTTCGGGCTCGGTCCTCGTCCTGGCCCACGGCCGCCGGGCCGACAACGACTTCCGCTTCACGGACCACCGCTGGACATTCCACGAAACGGACGACGACGTGGAAGCCGTGCGTGAGAACGCCTGGCTCCGGGAACACGGCTTTTTTCTCAGCGCTGCGGGGGATCCCGGCGGTGACTGGCGGGTGCGGGGCTGGGCCGGTTTCCTGCGCCGCGACGGCGGCCGACCGGGACCCGTGGGCGGTAATGCCTCGCCCCATGCTTCGGTGCGTTACGATCGGCTCGACGGCTACCTCTCGCTGGACTGGCGCGAGGATCTGCTGAGGGCGGAAGTGGCCGCCGCCCGCTCGGACGACCTGCTGGACGACCCGGCCGGGGAGGTGGCCAACCTGCCGCCGGGGATGACGACCTCCCGGGGCGAGGACGTGGCCCTGCGCCTGAGTGTCGCGCCGCGTATCGTGTCCGGCGGCGAGCTGGACCTGGCCGTCCGCTTCGGCGCCGAGTGGCGGGGACAGTGGTTCGACGAGAACCTGGTGGGCCTCGATCAACCCCTCCGGCATCGGGACCAGACCACCGCCTTCGCGGCCCTGGACGCGGCCCTGGCCGGTCCCCGTCTGCGCCTCGAACCCTCTCTGCGCTGGCAGGGCAACAGGGACGACTTCCCGCCGGTGCCGGCCCTGCCCCACTGGCCTGAGCAGGAAGGTGTCGAGCACCGCCAGGAGGACTGGTCGCCGGCGGTGGGCTTGGTGTGGGACGCGTCGCCCGGCCGCTTGGCAGTAGAGGCCCACGCGGCCCGCACCGTGCGCGTGCCCACCTGGGTCGAGCTCTTCGGCCACCGGGGAGGCATCGTCGGCGATCGGGAACTGGCGCCGGAAGAGATCGCCTCCTGGGACGTGGGGGTCACCGCCCGGCCCGGTGACGGGCTCTCGGTGCGCGCGGCCTTCTTCGCTGCGTCCACCGACGAGACCATCGTCTACGTGGCCAACAGCCAGCAGACCAGCCGGCCGGTCAACGCCGGGGCCACGCGCAACCGTGGCCTCGAGCTCGAACTTTGGTGGCGCCCGGCCGCCCGGCTACGGCTGGAGGCCAACGCCACCTTCCAGCGGGCCCGGGATGCCGGCGGCCTGGCCGCCTACGACGGCAAGAGGTTGCCGTTCCTGCCGGATCGCGAATTCTTCGGCCGCCTGGCCTGGACGCGGGAGGGTCTCGCTCCCTGGATCGAGCTGCAGGCCCGGTCCGGCAACTACCGCGACCGCTACAACACCCCCGAGGGCCGCGCCCCGGCCCGCCACCAGTGGCACCTGGGCGTGGATCGGAGCTTCCGGCCGGGCTGGCCTGGCCCCGACTCCCGGCTGACCGTCTCGGCGGCGATCCTCAACCTCACCGACAACTCGATCTACGACGTGGAAGGCTATCCGCTGCCAGGACGCAGCTGGCGCGCCTCCGTGCAACTGAAGCCATGAATTCGCGAGCGGAAGGACGATACCCCATGAAACGTTGCACGATGACCATGACGGTCTTGATCCTGGGCCTGGCCGCGGCGGTAGCTCCGGCCCAGACCGGCTGGATCCTCACCTCCGACTACTCGACCTTCGGCAATGTCCGGGCCTGCGACGGCCCCGATCCCTGGACCGTCTCCGGCGATCTGGCCGCCGTGCCCGGCGACGCGGTGGGACGGTTCCACGACGGCCTCGTGTACGTGGTCGGCCGCGGCGCTCACAACCTGCTCCAGGTCTGGGACCCGGCAGACGGTTTCTCATTGGTGGACGAGCATTCCCTCGGCAGCAATCTCAACCCCCAGGACGTGGCCTTCGACACTTCCGGTGAGGCCTACGTGAGCTGCTACGACGCGGCGGTCATCCTGCGGGTCGACCCGGCCGACGGCTCCATCCTCGGCAGCTACTCCACGGCCTCATTTGCCGACGCCGACGGCCTGCCCGAGACGAGCTGGATCGCCGCCCTGGGAGATCTGCTCTACATCAGCTGCCAGAAGCTGGACCGGAACAACTTCTATACGCCCACCGGTCCCGGCGCTCTCCTCGTCTTCGACATGGCGGCGGAGACCTGGGTCGACATGGACGCGACAACGCCCGGCGTCCAGCCCATCACCCTGGCGGGCGCCAACCCTTACACGCGGATCCACGTGACCGGTGGCCTCCTGGCCGTGGGCTGCGCCGGCCAGTTCGGCGCCGCCGACGGCGGCATCGAGATCGTCGATCCGGCGACGGGTCTCTCCCTGGGCTTCGCCGTCACCGAGGCCCAGTTGGGCGGCGACCTGAACCGCATCCAACCCCATGGCGACGCCTGGTTGGCCGTGGTCAACGACGCGGCGTTCAACACTTTCGTGGCGCGGACCGACGCCGGCACGGTCACCGAACTGGACTCGGGCACGGGATTCGTCCACGGGGACATTCTCCTGGCCGGTGACGATCTGTGGGTGGCGGACCGGACCACCGGCGCCGCCGGCCTGCGCGTGCTCGATGCGGTTACGGGCGCCGCGCGGCCTTCCGGGCTCCTGGACACGGGACTGCCGCCGGTCGTTTTCATTGCCGGCGATCCGGGCGACCCCGCGGTAACGCCGGTGCCCGCGCTCCTGGCCCTGCGCCTGGGGGTTCCGACCCCCAATCCCTTCAACCCGTCCACCACTCTGGCCCTGGCGGGACGACCGGCGGCGGCGGTGTGCGTGACCGTCAGCGACCTGCGCGGTCACCTCGTGCGTCGGGCGACCGTCACTCTCGATGCCGCGGGTCAGGGGAGATTCCGCTTCGACGGCCGGGACGGCGCGGGGCGTCTCCTGGCGGCAGGCGTGTACGTGGTGACGGCCCGGACCGGCGGCGCCACCTCCGCCCGCGCCACGACCTTGTTGAAGTAGGATGAGCGCGAACGGCGAATTCCCTTTTCTTGGCGCGGGGGATGGGCGACTATTTCCGGCGACGGGGCACCGCCGCGGTGCGGCGCCCGGAAGGGAATTCCCATGGCCCGTATCTACACCCGCACCGGCGACAGCGGCGAGACCTCCCTCGGCGACGGTTCCCGCGTACCGAAGTCCGCCGCCCGCATCGACGCCTATGGCGACCTGGACGAGCTGAGCGCCGTGCTGGGCTGCGCCCGGGCGGCCATCGGCGACGCCCGGACTCCCGTGGGGCTGGACGAACTGCTGGGCCTGGTCCAGTCCGCCCTGCTGAATCTGGGTGCGGCGCTCGCCGACCCGAGCGCCACCGAGGTGGAGAACGGATTCGACGCGGCCAGGCTGGAGGAGTTGATCGACCGCTACGAGCAACCGCTCCCGCCCCTGAAGAACTTCATCCTGCCCGGCGGCACGGTCGTGGCCTCGTTCCTCCACCTGGCCCGAACCGTGTGCCGGCGCGCCGAGCGCAAGGCGGTGGCCCTGGCAGCCGACGAACCGGTCCCCGCCGAGATCCTGACCTTTCTCAACCGATTGAGCGATTTCCTGTTCACCGCCGCGCGGGCCGCCAACCGGGCCGCGGGTATGAAGGACGTTCCCTGGCACGGCGGTTCCTGAGGTGCGTCTCTTCCCCGGCATTTTCTCCATGGGCGCGAATAAACCGGACGACGGCGGTTTAGTCCCCTCGCCGGCCGGCCCTGCGGGGCCGGTCCTCGACGATTCGGAAGTCGAACGGCGCCGGCAGGACATGGCAGACATCGAGCGATGTCTCGGCGGCGACGAGGAAGGATTCGCGGCGCTCATGAATCGCTACCGGAACAGGGCTTACGGGGTGGCGCTCGGCTTGACGGGCAACCACGACGACGCCATGGACACGGTCCAGAAGTCGTTCATCCGGGTCCATCGTTCCCTGGCCAGATTCCGACGCGGCGAACCCTTCTTCCCATGGCTGTACCGGATCGTCCGCAACGCTGCCCTGAACCAGCGGCGTGACGAGAAGCGGCACAAGGGGGATGTGCCTTTGGAGTGGGTCCGGCGCCCGGACGGGCGGCCCGACCCCCTGGCAGAGACGGAGGCGGACGACCTGCGCGAACGATTGTGGGCGGCCATCGAGGAGTTGCCCGCGGAGATGCGCGAGGTCTTCCTGCTCTACCACTTCCAGGGCATGAAGTACCGGGAAATCGCCGCCGCGTGTGACATACCCATCGGCACGGTAATGTCGCGCCTGCACGCCGCCCGCAAGCGGTTGCAGGTGAACGCGGGTCTGGAGGAGTGACGTGAATTCCACAGGGCCCTTTGACCCCCGCAAGGAAGCCCCTCTGCTGTCGGCCTATGTCGACGGCGAACTCGACGCGTCCGACGTGGCGCGCATCGAGGCGCACCTGGCCGAGGACGAGCAGACGCGCCGGGAGGTGGAACAGCTCCGCCGCCTGAAGGCGGTGACCGGCTCCCTCCGCCTCAAGGAGCCGCCGCCGGAGGTCTGGGAGGATTTCTGGTCCAGCGGCTGGAACCGGAGCGAACGCACCCTGGGCTGGGTGCTGTTCGGGCTGGCTGTGCTCGTGCTCGGCGGCTGGGGCGCGACTCTCACCCTGCAAGCGCTGCTCGGTACGGACGACCTGCCGTTGATCATCAAGGGTGCTGTGCTCGGCGGCATGCTGGGCGTGGCGGTCCTGCTCGTCTCGGTTCTGCGGGAGCGGATGCACAAACGCGGCCGCACCCGCTACAAGGATGTCGTACGCTGAGCTCTTCCCTGGAAGGACGAAACATGCTGGTGACCACGACCCACGACATAGCCGGCAAGCGCATCGTCGAGACCCTCGGCCTGGTCCGCGGCAACACCATCCGCGCGCGGCACCTGGGCCACGACTTCATGGCCGGCCTGAAGAACATGGTGGGGGGCGAGATCAGCGACTACACCAAGATGATTGCCGAGTGCCGCGAGGAGGCCCTCGATCGCATGATCGCCCAGGCCCGGGCCAACGGTGCCGACGCGGTGGTGAGCGTGCGCTTCGCCACCAGCGAGATGATGGAGCACGCGGCCGAGTTGCTGGCCTACGGGACGGCGGTCAAGCTCGCGGACGAGGACTGAGCTGCGCCACGTGGTGGTGGCCTGAAAAAGGGAAAAGGGCGCTCAAGCAGGCGCCCTTTTCCATTGCTGTACGACTTCCCAGTGAGGTCAGTCGACCATGCTGATGGCCTCTTCGGGGCACTCCTCGACGCAGGCCTCGCAGTCGATGCACTCTTCCGCGTTCACGAACGCGTGGCCGTCGACCATGGAGATGACTTCGGTGGGGCACGTCTCGACGCACTCCTCACAACCGTTGCACTTGGCTACATCGACAATAGCGGGCATTTCAGGTCCTCCTGGAGTCGTTGCGCGTGGCCACCATCGCGGCCGTTCTAAGCGCAACGATAGTTGCCGGAAATGCCTTGTCAAATGGGAATGACGATTATCACATTCAGCTTCAAGTGGCCGGGACCAGCGGAGATGGGCGTGCAGCTCAGTGGCGGCGCAGGTCGTCCAGACCGGGACCGCCGCGCCGGGCGAAAACGACCGGCAGGCAGGCTGCCAGGAGGACGGTGTCGCGAACCAGCAACTCGAGTCCCACGCCGTGGCCGCCGTCCGTGTGGAAGCAGCCGCAGGAGATGTCCAGGCCGCGCGCCAGAGCGGCGGCGATGGCCACCATGAAGACCACCGTCAGCCCCCCCGCCAAAAGCGCCGCGCCGCGCTGCAGGAGCCCGAGTACCAGGGCCAGCCCCACGACGATTTCCAGCACCGGCAGCAGGTGGGCCCAGGGATGGAGCAGGGACGCGGGTACCAGGTGGTAGAAGTGGATGGCCTGGGCGAAGGCCTGGGGGTGCAGGAGCTTGTCCCAGGCGGCGTAGAGGAAGACGCCGCCCACGCCCAGTCGGCAGGCCAGGACCAGCCAGGGGGTGAAGGTCCGCATCATGGGCTCTCCTCCCGCTCCGCGGCCGGGACGGAAGTCTCGCCGCCGGCCTGTTGCCAGGCGGCCACGCCGCCGGCCATGATGGACAGGTCCGTGAAGCCCCGCTCCAGGAGCCGGGCGGCGATGTTGCTGGCACCCAACAACCCGCCGTCGTCGTAGAGCACCAATGGGTCGTCCGGACCCACGAAGTCGAAGATCTCCAGCAGGTCGTCGTCGAAGGAGCCGGGGCGGATGGGGACGGCGCCCGGCACGGCCAGGCCCGAGGCGGCGGCCGGGCCGGTGGGCCGCGTGTCCACGAAGATGTGCATGCCCTCTTCGTAGAGGACCAGGGCGGCGGGGACCTCGATCAGCGGCGCCGCCAGTTCCAGATCGTAGATGGCGACGTCCGCGCGCAGGGGCAGCCGGTCCGGGCGCAGGGCCCAGGAGACAGCAGTCAGGAGGACCGCCGCACCCAACAGCACGCCGGCCTGGCCGAGGGTGGCCCGGCCCTGTTTCCCGTCATGATTGAATAGACGTCTGGGCACCCGTCGACCTCCGTCCCGCTACATGCGGACCATGTAGGTGACCGGCACCTGGATGAGGGGGAAGTCTTCGGCGTCCGTATGGATGGTCACGTGGCCCTTGACGCGGCCGCCCGTCTCCACCGCCAGGGGGTGGTCCGCCGCTACGGGACGGCCTTTGAGGTGGACGATGATCTCACGTCCGGTCGTGCGCTCGTCCACGGTGACGATGCAGTTGGGCAGATCGGTCTCGGCCGACGTGACGGCGAAGGTGCGGCCCTCGTCCCTGGCATTCAGGCGAATCCGCTCGGAAAATTTCTTTTTGAACCGCAGGTTCAGCGACATGGGAAGGACGTCGATGACCGGCACCGCGCGAGCGGCGATCTCGATGTCCACCGTCGGCATTTCGGGCACGTTGGTGGTCACCCGCACGTTGTCGCGGTTCAAACCCCACTCCATGGTCGGCAACGTCCGCACTTCGAGCTTGGCCCGCCGGGGATCGCCGTCCAGGTTGTTGACCGTGTTCACCTGGAAGAGCCCCTTGGCCGTGCCCTTCACTTCGATCACGAGCTCGTCCACGGTGCTGGCCATGAAGGTGACCGCGCGTTCCTGGACCTGGCCCACCGGGGCGTCGGGGAAGCCCACCCGGCGCCGCGACGGCTCGAGAACGAGCGGAGCCGTGATCGTGGCGCTGATCACGACCTCGGTGATCTTCTGCCGCGGGTCGTTGGATATGATGCGTATGGTCTTGATGACCGGTCCCACGAAGAGCTTCGAATCGAATTTGATGTCGAGGTTCGTGGATTCGCCCGGGGCCAGGCGTTCGGCGCCGAGTTCGGGGACCGTGCAGCCGCAGTCGGCTTCCAGGTCCGAGATCACCAGGCCACCGCTGCCCTCGTTGGTCACGATGACCTGGAGGTCGCGGATCTCGCGTTGACCCATGGTGCCCAGGTTGAAGGTCAGGGGCTCGGCCTTGAGGGTCTGGGCGGCGGACGGTATGGCGAACAGGGCGACCAGCAGGGTCGCGACCAGCAGTTGTCGACTGACAGAACGCATCTTCGTTTCCTTCCGGGCCGTAAGCGGCCCCCCGAGGGGCGGCGTCGGCGTTCGAGCATGTCCGGCGCGGGGATGGATGACACCCGGCACAGAACCGTTGATACCTGAGGCGGCCGGTGAAGTTCCCCGGATAGGGCCGAGCCCGGCACGCCCCTACAATTTTGAGGCTTTTCCGCCCGGAGGCAAGACCTTAGGATGGGGGCGACGGATCTGGACCGTGACGGGAGGTCGCATGTTCAACCAGGATCTGAGTCTGGCCGCTGTGGGCCGGGGCTTGATTTTCCTCGTACTGCTGCTGGCCGCGGGCACCATATGGTTCGTGGCGGTCGAGGGTGGCTACAATATCGTCGACGCCCTCTACATGACCGTCATCACGGTCAGCACCGTGGGCTTTGGCGAGGTGCACGACCTGGACCCGTCGGGCCGGGTCTTCGTCGTCTTCCTCATCATCAGCGGGCTGGCGGTCATGACCTACACCCTTGGCGCCGTGGGCCGGGTCATCGTCGAGGGTTCGATCGAACGTTTCGTCGGGAGGCATAGGATGCAGCGGGACATCGAGAAACTCCGGGGCCACTACGTCGTCTGCGGCTACGGCCGCATGGGGCGGATCCTCTGCGACGAGTTGCAGAACGAGGGCGTGTCCTTCGTGGTGATCGAAGGTGACGCCGAAACGGTGGAGGACCTTGCGGACAAGGGCTATCGCGTAGTGGATGGGGACGCCACCGAGGACGAGGTCCTCGAAAAGGCCGGTATCAAGCGGGCGAAGGGCCTAGTGGCCGTGGTCTCCCGGGACGTGGACAACCTCTACATCACCCTCTCGGCGCGCCAGATGTGCCGGGAGGAGAACCCGTCCCTGTACATCCTCTCCCGCGCCACGGACCAACGGGCCGGCGAGAAGATCACCCGCGCCGGCGCCAACCGCGTCATCTCTCCCTACGCCATCGGCGGCATGCGCCTGGTCCAGGCCCTGCTGCGGCCCGCGGTCCACGACTTCGTGGACATGGCTTCCCAGAGCGGCGGCCTCGACCTCATGTTCGAGCAGGTGGCCGTGCGGGACGGCTCCAGCCTGGACGGCCTCACCTTGGCCCAGTCGGACATTCGGCGGAACTACAACGTCATGGTCGTGGGCATCAAGACGGCCTCGGGCAAGATGGTCTTCAATCCCGGCCCCGATGCCGAGCTCCACGGCGGCGACGTGCTCGTGGCCCTCGGCGACAAGGAACAGCTCCAACGCCTGGCCGCCAACGTCGGCGGCTAACCACCTCACTGCCCACCTTCGCCCACCGCCGCCGGGGGCTGGTTGAAATCTTGAAAACTTTTATCATGTTTATGAACGGCGCCCGCCGCGAGGGCGTTTCCGCGTATTACCCCGGAGGAGTCCCATGAGTGAGACCATTCACGACAACGTGACCGAGATCATCGGTCGCACGCCCTTGGTGCGGGTCCGCCGTCTGTCTAACGGCCCCGGCGAAGTCCTGGCCAAGCTGGAGTCCCTGAACCCCATGGGCAGCGTGAAGGACCGGATCGGCCTGGCCATGATCGAAGCCGCCGAGGAGGCCGGCGACCTGCATCCCGGAGGCGAGATCATCGAACCCACCAGCGGCAACACGGGCATCGCACTGGCCTTTATCGGGGCCGCCCGGGGGTATCGCGTCACCCTGGTCATGCCCGACAGCATGTCCAAGGAGCGGCGGGCGGTGCTGCGGGCACACGGAGCTGAACTGGTGCTCACCCCGGCGGCCGAGGGCATGCCGGGGGCCATCGCCGGGGCCGAGAAGCTCCATACCGAGCGGCCCGGCGCCTTCATGCCGGGGCAATTCGACAACCCGGCCAATCCGGACGTCCACTTCCGCACCACCGCCGAGGAGATCTGGCGGGACACGGACGGGCGCGTGGATGTGTTCGTCAGCGGCGTTGGCACCGGTGGCACCCTGACCGGGGTGACCCGGCGTCTGCGCCAGCTCAACCGTGACCTGAAGACCGTGGCCGTGGAGCCGGCGGACTCGCCGGTGCTCTCGGGCGGGAAACCGGGGCCCCACAAGATCCAAGGCATCGGTGCGGGCTTCGTGCCGGGCGTCCTGGAGACGGATTTCATCGATGAGATCATCACCGTCACCAACGACGACGCCATGGTCATGGCCCGCCGGGCCGCCCGGGAGGAGGGGCTGTTCGTGGGCATCTCCAGCGGGGCGGCCCTGGTGGCGGCGGCGGCGGTCGCAGCCCGTCCGGAGTCGGCGGGACGGCGCATCGTCGTGGTGATCCCGTCCTTCGGCGAGCGTTACCTGTCCACCGACCTGTTCAGCGATTACATGGATTGAGGGGATCATGACCGACGACGACCGCACCCGCGAGCAGGAGGAATTGACCGGCAGGCTCGTGGCCAGCTACCGCGAACTCGGCGCCGTGAACCGCAGCGACGAAAAGGACCTGCCGGCCCAGGCGCGGATCGTGGCCATCCTGAACGAGCTGCTGGCCCTGGTCTTTCCTGGCTACCACGGAGCGCCCGTACCCCACGACCTGGATCTGACGGTGATCACCGGGGCCCGCGTGGCCCGGGTCGCCCTGGAGCTGGAGGATACCATCGAACGCACCCTCCGTTTCTGCCACCAGGCCGATTGCGTCTGCGAGGAACTGTGGGAGATCGCTGGCTCGGGCACGGGCGATGACCGTTTCGCCGCCGCCGCCCGGGCCGTGACCTGGGCCTACATGCAGCAGTTGCCCGAAGTGCGGGACCTGGTGGCGGGAGACGTGCGGGCGGCCTACGAGGGTGACCCCGCGGCGACCAACACCGAGGAGGTCATTCTCTGCTATCCGGGCCTGATGGCCGTAACGGTCCACCGCCTGGCCCATCCGCTGCACCGGCTCGGCGTCCCGCTCCTGCCGCGCATGATGAACGAGTGGGCCCACCGGGAGACCGGCGTGGACATCCATCCGGGCGCCACCGTCGGCCCCGAGTTCTTCATCGACCACGGCTCGGGGGTGGTGGTGGGCGAGACCACCGAGATCGGCCGCCGCGTGAAGCTCTACCAGGGCGTGACCCTGGGCGCCCTGAGTTTCCGGCGCAATCCCGACGGCAGCCTGGTCAAGGGCGGCAAGCGCCACCCGACCATCGGCGACGACGTCACCATCTACGCCAACGCCACCATCCTCGGCGGCGAGACCGTCGTGGGAGCGGGTGCGGTCATCGGCGGTGGAGCCTGGGTCACGTCCTCGGTGGACGCCGGGGCGCGCATCACGGTGTCCTGATCGGCGGACACCCTGTGCGACGGGTAGGACGGGTGCAGGACCGTACATGAGCGTAACCTGAACAACGGCATCGGGCCGGTTCCCACGGGGACCGGCCCGTTCCTTGATTGTCCGCCGTGTCGACACACCTCGATCCTCAACCGGGAGACTGTCATGACACCGCAAGTTCCCGTACGCCGCCTCAAGATGAACGCCCGCCGCCGCTCCCCTTTCATGCTTCTGCTCGGCATTCTCACCGCCGGCGCTCCGGCCTACGCCGCTTCCGGAAACGGCTCCCAGCGCCGGGAGAAGGCGGCCGCGGCCGACTCCTTGTCCGATGATTCCTCCCTGCGCCGCGCGGGGGAAGTCGGGTGGCAGGTGGATCCGGCCTGGTCCGGCGACGAGTTCGAACCCTGGTTCCGCACCAAGCCCGAGCCCCGCGTACGCGTCCTGTGGCAGACCGGTCTGCAGAAGACCTGGGTCTCGGGCCACCTGCAGTCGCGGCCCTACCATCGGGATTTCGGCGCGCGCCAGTTCACCCACGACCTGGGTCTCCTGGTGCGCGACAAAGGCGGCCGCCACCACTGGGGGGGCGCTACCACCGTCATCCGGCAAGGTGGAACCCGGACCCTCTTCGCCTTCAAGGGCATCCGCCGCTGGAGCCTGGATCCCCCTCGGACGTCTACATTCAGATCGCCCCCGGGGTGATCGCCGGCGGCGAGGAGACCGGTGTGGACATCACGCCCGGCGGGTTGCTCGAACTGGAGATGGGCAACTCCTGGGCGGCCCTGGCCACCGGCGTGCACGTGGTCGGCTGGCGCACTCGCGCCGACTCGTTGCTGGAAGCGGAACGGGGCACCAACACCACCGTCTACGCCGGCGTCCGCACCCACGGTCTCGTGGGCCTCGGCGTGTACCTGGGCCTGGTCCTCGTCTTCGTGGCCACCTTCGACGGCGGTGGCATGAGCTAGCCCGGGCCATGTCCGGCACCGGAAACAGAAGGAGATCCCATGACCATGCGCTATCGCCTCGGCTGCCCGCTCCTCTTCCTGATGATCGTGGCCGGTGCGGCCTGTGTCCCGAACACGGGCGTGCGCACCATCCCCGCCCCGGGGGTGGACCGCATTCCGACCACCCTGGCCATGCACGCGTTGCTGTCCAATCCGCTACCGGTATCCCCAGGCCATCCCCGCCGGTACAGAGCCATGGGGCACCGCTCCGCCATGGCGGGGACCGAGATCCACCTGGTGCCGCCCACCGAGTCCGAACTGGCCGTGACGCCGGCCGGCCAGTTGCTTACCGGGGAACTGTCGGCCCGCCTGTCCGCCCACGGCTTCGACCTGCTGGAATTGCCCTACGAGACCGTCGACAACGACGGCACCGTGGCCTACACCATCAGCCTGGCGACCCTGGCGGAACTGCGGCACGAACTCGGACTCGGCGCGGTCCTGGTGGGCAACGTCTTCTGTTCGCGAGTCGGGGGGCGGGGTTTGTCGAAAGTGATCGTGGAGGCGGCCTATCTGAAGGTGATCGACACGGCCACCCTGGAGGTCCTCTGCCAGGTCTCCGTGCCCTACGACGAGTACGGTCACGACCTCCACGACGTGGCCGGTGCCCTGGCCGACGAACTGGCCCGCATGGCCGGCCTCGTCCATGAGTCCTGACCAGCGTACGGCATCCGGGATACTCATCTCTTGGCGTTAGAAGTAGGCAGAGGAACGGTGGGAGGCTTGCGGGCGACTTAGCCGCAGGCGCAGAACGAGCCCCTTCGGGGCGAGTGGGGAGCCCGCAGGCCTCCCACCGTTCCTCTGCCTACTTCCAATGGGAAGAGATGAACTCGTCCACCTCGGGAATCCCGCCCTGGAAGAGCAGATACCCGTTGTGCGGCTCCCGGTCCGTGGTCTCACCGTTCACCGGCGTGAGCATGATGCGCTTCACCTCGTCCGGGTCGTGGGACTGGCCCAAAGCCCAGCCCAGCTTCACGTAGGCCACCTCCGGCAGCATGTTCGCCGCGGGGACCACGCCCTTGCCCATGATCTCGCGCCCGGTTTCGTACACGTACATCTGCACGTAGCCCCACATGGTCTGCACGGTCATGTAGACGTGGACGCCCGCTTCCCGCGCCCGGTCCAGGGCGGGGTAGAGGGGCTTGTTCACATGGCCGAGTCCGGTGCCGGCGATAACGATGCCCTTGTAGCCGTTCTCCACCAGGGAGTCGATGATGTCCGGCTTCATGGCGGGGTAGTAGTAGACCAGTGAGACCCGGTCGTCGAAGACCGCGTTGAGCTTCACGTCACCGTCGTCCCGGCGGCGGTGGTAGTCGTCCCGGAAGGGGGTGACGCCGGTTCCGTCGATCTTGCCCAGGGGGATGTCGCTGAGGGTGCGGAAGGTGGACCGGTAGGACGAGTGCATCTTGCGCACGCGGGTGCCCCGGTGGAGCAGCCCGTACCTGTCGCTCGTCGGACCGAACATGCACACCATCACCTCGGCCATGTCGCTGGTGGCGGCGGTACGGGTGGCGTTGATGAGGTTGATGGCCGCGTCGGAGCTGGGCCGGTCGCTGGACCGCTGGCTGCCCACCATGACGATGGGTACGGGCGAGTCCTGGAGCATGAAACTCAGGGCCGCCGCCGTGTGGTGCATGGTGTCGGTGCCGTGGCCCACGACGATGCCGGCCACACCCATCTTGATCTCCGCGGCGATGGCCTCGGCCGTACCGATCCACTGGTCCGGGCCCATGTTCTCGCTGAACACGCCGTAGAGCTTCTCTGTCTCCATGTTGCAGATGTCCGCCAGCTCCGGGACCGAGCCGTACAACTCACCCGGGCTGAAGGCGGGAATCACGGCGCCGGTGCGGTAATCGAGCCGGCTGGCGATGGTGCCCCCGGTGCCGAAGAGCTTCACCCGCGGTTTCTTGGGATCGACGGGGAAGGCCTTCTCGGGAATCTGGTAGTGGGCTTCTTTGCGACCGTGCACTTCGATGGCCGTCACCGTGTCGTGCCGGATGCCGATGTTGTAACCCGTGGCCAGCTTCAGCACCACGTGGTCCGCGTCGGCCGTCTCGCTACGGGGCAGGATGAGGCCCGAGAAATCACCCCGCGAAGTGTGCAGGGTGACCTGGGACCAGACGGGCGCCGTCAGGCGTTCCAGGAGATCGCGCGTGGGGGTGCGGTAGCCTTCGAAGTCGTCCTTCTTGCCGCTCACGCCAGTTCCTCCTTCACCCAGGTGCGGACCGCCGCGCCGTCCGCGCGTCCCCGCAGTTGCGGCATGATCCGGCCCATGAGCACGTGTTCGGCCAGGGCGCGGTCGGTGGGCAGGCCGTCGCGGTCGGCGGCGGCGTAGATCTCTCGTGACTCGGCCTCGGCCAGGGGGCGGGCGGGATCCTCCTCGCCGCTCCAAACGGCTGCGGGCAGGATCTCGCCGGCGGCCAGGGCGTCGACCACTGTTTCCCACCAGGGACCGGCGGCCCGCAGGCTGGCCGGCCGGGGGCAGGAACGGTCCAAGAGCAGGGAGGCCAGCCGGTGGGCCGTGAACCGACCCGCATCCAGGCGGCCACTGAGGTGGTCGAAGAGATCCCAGGCCCGGTGACGGCCCAGGCGCTCGGCCAGGTCCTCGCCCACGCCTAGTTCCCGGGCCCGCGCCGTGCGTTCCCAAGGGGTGGAGGGCAGGTCGGCGCGCAGGGCGTCCACCCGGGCGTCGGCCAGGGCGATGGGGGGCAGATCCGTGTCCGGGTACATGCGGTCGGCCCCGGGCAGGACCCGTTCGAATCCGGTGGTGCCGTCTTCCAGGGCCTGGCGGGTCTCGTTGGGGATGCCCGCGGTGGCTTCCCGAGCCCGGATAGCCACCTCGCCCACGGCCGTGAGTACGTCCTTCTGCGCACCCCAGACCACGAGGATGGGCACATCCGGCCCCACGTCGCAGACCTTGGCCACGCGTTCCCATTCGCGGCTCGAGAGGGTGGGGACGTCCTGGGTCGACAGGGCCAGGTTGGGCAACTCGTCGATGCAGGCGATGACGCGGATGCGGTCGCTGAATTCCTTGAGGAAGCTGGTGCGGGGCTGGGTCTGCACCTCGAGCAGGCCCTGGAAGCCCGGCAGGGGGACAGCCATGACCGTGGCGCCCTTGTCCACGGCGCGGCGGATGAACCGGCAGTCGGTGCCGCGCACGATGGGGGTCACGTCGTGGCCCTGGTCCTGGACGTCGTCGGCGGTGATGCCCCGTCGGATGAGTTCGCCGCGGATACCGACCAGGGTGCGTTGCCTGAGGGCCTCGTTGTGGGTCAGGCGGGGAATCATGCGCAGACTGGGCACGCCCTTGATCTCGATGCGGGTGCCGCCGGTGACGGATACGTTCACGTCCTGCCGGGCGGCGCCGGCGCCCGTGCGCACCAGGCCGCTGGCCCGGGCCAGGCGGCGCAGGATCTGCCCCACTTCCATGGCTTCCCAGGGGGTCTTCATGTCCGGGTCGGTGACCGTCTCGATGAGTGGCATGCCCAGGCGGTCGGTGCGGTAGGTGCGCACGTGGCCCTCGTCGCTCACCTCGCGGCAACTGTCCTCCTCGATGCTCACCTGGCGGATGTGGACCTGGCGGTCGCCGAAGGGCACGTCGCCGTCGGTGCCGGTGATGGCCGTGCGCTGGAAGCCCGTGGGGATGGAGCCGTCCAGGTACTGCTTGCGGGTGATGTGGATCTCGCCGACCACGTTGCAGCCCAGCATCATGGTGATGGCCACGGCCCGGTCCAGGGCCAGGTCGTCGATCTCGAAGGGCGGCGCGTCGTCCATCTCGTAGGTGCAGACCGTGGCGTTGTTCAGGAGATAGATGATCTCCTTGCGGGTCTTGAACTCCATCAACGCGGTGCCGTCGTACTCGCCCATCTCCGACAGGGTGGGCCGCATATGGCGCAGCACCTCGGCGTGGTGATCGGTGCTGTAGAGACCGGACGGGCAGCGGCAGAAGAGCTTGCGGGTGGTCAGGAGCTGTTGGTGGACCTCCAGACCGCACATGAAGCCGAGATCCGCGTAGTCGGAGGGGGCGAGTTGCCCGAGCAGGGGCAGTGGTTGCTGGAGCCAGGAGTCGGAGATGAGGTAGGAATTGTCCATGGGCGGGACCGGTCCTCACGAGGATGGCGTGGTGGCGACCGGGCTAAGATATGGATCCGCTTCCCAAAGCTCCAGATATTCCTGTGGTTGCCCACCTGGGCCGGCTCCGGTCCCTTGCGCCGTCCAGGGTTGACGAAATTTCACAGGTTGGCTATGGTAGGCTGTGAAAAACTTGACAGAAGCGAGGCGATTTCTCGCTTAGACGTTAATCAATTGACACCGCCGGCGACTCCCCCCCGGCGCTGCGAAGAGACCAGCGAAGCGGAGAATCTCGTGAAGAAGAACCGCCGCACCTGCGACGTACCCGACGCCACCATCCACCGCCTGCCCCTGTACCTGGAAAAGCTCAAGCTGTTGCAGGCCATCGGGGTGGAGGACGTTTCCAGCCGCCAATTGGCCGAATCTCTGGACATCAAGGCCAGCCAACTGCGCCACGATTTCCATTACTTCGGCGGCTTCAGCCGGCCCGGTCGGCCCTACCAGGTCAACAAACTCGTGCCGGCCCTGGAGCAGATCATCGGCATCTCGGAGCCCCAACCCACGGCCATCGTGGGCGCCGGCCATCTCGGACAGGCCTTGGCCAATTACCAGAACCTGGAGATGCACGGCTTTCCGGTGCAGGGGATCTTCGACGTCAATCCCAAGCTCATCGGCCTGGAGATCCGGGGGCAGCCCGTCCTGGACATGGACGAGATCGAGACCGTCATCGGTCGTGAGGGGATCCGCATCGCCATCCTGACCGTGCCGGCCACGGCGGCCCAGGCGGTCACGGACCGGTTGGTGGCGGCGGGCGTCGTCGGCATTTTCAACTTCGCGCCCACGGACCTGAAGGTTCCCGAGGGCGTCATCGTGCGCAACGAACGCCTGGCCGTGGGCATCATGTCCCTCAGTTTCAAGGTGAACTGCGCCGTCAAGGCGGCGCGGAAGAAGGCGAGCAAGCCGGACGGGGAATGAACCGTCCGGCCGTGCTGTGCATTCCGGCGGGAATCTAGCTGTCCAGCGAAGCGATCAGATCTTCCACGGGGTCGGTGTGCCCCATGGACGAGGCGCCGCGCCCGCCGATGCCGAGATCGCTCAGACCAGTGTGCGCTTCCCGTCCCTTCATCAACCGCACGAAGTGCCGCGCCGTGCCGGCCAGGCTGTCTACCTGGGCGGCCAGCTCCTGGGCGGCGGCCGCCGATTCCTCACTGAGGGAGGCGTTGCGCTGGGTCTCCGAGTCCATGGCCAGGACGATCCGGTTGACCTCTTCGACGCCGCGCGCCTGTTCGTCGCTGGCGGTGGCGATCTCGGCGATGGTGGTGTCCATCTCGGCGTTGCCTTCGGCGATTTCCCGGAAAGTGGTGCTCACCTCGTTGCCGAGGGTCACGCCGCGATTGGCTTTTTCCACCGACTGGGCGATGAGATCGGAGGTGCTGCGGGCCGACGCGGCGCTGCGCAGGGCCAGGTTCCGTACCTCTTCAGCCACCACGGCGAAGCCCTTGCCGGCGTCGCCGGCGCGGGCTGCCTCGACGGCGGCGTTGAGGGCCAGGAGGTTGGTCTGGAAGGCGATCTCGTCGATGGTGCCGACGATGGTCGCCGTCTCGTCGCTGGACTGCTTGATCTCGTTGATGGCCGACTGCATGCGCTCCATGGCTTCGGCCCCGCCGCTGGCGCGGTCCCGGTTCCGGGACGAGATGTCGGTGGCCTTGCGGGCGCTCTCGGCGTTGCGGGCGGTCATGGCCGACACCTGCTCCATGCTGGCGGAGGTGCTCTCGATGGAACTCGCCTGGCGCGTGCTGCCCTCGGCCAGGGATTGGGCGCCTTCGGCGGTCTGAACGGCGACGGAGGCCACTTCCATGATGCCGAGGGTCAAGATATCCGAGGCCGCCAGCACCGGGCCGGTCACGTACCGGCGCACGAAGAAGAGGGCGCTAATGAGTAGAGCCGTCATCAGACCGGTCAGCACGTACTGGATCGTCATGTATATCTGCGAACGCCGGGCGCTGCCGGCCTTGATCCGTTGAACGGCCTCGTTGGAGGCCCGGAGCAGGTCCGCATTCCTGGCGATGACGTAGTCGAGGGAGGCCTTGGCGTCGATGTCGCCGGCTGATTTCATGGCCGTGCGGGCATGTTCATGGAAGGGCCGCCACAGGTCCTTGACTTCACCCAACTGCTTGGCGACTTCGTCCGTGGCCGGGTCAACGCGGCCCATGTCGGACTCGCCGCCGGCGGTGAGGTAGCCCAGGGATTTCTCGTAGAGGTCCAGCGCTTCCAGGCCCTCGTCACGGTGCTGCGTCGAACCGAGCATGGTCTCGCAAACGGTCTTGCTGATGCGCTGGGTGAGCATACGCTGGCGTCCGGCCAGGTCGACGGCGTTGGCTCCCGCGGACTGAACGCGGTTGATAATGGCCATGTTGGCGACCCCGGCTGCCGACAGGACCAGCAGCAGGATGACGCCGACCATGATCTTCCGGTTGAGCGATATATTCTTCAAATAGGTCTCCACGAATGACCTCCGGTTGCACGGTCCTGGCCTCCAAGGGAATGACCTGTCCCTTATCGGGGCGTACCAGGGAGCGCTTTAATCCGAAAGCTGCAAAACCTGTAAGAATCGCCATGTAGAGGGCTCAGCCCACGGTCAGCAGGATGATGCCGCCGACGGTCATGACCATGCCCAGTACCGTCTTCAGGGTGAGGGGCTCGCCGCCCAGAGTCAGGGCCAGGGCCGCGCCGAAGAGGGGTGAGGTGAAGGCGATGGGCATGACCCGCGTCAACGGTGCGCCCTTCAGCGCGGCGTAGAAGGCCAGCATGCCGATGGATCCCGCCAGGACACCGCCGCCCAGGACCATGTACAGCAACGCCCGCGGTTCGGCCTGGGTCACCAGGCGCCAGTGGGGTGCCGAGACGAAGCCCAGGACGACCAGGGCCACGGCCGTGCGGATGGTGATGCCCAGCTGGGGCGGGAGGCCGCCCAGGTGGAGTCCCTTCTTTTCGAAATAGCCGCCGACGCCCCAGGCGATGGCGGTGAGCAGGGCCAGGAGTTGGGGTTTCACCGCGTGGGCCTCCGATGGCGGGTGTGACGGGCGGGCACGACGATGATGGTTGCGCCCGGTCCCGTGCCTTGTCAAGTCGGGCCGTCGTCACCGGGCTCCTCATCGAAACCGTGGATCAGTCGATTCAAGTAGCTCCGGCGCAGCCCGAGGGTCTCGGCCGCACGGGTCTGGTTCCCGCCGGCCGCGGCCAGGGCCCGTTGCACGAAGCTCCGCTTGAAGAGCCGCACGGCTTCCTTGTAGGAGAGGCCGGAGGAGATGACCTCCGCTTCGTCCGGTGCGGCCGTCACCTCGGCAGGCAGCAACTCGGGTGTGAGCACGTTGCCCGGCGAGAGCACAGCCATCCGTTCGACCACGTTGCGCAGGTGGCGCACGTTACCCGGCCAGCGGCAGGTGCGCAGGGCCGCCAGGGTGTCCGGCGCGAACTCGAGGCCGGGCCGCTTCAGGTCGCCGGCCAGCTGGTCCAGGAAGTGGTGGGCCAGTGGCTCGACGTCGTCGGGTCGTTCGCGCAGGGGTGGAATCACCAGTTCGATGACATTCAGGCGGTAATAGAGATCCTCGCGAAATTCCCCGGCCGCGACCGCGGCGATCAGATCCCGGTTGGTGGCGGCCACGATGCGGCAGTCCACGTGGATGGTCTGGTTGCCGCCCACGCGCTCGAACTCCCCGGTCTCCAGGAAACGGAGCAGCTTGGTTTGGAGGCCGGTGCTCACGTCGCCGATCTCGTCCAGGAAGGCCGTGCCGCCGGCCGCGGTCTCGAGCCGGCCCCGCTTGCGTTCGACCGCGCCCGTGAAGGCGCCCCGCTCGTGGCCGAAGAGCGTCGACTCCACCAGGTCGTCGCTGATGGCCACGCAGTTCACGTGGACGAAGGGGCCGCTTTCGCGGTCGCTCACCGCGTGGACGTGCTCGGCCAGGACCTGTTTGCCCGTGCCGCTTTCGCCTCGTATCAGGAGAGTCGTGGGCGCGGCTGCAGCTCGCTCCGCCGTGGCCACCAGCCGGGCCATGCCTGTCGAAGCTCCGACCACCAGGCCACCGGACCTGGCCGTCGCGGCCCGGGCCACGCGGTCCAACCGGCGCCGGTCGAGACAGCGGTCGACGGTCTTCTGCAACAGGTCGAAGTCCGTGGGCTTGGTGAGGAAGTCCTCGGCGCCGAGCTTGACCGCCTCCACTGCCGCCTCCACCGAGCTGTGGGCCGTGAGCACGATCACGTCGGACGTGCAGCCGTCGGCGCGGAGGGCGGCCAGCAGTTCCAGCCCCGACAGGCCGGGCATGGACAGGTCCAACAGCACGAGATCGAAGGCCTGCTTGGCCAGGACCGCTCGCGCCGCGATGCCGTCGGCCGCCGTCGCGGGCCGGTGGCCCCAGAATTCGAAGCGGTCCGCCAAGGCGCGGCAGAGACCCGGATCGTCGTCGACGATGAGGACAGTGGCTCTCACGGGGAAACCCTCCCGGTCTGTGCGGTGGATCGCAGGCGCAAGCCGAAGATGGCGCCACCGCCGTCGGCGTCGCCGCTGTCGACCGAACCGCCCATCAATTCCACGTACTGTCTGACCACGTAGAGCCCGAGCCCGAATCCCCGCCGTGAGGAGTGGGGGCTACTCCGACCCTGGGCGAACTTGGTGAACGGGTCCGCTACGCCACGCAGGCCAGGTCCGTGGTCGCGGACGCTGATCTCCGCCTCGTCGCCAACGGTCCGGCAGGCGACTTCGATGCGCCCGTCCGGCGGCGAATACTTGACGGCATTGTCGAGGACATTCACCAGGACGATGAGCAATTTCTCCCGGTCCACGGCTGCCTGGACCGCTTCCGGCGCGGCCAGTTCGATGACCACTCCGCCGGCTTCAGCCAGAGGTCGGACGACCGAGACGGCCTGCTCGACGCAAGGCACCAGGTCCAACGTTTCCGGTCGCGCTTCCACGGCGACACGTTCGAGCCGGCTGACCTGGACGAGGTTCTCCACCAGTCCGTCCAGTTGGCCCATGGCGTCCCGGACCGATTCGAGGTACTCGCGTTGACGCGGTTCGAGATCGCCGGCCAGGCCGTCCAGCAGGTTGCGGACGGACCACGTGGCCGATGTGACCGGTGTGCGGAGGTCGTGGGCGACCTGGGCCAGGAAATCGCTCTTGAGGCGGTTCAGTTCGTCGAGGCGGCGCCGGGCAGCTGCTTCCTCGGCGGCTGCGATCCGCAACTGGACGCGGGCGGCGGCGTCCTCGGCTTCGGCGACGGCCTGGACCAGGAATGCGAGATCCTCGGCCACGTAGGCCCGCCCGCTGCGCCGCGGCCCGACGAGCAGAGCGGCGTCCGGGCCCGCGGGACGCCCGAGACGGCGACCCAGGACGAATCCGCGTGCGCGCCAGGCGTCCGGCAGCGGTCGCGTGCCCGGCGCTCCGGAGTCGCTCCAGGTCTCCTGCCATGGCGTTGGATCCGGTAGGTCCTCGACGCCCCGGAGATCGCAGGCAAGGCTCGCACCCAAGGCTGCCAACAGGGCCTGGTCCACTTCCGCCTGGTCGTTGCAGTCGGCCAACTTCTCCCGCAACCGCTCCAGGCGTTCTCCGGAGTCGTGGCCGAGACCGAAGAACAGCCGGTCCACGATTCGTCCGAGTCGCCGGCGCAGAGGCAGGTAGGCAAAGCCGGCCAGGAGCCCCGTGCCCAGCAGGACGAGTGCCGGACGCACCGGTGGGGCCACGTCCAGGCGTCCGAGCAGGATCAACGCCGGGGCCACCAGCAGGACGACCAAAGCTGCGGCGATGCCCGTGTACAGGAGGCTGCGCCGGATGATCACGTCGATGTCCAGCAATCGGTCCCACACCACGGCGAACACGAAGGACAAGGGGACGGCCAGTTCGAGAATGCGGTCGGCGCCGGCAGGCAACGGCGGCGTCAGTCCCAGCAACTGGGGCAGGGTTCGCAACAGGAGGTAGGGCGCCGCGCCCACGGCGAAACCCCAGGCCAGCCAGCGGGCCTGCTTGCCCGGACGCGTGCGGCCCAGTCGCCGTAGATTGCGGATGAGGAAGCCGAAGGCGATGGCCACGGTGACGAGCATGACCACGTCGGCCACTACCTGGGGCGGGGCGAGCGCGCCGGCCATGGGAGGTCCGGGATTGCGGAAGTACCGCAGGAAGACCATGGCTTGCCAGACGACCAGCGCGGCCGCCGGGAGCGAGACAGTAAGCACGAACCAACGGGCACGGGCGCGGGGGAGGTGCCGTTCGGGGAAGGTCAGGGTCAGGTGCAGAAAAACCGGTGGCAGGGCGCCGAGACAGGTGAGCTGGAGCAGTCCGAAGACCAGGTCGGGGGTGGCCGGGTCGGGCTGGTAGAAGACTCCGCCGATGGCCACCGCGCCCCCGTACATGATCAGGATCCAGAAGAACCCCGGCACGTGGCGCTCCCGATAGCGCGGCAGAAAAATTCCGGCGCAGACGAGCCAGAAGCAGGCGCCGCTGAATCCGGTCACGGCCAGGTAGGCGGCCGAGTTGGCGGGCACCGGCACCGCCGTAAGGACGGCGCCGTCCGCCGTGACCACCGCCAGGTTCGCGCCCGCCGGTCGCCCCTCCACCAGGAAGCGGAGTTCCCCGGGATCGCCGGCAGCAGTACCCTCGACCAGCGCTGGATACGACCAGGAGGCCGGATCCAGGTCCGCGGGCAGGACGGAAACCCGGGACTGGAGGATGAACCCCCGCACGTAGAGGCATAGGGATGCGGCCGTGACCACCACGAGCCACCATGGCGGCAGCCTGTGTCTGACGGTGTTCATCCAGGCATTGTAGCAGACGCCGGCGAATCCGGCGTCTGCCCTTGGTGCCGCTCGGCGGTCGACGATCAGAACACCTCCGCGTCGATGCAGCGCACGAAGCCGCGGTACCGGTCCCGGCCGGGATCGCGGACGGTGAGGCGGGTGGTGTTGATCTGCGCACCGTCCGTCTCGTGGGTGAGCATGCGATCGCTGGCCGTGAGGAAATCACGTCGGGTGCCCGTCCGTCCGGATTGGCGCCCCTTCACACAGGCCGGGAACGGTTCGGCGAGGACCTCGCCGGTCGCGGGATTCACGGGGACAACCGTGAGATGGCCCTCGTAACCCGTTCGCACCCGGTAGCTACCGTTCACATCGACGTCCACCGCGGCCTCGAAGACCACATCGCCGGTGACCTGCAGCCAGTCAGCCGGTCCCGTGCTGCAGTAGGGCCGGGGCACGAACTGGTCGAAGACCGCCGTGTGGGTGAGAGCGACGCTGCAGGGAGTGGGCGCCGGCAGGTCGGCGAGGGTGACCACCGTGGCCCGCCCGTCATTGTCCAGGGGAACGTCCGTGGCGACCGGCGCCGGCGGACCGCCGGTGAGGGCCGTGAGTTCCGGCGGCAGCATGTTGTAGATCATGGCCGGGATGATCCGGAACGACGGGGCGGCGGTGATGACCTCCGTGGGAACCGGCGGCGCGGCGAGGACGCCGGCCCGCATCAGGTCCGCCACCACGAACTGTTCGGCCAGTTCCCAGCTCAGGACCTGGTGGTCGGTGGTGCCGGTGACGAGGACCTCGAAATGGGCCGCGGCCAGAGTGAGCCCATCATCGACGGCGAAGAGCCGCAGGTGGAAGCGCAGGGGCTCGAAGTCGCCGACGGTCAACTGGATGGTTCCCCCTGTCCAGCCCACGTCCGCCTCCCAGGTCGCCTGGGCGGAGCCGCCGATGCAGTCGCGCCAGGGCTGATCGAAGGGGTAGACGGCCGGGAAACCGTAGGCAGTCCGGTCGCCGTCAAGGGAGAGCAGGGCTTCGCGTATGGCCACCGGATCAGCCTCGCCCAGCATGACGAGACTCACCGGGTCGCTGGGTTCGCTGTCGAGAGCGGTGCCTGTGTAGGGCCAGCACTCCACGGTTCGCTGTCCGGCGGTGAATTCCACCAGGCCGGCGGGCGGGGCGCCGCCGTGGCGTTCGACGACGGGAATGCCCTTCTCGGCTGCCACGTCGAAAGGGTCAGGCGCATCGCTTGCGACGGGTGACACGGGGTCGTCGGTACAGCCGACGAGGCCGAGCGCGAACAGGGTCAAGACGGCGACGAGGACACGGTCGAAGCTTTTCATGATTCACCTCTCCGTCACGGCGGCCACTGCGGGCCGCTCGGTCTTGCCGATGGCGTAGCCGAAGATGATGGATACGCGGGTGCCCACGGGGGCGGTGGCCAGGGCGATGTTGATGGGAATGCTGACCCCGCCGTAGTCGAAGCTCTTGCCCACGGCGGTGAGCAGCGAGGTGCGGATCTCCGGCGAGTCCTCCGGCGTCTTGGCGACGAAGAAGTTCGGGCCCAGTCCGAACTCGAAACCGCCGGGCATGCGCACGCCCATGGCCAGGGTCAAGTTGGGCACGAATTTGCCGTACTCCACACCGGCCAGCATGGGCACGAATTCCACGACGAACTGGGGGCCTCCGCCTTTGGGAATGACCCGGCGCTCGAAGTGCCAGCCGAACTGGCTGACCACCCGGTCCATGCCTTCACCCTTCAACTGCCGGTAGAGTTCGGTATCTCCGGGCACGTAGGTCAGTCCGAATCGGGGTCCGCTCAGACCGTGTTTCTGGAAGGTGACCGGCACGCGCTCGGCCGAAGCGGTGGTGGCGCCGGCCGCCAGGACCAGGAAGGCCACCAGGCTCGTGATCGCGGTTCTCATGACATTCTCCTTTCGTCGGGTACGGGACCTCGACTGGAGAACCTCAAGATGTGGACCGGTTCGACCGGATTCGTACCCGTTCCGGTTAAGACCATGGCAGAGAGTTATTTGTTCGATCAGGAAAACGTCTGTGGGACGAAAAAGCCGACGCCGGACAGGCGCCGACCGTCAGGGAATGTCCACGGGGGTGTGTGCCGAACCGCACAACACCGTGGACTTACCAGCGCAGGAGATTCGCCCCCCAAGTGAAGCCTGAGCCGAAGGCCACGAGCACCAGCAGATCGCCGCTCTTCAGGCGCCCTTCGCGCACGGCCTCGGCCAGGGCGATGGGAATGCTGGCGGCCGTTGTGTTGCCATACTTGGCGATATTGGAGAAGACCCGTTCCGGTGGGAATCCCATGCGCTGGCCCACGGCGTCGGTGATGCGCTGGTTGGCCTGGTGGGGGATGACCAGAGCCACGTCGTCCGGCCCGACGCCGCCCTTTTTCATGACCTCCCGGATGGCCTCGCAGAAGCGACGCGTGGCGTGCTTGAAGACCATCTTGCCGTTCATGTGCGGATGGTTGCCCCCGCCTTCGACCATCTCGGGCGTGTAGCGTCCGGCCACGTTGCCGCAGGGGATCTCCGCCCACAATTCGCGGGCGAAGCGACCCTGGCTGTGCAGTACCGAAGCGATGACGCCGCGGTCCTCCTCCGTCCCCTGCACGATCGCCGCCCCGGCGCCGTCGCCGAAGAGAACCGCTGTGTCGCGGCCACGGTTCGAGACGTCCAGGGCCGTGGACTGGATCTCGCCTCCGATGAGCAGGATCGTCTGCGCCGTCCCGGACCGGATGAAGCCCTCGGCCGCGGCCAGGCCGTAGACGAAGCCCGTGCACTGGTTGCGGATGTCCATGGCGCCGACCGTACCCAGTTCGAGCAGATCCTCGATGAACACACCGTTGCCCGGGAAGAAGATGTCGGGGTTGACCGTGGCGTAGATCACGAAGTCGATGTCGTCGGCGGTGATTCCCGCGTCGGCCATGGCCATGCGCGCGGCGTTGGCGCCCATCTCGGCGCCGGTCAGTTCGGTGCGGCCGTCCTCGCCTACCCGCAGCCAGCGGCGTTCGCGGATGCCGCTGCGTTCGACGATCCACTGGTCGGAAGTGTCCATCAGCCTGGTCAGGTCCTGGTTGGTGATGACCTGTTCGGGTACCCAGAAACCCGTGCCCGTGATCGCTGCGCGCATGGCCTGTCTTCCTCCTGCCTGCTACCGGTGCACGGCGATGGCGCCGGGGATCCGGTCCGTGTTCTGACGGGCGAAGGTCTGGGCCAGGTCGCGGGTAGTGAAGTAGCCGATGCGGACCCGGTAGATCATGCTGCCGTCGGAGGTGTTGCCCACCTTCACGCGGGCGTCCCAGCCGGCTTCCCGCAGGCGGGCCGCTTCCCGGTCGGCGTTCTCGGCGCTGCCGAACGAGCCCACTTGCACCACCCAGCCGCCGCGGTCGGCCGGTGCGATCTTCTCCTCGGGGGGGGATTCTGCGGCGGCGGTCTCGTCGCGGGCCGGGGGCGGAGCCGTCTGCTCGTCCCGGACGGGAGTCTCCGGCGGCGGCGCGTCACCGGCCGGGGTCTCGGCCACGAGTTCGTGGGTCTCGTCAGCGATATCCACCTCGCCGGAACGGGGAGCAACGTGGCCCGGCGAGTCGGTCGAATCGGCGCCGACGGTCACCACGGAACTGCGCTCGCCGATGCCCGTGGGCGCGTCCCCACCGCCGGGCTGGCGGAAGAGCAGGAAGGCCCCGACGGCGCATACGACCACCGCGATCCACAGGATGGGTGGCACTCCTCGCCGGTTGCCGGTCTTGGCCAGGCGGCTCGTGCCGTCCTTGAGGAGTCCCTTGTTATTCTTCTGCTGGCTCATTTTCACCCCTCCATGGGTTGCCGCTCGCCGGTGTCGGGCCGGAGCAGGCTGAACAGGATCGTGGCGCCCAGCGAGAGTCCATAGCCCGGAATCATCTCGTAGAGGGCGCCCTGCAGTACGGGAATGTTGTACCATACCACGACGGCCAACGTTCCGGTGACCAGGCCCGCCAGCACGCCGGCCCGGCTCGTACGCCGCCAGTGCAGCGAGAGCAGGAGCGGCGGCCCGAAGGCCGCGCCCAGTCCCGCCCAAGCATACAGCACCATGTCGTAGACGAATACGTCCGCTTGCCAGGCCAGCAGGAATCCTACGGCGCCCACGCCCAGGGTGGCCCAGCGCCCCAGGGCTACCAGGCGGGCCTGGGGTGCGTCGCGGTCGATGATCTTCCGGTAGATGTCCTCGCTGATGGCGCTGGCCGAGGTCAGGAGTTGGCTGTCGGCGGTGGACATCATGGCGGCGATGGCGCCGCAGATCATGACCACGGCCAGCCACTCGGGCATGAAGGTGCGGGCCATGAGCGGCATGAGCTGCTCCTGGTCGGCAACGATCTGTCCTTCGCCCATGGCCTCGGGTCCGAACCAGGCCAGCCCCACCAGTCCGATGAGGATGGCCCCGAAGAAGGCGATGAGGGCCCAGCCGATGGCGACCAGCCGTCCGGTGCGCACGTCCCCCGGCGACCTGATGGCCATGAAACGCAATACCAGGTGGGGCTGGCCCATGTAGCCCAGACCGATGGCCAGGCTGCCCAGCACACCGCTGGCCGCGGCCCAGCCCGTGGCGCCGGGGGCCAGGTGCAAGTAGTCCCCGCCCAGACCGGCCAGCTTCGCCTGGAGGACGCCCGGTCCCCCCAGTTCCACCAGCACGGCCACGGGCAGGACCGCCAGGGTGACGAGCATGATGACGCCCTGGACCAGGTCGGTCCAGCTGACGGCAAGCAGACCGCCGGCCGCCGTGTAGAAGAGCACGAGCACGGCGCCCACGGCCATGCCCTGCAGCTGGGAAATGCCCAGGTAGAAGTTCAGGACCTTGCCCGCGGCCAGGAACTGGGCGGCCACGTAGAAGGTGAAGAAGAAGAGGATGATGGCCGTGGCGGTGATGCGCACGGTGTGGCCGGCGTCCCCGTGGCGGGCCTCGAAATAGTCGGCCAGGGTGAGGGCGCCGTAGCGCTCGGTCTCGATCCGCAGCCGCCGTGCCACCGCGAACCAGGAGAAGGCGATGCCCGAGCAGCAACCCACGCCCACCCAGACTGTGCCGGCTCCGGTGGCGAAGGCCAGTCCGGGCAATCCGATGAGCAACCAGGCGGACTCGCCGCTGGCCCGTTCGCTGAAGGCGGCGACCCAGGGCCCGAGGCGGCGGTCGGCCAGGAGGTAAGCGTCGAGGGTACGGTTCATCCGGGCGGCCACGATACCCACGCCCACGATGACGACGCTGTAGAGCACGATGCCGAGGACGAGGGGACTCAAGGTTTCTCCCGGGCCAGAGGTGTGGTCGACCGTGGACGGGCGCCATCATAGGACCAGGCGGGGGGAAGGGGCAACCGCCGGGATAAAGGCGTCGCTGTCGGGCGGATGCCGGTGGTATCCTGCCCGGGTCCGCGTCCGCGCCCGATACCGTCGAAAGGCAGATCCGTGTCCGTCCCTTCGCCACGACTCACCCGCGCCGCGGGTCCGATCCTGCTCCTGGCAGTGGCGGCGGCGGCCTTGGCAGCGGCCTGGTGGCGGCCCATCGACGGGGACGAGGGCTACTATGCGGCGGCCGCGGGACTGGTGGCCCAGGGGCAGACGCCCTACACGGATTTCTTCTACCCCCAGGCGCCCCTGTTACCAGCTCTCTACGCACCGGTGGTGAAAGCGGCGGGACCCGGCCTGCGGCCACTGCGCGGTCTGTCGGCAATCCTGCTCGTGGCCACGGCAGTCATCTGGTGGCGGTACCTGGCGTGTCGCTACCGGCAGGCGCTGTGGCTGGTGGTCCTGGGCACGGCCTACGTGGCGCTGCAACCCCATGTCCTGTCCTGGTCGGTGACGGTCAAGACCTACGCCCTGACCGGGCTGCTGGTGACGGTAGCCTGGATGTCGCTGGCAGGGGGACTGGCCGGGCGTCGGCGTATCCTGGCCCTGGCCGGAGCGGGGCTGGCCCTGGGGCTGGCCGGATCCGTGCGGCTCCTTTTCGCGCCCCTGGGCCCGGTGGTGGTCCTGGCCCTTGCGGTGACCGGCCGGCGGGTCGGGGAGCGTCCGGGGCAGTGGCTGCGCGACGCAGCCTTGGTGGCCGGGGGCTGGGCCCTGGGCAGTCTCCCGCTGCTGGTCTGTTACCTGCGCGACCCGGCGGCCTTCGTCTTCGACAACCTCCGCTACCACGAGATCCGTTTCAGCGAACTGCGTAACCGGTATCCGGAACCCGGCCTGGCGCGGCGGGCGGCGGCATCCCTGGCCGGCCTGGCCGGGATCCTGGTCCGCGATCCTTTCCAGTTGGTCCAGTTCGCCCTGATCGGCGCCGGAGCCTGGTTGGCGCGGCGGACCGGTGGGGCCGAGGGACGCTTCCTGGCGGTGGTGGGTGCGGCGACCCTTGTTTACGTCCTGTTCTGCCTGGCGCCGGATCCGGTCTACGCCCAGTACTTCGGTGCGCCCCTGGCGAGCCTGGCCCTGCCGCTGATCATGGTGACCCTGCTGCACCTGGGCGGCACCCGGTGGGAACGGCGGGCGGTGGTGGCCGGCGCGCTGGTGGTTCTGGGCGCAGGGGTGTTCTTCGTTGGACGGCCGGGCATGGACGACGACCCGGCCTGGTCCTTCGAGAACTACCACGCGGTGGCCGCGGAGATCCGGTCCCATAGCGAACAGGACGACGTGGTCTTCTCCCTGTGGCCCGGTTATGTCTTCGAGAGTGGGCGGCGCTTCGTGCCCGGCATGGAGAACCACTTCGCCATCGGCGTCTCGGCCGGGCTCGGCGGTGCCGACCGGACGCTCTTCCGCATTCCCAACCACCGTTCCGTCACCGCGGCCCTCAAGACGCGGACTCCCCGCATGGCGGTATTCGGCACCTGGACCCACGAGATCGACCTGGCCCTGGACAACCCCCAGATGGGCCTGCTGCTGGGCACGGTCCAGGAGAATTACGAGGTCGTGAAAGAGTTCGGATCCACCTCCGTCTGGGTCGTGAAACGCGCTCCATGACTGTTTTGGTGGGGTTTCGAGCGTTTTTTTGGGCAATCGGGACGGACTTTCCTGTAAGATCCCCACTGGAGATGAAATATCAATATCAGTGATACGTCGCCACGGCGGCGACGGATTCTGATCAGCCATCCCGGGGGGCCACTCATGCATCGATCAGTACTGCCGACATTCTTCTTCGCCTTCGTCCTGCTTCTTCCGACCTTCACCACCGCTCAGACCTTCGACTATCCACACGAGGCTGCCCTCGTGGAGGTCATGTTCCTCCAGGAGTCCTGGGTGCGCCTGGACGGTCCGGTGCTCCTGGACCAGTCGGGCATGAACGCCGTGGACGGTGTCGAGCCGCTGGTGCTGGCCGCCGGCGGTGGCGAGTGGACCCGGCTCTGCGCCGAGGTGCCCGAACCCGAGGTCGACCAGTGGGCCGTGACCGCCTCGGCGAATCTTGAGGAACCGGTCTACAACCTGAACAACATCTACCGGCTCCGACTGACCGGTGGCGGCGACGCGGCCCTGGTGGCGGCTGATCTGCAAGCCTTGCCCGGGGTCCAGCTGGCTTATCCGGTGGCCCTGCCGCCGGAACTGCCCCTGCCGCCCAGTTACGTCTCCAACCAGGGCTACCTGGCCACGGCGGCCTCGACGCCCACGGGCGTGGACGCCCAGTACGCCTGGACTCTGACCGGTGGCGACGGCACCGGCGTGACCGTCTGCGACATCGAGTACAGCTGGAACTACAGCCATGAGGACGTGACCAAGGCCGTCGGCTCCCAGCTCAACACCAACAACGTGGGCGACCCCTTCACTGACGACAACCACGGCACGGCGGTCATCGGCGAGCTGGTGGCCAACGACAACGGCTGGGGCGTGACGGGCGTGGCCAAGGGGGCCGGCCTGGCCACCTGCGGCTGCTACTACGGTACGCCGACCCGGTCCTGGAACGTGGCCGGCGCCATCGGCCTGGCCGTGGCGGCCCTCTCGGCGGGGGATGTCATCCTTCTGGAACAGCAGTGGGACTACACGGGCAGCAACGGCTACGTGCCCGTGGAGTGGTACCCGGCCACCACGCCGGCGAGCCAGTCCTACGGATCGATCTATGCGGCCATCCAGAATGCCGTGGGCAACGGCATCATCGTGGTGGAGGCGGCCGGCAACGGCGGCCAGAATCTGGACCTCATGACCTGGTACGGTGACTCGGGAGCCATCATCGTGGGTGCCGGCGGCGCCTACCCCGGCGGCACCTTCACCAACGGCGACCTGCAGAAGCTCTCCTTCTCCAGCTACGGTACCCGGGTGGATGTGCAGGGCTGGGGAGAGAACGTCTACACCACCGGTTACGGAGATCTCTTCAGCACCGAGGGCAAGAACCGCTGGTTCACATCCACGTTCAACGGCACCTCCAGCGCTTCACCCGTGGTGGCGGGCGCCGTGGCCTGCCTGCAGGGCTGGTACCTCCAGGCCGCCACAGGCACTCCGCTCACTCCGGCCGTGGTGCGCTCGACCCTCATAGCCACGGGCACGGCCCAGATCACGCCTCCGGCGGGCAACATCGGGCCGCGTCCGGACCTGGCCGCCGCCATCGCTGCCATCCCCGTGGCGCCGCCCCTGTGGGTGGACGTGACGGCCGGTTTCCTGGCCGACGCCACGGGCCAGGGCAAGGGCATCGTCTGGGGCGACTACGACCGGGACGGCGACCCGGACATCTACTTCACCAACACCCAGAGCCAGTGCTTCCTGCTCCAGAACAACATCTCGAACTTCACCAATGCCACCCTGGCACCGGTGGACAATCTCGCTTTCGCCATGGAGCCCATGTGGGGCGACTTCGACAACGACGGCCTGCTGGACCTGCACGTGGGAAACTGGGGGCTGCCCAACGCCGTCTTCCATAACCAGGGCCTGCATTTCGTGAACGGGCCGCTCGGGCCGATCAACGACCCCGCCGACGGTACCGGCACCCAGTGGGTCGATGTGAACAACGACGGCAAGCTCGACGTCTATGTGACCGGCATGAACGGCACGTTGCACCACCTCTATGCGGGCGACGGCATGGGCGGCTTCTTCGACGTGACCCAGCCCCCCCTGGACATCCCACAGGATGCCTGGGACTCGGCCTGGGGCGACTTCGACAACGACGGCGACCAGGACTGCTACCTGGTGTGTGCTGGTATGCCCAACCTCCTGGCGCGCAACGACGGCAACTTCATGTTCACCGATATCACGACGCCCGTGGTGGCCGACGCCAACAACGGGGTGGGGGCCTGCGTCGCCGACGCCAATGGGGACGGGAACCTCGACATCTACCTGACGAACTTCGGCCAGCCGAACCGCCTCCTGGCCGGCGACGGCATGGGTGGTTTCGTGGATGTCACGACGCCGACGGTGGCCCTGACCACCAACACCTGGGGCGCCGCCTGGGGCGACTACGACAACGACGGTGATCCGGACCTCTACGTGGGGGACGCGACCGGCGCCAACAAACTCCTGCGCAACGACGGCGCCTGGGCCTGGACCGACGACACCAACGGTCCCCTCGGCGACACGGGCACGGGTTCGGCCTGCGCCTTCGCCGATTACGACCTGGACGGCGACCTGGACCTCTACGTGGTGAACCAGGGCACGTCGAACCGCCTCTTCCGCAACGACATCAACAACGGCAACAACTGGCTGCACATCGATCTGGTGGGCGGCTACTCCAACGCGGCGGCCATCGGCGCGCGGGTGCGCATCGTGGCCGGCGGCGTGACGCAGATCCGCGAAATCGGCGATGAGGCTGGCCACTGCGCCGAGAATTCCCTGCGGGTGGAGTTCGGCCTCGGCAGTGCCACCTGGGTCGATTCGGTGACCGTGATCTGGCCCAGTCCCCTGACCACCGACAGTCTGGGCGTGGCCGCGGGCGGAGTCATCACCATAGCCGAGCCCATTCCGAGCGCCGCCGGCGACGACGACACGCCCCGGGTCTTCGCCGTGGACGGGGCCTTCCCGAATCCGTTCAACCCGGAGACCGAGATCCGCTTCGCAGTGCCCCGCGACGCGCAGGTGGGAGTCGACGTGTACGACGCCGCCGGCCGCCGCGTGCGGCGCCTGCCGCCCGCGCCCTTCGCCGCCGGACGGCATGGTGTGACCTGGCGCGGTGTCGACGACGAGGGCCGCCCGGTCCCGTCGGGCGTGTATTTCGCGCGGGTGCACTGGGAGGGCGGCGCGGAGGTGAGCAAGCTCGCTCTCGTCAAGTAGGACCGATCCGCAGCACAACGACCGGCCGCTCCATGGGGGCGGCCGGTCGCTTTCTGCGCCCGCCGCGTCGACGCATGGGACTTCGTGTGCTAGTTTGGCGCCGCGCTCCCAAGCATCGGAGGAGATCATGCGCTCCCTGCCCGGCAACGACCTGCAAGTCGACGCCTTCGTCTTCGATCTGGACGGGACCCTGGTGGATTCGGGCCTCGACATCGCTTTGTCGGCCAACGCCGTACGGGCGAGTCGTGGCTTGGCGGAACTACCGGTGCCCGTGGTCGTGGCCTACGTGGGGGACGGGGTTGCGCGCCTCATGGAACGCACCCTGGGTCACGAGGCCCGTCCCGCCGGCGCGGACGACGTGCCGCCGGGAGCCGTGGCCCCGGCGGTGGTCGACGAGGGCCTGGCGGTCTTCGCCGACCACTACGGCGCCCATCTCCTGGATAACACGCGGCCCTACCCGGGCGTGGTCGAGACGCTGGCCGACCTGGACGGCGTGCCGCTGTTGGTCGCCACGAACAAGCCGCGAGTTTTCGCCGATGCTCTTTTGGCGGGACTGGGCCTGGACGGCTTTTTTGTCGGCGTGGTCGGCGGTGACGACACTCCGGCCCGCAAGCCCGATCCCCGGCACCTGGCGGAGGCCCTGGCGGGAGTCGAGGCCGCGCCGGAACGGGTCGTAGTGGTGGGCGACAGCCCCAACGACATCCTGGCCGCCCGGGCCTACGGCGCCCGGTCCGTGGGCTGCACCTACGGCCTGGTGGATCCGGCGCGGGTGCGGGCCGCCGGCCCGAACGCGGTCATCGACGCCTTCACCGACCTGCCAGCTCTCTTCCCGGACCTGATGGAAAGGAACCTCCTGTGACCGCCGACGCCGCCCAGCCCGACCACCTGGCCACGGGTGTCCCCGCCGGGGCCGGGCAGTTCGTCCTCGAGCGTCGCCGCCGGCTGGTGGCGCCGTTGCTGCCGGATCCTTGCGGCCTGCTGCTGGACTTCGGTTGCGGCAACGGGGCCCAAACTCTGCACTTCGCCGACCGATGCGAGCGCCTGGTGGGGGTCGACATCAGCGAGGAATACCTAGCCGACTTCCGCGCCGCGGCCGAGGGCCGGGGCCTGGCTGGCCGGGTGGAGGGCCTTGCCACCGGCGGCGGCCCGATCCCCCTGGCCGACGGGATGGCCGACGTGGTGACGAGCTTCACGGTTCTGGAACACGTGCCCGACGAGGCTGCGGCCCTGGCGGAGATGCACCGGGTGCTGAAACCCGGCGGTCGCCTGGTGTTGACGGTGCCCAACCGCTGGTGGGTCTTCGAGACCCACGGTGCGGATCTGCCGCTGCTACCCTGGAACCGGGTGCCCCTGGTGAGCTGGTGGCCCCGGGCGCTCCACGACAAATGGGCCCGCGCCCGTATCTATCGGCGGCGCGATATCGTACGCCTGGTGGAGGGTGCCGGCTTCCGGGTCGTTCACACGGACCGCCTCACCGCGCCCATGGACATGTTGCCCGGGGCGTCCCTCAGGCGGCTCGCTCGCCGGACCCTGTTTGGTCCTGATCGTACATCCGTTCCGTTTCTGGCCACCGAGATCCTGGTGGCCGCCGAGAGGTGAGAACCATGCAGACGACATACAAGGTGGTCGCGATGATGATCCTGGCTTCAGTGGCTGCCGGTTGCGGCGGCGGTGCCGAACCGCCGGTGGCCAAGCAGGTGGCCCACGAGATGACGATCCACGGGGACACGCGCACCGACGACTACTACTGGCTGCGCGAGCGGGAGGACCCGGAAGTCATCGCCTACCTGGAGGCTGAGAACGCCTACACGGAGGCCGCCCTGGACCACGTGTCCGGCCTGCGCACCGAGCTCTTCGAGGAGATGAAGGGGCGCATCAAGGAGGATGAATCCTCCGCGCCCTACGAGCTGCGTGGCTACTGGTATTACGACCGCTACCGGCCGGGCGGCGAGTACGAGGTGGTGTGTCGCCGCCGCGGTTCCATGGATGGTCCCGAGGAGATCATGCTCGACGGCGATGCCCTGTCCGAGGGCCACGACTACTTCGCCATGCGCGGCGCCGAGGTCAGTCCCGACAACCGGCTGCTCATCTACGGCACCGACACGGTGGGCCGCCGCTTCTACACCTTGCGCGTGAAGAACCTGGAGACCGGCGAACTGCTGCCCGACGTGATCCCCGACGTGACCGGTAACGTCGAGTGGGCCATGGACAACCGCACGTTGTTCTACTCCCGCCAGGATCCCGAGACCCTGCGCACCTACCAGATCTGGCGCCACGAACTGGGCACCGATCCGGCCGACGACGTCCTGGTCTTCACCGAAGAGGACGACACCTTCGGCTGCTGGGTCTGGCGCACGAAGTCCGACGAGTACCTGGTCATCTCCTCGAGCCAGACTCTCAGCACCGAGTCCCGTCTGCTCGCGGCCGACGATCCCACGGGCGAGTTCCGCGTCTTCCAGCCGCGCCAGCGGGACCTGGAGTACCACATCGAGCACCACGGCGACCGCTTCCTGGTCCACACCAATCTGCACGCCACCAACTTCCGCCTCATGGACTGTCCCGAGGACAAGACCTGGCTCGCCCACTGGCGCGAGGTCGAACCCCATCGCCAGGACGTGCTCCTGGAGGACGTGGACGTGTTCACGGACTTCCTGGTCCTGACCGAGCGGCGGAACGGTCTGAGCCACCTGCGGGTGATGGATCTGCGCTCGGGCGAGTCCCACGACCTGGACTTCGGCGAGCCCACCTGGTCGGCCTGGTCGGCCTACAACCCCCAGATGGACACGCGGACCCTGCGCTACGGCTATTCGTCGCTCACCACGCCGCGCTCCACCTACGCCTACGACATGACCACCCGCGAGCGGGAACTGGTCAAACAGCAGGAGGTGCTCGGCGGCTTCGACCCGGCGGACTACCAGGCCGAGTACCTGCACGCCACGGCGCGGGACGGCACGCCGGTGCCCATCTCGCTGGTCTACCGCAAGGGCCTGGCCCGGGACGGCAAGGCACCGCTCCTGCTCTACGCCTACGGATCCTACGGCTACAGCCGCGACGCGGACTTCCGCTCGACCCGCCTGAGCCTGCTGGACCGGGGCTTCGTCTACGCCATCGCCCACGTGCGGGGCGGCCAGGAGATGGGCCGCCAGTGGTACGAGGACGGTAAGCTCCTGAAGAAGATGAACACCTTCACCGACTTCATCGACTGCGGCGAGCACCTGGTGGCCGAAGGCTACACCTCTCGTGACAAGCTCTTCGCCGCTGGCGGGTCGGCCGGCGGCCTTCTGGTGGGCGTGGTCGTCAACGAGGCGCCGGACCTGTGGCGCGGGGCCGTGGCGGCGGTGCCCTTCGTGGACGTCATCACAACCATGCTCGACGACACCATCCCTCTGACCACCGGCGAGTACGACGAGTGGGGCAATCCCCACGACAAGACCTACTACGACTACATGCTCTCCTACTCGCCCTACGACAACGTGCGCGCCCAGGACTATCCGTCCCTGCTGGTGACGGCGGGCCTGCACGACAGCCAGGTCCAGTACTGGGAGCCGGCCAAGTGGGTGGCCAAGATGCGGGCCGAGAAGACCGACGACAACCGGCTGCTCCTGCGCACCAATATGGACGCTGGCCACGGCGGCCAGTCGGGTCGCTACCGCAGCCTGGAGGAGACGGCTCTCGAGTTCGCCTTCTGCCTGGATCTGGCGGGCGTACGGTAACGGTGGCGGTAAGGAATTGACGCCGTCGATCCCGGGTCAGTCGCGGGGGTAGAAACCCACGTGGAGGGAGGACACGTCCAGGCACTCGATGGTCTCGGCCGTGTAGGTGCAGCCCGAGTCCTCCTCGAGCCAGGTGCTCCAGTGCACGGACAGGTGGTCGCAGCAGACTTCGCCGAAGTTGCGGAAGATGTAGCCCCAGTCCTCCTCGCCCAGCACCAGGCCCGGGCCGTTGTAGACCACGGTGGCGGTCTCGTGCCGGTGGACGTCGGGGGACAGGTTCCAGACGATGTGCTGCTCCACCATGAAGGCCGTCAGCAGGGAGTCGTTCTCGCTGACGGTGGCCTCGAGGCTGCCGGAGGTGACGTAGTCCTCCCAGCCCAGGACGTGCTCGTTCCAGGAACCGGTGAAGGTGCGGCCCTGCCAGGAACCGTCCATGAAGCTAGTGCATTGGAGCCGAGCGTTCTCCTCACTCCAGTGGGTCGTCGACACGCAGGAATCGTTGGGCGCGGCCGACAGGCCGCCATGGGTCAGGGCCCAGGTGGCCTCGTCGGTGGCCACGAGACCTTTGGGCGGAGTAGGTGCGGTGCCCGTGTCGTCGACGCAGGCGCCCAGACCGCCGCAGGCCAGGGCGACGGGTATGAGCCAGCGGAACGGTGTGGACGGGCGGTTCACGGGCGTCTCCGGATGGGTGCCGTGGCCGGCGGGCGCACGGGCTGGCTGGTGGTGTTCGAGCGGCACGCGGTCAGTTTCATGGGGTCGGCCTGTTCTCCTGGACCGTCATTCCGTGCCCTTCCCTGGGCGCGACTCATCCATCAATTATTCCACGAATCCCGTCGACCCGCCACCCCGCATCGCGGGCGGCGGCCAGAATGACGGCTCTGCCGTCCAGGAGAGGTGACAGGGGCGTGTCCGGATCGTCGGCCAGGGCGGCCAGGACCAGCACCTCCAGCCATTCCTCCAGACGCTCGGCCACCAGCCAGAGTTTTCCGTCGTGCCGGTTCATGCCCAACACGCCGACGGCCAGCTCGTCCACCAGGAAATCGGCGAACCAGGAGGTGCGGCCGGCAGCCAGTTCCTGGACGGCCCGGTGCCACACGGCCAGAGCCTCGGCCGTGCGCGCGGTCTGGGCGGCGGCGAATTCGTGACCCAGCCAGGTGCGCAGCACCGATTCCAGGTCCATGCGCAGCAGGGGCAGGGCGTCTGCGGGCAGGATGCCGTCCGTGCCCACGGCTCGCTGCAGCACGTGGGAGAGGTGGATGGCCTGGACCGCCCGGCTGTGGTGCATGTCCGCAAGGATGGCGACCAGTTCCTTGAGGGTGCCCGGACTCGTGTCCGCCGGCGGCTCGTAGTCCGGTAGCCGGCCCAGGGCGGCGTAGGTTTCCCGCAGGTCCTCCGGCAGGGCCGCGGCCGCCTCCGGCAAGGGCAGAGCCGCTACGATGACGTCGTCGTCGTCGTCCGCGGCGACCCCGTGTTCGAGCCAGGCCAGGAGATCCTGGTCGAACCAGGAACGCAACTCGGCCAGGGGAGCGGCCAGCTGGTGGCGGCGCTGGGCCAAGTCCAGGTCCGGACAACCGGCGCCGTCGAGTTCACCGGCCAGTTTGCCCCAGGGGCCCTCCCCGAGGGCGCGGATCCGGGCCAGGGCCACGGTCTGGTAGCCGCGCAGTTCGCAGGCGAAACCCTCGCGTGCCAACTGTCCGCCCGAGCGCAGGTACTCCAACCCCGAGATGTGGTCGCGCAGGCCGTACCAGGTATCGTCCCGGTCGGACAGGCCCAGGGCCTGGTCCAGGCGGTGGCGCACCAGGTGCGGGGCGTCGGCGGATCCCTCGTTCACCGCCGCGGCCACGTGGACACGGCCGCGGGTGGCATCGTAGCTGTTGTTGAAGAGGATGAGCGCCCGCTCGTCCCCGTGGCGGTTGCTGTAGGCGAAGACGTTCTCCTCCACCCAGCCCCCGTCGGCGGTGAAGTCGTAGAGGGCGAAGTGTGCCACGCCGCTGAACAGGGCGCGCCGCCTCATGAGGGGGAAGACCTCGTGCTCGTGGCGCCGGACCAGCTCCGCGTCGGCGGTCTCGTCCCAGTAGGCGCGCTTGTACTCCATGCCGTACTTCTCGGTGAAGCCCTCGATCTGCCCGTGACCGAGCATGGGCAGGCCCGGCATGGTCACCAGCAGAGTGGCGCAGCCCAGGTACTTGTCGCCCTTGCCGAACTGCTCCACGGCCGTGCGCTCGTCGGGATTGTTCATGAAGTTGACGAAGCGCTTGAGCACCTGGGGACTGAACTCGAGCACGTTCTTGATGGTCTGCCGGTACTTCTGGTTGTCCTCCATCTTGAGCATGTTCATGAAGGCGCTGTTGTACACCCGGTGCATGCCCAGGGTGCGCACGAAATAGCCCTCCATGAGCCAGAAGGCCTCGGCCAGGAGCAGGGTATCCGGCGCTTCGGCGGCAACCCGGTCCACGACCTCGCGCCAGAACTCCTCGGGAAAGGCCTCGTCGAAGGACGCCTTGTCCAGGCCGTGCTCGGCTCGGGAGGGGATGGCGCCCGCGTCGCCGGGGGCCGGGAACCACAGGCGCTGGTAGTGTTTCTTGGCCAGGGTCATGGCCGCATCGAAGCGGATGATGGGGAACATGGAGGCCACGCGTAGGATCTGGTCGCTCACGGCGCGGCGTACTTCCGACAGCATGAAGTTCAGCTGGGCCGTATCGTTCCAGGGGGTGCTGGTGCCGTCGTTGCCGTGGTAGATGTAGCGGGTCTCGCCCGTACGGTCGTCCACGCGCTGGAAGACCACGGCGGCGTCCGCGTGGTCCCAGTAGCCGTCCTCGATGCGGACGGTCACACCCTCGGCTCCACAGAGATCCTCGCTGGTGAAACGGTAGGCGGGGTAGGGGGGCTGGTCCAGCTGCAGGAAGTACTCGGGGTGCTCGACGACCCAGCGGCTGTCCACGCCCATGTGGTTGGGCACCATGTCGCTGGCCAGGCGGATGCCCCGTTGCCAGGCCCGGTCGCGCAGGTCGCGCCAGGCGTTCTCGCCGCCCAGGTCGGCAGCGATGCCGTAGTCGTCCAGGGCGTAGGCCGAAGCGGCGGCGTCGGGGTTGCCCATCCACTGCTTGATGGTCCGGCTGGCGGTGGAACGTTCCCACAGGCCGATGAGCCACAGGCCGGTCACGCCCCAGCGGGACAGTTCGTCCAGGGCCTCGTCGGGCACGTCGCGCAGGGTGGTGACCGGCCGGTCGAAGCGCTTGCCCAGCTGGTCCAGCCACACGTAGACGGATTTGGCCATGAGCACCACGTTGCTCATCCAGTCGGCGTCGCGGCTGAAGGCCTCGGGCTCGGGACCCAAGTCGCCCCAGGCGGCGGTGCCGGGTCCGAATTCCAGCACGGGCGGGGGGCCGGGTTCGCCGCCGCGCCTGGCGTCGGCCTCGGCCAGCACGTCCAGGGCCCGCTGCAGGACCTCCAGGAGTTCGTCCGGCAACAGGTCGGCCCAGTGCTCACGCATGTAGCTCAGTTGTCCGGCCAGGGAGCCGGGACTGGCCTGCATGGGCTCCCGCAGGAGGGTCAGCAGGGGTACGCCGGTGCTGCCCGGAGGCTCATGGTGGTCCAGGTCGTCGCCGAGGCCGGTGACGAAGGGGACGTAGGGGGCGCGTCGGCGCAACTCGTCGTCGTCGAAAAGGGGGCGGGCCGGCCGGGCGGCGGGATTCACCGCATTCAGGAAGAGCAGCAGCAATTCCAGGACGGCCCTTTCCGGGCCGGCGCCGGGGGCGGCACCTGTCATGAATTCGTCCGAGGGCTTGGCTTCGAACAAGGTCTCGGCGGGCGGAAACGAATCCACGAAGGTATGCAGCAGCCCGTTCACTGCGCCTGCGCCCAGGCGGTCGGCGGCGCGGCGGCGGCCTCGGGCCAGGGAACCGGGGTTCTCCACCAGGAAATAGCGGGCACAGATCCAGCGCAGGGCCTGGTTCAGCGTGCGCAGGGCGAGCAGGTCCTCCGCAGGCGGGGTTTCGCGGCCGGCGGCGGTCTCCTCCAGGTGGAGGGCCAACTGCCGCAAACTCGCGTTCAGGTCGGCGGCCGGGAGTGCGCCCACCAGGTCGCCGATGCCGTGGCGCGTCCAGGCTTCCCGCGAGACGGGAAAATCCAGGACGAAGTAGTCCCGCTCCAGGAGGGGATGGGTTTTCATGGAGGTCGCCGGCCTTTCCTGCTTGATTCGCCCGTGCCGCTGCTCCCATTATCAGCGCGCCACGGGAAAACACAAGACCGGGGAGGCCGCCCCCCGGAGGGAGATACCGATTTGAAACGCAAGATCCGCATCGGCAACGCCGGAGGTTACTGGGGAGATGACCTGGACGCCTTCCGCCGCCAGCTCATCGGCGGTCCCCTGGACTACATCACCATGGACTTCCTGGCGGAGATCACCATGTCGATCCTCCGCCGCCAGCAGCTTAAGGACCCCCAGCTGGGCTACGCCCGGGACTTCCTGACCCAGATGGAGGAGAACCTGACGGAGATCGTCCGGCGCGGCGTGCGGGTCATCACCAACGCCGGCGGCATGAATCCCGTGGCTCTGGGCCGGCGCATCCGCAAGCTGGCCAGCGACCGGGACCTGGACCTCAAGGTGGGCGTCGTCTACGGGGACGACATCTCCAACCAGCTCTACGAACTGAGTGGCGCCGGCGAGAGCTTCGCCAACATGGAGACCGGCGAGTCGTTCCGGGACGTGCGGCGCCGGGTCACGGCGGCCAACGTCTACTTGGGGGCCGAGCCCGTGGTGGCGGCCCTGGACGCCGGTTGCCAGATCATCGTCACCGGGCGCGTCACCGACACGGGCGTCACCCTGGCGCCCATGATCCACGAATTCGGCTGGGCTACCGACGACTGGGACCGCCTGGCCGCCGGCGTGGTGGCCGGACACATCATCGAGTGCGGAGCCCAGGCCACCGGCGGCAACCTTACCGACTGGCAGAAGGTCCCGTCGTTCAAGGACATCGGCTACCCCATCATCGAGATGGAGCCCTCGGGCGACTTCACCGTCACCAAGCACCCGCGCACCGGCGGCCTGGTCTGCGAGCAGACGGTCAAGGAACAACTCGTCTACGAGATGGGCGACCCGGCCCAGTACATCTCCCCCGACGCCGTGGCCTATTTCGACACCATCAGGGTGGAGGACAAGGGACGCAACCGCGTGCACGTGAGCGGTGTGCGGGGCGGGCCGGCGCCCGGCTCGTTCAAAGTCTCCATGGCCTACCAGGACGGCTGGAAGGCTGAGGGCGAGGTGCTGGTTTCGGGCCCCGACATCGAGGCCAAGGCCGATGTCCTGTCCAAGGTCTTCTGGCGCAAGGTGGGTCACGACTTCGAAGAGACGTCCACGTCCCTGGTGGGTGGCGGCGCCATCTGGCCCCGGTCGCTGCAGGGGTGTTCGCCCAACGAGATCTATCTGCGCTTCGGCGTGCGGGACCACGATCTGGGCAAGATCGACGCCTTCAGCAAGGCCCTGCCCGCCATGATCCTCGCCGGCCCGAGCGGCATGGCCGTCTCCACTCGTGGGCGCCCGCGGCCCCAACCGGTGGTGGCCTACTGGCCGGCCCTCATGCGCCGCGACAACGTCACCGCCAAGGTGCTCACCCTCGATCCCGACGACACCGAGGATTTCCGGCAGATCCCCTTCCGGGTGCCCATCGACGGCGGTCTGCCCGCGCACAGCGACGAGCCGCGCCGGGTGCCGAAACCGTTCAAGGCCTCCGGCCCGGCCCGGAAGGTGAAGCTCCGGGAGCTGTGCTACGCCCGCAGTGGGGACAAGGGGGACACCTGCAACATCGGCGTCCTGGCCCGCTCGCCGCGGGTGTACGCCTGGATGTGCGAATACCTGACCGCGCGGGTGGTTAGATCCTTCTTCAAGGGCATGGTGAAGGGCAAGGTAACCCGCTACGAACTGGCCAATCTCGAGGGACTGAACTTTCTGCTCGAAGGGGCCCTCGGCGGCGGTGGCACCCTCAGCCTGCTGGTCGACCCCCAGGGCAAGACCATGAGCCAGGCCCTGCTGCAGATGGAGGTCGAGGTGCCGGCCGGGTTGCTGCGCGGGTTGTAAGGTTTTCGCGGCGGCGACCGATCTCGACAGTGAATGCTGGGTACCGTCGCCAGCCGGAGAGGGACACGTGCAGCCGGTCTTCATCATCATTTTTGTCATCGTCGCGGCCGTGGGCGGCTACTTCGCCTGGCGCCATGACCAGGCCCGTCGCCGCCTGCTGTACCGCTGGGCCCGGGCCAAGGGTCTGACGCGGGACGGCGACCACCGGCGGGGCTGGGAGAAGATCTACCCGGCGGTGAAGCTCTTCGGCCGGGGGCATTCGCGGAAGTCGATCCTGGCCCTGGAGGGGGAACAGGACGGCCGCTCGCTGGTCTGCATCGATTACCGATACGTCACGGGCTCGGGCAAGAACCGGCAGACCCACCGTTACGGCGTGGTCCTGCTGCCGACACCGGGACCGGTGATCCCCCTGCGCATCCGCCGCGAGCACCTCTTCGACAAGGTGGGCGAGTTCTTCGGACATGACGACATCGATTTCGAGTCGGCCGAGTTCAGCCGGAAGTTCCACGTGTCATCCGCGGACCGGCGCTGGGCCTACGACGTGATCCACCAGGGCACCATGGATTACCTGCTGCAGGCGCCGTCCCTGGAAGTGGAGTTCGGTTTCGGCGAGATCGCCGTCTACCGCAAGGGCGCCCTCTCGGCGGCCACCTGCGACGAGGGTCTGCGCATGGCCCGCAAACTGCTCGACCTGGTGCCGGCGGACGTGCTGGCCCAGGTGGCGAATCCAGAGATCGCGCGTCCGACCTTGGCGCGCCCCGAGTGAAAGGCTGCCCGGCGTGAACATTTACATACCCCTCGGCGTGCTGGCGGCGATCCTGCTCTGGGCCGTGCTCAACTACAACGCCCTGGTGCGCATCCGGCAGCACGTGCGCGAGTCCTGGTCGGACATCGATACGGAGCTCAAGCGCCGCTACGACCTGGTGCCCAATCTGGTGGAGACGGTCAAGGCCTACGCCGCCCACGAGCGCGAGGTCCTCGAACGCGTCACCGAGGCCCGTGCGCGGGCCGCCGGCTCCCAGGGGGGTGCCGCCAGCCAGGCCGCCGACGAGAAGGCCCTCGTGGACAGCATGCGCAACCTCTTCGCCGTGGTCGAGGGCTACCCGGACCTGAAGGCCAGCGAGAACTTCCTGGCCCTGCAGCAGGAATTGTCGGGCACCGAGGATCGGATCCAGCGCTCCCGCCGCTTCTACAACGCCAACGTCCGGGACATGAACACCCGGGTGGAGGTCTTCCCCTCGAACCTCATCGCCTCCCTTTTCTCGTTTGGACGGGAGGAATTCTTCGAGGTGGAGACGGGTACCGTACGCCAGGTCGTCGATGTATCATTTGAATCAACGAGTTAGATGATCTGGGACGGCGCCGTCCTCGCTGAGATCCCGCCGATTTATTTTGAACTATAGGGCAGTTTTTGTGGTATAATCATGTCTCACCTGTCGAGGGAGAGACGAAGTGCGCGCTCGTCGATTCACCACCATCACTGGTTTGCTGCTGACCTTCCTGGCGCAGCCCGTGATCGCCGCCTGGATCCCGATGGCGGACGCCGATCCGGCCGCGCCGGCCGAGGTGCGCGTGGACGGCTCCCCCGACCGCCTCGAAATGGTCTACGACTTGCCCGGTTTCCAGCTCGTGGACACGCCCGACGGTCTGGTGGTGGACCTGCCCGGCCGCACGCCGCGGCAGGTGGCCGGCCGTCCCGAACTGCCCATGGTGCCAGTTACCCTGGCTGTCCCCGACGGTGGCACGCCCATCCTGGAAATCCTCGAACACCGGGTGCGCGAAGTGCCCGTGGCCACCCTGGTCGTGTCCTACGGTCACCTGAGCCGCCGCTTGCTTCCGGAAGGCCTTGAGCGGCCGGCCGCGTTGCCGTCCGACGGCCCCTGGCCCGCCGCCGCCGCCGAACTGGCCGCCGTTTTCGACGCCGCCGGTAGCCGGGGCGCTACCGTACGCCTGAACCCGGTCCGTTACGATGCGGCGCGGGGCCTGCTGCTGGTCACCGAACACATCCGCCTGGTTCTGGCCACGCCCGACGTTCAGCCGTCGGTAAGCCGGGGTACGCCGGAACTGGCGGACGTGCGGCGCCGCCTCTTCGCCAATACCCCCGAGCCGCTGGACGCCACTGCCAAGACCTTGGTCACGGCCCCCCGTATGCTCGTGGTGGTGCCCGCCGCCCTGGCCGGCGGCCTGGACGCCTTCGTGGACTGGAAAGCCCGCCGCGGTTTGGACGTCGAAGTGCGGACCTACGAGGAACTGGGTGGCAGCGCCGCCGCCGTGCAGGACGCCGTGGCTCTTCGCTACGCGGATGCTGGTGGCCTGGCCTGGTTGCTCCTGGTGGGCGACGTGGCCCAGGTGCCGTCCCTGGCCGCCTCGACTCCCGGCGTGCTGTCCGACCAACGCTACGGCATGGTCGACGGCGACGACCTGCACCCGGACGTGCTGGTTTCCCGCCTGCCCGCCCGCTCCATATCCGAACTGGCCGTGCAGTCGGCGCGGATCGTCGCCTACGAGCGCGACGCCACGGCCGGAGACCCGTGGTTCGCCCGCGCGGCCGGCGTGGCCAGCGCCGAAGGTTCTCCGGCGGACCACGAACGGGCCGACGAACTCCGGGACAAGCTCCTGGAACACGGCTTCACCGCCGTGGACCGCATCTACGAGACCGACGGCGCCGGAGCAGGCGACGTGGCGGACGCCCTGGAATCCGGCCGCAGCCTGGTCAACTACCTGGGTCACGGCAGCGGCACCGCCTGGCAGAGCGTGCCCTTCGACGTGGCCGACGTGACGGGGCTCGACAACTCCGGGCACTGGCCCTGGGTGGTGGACGCCTCCTGCTCCAACGGCGACCTCTCCCTGAACACCTGTCTGGCCGAGGCCTGGTTGCGTGCGGGCTCCGCGGCCCGGCCGGGTGGTGCGGTGGGCGTTTTCGCCGCTACCAGCGAAGTGCCCTGGACCCCGCCCACGCTCCTGCAGCAGGGCGTCGTGGAGGCCCTGACCGTGGGCGGCGAACGCTCCCTGGGCGCCCTTTGCCACGCGGGCCTGGCCAAGGTGCTGGAGATCTACGCGGGCCTGCCCGTGGCCACCACGGTGATCGAGCAGTACACCCTCTTCGGCGACGCCTCCCTGCAGGTCCGCACCCGGGCCCCGGGAACCTTCGTCGTGGGGACGCCGGGCGCCCTGGACGCCGGCGACGCCACCTGGGAACTGGACGTGGACGGTCCCGCGGGCACGGTCGTGGCTCTGAGCTGGAACGGTGCGCTCTACGGACGTGGCGTGGGGGACGGCACGGGCATGGTGACGGTGGATCTGTTGCGGCCTTTCGACGGCCTGGAGAGCCTGGATCTGACGATCACCGGCCCGGACATGGCGGCCCACCTGGACACTCTGCCCCTGCAGCTAGGCACCTCGGCGGTCATGGACGTGCCGCCGGCAGGTCCCCGCCTCCTGGGAAACCACCCCAATCCCTTCAACCCGTCCACGACCATCGCCTACGAGCTGGCCGCTGACGGCCCGGTCACCCTGGACGTCTACGACACGGCCGGCCGCCGGGTCCGCCGCCTGTTGCAGGGCGTGGTGCTGGACGCGGGCCGGGCGGAGATCGTTTGGGACGGCCGCGACGATAGGGGACGGCGCGCGGGCAGCGGGGTGTACCTCTACCGCCTCGTCACCACCGGCGGCGAGGCCGTCGGCCGCATGACTCTCGTCAAATAGGAATCGCGGACCGTGCACCGGGTCTTGCCACACAGCCGGTAATCCGGGCCGGCAACCCCAGTCAAGAATATGTTGTAAATATACAACAATTAGATATATATTACGTACATGGAATCGAGAAAACTCCACAACCGCATTGCCGTGCTGCGGCGCGAACGCGGCGTCTCCCGCAAGGAACTCGCCGCCCACATCGGCGTCAATTTCCAAACCGTGGGGTACCTGGAGCGCGAGGAATACAATCCGAGCCTCGATCTGGCCTTCCGCATCTGCGAGTACTTTGGATTGCCGGTCGAACTCGTATTCGGGACAGCGCCGTTGAAGCCGCTCAGCGCCGAACTCCTGGCCGTGCGCAAGCAGGAAGGAGAGTGACATGGATTGGGGCCGGACACGTGAAGCGAGACGCCGGGGCGTGGTCGCCAACTACGTCAGCGCGGCGCTCCTGGCGGCTGTCTTCTGTGCCGGGGAGTACGGGACCTGGAATTTATCGCTCGCCGTCGTATTCGCCGCCGGGTTGGGAGCATTCACGGTGACCTTCTTCGTGACCTACGGTCGCAGTGGCTTCTGGAGTCTGGCCCGCGCCGAAGCGGGGGACCTGGACGAACGCCAGATTCTCGTCACTCACGAGTCGTTCCGGCGTTCCTATGCGGTGTTTGCCATAGTGAGCCTGCTGCTGGTGGTGATCGTCGTGTTCACGATCCGGTTCTCCCTCGTGGGACTGACTTGGCGCGGGCACTACTCCTTCGGCCTGGCGATCATGTTCCTGCTCGGCTACCTGGCCCAGGTGTTGCCGGCGTCTCTGCTGGCCTGGCGAGAGACGGTGGATCCGGCGTCGGCGGACGACGATTCCTGATCGCGGGGCATTTGCCTTCCCTGCTGCGGGCGTTTATCCTGCGCCCGTCACCGGTCGTCGCCGCGCGACCGCCTTTTCCGCACGAGCCGCGAGGACAGACTCATGAGCGCGCCCCTGTTCACTCCCTTCGCCCGCACGCCCGAATCCTTCACCGTCGGCCGTGAACTGGCCGCCGCCGCCGGTCTGGAGGCCTGGGCTGCGGACTTCAAACTCGGCACCGCCGGCTACCGGGACCTGCTGGATCCGGATGACCTGTTCAACACGGACGTCCCCCTGAACGGCCTGACGTTGGCGATCATCCTGGAGGCGCGGGCGCGTATCGCGGTGGAAATGGGTCTGGGCAAGCTCCACGTGGGCGGCGAAGTGCGTCCCCACACCCAGGAATTCATCGACCTGGCGGCGCGGCTCTACGCGGCCCACGGCCTGGAGATCCACCTGCGGCCCGAAAGCGTGCGCACCACGCCCATCTGGTTGTCGTCCTTCGGTGTTTTCTACGACGAACTGGACGGGGGCGAAAACTTCACCGCCAGCCACAGCCAGAGCTACAAGGGCGGCTGGAAGCCCATGGACGAGACCGGCGGCCAGCTCATGGAGATGGCCGGGCAGATCGCCGACCGGGTGCGCGAAATGGTGACGGCAGCCGTGGACGAGGGACTGGAGATCCGCCTCGCCGCGGCGGATGATCCCCTGATCAAGCGCGACTTCGAGCCCACCGCCGCCTATGTGGACGTGCTACGCCAGATCGTCCCCGCCGATCTCCTGGCGGCAATACCGGCGGCCGCGGCCGACGGCTTTCGCGCCGCTTTCTGCACCGAGGGCGGCAGCATGGGCCCGTCCGGCCGGTCGATCTTCGGCGCCCTGGGCATCGACGTGGATGACGCGGGCCCGGTCTTCTTTACCCACGAGGCCGAGAGCTGCGACTACCACGGCATCGGCATCGTCGACGGCGTGAACCACGGCGTCGATCCGGGCAAATGGCAAGTGTATAAGCACGTGGGCGCCCAGGAGATGCTGGCCGCCGAACAGTGCCACGTCTTCTTCATCTGGGACCCGGATGGCGACCGCTTCAATATGGTCACCACCGCACCTTCCTCCCTGGCCGAGCGGGCCGCCGCCGCCGGCCTCGAAGTCGACTCGCTGGACGCCGACCGCTGCCTGGTCTTCTTCAAACCCAACCAGATCTACTTCATGCTGACGGCCCTCAAGCTCGACGCCCTGGCCGCCGCCGGCGAACTGGACGAGGCCAACTGGATCGTGGCCACCACCTACCCCACGAGCTGGAGCATCGGCGAGATCGCGACCCGGGCCAACGAGCAGACGGACGCGGGCCTGGCCACCTTCCGGGTGCCCGTGGGCTTCAAGTACTTCGCCGCCCTCGTTCGGGATCTGGAGGAACAGACCGCCGCCGGCGCGGCCGACTGCACCGCCACCGATGTGACCGGCGTGGCCACCTCCTTCGGCCCTCGGCCGCGACTGCTGATCATGGCCGAGGAGAGCGGCGGCGCGTCCATGGGGCCGGCCGAGGCCGTGGCGAGCCGTGACGGCAATCGGCGCAGCCTGGCGGCCAAGGAGAAGGACGGCATGCAGATCGGCGTCATGTCCCTCTGCCTGGCCGCGCGTCTCCACACGGACGGCGGCAGCTTCGCCGGTTTCTACCTGGACCAGCTCGAGCGTTGGGACACGTGCTACCGTTTCTACGAGCGCCGTGACGTGACCCTTTTCGACGAATCCCTCCAAGGGGAGGAGCGTATTGCCGCCCGGGCCGCGGGCAACGCGCGCAAGGAAGCCACCGTGGCCTTCTTCGCCTCCCTGGTGGGCCAAGATCCGGAGGCGGTAACCGCGATCCTGCTCGAGGCCATGCCCGAGGGAGCGGTCCTGCCCACCATCGAGCGGGTCTTCCACGCGGGGGACGGGACATTCATGGAGTTCGCGAGCCAGTGGTTCGAACTGCGGGCCAGCGGCACCGACGCGGTGCTGCGCTACTACATGGAGGGGGCCGACGCCGATACGGTGGCCGAGCTCAACGAGGCCTTCACGCGCCTGGAGATTCCGGGCGTCTGAGCGGGGTATGTTCGCCCATGTTTCCGGGGCCCCCGGGGGCCTCGATTTTTGACCCGGCAGCCGGTTATGTTGATATTGTGTCATGCCCTGAAAGCGGACCGCCCGGGAACACGATGACGAAGGCACACCCGGTGTTGTGGTAAGCTGGTGGGGTACCTATCTCCGTTGGGAAGGGAATCATGACAGCCATCCTCCGTCCGCGGCTTCGTATCGTCGTTCCCTGCGCCCTGCTGTTCCTGGCAACCGCCGCTGGAGCGGCTCCTCCTGACTGGCAGCCGGCCGTGTACGACGACTTCCCCGTGCAGGTGCATCTGGCCGACGCCGACGCCTTGTCTGCCCTCCTGGCCCGGACGCCGGTGGCATCCTTCAATCGGGAGCAGGTGCGGCCCCTGGCCGGTGGCGGATTGGAGTGGCGTCCCCGGGTGACCGCGGACGAAGCGGCGGCCCTGACCGCCGCGGGCGTGGCCTGGGAGCGCCTGCCCGACCGCGAGCAGACCGGGCGCCGCGCCGTGGAAGCGGCCTGGGCCGCCCGGGACGCGGCCGGAGCGTCCGTCAAGATCCTCACCGACTACCCGACCGCCGCGGAGATCGGCACCCTGCTGGCGGCCATCGAGACCGACCACCCGGCCATCGCCCGCCGCTTCGCCTGGGGCACCTCGGTCCAGGGCCGCACCCTGTGGGGGCTGGCCATCTCGGACGACGTCCAGAACACGGAACCCGAGCCGGAAGTGCGCCTGTCGAGCACCATGCACGGGGACGAACCCGTGGGCATGGTCATGCTCATGAATCTGGCCGAATACCTGACCGACAACTACGGCCAGCCCGGCCAGGAGGCCCTGACGGCCCTGGTGGACGGCACGGAGATCCACCTCCTGCCCCTGCACAACCCAGATGGCTACGTGGCCGGCCTCCGCCGCAACGCCAATAACTATGACCTGAACCGCAACTTCGAGGTCCAGGCTTCACTCCAACCGGAGAACGCCGACTTCGACTGGTATGGTCAAACTCACCATTTCGTGCTCAGCGCCAACGCCCACACGGGCGCGCTCGTGGTCAATTACCCCTGGGACAAGACCTACGACCGGGCGCCCGACGACGCGGCCCTCATCCTCATGTCCACGGCCTACGCCAGCCTGAACCCGCCCATGGCAGCCAGCCCTTACTTCCCCGGCGGCATCACCCACGGCGCCGACTGGTATCCGGCCCTGGGCACTCTCCAGGACTGGGTGTACGTCGAACACGGCTGTCTGGATGTGACCCTCGAACTGAGCGACACGAAGTGGCCGGCGGCGAGCGCCCTGGCCGGTTTGTGGGACGACAACCGGGATTCCTACCTGGCCTACGCGGCCACCGCCCGCTACGGCCTGCACGGCGTGATCACGGACAAGGACACAGGCGCGCCCCTGGATGCCACCGTCCGGCTCGTGGGCAACGACGCGGAAGTGAACACCGACCCGACCCACGGCGACTACTGGAAGATCCTGCCCACCGGGACCTGGAATGTCAGGGTGGATGCGGTCGGCTACTGGAGCTACGCCGTCGACGATGTGGCTACGACTTGGGGAACCGGGACGTTGCTGGACGTGGAATTGGAGAAGTACGTCTCGTCCGTGCCCGAGGCGCCGGTGATCGCCGTGCGCGCGGCGCCGAACCCCTTCAACGGCGGCACGACCGTGGTCTTCACGGTGCCGGCGGACGGGTCGGTCGAACTGGTCGTCTTCGACTTGGCCGGACGCCGGGTGAAGACACTCGTCCAGGGTTTCCACGTGGCGGGTGCCGATTCGGTGGACTGGGACGGACGCAACGACGCCGGCCGCTCGGTGGCAGCCGGCGTCTATGTGATGCGCCTGGAGACGCCACAGGGCCGGGCCCTGACGAAACTCACCTATGCCAAGTAATACTTCGTACCGACGGGCCTAGCCCACGGTGAATCCGTCAGCGTCCACCACCCGCTCGGCGATGCGGTCGTGCAGTTCGGCCCGCTTCACCGGGTCGTGCTTGGTCAGGCGCCGGACTCCCGCCAGCATGGTGCGCAACTCGTCGCCCTCGGCGCAGGCGGCCATGATGTTGCGGGCCTTCACCGCGACGCGGTCCATGGCGTCGTGCACGTAGAGGACGAACATGTCGGCCATGCCGGCCGCGCCTTCCTCACCTTCGGCCGCGGCCCGTTTCTGGGTGCGCAGCAGGGCGCTCTCGCAGGCGTAGGCTTCCATGAGGATGTCCGCGGCGTCGGCCAGCACGCCTTGCTGGTCCTTCAGTCCCATACCGAACTTCTGGGCTGCCAGACCCAGGGCCGCCAGGGCGGACTTCTTCATGTTGGCCACCAGGTCGACCTCGATTTCCAGATAACCGGGTTCGCCCGGGTCTTCGAAGCTGGGCAGTCCCGTCAACTCCTCGGCCACCGCCTGGGCTGCCGGCAGGAAGGGCAGCTCGCCCTTGAGGGCCTTGCGCATGATCATGCCCGGCACCAGCATGCGGTTGATCTCGTTGGTGCCCTCGAAGATGCGGTTGATGCGCTCGTCCCGGTAGATGCGCTCCAGGGGGTATTCCTGGCAGTAGCCGTAGCCCCCCAACATCTGCAGGCACTCGTCCGCCGCCAGGGCGCAGACCTCCGTGGCGAAGACCTTGATCATGGAGCACTCGATGGAGAACTCCTCCACTTGGCCGATGGATTTGCGGTCGTACTCGGGATCGGCCTTGTCCAGGGTGGCGATGGCCGTGTCCAGCAGACCGGCCGTGCGGTACACCATGGATTCGGCGGCGAAGGTGGCTGCGGCCACGTCGGCGATCTTGCGGCGAATGAGGCCGAAGTCGCACAGCCGCGTGTCGAACTGCTTGCGATCCTTGGTGTAGGGGACGGCCGAGGCCAGGGCCAGCTTGCAGCCGCCCACGGTGCTGGCGCCCAGCTTGAAACGGCCCACGTTGAGGATGTTGAAGGCGATGAGGTGGCCCTTGCCCACCTCGCCCAGGACGTTGGCCGCGGGTACCTGCACGTCTTCCAGGATGATGGCGCAGGTAGACGAACCCTTGATGCCCATCTTCTTCTCTTCGACCCCGATGCTCACGCCGTCGCTCTTCAGGTCGACGATGAAGCCGGTGAAGTGCTCGCCGTCCACCTTGGCGAATAGGATGACCATCTCCGCGTAGCCCGCGTTGGTGATGTACTGCTTGGTGCCGCAGAGCACGTAGTGGCTGCCATCCTCGCTGAGGACCGCCGTGGTGGCGGCGGCCAGAGCGTCCGAGCCGCTGCCCGGTTCGGTCAGGGCGTAGCAGGTGAGTTTTTCACCCGTGGCCAGGGCCGGCAGGTATTCCTGCTTCTGTTCCGGCGTACCGAAGTAGACGATGGGCAGGGTCCCGATGCCCGAATGGGCGCCGTGGGTCACGGCGAAGCTGCCGCCGGCGGAGATCTTCTCGCTGACGAGCATGATGGTGGCCTTGTCGGAGCCCATGCCGCCGTAGGCCTCGGGGACGTCCGCCATCAGGAGGCCCATCTGGCCCGCTTCCTTGAGCAGGGACTTGCCCAGGGACGTATCGCCCTCGTACTCGAACTTCTCGACCACCGGGTGGATGTGCCGGGTCACGAAGTCTTCCACCGTTTGGGCGATCATGCGCTGGTTCTCGTCGAAGTCCTCGGGAGTGAAGCAGTCGGCGGGGGCGGTCTCCTTCAGCAGGAATTCGCCGCCCGTGGGATAGCTCTTGTCGCTCATGACTCTCTCCTCCGGATCAGACCGCGGCGAAGACGCCGGCTGCGCCCATGCCCGTGCCGATGCACATGGTGACCAGGGCGTGCTTGCCGCCCCGGCGTTTCAGTTCGTGGAGCGCGGTGGCCGTCAGCTTGGCTCCGGTGCAGCCCAGGGGATGGCCCAGGGCCACGGCGCCGCCGTTGCTGTTCAGGCGCGGGTCGGCCGGGTCCAGGCCCAGTCCCTTGCACACGGCCAGGCTCTGGGCGGCGAATGCCTCGTTCAGTTCGATGACGTCCATGGCTTCCAGGGACAGGCCCGTGGCGGCCATGACCTTGGGCACGGCCTCCACCGGCCCGATGCCCATGATCTCCGGCGGGACGCCGGCCACCCGGTAGTCCACGAAGCGGGCCAGGGGTTCGGCGCCCAGTTCCTTCAGAGCGTCGGCGGAGGCCAGCAGGACGGCGGCCGCGCCGTCGCTCATCTGGCTGCTGTTGCCGGCGGTCACGGTGCCGGTGGCCTTGAAGACCGCCCGCAGCTTGCCCAGGGCTTCGACAGTGGATCCTGCGCGGGGGCCCTCGTCCACCTTGAACTCCACCTGCCGGGTGGTGGGACGGTCTTTGTCGTCCTTGCCCGGTAGTTGGGCCATGACCGGGATGATCTCGTCGGCGAACCTGCCGTCGGCGATGGCTGCCAGGGCCTTGGTGTGGCTGGCCAGGGCGAACTCGTCCTGTTGCTCGCGGGTGATGCCGTCCCGCTCGACGAGCCGCTCGGCGGTCAGACCCATGCCCATGAGGGCCTCGGGACCCTCGTCGGCCTGGGTCGGGTTGGGCAAGTAGCGCAGGCCGCCCATGGGGATCATGGACATGGACTCGACACCGCCGGCGATGACCAGCTCGCTGCGGCCGGTCATGATCTCCATGGCTCCCATGGCGATGGTTTCCAGGCCCGAACTGCAGAAGCGGTTGATGGTCATGCCGGGCACCGTGTCGGGTAGCCCGGCCAGCAGGCCGATGTTGCGGCCCACGTTCATGCCCTGTTCGCCTTCGGGCATGGCGCAGCCCATGATGACGTCGCCCAGGCGGGCGGGATCGAGCTTGGCTTGCTCGGCTACCAGGGCCTTGATCACGGCCGCGCCTAGGTCGTCCGGACGGGTGTGGCGCAGGGTGCCCTTGGGGGCCTTGCCCACGGCGGTCCTGCGGGCGGATACGACGAAGACTTCCTTCATGTCCTGTTCCTCCTAGTTCCGCAGGGGCTTGCCGGTTTTCAGGATGTGCTGCATGCGTTCGAGGGTCTTCCGTTCACCCATGAGGCGCATGAATCCCTCGCGCTCGAGATCGAGTATGTGCTCGTGGCTCACGGTCGATCCCGGTGGCACGGCGCCGCCGGCCAGCACGTGGGCCATCATGCGGCCGATCTTGTGGTCGTGCTCGGAGATGAAGCCGCCCTCCTGCATGTTGTAGAGGACGGACTCGGCCAGGGCGATGCCCGCGGTGCCCATGACCGGGATGGCCTGGTCGGGCACGGGGGGGCGGAAGTCGCCGGTGGCTGCCAGCCCCAGGGCCACGGCGCGGGCGTCGGCCGCCACGTGGTCCCGGTGCATGGACCAGGAGTCGCCGGGCCGGAGGATGGCCAGATCACGAGCCTCCTCGGCGCTGGTGGCGACCTTGGCCATGCCGATGGTCTCGAAGGCGGCGCGGAAGGCGGGCTGCAGGTCGCTCTTGTCGTGGGCCAGGTCCAGGTTGCGCGTGTACAGCCTGAGGCAGCCGCCGCCGGCGGGGATCACTCCGGCCCCGAACTCCACCTGGCCGATGTAGGTCTCGGCCGCGGCGCGCACGGCGTTGCCGGCCATGGTGATCTCGCAGCCGCCGCCCAGGGTCAGGCCGAAGGGGGCGGTGACCACCGGGACGCCGCACATCTCCAGACGGTCGCAGGCCCTCTGGAAGGCCTTGACGATGAGGTTGATGTCCTCCCAGTTGCCCTCCACCGCTTCCATCATGAGCATGGCCAGGTTGGCGCCCACCGAGAAGTTGTCCGAGCCGTTGGTGACCACGAGGGCCTGCCAGTTCTGCTCGGCCTCGGTGCAGGCGGTCATGATCATGTTGAGGGTGTCCTGGCCCACGGCGTTCATCTTGGAGTGGAACTCCAGGCCCAGGACGCCTTCGCCCAGGTCCAGCAGGCTGGCGCCGGGGTTGCGTTTGATTTCCTTGCCGGCGCGGCGCAGGACCTCGAAGTCCCAGGCGTCCACGTCGCGGGGGGCGGGGGCGAAGCCGCCCTCCACGGCGGTGGGACTCTCCAGCACGCCGTCGGTCTCGCGGTAGAGGCTCTCGGCGCCCGCGTCGTACAGGGCGTCCACCCAGGTGGGCAGGGGCCGACCGTCCTCGCGCAGGCGTTCGACCACCTTGCGGAAGCCCAGGACGTCCCACACTTCGAACGGTCCCAGGTCCCAGTTGAAGCCCCACCTGACGGCCTGGTCGATTTCGGCGGCCTGCGTGCAGATCTCGCCCACGCGCATGGCGCTGTAGGAGAAGCTGGCGGCCAGCAGTTTCCAGATGGCCTGGCCGGCCTTGCCCTTGCCGAAGGCGAGGGTGCGGAGGCGTTCGGGCAGGTCGTCAATACTCTTGGCCTGGTCGATTTCCGGGAAGCGGGCCTTGGCCTTGTCCCGGTATTCGAGGGTCTTGAGGTCGAGGGTGTAGAACTTTTTCTTGGGCTTCTTCTCCATCTTGTAGAATCCGGCGCCCGACTTGCGGCCCAAGAGGCCCTTCTCGACCATCTTCCGGAGATAGTCGGGGGCTACGAAGGCGTCTCGCGCTTCGTCGTCCGGGATCAGGGGGTGGAGGTTGTCGGCCACGTGGAGGAAGGTGTCCAGGCCCACCAGGTCGGCGAGCTTGAAGGTGGCGGTCTTGGGACGCCCGATGGCGGGGCCGGTGAGCGCGTCGATCTCCTCGATGCTCAGGTCCAGCTCCTGCATGACCTGCACCGTGGCCATCATGGCGTGCACGCCCACCCGGTTGGCGATGAAGTTGGGCGTGTCCTTGGCCATGACGACACCCTTGCCCAGGCGGCCGCGGGCGAAGTCGGCGATGAAGGACGTGACCGCCGGGTCCGTGCCCGGCGTGGGGATGAGCTCGAAGAGCTTCATGTAGCGGGGCGGGTTGAAGAAGTGCGTGCCCAGGAAGCGGGGGCGCAGGTCCTCGGGCAAGGTGGCGGCCATCTCCACCAGTCCCAGCCCGGAGGTGTTGCTCGTCAACAGGGCGTCGGGACCGATGTGCGGCGCTGCGTTTCCCAGGACGATCTTCTTGATGGCCATGTCCTCTTTGACCACCTCGATGACCCAGTCGGCTTCGGCGATGCGGGCCATGTGGTCCTCGAAGTTGCCCGTCTCGATGAGGGCCAGGCGGTTCTTGTGGAAGACGGGGGAGGGTCTGGTCTTCTTCATGGCGGCCACGGCCCCGGCGGCCACGGCGGAGCGGGAGGTGGGATCGTCGCCCGCGTCCTTGGGTACGATATCCAGGACCAGGGACGGGATGCCCGCATTGGCGAAGTGGGCGGCGATGGCGCTACCCATGACGCCGGATCCCAGGACGGCGACGCGCCGGATCTGCCTGTCCATCGATCCTGCCTTTCTTTGGCTCGGGATGCCAGTGTTTGACACGCCGAGCGTGGAAAAACTGAATGGTCATTCAGTATCGTACTCCAGGCTAAAGGATGTGTCAATGGCATTGATGCGTTATTCTCTTGTACGACACAGTGAATAAATCATATAATGGATAGCAAGAACTGACATAGAGCCGGCTGAATGTGCGGAAAATGAATGGATAATCATTAAATGGAATCGAGTCGGCGTCGGGAGAAGAAACAACGCATCCTCGACGCGGCCGTCATCGAGATCGCCCGCCGGGGCTACCACGCCACCACCGTGGCCATGATCGCCCGCCGGGCCGGCGTGGCCGACGGCACCATCTACCTCTACTTCCAGCACAAGGAGGAGATCCTCTCCTCGCTCTTCGAGCGGGCCATGGGGCGGTTCATCGCGGCTGGCAGGGAGCGGCTACAGACGGTGACCGGGGCCAAGGAGCGGCTACGGGCCATCGTCGAACTGCACCTGGGTCTCGTGGGTGGGGACCGGGATCTGGCCATCATCACGCAGGTGGAGTTGCGGCATAGTCTACACTTCTTGGAGGCACTGTCGCGGGCCCAGGTGGGGGAGTACCTGGCTGTGATCGCGGATATCGTGGAGGAAGGGAGGCGCGAGGGAGTGTTCCGGGCGGGAGTGGATCCGGTGTTTGCGGCCAAGGCCATCTTCGGCGTTCTGGACGAAATGGCCACGGACTGGGTGCTCAGCCGGCGGAATACGCGGCTGGAGAGCCGGGCGGACGAGGTGGCGGGGTTCCTGCTCGCGGGACTGGTGGGCTAAGGTGGCGCCGCTCCTGCTTCCGCTGATGATCGGAGCGCCGGCGGTGGTCGTGATCGCGCTCCTGGCCTTCCACGATGTCTTCGCTGTCTTCGCTTCCTACCACGTGGGAATCTGCGTGCTGCTGCCCATGGCGGTGAATCTCGGTTGGCGCCGTCTCGGCTGGTCGGACCACGTTGGCACTCTCGGACTGACCGGCCCCGGCACCCGCCGCGGCCTGGCGTTGGGCACCGCCCTCGGCGCCGCCTCGGCCGTCCTCATCCTCGCCGCCTTCCAACTCCGCGGCACCGAATGGCTCGCCAACAATGCCGTCACCGCCACCCTAGAATCCTGGGGCGCCACCTCCGACCGCTGGCCCGCTCTCGTCCTCTTCATGGTCGTGGTCAACGGCCCCGCCGAGGAACTCTTCTGGCGCGGCTTCGTAGCCAACGAAATGGCGGACGTCCGGTCGCGCGCCAACCGCCTCCTCCTACCTTCGGCCTGCTACGCCAGCTACCACGCGGTGACAGTCCTGCTCCTGGTCCGCTCGCTGGAGGCGGCGGCGCTCATGCTGACAGCAGTGTTCGGCGCTGGCATCTTCTGGGCCTGGCTCCGTGACCGCACCGGCTCGGTCTGGCCTGCCCTCCTGAGTCACGCCGCCGCTACTGCCGCCTACATGGCCGTCGCCCTGCCCCTGCTAACGAACTGATCCGATATCGGTTTTCATTATCCGCAACCAGATCGCGGCCAAGACGTTAGCCGCCCTCTTGTCCGTCCCGCTCCGACCTGCTAAAGTACCAACAGCTTTGCCGACCCGACACACCCTATCCAACCCGAGGAGATCGCCATGCACGGTATTGTGGGCTGGGGCTCCTATGTGCCCCGCTTCCGCATCAAGGTCGAAGACATCGCCGGCCAGTGGGGCGCGGACGCTGCCGCGTTCAAGCGCGGATTGCTCCTGGAGGAGAAGACCGTTCCGGGTCTCGACGAGGACACCATCACCATCTCGGTGGCGGCCGCCCGTTACGCCATTGCGCGGGCGGGCATCGACCCCAAGGACATTGGGTGCTGCTACATCGGGTCCGAGAGCCACCCCTACGCGGTGAAGCCCTCGGGCACGGTGGTCATCGACGCCATCGGCGCCGGCCCCGACTGCCACGTGGCCGACTTCGAGTTCGCCTGCAAGGCGGGCGCCGAGGCCATGTACGTGGCCTACTCCCACGTGAAGTCCGGCGAGATGAAGTACGGGCTGGGTATCGGCGCCGACACGAGCCAGGGCGCCCCCGGTGACGCGCTGGAGTACACAGCGTCAGCCGGCGGCTCGGCCTTCATCATGGGTGCGGACAATGTGGCCGCCGAGATCGTCCACACCTACTCCTTCACCTCGGACACGCCGGACTTCTGGCGTCGCGAGGGCGAATTCTACCCACGCCATGCCGGACGTTTCACCGGCGACCCGGCCTACTTCCATCACGTCGGAAGTGCGACCAACGGGATTCTCGAACGATCCGGCATGAAACCCGAGGACTTCCGCTTCGCTGTCTTCCACATGCCCAACGGCAAGTTCCCCCTCAGGGCGGGAAAGAAGGCGGGCTTCACCAGGGAGCAGATGGAGCAGGGCTGGGTGGTGAATCTCATGGGCAACACCTACAGCGGCTCGTCGCCCACGGGGCTCGCCTCGTGTCTGGACGTGGCCAAGCCGGGAGACAACATTCTGGTGACGTCCTTCGGTAGCGGCGCCGGATCGGACAGCTTCATCATCCGCTGTACGGACCGCGTGACCGAGATCCAGGACAAGGCGCCCAAGGTGCGCGACCAGCTGGCCAAGGGGCGCATTCACCTGGACTACGGCAAGTACGTGGCATACCGCGGCAAGATCCGCATGAACCAACTCTAGGAGGTGGGGAAGATGAGAGAAGTCGCCGTCATCGGCACCGGAATGACGAAATTCGGCGAGCTATGGGATTCCCCCCTGCGGGATCTCTACGCCGAGGCCGTCGCCGATTGCCTCAAGGACGCCGGGGTCAAACGCGACCAGATCCAGTCCGCCTGGATCGGCTGCATGACCAGCGGCCTGTTCAACGGCCAGGAACACCTGGCCTCCATACTCACGGACTATGCAGGACTTTCGGGCATCGCCGCCACTCGCGTCGAATCGGCCTGCGCCTCGGGCGGGGCCGCCTTCCGCGCCGGCTGGCTCGAGGTGGCCAGCGGGGCCAGCGATTTTGTGCTCGCCGGCGGAGTCGAGAAGATGAACGACGGGGCCGACGCCACTTACTGTCTGTCCACCGCGGCGGACCAGGAGTACGAGGTGTACCACGGGGTCACCTTCCCGGGCCTGTACGCCATGATCGCCAAGGCGCACATGCACAAGCACGGCACCACCCGCGAGGATCTGGCCGCCGTGGCCGTCAAGAATCACAAGCACGGCGCACGCAACCCGCGGGCCCAGTTCCCCACGGAGATCACCATGGACACGGTGCTCAACGCCGTGACCGTGTCCACGCCCCTGGGGCTTTTCGATTGCTCCCCGGTGAGCGACGGCGCAGCCACGGTGCTGTTGGCGCCGGTGGAGGTGGCCGAGGATCTGGGCCGGCCCTACGTGACGGTCAAGGGCAGCGGCCACGCCACCGACTCCATCGCCCTGCACGACCGGTCCGACCTGGCGTCGATCCCGGTGGTGAAGAAGGCGGCAGAGAAGGCGTACGCCATGGCGGGTGTTGGCCCCAAGGACATCGACGTGGTCGAGGTCCACGACTGCTTCACCATCGCCGAGCTGGTGTGCCTGGAGGAGCTTGGCTTCTTCGAGCCCGGCCAGGCGGCGGCCGCTACCAAGGCGGGCACGACTGCCCTCGGCGGCGACCTGCCGGTGAACACATCCGGTGGCCTCAAGAGCAAGGGCCACCCGGTGGGTGCCACGGGCATCGCCCAGATCATCGAGATCGTCGAGCAGCTGACCGGACGCGCCGAAGGCCGCCAGGTCGAAGGCGCAAAGATCGGGCTCGCCCAGAACATGGGCGGTTCCGGCGGCAGCAGCACGGTCCACATCCTGGAGGTGAGCTGATGTTGTCACCCCGTTACCACAGGGAGATCCCCCAGCGCTACCGCCTGGAGGCGGGCAAGTGCACCGGTTGCGGCAAGATCCACTTCCCGCCCCGGTCCGTGTGCAAGGAATGCGGCGGGCGGGCGTTCGAGATGGAGAAACTGCCCAGCAAAGGCAAGGTCCTCACCTGCACGACCGTCGAGATTCCGCCCGCGGAATTCGACGATCAGAAGCCCTACGTCAACGCCATCGTCGAGCTGGAGAACGGCGTGCGGCTGACCTGCATGGTGGCCGAGGCGCCGCCGGACGAGGTGGATGTGGGCACCGAGGTGGAACTGGTCTTCCGGCGGCTGAGGTGCGGCCGGGAGTGGGAGGTTCTGCAGTACGGGTACAAGGCCGTGGTGGTCTGACCGGACAGTCGGATATGCATGGGAGTGCGGGTCGGTCCAGGGGGCCGGCCCGCGCCTTTTCTGCGAGCATTGCAGGAGGCGTCGAAGTGCAACCAGCGTTCGGCAAGGACGTTCCGTTCGCCCGCCGCGAAGGTACCGTTCAGATACGGCAGGTGGCCGCCGATACCCTCCAGTCGGCCGCACTGGAGGTCCTGGTCACCGTCGCCTCGGGCGTGTACTTCTACCGTCTGGTGGCCGGCGACTTCCGCTCGATCCGCGCGGTGACGCTCTTGAAGTAGTCCGCCTATCTCTTCGGTCTTCATGCTGTCCGATCGCCGAGTCCAGTGAGGTCCGGCGGTCGGGCTCTTTGGTTCGAAGTGAAAGGTCCGGGACGGAGTCGGAGTGTCGTTCACGGTCGTTGTGACACCGGGAGCTACGGGCGGCCCTGCACACCGCGAACAAAGCTCCATCCGTTGACCGCCACCAGCAGCGTCGTGATCAACATGGACAACACCAGGGTCAACCCCACAGGCATGGACTCACCGTAGGGCACTGCCCCGGGCACGAGGGCAAAGAAAACGCCGGCGCCCAGCAACAGTGTCAGTCGGAGGCGCTGACCACTACCCAGCAGGAAGAGCAACAACCAGAGGCTACCGAAAGAAACGTAGTCGCCCCAGGCGGCCGGACTGGTCAGCGAGGCCAGGTTCAGCAGGGCCAGCCAGCACAGGGCCCGGCCACGTGTATCCTGTACCCGGCCGCTCAGAATGGAGGCGCCCACCACCGCCAGGGTGAACAGGCCGTGGACTACGCGGGCCAGGTCGTCGGTCATGCCGACGAGGCCGAGTTCGCCGAGCTTGCGCACGAAGGCGAACAGCGAGAGGTTGCCGGCCAGCAGCACGACCCTGAAGTCCGGCCAGGCCTCTTCGAAGGCGAAGGCGGCCCCGCTCTGCAGGCGCGGCAGATTATAAACGAAGAAGGCCTCGAAGGGTGCGGTGCCCAGTACGGCCAGGGCCAGCAGGGTCAGACCTATTCCCCAGACTCCCGTCCAGAACAGGGCCCGCCACCACCGCCAGAGCAGCAACGGGATCAGAACGAAGGCGCCGTAGCCCTTGCACAGGATGGCCAGGGCCAGCAGGGCTCCGCCCGGCAGATGGCGTCGACGTTCGAAGGCGACGAAGGCGGCCATGGCCAACAGGAAACTGGTGACGTGGATCTGGCCGTATTGGAGGTTGTAAATGGAAGGAACGGAGAACCACAACAGGGGAGTCAGCACGAGGGCCAAGTTTCCGGACGCACCGCTGAACCGGCGTGCCACGAGCACGGTCACCCCCACCATCAACACGGCCTGCAGACTGTACCAGACGGCTCGGATCACCCGAAAATCCTCCGAAAGGGCGATGGCCAGACGCGGCAGCATCAGGAACTGGGGCGGATAGACATAGGGATCTTCCGGCACCAGGTTGGTCACGGTGCTATGGGTCTCTGCGGTCGGGTTCATGCCCGGATAGTGCTCGGCAGCGTAGATGTTGGGCTCGCCCTGCCGGTGCAGGTCGGCTGCATAAACGTAGGCCGTCATGCAGGCATGTTCTGTCCACAGGGCCTGCCGGGTGGTCAGCCACCAATCCCGCGCGGGATCAGCCATATGCAGACTCTGGCGGGCGGTCTGTACCATGCCGAGAGCGATCAACGCGCACCAGAGGATGGTGAGCCGGCGGCGTTTACCGGCCAGAGCGGCCAGGTCGGCGGTCAGCTCCGTGGGCAGGCGACGGCGGATGTACCAGGCCACGGCCGATCCCAGCAGCAGGGTCAGCGGCAGGGCTGCCGGTGTAGCGGCCATATTCAAGGCCGGCCAGGCCATCAGCATCAGGGTCGTGGCCAGCAGGAGCGCCACCGTCGTTCTGGTCACGGGTTCACTCACGGTCGAGCCCCCTCGGGAAGGTGACAATTGCGTTCTGGCATTGCGCACGGGGATAAGGAGATATATCAGGTCCCGTTTCGGGCTCATCATAGAGGGTCCCGGTTGTGGGCACCAGTGGAAAGGCTAGCGAAAACGTCGGAATTATACTGGCTGGATATGCCATTGGCGTTGATATCGAACCATTCGGAAGGTCCACGGGTCTGGCCGAGTGCTGGGCAATGCTCTGCATGCGCGGGATTCGAGGGGGAAACCGGTTCGCAGGAATCGGAACCGACGGGTCCTGGTCGCTTGCCGACACTCGAAGCCGACAATCCTGCGCGCTGGTTGCTCCCAGTGAACAACAAGGATATGCTGTTGGACATGAACGAACTTCCCGAACGAATCGGTCGCTACGCCATCGACGCCGAGATCGGACGCGGTGGCATGGGAGTCGTCTACCGGGCGCTGGACAGTCGTCTGGGGCGCGTGGTCGCGATCAAGGCATTGCACCAGCAGGCAACCGTCGGAACCGGGACCCCGGACCGTTTCGAGCGCGAGGCACGCGCGTTAGCCGCTCTCAACCATCCCAACATCGCCGCGATCCACGGTATCGAGCGCGACGCCGGTCGGCGATTCCTGGTCCTCGAATACGTCGATGGCGAAACGCTGGCTGATCGTCTGGCCACCGGCTCCTTGGCCGTGACGGATGCGCTGGAGATTTGCACCCAGATCGCAGCCGGCCTGGAAGCGGCTCACGAGGCAGGAGTCGTCCACCGTGACCTCAAGCCCGGCAACGTCAAGATCACGTCGGATGGTCAGGTGAAGGTGCTCGATCTCGGCCTGGCGCGGATGGATCGGTTCGAACAGCCTACCGGCCCGGACGACGAGACGTGGGCGACGGTGTCCGGCATCGCGGTCACGACCGCCGGTACCCTGCTGGGAACCGTACCCTACATGAGCCCTGAGCAGGCGCGAGGTGAGACTGTCGACAGGCGCTCGGATATCTGGTCGTTCGCCGTGATCCTCTACGAGTGTCTGACCGGTGCCAACCCCTTTGCGGGCCCGACGCGCAGCGATACCATCGCTGCCATCCTGACGACCGAACTGGATCTTACCGTTCTGCCCACGGATACTCCCGCCCTTGCTGTTCACTTTCTGCGGCGTGGTCTACAACGGGATCCTCGCTCGCGCCTTCGGGACGCCGGCGATGTGAGACTACTTCTCGAGGACTGCCGCGCGGTGGTTCCCAGCGATCCCAGGATCAAGACGACCAAACCGGAAATCGTCGACAAGACCTTCTTGATCGACGACGACATTTGCCAGGCTCTCGACAGGGCAGGTTTCGATCCACGATTGATCGGCTGGCAGATGCATTACGCCGATAATGAGCGAGAGTCCGATATCCTGCAGGTATGGATCCCCAGTTTCGGTGAGGATCATGCGATGGGCGTCTGGCGGGATCTGCTCGCATCGACGCCTTTTCGGACCGTCGTCGCCACGCCCGTCGGGCTCGAACCGGATGTCGCTCACCGGCCGAATATCTCCATGGAGAACCAGTTGGCTGTTCTGCGCCGCTTGGTAACCGCGGTTGCCGGCCGCGTGCGGCCCGACAAGGTGGTCGTCGGCGGCTTCTCATGAGGTGCGGATATGGCGCTGCGGTGCGCAGCGGGCGACGAGACAGGCAAGATCTTCGACGGTGTGTTGGCCATGGATCCGAATCTGGACAAGAGCACGTGTGTCCTGACGACCATGCTCTCGAATACCGATCCGCGAAGTCCGAAAGACATCGTTCCCCTGCTGCAACATATCGCCGGCGACTGCGAGACGATCGATGATTGGGTTCAGGTGCATGGCCACATGATCAACTGCGTGAGCAAGCTCAACTCGGATCTTTCGACCCTGGTGCGACAATGTCAGGATATCGCGGGGCCTTTCCTCTCTGTTCAGCCTGATGATATAACGCCCTTCATCCAGTGGTTCCGGCTGGCAAGTGAGCGCACAAGCAAGGTGCACTGCAAGTTCGTGGATGACTCGCAGAAGAGGGCCATCATCGCCGATGCGAGGATGCAGCACCTCGAGAACAAGTGCCTGGGGGATCGATTCACCGACGACGCCTTCGCGTTTATCCCCGAGTCCAGCCATCTCGACCTGATGCGCCCCGAGGTCTTCATGAGGCACATGGGTGATCTCTTGGCGTCGATTTCGAATTGAATTCGCCTGCCGTTTCGACAAGAACGGTAGCCGATCGCGATTCGGGTTTGGCCCTGTCGGCTTCCTGCTGGAGGCCGCCGCCGGATAGTCTGATCCACCGACGTCCACAGACAACCCCGACGGGCGGGTGACAACCGCCTTCTCCGCAGGTGGCGCCAGGACGGACAGCCTTGCTGCTATGGTCGGAAATTTATTGGATACAATGGTTTAGGTTGGTCCGAGCCGGGATTTGACTTTTGTCCCTTCGGGCAGGACTTTCCCGGAGGAGCCATGGGGATCTCTCGTCCCCGCCGATCGGCCGCCCGCCGGTCGCCAAGGCATGGTCAAAACGAGAACCGAGGCCTGGACCATGAACGAATCAGTCACGCCGGATAGGGACCGCCTGTTGACGGAATTCCCCGTGCCGGACCTGGACGCCTGGCAGCAGGAGGTCGAGCGCCTGCTCAAGGGCGCTCCCTTCGCCAAGAAGATGTTCACACGCACGCTCGCCGGATTCGATGTGGGGCCCATGGCCACCGTAGCCGACACGGCGGACCTGCCCTGGCCCGAGCACCTGCCGGGACAGACGCCTTATCTGCGCGGCGGCGACGTGGCGGGCAGCGCCCCCTGGCTTGTGGCTCAGGAACTGCCCCTGCCCACGACAGCGGAATTCAACGCCGCCCTGAAGCACGACCTCCAGCGGGGCCAGACCGCGGTCCAACTCATCCTCGACGAAGCGTGCCACCACGGTCTGGATCCGGACCAGGCGCCGGCGGAGATGGTCGGGCGCGGGGGCACCTCCCTGGTGAGTCTCCGGGAACTGGAGCAGGCCCTGGACGGGGTCGACCTGGCCACAACGCCCCTATTCGTCCAGTCCGGCCGCAGCTCCCTGGCCGTAGCCACCATGCTCGCGGTGCTGGTGAAGCGCCGGGGCGGCCGGCTCGAGGATCTGCGTGGCTGCCTGGGCGGCGACCCCATGGCCGGGTTCGCCCTGGCCGGCAAGCCGAGTGTGTCGAAAGAAGGGGTCTACGACGACCTGGCCGTGCTCACCTGCTGGGCCGCCGAACGTGCGCCGAAGCTGCGCACCCTGCCCGTCTTCGAGGACCCCTGGCACGACGGCGGAGCTGATCCGGCCCTGTCTCTGGGGTTGACCCTGGGCTCGGCGTTGGCCGTCCTGCGCGCCATGGAAAAGCGGGACGTGCCCCTGGAGCAGGCCGCTGCTCGGGTCCAGTTCAACCTGTGTGTGGACGGCGACTTCTTCATGGGCATGGCCAAGCTGCGTGCTTTACGCCTGTTGTGGAGCCGCGTCCAGGCCGAGGCCGGTCTCGAGCCGGCGCCGGCCCGGATCCACGTCCGCACGTCTCGCCGCACTCAGACCGTCCTGGATCCCCACGTGAACATGCTGCGGGCCACGACCCAGGCCATGGCCGCGGTGCTCGGCGGCGCCGACAGCCTGCACGTCTCGCCCTTCGACGAGGTGGACAGCCTCCCCGACGAATTCGGCCGCCGCATCGCCCGCAACGTGCACCTGCTGCTGGCCCACGAATGCCGGTTCGACCATGTGGCCGATCCGGCGGGCGGATCCTGGTTCGTGGAGAAGCTCACGGCGGATCTGGCGGAGGCCGCCTGGTCCCGCCTGCAGGAAACCGAGCGGGACGGTGGCGTCATGGCCGCCCTGCGCCTCGGGCTGGTCCAGGAGCGGGTGGCGGCCGTGGCCGAACAGCGGCGCCGCGACCTTGCCGTACGGCGCAATGTCATCATCGGCACAAACCAGTACGCCAACCCCCGGGAAGCGGACCGCGAGACCCGCCGCGTGGACCACGTGGATCTGCACGCCCGGCGCTCGGCCCAGGTGGCCGGTCAACGGACCGGCGACGACGCCGGCCCCGCCGTGCTGGAGCAACTGGGCAACATGCTCGAATCCGAGCCCGCCGAACTCTTCGCCTGCATGGAGGCGGCCGTGGACCACGGTGCGACCCTGGGCGAATTGACCAGCATCCTCGGCCACGAGGACACGGCCGACCCGCCGGTGGAGCCGATCCCCCTGCGGCGAGACGCGGCGCCCTTCGAGGAACTGCGGAGCCGCCTGGAGGTGCTTCGCAAGCTGAATCCCCGGGCCGCCCGGGTGCACGGCGTCTGTCTCGGTGACGTGGCGCGCTACATGCCGCGTCTGGATTTCACCCGCCGTTTCTTCGAGTCCGGCGGCTGGGAGGTCCTGGCCGAGGGCTTCCATGAGGATGCCGCGAATTCCGCTGCTGCGGCCCAGGCCGCCGACGCGGCCGCTTGTGTCCTGGTGGGTCTGGACGATTCCTACGTGACCATGGCCGTTCCCACGGTCGAGGCCATCAAGGCCCTCATGCCCAAGGTGCGGATCCTTCTGGCCGGCGCCCCCGGCGAGCGCGAGCAGGAACTGCGCGATGCCGGTGTGGACGAATTCATCAACCTGCGCAGTGACGCCCTGGACGTGCTGGGGCGCCTGGCCGACCATACGGAGGTGAACGCATGAGCCGTCTGCCCGATTTCAGCATGATCCCCTTCGGTGAAGCGCCGTATGCCGGCGCTGCCGCGCCGACCGCCGCCGGCGAGACCTGGACCACTCCCGAGCGCATCGACGTGAAGCCCGTGTACACGTCCGCCGACTTGGAGGGCTGCGAGCAGATGGGCCACGTGGCCGGTTTGCCGCCCTTCCTGCGTGGACCCTACGCCAGCATGTACGTCACTCGGCCCTGGACCGTCCGCCAGTACGCGGGCTTCTCCACCGCCGAGGAGAGCAACGCCTTCTACCGGCGCAACCTCGCCATGGGCCAGAAGGGCCTGTCGGTGGCCTTCGACCTGGCCACCCACCGGGGCTACGACTCGGACCATCCGCGGGTCATCGGCGACGTGGGCAAAGCCGGCGTGGCCATCGATTCGGTCGAGGACATGAAGGTGCTCTTCGACCGCATCCCCCTGGACCGCATGTCCGTCTCCATGACCATGAACGGCGCCGTGCTGCCGGTCATGGCCTTCTACATCGTGGCGGCCCTGGAGCAGGGCGTCACTCCGGACAAACTGGCTGGTACCATCCAGAACGATATCCTCAAGGAGTACATGGTCCGCAACACGTACATCTATCCGCCGGCCTTCAGCATGCGGATCATCGCGGACATCTTCGCCCACGCGGCCGCCCACATGCCCAAGTTCAACAGCATCTCCATCAGCGGTTACCACATGCAGGAAGCGGGGGCCACGGCCGACCTGGAACTGGCCTACACCCTGGCCGACGGTCTGGAGTACGTGCGCACGGGCCTGGCAGCCGGGCTCGGCATCGACCAGTTCGCCCCACGGCTCAGCTTCTTCTGGGCCGAGGGCATGAACTACTTCATGGAGATGGCCAAGTTGCGCGCCGGCCGCGTGCTGTGGGCCAAGCTCATCAAGCAGTTCGACCCGCAGAACCCCAAGTCCATGGCCCTGAGAACCCACAGCCAGACGTCGGGCTGGTCCCTGGCCGAGCAGGATCCCTTCAACAACGTGGCCCGCACCTGCGTCGAAGCCATGGCCGCATCCCTGGGCGGCACCCAGTCCCTGCACACCAACGCTCTGGACGAGGCCATCGCCCTGCCCACGGACTTCTCGGCCCGCATCGCGCGGAACACCCAGCTCTACCTGCAGGAGGAGACGGGTATCTGCCGCACGGTCGACCCCTGGGGCGGCTCCTGGTATCTTGAGAGTCTCACGCGGGATCTCATGCACCGGGCCTGGGAGCACATCCAGGAAGTGGAATCCCACGGGGGCATGGCCGAGGCTATCGGCGCCGGTTTGCCCAAGCTACGCATCGAGGAGGCTGCCGCCCGGCGCCAGGCCCACATCGACTCGGGCCAGGACGTCATCGTCGGCGTGAATCGCTACCGGCTGGAGAAGGAGGATCCCCTGGAGATCCTCGAGGTGGACAACACCGAGGTCCGGCGCCAGCAGGTGGAGCGCCTGGCGGCCCTCAAGAAGGGCCGGGACCAGGCGGCCGTGGACGCGGCCTTGTCCGCCCTCACCACCAGCGCGGAATCGGGCTCGGGGAATCTCCTGGCCCTGGCCGTGGAGGCGGCCAAGGCGCGGGCCACCCTGGGCGAGATCTCCGACGCCTGCGAGAAGGTGTGCGGCCGCCACCAGGCGGACATCCGCACCATCAGCGGGGTCTACAGCGCCGAGTTCGGAAAGGACGACGACATCGACCGCGTGAACGCACTGATCGCCAGCTTCGAGGAGCACGAAGGACGCCGGCCCCGCATTCTCGTGGCCAAGATGGGCCAGGACGGTCACGACCGCGGCGCCAAGGTGGTGGCCACGGCCTTCGCCGATCTGGGCTTCGACGTGGACGTGGGGCCCTTGTTTCAGACCCCCGAGGAAACCGCCCGCCAGGCGGTGGAGAACGACGTCCACATGGTGGGCATGTCGAGCCTGGCCGCCGGCCACAAGACCCTGCTGCCTGAGCTGGTGGCCGAGTTGAAGAAGCTGGGCCGCGAGGACATCATGGTCATTTGCGGCGGCGTCATCCCGGCCCAGGACTACGCGTTCCTCAAGGAGCACGGGGCCACGGCCATTTTCGGGCCGGGCACGGTGATCCCGGTGGCGGCGGAGAAGCTGCTGGAGGAACTGATGATACGTTTGGGGCCGGGAGACTGAAGCCCGGGCAGTTGCCGTTACTGAATGTTCGTGATCATTATTTGAGTGACGCGATAATCCGTCCTGCGGTCCAGTATGGGAACTCGATTCCATGCGAGTATTGGTTTCACCTTCAACAAGAAGGTGTCTCATGCTTAGGGCCGTTCATGACGCGAGATTCCCGTCGTTCATGTCGATCCTCGCTATCTTCTACCTTACCTCATGTTCCAGCGATGACTGTCCGACGACTCCCGGCAGTGGAGGTAGCAGGCACAGTCTTTCCTCGACGGTGCTGGCGCCTCAGCCTACACCCGCCTATTACCAGGACATCTATGCGGCCGGAACGCAGGATGTGTTCATTCTCGCAGAGGCGGGTGCGGTGCTGCGCCGGCAGGGCACGGCATGGACGACCTATGACACCGGTATCGTCGGTTATGCGGGCGGCATGTGGGGGACCTAGGCCGACAACGTTCTTGCTGTCGGCGACGCCGGCATGATCGTACGGTACGACGGATCGACGTGGAGCTCGATGAAGAGCGGCATGCCCCAGTCGGAGCGGTCGATTCGCTGCCCGATGACTATCTGTGGAAAGGCCTGTGGGGCACGTCCAACGACAATGTTCTGGTGGACAGTGAAGGAAACATCTACCGCTTCGACGGCGCCGCCTGGAATCTCGACCACGCCCTCATTGGTATCCTCGTCTGGAACGGCATTGAATGGAGCATGCTCTACGACGAGTTCGTGACCTCCTGCAACTTCGGCGCCCTCTGGGGTTCGCGTCCGACGATATCTGGATGCACGCTTCCGGAGGAGTCTCCTACAACTTCTTCGTGGTCGGAGAACGGCGATACGACATACCGGTCGTGGGACACTATGACGGATCGAGCATGGGGTTTCACGAACCGCAGGCCTTCGTGTGGATCCGTGACATATGGGGTACGGGTACCGACACGCTCTACCTGGCCGGCGGCGAGGGGACTCTCGTCCACGTCATGAAGAACTAGCCGGCAGGGATCGACCCGTTCAAGCCCCGCCGGCGTCGCGGCGCTCCAGCAGTGCGGCCAGGACCTTGCCCATGTCCTCGGCGCAGTAGGGCTTGGGCAGGTAGCCCACGAAACCGTGCTCGCGGTAATTCACCATCACCGGGTCGGACGAGTAGCCGCTGGAGACGACGGCCCGGATCTCCGGATCGATCTCCTGTAGGCGCCGCAGGATTCTCACGCCGTCCTCGTCACCGGGCAGGGTGAGGTCTAGGATCACCACATCAATTGGGGTGTTCGCCTCCTGTGCGTCCACGAAACCGGCCACCGCCTCGGCGCCGGTGGCCGCGGTCAGTGCCTCATACCCCAGCCTCTCCAACACGCGGGCGGCCAGATCACGCACCATCTCCTCGTCGTCTACTACCAGAATGCGCCCGACCCCAGGGAGCAGTTCGTCCCGGGACCGCTCAGGCACGTCGGCGCTCTCTTGGGACGCCGGTAAGGTCACTCGGAACGTGGTCCCCAGGTGGAGCATACTCTCGACGATCACATGCCCCATGTGGGAACGGGCGATGGAGTGAACTACAGACAGACCCAAGCCCCGTCCGGTCTCCTTGGTAGTGAAGAAGGGGTCGAAGACCTCGCCCAGCAATTCTTCGGGAATTCCGTCGCCCTCGTCCTGCACGGCGACCTCTACGTGAGGGCCGGGGGTGAGGGGGCGCGGATCGTCCGGCTCGATCTCCACATTGCGGCAGGAGACGCTGATCCTACCGCCGTCCTGCATGGACTGGTCAGCATTCAACAGGAGGTTGGACACCAGTTGGATGAGCCGTCCCTCGTCGCCGCGTACCGGACGAATGTCCTCTTCGCATTGGATGTCCAAGGCCGTTCGGGAGCCGCCCAGGGCCAGGCTGGAGGCCTCGCACAGGACGTCGGCCATGGCCACGGGTCGGAGGGGGGAATCAACGCCCCGGGTGAAAGTGGCCAGACGACCGGCCAATTCCTGGGCCCGCTGGGCCGCGCGCGCGGCCTGTCCCAGGGCGTCACGGGTCGATTGATTCAGATGCTCGTCGTGGAGGGACAGGGTGATGTTGCCCGTGATCGCGGTCAGGATATTATTGAAGTCGTGCGCGATGCCGCCGGCCAGCGTCCCGAGGGAGGCGAGTTTGTCCGCTCTGGCGAGTTCGGCCTCGGCCCGCTTGCGCGCCGAGATGTCCAGGTGGAAACCCAGCGCCCGGAGCGGTGCCCCCTGTTCGTCCCTTTCGGCGATACGCCCCCAATTGAGGATCCACTTCCAGCGTCCGTCCTTGGTGCGCATGCGGTGTTCGACCGAGAACTCGGATCGCTGGTTGCGTTCGTGCAGGACGGCGATTTCCCGGACCATGGCTTGGTCGTCCGGGTGGATCATTTCCCGCCACACGTCCAGGGAGGCCGGCACTTCGTCGGGCTCGTAGCCCAACATGATGGCCCATTCGGAGTTGCGGTGGACGAGATTCGTGCGGAAGTCCATGTCCCAGAATCCGAGACGGGCGACCTCTAGGGCAAGACGGAGGGTTTCGGCGGAGCGATCAGTCGGCCGCGTATCGTCCATAGGCGAGTCTCCATCATGCAATTGCGCGGTTGAATCGACTCTTGAGCAAGATACTAACCGGTTTCGTGTTTTGAAACAACGGATTCGATAGATTGTTTTGCTTCATACAACGGCATGATCCCGGTCGCCGGTGCTGGCGTGAACGAGCGCCCGGACCTCGCCGTCGCGAATCGTGGCCGCAATTTGTGCAGAACCACCGAGCCCGACAATCACCCGCGAAACGGAGTTGCGACGGACAAGCCCAACATAGCCGCCACGAGTCCTGCCGTCGTTGAACTGGAAGCCGGCAAGTCCGCCTTCTGCTCCCGCGGCAACTCGAACGACGGCACCTTCTGCGACGGTCCCTCTACGAACTTGGGCTGAACTTTTTAAAGCGCATGGGGCGCCGGCAGGCTAACCTTCCCGGGAACCACCGACCGAAGGAACCAGCATGCCCCGCCGCCCTGATCGCCCCGCCGACCCTTCCGCCCTGCACGTCCGCCCCGGCGTGGACGGCGGCCACGACGGCTTGCCCGGCCAGTCCTCCGGCGGTGCTGCGCCCGAAGGCCGCGGGCGCCGCATCCTTTCCCTTCAGGAATACGTGGACGGCGTGCGCGCCGGCGACCGGGTCGTCCTGGCCCGGGCCATCACCCTGGTGGAATCCAACGCACCGGCTCATCAGGCGCTGGCCCAGGATGTCCTCACGGCCCTGCTGCCCCATCGCGGCGAGGCGTTGCGTGTGGGCATCACCGGCGTGCCGGGCGCGGGCAAGAGCACTCTCATCGAGGAACTGGGCACGCGGCTCACGGCAGCCGGTCGCAAGGTCGCCGTCACTGCCGTCGACCCCAGTAGTTCCGTTACCGGCGGCAGTATCCTCGGCGACAAGACACGCATGGAAAAGCTCGCGGCCGACCCGAACGCATTCATCCGGCCGTCGCCCGCTGCCGGCACCCTCGGTGGCGTGGCCCGCAAGACCCGGGAGGCCATCGTCCTGTTCGAGGCCGCCGGCTACGACGTGGTCCTGGTGGAGACCGTGGGCGTGGGGCAAAGCGAGGTCGTGGTCCGGTCGCTGACCGACTTCTTTCTGCTGGTACTCATCGCCGGCGCGGGAGACGAACTGCAGGGCATCAAGAAGGGCGTCGTCGAGTTGGCGGACGCCATCCTGATCAACAAGGCGGACGGCTCGGGACGGCAGGCCGCCGAGAACTCGCGGGGCGAGTTCGAACGTGTGCTCCACTACCTGCGGCCGGCCACCGAGGGCTGGACCACCCAGGCCCTGCTGGCGTCGGCGGGCACGGGTGAGGGCATCGACGAACTGTGGACGACCGTGGAGGAATTCGCCGCGCGTACGCAGACCAGCGGCGTCTTCGCCGCCCGCCGCGCCGACCAGGAGCGGGCCTGGATGCGCTCCCTGGTGGAAGAAGGATTGGCGGCCATGTTCCGCGAGCATCCAGGGGTGCAGGAGCGGGTGGAGGAGTACGAAGCGAAGGTGGCCCGGGGCGAACTGCCGGCCACGGCGGCGGCCAGGGCCCTTCTGGATCTGTTCCGGCAAGGTCGGTAAAAAATTAGGAGGGGCCGGTTTGAACCGACCCCTCCCGGGCGGACCGCGCTACTGGGGAACGGACTTGCGGTTCCGCTTTCGTTGCTGCCCTCGGCGCCATCTCCCTCATCCTCCCGACGCCGATTCCGCCCGTTGCAGGTCGGCGGTGTGGCAGCGAATCCAACCCCTTCGTTTGGCCGGCCCGCAAGGTCTTACACAATCTCTCAAAAAAAAAACGGCGGCCCGGATAGGCCGCCGTTCGTATCGGTCGGAAGGTCGTCAGCGGTAGAGGCTCTTGACGGCTCCCCAGGTGGAGTCGGACTCGGGTACCGTCGAAGTGGCGTACACCACGTCGCCGAAGACGATGGCCTTGCCGTCGCCATTCTTGTCGAAGGTGAAGAGATCCTCCCAGCCCTGACCCCGGTCGATGAACTCTACGCAGGGCAGCGGTAGGTCGTCGGTCACCAGGGAAGCCGGGCTGCCGCCCATGTACCGCAGGGACAGGAAGTAGGGCTCGTCCAGCGGCAGGATCAGGGGATCGAGCTCGACGGTCACGCCGAAGATGCCCACGGTCTCCACTCTCCGGGTGACGGGTATGGATGCGTGGAGCGTCTCGCCGGGCAGGAGGCACCCGAACGAATCATCCCATCTGGCCTCCATGATCGCCGCTTCGACCTGGAGCGTCGCCGGCAGCTGCTGGTCCTCGAAGCTGAGCAGCTGGGTGACGTTCATGAGGGAGAAGTGTCCCCCTTCGAACTGGCAGAGCCCACTCGGCTCGATGAGATAGGCGAAGGCTTCCTCGCCCGTGAAGATGTTGGGCGCGAAGAGCGCCGGCTGGTTCAGGTTGCCGACGGTGCAATCCGGCGTGAAATCCTGGGTCTGGGCGACCGCGGCGCCGATCGTCATGGCGAGTGCGGCCAGGACGACCAGGGCGAGGGGGCGAACTCGCGTCATGGTCTCGGGTCCTTTCGGGAAGGCGGAATCGCCGCCTGGAGCAGACTGGGCGAACCATGATCATATATCAATTGAGTGAATGATTCAACGACGGACCGTGGTCGGTTCTCAACGCCGCTCGTGAATGGTCGCCGCCAGTTCACCGGCCCGAGCGGCGTAGACGGGGCTGCTCTCCAGGCTCGACAGGGCGGCCAGAGCGCCGTCCGGGTCGTCGAGCAGCAGCCGGGCCTGGGCCAGATTCCAGGTGGCTCGTTGGGCCACCGGCGGGAGGGCCGATGTCGAGGCCAGTTCCAGTTGGCTGGCCGCCGCGGTGGCGTCGTCGGCCAGCAGATGGCTCACGCCGGCGTAGAGGCGGGCCTGATCGTGGAGCGCGGAAGGAGCGCCGCTGGCCGCCAGGGCGCCGGCGGCATCGGCCAGGGCGATGCCGGCGTCCGCCCAGTCCCGGGCCACGTAGAGTTCCATGGCGGCGGCGAAGGCCCGTTCGGCGTCGTCGGCGCCCGAGCGTACCTGCTGGCCGGTCCAGGGCAAGGCTTCCACCACGGCCAGATCGGACCAGGGAGAAACGGGACCCTGCCAGGGCTGCAGTAGAACCAGCGCCAGGAGCGCCACCGTAGCCACGGGCACGAGCGCGCGCGCGAGCGGCGGTCGCAACCAGCTCGCCAGACGTTGGGCCAGGGAGGGCCGGGGCGTGGTAGCGGCCATGCGTCGGGCCCAGGTTCCTGGTGCGGAGGCGAGCAACGCGGCGGCGGGAGCATGGTCGTAGAGTTCGTCCTGGCACTCGGCGCAGTCCCGCAGGTGATCCTCGAACGCCCGCCGGTCCTCGCTTTCCAGGGCGCCCAACTCGTAGGCCGCCAATCGATCACACATATTCTGCTCAGACATGGCTCGCTCCCTCTTCCAGGCGGACCAGGACTTCCCGCAGGCGGCCGCGACAACGGTGCAGGGCCGTGTAGAAGCCGCCGCGACTCATGTCCGGTTCCTCGCTTTGCACAGCCGCAAGGGCCCGGGTCGAGATCTCCTGGGGAGACCCACCCCGGTCGAGGCTGCGCAGGAGGTGGCCGAGAATCGTTCCGCAGCGCGGAAAGCGTCCGGCCACCTCGTCGATGGCCCGTTCCAGGTTCCGTCGGGTCTCGCTGAAGACCGTTCCGGTGAGGGCGTCGGCCTCGGCGGCGGCCGCGGCGGGCAGTTCCTCGACGAAATCGAGGCGGCCCCGTTCGCGGCTGCGTGCCTGGTAGTGGTTACCGATGACGTTCCTCAACACGGTCAGGCTCCAGACAAGTATTCCCGGTCCCGGTTTGCGCTCGCCGTAGCGGTCGCATACGATCCTCAGGGTGTCCTGGACCACATCTTCCAGGTGGTCCTGCTGCACCCGTCGTTTGGCGATGGCCAGGAATCTTACGCGCAGGTCCGCGAAGAGGGCGGACTCGGCCGCAGGGTCGCCTGCCAGGGACCGTAGGCTGAGTTGGTCGAGGTCGAGATCAGGAGCGGTCACAGGGTCGTCTCCAGGCATCGGTGTTCCCGGGGAGTGGATCATGATTCATCGTGGGGCGAAACTCAAGATCCTGTTGGCGGCTCTGATCCTGACCCTGTGGGCCGGCACAGCCCTGGCAGACGAGGTCTCCCGGGCGGAACATCTCTGGTACCTGGTGGAAACAGGACAGCTGGCCGAGGCCCGGGCCTCAGCGCCCCACGGGGGGACGGCCCTGGATTCCTGGTGCCTAGGGCTGCTGGGAGACGAGCCGGCGGACCACCCCATGAGCCGGGCCGCGCGGGCCCACGCCGCCGGTGACTTCGCCGCCGTGGCGACGGAACTGGCCGCTCCCTACCCGTCGCCGATCCCCGACGTGGATCCCATGTGGCGCGAAGCCAGGTACGGCGAGGCCCTGGTGGCTCTCCGGCGCAACGCCGAGGCGGATTCGGTGCTGACGCTGGCTATCGCCAAGGCCCGGGAGTTCGACCAGCCCATGACCGAGGCCTTCGCCCTCATGCACCGGGGCCGGGCCCGCATCCCCACCCGTGAGGCGGAGCCGCCGCGGCAGGATCTCCTGGCGGCGGTGGCGATCATCGAACGCCTCGACCTGCCCGGCTGGGAAGGCCGCTGCGCCATCGCCCTGTCGGTGGTCAGCCGCCTGCAGATGGATCTGGACGACGCTCTCCACTGGCGCGAGCGGGCCCTGGACGCCTACACCCGGGCCGGCGACCCGGCCGGCCAGGCCCGGTCCCGCCATTACATCGCCACCATCCACATCATGCGCGGGGACCTGACACGGGCCATGGTGGGTCTTCAGGAAGCCTTGGCGGTGGCTCGCGAATCAGGCGACCAGGCCATCCTCGGCGGTGTTCTGGGCGAAATGGCCAGCGTGAACTACCTGCTGGGGGATTTCGACGGGGCCCTGGCCCAGTACGAGGAGGCTATCCGCCTGGCTGACCACCCTTGGCGGCGGGGCATGATGCTCGTGAACGTGGGCTCGTTGCACGAGTACCGGGGCGAGTACGAGGCCGCCCGGGAGGTCCAGACCGAAGCCCTGGCCCTCATGCGCCAGGTGGGGGACCACCGCACCGAGGCTGCGGCCCTACAGTCCCTGGGCGAAGTTCTCTGCGAGCTGAAAGAATTCGAAGCCGGGCTCGCCTATCTGGACACGGCCGTCACCGTGGCCCGGGAATACAACGTGCCCATGACCGAAGCCTACGCCCTGAAGTGCCGCGGTCACGGGCTGCTGGTCCGGGGTGATCTGGACGAAGCCGCGGCCGTCCTGGCCGAGGCCGCCGCGCTGGGCCGCCGCATCGGCTACTTCGAGGTGTTGGAGTGGTCCCTGCTCAAGCAGGCGGAGGTGGCGCGCCGCCAGGGCCGTACCGACGAGGCCTTGTCCTTGCTGGAGGAGGCCCTGGCCTCGGTGGCGGACGTGCGTCGACGCAGCGCCGGCTCAGGTGCAGTGGCCACGGGCTTGGCCAGCCAGGCAGTGCCCATCGGGATCATGGCCGTGGACCTGCTCCACCAACTGCACACGGCCGACCCGTCCGCGGGCCACGACCGCCGGGCCTTCGCCGTGGTCCAGGAGGTGAAGGCACGGGTCTTCCTCGACCAGCTGGTCGAGGCCGAGTTCGATCTACGCCACAGCGCCGTGCCCGGCTACCGCGAGCAGGAGGCTGACCTCACCGAGCGGCTGGCCATGGCGGAGGCGCGGTTGGACTCCCTCGTCGGCGCGAGGGCGCCGGCGGCCGCGGTGACCGCCACCCGGGCGGCGCGGACGGGCCTCGAGGACGAACTCCAGCTGCTGGAAACCAGGCTCCGCCGAGAGGACCCGCGCTACGCCGCCGTCCTCTACCCCGAGCCCCTGGGCCTGGACGATCTGGGCGGCGACCTGCTGCGCCCTGACGAGCTCTTCCTGGAGTACGCCCTGGGCGACAGCGCCTCCTTTCTCTGGGCCGCCCGGGGCGACGTGACCCGCTTCGTGGCCCTGCCGCCCCGCCGGGAGATCGAAGCCCAGGTCCGTGCCCTGCTGCCCCTCCTGGCCGACTACAACCTCACCGGCGGCGATCCGGCCTGGCTCGTGCCACCGGCCCGCCGGCTCCACGAGACACTGCTGGGTCCGGTGGCGGACCTGGTGGCGGACGCCCCGGGCCTGGTGGTCTCGCCCGACGGCGTACTCCACTACCTGCCGTTCGGGGCCCTGGTCGCCGCGGACTCGGCCGGGCCCACCTGCGCCGATGTGCCTTGGCTCGCCCTTTCCCACGTGGTGACGGTGACGCCGTCGGCCAGCGTCCTGGCCACGGTGCGGGCCCGGCCGCCGGTGGCCGCGACGTCGCCCTGGCTCCTGGCCGGCGACCCTCGACTGGCGGCCGGCGGCGAGGCCGGAGTGGTGGCCCGGGCGGCAGGCGCCGAGGATCTGGCCCCCTTGCCCCACGCGGCGCGGGAACTGGCTGCCGTGGCCGCCGCGACAGTCGGCGCCACGGTGCTCAGCGGGGCCGACGCCACGCCAACGCGCCTGGCCGCCGCAGGGCGCGCTGTCGACCACGACCAGGTACACCTGGCCACCCATGGCCTCTACAACGAGAACCGTCCGCGTTGGTCGGGTCTCGTGCTCAGTCCGGACCCGGTTGCGGGCGACGACGGCTTCCTGGCCGTGGACGAGGTTCTGGGCCTGCGGCTGGTCTGCAACCAGGTCACCCTGGCCGCCTGCGCCTCGGGCCTGGGCGAGGAAGTGAGCGGTGAGGGCCTGGTTGGTCTGACCCGCAGCTTCCTCTTCGCCGGCGCCCGCAGCGTAGTTGCCGCCTTGTGGGACGTGCCGGGTGCGGCCACGAGTGCTCTCATGGGGGAGTACTACGGCCGGGACGAATTCCGCGCCGGGCGGCGGGCCGAGGCCTTGGCCGCTGCCCAGCGCGCCCTGATCACCGGGGCGGTGGCGGCCCCGGACGGCACCGGGGACTGGACCCATCCGTCGGCGTGGGCGGCGTTCACGATCAGTGGCGAGGGACGTTGACCGGGAATCCGGTCAGCGCAGGAGCAGGCCGCGGACCGTTGTGTGCACACGGCCGCCTGCTCCGCACTGGTACCCGCGACCGGGTCGTACTACATTTTCTCCGTCGACCCTATTCCCTTCCCCCGTCGAGGTGATCCGATGACCGAGCCCGTCCGCCCGCAGATCCATCTCCACGACACGCTCACCGGCGCCAAGACGCCCCTCGAAACCCTTGAGCCGGGTCGGTGCGGTGTCTATTGCTGCGGTCCCACGGTGTACGGCCTGACCCACCTGGGAAATCTGCGCGCCGCCGTGGTGCCCGACGTCATGGTGCGCTTTCTCCGGCAGCAGGGCCTGGACGTGAAGTACGTCCGCAACATCACCGACATCGACGACAAGATCATCAAGCGCAGCGCTGAGGAAGGCATGCCGGCCCAGGATCTGGCGGACAAGTACGCCGAGGAGTATCACCGCGACCTGGCCGACATGAACATGCTCGAGCCGGACGTGGAACCGCGGGTGAGCGGGCACCTGGCCGAGATCGTCGACCTGGTCGGCCGTCTGGTGAACAAGGGCCTGGCTTACGCTGTCGATGGCGATGTCTACTACCGGGTGAAGGAGTTCGCGTCCTACGGCAAGCTGTCCAAGCGCACTCTCGAGGAAATGCTCGAGGGCGCCGGCAGTCGCATCGAAGTGGACGAGCGCAAGGAAACGCCCCTGGACTTCGCCCTCTGGAAGGCGGCCAAGCCCGGCGAACCCGCCTGGGAGAGTCCCTGGGGCCCGGGCCGGCCGGGCTGGCACATCGAGTGCTCGGCCATGAGCTCGACCCACCTGGGCCAGACGTTCGACATCCACACGGGTGGGCGGGATCTCATCTTCCCCCACCACGAGAACGAGATCGCTCAGAGCCAGGGCGCCCACGGCGACGGGACCTTCGCCCGCTACTGGGTCCACAACGGCTTTATCAACTTCGACGGCGAGAAGATGTCCAAGAGCCTGGGCAACTTCTTCACGACCCGGGAGATCACCGCCCTCTACGACCCGGAGACCGTGCGCTACTTCCTGCTCACGGTGCACTACCGCAGCGGCCTGAACTTCGAACTGGAAGTGCCGTGCCCGGCCTGTGGCGCGGTCCTGTTGAAGGCCGCCCAGGAGGCGGGCCGTTGCCCCGCTTGCGGCGCCGAGCACGACGATGAGGCACTCAAGCGGTCCGTCCGCTTCCCGGGGCTGGAGGAGGCCGAGGACCGCCTGGCCTACGTGTACGGAACCCTGGCCCAGGCCCGCACCTTCCTGGACTCGGCCAAGCGCCCGGGCGCCGACGAACCGCCCCTGGAGCATACGGCGGGACTGCTGGAGTCCTTCACCGGGCACATGGCCAACGACTTCAACACGGGTGGGGCCCTGGGCGCCCTCAGCAAGCCCCTCAACGAAGTGAACGGCCTGTTGGCCGGCGGCAAGGGCGTGAGCAAGCCCGTGCGCTGGGCCACCCTGTCCAGCTTCGCCGCGGACATGGGGCAGGTGGCCTCGATTCTCGGCTGCTTCGACCAGGAACCGGCCGCCTGGCTGGCCCGCCGGCGCGACGCCAAGGCCAAGCGGATCGGCCTGGACACGGGACGCGTCGACGAACTCCTGGTCGCCCGCCGGGCTGCTCGCCAGGCCAAAGACTGGGGTGAGGCCGATCGTCTGCGGGACGAGTTGACGACGCTAGGTGTCGCCGTCCAGGACGGTCCGCAAGGGTCCACCTGGGACTTCCTCTAGACGGGATCGGGACCGCGCCGGCGGACCTGTGTCCAGCGCGGTCCTAGAAGCCCGCCGCCAGCTGCAAGTAGAATACGTCCGCTTCCGGGCCGTCGAGGGCCGCGCGGAATTCGCCCCGCACGACCACCCCTTCATCCACCGGTACTCCTGCCCCGACGCTCAACGATCGCGAGGGACCCGCGGTGGTCTCCAGCACGTCCCAGCGCGCGATGCCGTAGGTCGGGCCGAAATCCCACCGACTCTGGACGTACCAGGCCTCGTCCCGGAGACGCAGTCCCTCGGCGTCGGCACGGTGGTCGACGTACTCTGCCCGCAGGTCGAGCGCACCACGCTGCAGCATGGCGTCCATCCCCCAGAGGCGGCGTTCCCGGTCGTGGGCCGCCGAGATGATCGCCACCGAACCGCCGCACGAGAAACCCTCCAGCGGGCAGAAGCCCAGGCGTCCCCCCTCGGCGTGGCGTCCCGACCACACCACGGTGCCGCCCCCCGGCGCCGGGCGCTCCATATGGGAGCCGCCGGTCGCCTGCACGATGAGGTTGAGCCACTGGTGGCAACCCAGGAACATAATTCCGTCGGCATTCCAGGCCCCGTGGGTACCCAGCACGCTCGTCGGTGTCGTGATCAGGGGACGGTCGATGGACGGGTAGGTGAGCCAATCGATGCCGAAGGGCACGTCGAAGCGACCGGCGATGAAGCCTACGCCCGTCAGATGGCGGCTGAAGACATACTCGTCGGTCGAGTGCTCCTCGAACTGGATGTAGACCGAGGCCAGGGAAAAGGCCTCACCATCCCAGCCCGGGGCCATGAAGATGCCGACCCGGGGCGAGATCAGGGTCTCGAAACCGAGTTCGACCTGGTTGATCCGCCAGTGGGGATCCTCGGCCGAAGTCGGTTCGGTGGTCGCTACCAGGTCCGCGAAGCCACTCACCTTGACGGCCGGTCTGTCCTCCCGGACCAGGACGGCCGAGACGTCTCCGGCGGTCATGGTCGTCGCCAGGACGGTGGCTGCAATCAGGCGCTTGGATTCGGGCATGACTCAACATCTTTGTTGGTGGCGTATAATTTAGTAACAACAAAAACTACGGATCGAATATGGATTGATCGAGGGTGCGCCGCAAGCAAAAAATCTCCTAACTGATAGCAATTAAACATGAAACGCCATTTTCGAGACATCTATGGATTCGGAAGGTCCGAGATCCTGGCAAGCCCCCATTACCGGACCGAAGATCCGATTCTGTAAGATTTCGGCTTATGAATAAACAAGTTCGATATGGGAACGATCGTCATAGCGGGTGTCGTCTCAATGGGCGGCCCGAAAGCGGAGGGGACGACATGAAAGCGAACAAGATGCTTCTGGTGATGGTGTGGCTCGGCACCGTCGCGACGGCCCAGGCCGACACGGTCAGTTTCGACTACGAACCCCTGAACCAGTTCTACGGTACGCCGGTGGGGCAGAGCCCCGGCGATCCCATGTTCGCCGAGGGCGGCGCGCTGCTCTTCATCGACGAATTCCTCATCGGCGGGTCACCCTACTTCAACTACGCCCAGATCGATCCGCCCTTCGGCGCGCCGCAGAACTTCGGCAGCCTGCAGATCCTGGAGACCAACAACGTCACCGTGCGCGTGGACTTCAGCGCTGCCGGCGACGTCATCCTCGACTACCTGAACTTGGGCGGCTCGGTGAACCTCGAGGTGAACGGAGCCGGCCTGCTCGAGAGTCCGAACCTGGCCGGTCTGGCGGGAGTGGTGGCGCCCGGCGTGTTCCTGAACGTCAGCACCGTCGCCGTGGGGGGCGGCATCAAGGGCGTGGCCCACTTCACGGGTCCGGTGGAGCAGCTGCGCATCGGCGGCCAGGAGTTCTGGATCGATTCCATTGCGTGCGACAACGAAGGCACCGGCGGCTGCCCCGTGGGCGTCGATCACCAGTCCCTGGCCGTGGGCACCACCTGGGGCGCCGCATACGGCACCTCGCCCGGCGACCACATGTTCACCGAGGACGGTATCCCCGTCTGGGCGGACGTCATCGACTGGGGCAACGGCGGCACGGCCATGCTCGAAGCCCGCGTCGAACCGGCGCCCCTCCCGATCCTCGGCTTCGACCGCGTCATGCACCTGAACAACTTCAGCAATGTCTACGAGATCAGCGCCCTGGCCGTACCCGTCATCGAGGTGACCTTCGAGTACGTGGACCTCGGCGGCATGGAGAATCTCCAGGTCAACGGCGCAACCTTGCACATCGGTGACCTGCACACCTTCCCGGCTGCCGTGGCTCCGGGCGTGACCATGAGCGTGGTCACGACACCGGTCGGCATCGACGGACTGTACGGCCAGGCCACCCTCACGGGCGATGTCCAGACGCTGCTCCTGGGCGGCCAGGAATTCTGGGTGGACAACGTGTGTGTCTACCCGCAGGAAGATGCGGCTTGCGATCTGTTGAGTCCCAACGAGGACCCGGCCTTCGGCACCATGTGGGGTGGCCCCTACGGCGAGACGCCCGGCGACCACATCTACACCGAGGACGGCATCGAAGTGCGCCTCTTCGAATTCGACCACGGCTTGGGGACCGTCTTCAACACCGCCTACGTCGCCACGCCGTGGGCGCCCGCCGGCGCGGGTCAGGTCCTGCACCTGAACAACATCTGCGTGGGTTACGATCTGGCGCCTTTCGGTCCCCTGGACTGGGTGCGCTTCGAGTACTGCCGGGGCGGCGGGGTGGAGAACCTGGAGATCGACGGCCTGCGTTACGTGGGCGACCTGACGGCCATCCCGGCTGGATTCTTCCCCGGCTTAACCGTGAACGTGGCGGTGAACACCGGGCCCGGCTACCAGTGGGGCACGGTCACCATCGTCGGTCCTCTGAACACGCTCCTGGTTGGCGGCCAGGAGTTCTACGTGGACAACCTGTGCGTCATGCAATGGGATCCGAGCGCCGTGCCCATGGTGGCGGACGGCGGTGTGGTTCTGGAACCCAACTACCCGAATCCGTTCAACCCGAGCACCACGGTTCGCTTCAACCTCGCCCGGGACGGAGCAACGCGGCTGGTTGTCTTCGACCTGGCGGGCCGGCGGGTGGCCACGCTCCTGGACGAACACCGCACAGCCGGTGAGCACGAGGCGACCTGGACCGGTCGTAATGACCTCGGTCGCCAGGTGGGTGCGGGCATGTACCTGCTGCGCCTGGAGAGCGGGGGCGGCACGGCGACCCGCAAGATCACCATGGTGAAGTAGTCCGCGCCACAGGCGCAAAGAAAAGGGCCGTCCCCGCGGGGGGACGGCCCTCGTCGTCGGTCGGGTGATCGTTACCTGAAACTGGCCTTCAAGTCGCTCCAACTCAGGTCCGGCGCGTCCACGGTGCCGCAGTCGGAGGTGTGGTCGCCGAGTCCGGAGACCGTATCGCTGGGCAGGAAGGACCAGCCCGCGCAGGGATCGAAGACCGCCGCCGGGCTCTCCTCGCCCGCGCACACGCCGGGCAGGCGCACCAGGGTGTGGTTCTGGGTCGTGCCCAGATCGCAGGACCAGTAGTCGCCGGGATACTCGCCGACGCGGCCGATGCGGTCCACCGGCACGCCGCCGAGGGCGAGCACCAGAGCGTCGTTGCCGTCGAAGTTCATGTCCATGCTGAACTGGTCCGCCAACTCCGACAGGGGGAACTGAGTGTGGGCCAGCACGTGAAGGTCGCCAGGCCCCAGGACCACCGCGTCCAGGGCGATGATCGTCGGCGTGGTCTCACCGTTGGCGTAGCGCTCGATGGCGTAGGCCGAGAGATCGATGTTTCGGTCGGTGCCGTTGAAGATCTCCAGGGCCTTGTAGTAGCCCGAGCCCTCGACGTACTCGCTGATGAGCAGATCGGTGGTCTGGGCCGAGGCCGCGGTTGCCAGGGTCAGCAACAGGATCGCCGTGAGCAGTCTTGCCATAGCTCGCCTCTCTGGTTTGCATCGCTGGCGGCAGGAACAGGAACACATCGCCCCCGGTGCGCGCGCGTCTATGACATTATATCAAATGGGCGTTATCCGTGTCAAAGGGGGCCGGAGCGCGATCAGCTCTCCCGGCCCATGGCTTCCCAGAGGCGGGCTGCGGTGGCTCGGACAGTGGCGCCGTCCACCGGGGCGGCATCCCCGTTCCGATAGACGCGGCGGCCGCCCACGAAGACCTCCTGGATATCCCAGGGGTGGAAGTCGAAGAGAAGGTGGCCCAACCAGTTGTCGGTGTTGAGGGGGGTTTTCTGGAAACGGTCCAAGACCAGGAAGTCGGCCGGCGCTCCGGCGTCGAGGCTGCCGAAGGGCTCGCCGAAGACCTCCCTGGCCAGCCGGAAATTGCCCAACCAGAAACGGGCGGCGTCGGCGTGGCTCAGGGGCCCGCGACCGCCCTCGTTACCCCGGAAGAAGGTTGTGCGCAGCTCGCCCCACAGGTTGTCGTCCAGGCCGTCGGTGCCCACGGCGCAGCGCTCGGGGAAGCGGTCCACCGGCGCGCGGCCCACGCCGTTGTTCATGTTCGAACGTCCACAGTGGACGAGCCAGCAGCGGCGTTCCTCGATGGTCGCCATGTCCAGGGGCGAGAGGTCGACGCCGTGGGCGAATACGCTGCCCGGGCGCAGGAGTCCGGCCGAGGCCAGTCGCTCCAGGGGGTCGGCCCAGCCACGGTCCCGGCTCACCTCGCGGTCGGTGGCGCCTTCGGCCAGATGGGCGTGGAGGCCCACACCGTAGCGGGAGCAGAGTCCCTCGAGCAGTTCGAGAGTGCGTTCTTCCAGGGTGAAACTGGCGTGGGCGCCGACCAGTCCGCGGAAGCGGGGCACTTCGCCCGCCGGGGCATCGGCCATCTTCTGCAGGTAGCGCTCGTTCTCCTGGACGGTCACGTCCCGCTGACCCTTGCCGCCCCGGTCGGTGACCTCGAAGCAGAGACAACCGCGCAGGCCGACCTTGTCCAGCCCTTCCTCGACCAGATCCAGGGAACCCAGCACGCAGCTCAGGCTGGCGTGGTGGTCGAACAGGAGGGTCGTGCCGCAGCGCACGGCGTCCCAGGCGCCGGTCAGGGCGCTCATGGACACGGCCTCGGCGTCCAGGGCCCGATCCAGGGGCCACCAGATCTGGGTGAGGATGTCGGTAAAATTCTCGGGCGCCCGGGCGGGGCCGGGCATGCCGGCGGCCAGGGTGGCGTAGAGATGGCTGTGGGCGTTGATGTTGCCCGGCAGGATGGTCACGCCGGACAGGTCGCGCACCTCGTCGCCGGGCTCGGGGGCCAGATCGTCCCCGCGGGCGACGATGCGTTCACCCTGCACGCGCAGGTCTGTGGTGGCGACGCGCGGAGCGGCGGTCGCGTCCAGGGCCACGGGGAAGTAGTCGAGCACGGTGGCGTTCTTCAAGACGAGACCCGGAGCGTTGCCCTGATCGGTCACGACCTTCCTCCTGCTGGCTGGACGGGGGGTTGCGGGACGGCTTCCAATCTAGCACATGGTTCGCCGGGACGGAAATGCGGAGGGCCGGCCGCCGGCGGTTGGTCCGCCGGCGGCCGGTCGCGGCTCAGGATTCAGGACGCAGATCCTCGGTCGCCTTGAAGATGTTGTTCACCGTGTATTCGGTGACCACCCAGACGGTGGGATCGCCGACGAGGCGCATGCGTACGCCCACCGGTCGGTCCGGCGCCGCCTCACGGGTGGCGCCGAATTCCAGGGTGAGCCGCCGGCCGTCGGCGAAGACGAGGGTAGCGCGGCGTTCGGGCTCGGCCAGACCGTAGTCGGCCGGGTCGGCAGTCGGGTCCTCGATGTCCACACCGCGGACAGTGACCAGGGAACCCAGGACGCCATCGGCGCGGGTCTTGGCCAGGGGTTCGTCCGTGGGTGTGGTCAGGCGCCACTCCCAGGTGAGCCGGTCCGGTTCGGGCGTCACCCCGGAAGTGTCGCCCGGCGCCGGCTCGGGTACGGCGAACTCCTTGACCAGGCGGCGCTCGCCCGCACCGTCCACGAGGATGATCTCGTCGACGGCGGTCCGGTCCTCCTTCACCACCTCCAGGTGCAGGAAGTGGCGGCTGCCCGGACGGGCCGGCCCCTGGTGCAGGCCGAGGGGCCCCAGGATGTTGGTGGGGGTCAGGTAGACGGCATCTTCGCCGGGCAGGCGTACGAACTGGCCCTGGCCGCCGAGGACCTTGACGCCCGCGTCCAGGGCGAATGCCTCGACTCCCTGGCGGTCGAAGCCGCGGATTCGCACCGATTGCGCAGTGTCGAGGCCGTAGTCGTCGAGCACGTCGGCGCTGTCGGAGCGGAACTCGCCTTCGAGACCGCCGAGGGTCCGCAGCACCGTGTCGACACGGTCACGGCTGGCTTTGGCGCCCCAATAGCTGCTCACGACCCAGCCGTCCGGGCCCTGCTCCAGGGTGACCGCCTGGTCGTCCTGGTCGAAGCCCAGGTCCAGCCGGCCCAGGTCGTCCGCCGTCCACTGGCCGTCCAGCAGGACGGTGGTGGCCGGTAGTGCCGTCTCGCGCCGGTGGTCCGCCTTCTGCATGAGGCTGACGCCCACCAGGACCGCGAGCACGACTACCAGGATCACCATGTGCTTGGATTTGAGCATGGTCGTCTTCTTCCTAGGACGTCGTGCGGCGGCGCACGGTCTCACGGTAATGGGCTGCCTCGCGGCGGCGCATGGCGGCCCGGGTGATGCCGTAGGCGGCCAGCAGGACCGGGACCACGAAGACCGCCACGATTCGCCACAGGAGCTTCTCGTTGGCGGCCACCGGCCGGATGACCCGCTGGGTGAGGATCTTAGACCTTATCTGCAGCAATTCCTCGCTGCCCACCAGGAAATCCACGGCGTTCAGCATCAGCAGCGCGTTCTGGGGCGCGGCGATGATGCTGTCGTCGAACATCTTGGCCGAGCCGACCAACAACAGTCTGCCAGGCTGGGGCTCCACCGGTACCGGCGCTGGGCCGGTGGCCAGGGGATCCGCAGCCGCATCCGGTGCGTCCGGCGTGACGGGCCAGGGAGGTGCTTCGCGGCCCTCGAAGTGGTCCGGGAAGACACCCTCCACCAGGGCCACCAGAGGGTGGGGTCCGGTGGTGCCGGCGGCCGGGGCGCTGAACGCCACGCCCGGCACCGGACCCTCGTTCCAGTCCACCAGCCAGCTCCGGCCGCTGCTCTCCACCAGATTCATGGCCTGCAGACCATGCTGCGAGAGCACGTCCGGCTTGGTGACCACCGGCGTGCCCCACAGGTAGAAGAGCGTGCCGATGCGGTTGACCAGGGGGGAGTCATCGTTCATCTGCGACTCGGTCACCCTGATCTGCAGGGGCAGGCGCACCGGTTCGCGGGTCTGCATGCGTAGCCCGCCCAGGTTCACCTCGCGCGGTAATTCGATAGTCTCCATGGACTCGTCCATGAGGTGGTCGCGCAGCACTTCCAGACCGAAGGTGCCCAGCATGGGTTCGAGGCCTGTGGGCATGTCCCGGCCGGCGATGGTCCAGCCGCCACCGGAGCCGGGCTGGTAGGAGTACTCGTGGGCCTGGACGGCCATGATCACGGGCAGGCCGCCCCGCAGCCGCTGGTTGATTTCCCACACCTGGCGCTCGTCGAGCTGGGCGGCGCCCATGACGATCAACAGGTCCACGTCGTCGGGGATGGGGGAGGCCTCGGTGATCTCCACCGGCACCGCCTCGTAATGGCCCTGGCCCAGCAATTCGGGCAGGCGCGCGTACTGGTCCACGGGCTCAGGTGGCTGCATGCCCTGCTGCAGGTACATCATGGCCACCTGGGGGTCCACCGCCTTCCTGGGTCCGAAGACAGCCACACGGGGCGTCTTCTCGCGGGTCAGACGGTGGATGGGGCCGATGACGTCCTGCTCCAGGGCGGCCAGACTCTGGGGCAGCAGCCGGGGCAGCACTTCCTCGGGCTTGTCCTTGTAGGCGATGGTCATGGCGCTCCAGATCAGCTTCACGCCGATCTCGTCCTTTTCCACCGACTGGACCTGGAAGGGCTGGATGCCCTTGGCCGCCAGAGTCTGCTGGAGCTGCTCATCGTTCTGGGGGTTGAAGACCGCGAACTCGATCCGGCCCTGGGAGACTTGCTCGAAGTTCCGCAGCTGTTCGGTGATGTCCCGCTCCAGGGTGCGCAGCTGGGTGGGCATCTTCTCGGCGGGCGTGATGTACAGCTTCACCTGCACCGCCACTTCGAGCTTCTGCAGGATCTCCACCGCCGCCGGGGACATGGTGAAGAGCCGGTCGCTGGTGAGGTCGACCCGCGCCCCGCGCAGGTTGCCCGTCACGTTGACCAGGAAGAAGAGGATCGCCGCCAGCAGCACGGTCGCCGCGGCAAACGTCAGACGGAAATTGCGTCGCTTGGTGCTCATGCTAGTACTTCCTCCCTTCCAGCCAGAGGGTGTTGAGGATCAGGAAAATCGCGGTCATGCCCATGAAGTAGGTCATGTCCGCCAAGGAGATCACGCCCCGCAGCATCATGTCGTAGTGCCCCGAGAGGCCCACGTACTGTTGGAGGAACGAGCCCACACCCGGCAGCCAGCCGTCGATGGTGGCGGCCACGCCGGCCACGCCCACGATGAAGACCACGAAGCAGGCCATGATGCCGAGGATGACGGCCGAGATCTGGTCCCGCATGAGGCCGCTGGTGAAGGTCCCCACGGCCAAGTAGAGGGCGCCCAGCAGGGCTGCGCCCAGGTAGCCGCTCCACATGGCGCCCACGTCCGGGTTACCCAGGGCCGCCACCATGATGGGCAGAGGCAGGGTGCCGGCCAGGGCGACCAGGTAGAAGGCCAGGGCGGCCAGGTACTTGCCCAGCATGACATCGCCGGCCCGTATGGGCAGGGTCATGAGCAGTTCGAATGTGCCGAGACGTTTGTCCTCGGCCCACAGACGCATGCTCACCGCCGGGATGAAGAAGATGAGGAAGAAGGGCAGGTTCCCGAAGAAGGCCCGCAGATCGGCGGCCGCCTGGAGGAAGAAGCTCGTCATGAACAGTCCGCCGTTCAGGACGAGGAAGGCGATGATGAAGATGTAGGCGATGGGGCTGTTGAAGTAGGCGGCGAACTCGCGCCGGAAGATCGTCAATGTGCCGTTCATCTAGACCACCTCCTGCTGGGCGCCCGGCCGGACCGAGCGTTTCGTCAGGGCGATGAAGGTGTCCTCGAGGCTGTAGGGTGCCTCGTGCAACTCGTTCAGTTCCCAGCCCTGCTCCCGGGCCAGGCGGTGTAGGTCGCCGAGCAACTCGGTGCCGAAGGGGGCGCGCACCTCGAAGCGGCAACCGCCGTCGGCGGCCAGGTGCTCCACGCGTTCGACTCCGGCCAGGCCCTCCAGGAGGGGACTCACGGCGGCGGCGTCCTGCCGCGCGCCCAGGAAGACGCGGTTGCTGCCCATGGCTTCGCGCTGCAGATCGCCCACCCGTCCGTCGGCGATGATTCGGCCCTCGTTGATGATGACCACTCGATCGGTGACCGGGCTCACCTCCTGCAGGATGTGGGTGGAGAAGATGATGGTCTTGGCGCCGGCGAGGCTCTTGATGAGTTCGCGGATACCCAGGATCTGCAGGGGGTCGAGGCCGCTGGTGGGCTCGTCCAGGATGAGGATCTCCGGATCGTGGATCAGGGCCTGCGCCAATCCCGTGCGCTGCTTGTAGCCCTTGGACAGTTCGCCGATGGGCTTGTGGTACTCGGTGACGAGTCCGCAGGCCTCCACGCACCAGTCCAGTCGCTGGCGCAGACGGGCGCCGCCGAGCCCGCGGGCCCGGCCCACGAACTCCAGGTACTCCTGGACGTTCATGTCGAGGTAGAGGGGAACGTTTTCAGGCAGGTATCCCACCCGGCTGCGTACAGCCAGGGGCTGCTCCAGGACATCGATGCCATCGACCGTCACCGAACCGCTGTCGGCGGCCAGGAAGGTCGTGACGATCTTCATGGTGGTGCTCTTGCCGGCCCCGTTGGGGCCGAGGAAACCGAGGATCTCCCCCTTGTTCAGGGAGAAGGATACCCGGTCCAGAGCGGCCATGGTCCCGAAGCTCTTCGAGACGTCGCGAACTTCGATCATCGCGAAGATTCCTCCGAAGTTGAATGAAGGTCTGATAAGGAACGAAGAGAGGCGCCAAAATATAGGCGCAACGGACACTATACTGCAACTGTCACGATAGGTTCCCGGTATGGGCCCGGGGCGAGATGAAGAATATACTTTATCAATACTGCGGGTGCCCGAGGATCCGGTCGGGTTCCAGCGGCAACACGAAGGCTATCCACCTGCTTGCCGAGGGTACGCTCGACTTCGCTTGCACTTGCAGGCCCCACGCGAAGCTGGCCGGGAAATTCCAGCTCGAGCCCGCGGTCACGGCCAACTGGGTGACCTTCATGGGCGTCAACTCCTACGCCGAATCCTATCCTTGTGATGGGAAATATACCTAAAGATGTACTTACGTGGTGCGATTCACAAAGAACTCGCCCCTCGACCAATCTGTAGGAGGATAAGGAAGATGCGTTACATGCTGCAACTCGTCCTGATCGCCGTGGTCGCGCTGGTCGGGACGGCGTCCGCAAACGATGGTTTCCCTTACCGGGTCGACTATGCCGATTGCAACGTCATCGAGACCCACGAACTCGGCGACCGTCTGGCCATGGACGACATCGTGGTAGTGGACGTGCGGTCGCAGATCGAATACGACGTGATCCACGTGAACGGCGCGCTACATTCGCCAGTGGCCAAGAAGACCTTCGCAGCCGAGGTGCAGAAGATCGCCGCGGCCAATGCAGGCAAGGCCATCGCCTTCTATTGCAACGGCCGGACCTGCCTCAAGTCCTACAAGGCCGTGCGCGCGGCTCAGGCCGCCGGGCTGGAGAACTGTCTGGCCTACGACGCAGGCATTCCCGAGTGGGCGAACACCTTCCCGGACCGCACCCTCCTGCTGGGCGAGAAGGTTACCGACCCGCAACGGCAGATCATCCCCAAGTCGGACTTCAAGGCCCGTTGTCTGACGTGGACCGAGTTCAGGCACCAGACGGCAAGCGAGACCGCAATGGTCATCGATGTGCGTGAACCCGTGCAGCGCGGCGACAGACTTCCCGACATAGGCAATCCGCGGACGATTCCCCTGGACGTATTCATCCCCAACTTCGTGGCCAAGAACGAGGGCAAGGACCGGACCCTGTACATCTACGACCAGGTGGGCAAGCAGGTGCGGTGGTTGATGTACTACCTGGAGGAGCGGGGGTACGAGGACTACTGGTTCCTGGGGGGCGGGGTTTTGGGCGTCCTCAAGGAACAGAATTACCGTAGTTGATCCTTGGTGCGGCCGAGCAGTCTCCTCGAGACCTCCGGGAGTTTCCGGGCGCCAGTTTCGATCTCGTCCGGGATCGGGAGTGAAAGTAACTTTAGGGGACCGTGCGGAAAAACCTTAATCAATTAGGAGCCGAGCCGAAATGTCGAGATAAGACGCTGAGAACTGTACTGATGCCGACTCGGCTCATAACGAACACAGGGAGTCAACCATGAAACGTATCGTGCTCACATGTACGCTCGCCGCGATCATCCTGGGGTTAGCCGCCGTTGCGGCAGCGGAGACCAAGATCGGCGTGCTCGCCAAGCGCGGAGCACCCAAATGCATGCAGAAGTGGGGCGCGACCGCTGCCTACCTCTCGGAGCAGATCGGCACGGATGTGAAGATCGTGCCCCTGAAGTTCGAGGCCATCGAGCCCGCGGTAGCCGCCGGTCGCGTCGATTATGTGTTGGCCAACAGCGCCTTCTACGTGGGCCTGGAAAAGTCCCATGGCGTGCACGCGGTGGCGACCCTGATCAACTCCCGCAAGGGCCAGGCGCTCAGCAAATTCGGCGGTGTCATCCTGGTCAAGCAGGGAAGTCCGGTCCAGACGATCGCCGACCTGAAGGGCAAGAAGTTCATGGCCGTCAAGAAGTCGTCCTTCGGCGGTGCGCACATGGCCTGGCGGCTGATGCTCGAGAATGGCGTCGATCCGCAGGTGGATTGTGCCGAGTTCGTGTTCGGCAACAAGCACGACAACGTGGTTCTGGCCGTGCTCAACGGTGCGGTCGATGCGGGGACCGTGCGGTCCGATACGGTCGAGAGGATGGCCGACGAGGGCAAGATCGAGTTGGCGGATCTGCGCGTGGTGAACCCGGTGGAGGACGATTTCCCGTTCGTCCACTCGACGCGTCTGTATCCCGAGTGGCCGCTGGCCGCCTGCGTCGGGGCTGATCCGGCGGTGACCGGCACTATTGTGGCCGCGCTCAAGGGTTTGACTCCGGATCACGTTGCCGCCAAGGCCGCCAAGATCGCCGGCTGGTCCGATCCCGCCGATTACGGCGAGGTAGTGGCCTGCCTGACCGCCATCCAGTACGGAGCCTTCGCAAGCGTCCAGTAGGCGCCGCGACGAGCACTAGTCGTCAAGGAGTAACGATATGTTGAGGAATGTGGGTGTCACGGGAAAGTTCGTCATGGCAATTGTCGCGGCGACGCTGGCCATCCAGATCGGCGGCGGCATCGTTTCGACGTGGCAGTCCAGCCGTGCCCAATCGGCACAGACCGACCGCTTCGTCGCTGTGCTCGAGAGCATGGCGACGGAGCAGGAGGAGCTCCTTCGACACTCTCTGGAGGCCAAGGAACAGTCGGTCGCGGCCCTGCTCACGGATATCGCCGCCGCCTATATCATAGGCTACGACTTCGATTCCCTGGAGAGCCTCGCGCGGACGGCCATGGAGGACGAAGACCTGGCATTCGTGTCCTTCCTGGATCCCGATGGCGGGGCCTTGACCTCTGTCGTCGAGGATGGTGCTGACGAGGTCGTCACCAGCGAAGTGTTATTCGAGAACGAGATGGTCGGCACACTGCGGGTCGGTCTGGTGACAGCCAACGTTGCCGCGCGGATTGACGTGGCCGCCGAACAAACGGCTGCCGTGGTGGCCGAGGCCGAGCAATCGCGGGCCCAGGCCGAGTCGCGCCTGGCCCTGTGGAGCATCCTGATCGGCCTGGGCGGCATCGTGCTGCTGGTCTGCGTGACGTGGTTCCTGCTCCGGAGCATCATCATCACGCCCATCAACGGGATGGTGGACCAGTTGAGCAGTAACGGCCACAAGCTCAAGGTGTCGTCGCGGCAGGTCGCCGGTGCCGGCGAGACATTGTCCCAGGGCACCGTCAGCCAGGCTGCCGCGCTCCAGCAGACATCGGCGTCCCTGGAGGAGCTGGCGGCCCAGACGCGTCAAAACCTCGGCCACGCCGAGAAAGCCCAGGAAGAGACCGACCAGGCTCAGTCGGCCTCGGAGAAGGGCCGCGAGGCCATGGCGCGCATGGGTGAGGCGATCAATCAGATCAAGACCGCTGCCGACCAGACCTCACGCATCATCAAGACCATCGACGAGATCGCATTCCAGACCAACTTGCTGGCCCTGAACGCCGCGGTGGAGGCGGCTCGTGCCGGCGATGCAGGCAAGGGCTTCGCCGTGGTGGCCGAGGAGGTCCGCAGCCTGGCGCAGCGCAGTGCCGAGGCCGCCCGCAACACAAACGAGCTCATCGAGGGCTCCCAGACCAGCGCTGACCATGGCGTATCCACGGCCGAGGAGGTGCGCAGTATCCTGGAGGAGATCGGCGAGAATGCGCGCGGCGCGGCCGATCTGGTCACGGGTATGACGTCGTCCATGGCCGAACAGGCCCAGGGCATCGAACAGATCAACGATGCCGTGGCACAGATCGATGCTGCCACCCAGGACGCCGCCGCCGGCGCTGAGGAATCGGCCGCTGCATCGGGCGACCTCTCCACGTTGGCCGAACAACTCAGCGGCATGGTCGTCGAACTGCAGGCGATCATCGGTGGCGAGGGCCCAGCTTTGGATATGCCTCAGGGGTCGGCCGATTTGTCTGGGCCGCGGCCGATCCGGGCGCAGCCTGCCTCTCCGATGCTGGGTGCGTCGGTAACGGCGGAGCTGACCGAGGAGGAGACCGTGGCGGCGGTCGTGTCTTTCGACGACGACGAAGACTTCTGACCGACGGAGAGATGATCTGCTGGTGGGCCCCGGCGCCGTATGGCAGCCGGGGCCCTTTCACGTGCACGAGAGTCAGCGCACGAGCATCAGTTTGCGGGTGACCGCCCGCGTCCCCCCCTCCACGAGACGGGCTACGTACTGGCCGCTGCCCACGGCGCGACCGCGGTCGTCCGTGCCGTCCCACTGGGCGGTGGCCGGACCGGCGGGCAGCGTGGCGTCGATCAACCGGCGGACACGACGGCCGCGCAGGTCGTGGATGTCGAGCACGGTGCGACCCGTGCCCAGGGCCGTGAAACGCAGCACCGTGCGGGGGTTGAAGGGATTGGGGTAGTTGTCCAGGCCGCCGGCGGCCACGGACGGCACGTCCTGGTTCGTATGGGAGGCGCCGGCTCCCCAGTCCAGGACCACCGGTACCAGGTGTGGCCCGTCCGGGTCGTTGCTGGCCAGGGAGATGTCTGTCTCGTGGAGGCCCGCGGCCAGACCGTCGGGGGTCAGGACCACCGTCACGACCGTCGAGTCGCCGGGCTGGACGGTGGTGGCGGCCACGTCGGCGGCGAGCCAGTCCACCGGGTCGGTCGGTGGCGCCAGGAGCAGGGGCAGGGTGCCGTCGTTGTGCACCCGGAACGAGGTCGTAGCCGCATTGGGCAGGGCGACCAGGGCGGCGGGAATGTCGATGAGTCCCGCGCCCGAGTAGTTGTCGCGGCCGGGAGCCGCTGGACTGGCCGTGACGTCGACGGCGGTGGCCTCGAAGGTCGCTGCCAGCAGGGCCGGGGTCAGGTCCGGGGCGCGCTCCAGGAGCAGTGCCGCCGCGCCGGCGGCGATGGGGCACGCCATGCTCGTGCCCGAGTAGCTGACGTATCCGCCGAGGCCGGCGGTGCTGGTGACCAGGTCGCCCGGGGCGGCCAGGTCGGGCTTGATGAGTCCCGGCGGCCACGGGTAGTCGTGGTAATCGGTGGTGCCGTGGGGATTGTCGACGTCCCACACGGTCGGACCGAAGCTCGAGCCGTTCCACACGGCACCGCTGCTGGTGGTTGCTCCCACGGAGATGACCGCCGTGGCGCCGCCGTTCGGTGCGTAAGCGGGGCCGGGGCAGTCGCCGGGGCTGGCCACGTCGTGGGGGACGGCGAAGTGGCCGCCCGTGTTGTCACCGTTGCCCACGGAGGTGATCCAGGGCACGCCTGCGGCCATGAGCAACTCGGCCTGGTGGCGGTTGGCCGTGCGGATCCCTTCGTCGGGATTGGTCCAGCCGCCTGAGAAAGTGAAGAGGTCCACGCCCCGGTCCAGACCGAACTGGAGAGCGTCGGCCAGGTCCTCGAAGTAGCCCGGCACCGTACGCAGGGCCATGAGGGTGGCGCCGGGGGCCACGCCGGTGGTGGTGCCGCCGGAGCCGTCGCCCACCACCAGACCGGCCGTGTGGGTGCCGTGGTACCAGGAGGTGTCGCCGTCGTAGGGGTCGGAGTCGTCGTCCACGAAGTCCCAGCCGTGGTTGGGCCAGGTGGCGCCGCCGTCCCACATGGCCTGGGCCAGGTCCGGGTGGTCGTAGGCCACGCCCGAATCCAGGTGGCCCACCAGGACGCCGTCGCCCGTGAGACCCTGGTCGCGGGCCAGGTCGGCGCCCACGGCAGCCAGGTGCCAGGCGTCCGCCTTGTCGGGCGAACCGATGGACGGGGGTCCACCGAAGCTGCGGCAGGGGGAGTCGTCGAGCCAGAGGGCGCCCACGTCCGGGTGGCCGGCCAGGCGGCGCACGGCGGTGGCCGACAGCTGGACCTTGAGCACACCGGGCAGCCACAGGGGCCGGATCTCGCCGGCCAGGCCGGCCCGTTGCAGGTCCTCCAGAACGGGCTGCAACCGCGCCCGGCTGCGGGCGAGCTGGCCGCGCGCCGCCGCCAGGACGGTCGTGCGGCGCAGGTCGGGGGCCGTACCGGACAGGGCCTTGGCCAGACCCGGGGCGTCGACGATTTCCGCCGGTTGGACGATCACCGGCAACAGGACGTCGCCGCCGGCTTTGTCCAGCTGGCGGGCCAGGCCCGCGGCCAGGACCCGCAGACGCAGATCCGTGCGCAGGGGCGGGTCGGCGGCCAGGGACGAGGCCAGGGACTTGGTCGCCTCCGGCGCCATGGTCACCACCAGGCGGTCCGGCGCGACCCGGAGGTCGGCCTCGCCGGTGAGCCAGTGGAAAGTGCGGGAGCAGACGTTATCGGTCTCGTCGCTCTCGGGCACGTCGTCCAGGGGATCCAGGCGCAGGGTCAGGGCGTGGGGGCCGGCGCCTACTACCAGGGGGTGGTCTTCCACGGTGATGTAGCTGGCGGGGCCGAGGTCGGTGACGTTCCAGGCGGCCACGGGAGTTTCGTCCAGGTCGAGTTGGAGGCGGAAGGTGCCGGCGGCCTGGGCCAGGCCCACGTTGGCCACGGCGAAGCTCACCCAGGTGGTGTCGCCGGCGACGACCCAGGAGTCGGCGCGCTGGCCCGGAACCGGGGTGGCCAGCAGGCAGGTGTCCCAGCCCGCGGGGGTGAAAGCGGCCAGGTCGGCCTGCAATTCGCGGCGGCTGGTGTAGACGTTGTGGCCCTCGGATGTGAAGTCACGCCGGTCGATCCAGGCGGCGTGGATGCGTTCGTCCGAACGGATGGCGTCGGCCGCGTGGAAGGTGGGGTCGACCCGCGGCGCGTCGGTCACCGTTTCGATGGACTGGAAAAAGGTGCTCTGTCCGGAACCGCCGGCCAGGGTGGCGGCCAGGTTGAATTCGTCGCCGCCCGGGGGAGCGTCCAACCAGAAGCAGCCCACCACCCCGTCGCGGGCGGTGACGGCTGGGCCGACGCTTTCGTATTCGTCAGCCACCAGGTCGAAGGGGCCGAACCAGGACGTGCCGCCGTCCCAGCTGTAGGTATAGACGATATCGCCGTCGGTGACGACGCCGTCCGTCCAGTCGTGCTGGTAGACCACGAAGATCTGCTGACCCTGCCCGGCGACCCGCGGGAAGCCGCAGTTGTAGCCGGTCCAGCCCGTGAACATGGCCAGGTCGTTGAAGGTGCCGGCGTAGGTGTCGGTGGCGACCACGATCTCCATCTCGCCCGTGTACATGTCCGCCTCGCCGTTGACCATGGTGACGGTGCCCGAGTCCATGGTCACGTCGGGCCAGTAGTCGGGATAGCCGTCGGGCAGGAAGTAGTCGTAGGTGATGGACTGGCCGCCGTTGGTGGAATACATCCAGAGCAGGGTCCACTCGTACTGGAAGGTGCTCTGGTTCGCCGTGAGCCAGGAACAGGCGTAGAAGACCGTGGCGAAATCGCCGGCGCCGCTGACGGCGATGGACGGCGTGGCCAACACTTCGCCCGAGGGCAGGCCGTAGGTGAAGGCCCAGGAGGTGGGGTTGTCGGGCTGGGCGCTACGGCTGCGCATGATCGTGCCGTCGCCGGTGACCCACACCAGGTGGATGAAGCCGCCGCCGTCGATGGCCATCTCCGGTTGGAACTCGTCCGTGGCGGTGGATTCGGCCTCCCACGTGGTCCAGGTCAGGCCGTCGTCCGTGGACCGCGACACGTGGATGTCCCGGTCGGTGCCGCCCAGGTCCGTGGCGGCGAACGCCGCGTAGAGGTGGCCGGTGAGAGGGCTGCGGGCCAGGGAAACGTACTCGTCGTTCATGTCGGTGGGGTTGGCCAGGAGGCGATCGCCGGACCAGGGCAGGGCCTTGTCCACGGGAGCGTTGCGGGGGGCCCCGCGACCGCCGGCGGCTGATTCCACCCGCATGAGGAACGGATCGGCCAGGGCGGCCGCCACTGCCGGGGCGCTCTTGTCGGGGTTCGGCGGCAAGGCGGCCAGGGCGGCCAGGTCCAGATCCTGGAAGGGAAGCCGGGTTGCGGGGGCGGCCTGCCGGGCGCTCACCCGGTGCCGGCCCGGTGCGGACTTGTCCACCAGGGTGGGGATGGGCATGCGCCCCGCGGCGGCCAAACGCTCCTGCCGGGGCACGGGTAGGGGCGCCGAGGGTTCCACGGCCAGCGCCGCCAGGGGCGCCAGGGCGCCGGCGATCAGCATGGACATCATCAGGAGGACCCGTTGTCGAGCGCTTGGTGCCATGGCCGCCTCTTTTACTAAATATCCTTAAATTTGATTAAATGTAATTCTATCATGTTTCGTCATCCCCTGTCCACACCCCGTAGAATTCGTGGTTTACGATCCTTCGGCCGGTTGCCGGACCGCTCGCCAAGTGCTAAGGTGCCAAGAGTTTCGAAGGATCGACCCACGAAAGGCGCCCATGCCCCGTCCACCCCGCCAGGAAAAGGTCCCGCCCCGCCTGTGGGAATACGAACTCCCCGGAGGGTGGATCGTCTGGGCCGGCCGGACGGACCAGGACAACGACCGTCTGTCCCTGCGCCTGGCCAAGAGCAACGACTGGTGGTTCCACGTGCGGGGTATGCCCGGCAGCCACGTGGTCCTGCGGGTGCCGGCGGGCCAGGAGCCGGACAATGCCACGGTGAAGGCCGCCGCGGCGGTGGCCGCCTGGCACAGCAAGAAGCGCGAGGCGAAGATGGTGGGCGTGAGCGCCACCCGCGCCCGCTACGTCACCAAGCCCCGGGGCGCCAAGCCCGGCACGGTGGAGATCCGCAAGGAGAAGGTCCTGAAGGTGCGTCCGGCGGTGCCGGGCGAACCTCGCACACCATCGGGGGAGGATGAACCGTGGTAGTCCTGGACTGGATGCGCGAACAGTATGAGGCGGGGCCCTTGCTCCATGGAGCGGTGATCCTGGGCGTGACGCTGCTGGCCATGGCGCTGGTGCGCTTCGTCGTCATTCCTGGTCTCAGGCGGGCGGTGCGGAATACGGCCTCGACCTTCGACGACGAGGTGCTGGATCGCCTGTCGCCGGTGCTGGTGCAGACGGTGCTGCTGGTGGGCCTGCGCGCCACCGCGGCCGGTTTCCTGACCACCGACCGCTGGGACGGTCTCATGAGCAGCGTCCTGGTCACGTTGCTGGTGTGGATCTGGGGCCGCTTCGCCCTCGACGTGGGCACCGTCGTCTTCTTTCGCCTGAGCCGGGTGGGCGACCGCTTCACCTGGGTCCAGCCCACATCGCTGCCCTTGGTCCAGTTCGCCTACAAGGTGCTGGTGGTGGGGACGGTGCTGTACCTGTTGCTGTCCGCCTGGCACCTGAATCTCACCAGCTGGCTGGCGTCGGCGGGTGTGGTGGGCATCGCGGTGGGCTTTGCGGCCAAGGATACGCTGGCCAACTTCATCTCGGGCATCGTGATTCTGATGGATGCGCCCTACAAGGTCGGCGAGTACGTGGTCATCGACGGCGCCACCCGCGGCGAGGTCACGGACATCGGCATGCGATCCACGAGGATCCTGACCCGCGACAACGTGGAAGTGACCGTGCCCAACGCCATCATCGGCAACGCCATGATCGTCAACCAGAGCAGCGGTCCCACGCAGACACTACGAGTGCGTGTGGGAGTGGGCGTGGCCTACGGCAGCGACATCGACCAGGTGCGCCAGGTCCTGGCATCCTGCACCGAGGGGTTGCCGCACACGGATCCCAGCCGCAAACCGTCCATCCGCTTCAACGCCATGGGCGAGTCCAGCCTCGACTTCCTGATCATGGTGTGGGTGAGCCACCCCCAGTACCGGGGGCGAGTGGTGGACGAGCTGAACATGCGCATCTACAAGGTCCTGGACGAGGCGGGCATCGAGATTCCGTTCCCCCAGCGGGATCTGCGGCTGAAGGAGTGGCCGGCGGGCCGGTTACCCGGTCAAGAAGAGGAACCGTCGGCCGAATGAAACCTTCAACCGTCGGCGCACGTCTCCCTTGACGTGCCACCGACTCCGGGCAAGAATGGCGCACAACCCCTGAAAACCGCTGATCGAAAAGTCGGCATGGTGTCGACTGGCTTTCATGGACCCTGGTGCGAAGTATACGCACCCAAGGAGGGAAGACGATGACCCCGAACATCCGCCCCGTCCTCGTGCTGCTGGCCATCGGACTGCTGGTCCTGGCCGGTTGCGCCGGCAAGCAGGTCACCCGCGTCGACGTCGAGGAACAGATCGACCTGTCCGGCAAGTGGAACGACACGGACAGCCAGATGGTGGCCGAAGAGCTCGTCATGCAGATCATCCGCAGCCCGTGGGTCGAGGACTTCATGGCCGAGAAGGGCAAGAAGCCCTACGTCATCATCGGCACCGTGCGCAACAAGACCCCCGAGCACATCCCCGTCTACACCTTCATCCGCGACCTGGAGAAGGAGTTCATCAATGGCGGACGCGTGCGGGTGGTGGCCTCGGCCGACGAACGCGAGCAGGTCCGCATGGAACGCGCCGACCAGCAGGAGTTCTCCTCCGAGGCGACCATGAAGCAGTGGGGCCGCGAGAAGGGCGCCGACTACATGCTCATCGGCCAGATGAACTTCATCCGCGACGCCGAGGACGGCACCGAGGTGAAGTACTATCAGGTGGATTGCGACCTGGTGGACCTGGAGGACAACGTCAAGGTCTGGGCCGGCGACCACCGCATCAAGAAGGTCGTGGGCAAGGGCAAGTACAAGCCCTAGGCCATGACGCTGCCACGCCCCGCATGGATCCCACGTCGGGAGCGGGCCGCCCTTCTGGCCGGCCTGCTCCTGGTCGCCTGCTGCACCGCCGGCTGCACCACCTATTCCACCAAGATGGTGAACCTGCGACCGGAGCTGGCTGCCGGTGACTTCGAATCCGCCTTGGCCACCGTGGAGAAGGAGACCGGCAAGAAGGACCGCATGCTCTACTTCCTGGAGCGCGGCCTCATCCTCCACTACGCCGACCGCTGGCGCGAGAGCAACGTGGCCTTCGCCAAGGGCGAGGACCTGGCCGACGAGCTCTACACCAAGTCCCTGAGTGAAGGGGCGCTTTCGCTCTTCTCCAACGACGGCGCCATCAGCTACCGGGCTCGGCCCTTCGAACTGGCCATGGTTCCCTACTACAAGGCCCTCAACTACATCTATCTGCATGACCGGGAAGCGGCCCAGGTAGAGGCCCGGCGGGCGAGTCTGCAACTCGAACGCTACGTGGACGCGACTCTCGAGGGTGTTCGCGAGGAGGACCGGGGTGACCTGGAGATCATCCGCAACAACGCCTTCCTGCTGCTGGTCTCGGGCCTGCTCTACGACTGGGACGGCGCCCTGAACGACGCCTTCATCGCCTACCGCAACTCTGCCCACGCCTTCCAGCAGAGCCATGCCCTGCTGGGGACCGAGATCCCGCCGTCGCTGGCGGCGGACCTGGAGCGCACGGGCCGCCGGTTGGGCTTCGCCGCGGAACTGGATCAATTGCGATCGGCGGCGCCTGACGTCTTCACGAGCCGCACCGACACCGTCGACGCTCCCCGCAACCGTGCGGACTACGAAGAGGCCGCCACCTGGCAGTCGGGCCAGGGGGAGGTGGTCCTCTTCCTGGAATCGGGATTCGTCTCCCAGAAGATGGAAGTCAGCTTCGACTTCCCGGTCTTTGAAGGCGAGGCCTACAGCGATAGTGACTACTGGGGCTGGGAGATCTATGGCGGCATGGGCGACACCCAGGCCCTGATCGCCGGCCGCACGGTCGAGTACTGGGTCTCGGTGGCGGCGCCGGAGCTGGAGGATTCCGACGGCGCCCTGGGCCGGGCCCGGGTTCGGGCCGTACCCGCCGATTCGGTCACCGCCGCGGCCCATGGCAACGTGCCCGCGCCGCCGGGCCGCCGGGTGGAAAGCCTGTCGCGGCAGGCGCGCGTCACCTTCGACGCCGAGAAGCCCTCCATCTTCTTCAAGACCATTCTGCGCGGCCTGACCAAGTACCTGGCCAGCCGCGGCGCCGAAAAGGCCGGCGGCGGTTTGGCCAAGTGGGCCACGAACATCCTGGGAGCGGCCACCGAGAGCGCCGACACCCGCTCCTGGCTTACTCTGCCGGCGGACGTGCACCTGGTGCGCCTGGCCCTGCCCGCAGGAACCTGGGACCTGGAGGTGCTCATGACCGGCCCCCACGGCAGCGACCTGGGGATGCAGGTCATCGAGGGCGTCGAGGTACGTTCCGGCGACTGGACTTTCCTCTCGCGACGGCTCTTCTGACCGTCGCGCCATTCACCCGGCTGGAATTCGAGACCCGTCCGCACTAGTATGTGGCCGTACCGCAGCCGCACTGCTTCCCTCTTGCGAGGACCGACACTTGGCAGACTATGTCCCCGACCTGGTCGCGAGGATCCGCGACGCCACCATCGGCGATGACCGCGCCCTGGACGGACCCTACGGACCGCGGCGCATGACCTACGTCGACTACACGGCCTCCGGCCGGAGCCTCGGTTTCCTGGAGGATTTCATCCGGGACGAGGTGCTGCCCCTGTACGCCAACACCCACACGGAGACCTCGAGCACGGGTCTGCAGACCACCCGCTTCCGCGAGGACGCCCGCCGCATCATCCTCGAGGCCTGCGGCGGCACCGACGAGGACGTGGTCCTTTTCTGCGGTTCCGGTGCCACCGGGGCCATCGACAAGCTCATCCACATGCTCAACCTGACCCTGCCCCGGAACCTCGAGGAGCAGTACGGCCTGTCGGACCACATTCCCGCGGACCAGCGGCCGGTGGTCTTCATCGGTCCCTACGAGCATCACAGCAACGAGCTGCCCTGGCGCGAGTCCATCGCCACCGTTGTGACCATCGCCGAGGACGCTGACGGGCAGATCGACCGGGAACAGTTGATCCGGGAACTGGTCGCCCACGCGGACCGGCCCCTGAAGATCGGCTCCTTCTCTGCGGCGAGCAACGTGACGGGCATCGTCTCGGACACCCACCGCATCACCCACTTGCTCCACGAGCACGGGGCCCTGGCCTTCTGGGACTTTGCGGCGGCGGCGCCCTACGTGGACATGGAGATGAACCCGGCGGGCGATCCGGCGGCGGCCAAGGATGCTGTCTTCATCTCGCCCCACAAGTTCATCGGCGGGCCGGGCACGCCGGGGGTGTTGATCGTCAAGCGCCGGCACCTGACCAACCGCGTGCCGTCGGTGCCGGGGGGAGGGACCGTATCCTACGTGGGGCCCACCGGGCACACCTACCTGGACGCACCGGAGCACCGGGAGGAGGGGGGCACGCCGGCCATCATCGAGGCTATCCGCGCGGGGCTCGTCTTCCATCTGAAAGAGGCCGTGGGCGCGCGGTCCATCGAGGAGCTGGAAGCTGATTTCGTGGCCCGGACCATCGCCCGCTGGAGCGCCCATCCGAAGATCGAGATCCTGGGCAACCTGGAGGCCAAGCGCTTGTCCATCGTGTCCTTCGTGATCCGTCACGGGGACGACAAGGTGCTCCACCACAATTTCGTGGTCGCGCTGTTGAACGATCTCTTCGGTATCCAGGCCCGGGGCGGTTGCTCCTGCGCGGGCCCCTATGGTCACCGGTTGCTGGGCATCGACCTGGCCCGGAGCATGAAATTCCACGAGGCCATCGACGCCGGCGCCGAGGGCATCAAGCCCGGTTGGGTGCGGGTGAACTTCAACTACTTCATCTCCGGCGCGGTCCTCGGGTTTATTCTGGACGCGGTGGAGTTCCTGGCCGACGAAGGCTGGCGCTTCCTGTCCCATTACGACTTCTGCCCCGACACGGGCGTCTGGCGCCATCGGGACGCCCGGCCGGACGCGAGCCTGCGCCTGGACGACATCTCCTACGACGGCGGGCGGATGCAGTACGCGTCACGCAAGCTCACGGAACCCGAGGCGGCGTGCGCCGGATATCTGGATCTGGCCCGGGGGATGGCCGCGAAGTTGAAGGAGAAGGGCGGCGAGGAGGCGTGCCCGGCGGTCGTCCTGGACGAACGGAGCGAGCGGTTGCGCTGGTTCCCGCTGCCGGGGGAAGCCGCAGACTGATCCGGCCTGCGCTCAACCGTGGATGAGCACCACGATGCGCTCCAACCCGGTCGCATCGACCTCGTCGAAGGAGTCGGGCTCCTCGGAGTCCACGTCCAGTACGCCCACTACCCGGTCGTCCGCATCCCGCAACGGCACCACGATCTCGCTGTTGGACCGGCTGTCGCAGGCCACGTGGCCCGGGAAGGCGTGGACGTCGGGCACGATGATGGTGGCGTCTTGTTCGACCCCCGCCCAACACACCCCCTCCGGACCGGGCAGCACGGCGCAGGCCAATGGGCCCTGGTATGGTCCCACCACCAGTTTGTCCTCCTTCAGCAGGTAGAAGCCCGTCCAGAAGAAATGGGGCATCTTGTGGTGGAGCAGAGCGCAAGCGGTGGCCATGCGTGCGACCGGGTCGGCGGTGGCCTTGGGTCCCGTGGTGAAGAGGGCCTCGAGCTGGTCGGCCATGCGCTGGTAACGGGCGGCGAGTTGGTTGGGAGTCGTGGCCACGGCGGTCCTTTCGGGTGAGGGTCACCCCAGGAAACCGCGAGCGGGTGCCCGTGGCAAGTTTTTTGGAATCCTGGCGGGTCGGCGGAGTTTGGGCTCGACAGGATTCGCGGATTCTCACTATGGTTGGATCACGTGAACGAATGCACCAGAGGCTGGTGGAACGCAACATGGAGGAGTGGAAGATGAACAGGTATCGCATGCGGAAGACCATGGCCCTGGTGGGCGTGGCGGCCATCCTGCTCGGCGTCGTCGGCTGCGCGAGCATGAGCCGGCAACAGAAAGGCGCCGTGATCGGCGCAGGCGGCGGCGCGGTCCTGGGTGGCGTCATCGGCAAGCAGGCCGGGAATACGGCCGTGGGCGCCATCCTGGGCGCGGCCATCGGTGGGGCGGCCGGCGCCTACATCGGCGACTACATGGACGACCAGGCCGAGGAGATCGAGCGGGACCTGGAGGGAGCGAGCGTCGAGCGTATCGGCGAGGGCATCAAGATCACCTTCGACTCGGGGCTCCTGTTCGACGTGGACCGGGCCGACGTCCAGCCCGCGGCCCGCCGGAACCTGGAGAACCTGGCCGGCATCCTCACCAAGTACGCCGACACGGAGATCCTCATCGAGGGCCACACGGACGCCACCGGCAGCGAGGACCACAACCTCACCCTGAGCCGCAACCGGGCCCACGCCGTGGCCAACGTCCTGCAGGGCATGGCCGTGGACGCCACCCGGTTCACCATCATGGGTTACGGCGAGGCCCAGCCCGTGGCCGACAACGCCAGCGCCGCCGGCCGCCAGGCCAACCGGCGGGTCGACCTGGCCATCATGGCCAACGACAAGCTCAAGGGGGCGGCGGAGGACCGGGCGAACTAGCTTGCGGTCGCCGGGAGAACAGCGGCGTACCGCCCACCTCGCACTCGAGGCCGGGCGGTGCGCCGTTTCCTGTCTACCGGATCAGCGTCACCTTGCGGGAGGCGACGGCGTCCTCACCGCGCAGAAGGACGAAGTAGGTGCCCGAGGCCACGGTCCGGCCCCGGGAGTCGCGACCGTGCCAGCGGGCCGTGTGGGCGCTCGCCGTGTGGGATCCCGTGGCCAGGACGGCCAGACGGCGGCCGGCCACGTCGACGACCTCCAGGGTGGTGCTCTCCCGTGTGGGTAGGAAGCCCACGGTGGCCAGGGCCGCCGGATCGGCGTCGTCCACGAAGGTCACGCCGCCGGATCGCTCACGTCCACCACTTGCAGGCCGTCCTGCTCGTTGGCTAGGTAGGCGCGGCGGTGGTGAAGACCAGGATCAGGACGGCGGCGAGGCGCGCACGCATGACGATACCCTTCGGCGAGGGGTGGGGTCGGGCCCGGCAGGATGCGAAAGAAGTCTATCAGAATCGGGGTGGCGACACAAACCGACCACCGGAACGCCGCCGCGCATGGTCGTTTACCGCGGCTGCCGGACCGGCTATAATCCCGCCGGTACCGATCCCTCGAGCCCTTTGAGGAGTCCCATGAAACGCATGGCCAGCCGCATCTCCACCACCGACGCCACCTTCCAGGAGAACGACCGCCTGAACCGGGAGCAGGCCGGTCGTCTGGCCGCCGAATTGGCCCGCATCCGCCAGGGCGGCAGCGACAAGGCCCGCGAGCGCCACACCTCCCAGGGCAAGATGCTGGTCCGCGACCGCATCGAGAACCTGCTGGACCCGGGCACCCCGTTCCTGGAGCTCTCGCCCCTGGCGGCCCACGAACTCTACGAGGCGGATGTGCCGGCGGCGGGCCTGGTGACGGGCGTGGGCATGGTCCACGGACGGCAGGTCATGGTCGTGGCCAACGATGCCACCGTGAAGGGCGGCACCTACTACCCGATGACCGTGAAGAAGCACCTCCGGGCCCAGGAGATCGCCCGGGAGAACCACCTGCCGTGCATCTACCTGGTGGACTCGGGCGGCGCTTTCCTGCCCCTGCAGGCGGATGTCTTCCCGGACCGGGAGCACTTCGGCCGCATCTTCTACAATCAGGCGGTCATGAGCTCCCAGGAGATCCCGCAGATCTCGGCGGTGCTGGGTTCGTGCACCGCCGGCGGGGCCTACGTGCCGGCCATGAGCGACGAGGTGGTCATCGTCGACCAGCAGGGCACCATCTTCCTGGGCGGGCCGCCCCTGGTGAAGGCGGCCACGGGGGAGGAGGTCACAGCCGAGGACCTGGGCGGGGGCGACGTGCACACCCGCATCAGCGGCGTGGCCGACCACCTGGCCAAGGACGACGCCGCGGCCCTGCGCACGGTCCGGGACATCGTGGAGAACCTGGGGCCGGTGGAGACCGCACGCATTCCCCGGGAAGCGCCGGAGGATCCCTACTACGATCCCGAGGAACTGTACGGGGTGGTCAGCCACGACCCCCGCTACCCCTTCGACATCCGCGAGGTCATAGCCCGCATGGTCGACGGCAGCCGCATGCACGAATTCAAGCCCCGTTACGGCACCACCCTCGTGACAGGGTTCGCCCGCATCCACGGCTACAGCGTGGGCATCGTGGCCAACAACGGCATCCTGTTCAGCGCCGAGGCCCTGAAGGCGACGCACTTCATCGAACTGTGCAACGCTCGCCGCATTCCCTTGGTCTTCGTGCAGAACATCACCGGCTTCATGATCGGCAAGGAATACGAGCACGGGGGCATCGCCAAGGACGGGGCCAAGATGGTCAACGCCGTCTCCAACAGCACGGTCCCCAAGTTCACGGTCATCGTGGGCGGCAGCTTCGGCGCCGGCAACTACGGCATGTGCGGCCGGGCCTACCAGCCGCGCCTGCTGTTCATGTGGCCCCAGGCCAAGATCTCGGTCATGGGAGGCGAGCAGGCCGCCGGCGTGCTCCTGACCGTGAAGAAGGACCAGGTGGCCCGCCAGGGCGAGTCCCTCACCGCCGAGCAGGAGCAGGCCATCGTCGATCCCATCATGGCCAAGTACGAGCACGAGGGGCACGCCTTCTACAGCAGTGCCCGCCTGTGGGACGACGGCGTCCTCGATCCGGTCCAGACCCGCGACGTGCTCGGCCTGGGCCTGGCCATGTCGCTCAACGCGCCCATCCCGCCGGTGAAGTACGGCGTGTACCGCATGTAGGAGTCGCCATGGCCGTCCATCAGACCGTGCAGGACCGCGTCCTGGTCGTCACCATCGACAATCCCGGGGTGCGCAACGCCTTCGACGGGGCCACGATCACCGCCCTGCGGGAAGTCTTCGAGCACCTGGCCTACCGGGACCCCCTGCCGCGGGACGAGAACATCGCGCCGCAGATCGGCCCGGGCGGCGCCCACCGGCCCCACGTGGTGGTGCTGCGGGCGACCGGCCAGGTGTTCTGCGCCGGGGCCCACCTGGGCGAGATGAAACAACTGGGCGCGGCCGACTACCAGACCAACCTGCAGGCGGCCCTGGAGATGGGCGCCATGTTCCGGGCGGTCCGGGCCTGCCCCGTGCCCGTGGTGGCGCGGGTCCAGGGACCGGCCTACGGTGGTGGTGTGGGGCTCGTGGCCGCCTGTGACGTGGTGGTGGCTGCCCCGTCCGTCCGCTTCGCTTTCACGGAGGTCCGCCTGGGCATCGTGCCGGGGGTGATCGCACCCCTGGTGGTGGACCGCATGGGCCAGGGCGCCGCCCGCACGGCATTCCTGACGGGCGATGCCATGGACGCGGCCGAGGCGGCCCGGCGCGGTCTGGTGGACCGTCTGGCCGCCACCGACGACGACCTGGACGGTCTGGTGGAGACCACCGTGGCGAGCCTGCTGCAAGGTGGCCCCGAGGCCCTGGGCTCGGTCAAGACCCTCCTGGAGGGGATCCAGTCCCTGGGATATTCCCGGAGCGCCGAGGTGTGCGCTCGTCTCATCGCCGAGGCCCGCACGCGGCCCGAGGGCCAGGCGGCCCTGGCGGCCTTCGCCGCCAAAGAACAAGCACCCTGGCACAGCCAACAGACCTGGCGCCTGCCGCCCGAGGAGCAGAATTGAGCCCGACCGAAAAGCGCAACATCGGACGCGTGCTGGTGGCCAATCGCGGCGAGATCGCCGTGCGAATCATGCGCGCCTGCCGCGAAGCGGGCGTGGGCGTGGTGGCCGTGGTCTCCGAGGCCGACACCGCCGCCATGCACGCCGAACTGGCCGACCGGGTGGTCGTGCTGGGACCCCCCGAACCAGGAGCCTCCTACCTCAGGCAGGACCTGATCATCGCCGCGGCCCGGGAGACCGGCGCCGACGCGATCCACCCAGGCTACGGCTTCCTGGCCGAGAACGCGGGTTTCGCCCGAGCCGTGACCGACGCGGGCCTCGTCTTCATCGGTCCCTCGGCCGAGGTCATCGAATCCATGGGCGAGAAGACCGCCGCCCGGGCGGTCATGGAGCAGGCCGGGGTGCCGGTGGTGCCGGGCGCCCTGCTGCCCGTACCGGACGCCGAGGGCTCCCTGCCCGCGACCGACGTTCAGGCTGCGGCCGAGATCGTGGGTTATCCCCTCATGGTGAAGGCGGCCTTCGGCGGCGGCGGCAAGGGTATGCGCCTGGTGGAGGACCCGGCCGGGGTGCAGTCCGCCTGCGAGGCCGCGACGCGGGAGGCCCGCAAAGCCTTCGGTGACGGCAAAGTGTACCTGGAGAAGTACCTCCAGCGACCGCGCCACGTGGAGTTCCAGATTTTCGGCGACAGCCACGGCAACTACGTCCATCTCTTCGAGCGCGAGTGTTCCATCCAGCGCCGCCACCAGAAGATCATCGAGGAGTCCCCCTCGCCGGCGGTGGACGACGCACTCCGGGCGCGCATGGGCCAGGCCGCCGTGGCCGCCGCCAGCGCCGTGGCCTACGAGGGCGCCGGCACCGTCGAGTTCCTCCTGGACGACACGGGGGAGTTCTACTTCCTGGAGATGAACACCCGCCTGCAGGTGGAACACCCGGTCACCGAGTGGATCACGGGCCAGGACCTGGTCCGGGCCCAGTTGACCGTGGCAGCGGGCGAACCCCTGCCCTGGACCCAGGACGAGTTGCGGGTCACCGGCCATTCCATCGAATGCCGCGTCTGCGCCGAGGACCCGGCCCAGGACTTCATGCCGTCCCTGGGCCGCTTGCTGACGGTGCGGGAACCGGCGGGCCCGGGCGTGCGCATGGATTCGGGGGTGCGGGCGGGGGACGAGATCTCCATGCACTACGACCCTCTCATCGCCAAGCTGAGCGTCCATGGAGCCGACCGCGGCGCGGCCATCGACCGGGCCATGTCCGCCTTGCGGGACTACGCGGTGCTGGGCCCGGACACGAACATCGAGTACCTGCTGGCCGTCCTGGACGACCAGGTCTTCCGCTCCGGGGACCTGCACACGGGCTTCCTGGCCGAGCGCCTGCCCGGTTGGCGGCCCGACGGGGATCTGGACCGGGACCTGGTCCTGGCGGCGGCGGCCCTGCAGGAGCAGACCCGGCCTGCGGCGGCGGCGGGCGGCGGTGTACGCGGTGACGACCACGGCGAGATTCTCGACGGCCCCTGGGAGCGTCTCGGAGCCTTCCGGCTCCGCGGACTCGAATCCTGAAGGAGACTTCGTGCAACTGCATTTCAAACTGGACGGCGAACTGGTGGCGGTGGACGTGGCCCGTGAGAACGGCCGCTGGAACCTGACCGTGGACGGCCGGTCCCTGGATCTGGACGTGGAGAGCGGTGGCGACGGAGAATGGCTTCTGACCGCAGGCGGCCGCCGGCGCCGCCTGGTGGTGGCCGCCGACGGCGCCGAACGCCAGGTCTTCTGCGAGGGCCGGGTGCGCCGTCTGGCCCTGCACGACCCGGACCTGGAGGACGAGGAAGCAGCGGGCGGCGGACCGTCGGTCACCGCGGCCATGCCCGGCAAGATCGTGCGGGTCCTGGTGGCCGAGGGCGACCCGGTGGAGGTGGGGCAAGCCTTGATCATCATGGAGTCCATGAAAATGGAGACCGATCTCACGGCCGCCGTGGCCGGCACCGTGGCCCGCATCGCCGTGGCCGCCGAGCAGGTGGTGGGCCAGGGCGACCTGCTGGTCGAGATCGAGCCGGGCGAATAGCCATGAAGGTCCTCTTCGTCTGCACTGCCAATTCCTGCCGCAGCCAGATGGCCGAGGCCTGGGCCCGGCACCTCTTTCCCGAGGGCTGGCAGGCCGCCAGTGCGGGTCTCGTCACCTACCGCATCACCGATCGCACCCGCTGGGTCATGGAGGAAGCGGGCGTCTCCATGGAGGGCCAGTGTCCCAAGACCTTCGACCGTTTCGATTTGGACGAATTCGACCTGGTGGTCACTCTGAGCGAAGAGGCGGGTCGCTTCCTGCCCGAACTGGCCCATCCGGAGCGCCACTTGCGGCGTCCCATGGACGATCCCATGGCCAGCGACGGGGATCCGGAGGAGCGGCGCGAGGACTTCCGCACCGGGCGCGATCTGGTCCGGTCCGTGGTCCAGGACCTGGTCGACGGCCGCCTCGGCCCCGGCGGGTGATCTTGGCCCCCAGGGGTGATTTGGGACATTGGGGATAAGTTTTCGATCCACCGTTTAATTGGCGATATCAGCTTGAATTCACATGAGATACGGAAAACTTTAATCAGGGTGACGCATGTCCGAAATGTTCCCGCAGGGTTGAGGCGTGAGTCCACGCGGGGAAATTCTAAAAAAGTTTTAAACTGAAGTCTCCGGGAGCAAAACGCCATAATACCACCATCTGGACCCGGTCGACGGGTGGCGCCGGGGCCTGTCCGGTGCGGGTCGAAAATTATTGCTTTGAATGTGGCCTCGGACAGCAATTAGATTCCGAATCCTCCCACAAGGGACAGTGGTCGCAATCAGGAATCACCACTATATGTTGGGTTTCCTGTGCCGCATAGAACATCAAGATAAACCGAGTCATTCCGCAAACCCATCCTGACCGGATCGCGGGCGCTCGGGGGACACGAAACACCAATAATCGACGAAATAGGCGCTATTTCGGACATGGCAGACCCAGAGGGAGCTGGGAGAAGGAGAGATCATGGCGGATCGCAAGCATCGCGAGACACAGCAGGATCGTGAACGGATGCAGCCTGCGGGGGATGGGGTCCTGTTCGGCAACTCCGGCAACACCCCGACACCGGTGCAGCCCGGCGCCGCGACCGAAGCCCAGCTGGACGAGGTCGAGATGGAAGCCCTGGCGGTGACCGCCGGCTCTCCGGCCGAGTCCGCACGTCTCAAGGGCAAGGGCCTGGAGATTCCCCGCCGCAACACCCGGCCGGACGTGGATCCCTTCGACGCCCTGGAGTGGGAGCGCCGCAGCGCCGTCATCGCCAACGACAAGGGCGAGGTGCTCTTCCAGCAGGACGACTGCGAGATTCCGGCCACCTGGTCGCAGATGGCCACCAACGTGGTCGTCTCCAAGTATTTCCGGGGAGGCCTGGACACGCCCGAGCGCGAGACCTCCGTGCGCCAGCTCATCGGCAGGGTCACCGACACCATCACCGACTGGGGCCTCGGCGACGGCGTCTTCGCCACGGACGAGGACGCGGTGACGTTCCGCTCCGAGCTGAAGCACCTGCTGGTCAACCAGCTGGCGTCCTTCAACTCGCCCGTGTGGTTCAACGTGGGTGTCGAGAAGCGGCCCCAGTGTTCTGCCTGCTTCATCAACTCGGTCGAGGACACCATGGCCTCCATCCTCGACCTGGCCAAGACCGAGGGCCTGCTCTTCAAGTACGGCTCCGGCACGGGCACGAACCTCTCGCCCCTGCGCTCGAGCCGGGAACTGCTCTCGGCCGGCGGCCAGGCCTCCGGTCCGGTGAGCTTCATGCGCGGCTTCGACGCCTTCGCCGGCGTCATCAAGTCCGGGGGCAAGACCCGGCGGGCGGCCAAGATGGTAATCCTGGACGCGGCCCACCCGGACATCGAGGAGTTCATCGACTGCAAGGTGAACGAGGAACGGAAGGCCTGGGCCCTCATCGACCAGGGCTACGACGGCAGCTTCAACGGCGAGGCCTACAGCTCCATCTTCTTCCAGAACAGCAACAACTCGGTGCGGGTGACCAACGAATTCATGCGCGCGGTGGAAGAGGACGGCAACTGGACCACCCGCGCGGTGACCGACGGCCGTCCCATGGACACCTACAAGGCCCGGCACCTCATGCACAAGATCGCCGAAGGTACCCACGTCTGCGGCGATCCGGGCATGCAGTTCGACACCACGGTGAACGACTGGCACACCTGCAAGAACACCGACCGCATCTACGGGTCGAATCCCTGCAGCGAGTACATGTTCCTGAACAACTCGGCCTGCAACCTGGCCTCGCTGAACCTCATGAAGTTCCGCACCGAGGACGGCGAGTTCGACTCCGAGTCGTTCCGTTACGCCAGCCGCGTGATGGTCGTGGCCATGGAGATCCTGGTGGGCAACAGCTCCTACCCGCGGGTGGAGATCGAGGACAACAGCCACAAGTTCCGTCCCCTGGGCCTGGGCTACGCCAACCTGGGCGCCCTGCTCATGGACCGCGGCCTGCCCTACGACAGCGACGAGGGCCGGGACTACGCTGCGGCCATCACGGCGCTCATGTGCGGCCAGGCCTACCTGACGTCGGCGGAGATCGCCAGCCAGGTCGGTCCGTTCGCCGGGTATCCGGAGAACCGGGAAGCCATGCTGGAGGTCATCCGCAAGCACCGGGCGGCCCTGAACAACATCAACGCCAACCGGGTGCCCGAAGCCCTGCGTGACGAGGCGGAGACCGTGTGGCGGGACGCCTACGCCTTGGGCCACGACTACGGCTACCGCAACGCCCAGGTCACGGTGCTCGCGCCCACCGGCACCATCGGCTTCATGATGGACTGCGACACCACCGGCGTGGAGCCGGACATCGCCCTGGTGAAGTACAAGAAGATGGTCGACGGCGGCGTCATGCAGATCGTCAACAACACCGTGCCCGACGCCCTCCAGCGCCTGGGCTACCTGGAAGAGGAGATCGCCGAGATCCGGGCTTACATCAAGGAGGCCGAGACCATCGAAGGGGCGCCGCACCTCAAGGACGAGCACCTGGCCGTCTTCGACTGCGCCTTCCGCCCGGCCAACGGCGAGCGCACCATCGACTACATGGGCCACCTGCGCATGATGTCGGCGGTGCAGCCGTTCCTTTCGGGGGCCATCTCCAAGACGGTGAACATGCCCACCGAGGCCACCGTCGACGAGATCATGCAGACCTACATCGAGGCCTGGAAGATGGGCCTGAAGGCCGTGGCCATCTACCGGGACGGTTCCAAGCGCCTGCAGCCGCTGAACACGAGCAAGCAGAAGCAGGACCAGGAAGCCAAGGAGGAGGAACTCCACCTGGCACCGCCCAAGCCCAAGCGGGTCCGTCTGCCGGACGAGCGCACGGCCATCACCCACAAGTTCTCCATCAGCGGCCACGAGGGCTACCTGACGGTGGGGCTCTACCCCAACGGCAAGCCCGGGGAGATGTTCATCTCCATGGCCAAGGAGGGCTCGGTGGTTTCGGGGCTCATGGACAGTTTCGCCACCAGCGTGTCGATCATGCTCCAATACGGCGTGCCCCTGAAGGTGCTCATCAACAAGTTCAGCCACGCCCGCTTCGAGCCCAGCGGCTTCACGCGGAACAAGAACATTCCCATCGCCAAGTCGGTCATGGATTACATCTTCCGCTGGATGGACCTGAAGTTCGGCGAGCACGCCGGCGACGCGGACGGCACCGAGCCCGACGGCGAGGCCGCGGCGGCCGAGGGCAAGTCCGAGGAGTCCACAGCCCCGAAGGCCATGAAGGCCCAGGCCGGCGGCGGCCGCATCACGATCGTCGACAATGAACAGCAGAAGGCGCAGGAGCACGAGGTGTTCCGCCGGCAGGCCGACAGCCCGCCGTGCCCCGAGTGCGGTTCGGTGACCGTGCGCAACGGCGCCTGCTACAAGTGCAACAATTGTGGAGCCACGACCGGTTGTTCGTAGCTCCCGCGTTTCGCCCGACCGATCCGACGGAGCGACACGCAGGCAATGGATTGCCAGGGGACCCCGGCGGCAAGGATGCCAGCCGGGGTCTTTCTTCTTGGCCCGGCCGTGCCGGAGGAAGGAAGCGCGGATGAACGATTCCCAACGCGACGATCCCCTGGCCGGTCCCCGGGGCCGCATCGACGCCATCGACGCCCGCATCCTGGCGCTTCTGGCCGAGCGGGCCGAACTGCTGGCCGAAGTGGTGGCCACCAAGCAGCGGGAAGGTCTGCCCATCTTCGTGCCCGAGCGGGAGGCGGCCAAGGTGGCGGCTTTCCGATCGGCGGCCGTGGAAAAGGGTCTCGATCCGGACTGGGCCGAGGACTTCCTGCGCATGGTCATGGGCGCCTCGCGGGCCCGCCAGTCCACCGGCGCCTTTCCCCGGGCGGGCCGGTCCCGCACCATCCTCTTCGTGGGCGGCCGGGGCCGCATGGGCGCGCTCTACGCCGGGGTCTTCGCCCGCAGCGGCCACACGGTGCGCTGTTTGGACGAGGGAGACTGGGACCGGGTGGACGAACTGTGCGCGGGTTGCGACGCGGCGGTGGTCACGGTACCCATCCGCGCCACCGAAGCGGTCATCGCCCGCCTGGCGCCCCACCTGGGGGCGGATACCCTCCTGCTGGACTTCACCAGCCGTAAATCTGCGCCTTTGGCCGCCATGCTGGATGCCCACCCGGGGCCCGTGGTGGGGCTGCATCCGCTCCACGGCTCCGACGTCCAGAACCTCTCCAAGCAACTCATGATCGTCTGCCCGGGGCGCCAACCGGAGGCGGCCGCGTGGCTGGGCGAGCAGTTCCGCCTGTGGGGCATGCGCCTGGCCGAGATGCCGGCGGCGCGCCACGACGAGGGCATGCACCTGGTGCAGGGCCTGCGCCACTTCCTGGCGCTGCTGCACGGGTCGTTCCTCATGAACCAGGATGCCCGGCCGCAGCAGATGCTCGACCTGAGCAGCCCCATCTACCGGGCCGAACTCATGATGACCGGGCGCATCTTCGCCCAGAACCCGGAACTGTATGCGGACATCGTCTTCGCCGACGACGGGCGGCGGGCCGTGCTGCTGGAATTCCTGGCCCACCACGAGCGCCTGGCGGAACTCGTGCGTGACGACGACAAGGCCGGTTTCGTGGCCGAGTTCGAACGGGTGCGCGCCTTCTTCGGCGAATTCGCCGAGCAGGCCCTGACCGAGAGCAACTACCTCATCCACCGGCTGGCGGACCGCTTCGCCGACTGACGGAGGCACACCCATGGCCCGACTCGTTCCGACCCCCGCCCTGGTCAAGGCGGCGGGGAACAAGCCCAAGATCATCGAGGAGTATTTTGGCCGGGTGAACACCGCCACCGACGCCGTGAGCGTGGCCCGCATGACCAGTCCCGGGGGCTGGGTGGAGCCCGGCCAGAAACCCGAGTTCGACGAGTACACCCTGGTGCTCGCCGGCATGCTCAAGGTGGAGACGGAGGGCGAGACCCTCGAGGTGCGCGCGGGCCAGGGCGTGGTGGCCGAGGCCGGCTGCTGGGTGCGCTATTCCTCGCCGGAGTCCGAGGGGGCGGTCTACGTGGCGGTCTGCCTGCCGGCCTTCAGTCCGGACACGGTGCACCGGGACGACAGCTGACCTATTCGCCCAGGGCCCTGTCGATGGCCGCCAGGAGTTCCGGGTCGTCGGGCTTGGTGCGGGGCCCGAAGCGAGCGATGACCTGCCCATCCCTTCCCACCAGGTATTTGGTGAAGTTCCAGGACGGTTCTTCCAGGCCGCCGGCGGTGAGCCAGGCGTAGATCTCGTCCTTCTGCGCACCCGTCACGGGCCGCTTGGCGAAGAGTGGAAAGGTCACCCCGTACTCGTCGGTGCAGAAGGTGCGGATCTCCGTGGCCGTGCCCGGTTCCTGGCCCATGAAGTCGTTGCTGGGGAAGCCGAGGACCACGAAGCCCAGGTCCTGCTTGTCCCGGTAGAGCGTTTCGAGTCCCGCATACTGGGGGGTGAAACCGCACTTGCTGGCCACGTTGACAACCAGGGCGACCCGGCCTTCGTAGCCGGCCAGATCGGCGGACTGGCCGTCCAGGGAGGTGGTGGCGAAGTCCCACAGACGGCCGCCGGAGGTTTTGGTTGGGGACTGGACGCCGCCCTGCAGGGCGCCGCGCATGACGAAAAGGGCTACGCCGGTGCCGAGGAGGGTGAGCAGGACCAGGGCGATGACGACGAGCTTCATGGGTTCCTCCGGGAAACGGGTTGGGACACAAGCTACGGCGCGCGGGCCCGGCCGCCAGGGAATCGGTCCGCCGGGAGTTGACTTCGTCCGGTCCCTGCCGATACTACGGATGTCCATCATGGCATCCCGCAACGTTCGAAGAGGCCCGTCCATGACCAACCGCACCGTGAACCTGCTCCTGTTCATCGCTTCGTTTCTGCTGGCGGGTTGCAGCGAGGAACGCACCACCGTCTACCTGGCCGATTTCGAGTTCCAGGCCCAGGACCTCTTCACCACCAGCAACCGGGACACGGTGCCCAACCACCTGCACGAGTTCGGGGAAGGTTTCGGGGGGATCGAGACCAACGGGCGCTGGATCACGGCGGAGGAGGCGGTCCTGCGCCTGGCCGCCACGGGCCAACGCCTGCGGGTGGAGTTCGATTGCAGCACCACGCCTGGACTGTCCGAGCGGGGGCAGGCCCTGACCATCGTCTGGAACGGTTACGACCTGGGCACCCACCCGGTGGACCAGGGCTGGCAGCGGGTCATGTGCGTGGGACGAGTACCGCCCATCGCCATCCACGAGGGCGTGAACGAGGTCGTCCTGCGTCCGGCCAAGGGTCAGATGGGCGAGGACGGCAAGCACCGGTCCGTCTTCATCAAGGGGGTGCGGCTGATCGCTGAGTTCACTGTGGCCGAGCGGGCGGATTGGGCCGATCTGGTTGCGGCGTCGGTAGAAACGGACGAATGACAGGCCTCCGAAACCTGCAGCGACCACCCGCTAGTCGACGCCCCCTCGAACCTCCACCGCAGCCACGCCGACGCCGAGGAATGTCCTGCCCGGGGTACTTGATGAACAACGGCACCGACATGATGTCGTGGACGTTGTCCTCGGAGAGTTTCCGGATCGGTTGGCCGGGCGAGAAACAGGCGCCTTGATCGGCGGTCACCACGAGTATGGCCTTGTCCAGGAGATCCTATGCTTCGAGCCGGTCCAGCAACTCCCCGAGCAGGCGATCGACACTCACGGTCTGCACCAGGTGGCGGCGGTAGGAATCCCGGACCGCCAGCGGATCGTCTATCCATACGCCGTCGACTACGTGGTCCATCACCTCGCGCCAGTTGTAGATCCTGCCGTCCGGGTAATGACGATAGCGGTTGTGGGGCAGAAGCGTATGGATCACGGCCAGGAGCGGCTCGTCCGTACGTTCGATACCGTCGACGAATGTTCGAAACTCGCCGTGGCGGATGTTGCGCCAGATCGATCGGTCGTCCCCCGCGAAATCGTTCCACTTGTTGCCGATGGGGGTAGGCCGGCGCGAAACTCGCGCGGGTAGAGCACATGGCGCATGAGGATGGAAACGTCGTCCAGCAGGTGCGAGAATCGGCCGGCAGAGTCCGAATAGGGTTGGCTGGTGTACTCGGCAGTACAGAGAGCTGTCTGGGCCTCGGCGGCGAGGATCCGGTGTGTGGGGCCCAGCACGGTGAACAGGTTTTCCGGATGTCCGCCCAGGTTCGGCGGTTGGTCCCAGTCACTGAGCCGGCCCGTCAGGATGGACGGGACGGCGCGCAACGTGGCGCCGCTCACGCTGGCGGTCCGCGGATACCAAGTGGCCTGGGCCGCGAGACGGTTGAAGTTCGGAAACAACCGTTCGTCGATGTCCGACGTGGAGTCCAGGAGGGTCGCGAGCGGGAGCTCGTCCAGGATGACGAGCACGACGGGTACGGATTCGGTCGTGGACCCAACGCCGTGCCCTGCCCATTCCGCCGGTCCGACCGCCGTTCGGACACTATCGGAAAAGACGAAGAGGCCCACGAACACGGGAACCGTCAAGGCCAGCAGTACGAGGTTCTCGCGAACGGGAGACAAACGCCGGAAGGCCCACCATCCAGCAGCGGCGCCGACCAGGGCGGTCCAATCTGTGCGGTTGACCACCAGGAACTGGGGATGCCGCCGGACGATATCCAGCAATGGTTGGGCGAAGGCGAACGTCGACATGGCCAGTAGTTGCAGAAATATGGGGAGGGCCCCGGCTGGGGAATGAAGTCCGGCACGTGTCGTTCCTCCGGCAGAGATCACCGATGGAATGGCGGTATCGAAACAGGTATTTACACGGCGGATCCTAGCAAATACTTTCGCGCTGAACATTCATATCCGTCCGCATTCCGAGGAGAACGCAGTGGTACGCTCAAGCCAGTCACGCCGATTCGCAGCGGTACTCGCGATCCTGCTCATCGCCGACTGCCTGTTCCCCGCCGCCGCTGTGGCCTACATCGATCCGGGTACCGGCTCCTTTGTCCTGCAGGGCATTCTGGCGGCCGTGGTTGGCGCCGGCGTGGCCATCAAGATCTTCTGGCGGCGCATCGCCGCCTTCTTCGGCAAGCGGCCGGCGGACGAGGACGACGATCTCGATGACTGACGGCGTCCATCCCGCATCTTTTCGCGATCCCAGCGGTTTCCTCTTCCGTGCCGGTGGGCGCCTGCTGCGTCAGGTGAACGAGGTCTATGCCGACGACTACCGGGCGCTCATGGAGTCGGGACTCTACGAGAAACTCACGAGCAAGGGCTGGCTGATCCCCCACGAGGAACTGGACGTGGCCCCGGCTACCGGTCCCGGCGCCTGGAAGGTCATCGCCCCCGAGGAGATACCCTTCGTCAGCTATCCCTACGAGTGGTCCTTCTCCCAGCTCAAGGACGCGGCCCTTCGATCCCTGGCCATCCAGAAGGTGGCCCTGAGGCACGACCTGGTCCTCAAAGACGCGTCGGCCTACAACATCCAGTTCCACCGGGGCAAGCCGGTCCTCATCGACACCCTGAGTTTCACCCCTTATGAGGAGGGCTCGCCCTGGGTTGCCTACCGCCAGTTCTGCCAGCACTTCCTGGCGCCCCTGGCGCTCATGGCCCAGCGGGACATCCGACTGGGCAATCTGCTACGCACCAACATGGACGGTGTGCCCCTGGACCTGGCCAGCAAGCTGCTGCCCGCGCGCTCGAAGCTCCGGCCGGGTCTCCTGATGCACGTGCACGCCCACGCGGCGAGCCAGCGGAAGCATCAGGACAAGGGCAAGTCCAAGGTGGCTCGCGTGGGACGGCGTAGCTTCGAGGGCATCGTCGACAGCCTGCGTGGGGCCGTGCGTCGCCTCCAGTGGAAGCCGCCCGCCACCGAATGGGGCGCCTACTACGACGACACCAACTACAGCGACGCGTCCCTACAGGCGAAACGGGACCTGGTGGACGGCTTCGTCGCCCGCACCGAAGCCCGGACGGCCTGGGACCTGGGCGCCAATAACGGCACCTTCAGCCGGGTGGCGACCGGGCGAGGCATCTTCACCGTGGCCGCCGACATCGACCCGGTGGCCGTGGAGTTCAACTACCGCCGGGTCAAGGAGACAGGGGAGGAGAATCTCCTGCCGCTGCTGATGGACCTGACCAACCCCAGTCCCGCTCTGGGCTGGGGCCACGCCGAACGCGACTCGCTGCTGAACCGGGGACCGGCGGACCTGGTCCTGGCCCTGGCCCTGGTGCACCACCTGGCCATCGGCAACAACGTGCCGCTCGCGCGCGTGGCCGAGTTCTTTGCCGCGGCAGCCCGCTGGCTGATCGTGGAATTCGTGCCCAAGTCCGACAGCCAGGTGCGGCGGTTGCTGGCCACCCGCGAGGATGTATTTCCGGAGTACGCGCCGGAGGGTTTCAAAGCAGCGTTCGCGGCTACGCACGAAACGGTGGACGTTCAACCCATCCCCGGCACGGAACGCTCCCTGCATTTGATGCGTAGGTTGGCCCGACCCGATGACCGTGCTGCGGGCTAGTCGACGGCTGCTTTTCTGAAGCGCAAGATGATGTCTCCGTTGGAATCGATCTGCAGATCGTCCATGCTCTCGCGGGTCACCGTCGCCGCCGATGGCGCCAGTATCAGATTGACCGGCCCCAGAATTCCTCGGATCTTCTGCGGTACGCGCGTCCAGCATCGCATGCGCAAGGCCTGATCGTGCCACCGCGAATAGAACATGTCGGTAAGCTGGAGATCGGGAATCGACTCGAGGATTTCCGTCAGACTCCCTTTGTCGAAATAGTGGGAAAAGAAGGCTTGTTCGCCGTCCCCTTCGCGCCCATAGACGCCGTTCTCGCGGTAGGCCTTCCGGTGGATCGGTTCGACCGGAACCGAGATGATGGCCCGCCCGCCCGGAGCGAGGACCCGGACCATCTCGCGCAGGCCTCGTCGTGTGGCTTCGAGATCCTCGATGTGCTCGATCACCGACACGGAGTAGAGCCAGTCGTAGGAGCATGTGGCGTGATCCCGCAAGTCGGTCAGATCTGCGGTCCCAAGCTCGACCTCACCTTGTAGCCGTTTGCGGTTAGCAGCAACGAGTTCCCTGATCTCGTCCACCGCCTCGGGCCAGATGTCGGTCAGGACGAAGGTTGCCGGGTGACGGTCGGCGAGGATGAGTCCCAGCATCTTCGGGGACCCGAGATCGAGAATGCGACTTCCCGGACGGATGTCGTCCATGAGATCGAGCGCTGTGGCGAGTTCCGGGTAGCGCGACCAGTTTTCAACGGGCTGGATGACGAAGCCCAAGCTCCGCTTCAATCCGGCGCAGGCGATGCCGCGACGGTTGAAATGCCTCCGGCCCATGGCGGCACCCTGTCGGTAAATCCGACGATAGACTGCGAACGCGTCGGTCATGGTCGATCCCCCTGTGTGTGATCGTTACTGGTCAAAGTCATTCCCCAGAAACTGATGGCGATGCGGCGCGGATCCTGCCGCCCGAAGCTGGGCCGACGGATCTGGAAACCCAGGACATGGCGACAGGCTCGGAGGGATTCCCCGGAGCACCAGGTTTCGGGCAATTCGAGCTCGTGTCGTTCGGGTGCGAAATCCGCGATGTGGAGTGTGCCGATCTCACGTTCGTCAAGGAGTACGGTCACGTCCTGTCTGCCGAAGGCGCCGAGATCGAGTGCGAGATGTGTCGGCGGCGCTCCCTCGTCCGGTCTCAGGGAGAACACCACGAGCGGGCGGGTACCCCGGGACCAGCGGAAGGGCTGCTCACCTCCCCACTCGGGCTGGTTCCAGTTGTTGAATTCGATCCGCTCGTCCGTCGCCGATACCGCTACGTCTAGACGGAGAGGCGGCGGCGCTTCCGTCACGGCCAGGAATCGCCGGTTGTTGTGGGCATCGGTGGCCAGGAACTGCGGGAAACGCCAGTCCGTTAGGAACTCCGGATGATGATCGATGTCGGGGCTTCTGTTCCACATGTAGCTCGGATCATGATACAGCCCTTGCGCGGTATTGATGAACACGGAGGTGGCGGCCGTCAGCAGGAGCGCGGTGAACCAGATACGCCGACCGGTCCGTGTGCCGTCCCTGTCCACCCACCGGATTGCCGAGAGCGCCAAGGCCGCACCGGCGGGCATCACTTCGGTCCAAAGTCGGGCGCCGAACGAATGACCGGCCCACCAATGGGGGAACTGGGAAATGGCGAGCCAGTGCAGTCCGAGCCACGCGGCGCAGGCGATGCTCAGGGGCGAGCGAAGAAACGATCGCCAACGCCAGGCCAGGCCGCAGATCACCACGGCGATATAGGGGCTGTGGACGAGCAGCCCGCGCGAAGGGCTGATCAGGTGCCCGGCCAGCGCCGCGCTCGACAGGCCGTCGGATTCGATGCGGCCCGGCATGTAGTAGGCCGGAAGCGGCTCGCCGAATTCGAGCAAGCTCCAAACCAGGAAGAAGGTGGCCCAGAACGTCAATGCCACCGCGTAGGGCCAGGCTCGCCAACGGAGCGTGAACACCAGCAGGAGCCCCACGACGACCACCGCCACGGCACCCGTCGGACGGCATAGATAGGACCAGAACAACAGCGTCGCGAGCAGTACGAGGCGGCCGGGGTCGTCGGTCTCCCGGCGATGGGAGAGCAGAAAGAGGGCGGCTGCGTTGAGGATGACCGCCCAGTTGGAACTCCAGTACGCGGTGGCCCCCGTACTCATCACGGACGAGCCCCACACGACGGCTGCCGTCAACACTGTCGCCCGCGCCAGTCCCGTACGCCCCGCCGCCCAGATGAACACGATGCCGCAAGCGAGGGCCAAGGTCAGTACGGCGAGCAGACGCTGCAACCGGTGATCGGTGGCCGGTTTCTCGAGGTCGGCACCGAAGGCGGTGGCGGCGAGGGTCACCGGAAGTGCGAGAACCGGCGATCCTACGGGGAAGTAGTAGTAGGTGTGGCCTCTGTGTTCGTGGACTCGGTAGCCGTAGCTGTCGGTGTCCGCCTCCGTGGCGTCTAGACGAACCGATCCGGTCTTGATCAGGGTCTGACTGGTCAGAAGCGCGCCTCGCGAGTCGGACCCGGTGTACTGGACCGGCGTATACCATACGGTGGCGGCCGCTATGACGATTATCGCTGCCAGGAGCCAGAACCGTGCTCGCACCGGTTTCCAGGTTCCCCACGAATGCTCTGTTGTCTCTGTGGACATACCTGCCCTCTTCACCGAGAATCGAGCCGGCACGAAAGCCGTAATGCCGCCGCGCGCAGATGCATGATTGCCGCTGTTGTCGCTCGGTGCAACGCCGAATTGGAGCGCATGTGAAAACATCGAACACCGGCTTGGTTGCCTTCTCCCTGCCGCTGCTTATCGCCGCTCTGGTAGGCGGCTGCGGCAATGAGGACCCGCAGCGGGAAATCCTCGTAGATTTCGATTTCTCCCGTAGCAAGTCGGAACGCTTGGAGGCGGATATCTACGGCGACGATTTTGGAGTCCACCTCTTCGGGGACACGTGGCTCAAGGACGCCAGTCCGGGACTCTGGGCGACCGGCGATTCTTCCCATGCCTGGTTCCGGCTACTGGGCCGCGAGTGCCGCCTCGAAGTCGTGTGTTCAACTCATCCCGACCTGGCGGCGGCGGGCCAGGAATTGTCTCTCGAGCTGAATGGAAAACCGATCGCCGTTCAGGCGCTTCAGGGCGGATGGGAAGAACACACCATTGAAGTGCTCCTGCCCGAACACATGGTCGTTAATGGTATGAACCGGATCGTTTTTAGATCGAGCCTGGACCTGCATGCGATCGGACTGGAGCCGGAATCGGCAGAATCCAGTCGTGCCGTGTTCCTGCGAAGCATCGAGATCTCCGCGATGCTGTCCGCGGCGGACCGGGAACATTGGCGGTCGTGGCGAGATGGTCGCGTGGACAAGGCCTGGGAACTGATGGATGTTCAGGGGCGCGAGCGTGCCGGATGCGACGATCTCGCAGGTATGCCCGACGTGCTCTTCGTGCTCCTCGACGCAACGAGGTTCGATCGTGTGGCTGCCGGCGGATACGAGCGCACGACGACGCCCAATCTCGCCCGATTGGCTGCCGAGGCGGTCTGTTTCACGAGCGTGTTCTCCAATGCTTCCTATACTCGCTGTGCGGTGCCCTCGGTCCTGACCGGGTTGCCGTGGTTCGAGCACAACGTGGTGCGGGGGGTGTGGGAGGAAGGCGATGCCCTGACCGACTCGGCGGTCACCATGGCTGAGGTCTTCGGTGCGGCGGGCTACCACACTCTGGGTGTCTCGCAGAATCCGAATTTCTCTGTCGCGACGGGCACCGACCAGGGATTCGACGAGTTCTACGAGATGTGGAAGAGGGATGGTTACCACGTGCTCGATCTGGAGGCGCCGGAACGTTTGTTCAGCGGTCGACTCGCGGATGGACTACCGCACGAGCCCGTCTTCACCTACCTGCATCTGCTTCCGCCTCATCTACCTTATGCGCCAGGCCCGGAGCACGATCTCTGGCGCCGCGACGATGGTTGCGGCAAAGACCTGGTTCGCCTGGATGATGTTCGCGCTATCGAGCAAGGGGGAGAGGAGGTTCCCGCCTGTCTGGCCGAACGCGTGTCCGACCTCTACGACGGCAACCTGCACCGCATCGACGCCTCGCTCGGTCGGATTCTCGAATCCTGGCAAGCACTTGACCGTGAACGTGAATTGATCATCGTCGTGACCTCGGACCACGGGGAGGCCATGGGAGAGCATGGCTACTACGACCACTGCACGACGGTCTACGACGAGATGACCCAAGTACCGTTGATCGTTTGGCCCGAGTCGAAATTCTCGGGTTGGGTCGATCGCAGAGATGCCTTCCTGTCCGTAGAAGACATCATGCCAATGCTTCTGAACACGGTCGGGCTGCGGCTGCCCGAGGATGGCCGCTGGCCGCGCCGTTTTCTTCAGCTCCTGGAAGGTCGCCGAGAGGGTCGCGACCATATCCTGATACGGACGATCAGTGCCTATCATACGTTCGGGGTCAGAACACCGGAGCGACTGGCTTTGTGGGACGGCTTCCGCAAGCAGGAACTGCTGGATGTGACCGCGGATTCCTCTGGGGACGAACTTCGCTTGGCGGAACCGGACGCATACATCGAGCTGATGAGTCTCATCAGGGGGGCGCTGTCGGGCGGGTCCTGGATGAACAGGGAGGCACCTTCGTCCACCCTGTCACCGCAAGACGAGGAAGTATTGAAGTCTCTAGGGTATCTGTAGGAACTCACCGGACTGGGAGATCCCCCCTGTTCAATTGAGCCACTTCCCCAACGCCACCCCCACGAAGGTCGCCACCGCATACCCCAACGTCCCGCACAGGATCGCCGGCATGACCAGCGATCCCCAACGCCGAGCCACGGCCATGGCCGCGGCGGTCGTCGGTCCGCCCATGTTGGCGTTGGAGGCGATGACGAGCTCGGCCAGGTCCAGGCGCAGCAGGCGGCCGCCCACCAGCAGCACCAGCAGGTGGATGGTCAGAATGAGAGCCGCGAAGACGAAGAGCACCGGTCCCACCTTCATGACCACCACCACGTTGGCGCTGGCCCCGATCACCGCGAAGAAGATCTGCATGAGGAAGGCGCCGGCGGTCTCGGCGCCCTCCAGGCGTTGCATGCGCGTGGGCATGGTCGTGGCCAGCAGCACCGTGACCGCCGTCACCACCAGGATGCCTCCGCCCCGCCAACCCATGAGGTCGGCCGCCAGGTAGCCGGCGGCGCAGAGTCCCAAGGCGAGGGCCAGGGCCGCGGCCAGGCGGCCGGGAGCGGGGAAGCCGGTTGCCGCCACGGCTGCGGCGGCCTCGGACGAATCCGTGTGCTGCCGGTCCGGGTAACGCCGCCTGAGAAAGCGCACGCTCGGCAGGGCAAACAGCACCAGGAAGTACAAGGCCATGACCAGGTTGTCGGCCGCCACGCCCGCCGAGAGCAGGTCGCCCGAGCGCAGTCCCACCGCCTCGGCCGCCGCCGCGTAGTTCATGGACCCGCCCACGTAGGTGGCCGAGAAGATGGCCGCCAGCTTCCAGCCTTCCTCGCCCAAGGGGACGACCTTGTACGCCACGATGGTGCCCAGGACCGTGCCCACGGCGCCGATGGCAAAGGCCGCCAGGGTGGGTCCCGCCTCCCGCAGGATGCGCCTCAGGTCCGCCCGGAATAGCAGCAGGGGGATGGCCAGGGGCACCAGATAGCCCCACACCACGTCGTAGGCGGGCACGTCTGCGGCCGGGATCACGCCCAGGTTGGACAAGAGGAAGGTGAAACCCATGGTGAGGATGGCCCCGGACAAGCGCCGGCCCCAGCGGGTGGTCTCGGCCCAGTAGCCGAAGGCGGCGGCGGCCAAGAGGACGGTCCAGAGGGCGAAGGTATGGTCCGGGGCGATCAGGGGACCGGGCATGGGCGGCTCCTTCCGGGGGATGTCTGGTCGGCGCGGAGTCTACCAAACGGCTCCCATCCCCGAAAGCCCCGGAACCCGCACCCTCTTGACACGTTGAACGGCCTGAACTAGCGTGAGACCGCCTGATCGCCGGTCATGCGAAAGCTGGCCGCTGGCGATCGCCTCCTGTGCCGTACATTCCCTGAACCCCGGACGACACGCCATGCCCGCCCGCCCGCAAGCCGATCCCCGCCGCGTTGCCGTGCTGTTCGTGGTGCTCGCCGTATCGGCAACCCCCACGGCCGCCCACGCCTACATCGGCCCCGGCGCCGGCTTCGCCCTGGGCGGCTCCTTCATCTTCGCCTTGGCGGGCATGCTCCTGGCCATCGGCGCCCTCTTCATGTGGCCCATCCGCGTGGCCATCCGCGGCCTGCGCAGCCGGCGGCGCGCGGGCAAGGGTTCGGCCAAGCGGGTCATCGTGGTGGGGCTCGACGGATTGGACCCGCAGCTCTGCGACGACTTCATGGCCAAAGGCCTCATGCCCAACCTGAAGCAGCTGGCGGACGCGGGGGGCTACAAGCCCCTGGCCACCACCTTGCCGGCCATGTCGCCCGTGGGCTGGTCCACCTTCGCCACCGGCACCGACCCCAGCGGCCACAACATCTTCGACTTCCTGACCAGCGACCGGAAGACCCACGCGCCGGTGCTGTCGTCCACCAAGATCACCGAGACCGGTCGGCTGAAGAAGCTGGGGCCGTGGGTCGTCGGCCGGCCCAAAGCGAAGATCGAGCTGCTGCGCCGCAGCAAGCCCTTCTGGAAGACCCTGGCCGAGCAGGGCGTGCCCAGCACGATCCTGCGGGTGCCCATCACCTTCCCGCCCGACAAGTTCGGCGGACGCATGCTGTCGGCCATGTGCGTGCCCGATCTGCGCGGCACCCAGGGCTCGTTCACCCACTTTTGCGCCCCGGTGAAGGACCAGAGCGCGGCGGCCATGGGCGGCACGCGCCTGGTCTTCGACACGCCCGAGCCCGGCACCTACGGCGGCCGCCTGCCTGGTCCGGACATGCCCACCGAGGACGGCGGCCACGCACCGGTCCTGCTGCCGTTCACCGTGGCGGTGGATCGCACCGCGCGGCGGGCCCACTTCGAGGTCGGCGACGCCACCTTCACCCTCGGCGCGGACGAATACTCGCCCTGGATCCCGTTGAAGTTCGGTAGCGGCCGGGCCACCGCCCACGGCATCTGCCGTTTCCGGGTCACCAGCTTCGACGACCCCTTCCAGGTGTACGTCACGCCCATCAACCTGGACCCCGAGCACCCGGACATGCCCATCAGCGACCCGCCCCACTTCGCCATCGCCTTGGCCAAGCTGCAGGGCAAGTTCGCCACCCTGGGTCTGGCGGAGGACACCTGGGCGTTGAACGAGCGGGTCATCGACGAGAAGGCTTTCCTGGAGCAGGCCTACCTGATCCACGAGGAGCGACGCACCCAGTTCTTGCACGCCCTGGACCGTAATCCGGCCGGAGCCATCGCCGTTGTCTTCGACGCCACCGACCGCATCCAGCACATGTTCTGGCGCTACCGGGACCCGGACCACCCGGCCAACGCGGGCCAGGACACCACCGAGTTCGCCGACGCCATCGAGCAGGTCTACGCCGCCGGCGACGCGGTGGTGGGGGAGACCCTGGCCAGAGTTCGCAAGGGCGACGCGGTCTTCGTCATCAGCGACCACGGCTTCGCCAACTTCACCCGGGGCGTGAACCTCAACACCTGGTTCCGGGACCACGGCTACCTCTACCTGAAGTCCGACCCGGCCGACGGCCCCGTGCCCGTGCTCGCGGCCGGCAGCCGCGTGGACGCCTCCGAGATCGACTGGCCCCGCACCCGCGCCTTCACCAACGGCCTGGCGGGCTGGTACCTGAACCTCAAGGGGCGCGAGAAGGACGGCTGCGTCGAGCCCGCCGACGCCCGCGCCCTGCTGGACGAGATCAACGGCAAGCTGGCCGGTCTGCCGGACCCCCGGGGCGGCGAGGCCATCCGCGAGAGCTGGGCCGCCGCCGACGTTTATCGCGGTCCCTACGCCAGCAACAGTCCGGACGCCATCGTGGGCTACAACCGCGGCTACCGCGCCGACTGGCACGCGGCCGTGGGCCGGCTCACGGACGAAGCCATCCGCGACAACCGCCGGGCCTGGTCCGGCGACCACTGCATGGATCCGGACCAGGTGCCCGGCGTGGTCTTCGCCAACCGTCCCCTGGAGCGCGACGACTGCGCCCTGGTGGACATGGCGCCCACGGTGCTGGATCTGTTCGGCATCACCCGGCCCGGGCACATGCACGGCCGCAGCCTGTTCGAGGTGAAGCCATGAGAACCGTCCGGCTCGCGGTCCTGATCCTGCTGCTGGCGGCCACGTCCAGTCTGGCCGGCCCCAAGGTGCTCGTCCTGGGTTTCGACGGCATGGATCCGGACATGCTCCAGCAGTACCGCAACGAGGGCATCATGCCCAACTTCGACCGTTTCATCGCCGCCGGGGCCCAGTTCCAGCCCCTGGGCACGTCGATTCCGCCCCAATCGCCCGTGGCCTGGTCCTGCTTCGCCGCCGGCGTGGATCCGGGCGGCCACGGTCTCTTCGATTTCATCCATCGCAACCCGGAGACCATGCTGCCGCTGTTGTCCTCGGGCAGCGCCCAGGCTCCGGATTCGGACTGGCAGATCGGCGACTGGAAGATCCCCCGGGGCGGCGGCTCGGTGGAGAACTTCCGCCAGGGTAAGGCCTTCTGGCAGGTGCTGGACGAAGCGGGCATCGACGCCACGGTCTTCAAGGTGCCGGCCAACTTCCCGCCGGTGGCCTGCGCCTCGCGCACGCTTTCGGGCATGGGCACGCCGGACATCCTGGGCACCTACGGCATCTTCACCTACATCACCGACGACCCCGGCGTGGACACCATGATGGACGGCGGCCACGTGATCCCCGTGCGGGCCGTGGCCGGACGCATCGAGACCTACCTCGGCGGTCCGTTGAACAGCTACCGGGTGGGCGATCCCCAGTCCGAACTGCCGCTCTCGATCACCCTGGACCGCCAGAACCGCGCGGCCCACTTCGAGGTCGATGGCGACGAATTCGTCCTCCAGGAGGGGGAGTGGAGCGACTGGGTGGAACTGAGCTTCCCCATGGTGCCGGTGCTCAAGAGCGTGGCCGGCATCTGCCGCTTCTACCTGACCGAGACCGCGCCCCACTTCCGCCTGTACGTCACGCCGATCCAGCTCCATCCCATGCAGCCGGAGATGCCCATCAGCACGCCGCCCGGTTATTCGAAGGACCTGGCCGAAGACGTGGGGCTCTATTACACCCAGGGCCTGCCCGAGGATTCGAAGGCTCTCGAGCGCGGTGTCCTGACCGACGCCCAGTACGCCAGCCAGAGCGACCAGATCCTCCACGAGCGCGAGGACCAGTACTCCCACGAACTGCAGCGTTTCGTGGCCCTGGACGAGGGCTTCCTCTTCTTCTACTTCAATTCGCCGGATCAGAGCTGCCACGTTTTCTGGCGCACCTTCGACGAGGACTCACCCACCCACGCCGAGGCCGACCCCCACTTCCGGGGCCGGGTGCGCGACCTCTACGTGGAACTGGACGGCGTCCTGGGGGAGACCCTGGACGCGGTGGGCGAAGACACCCACGTCATGATCGTTTCGGACCACGGCTTCAAGCCATTCCACCGCATGTTCCACCTGAACGCCTGGCTCCACCGGGAGGGCTACCTGGTCCTGCGGCCGGGGGTCGATCCGACGGACGTGGAGTTCCTGGTGGGCATCGACTGGTCCCGCACCCGGGCCTACGGCATCGGGATCAACGGGCTGTATCTGAACCTGCGGGGACGCGAGCACCGCGGCATCGTCAACCAGGGTCGCGAGGCGGACGAGCTGCTGGCCGAACTGGTGGCCGGCCTGGAGGCCGAGGTCGATCCGGAGGTGGGGGCGACGGGCATCAAGTACGCCTACCGCTCGGACGTGGTGTACAGTGAGACCCACCGGGACCGGGGGCCGGACATCATCGTGGGCTACCGTCCCGGCTGGCGCGGCAGCAACGAGTGCGCCCTGGGCGAGGTGCCGGACGTGGTCTTCGAGGACAACGACATGAAATGGAGCGGCGACCACTGCATGGCCGCCGACGAGGTCCCCGGCATCGTGCTCACCAACCGGCCCTTCGTCCTGCCGGAACCTTCGCTGGTGGACATGGGCCCGACGATCCTGGGCCTGTTCGGACTGGAAGCGCCGGCGACCATGACCGGTCGCGACCTCTACGCCAAGGAAGGAGAACGCTGATGTTCGGTGGCAGCAAGATCAAGCTCGACAAGGACCTTCTGGAGAAGGTCAAGAAGTACGCCGGCATGGCCGGCTACTCGTCCCCCGAGGAGTTCGTGCAGCACGTGATCGAGCGGGAGATCGCCAAGTTCGAGGAAGGCGGCGACAACGAGGACGAGATCAAGAAGCGCATGCAGGGCCTGGGCTACATCTCCTAGGACCGCAAGGAGTCGGAAGTGACCTTCATCGCCACGGCCATGAACACCTTGTTCGACCTGCTGGCCGCGCCCTTCGGCGCTTCGGCCGGCTGGGCCGTGGCCGTGTTGTCGGCGCTCATCGGCGGGGTCATGCTCCTGCTCTTCAAGTGGGCGACGAACCAGGACGAGCTGGTCAACGCCCGCCGCGTACTCACGGGCCGCATCTACGAGATGGGTCTTTTCCAGGACCACCTGTCGGTGCTGGGCAAGATCCAGCGCGACCTGGCCGTGGCCAACTTCAAGTACCTGCGGTGGTCCTTGCCGGCGCTGCTGGTGCTGCTGCCGCCCATGGTGCTCATCCTGGCCCAGATGGACGCCCGCTACGGGCACCGTCCCTTCCTGCCCGGGGAGCAGACCCTGGTCACGGTGGCCGTGGCCGAGGACCAATCGGCGATCCTGGACGGACTGATCCTCACTGCAGCTTCAGGCGTGACCGTTGAGACCCGCCCGGTGCGGGACCACCGGCGCGGCCTGGTCCACTGGCGAGTGCGGGTGGACGCGGCCGGCGACCACCAGCTCACCGTGACCCTGCCCGACGGCCGCACGGCCACCAAACGCATCGTGGGGGGGGAGGGGACGCCGCGCCTGGCTCGGGTCCGCGAGCGCGAAGGCCTGGTCCGTGTCCTGCTGAATCCCGCCGAGCCGCCCCTGCCCGGGGATCTGCCCGTGGAGTCCATCGCCCTGGTCCTGCCGGACCGCCGGCTGGACTACGGCTTCGTGCGCACCAACTGGCTGGTAGCCCTCATCGTGTTCTCGCTGGTGGCCGGACTGGCCCTGAAGGACGTCTTCCGCGTCCGTTTCTGACCTCTCTCCACGGTTGCCAAATCCAGCGCCCTGAGGCATCATCCCCCCGTGGTGCCGGGATGGACCCGACGCTTCCGGGCATGGCAGGACGCTGACCCGAGCAGAAGGACGGAGCGATGCGCAGTCTTCGAGTCGCCACCGTGACGGTGGTCTTCGCGGCGCTGGCCCTGCTGGCGCTTTCCGGGAACGTGCAGGCCCAGCACAGTCCCACTCCCGACTGGAACAACCTGTCCGACCCGCTCAAGGCGGGTGTCGGTCTGCATTACGGCCGGGTGGCGGGCCACGGGCTTTCGTTCCGCATGCCGCTCCGGTGGTATGTCTACCTGCAGCCCACCGGCGGCATCTGGCACTCCTCCGACCGCAAGCAGCATGATCTGGGCGTGGCGTTGCACTACGTGCTGCGCCAGGACCAGCGCCTGCGCTTCTTCCTGGGCGGCGGACTCGCCTACTTCTACGACAACGAGATGTCCGAACGGGTGAACGGCCGCGAAGTGTGGGTCAAGGATACGGACTGGAACTACGGCGCCGGCGTGGGCATCGAGCGCCTCGTGGGACCACGCTGGTCGGTTAAGGTGGAGGCGGACTTCATCCACTACGGCGACAGCGGCGACACCAAGGTCACGCCCCAGGTCGGCGTCTACTACTACTGGTAGGCCGGTCGTGGACCACCTGGCATTCAACCGCGAAGCCTGGGACAAGAAGGCCGCCCGCGGCAGCCGCTGGACCGTACCGGTGGACTCCGAGGTGGTGGCCGCCGCCCGTCTCGGCGACTGGTCGGTCATCCTCACGCCCACCAGGCCCGTGCCCCGGGACTGGTTCCCAACTCGTATGGACTGCGATCTGCTCGCCCTGGCCTCCGGGGGCGGCCAGCAGGGACCCGTGTTGGCGGCGGCGGGCGCCCGGGTCACGGTCTACGACCTTTCTCCGGCCCAGCTGGCCCGGGACGAAGAAGTTGCCGCCCGCGAAGGGCTGGACCTGGTGACGGTTCCTGGCGACATGGCCGACCTCTCCTGTTTCGACGACGCCAGCTTCGATCTGATCTTCCACCCGGTGGCCAACTGCTTCGTGCCGGACCTGGCCCCGGTCTGGCGCGAGTGCTTCCGGGTGCTCCGGCCGGGCGGCGCCTTGCTGTCCGGTTTCATGAATCCGGTCCACTACGTCTTCGACTTCGAAAAGGCAGAGAAGGAGCGCGTCCTCGATGCGGTCCACCCCTTGCCCTTCGCCGACGCGGTGGATCTGGACCAGGACGCCCTCGACCGCCAACGCGCCGAGGGCTGGCCCCTGGAATGGAGCCACACCCTGGAGACCCAGATCGGCGGCCAGTGCGTCGCCGGCTTTCACGTCACGGGATTCTACGAGGATGTCTTCGGTCCCGAAGAGGACGACCTGGCGAGCCGGTACACGGCCACCATGCTGGCCACCCGCGCGGTCAAGCCGGGGACGCCGTGAACGCCTTGCGCCGCGCCCGCCGGGCGTGGTGCCTCTACGACTGGGCCAACTCCGCCTTCGCCACCTCGGTCATGGCCGCCCTCTTTCCGCCCTTCTTCCGGGAACTGGCCATGGCCGCCGGCCTGGCGCCCCAGGACGCCACCGCCGCCTGGGGTTACGTCACCGCCGGGGCCCTGCTGCTGGTGGCGCTTACGGCCCCGCTGCTGGGCGCCGTGGCCGACGCCGGCGGGCAACGCAAGCGCTTCCTGGCCGTGGCCGCGGGGGTGGGCGTTCTGGCCACGGCCCTCTTCGCCCTCCTGGGTGCGGCCTCCTGGCGCACGGCCGCCGCCCTCTTCGTGGCGGCCAATCTGGGCTTTGCCGTCTCGATCCTTTTCTACGAGTCGCTCCTGCCTTCCCTGGCGTCGGGCCCGGAGATGGACCGTCTCTCCACCCGCGGCTATGGCCTGGGCTACGCGGGCGGTGGGCTCCTGCTGGTGGTGAACCTGGCCTGGGTGCTGCGTCCCGAGTGGTTCGGCCTGGCGGGCACCGCCGCCGCGGTGAAGGCGTCCTTCGTGAGCGTGGCCGTATGGTGGGGTGTCTTCGCGGTGCCGCTTCTGAAATTCGTGCCCGAGCCCGCGGCCACGGGCGCCGGCGGTCGCGTGGACTGGGGCGCGGGCTTCCGCCGCCTGGCGGCCACCTTCCGGGAGATCCGCCGCTACCGGCAACTCACGATCTTCCTGGCCGCCTACTGGATCTACAACGACGGCATCGGCACCATCGTCAAGATGGCCACGGCCTACGGCGCGGAGATCGGCGTGGAACTGACCCACCTCATGGGCGCCCTTGTTCTGACCCAGGCGGTGGGCATTCCCTGCACCCTGCTCTTCGGTCGCCTGGCCGGTCGCGTGGGCGCCCGCCGGGCGGTGCTGGCGGCCCTGGCCGTGTACCTGATGATCAGCGTGGGGGGCTACTTCATGGCCTCCGCCTGGCAATTCTATGTGCTGGCCGGGCTGGTGGGCACGGTGCAGGGGGGCGCCCAGGCGCTCAGCCGTTCCCTCTTCGGCAGCATGGTTCCACGCCACCGCAGCGCCGAGTTTTTCGGCTTCTACTCCACCAGCGGCAAGCTCGCCGGAGTGGCCGGCCCGGTGGTTTTCGGACTGGTGGGGCAGGCCACGGGCACGAGTCGCCTGGGGATCCTGGCCCTCGTGGTTTTCTTCGTGGCGGGCGGCTGGCTGCTGACCCGGGTGGACGTAGCCGCGGGGCGTGCCGCGGCCCGCCGCGTGGAGGCCTCAGCGGGGTTGCCCGCGGACGGCTGACGTTCCTGCACGGCGTACATATCTTGTGCCGGGGGGCGGCTGCGCGGTGCGGCTGCCCCCTCATGTCCAATTCCAACCCGGCATGGGAGCAAGACCCTGGACGGAATCCTCGACACCATCGTCCACGCGGGCCTGGAGGTGTGGCTCGTCACCGCCCGCATGGCCCTGTGGCTGCTGCTGGGTTTCCTGGTGGCGGGCGTCCTGTCCGTGGCCGTATCCCCCGCCTGGCTCGAACGTCACCTGGGTGGCCGCGGCATGGGGCCGGTCTTCAAGTCTTCGCTCTTCGGCGTGCCGCTACCTCTGTGTTCCTGCGGCGTGATTCCCGTGGCGGCGTCCCTGCGGCGGCACGGGGCGAGCAAGGCCGCCACCACGGCCTTCCTGCTCTCGACTCCTCAGACCGGCGTGGACTCCATCCTCGTCACCTGGTCCATGCTCGGCCCTTTGTTCGGGGTCTTCCGGCCCGTGACCGCCCTGCTGACCGGATTCCTGGGTGGCGGCCTGGTGCAACTGGTGGATCCGCCGGCTCCGGAGAACGGCATGGACGCCAAGGCGGAGGCCGTGCGTCGGCCCCAGGGGTTCGGTCCCAAGACCCGCGCCGCCCTGGACTACGGCCTGGTCACCCTGCCCGGGGACATCGCCCGTGCCCTGCTGGTGGGCGTGGTCATCGCCGGCGTGCTGGCCGCCCTGATTCCCGAGGACTTTCTG
>JAAEQC010000032.1 GCA_024231905.1 bacterium | reverse complement strand
AGGCTGGCGGCCGTTGCGGCTGTTATGGTGCTCCTCGGCCTGGCGGCCAGCGGGGCGGCCGCAGGTCCTGACATCAGGGCGGTACAGTACCGCCTCGGCAGCGGCGGCGACCTGGAACCAGGCCAGGACGTGTTCGGCTTCGAACCGGACCCGGCCGACCCAGCAGGCCAGATCCTGGTAGTCCGCCAGCCTGCCCCGCAGCCCGGTTTTCTCCACGTCGACCCAGAACCCGTTGATGATCGCCGAGGTTTCCGGGTGCGGGCCCGCTTTCAGGTGGATCAGAACGCCGGTCTGATCGGCCTTGCCGTCGTCAACCCGAAGCATGGCTCCTACATCGCTGGCCTCACCGCAGCTGACCATGGCTCCGAATTGACCCTGACTCGTTCGACCGGGCAGTGGTCGGCCCTGGTGACGGGATCAACCGTTGCCCCGGCTACCGGGCAGTGGTTCTGGCTTGAGATCGAAGTCGTGCGCTGGAAGGGCGAGCGCCATTGGCGGGTCTTTGCATGGCCCCAAAGTGACTAACGGCCAGTGAAGCCGATCATCACCGCCAGGGAGTCCTACTTCGCCGCCGTGGACGAACTCGCCCCGGCCATCTGGAGCGCAGGTGACGGCGTACGCCGGGCCGCTGATCTGACCACCGAAAGCCTCGTCAGCAGTCGCGGCTTCGCAGCCGGCACCTGGCCGATCGAGCTGGTTGACGATGCCGTGCAGTTCAACACCGCAGTGATAGTCAGCTCGAATCAGACAGCCAAAAAAGGAAGAGACCTCCGAACCCTGAGGCTCCGCGATGTTGACAGCGCAGCCAAGTCAGCGGCACCGCCGGCCGATACCAAGATCAAATCATCCTTTTCGTGCAACCCATACAAACATCATTACACCGGCTACGCCGCCGGATTCCCGAACTCCTCCGCTATTCTGCACCTGCCACCGGTTGACCAGGATTGCGATTCGGAATTCAACGAAGACCCCTTCGACGGGCTGGATAATGACAACGACGGCGAAATAGACGAGGATTCGGCCTGGGGCGATGGCCTT
>JAAEQC010000031.1 GCA_024231905.1 bacterium | reverse complement strand
TTTCTCAACGGGATGTTACCTCCATGTGCAAGATGTGTCTGTTGCAAGAACATCCTATCACATGGCAAGGGAATCATCCCGTTCTTTCTTTATAACTCCTGTGATGGCAAGAGGTATGGGGTTTCCGGATGGGAACTAGCTAGCGAGGCGAAGTCGCTCTTCTAGCGCTCGCCTGCCTAACAAGAGCTTCCAGCCGACGAGGCCGCTCGTCACGGCCCTGGCTGACGCCAGGCCCGCGCCAATCGTCCTCGCAGCTGAAGCCAACGTTAGCATTACTTGGGAGAGATTATGGGTGAGTACAAGCCGCCTGTTGATCGCGATGAATTCTACGACGTTTATGAAGCGCACGCGAAGATTCTGCGCGCGTGGTTGGTGGCATATGGAGTCGGTGGTCCGGTTCTGATACTAACCAATGATTCAATATCGACGAAAGTCGTCGAATCCGGTTTAGGCGAAGGAATTGCAGTGTTGTTTTTGTCAGGTGTTGGGCTACAGATACTTGTGTCCCTTGTCAACAAATGGGTAAATTGGGGTGTATACGCGTACTCCGCTACGAAGAAACTATCAAAAGGCAAGCGATATGCCTTGTGTGATTGGCTAAGTGAGCAGTTCTGGTTCGACATACTGCTGGATGTTGGGTCGGTGATTTGTTTCGCCGTAGCAACATGGAGGATGGTTAGTATTTTCACGTAGATAGCTAACAAGAGCTTTCAGCCGACGTTAGGTTGACCGGTCGCCACTGAGGGAGCAGCGATGACAGACAAGCCAGATCTGGTTAGTGAGGCGTTCCGGACGTTCATGTCAGATGCACCTGAGTTCGCGCAAGCGTGGGGTTCCGCCGTTCGGGATCTCGCAGAGGCGAGCACACTGGACGATAAGACTCGAGATCTTGCGTATCTTGCAGTCTTGGCCGCGCTGAATCGGACGAGCGGTATTCCGTTTCATGTAGCTTCACTCAAGAAGATCGGCGCAACGCGAGATGAAGTGATCAGCGCCATCCTGATTGGATTGCCGGCCGTTGGTCATGTAGTGACACAATCACTACCCATGGCGATTGAGGCCTATGACTCCACGAAGGGCTGAAGCAACCTAAAAAGAGCTTCCAGCCGACGAGGCCACCTGTCACGTCCCACGCGAAGCGCAGGCCATAAACGAATTCACGTGCTCAACATCGATCGGTGATATCATCCATTCCACACATCCCAAAGGACTCAACCTCGGGAGGTCACCGATGGCCGAGATCACCATGGAAACAATCACCGAGAAGGCTCTGATGGTGATCACCGTTTCCGGCGAGGTCACGGGTGCGGAACTCGTGGACGCCATCAAGCGGTTCTACAGTGCGGGCGCGCCGAAGAACGCCCTGTGGGACTTCTCCCGCGCCGACGTGCTGACGGTATCGAGCGACAGCATCCAGCGTTTCGTCGACGTTGCTTCGCTCTATGCCAAGGATCGGCCGGGCGGCCGGACCGCCTTGGTGCAGACCAGCGAACTCGGCTACGGGTTGAGTCGCATGTACGAGCTCACTGCGGAGTCGGCCGACTATCCCATCGCGCTTTCCATCTTCAGGAGTCGGCAAGAGGCCCTGGATTCATTCGGCCCAGTGGAATGACCATCCTGTCCCACATCGGCCAGACCCGCCTGCACCACCTGCGCCACCTGGTCCCCGCCACCAGCGCCACCATCCTCCTCAAACTCGAATACGAGAACCCCACCGGCAGCATGAAGGACCGCATGGCCCTGGCCATGGTCGCGACCGCCGAGAAGGACGGCCGGCTCGTTCCCGGCGGTTCGGTGGTGGAGTACACGGGGGGCAGCACCGGCGTCTCCCTGGCCTTCGTGTGCGCGGCCAAGGGCATCCCCCTGCATATCGTCAGCTCCGAGGCCTTCAGCCGAGAAAAGCGCGACCACATGGTCGCCCTGGGTGCCGAGCTCACCCTGGTGCCCAGCGCCACCGGCGGCACCACCGGGGTCCTGACCCGCCAGATGATCGAGACGGCGCGGGAAATCGCAGAGGCCCCCGGCTGCTACTGGACCGACCAGCTCAACAACGAGGACCAGCTCGTGAGCTACGAGCAGATGGGCGACGAGATCCTGGTGCAGACCGACGGATCGGTGGACGCCTTCGTCCAGAGCGTCGGCACCTGCGGTTCCCTGCGCGGCGTGTCCACGAGTTTGCGTGCCCACGACGATAACGTGCGCGTGGTGGCCGTGGAACCCTCCGAGTCGGCCGTCCTGTCGGGCGGGCCGAGCGGGTCCCACCAGATCGAGGGCACCGGCGCCGGCTTCGTGGTGCCCCTGTGGCAGGAGGGATTGGCCGACGAGATCCAGACCGTCTCCACCGACGAGGCCATGGCCATGGTCCGCCGGCTGTCCCGGGAGGAAGGCATCTTCGCCGGCACTTCCACCGGCGCCAACGTCGTCGCCGCCCTGGACCTGGCCGCGCGGCTGGGGGCGGGGAAGACCATCGTGACCATCGCCGTGGACACGGGGATGAAGTACCTGAGTACGGCGCTCTATGGCGATAGCTGAATCGGTGAATTCGCGACGGGGCTTCTAACGCCTCTTGAACTCCGTGGTCGCATCCAACGCCATGGCCGCCACCCGCCCATCCTGCCCGGTCACGAACGCAACCACGTAGGACCCGTTCTCGGTTTCCCAGGCGCCATCCCCGGTTTCCGTCAGCCGGAATCCCCGGTCGACCCGGGGATGCTTCAACGCCAACCCGCCGCGCTCCCACCGCACCTCGAAGTCCGCGTTCAGTGCGGCCATGCGGTAGGGGCCCAGATAGGCCGCCAGGTCGGCGGGCACGCGCTCGTCGATGGCGTCCGGAGCGTTGCCGCGCGGTAGCGTGTAGGTCTCGTGCAGTTCGACAGACGTCACCGCGTCGTCGCCGACCGAACCGAACTCCACGTAGAGGTGCTTTGCGACCAGGCATACCCGGCGGCCCTGTTCGTCCGGTTCGTCCAGGGCCAGCAGGGCCCGGCCCTCCAGGTCGACCACCAGGGACCCGTCCATGACCTTCACCACGACGTTCTGGTCGGATTCCGATTGTCCGTACTCGCCGAGATAGGCCGCGAACCGTTCCGCGGCGGCGGCCGTGGCCTCGGCGCTCCCGCCGGCCACCCGGTAGTCGAGGATCTCGAACTCCCGGGCGTTGAGCCGCGAGACCACCGAGCCGTAGTGGGCCACGCGGATGTGACCCGAGTCCACAAAGTCGGTTTCGCCGGCGGTGGCGTCCACGGGGATCCAGCCGGCCGGGCCCATGTGGATCTCGGTCCAGCCGTGCTGGCCGAAGGAGCCGCCCTGGTTGGGCGTGTACATGCAGCCCCACACCATGCGCGCGGGGATGCCAACCGCGCGGCAGAAGGTGGCCAGCAGGATGGAGTGAGCGCCGCATTCGCCGGCGCGCATGTCGTAGGTGTTGCGGGCGGTGCCGCCACCGGGAATGGCGTAGCCGATCTCGTCCGCGACCCAGGCCGCCAGGCGGGTGGCCGCTTCCCAGGCATCGGCGGCGCCGGCGGTTATCGCCTGCGCCTCGGCGGCCAGCACGGCGTCGTCGGTTTCGAAGATGCCGTCGGCGTCAAGGAACTCGTCGAGCCCCGCGTAGGCCGCGGCTTCGGGGGGGAAGGACGGTGCGCCGGTGCCGTCGTACCGGGCGTGCTCGATCTCGAAGACGCCTTCGACCAGGTTGTCGGTGACCGTGCCGGTGAACTTCTGCCCGGGGACGTTGAGGGACTCGGGGGTGGGCTTCATGCCGATGGGGCGGATCGTGGCCCGGACCTTCATGGACGTGATGCCGGGCACGTCGGCGATGGCCACGTCGACCTTGTCCAGGATGTATTTGTCCAGCTCTACGCGCTCGACCCGGCCCGTCACCGAGGGGTCGGCCAGGGTGATCACGTTGCCGTCCTGCTCGAGAACCTTGACGACCATGGCCGTGGCCGTGTCGATCCACATGCGCACGAGTGTGCCGGTAGCGGGGACGGATCTGTCGACGACGATCACGTCGTACCAATAGCCGTCCAGTTCAAAGGGCTCCTCGGCGTGCTTTTCGTAGCGCGTGTCCCGGATCTCGAAGTCGATGACGTCCAGGACGCTGTACGTCTTCTCCGCCAGGCCGGTGCCGGCGAAGTCGGCCACCAGGTGGTCGTAGAAGAGGTCGTTTTCCACCATGGCATCCGGCGGCAGGTCGAGCACCATCTCGTCCTGCTTGAGGGTCGAGGCGCCGTGGGCCCGGCCGTCGCGGATCTCCACGCTCCAGCTCACCTCCTGGGTCTGGGAGGATGACGAGCCGGTGTGGGCGAGCACCCGTTTGGTGGCGGGTTCGAGCAGGTAGGTGGTGAGGCCCTCGGCAGTCACGTCGGCGCCCAGCAGCTTGGCCTCGAAGCGGCTCCGCCGTTCCAGGCGAATGAGCTCCCGGCCGCCCTCGATCACCAGGGACGTGTCCGTCACCGCGTAGCCGGACTGGCGGCCGCCGGTCTCGACCTTGTAGACGAAGTCGCCGGTCTCGTCCGCTTGTCGGGAGCAGGCAGCGAGTCCGCCGATCGTCAGGGCGATGATCGCCGTGGCCGCGAATTTCCGGTTCATGGGTCTCTCACCTTCGGCCGGGGTTTGCGTCGGGTCCACAAAACCTACCTACCCGGAGGGCTCCAAGTCAATTCACCGTCGTGGTCGTCGCCTTCCGGCAATTGACGCATACCATTCAAAAATGATAGGATTCGGTTCTCTTCTGTGGAGGGAGAGAAGACGGACGCCCCGTGTGGGTCTCCGTCCAAACGAGGGGATATTCCATGCGTGCCATCTGGAAGTGGCTTCGTAGCTGCGAGCGTATTCGGATCACCGTTCTGCTGATGGTGGTAGGCGCCTTCTGCCTGGGAGCGCGGCCGGCATGCCGGCAGCCGCCGAACATGGAGTTGTGCAACGGGTTCGACACGGGCTATTTCGAGGTCCACTTCCCCGACACGGAAATGTGCGTGGACATCCCGAATCCCTGCAGCGCCGACGGCAACTGGGCGGCAGTCGACCACTTCCGTCTCTACCAGGAGCCGGACGGATTCTTCATCCGAGGCCAAGGGGGAGCTGGAGGTACCGTAACCAGGCAGATATGCATCTCGGCCGATGTCGAGTACGAGATCGACGTACCCATCGAGATCTCCTACCTCTACACGAAGGTCAACCGGCGGCGGCGGCCCGACTACGGCGAGGGAACCGTGAGCGTGACCATCGGCGATGAGGACGGCTTAGAAGCGGCGGCCTCCGCCGTGCCGTCCCAGATCGACGAGCCCGGCCTGCCTGTCCAGCTGGACGTGGCTGTCACGGGCGGCGTTTCGCCCTACACCTGGCTGTGGATGAGCAATCCGCACGGCCAGATCGCGCCGGGAGACGTCAGCACTCGCAATCCCCTGGTGCACCCGACCGAGACCACGGTCTACACCTGCGCCGTGACCGACTCCCACGGCGACGTCGAGGCGGACGAGGTCACGGTGACGGTGGGTTTAAACGTCGTCGCAACGGTGGATCCGGACAGCATCGACGTCGGTGGTTCCTCGCAACTCCTGGCCACGGTCGTGGGCGGGACTCCGCCCTACACCTACGATTGGGTGCCGCTGTTGACTCTCGACGATGCGACGGTTCCGAATCCCGTGGCGTCGCCGGTCAATTCGCAGCTCTACCAGGTGACCGTGCGCGACCAGGCCTCCGGAGTCGGGGTGGAAAAGATCAGGGTCGGCGTCCGCCTCGCGGCGACGGTGACGGCCACGCCGGCAACGATCTGCGACGAGCCCTCCCAGCTCGAGGTCACACATCTGGGCGGAGCGCCGCCCTTCACGTACTCCTGGCAGCCGGCGACCGGTCTGAGTGCGACCGACATCGCGGACCCGGTGGCTACCCCTGCGGCGACGACCACCTACTACGTGACCGTCATGGACGGCGACCTCGTGACCGCGATCCGTCCCGTGACGGTCACCGTGCCCACGACGCCGATGGTGACCGCCACCGTCGCCCAGGACACGGTGGACCAGTACGAGGCGGTGCAACTGGAAGCGTCCGCCGCCTGCGGCACGGCGCCGTACACCTTCCACTGGTATCCCTCCAACGACCTCGATGACGACAGCGTCTGGAACCCGGTCTGCACACCCGTCGGCTCCATGGAGTACGAGGCGCGGGCCTACCCGGCGGTGGGCGTGTACGGCAACACCTTCCTGCGGGTGCACGTGCGGCTGGCCCCCCAGTTGACGGCGACCACGACCGTGATTCCCCCGGGCGGGTCGACCAATCTCTGGGTCTCTGACCACGGCGGCGGACGTTCCCCCTACACCTACAGCTGGTCCCCGACCACGGGATTGTCGAACCCCACGTCGGCCGCGACCTCGGCCTCGCCCACCGAGACCACCACCTATGCATTGACCATCACCGACGCCTGGGGCCAGGTCGCCGTACGCGGCATCACAGTGGAGGTGGCGCCATGATGTCCATGACGAGAATCGGTCCCGCGTGCCTGCTGGCCGCCCTGCTGGTCCTCACCGCCTGCGGAGGCGACGACGGCGGCGGCCCGAAGGTCCCCGTCCCCGTGCCCTTCGACGGCGAGATGATGGTTCCCGACGCCTGGCGCGGCGTGTGGGAGATGACCTTCGACCTGGTGGACGAGACCACCGGCAAGATGCACACCCAGACCGTGTGGCAGGACACCCTCTGCGCCGGCGACACCTTGAGCGTGAGCCTCGGTCCCCTCATGGGCGCCTGCGACGGTTACGTCAAAGGTGACTCGCTGGTCTTCGCCGCTCAGGATAGCTGGGATGAGGGGTCCTGCACGGTCACTCTGATCCTCGAACTGCGGGCGCGCCGCCAGGGTGACGTGGTATCCGGCGCGGGCGAGTGGCGCATGGAGACCACCGGCACCTGCGGCGCCGGCGGCAGCGTCGTGGGCCGCGACCTCATCGAGTTGAACGGCGTGAGGACGGCGCCGGTGGCGGCGGGGGACTGCCCCTAGGGACGGGTCGTGAGGTTCCACCGGACGGGCGCCCCGCCACTTGAGCGGCGGGGCGCTTTTTCGTGCTCCGGCTGCGAGTCGTTATCAATTTGACAACCTGCTCCCGACAGCCGAATTTCGGGGGACCAGCATAATCGTCCCGAAGCGTTCTTCACGGGGAGCAAGACCATGACCACGACCGCCGAGACCGCGACCAAGCCCCTCTGGCTGGCGATGGAAGGCATGATCCGGGACCTGACGGACCAGGACCTGTCCGCAGGCAGCAAGGAAGCCACGGTGCAGCGCATGGCCCAGGGCCTGGACGAGGCCGGCTACTGCGTGGCCGGGCACGCCGGGCACCTGCTCGAATTGCGCGCCGCCGTGGACGAGCGCGTCACCGCCGGCCGTCCCCTCCTGGCCGACTTCGACGGCGCCGTGGCCGCCCTCGGTCTGGACGACGTGGCCGACACCTTCGTGGCCGCAGCCAAGCTCGTGGAACAGGTGGGCGGGAGCTTCCCCCTCCTGCGCGGTCTCGGCCGGCGGCAGGACGTGGAGAACCTGATGGCCCAGACCCGCCTGGACCTGCTGGTTGCCAAGGCCAACGAACTGGGCGGCGAGGACGGCGTGCGCTACCTCATCACCGCCGAAGTGGCGGTGGCCGTTGTGCTCGAGTCCCTGGGGATCACCCAGGAAGCCTACGACGAGGTGGTGGCCAAGATGGCCGCCGAGGCCGCCGAGCGGAAGCGTGTGCGGGGTCTGCTGGAGGACGCGGGCGACAAGTCGGAGATCGACAAGGTCAAGCACCTGCTGACCAATGACGTGGCCGAAGCGCTCATCGTCGAGCTGGCCGGCGTGGCCTCGAGCGCCATCGACGACGCCAAGCAGGCCATGGAAGCGGAACTGGCCGAGAAGAAGCGCCTGGAGGAGGAGGAGGCCGCCCGCAAGCTGGCAGAGGCCGAGGGCCCCTCCCTGGACGCCATTCCCGACGACGAGATGCTCGAGTACATCGAGGGCATCCGGGAGATCATGGAGTTCTCCACCGATCCCGCCGAGATCCGCATGATGTGCGAGCAGAGCGACATGCCCAAGGCTCTCGTCGAGATCGCCGTCGAGACTCCGGACAAGCTGGACGAACTGGAGTCCAACGCCGGCGGCTGAGCGACGCGGTGAGCGGACAGAACGAGGCCCGGACCGTCATGGTCCGGGCCTTCGTCGTTCCGCGGCAGACGCCCAGCGGATTCTAGTTGTGGCCGTGACCCTTGTGGTCGCCGTGGTCGCCTTCGGCCGACGCCATCAGGGCCATCTCCTCATGGTCGCGTTTGACCAGGGCGTGCATGCGCTTGACGGTGGCCTCGTCGTCGGAGGTGTAGATCGTCACGTCGGCTGCGTCCCCCTGGACGGTTTCCATGTTCACGCCGGACATCATGATCATGCCGAACTCCTTGCAGTGTCCGCACATGGGCGTCGTCATGGGGTTCCGCTTGCCGGACTGGATCTCCGTGCCGACCTGGGCCATGGCCGCACCGGCCTTGGCCATGGACTCGGCGTACTCGGGTTCCACGGTCATGATGTACATCATGCCGTCGGCGATGGGGTGGCCTTCCCAGGTGGTGTGGGCCATCAGGCCCGGATCCTCCAGCAGGCTCTCGCAGAAGGCGCAGTTGGCCATGTCGAACCAGCCGGACGGGGTCCGCGTGTCGGCTTCGTTTCCGGCCAGGGCGGGCAGGGCGACGGCGAACACGGCCGCCAGGACGATCAGCTTGCGCATAAAAAACTCCTCGGTTCGGGGGCGTCCCCGGGGGACGGGACGAGAGGCCGTCGCCGATCTCCCACGGCGGCGGCGGTATTTTCAGGATAGGTACGAAGGCCGCGGGACCGCCACCCGGTCCGGGTCAGGCCGGCAGGCGCTTGAGGTTGCCGCCGGCCACGGTCAGGGGTACCAGCAGTCCCAGGAAGATCAGATGGTACCAGGCGGGCGCGGCGCCCCAGGTGGACAATTCCACGCCCAAGCCCACCACCAGCAACACCAGCGCGAGAATCATGACCGCGCGGCGGGCGCGTTCACGGCCGACCAGAGCCGCCAGCCAGCCGGCTACCACGCAGGCCACGGCGGCCACCAGCAGAAAAAGAACGAGGATGCCGCTGGAGACGACCGTCAGGCCGTCCTCGGCGAAGGCGTCGGGAGCGACGGCGGCGACGACCTGGCCTGCCACGAGCCAGATGACGGTCCAGGCGAAAAAACCGGCGACGACGGCGAGGATCTGGCGGCCCATGGGCTCTCCTTCCGGACGGGTCGGGATTCGCTCCATTCATACCGCGGGCGGGGCCGGGCGGCAAGGCGCATTGGCCGAGCGCCGCCGCTGCACTATCTTGCGGGACGGACCCCGAACCGAGGACGCACCATGATCCGCAGCTACGACGATACCCCCGGCCTCCACTTGATCGACCTGGACCAGGACGACCCGCGCCTGCCGGGTCAGCGCCGTTTCATCAGCTGCTGGGTGTGGGCGACCAAAGAGGTGAGCTTCGTCGTCGATCCGGGACCGCCGTCCACAGGCGAGTATCTGCTGGCAGCCCTGGACGAACTCGGGATCATGCGCCTCGACTTCATCCTCCTGACCCACATCCACCTGGACCACGCCGGCACCACGGCCCGCGTCCTCGAACGCTTTCCACAAGCGCGCGTGGTCTGCCACGAGCGCGGCCGCGGCCACCTGGTGGCCCCGTCCCGGTTGTGGGAGGGCTCCCTGTCGGTATTGCGCGAGAAGGCACAGGCCTACGGTGAACCTGAACCGGTGCCCGAATCCGCGCTGGCCGACTTCGACGAAGCCGCCGCCAGGGGCATCGAGACCATCCTCACTCCGGGGCACGCTCCCCACCACCTGTGCTTCCACCTCGGGACGCACCTCTTCCTGGGCGAAGCCGCCGGCACTTACGCCACTCTCGGCCGGGGCTGCGACACGCCGGAGCCCTACCTGCGGCCCGCCACGCCACCGGTCTTCAAGCTGGAGGTGGCCCAGGAATCCCTGGACCGGCTGCTTGCGCTGGACCCGCCACCGGGACAACTACTCTTCGCCCACCACGGACGCCATTGCTCCGATGCACGGCGTGTGCTGCGCGACGCCCGTGAGCAACTCGAGTTGTGGGTCACGACCATGGGTGAGGTCGCCGGGAGCGCCGGCGGATTGCCCGCCGAAGGGGTCGAGACGGAGTTCTTCGCGCTCGTAGTCCAGGCGCTCGCCGTCCGCGATCCCCATTTCGCCCGCCGGAGCGCCCAGGCGGCGGACATCCGCGTCCGGGAGGCGGATTTCACTGCCCAGACGCTGCGGGGCATGCTCGGCTACCTGCGGTCGGACTGAGCTGGTTTTTCCCATTCCTAGCAAACTCGTGTCACGGGTCTCGGACCACGAGGGCGGCTTCATAATGGTCGGGCAGGATTGTAGGTGTGCCGGCTGCCGGCAGGGGACGTGCGGCAGGTCAGCCGGATGACCCTGATCCGCTAGACTCTACGGGATCCGTCGGGTGGGACCGACGCCAGCAGCGCCCGGTCCCACCGGGGCTCCACGGCGCTCACGGCCGCCAGCAGGGCCAATGCCGTACCGGCGGCGCCGCGCAGCAGCCCCGGGTCGGCGGTCCAGGGATCGCCCCCGTTGCTGCGGGGGCGATAGGTGAGAAAGCCCCCCACGCCGCTGCGGGCGTAGCGCATGTCCAGCAGGCGGGCGAACCAGATCCGCGCCCCGTCCCGCAAACTCTCCCGGCCGGTGGCCTGGTACATGCGGTTGTAGAGATGGGCTACGCCGGCTGCCCCCTCGCACAGGCCGTGGTCGATGATGTGGCACTGGTCCAGGGGGGTGGCGACGGCCGACTCGGCCAAGTCCAGGGCTGCGGCTTCCCAGGTCCGGTTGCCCGTGTGCCTGGCCGCCTGGAGCAGGGCCGAGGCCATGCCCGGCGCCCCGTGGCACCAACCCTGGGGGGCAGCCCCCGGATCCGGATGGCCCTGGGCGTGCCAGCGCGGGAAGAAGGCCCCCGGCCGGTCCAGGGGGTGCTGTTCGAGGAGCCAGTTCACGGCGCTATCCAGCAGGGACCGGGCCGTGGGGATGCCGGCGCCAACCGCTTCGGCCAACAGGGCGATCACCCCGGCCGCGCCGTGGGCCATGCCCAGATCCACCGCACCGCGCGGGGGATGGGGAGCGGCCACCACGGGCGTTTCCCGCCCCGACGCCGGCCAGCAACGCGTGCCCTGCCGCTCGTCCGCATCCTGCAGCAAACGATTTACCACCGTGGCCAGGGAAGCGGCGGCCGCCGTGCGCGGCAGGCGTTCCAGGGCATAGACGCCGAGTCCGGTCAGTCCGGAGACCAGGCCGGCGTTGCCCCGCCAGGATCGCGACAGGAGCGGTGCTACAGCCTCGTCCACCCGGGCAACCGGGTCGCCTTCCACCGGCCAACCGGGCAGGTGGCAGAGGTGGGCCGTGGCCCAGGCCACGCCGGACCAGCCGCCGTAGAAACCCGGCGAGAAGGGGGAGGATGTCACATCGATGATGGCGTCGTTGAGGAGTCGGACCGCCGTGGCCTTGTCCGCCGCGTCACCGGTGGCCAGGTGACGGTACGCGAACATGATGGCGGCCCCTGTTCGACCTTCGGCCAGGTCGGCCGCTGGGAGGGCGCGGGCCGGGTTCATCCTGGACCAGTGGCCAGATGCTTGCGGACTGGGGGTAGTTCTCGCAAGCTCTTCGGCTATGGCATCGATGGCCACCACGAAGGGGCCGCTCTCAGCCGCCGAGAACAGGGGACGCCAAGTCGTTTCGGGTGCGGCACGCACGGGTTGCCGTTGCTCCGGATAGTGTGGACCTGCAGGTCGGTTTATCGTTCCCGGGCGGCCCTTCGTGAGGACCGCTAACCGAAGAACAGCCGGACCGGCCGATCTTCAAGAGCGACAGTGAGTTTTTCTAAAATAGCCGGTGTCAAACCGCCGTGTGGGGACGATTCCGACGCTCGCGGATCAGTGTGCCCACGGCTGCCAAACCAACCACAAGACCCACGAGGATCAGACCCTTGGCGGGCCAGGGAGCCGCCGAGGCGCGGAAGCGGACCACCGCGCCGGCAGCGCCGGCGTGGAAGCGCACGCTGAGGGAGCCTTCGGAGACAAGATCTCGCGGCACGGTCGTCAGATAGGCCCTGAATTCCCGGTCCACGGGTAGATGGAGCCCCGTGGGCAGGGCCAGAGCGGTCCCGGTGGCGGTACCTTCCCAGACGAAATCACCGCCCACTTCCTCGATGCGCAGGCCGTAGGAACGGGCGCCCTCCACGGGTTCCCAGCGGAAGGTGGTGCCGGAAGCGCCGACGGTCTCGCCCTCCACCGGGCGGGTGAAGCCCTCGGAGGAGCCGGAACGATCGGGCCCCAATCCGTCCACGGGGACCGGCGGCAGGAGCATGACCAGCAGCAGGCCCATGGCGGCCATGGCCGTGGCCGCGGCGGTGAGAGAAGCGACAAGAGCTTTTCCGTGCCCTGTCCGCCGGCGAGCCGGCGCACGTGTTGGCAGCGACAGGCTGCCGTCGGCCAGTCCCGAAGCGATGTCCTGCTCGACCGCCGCCCGGAGGCGACAGGCGTCGCAGATCCGCAGATGCTCGGACCTGCGTTTCCGCTCCTCGTCCGTGGCGCCGGGAGCCGCCCCGCGCCACAGTTCCCGACCGATCACCGGTTCGACACATTCGTAGCCATAGGGTTCATTGATCCGGTTATTCATGGGATCCTTCCTTCGGCGATTCGTGCGCCGGTCTCGTTCCGGCATGGGAAGAACAACCGGACAGGAGATCATTCAAGGATTCACCCGCTTTTTCCAGACACCGGGTCCGGCGGTAGTACACCCCCTGGATGGAGCGAAGCCCCAGACGGCGGCGGATTTCCTCCACCGCAACCCCTTCCAGATACCAGGCACGCAGGAGTTCGCGGCATTCTGGTCCGAGCCTGTTCAGGGCCTCCTGGAGCAGTTCCAGCCGCTCCCGGTCCACCAAGGCGTCCAAGGGGTTGCGGCCCGGGTGGGCGAGCCAGTCCGTGAGACTCTCCAGGGGCACCTGGGGACGGCGTTGCCGCCAGACCTGGAGGTTGCGGCAGCGATTGCGGGTGACGGCGATGCCAAAAACCAGGAGATTGCCGTCGAAGGAGCCCTGGCGGCGCAGGTAGTCGAGGACCGCGACGACGGATTCGGACACCACGTCATCGGCGTCGCGGTCGTCGGCGCCGAGCATGCCCCGGGCGGCCGTGCGCAGGGCCGGATCCAGCTCCCGCGCCAGTTCCTCGGTGCCCGTGTGGTCTCCGGCGAGATGGCGCGCGACGAGATCGTCCCAGCGATCATGGCTGGAACCACCTTCTAGGTAGGCGTCGCTCTGCATCTCGGAACTCATCCGTTCACGTGGGGATAGACAGTCCGGCAATGACTCCTCGGGGTGGACTCGATTATAATCGTCGCGTCGAGGCATGTCCACGGAGCGGACGCCCCGGACGGCGTCCGGAGAATGGGAATGCGATCATGACTTCCCTGCGGAGACGGTTCCCGATCCTGGCCGGAGCGGGCGCCGCCGTATTCTTGTGCTTGCTGGCCGGAGCCTGCGAAGGGCCGGCGCCGGCTCCGCTCGCCCATATCCACGACCTTACCGGCGTGCCCTTGCCCGAGGAACTGGCGGAGGCCATGGCGGGGGCGATAGCCTCGCTGGAGGAGTCGGAACCCCAGGGGAAAGCCGTGGATGTTCTCGAGTTCGTCGAGGATATCGAACCGAGGATCGACCGCCCGGAGAGCCGGAGCGCCGCGGCGGCGGAACTGGCTGCGCACCTGGAGGAGGATCCCCACGAATATGCCCTGATCGCGCTGGCCTGGAACAACAGCAGCCTTCTGCGCGGGCATCTGGACGTGAAGGATCTCTTGTCCCATCCGGCCTATGCCGATTCGGCTCGCGGTGTGGGGGCCTACCTGCGCGGCAAGATCCGGTTCAGGTCCGGCAACAGGGGGCGGGAGTTCCTGGCCATGAATCTGGAGGACGAGGACCCGACAAGCCTGAATTTCTTCATGCTGGTGTTCGCCCAGGCTGCGGCTCTGCGGGAAGAGGGTGATGACCAGGCGGGGATCCAACTCCTGCTGAAGCATCTGCCGGCTTCCCGAAAGGCGGGCGGCGCCCGGATCGAAGCCAGATTCTGGGGCCGGATCGCGAGCGCCATGTCACGAACCGACCGCCTCGATGCCGCCGTCCACGCGCGGACGATGCGGATCGCCCTGAATCACAAGACCGGTTCCGGTTACGCGGAACTGAGTGCGCGCATGGGGCTGGCTGCGACCCTCAATCGCCGGCGCGAGCTGACCGGAGCCATCAACATGATCGTTTCGTGCGTGGACTCGGCGCAGGCCGGGAACCACCCGTGGCTCATGTCGAGATTCCTCAACCGTGCGGCGGGTTATTACGCCGAAGCTGGTGATCTCGAGCGGGCCTATGCCGCGGACTTGAAGTGCTTGGAACTCGCCCGGGCGGTTCAGGACTCCTTCAACGTGCCGGTGGCCATGACCAACGTGGCCTATGATCTGCGCCTTCTGGGCCGGCTCAAGGAATGCCGCGCCTACCTGGACGATGGCCGCAGGTGGGTCGCAGCTTTCCCGGACCCGCGCCTGCTGGCCGGCTATCCCCTGCGAGAGATTCCCTACTACCTCCACGTCGGCGACTTCGCCGTCGCCGATTCCCTTTTAAGGGTGGTGTCCGAACTCCATCCAGACTCGCAACCGGCGGTCGAGGAGGCCGAATTCCACCTGGAGCAGATCGATTTCGCCCGGGAAACGGGTCGAGCCGATTTGGCCTACCGGTCCATCAACCGGCTGGAGGACTTGCGGTACGCCCTCTACGGCGGACTTGCCGACGCCAATCGGCTGGCTGCCTACGCCATGGCCACCGCCGATCTGTTCGCCCAGCAGGGTGAATTCCGTCGGGCTGCGAACGCGTTGCAGGACGCGGCCGAGGCGGTGGCGACCGGCGGCGGCGAGGGCATGGAATGGCTGCTCGCCCGGTCCCAGGGGGAATTGGCCTTGCACCGGGACGATCCGCTGGAGGCGCAACAAGCTTTCGCCCGGTGCTTCGATCTGGCCGAGGCCGGCAGCGAACCAGCCAAGTCCGCCGAGAGCAGGTTCCTGCTCGGCACGGCCCTGATCGAGGCGGGGCGACCGGCGGAGGCGGTCCGTCTGCTCGACTCGGGGCCCGAGGACACCACCTTCGGCGGCCGTTTCCGGATCCGACTCTCCCGGCGGCTCTATGCGGCGATCGCTCGGGTGAAAGCCGGCGACGTGCGGGCAGGCATTGCGGGACTCGATGCGGTCGCCGTGGAATGCGGCCCCTACACGCCCCCCGATCTCAGGGTGCGGCTGCATCTGGAACTGGGGAAGGCCCTCGTGAAGATCGGGGACCTGGAGCGAGCGGAGGCCGAACTCGCAGTCGCCGTCCAGTTGATGCGGGCCGCTGACGGCCGGGTCTTTTCCGCGGACCTGCGCCTGATGAACCGCCGCCTGCGGCGCGACCTGTTCGAGTCGGTGGCTGGTTTCTTCCTGGATCATCCACGGCGCCTGGAGGATACGGACGTGGCCCACGCTACGCTGGCCCTACTGGATCTAGCGGGGACGGGCGACATGGGGGACGCCTCCGGACCGGCGCCGGCCCTGTGGTATTTCGTGGGTCGGGAGCGATCCTTCCGCTGGTTGCGCCACGAGCGGGGTCTGGCCGTCAACGAGTTGCCTGGCGAGGTCGATCTGGCCCGCCTGGCGGCGCCGGTGGTAGCGGACGTCCGGCGACCGGAGCGGCCGGTGGACCAACGGGCCCTGGATCGCCTGGCTGACGTTCTGCTGGGCAGGCTGTCCGTCCACTGGCAATCCGGCCACACGCTCCACATCGCTCCCGATGGCCTCCTGCACGCGGTTCCCTGGGCAGCCCTGTCGTTGCCCACATCGGACGGCGGTACCGAGTCGGCCCTCGACCGCGGACCCATTCGTGAGATGGCGGCCGGAGCCGCCGCGGACGTACCGCCGCCGGCTGCCGACGGCCGCTGGTTGGTGCTCGGTGACGATCGGGCTCTCGGGGAGATTGGTGGCGGAGGCAAGAGTCTGCGTCATGCCGAAGCCGAGGCCCGGGCCGTGGCGGCGCGCCGACCGGCAGCCAGTGTGGACCTGCGCCTCGGCGCCATGAATGACGACCTGGACGAGGACGACTTCGTGGGCCCGGCGGTGATCCACATCGCATCCCACGCCCGCTTCAGCCAGGGGCTCGGCCGGCGGGCGACGGTGCGATTCGCCGTGGGTGTGCCCCTGACCGCCACCGGCGTTGCGCGGCGGCATCTCGGCGCCGATCTCATCTATCTGTCCTGCTGCGAGTCCGACCGCCCCCTGGCGGCAGGAGGCGTGGGCAGCTTCGCCAGGGCCTGTCTGGAGGCCGGCGCCCGGACGGTCATCGCTTCGGGCCAGCGCATCGACGATGAAGCCGCCGCGGTGCTGGCCCGGCGTTTTTACGACCACTGGCTGTCGGGCATGAGCAAGGCCGCCGCACTCCGCGCGGCCCAGCTCCAAGTCCGAGTGGCCAACCCCGACTGGTCCCATCCCTACTACTGGGCGACTTACCGCCTCATCGGGGACCCCCGCTGAGACCGCTTCCGCGCCACACGGTTCGGCTGACGCTCAGTTGCCGGTGGAGTCGTCGTCGTCGGCGTCGGTCTTGTCGATGACCCACCGCGAATGGTGGGCCACGGAAGCCCGGATCCGCGTCCGGTAGTCCAGTTGGCCGCCATCCGCCGCTACCACGCCCACCGCCGCGTCGCCCGGCAGGAAATCGTCGATGCAAAAAATCTGGTACCCGCTGTCCACCGAGGACGGCGTCAGGGACGGGTGGTAACTCAGTTCCACCGTGGCGTGCTGGCCCGCGGTGTAGGCCAGGCCGTCCGGTTCCAGGATCATGGGCATGGCGAACTCGGGATCGGGGAACTCGGATTCGTACACGGGCACCCACACCTTCACACGCACCGTCTCGGCGTCCGGGTTGGCCAGGGTGGACTTCACCACGGCGTCCGGCAGGACCGTGTAGCTGAATTCGCTGGCCGTGTCGGGCCAGCTGGCGGGCCGGCCGGTGACCGTGCCGCCGGTGGACAAGTCGATATCCCCTTCCAGGGCGACCTCGTAGGTGTAGCCCGGGGCGGCCAGCTGGTAGGCGCGGTAGTCGTCGAGGTCCAGGCCAACGCCCTGGGTGGTGGTTTCAGGGGCCGGCGGGGCGACGGCGTCATCAGTGTCGCTACAGGCCGGGACCAGGGCAAGGATGGCCAGCAGGGCTACGATGTGCAGCTTCTTCATGATCGACATGGTTTCTCCTTCTGGGTCGGGTGTGTGGTGGTGGGGTTGCCTAGGGGGAACAGCGAAGATGACCGTTCTTCAAGAAAACGAGCCGGGCTGCGGCGTAGACTTCGTTCCGCCCGGCGACTATATTCGCCCATCATGCCCATTCTCGTCACCAATCTAGGCGGCTTGGTCCTCCTGGCCCTCATGCACACGGGCCGGGGCGCCCTTTTACTGCGCGCCATCGTAGTGCAGTTGCCCCACGCCTGGCGCATGCGGCACCTGATCTACGAGCAGATGCACGTGGTGGCCATCGGGTCCATGCCGTTGGTGCTGACGACCTCGGTCTTCGTGGGCGCCGTGACCGCCGTGCAGGCGGTCTACCAGATGCAGGCCTACGTCCCCATGAAGTTCCTGGGGGTGATGATCTCCAAGAGCGTGTTCATCGAACTGGGGCCGGTGCTGACGGCCCTGGTGGTGGGTAGCCGCCTGTGCGCCAACTACGCGGCCGAGCTGGGCACCATGAAGGTGACCGAGCAGCTGGACGCCATGAACATCATGGCCATCGAGCCGGTGCGGTACCTGGCCATGCCGCGTTTCGTGGCGGCGGTGCTGATGATCCCGACCATCACGATCCTGGCCAACGGCATCGCCATCTTCGGCGGCTACCTGGCCTCGGTCCTCACCCTGGACGTGACCAGCAGCACCTTCATCGAGGGCCTGCGTTTGTTCTACGACCCCCTGGACGTGATCGGTGGACTGATCAAGTCGTTCATCTTCGGGGGCATTATTTCCCTGAGCGGCATCTTCTTCGGGTTCAACACCGAGGGGGGCGCCGAGGGCGTGGGGCGCGCCACCATGACCGCCGTGGTGGGTAGCTGTCTGAGCATCCTGGTGGCCGATTACCTGTTGGCCATCGTGCTCTTCCAGATCGTTTTCGGTAGGTGACCCGTGGACCTCGTGGAATACACACTGCCGCCGCCGCCGGACCAGAGAGTCCCGGATCCCGCCGCGTTCGCGGGCATCGCCATCGAGGGCGTGTCCAAGGCCTTCGGCCCCAAGCAGGTGCTCGACGGGACGGACCTGCTCATCCACAAGGGCGAGACCCTGGTGGTCATCGGGCGCAGCGGCGAGGGCAAGTCGGTCCTGCTGAAGCACATCGTCCGGCTGCTGGAGCTCGACGAGGGCCGCATCTGGATCGAGGGCGAGGAGATTACGGGTCTGCGAACCCGGCGGCTCATGGAGCTGCGCAAGAAGTTCGGCTTCCTCTTCCAGGGGGCGGCGCTCTTCGACTCCATGACCATCTGCCAGAACGTGGGCCTCATGCTGTCGGAACACTCGGGGCTGAGCGAGGACCAGGTCCGGGCGCGGGCCTGTGAGTGCCTGGCCATGGTGGGTCTGGAAAACGTGGAGGACAAGTTGCCCTCCGCTCTTTCGGGCGGTATGAAGAAGCGGGCGGGACTGGCGCGGGCCATCGTCATGGAACCGGAGTACATTCTCTACGACGAGCCCACCACGGGGCTCGATCCGATCACGAGCGACGCCATCAACGACCTGATCATCAAGCTGCAGAAGGAACTGGGCGTGACCAGCATCGTCGTCACCCACGACATGCCGAGCGCCTTCAAGATCGCCGACCGCATGGCCATGCTGAGCCGGGGCAAGATCCAGTTCACCGGCACCGTCGAGGAGGTCCGGACCACGGACCACGCCATGGTGCGGCAGTTCATCGAGGGGAATGCCCGCGGTCCCCTGGGGGCCTTCTAGGCCGCCGGGACCCGTCTCTGGGCAAGCCGGGAGCGTACGATGGAACGACGTAACGAGATGCAGGTTGGGCTGATCACCATCTTTTCCCTGGTGGTCCTCATCGCCGGTATGATGTGGTTCAAGCAGGTCGCGGTGAACCGGGGAGTCAATCTGTACCAGGTGGACTTTCCCCGGGTAGAGGGTCTGCAAGTGGGCGACCGCATCCAGGTGCGCGGCATCCGCGCCGGCCAGGTGGACGACGTGGCCATCCTGGACAATTTCGTGCGCGTGAGCATGCTGGTGGACGATCAGGTGCGCCTGGCCGACGACGCGGTGGTGTCCCTGGGCACCAAGGGCATCGTAGGCGAGGTGGTCATCGAGATCACCCCGGGCCGGGGCAAGCAGGTGCTGGAGGGGCATATCTTCAAGGGACGCACTTCGGCTTCCATCACCGAGATGACCGACGCGGCGGGCACGGCCCTGGCCGAGTTCGAGTCCCTCACGACGACCCTCAACACCCTCATCACCGAGATCCGCGACTCGGGCAAGATCGTCGAGACCCTGGCCTTGTCCCACGAGGCCCTGGGCAACTTCAACCGCCTGTTGGAGGAGAACCGGGACGCCACGGCCGAGGTCATGGCCAACCTGCGCGCCGCTTCCAACGAGCTGCGCGAACTCATGGCTTCGGGCAAGGTGGACCGTGCCTTCGACGACTTCTCCACCTCGGCCGCCAAGGCCGACAGCCTCATGACCGCCCTGGAGACCTCGGCCCGCCACGCCGAGGCCATCCTGGCCAAGCTGGACGAGGGCGAGGGCACGGCGGCCCGCCTGCTGAACGACCCCGCCCTCTACGAACACGCCGACTCGACCCTGGTCTCGCTGGAGCGCCTGCTCGACGAGATCCGCCGCAACCCGAAGAAATACGTCAACCTGAACGTCTTCTAGAACCCGAACCGGCCCCTGGGCCGCCCCGGAGGACACGCCATGAGCGATGCCAAGAAGCAGGAGATGATCAAGGCCATCAAGGACGCGGTGATGGTGGAGATCAAGGGCCAGCAACTGTACCACCATGCGGCCACCAAGACGGACGATCCCCAGGCCAGGGCCATGTTCGAGATGCTGGCCAAGGACGAGGACGACCACGTCAACATCCTCATGAACCAGTACAAGCACCTCATGCAGGAGGGCAAGATCGACCTGGCGGACGTGCATCCGGGCGAGGTCGACCACGGTTCCAATCCCGTCATCAACGACGACTTCAAGAAGGCTCTCCAGCGGGGCGAGTTCGAGATGGCCATCATCGGCATCGGCTGCGACCTGGAGCGCCGGGCCATCGCCTACTACACGGAGCAGGCGGCCAAGGCCGAGGACGCGGGCCTCAAACAGCTCTTCACCTGGCTGGTGGAGTGGGAAGACGGTCACCTGGAGCAGCTCATGGAGCTGGAGAAGATCTACCAGGACGCCTACTGGGCGGACCAGGGCTTCTCGCCCATGTAGGAGGACCATGCGGCGTGCGCTTCGACCGACATCCTTGGCGCTCGTGGCCGTGCTGGGCCTGCTGGCCGGTTGCGGCGGCGGCCCGTCCCGAGGTGGTGGAGGCGAGGTCCAGGTGGGCCTCGCCTCTTTCTATGCGGATCGCTTCCACGGCCGCACCACGGCGTCGGGCGAGGTCTTCGACATGCATGCCATGACCGCGGCCCATAAGACCCTGCCCTTCGGTACGCGGGTACGGGTGACGCGGCTCGATACGGGGCGCGACGTCATCGTCCGCATCAATGATCGAGGGCCGTTCGTGGCCGGGAGGATCATCGATCTTTCGCGCAAGGCGGCGCAGGAACTGGACATGCTCCAGTCTGGAGTCGTACGGGTACGGGTCCGGGTTTTGGACGACGAAGACGGTCTCTAATCTCCCATGTCCCACGGGTAGTGGCTCCGCTGCGCCTGGATGGTGCCGAACTCGGCCTGGGTCAGGTCGATGACACCCGCCAGCGGCGGATCCTCAGGCGCCAGGTATTCCTCGTCCACGTCGATCCGGTACACGCCCACCGGCAGGTCCGTCACCTCGAACGACAGACGGAACAGGCACAGACAGTTGCACAGGCCTTCGGTCTCGGTTTCGGTGATGGTCAGGGCATCGGCGGTGACCGTGATGGCGGCCGTGTACTCGGGGCAGCAGTTCAACCCGGCGTTCACGTGATCGACGCGCAGGGTTCCCGTGTCGGAGTCGTAGGACCAGAACAGGAATCCCCGGTCCTGGGGGATGGGCGATTCGTCCTGCTTGCCGTTGCTGAGACAGCCGGAATGATCGACGAAGCTCCCCACGGCCCCGGGCTCAGGAGCCGGTTCATTGGGGTCGTCGCTGCAGGCGGTGAATATCAGGATCGCCAGCAGGCCCACCACGGCCACCGGCTGGAACGCGCGGAATCCCCTCATCATCATTCCTCCTCGCCCGGACCGGGTTCGTGGTGAGCTTAGTTGAATGAAAAGCGGGTGTCAAATCGGGTGTCCACCGCGGACGGTTGTCATCCGGCCCCGAATCGCCCATATTCCCCCTTCCACCGCCGACTTGACCTCCGGAGACAAGGAACGAACGATGGCCTATGATCCGTCCACCATCGAGCCGCGCTGGCAGAAGATCTGGGAAGAACAGCAGACCTTCCGCACCCCGAACCCCGGCGAGCCCGGCGGTGACAAGCCCAAGTTCTACGTGCTGGACATGTTCCCCTACCCGTCCGGCAACGGGCTCCACGTGGGGCACCCCGAGGGCTACACGGCCACGGATATCGTGTCGCGCTTCAAGCGCATGAACGGCCACAATGTTCTGCACCCCATGGGCTGGGACAGCTTCGGCCTGCCGGCGGAGAACCACGCCATTAAAACGGGCACCCATCCCCGGGACACGACCGTCAAGAACATCGCCAACTTCAAGCGCCAGTTGAAGATGATCGGATTCAGCTACGACTGGACCCGCGAGGTGGCCACCACCGATCCCGACTACTTCAAGTGGACTCAGTGGATCTTCACCAAGCTCTACGAGCAGGGTCTGGCCTACGAGGCGGAGGTCGCGGTGAACTGGTGCCCGGCCCTGGGCACGGTGCTGGCCAACGAAGAGGTGAAGGACGGCCTGAGCGAGATCGGCGACCACCCGGTGGAACGCCGTCCCATGAAGCAGTGGATGCTGAAGATCACCGCCTACGCCGAGCGCCTGCTGGCGGACCTGGACGACCTGGACTGGCCCGAGCACATCAAGATCCAGCAGCGGGAGTGGATCGGCCGCTCCGAGGGGGCCGAGTGCGACTTCACCGTCAGCGGGTCCGACCAGGTGCTGCGCGTCTTCACCACCCGTCCGGACACCATGTTCGGTGCCACCTACATGGTCCTCAGCCCCGAGCATCCCTGGGTGGAGGAACTGACCACCGGCGAGCACCGCGCCGCCGTGGAGGCCTACCGCAAGGAGGCCGCCGGCAAGAGCGATCGCGACCGCCAGATCGCCAAGGAGAAGACCGGCGTCTTCACCGGCTCCTTCTGCACCAACCCGGCCACCGGTAAGGACGTGCCCATCTGGGTCGCCGACTACGTGATGATGGGCTACGGCACCGGGGCCATCATGGCCGTCCCCGGCCAGGACGAGCGCGACTGGGAATTCGCCGAGACCTTCGTCCTGCCCATCGTGCGCACCGTCGAACCGCCGGCCGACTTCGACGGCAAGGCCTACACAGGCGAAGGCAAGGCCATCAACAGTGACTTCCTTGATGGTCTGGGCGTGGCCGAGGCCAAGGCCCGCATGATCGACTGGCTGGTCGAAAAGGAACTGGGCGAGCGCAAGGTGAACTACAAGCTCCGGGACTGGCTCTTCAGCCGGCAGCGCTACTGGGGCGAACCCTTCCCCCTGCTGAAGCTGGCTGACGGTACGGTCCGCCTGCTGGAATCCGACGAACTGCCGCTCATGCTGCCGGAGGTGGAGAAGTACGAACCGGCGGGCACCGGCGAGGGTCCCCTGGCCACCATCACCGAGTGGATGGAGATCGACGATCCGGTGAGCGGACAGAAGGCCGTCCGCGAGAGCAACACCATGCCCCAGTGGGCGGGCAGCTGTTGGTACTACCTGCGCTTCCTGGACCCGCGCAATACGGACAAGGCCTGGGACGAGGACCTCGAAAAACACTGGATGCCCGTGGACCTCTACCTGGGTGGCGCCGAACACGCGGTGCTCCACCTGCTGTACGCCCGCTTCTGGCACAAGGTGCTCTTCGACCTGGGCCTGGTGTCCACCAGCGAGCCGTTCCGGTGTCTGCGCAACCAGGGCATGATCCTGGGCGAGAACAGCGAGAAGATGAGCAAGAGCCGCGGCAACGTGGTCAACCCGGACGACGTCATCGCCGACAGCGGTGCCGACAGCCTGCGCCTTTTCCTCATGTTCCTGGGACCCCTGGAAAGGGACAAACCCTGGTCAACCACGGGTATCGAAGGCGTGCGGCGCTTCCTCGACCGGGTGTGGCGCCTCTACTTCGACGGCGAGGACGACGCCTGGCACCCGGCGGTCCAGGACGTGGAGCCCGGCGACGAGGCTCTGCGCATCCTCCACAAGACCATCGACGCGGTCACGTCCATGACCGGCGACCTGCGCTTCAACACGGCCATCAGCCAGATGATGGTCTTCGTCAACGAGATGAACCAGCTGGAGGTGCGACCCCGGTCGGTGCTGGAGCAGTTCGTGCTTTTGCTGGCGCCCTACGCGCCGCACCTGGCGGAGGAGGTGTGGTCGCGGCTGGGGCACGAGGGCACTCTGGCTTACGAGGGGTGGCCCACCGCCGACGAGAAGTATTTGGTGAGCGATTCCATCACGGTCGTCGTCCAGATCAACGGCAAGCTGCGCGCCCAGCTGGAGGTGCCGGTGGACGCGGAGCAGGATGCGGTGCTCGACTTGGCCTGCGGCCACGAGAAGATCGTGCCCTGGCTGGAGGGGAAGAACCTCGTGAAGAGGATCTACGTGCCGGGGAAGCTCGTGAACCTGGTGGTGAAGTAGGGCGGCCGCGCTCTAGCGGTCGCCCGCCTCGTGGAACGCCAGGGCCAGATCCCCGGCCAGTCCGATGACCTTCGCTCCGAGCCCCGTCACCACGGGGCTCGTCTCGTCGGGGGACCAGGGTCGGGACCGCACCAGGTCTGGTTCCATCACCCGCCTGCGGAAGTCGGCGATCACCGCCGGGTCGGCTACCGTGGCCACGATTTCCGGCTGCAGACTGCCGCTGAGGAAGTCGAAGTTGGCCGAGCCCATCACCAGCGCCCGATCGTCGATCAGCAGGGCTTTCACGTGGGTCATGGGGCCGGGCAACAAGCGCAGCTCCAGGTCGTGGCGGCGGCAGGCGTCCATGATGCCCTGCTTCATGCAGAAGCGGTTGGAGCGTTCGGACGTCAGTACAGTGACCCGTACGCCGCGTTTCCGGGCCTCGCCCAGCAGTTCCAGGTACGGGTCGGTGACATACGGGCACTGGAGGACGATGCGATCGGTGGCGCCGGCGATGGCGGCGGCGATGACGTCCCGCACGGCCGGGTGGCCGCCGCCGGAGCCGCATACCAGATCCAGGCCTGCGAACGATCCGATCGTTGCCACCGGCTCGCCCTGCCAACTCCGCCCGAAATCCGCCGCCAGGAACGCCGCCGCGTCGGTGTCGTCCACCCGCAGCATGAGGTCGTGCCAGAGGAAGTTGTGGGCCGAGAAGTTGATGCCGCCCACGTAGGCGGTGCGGCCGTCCACCACCACTAGCTTCTTGTGATCCCGCGGCTTGAGCAGATCGCCGCCGGCCAAGAGGGGCCTGCCGTAGCGCACGTCCACGCCGTGGGCCCGGAGTTGGGTGACCAGGGTGCGGGTCTGCTCGGCCTCCCGGGCCAGGGCCGTGTCGAAGAGGCGATTGGGGGCGCCGATGACCTTGTCGCTCTGCACATGGCGCGAGTAGTCATCGATGAGTAGGCGGCGACGGGGTGCTGGGCTGGCCAGGAGAGCTGCCGCCAGGGCCAGGCCGGCGTCGTCGGCCTCGAAGGCCAGGGTCTGGACCAGGACCGCGCTCTCGGCTGCCAGCAGGTCGGCCCGCGCGGCGGCCATGAATTCGGGTCCGTCGAGGCACAGGACCAGTCGCTCGCCCGCGGCCGGCGGCTGGGCGGCGGCAAGGTCGGCGCCCAGGTGGAGGACGGCCGGATCCCAGGCCAGGTGGTCGGCCACCTGGCCGGCGGCGGGTACGAGGGCGCAGACCAGGAGGACGGCGAGCAGGCGGCGGCCGGGGTTCAGACGGCGCCAGAAGCGCCGGAGCGGGAATCGTGAACGACGGGTCATGACGGGCCCCATTCTGCCCGGAATGGTGACCCGGCGGTCAACGCCAGCCCCGGGCCGGGGTTCCCGATCAGGGCTCCAGCGCGAATTCCCGTTCGGCCGATCCCTCGGGCTCCCGCTGGGCCACGCAGCTGCCGGCCTGGACCTCGTTCACCAGCTGCCCGTAATCCTCGGCGCCGCGGGACTGGGGCGCGTGTTCGAAGATGGACCGCTTCCAGCCGAAGGCCTCGGCCAGGTCGATGTTCACGCGGATGGGGGTGCACATGCGGCCGCCGAAGTGGGTGCGCAGCTGCTCGAGCATCTCGCCCGTCTGCCGCACGCGCAGGTCGTGGAAGGTGGGCAGGATCCAGCGCAGGGCCAGCCGCCGGTTGTGGCGGGCCACCCGCTCCACGTGCCGCACGAACTCGAAGACGCCGGCCAGGGCCGCCGGGTTGAGGGCCACCGGAGCCAGCACGTCGTCGGCGCAGCCCAGCACGTTCACCGCCACCGCGTCCACGCCGGGGGCCGCGTCCATGATCGCGAAATCGTAGCGGTCGGCCACCGGGGCCAGGGCCTCGGCCAGGGCGAGATGCCCGTCGTATTCCCGGCGCGCGATGACCAGGGACGCCTTGGTCAGGTGGTGATCGCTGGCCACGAGATCGAGGTTCTCGCGGGCCCGGTTCACCACCTCCAGGATCGTGGCCTCGCCCAGGAGTACGTCCGTCAAGGTGGGCTCGGCGGCCACGCCCAGGGCCTTGGCGCACTGGCCCTGGGTGTCGGCGTCCACCAAGAGAACCCGGTGGCCGCGCCGGGCCAGCCCGTGGGAGAGATTGACGGCGGTGGTCGTCTTGCCCACTCCGCCCTTGGTCATGGCGACGGCGATGATGCGCATCTCGGCTCCTTCGGGGCTGCTGGTGACGGGACCGCGGCGGAGCGGCCGGCGCGGTTGCGGACGTCATGGAAGGACCGTGCCACGCGGGGTCGGGTGGCGAGCCGGGGCGGGAGAGGGCGCATGACGCCCCGTGGAGGTGCCGGTCGTGCCGCCAATCTTGCAGGTGGCAAGACCGGGATTCCCGAAGACTCCTCAGGCTTCCGCGGCCAGAGCATTCTGGGCCGGCACCCGCGACAGCACCAGCACCACGTGATCCACCATCTCCTCGACCTCCAGCCGGTCGGCGTTGAACACCAGGTCGTAGTCCTCCGGCTGCCAGGCCTCCTTGCCGAAGACCTTCCGCACGAAGTCAGACCGCTGCTCGTCGGTTTCGCGCAGGTTGGCCGCCGCCGCGTCCTCGTCCAGACCAAACCGCTCGGCCAGGTTGCGCAGCCGGGTCTTGCGGCCGGCCACCACCCGCACCCGCAGGTCGGCGTGCTCGCCCAGGATGACGTTGGCGCCACGGCCCAGGAACACGACCGAGCCCTGGGCAGCCAGGGCCGTCACCGCTTCCACCAGCGCCGTATGGAACTCGTCGCGCAGTAGGATGCGCCGCTGGAGCAGGCCCTGCACCCAAAGGCGGACCTGGCTGGCGGTGCGCTCGTCCAGGCGGGCGACCACCGACTCGTGGATGCGCCGGTCCCGGAGGATGCCCTCGATGAGGGACCGGTCCTGGAGTTCGAGTTCCAGGCGGGCGGCCAGGGTCTCGGCCAGCTGGCGGCCGCCACTACCGGCCAGACGGGACACGGTGACCACCGGGCCGCGGTTCTCGGGCACCTCCTCGGCGTCGTCCCGTAGGAACTCCCGCAGGCGATTCCAATGATTGATCTGGCGTTGGATCAGACGTTCGGTGAGCAAAAGGGACATGCCGTACCCCCTCATTGGGCGGGGCATGATCGGCGCAGGATGACGGCCTCGACCCCGCCTCCCCTCCTCAAGATAGAAACAGACCGTTCCGGGCGACAACCCGGGACGGCCAGGGAAGGCGTGTTCGGCCACCACCGCTCGTGCTATAATTGCTCTTGATTCAACACGTTGACCCTCGCGGTACGGAGCGCCATGGCCCACCCCCTTCTCGTTTTCCTGCACGTGGCCAAGACCGGCGGCCGCTCGATCGAGACCATGCTGCGCAGCAGCTATGGGCTGAATTACTGCCGCGCCGTGCCCTGGCGGCCGCCCCTGGCACCGGGCGCTACCGGCCGCTCGCGCTCAGTGGCCACCTACGACCACGACGAGTTTCGGCGCCTCACGCGGCTCGCTCCGGGTCTGCGCGCCGTGGGCGGTCACGCGCTGACCGTCTGGTCAAGCCTGCACGAACTGCGGCCGGTGCGCTATTTCGCCTTTCTGCGCGATCCCGTCAGGCGCATGGCCTCGCACTACCAGTTCCACCGGGCCACCACGCCGAACCCCCTGGACCTGGACGCCTGGTGCGCCTGGCACGAGCCACAGGAGCACCAACTCAAGTTCTTCTCCCGGGACGCGGACCCCCAGGAAGCCATGAACGTTGTCGAACGTCACGGTATCTTCATCGGTCTGGTGGAGAGTTTCGATGAATCGGTGATCATGCTGCGGCAGGCGGTGGCGCCGGACCTCAATCCGGCCTACCGGCGGGCCAACGTGGCCAGGGACAACACCGTGGCCCGCGCGGTTCTCGACGATCCGGCCCAGCGCGAGCGCATCGCCGCCATGGTACGCGGCGAACAGATCCTCTACGAGTGGGTGCGGGAGACCTGGTATCCGCGACAGGTGGCGGCCCATGGGGAGGGTCTCGCCGCCGAGGCGGAGCACTTCGCCGCCGACACCGGTCGCGGATTCAATGCCTGGAACGACCGGTTGTACAGGGCCCGTTACAGGTTCTGGCTGGATCCCTGGCAGAAGTGGTTCATGAGCCGCAGCTGATTCTCAATCCGTTTCCAGACGCAACAAACGCCGCGTGGCTCGCCGGGCGCGGTAAGCCAGGCTGTTTCGCCACCGCAGCAGGTCGCGCAACTCTCCCACCGCCGCCTTGCCGGCCAAGTAGCCCCGTTCCCGGGCCACGGCCCCATTGGCGAAGTCGGCCCAGTGGTAGTCGGTGACGTCCGGGCGGATGACGAAGTCGGCGCCGGCCAGTACGAAATCGTTGAGCCGCTGGCGCGCCACGGTGTTGGACCTGAGGATCATGTCCATGCCCGTGCCCAGGTGGGTGTCCTCGAAGGCGGGGATGTCCACGGCAATGACCAGGTCGGCGCCCTGTTCGCGGCAGGCGTCTACGGGCACGCGGAAAGGTCCGCCTCCGTCACACATGACGCGGCCACCGGCTTCCAGGGACGGGAAGATGCCCGGGATGGCGCTGCTGGCGTACACGCCCTCGACCACCGGCCCCGTGTCGAAGATGACCTTTTCACCGGCGATGAGGTCCAGGGCCACCGCCGCGAAGGGGATCTCCAGGTCGGCGAAGTCCACTGGGCCGAAGAGATTGGTCAGGGGACCGCGCAGGCGGTCCGCATCCAGCTGGTAGGGGCGGGTGACGGTCTTGACGGCGATGAGCTTGCGTTGCATGAAGTCGAAGACGCCGGACAGGCGGTTGCCCGGCTCGCGGCCTTCCTGCTCGTCGCGGGGGACGAAGGGGGTCCAATAGGACGCGAACTCCGGATTTTCCACGTAGGCCAGCAGGCGCTGCCACACCCGGTCCGGGGAGGGGTCCTGGGCGTAGAGGCCGCCCACGATGGAGCCCATACTGGTGCCGGCCACGAAGTCCGGCCGAATACCGGTTTCTTCCAGGGCCTGCAGTACGCCGGCGTGGGCCAGGCCGCGGGCGCCGCCGCTGCCGAGGGCGAGTCCGATGGTGGGTCCGGTGGACATGATTGCCGCCTCCTTGCCCGCACCATAGCGCATCACGTCCGGGGCGACACCGGGTATTCGCCGGTCCGTCCGGCCTTTGACGCGGTCGCCGGTGTGGCGTAGGTTCTCCCCGAGACGGCCGGCCCGGCGCCGGTACGCGAGTCCACTCCAGCGCGGACGGTACCACCCATGAGCGACCAGCCCACCCCGGAACGCCCGGCACCCGAGTCCCCGTTCCTGGTCGAGCGCCTGCTGCGTCAGGCCTGGAACGAGTCCGACGGAGAGGGCGAGTACGCTTCGGAGGAGGAGTTCCGCGAAGCAGTGGTCGAAGCCGCCGGCGACGACTTGCAGGATCGTCGCAATGCCGCGCTCAAGGACGACCCCGTGGAACTGGCCCAGGAACTGGCCTACCGCGCCTACGAATCCTCCGAGGCGGAGGAGGCCCTGGAGCACGCGGAACGGGCTCTCCAGCTAGACCCTGGCAACTGCGACGCCCGCTGCGTGCGATCCTTCCTGGTGTGCGAGGATATGGGCACTCTCATCGCCGAATTGGACGACGCCGTGGCCGAGGGCGAACGCCGCCTGGGCCCTGACTTCTTCATGGAAGCCGCGGGCGACTTCTGGAACCTGGTCCCCGCCCGCCCCTACCTGCGCACGGTGAAACAACTGGCGGAGGTGTTGTGGACCGTCGGCCGCCGCCTGGACGCCGTGGCCCACTACGAGGAACTCCTGGACCTCGACCCGGACGACCACCTGGGCAACGCAGCCCTCCTGCTGGGCTACTACCTTTCCATGGGCGAGATCCAGCGGGCCTGGGACGTGGTGGAGCAGCACGACGACGGCGGCGCGGTCATGTCCTGGTCCTGGGTGCTGCTGTTGGTGCTGGTGGAGGACGAGGACGCGGCCCGCGACGCCCTGACCCAGGCCATGGAGGCCAACCCTTACGTGGCGCCCTGGCTGCTGGGCATCGGCGAGCCCGAATATGAGCCGTCCACCGAACCTTTCATCCAGCCCGGGAGCGAGGACGAAGCCCACGTCTGTGTCGATATCCTGGCTGAAGCCTGGTTGCGCGAACCCGACGCCCAGTGGTGGCTCCATGACCGCCTGGTGGAGTTGGGCCTGATCGACTCCCCCGAGGAGGTGGACGAGGACCCGGCTCCGGTGAACTGACCTTCCGGGCCGGATTGGCGCGCCCGGCCCGTGCTCCGTAGATTGAGGCTTGATACGGGTTTTCACCAGCGCCGCCCCGTGCTCCCCGGCCACGTGGTAGAATCATGGTCGACCAGCCGTCTGGAGCGGCCGGTCCGGCAGGAGCAGCCCATGATCCGCACTCTCATCCTTGTCATCATCGTTGCCGTCGTCGGCGCAGCCTCCTCTATCGCAGCGGACCGAGCGCCCTTGCCGCCGGTTCTCGAAGCAATCATGGCGCAGCCGGATCATCCCCTGCGCACGGAGGACGGCCGGGCGCTGGTCTGGGTCTTCTTTCAGGAGCGCAACCCGACGCAATCTTCGCGTGACCTGGCCGCCGCCCGCGCCGATCTCGATCCCCACACCGCCGCCCGCCGCGCCCGCGTGCGTGGCGCCGACCGCATCGTCCTGGCGTCGGACCTGCCGGTGAACCGCCGGCACCTGGACGCTGCCCAGGCCACGGGTGCCGTCCTCCGCCGCACGAGCCGTTGGCTCAACGCCGCCAGCTTCGCCGCCACCCCGGCCCAGATCCGCCGTCTGGCCGACCTGCCCCAGGTGGTGCGCCTGGCCCCGGTGGCCCGTTTCCGTCGTGACGTCCCCGAGTTCGAGGCGGTCATGCCGCCGGCCGTCGACAAGGCCGCCGCCTGGACCCTCGACTACGGCGGCAGTCTGGCGGGACTAGAGCAGATCAACGTGCCGCCGGTCCACGATATGGGCCTGACGGGCCGCGACGTGCGGATCGGCGTTCTGGACACGGGCTTCCGCACGGTCCACGACGCCCTGGTGCCCGTGGACGTGGTGGACGCCTGGGACTTCGTCAACGACGACGCCGTGGTGGAGAACGAGGACGGCGATCCGGTCAGCTCGCGTAATCACGGGACCATGGTCCTGTCGGCCCTGGCCGGCCATCACGCCGGCGATCTGGTGGGAGTGGCCCGCGGCGCGTCGGTGCTCCTGGCCAAGACCGAGGACGTGGGCGACGAGACTCCCGTGGAGGAGGACCACTGGGTGGCCGGCCTCGAGTGGGCCGAAGCCCGGGGCGCCGACATCGTCACTTCCTCCCTGGTCTACGAGGACTGGATCGACCCGTCTGACCTGGATGGCGACACGGCGGTCTCCACCCTGGCCGCCGACGCCGCCGTGGCCCGGGGCGTGGTGGTCGTCAACGCGGCGGGCAACTCCCGCTCCACCACCGGCCGCATCGGTGTTCCCGCCGACGGGGACAGCGTCATCACCGTGGGCGCCGTATCCTCCACGGGCGAGGTGGCCTACTTCTCGTCGCCGGGCCCCACCTACGACGGCCGCGTCAAGCCCGATGTGGCGGCCCTGGGCTTGGGCACCTGGGTGGCCAGCCCCGTCAACGACCACATCTATGGCGGGGCCAACGGCACCTCCTTCGCTGCTCCCCTGGTGGCGGGCGTCGCGGCCCTCATCCTCGAGCGCGCGCCGCAACTGACGCCCATCCAGGTGCGCACGGCTCTGCGCCAATCCGCCAGCCAGGCGGCGACCCCTGATAACGATCTCGGCTGGGGCATCGTGGACGCCCTGGCGGCGGTCACCTGGTTCGGTCCCGTGTACGACCACACGCCTCTGGCCGACACCGAAGACACATTCAACGCCATCACCGTCACCGCCGGGATCACCGCCCGGGCAGGTCTCGATCCTTCCACCCTGCGCCTGGCGTACCGGTCCAACGGCGGTTCTTGGCAGGACACGCCCCTGCTGGCAGCTCCCGGCCTGCCGGACACCTGGACCGCCGACATCCCGGCCCAACCCGCGGGCACGGACGTGGAATATTACCTGGCCGGTGCCGATCTGGAGAATACTCCGGTCTCCGAACCGGTACGCGCCCCGGCGCGCGTGCACGCTTTCCACGTGGGCCCGGACACGACTCCGCCCCTGGTCGCGGACACGCTCCTGGGTCACACGACCCTCTTCGCCTGGCCGCCGGTGGTGCGCTGCACGGTCACCGACAATCTGGGCGTGGCGGGGGTGGACCTGCGCTACGTTCGCAACGGTGGAGCCGAGCAGGGACCGTTCCCCATGACCGATCTGGGCGACGGAATCTACCAACTGGTCTTCCCGCGGGACGTGGCCCAGGTGACCGAGGGCGACGTCTACAGCTACACCCTCGAGGCCCGGGACACGGCAGCCGTGCCCAACCTCACTGTCCGCGGCCCGCGCAGTTTCATGGTGAACTCCTTCACCACCCGCGACACGGTCATGACCGTGGCCGGACCGGTGTCCATCCCTGATGACGGTTTCCAGGTGGGGCAGTCGTTCCTGGGTGTCATGGCCGCCCAGGCCGGCACCGTGGTCGGGCTCCAGGTGGATCTGGCCATCACCCATGCGGATGTGGGCCAGCTCACGGTGGACCTGGAGTCGCCCCAGGGCACGGTGGTCCGGCTCCACGACCGCGGTGCTGCCGGCACGGCGGATCTGGTGGGCAACTGGCCCGAAACCCTCTCGGTGTCCGGTCCGGGCGACCTGGGGGATTTCCTGGCCGCCTCCAACGAGGGCGTGTGGATCCTGACGGTCACCGACCACGTGACCGGGGACGCCGGGACCATCGATTCCTGGGGCCTACGCTTCACCCTCACCGACACGGTGTCCGGTGGGGACGTGCCCACGGCCCACACCCACATCCTGGGCAACCAGCCCAACCCCTTCAATCCCACCACGGTCATCGCCTTCGAGACGCGTACCGCCGGTAGAACCAGGCTGTCGATCCACGACGTGCGTGGTATGCTGGTCCGCGTCCTGCTCGATCGGAGACTGTCCGCCGGTCCCCACGAGGCCACCTGGAACGGTCGCGACGGGACGGGTCGCCAGGTTGCCAGCGGGGTGTACCTGCTGCGTCTGTCCAGCGCGGGCGACCGGGACGAGCGGAAACTCACACTGATTCGCTGACCACCAATTCCGAGAGTCGACATGGCCAAGACCAACACCCGTTTCTGCTGCACCGACTGCGGCCACGAGGAACTGCGCTGGCTGGGGCGTTGCCCCGGTTGTGGATCCTGGAACACCCTGGCCGAGGTGAAGATCGCCCTGGCCGGCGGTGGCAAGAACAAAGGCGCCCGCGGCTTCAGCGCCGGTGGGCCAGCCAAGGCCAAGGGTGCCGTGGGCTTCGGCGAGGGCGTGCGCGGCACAGGCAAACCGGTGCCCCTGGCCCGGGTGGCGTCGGCCGAACAGCGGCGTCTGCCCGTGGCCCCGGAAGAGGTGGCGCGGGTCCTGGGCGGCGGCCTGGTGGAGGGCTCGGTGATCCTCCTGGGTGGCGAGCCCGGCGTGGGCAAGTCGACCCTGCTGACGGGACTGGCCCTGTGGTGGGTGCGCCAGGGCGTGCGCGTGGTCTATGTGGCGGGCGAAGAATCCCCGGCCCAGATCCGCATGCGCGCCGAGCGCCTGGGCTTTGAGCCCGACGCCGAGAACGGCTTCTCCCTCCTGGCCGAAGTGCACCTGGAGAGCCTCGTGGAGAGCCTGCGCGAAGAGCGCGAGGTCGCCGGCGAGGACACCCCCTGCGTGGTCATCGCCGACTCCATCCAGACCCTCCACAGCGAGCACGTGGACGCCTACCCGGGATCTCCGAGCCAGATCCGCTTCTGCGGCGGCGTGCTGGCGGATTTCGCGCGACAGACCGGTTGTCCGGTATTCCTGGTGGGCCACGTGACCAAGAGCGGCGACCTGGCCGGTCCCAAGCTCCTCGAACATATGGTCGACACGGTGCTGTACTTCGAGGGCTCGGGCGGCGGTGCCATCCGCATGGTGCGCGCGGTGAAGAACCGCTTCGGCACCACCGGCGAGCTGGCCGTCATGGAGATGCGCCGCGAGGGTCTGGTCCCCGTGGACGAGGCCGGCGTGCTGTTCCTGAGCGGCCGCCGGGGCACCGAGCCCGGGTCGGCCGTGTGTGCGGTGAAGAACGGCTCGCGCACCTTCCTGGTGGAGGTCCAGGCCCTGGTCTCGGTCTCTCGCTACGGCACGCCCCAGCGGGTGGTCCAGGGAGTGGACGCCAAGCGCGTGGCGCTCCTGGCGGCCATCCTCGAAAAACGGGCGGGACTGGACATCGCCGGCTGCGACATCTTCGTCAAGGTGGCCGGCGGCGGCCGCCTGGAGGATCCGGGCGCCGACCTGGCCATCATGGCCGCCCTGGCCTCGTCCCTCCGTGAGAAACCCGTGCCCGCGGACACTCTCGTCCTGGGCGAGGTGGGTCTCACGGGCGAGGTCCGACAGGTGAGTGACCGGGCGGCGCGGCTGCGCGAAGCGGCCCGCCACGGGTTCAAGCGCGCCGTCCTGGCCGGCGGTGACGGCGACAATCCCGAGGGACTCGAATTGGTCACTGTCGAGAGCGTGGAGGGGGCCGTGGCCCTGGCTCTCATGCCCGGTTCCGGCGGCGATCAGGCCCGGGAGGCCCGGCATGGGGACTGACCTGCCTTCTCTGCACCTGCTCCAGCTGGCGGGCGGCAAGGGCCTGCGCGCCGGTGGTGCTGGCATGGCGCCCAAGCAGTTCCGGGCCACGGGCCACGGCATGCTGCTGGCGGTGAGCCTGGAGAGTTTCCTGGCCGGCGCCGCGGCGCCGGTATCGGTGACGGTCACCGTGCCCACCGCCTGGCGCAAGGAGGCCACGGCGGCCTTGCGACCGTTGCTGGCGCCTCGCGACGTGCCCTGGGAGCTGGCCGACGCGGGGGAGACCCGCACGGCGTCCACCTGCAACGCCGCCGAGACCCTGGCGGCGGCCGAGTACGCGCCCGCGCCGGACGATCTGGTGGCGGTCCACGACGCGGCCCGTCCCTTCGCTTCCGCCGCCCTGCTGGATGCCCTGGCAGTCGCTGCCCACGAGCACGGCGCCGCCGTTCCCGGCGTACCCGTGGCCGACACCATTGTGCGCAACGACGACGATCCCGCCTCGCCGGTCATCTACCTGGAGCGGGCTCGCCTGCTGGCGGTCCAGACGCCCCAGGTCTTCCGCTGGAACGCCTTCTTGGCCGCCCACCGCTGGGCCGCCGCCGAAGGGCTCGACTTCACTGACGACGGCCGCTTGCTGGCCGAGCGCGGGACGCTCCCGGTGGTGGTTCCCGGGGACCCTGCCAACTGGAAGGTCACCGGCGACGACGACTGGCGCCGGGCCGCCGCCCTCCTGCAGGATTGATCCACTTCTCCCTTGCGGCGCCCGCTGCCGTTCTTAAACTGGATTAAACAAGTCTCGAATGAATCGCGGTTCCGGGTACTCCGGGAGGAGCGTCCTTGAAGAGATACGTCTTGGCGGTCGTGTTGATGGTTCTGGCGATGCCGGTCCAGGCAGGCCTGCCGATGATCGGCCTGTCGGCCTCGAAGGAAAGCTACGTGGACCAGGTCTCCGCCCCGGAAAACGAGATCTTCACCATCCACGCCTGTGCATTCGGCGGCGAGGACGGCGAATCCCTGGATCAGCCCCTCACGGCGCTCCGCTGGGTCGTCTACCAGGCCTGCTGCGGCGCCAGCCTCGAACTGATCAATGTGACCTACAACCCGGAATTGCAGCACTCGGGCAACCCCATCGCGGGGGTCGTCTCGCGGTTGCCCGCTTGCAGAAATGACGACGCCATCTGGCTGGCCACCCTGCAGGTGCGCCTGCGGGCCCCGGGACCGGGGAACTACCTGTGGGCGGCGGGTTCGTTCGGCTTCGCTGAGGATTGCGAGGGGGAGGATGTCCGCTTCAACGACATGCCCTTGCAGATGATCGTGCCGGGGGACGGTTCGTGGAGCGCTCTTCACGCCGAGTTCTACGATGGTCCCCGGCGCTACTAGCTTTCTTCGAGATCGGCCTTGAGAGCGCCGGTGCCGGATTCCTTGTAGACCTTCACTTGCCGGTAGAGCTTCAGGCCCACCTTGCCCGCCCGGATGCCCTCGAGGAGGGAGTCCAGGCAGCCACCCAGATCATCGTATTGCTCGGCCAGACCGGTCAGGCGCCGGTCCATGGCCGCTGCGTTTTCACCCTGGAGGGCGTCGCGGGCCTCTGTGATGTGGTAGATCTTGAGGGCCAGGACCGACAGGCGGTCGATGATGCTGCCGGGGGACTCGCTGTTCAGGGGCGCGGTCGCGTCGACCGAGCCGGCGGCGATCAGACCGGCGAAGATCATGTCGTCCAGCTTGTCCACGGCCTGGACGCGGCGGCGGTTGGAGGCGTCGATGGAGCGCTTGACCGCGGCCTGGATGGCGTCGTCGGCCCCAATGTCCCGGCTCTTGTCCTCCTCGTGCCACTGGAAGGTGTTGATGAGCTGCAGGCGCTCCACCTGGGCGGCCCAGCGGGCCGGACGGGAGGCGGGCAACACTTTCAAGGTGGACTCCCAGCCGTCGATGCGGCCTTCGGACTCGTGCCAGCGGCCGATGACGTCCGTCAGTACGGGGGAGATTTCGGCCCAGGTGGTCGGGACGAGGGCGGCGGGGTCGATGTCGTGGCTCATACTACCTCTCCGGATGGCGGTGAAGAGACCTCACGGTAACCGCGCGCCGTGGTCGTAGCAAGTTCGGGCTTGGGGGCGCACACCAGGGACGGTAGGATGAGCCTCGGCCGTCCACCCGCCCAGGGGAGAACCCATGACCAACGAACTCGGCAACCCCAAACTCCGCTGCCTCCAACTCCACCTGGGCGGCGACCGCAACCTCCACTACCTCCTGGGCGACCCGGTCACGGGCCAAGCAGCCGCCGTCGACCCGGGCTACGACGCCCCGGGCTTCCACCACGCGGCCAAGGACGCGGACCTCGAGGTCACGGCCATCCTCATTACCCACGGCCACGGCGACCACACCGGCGCAGCCCGGGAACTCTCCGCCCTCACCGGCGCGCGAATCCTGGCTGGCCGCGCCGGCGGCGACCTGGAAGCCGGCGCCTTCACCGACGGCGGCGCTGTCCAGGTGGGGGAGCTGGCCATCGACACCCTGGCCACCCCGGGCCACGCTCCGGACCATTTCTGCTTCCTGGCCGCGGGCCACCTGGTCACCGGCGACCTGCTTTTCTGCGGCAAGGTGGGGGGCTCCGGCGACTACTTCCCCGGCTCCTCGGCCGAGCAGGAATGGGATTCCCTGCAACGGATCCTGCAACTTCCCGACGACACGCTCGTCCTACCGGGGCACGACTACTACGGCGGCGAAGGATCCATGCCCCATTCGACCATCGGGCACGAGCGGCACCATAATCCCTTCCTCGCCGGCGACTTCGCCGCCTTCGTCCATCTCAAGGAGAACTGGGCGGCCTACAAGAAGGAGCACGGGATCCGGTGACGACTCTGCAGACGACAACCGGCCGCAAGGCCTGGCGCTGGATTCTCGCCTCCCTGGCCCTGCTGCTCCTGGCTGCGGTGACCGGCGGCATTTACGGCGCCGACCAGAGCGACCAGCTGCCCGCGGTCTTCTGCTTCGTTTTCTTGACGGCGTCGTGGGCCATCGTCGTCGCCTTCGTCATGCTCGACACATGGGGGCGCTGGTTCTGGCTGGCGTTGGTCCTCGGGGCGGGGGCGCTGGCCGGCTGGGCCGGTACCGGCGGTGTCATCGGCGCCGTCACCATGACTGCCGCCATGATGGTGGTCCGCACCCTGCATACCTGGCGGCACGTGAGCGCCCGGCGCCGGGCCGTGGGCTTCGGTCTGGGCATCGTGGCCCTGGTCATGCTCGTGCTGGCAAGCGGCTTCCGCGCCGGCGAAGAGCTCACAGGCATCATGGCTGGGCTCCGCGACCTGGGCACCTGGGCCCTGGGCTCCCTCTTCGCCTTCTGGATCTGGTCCCTGTTCAACCTGGCCGTACGCATGCGTCTGCACTTCCTGCGGCTGCGCCCCAAGCTGACCATCGCCGCCATTCTCATCGGTTTCGTGCCGCTCCTGGTCCTCAGTCTCCTGGGCGCACTCACCCTTTATGGCGGTCTGGGCGGCGCCCGGGCCGCGCGCGCCTCCCGGGTCCTGGAAACCTGGCGCGAAACTGCCATCGCCGGCGTGGATCTGGCCCCGGCCGTCTTCGACACGGTCTTCACCTGGCCCGCCACGGCGCCCGCCCGCGACGATTGCACCGTGTTGCCGGCGCCCGCTTGGCCTGCGGCTGTCGCTCCCCATCTCGCCTCTTCCGATACCGCGGTCACCGATTCGACCACCTGGTTCCTGGCCGAAGGCGACGTGTGGCTCGTGCGCTGGCGCCGCCTGGGCACCCCCGAAGTCACAGCCGAGGGGTGGCTCCTGGGCGAGAAACCCCTGCTGCGCCTTTCGGGTATGCTCCGGGCCGGTGTGGTCTTGCGATTCCTGGGCCACGACGGCGAGGGCTTTACGATCGGGGAGAACGACCGGCCTTCCGTACCTCGTTACCATGCCCGGCGGGTGGTCTACCGCGACGTGAGCGCCGACCCGGGCTTCTGGGACGACTGGCGGGTTTTCGGCAGTTCCCTGCTGCGAGTTCTGCAGCCGTCGGACGACCGTCTCATGGAGAGCGGCGGCTTCATCAACCTGAAGGTGGGCTGGACCGACCTCTGGGACGAGTTCGTCGGCGGCGAGAACAATCTCAACGTTGTCGTCGTGGTGGTCTTCGGCCTGGCTGTCTTCCTCTTCCTCGTGGTCGAGTCCTTCGCCCTCTTCTTCGGCGTGCGCATCAGCGAGGGTATCGTGGCGGCTGTCCATCATCTGGACCGGGGCACCCGCGCCGTGGCGGCCGGCGATCTGGACACCACCATCGACCTGCCCAACGAAGACGAATTCGGGGACCTGGCCGGCAGCTTCAACGAGATGACCCGCACCGTGCGCCAGGGGCGCGAAGACGCCCTGGCCCGGGAACGCCTGACCCGCGAATTGGAAACGGCCCGCGCCATCCAGGAGCGCCTCCTGCCCGACGCCCCGCCCACCCTGGCGGGTTTCGAGGTCGCCGGCGCCAGCATCCCCAGCCGCGAGATCGGCGGCGACTATTTCGACTTCCTCCTGCAGGACGACGGCCGCATCGGCCTGGCCATCGCCGACGTTTCGGGCAAGGGCATGCCCGCGGCCCTGCTCATGGCCAACCTCCAGGCGAGTCTCCACGGCCAGGTCATCCATCCCAGCAGCGTGTCCGGGGTGGTCAAACGGGTGAACGACCTGCTGGTAGCGTCCACCGACCCCCACATGTTCGCCACCTTCTTCTACGGGGTTCTCGATACGACCGAGGCCACCCTCACCTGCACCAACGCCGGCCACAACCCGCCCTTGGTGCTGCGGGAGAACGGCGACTTCGCCGAACTCCAGAAGGGGGGACTCCTGCTGGGCATGCTGCAAGGGCAGGACTACGGCCAGGAGAAGATCACACTGGCTCCGGGTGAAATCGTGGTCCTCTTCACGGATGGTATCACCGAGGCCGTCGGCCCGTCGGTGGAGGAGAACGACCCGGAGGCCATGTTCGGCGAGGACGCCCTCATGAGCGTGGTCCGCCGCCACGCCCATCTGCCGGCCGTGGGCATCAAGGAGGCCATCCTTACCGCCGTGGCCGAGCACACCGAGGGCGTGGAACAGAGTGACGACATCACCCTGGTGGTGGTGCGACGGCAGGGTTGATTCCGGTGGATCGCACCGCCCGAAAAGAGTATCTTCAACGGCCCTAGATCGAGAAAGCACGGGCCCCTCCGACAAGGGGCCCCTGTCCAGGAGCGTGGCCTATGCCCGAGTGGCTGAACGAGTTCATTCCCGTGCTGATTCTGCTGGTCGTTGTGGTCGGAGTCTTCTACCGCCTGCCCTCGGTGGACGTAGGCCACGGCAAGGCGTTCAAGCGCCGACGGATTTGGAACTGGCTCCCATTGGGCCTGACTTACGCTTTTCTCTATATGGGCCGCTACAACCTCAAGGTCAGCCAGTACGCTTTCGAGGAGATCTCCGGGGGCGACGGCAACCCGCTCATGGGCAACGCCGACTTCGGCTTGATCTTTATGTGGGGCACCATCGTCTATGGCATCTCGTTCCTCATCAACGGACCGCTCACCGACCGCATGGGCGGACGCTTCTCGATCCTGACCGGTGCTTCGGGCGCGCTGGTCATGAACGCCATCATGGGCTTGGCTTCCCTGTCGCTGCTGCGCCACGGCCCCGGGTCGGTCTTCCTGGCCGACAACTTCGTGCCCGTGTTCTCGATTCTCTACGCCGCGAACATGTATTTCCAGAGTTTCGGGGCGGTGGCCATCGTCAAGATCAACGCCCCCTGGTTCCACGTGCGCGAGCGGGGTGTCTTCGGCGCCATCTTCGGCATCCTGATCTCCCTAGGCATCTACTTCGCCTTCGACCTGGGTGGCATGATCCTCAAGGGCATGGGCCTGGTGTGGGTATTCTTCATGCCGGCGCTGTTGCTGGGAATCTTTCTGGTCATCGACATCTTCGTGGTGCGCAACCGGCCCGGCGACGCGGGTTTCGAGGACTTCCACACGGGGGACGCCTCCGCCGGCGACAAGGGTCCGCAGCTGAAGGCGGTCGCCGTCTTCAAGCTCATGCTCCGCAACCCCATCGTCATGACCATCGCCGGTATCGAGTTCTGCAGCGGCTTCCTGCGGCAGGCCATCATGCAGTGGTACGGTTCCTTCGCCAAGCAGACCGACGCGATCCTGGGCCTGAAGTCCAGTTTCGTGAATGAGAACTGGGGTATGCTCCTGTGTGTGGCCGGCATCACCGGAGGCGTGATGGCCGGCACCATCAGCGACCACCTCTTCCAGTCCCGGCGCGGACCGGTGGCGGGATTCCTCTATGGCGTGATGCTGGTGAGTGCCATCGTCCTGACCTTCACCTACACGACACCCATCGTGGGTTGGCTCGTGGTCATCATGTCCATGGCCGTCATCGGCGTCCACGGCATGCTCTCGGGTACGGCGAGCATGGATTTCGGTGGCTCCAAGAACGTGGGCATCGCCGTGGGCATCATCGACGGGTTCGTTTATCTTGGTACGGCTTTCATGTCGGGCATCTACTCCATCCTCCTGCCCAAGCTGCAGCTCGACGAAGCGGGCCATTTCACTGGCCCTGCAACGGAACCGTCCAACTGGCAAGCCTGGCCCATTTCCATGATTCCCATGGCCGTGATCGGGTTGCTGTTGGCATCGCGCGTCTGGAACGCCAAACCCAAGCCCAAGGGGCCGAAGGCCGAGTCCGCGGGCTGATCCGCGACGGGAATACCATGATACGAACCAGCCTCCTCCTGGCCGGGATGCTCCTCGCGGGCGTCCCGGCCGCCTCCACGGCCCAGGACGCGTCTGCGGACACGGCCGCCGCCCTGCCCTTCTTCGTCTTCGAGGGCGACACCCTCTTCCTGATCCCCACCATCGAGGTGGTGGGGTCGCGCGTGCCGGCGGCTCTGCCCGGGGTGGTGCGCGGCGTGGAGATGCTCACGGCCGACGAGCTGGAGCGCCAACCCGGACGCAGTGCCGCCGAGCTCCTGCAGACGATCCCCTCGGTGGTCACGGGCCAGCGGCAGCAGTTCGGCGTCCAGTCGGACCTGTCGATCCGCGGCTCCACCTACGAACAGGTCCAACTGCTGCTGGACGGCTATGACCTGGCCGACCCCCAGACCGGCCACCACCTCATGAACCTGCCCCTGGGGCGCCATGACATGGAGCGCCTGGAAGTGCTGCCGGGCCACGGCTCGGCCCTGTACGGCTCCGGCGCCTTCGGCGGCGTGGTGAACGTGGTCTCGAAGCGACCGGGACGGAGTACGGGCGGTGAGATGGGCGCCACCGGTGGCGCCAACGGTACCTACGGCGGCTGGGGAAGCCTGGACCTGGTGGACCCGGATCTGGGGGCCACCAGCGCGCGTCTCAGCCTGGAGGGCTTCCACACCGACGGACATGACCTGGAACTGGACGACGGGACGGTTCTCGCCGGCGCCAACGACGCGGACCTGTGGAGCGGCACGGTCCGCCTGCATCACGAGAAAACCGACGACGAGATGGACATCTTCGCCGGTTACGCCGACCGGCAGTTCGGGGCTCCGGACTTCTACGCCCCGACGCCGTCCTGGGAGCACACCCGCACCTTCTTCACCGCCGCCCGCTGGAATCGCCGGGTGCGAGAGGGCTTCAACCTCGAACCCCGCGTCGCCTTTCGCCGGCACCAGGACCAGTTCGTGCTCTTCCGCGACGACCCGGACCGCTACACCAACGACCACGTGACCCGCCGCTTCTCCGGCGAGCTGCGCGGCATCGCCACCCTGGGCGAGACCCACTCGGTGGCCATGGGCGTCGAGGGCGTGTACGAGGACATCCGCAGCACCGGCGTCCGCGGCGGCAGCCCCGCCGCCGCCCTGGGCGAGCACCTGCGCCGTCGGCTGTCCGTGTCGGCGGAACTCGATCGTCACGGCGCGCCCCTGCGCTGGCAGCTGGGCGCCCGCCTGGACGAGCGCTCGGTTCACAAGGCTCGTCTGTCGGGCACCGGCGCGATCTCCTACGACGTGGCCCAGGTCTGGACCCTGCGGGCCAGCACGGGCACCGTTTACCGCGTACCGACCTTCACCGACCTCCATTACCGGGATCCGGCCAACGAGGGTGATCCCAACCTCAGCCCGGAGGAAGGCTGGACCTGGGACACGGGCGTCGAACTGAACACCACCGACTGGCACGGCCGGGCCGTCTACTTCGAGCGCTACGAGGAGAACGTCATCGACTGGACCATGGCGCCGGGGGAATCCGTGTGGCGGGCCACCAATGTCACCGACGGCACCGTCCGGGGTGTGGAGACGCGACTGGCCTGGCGCCATCCCCGGGGCCACAGCCTGGGCACGGGCTGGACCTGGCTGGAGAAGACGACCAGTCTTCCGGACGACTACGCGGCCAAGTACGCCCTGCTCGTGCCGCGCCACAGCCTCGTGGGCACGGGCACCCTGGTTCTCCCGGCGAACCTGGCCCTGACAGCCACCGGCCGCTACCTGGCCCGCACCGGCGGTCCCGACGACTTCCGCCACGCCTTCGTCCTGGATGCCCACCTGGATTGGCGCCACCGGGCCGGTTGGTTCATCTCGACCGCGGGCACGAATCTCCTGGACCGCCGGGTCATGGAGGTGCCGGGGGTGCCGCTGGCCGGGACGCTGATGACCGCGAGCGCGGGCAAGCGTTTCTGACGAGGATCGCGAAGACCGAGACGAAGGCGCCGTCCGTGGACGGCGCCTTCTGTCGCGCGGGACTGGGGCCTTACCGGTAGAGCGCCTTCAATTCGCTCCAGGACGTGTCCCTCTCCGGCACGACCCACGCGTTGATGCCCATCACGGGCCATTCGTAGCTACCGGTGGCCGGATATACCGGGCTCAGCGAGTACTCGTCGTCGGCGTCGGTGATGGCCATGTGGCCGGGGATGCTCGGGATCCGCCAGTAAGGGGCTACATAGATGCCGCCGTAGCCCGGAGACTCGACGAACGTGCCGACCGTGATGGTGGCCAGGTGTGCGTACCTCTCGTAACCCCAGCCGGGAGATGAGCCCGTCACGGTCTGGACAGGAATCTGGCCGGCGCAGTAGAACGCATCGGTTGCGGCGTCGAAGTCGATGACACCGGGCGGCAACTCAATGCTCTGGAAGAACCATTCTTCGGTCAACGACAGGTTCAGTTCGAAGCCGCCGACATTCTGGATCGGGTCACCCGTATGCTCATTGGTGGGATTCCAGACGAAGAGTTGGATCTCGTAGAGCCCCGGAGTCCAAGCTTCGAGGGTGTTCGAACTCAAGTCGGGGCCCAGGACTATCTCGCCTGGCCAGGTGATCGCCCCTGCGGGAGCGGTAGTGGCGGCGAGCAGAGTCAAAGCGATGAGGAAGTGACGATATCGCATAATTTCTCCCATATTCTGGATGGTTATTCCGGAACCTCTCCGCTGCCCGGATGATCGGGTGTGGCGTAGCCATGTTCCGGTGGCGATGCAACGGGATTTCGTGATCAAGGTTGCGATAGCTCTCCCTCCGTCGGGGTGAGAGGAGCGACTGTCGGCCGCACCCCACGGGGCGACCGAATGCGGACATTGCCGCATGTAATCCGATATGATGTCAACTCCTTGGGGGACAGCGAGATGGGGTGAACGACGAAGGCGCCGCTCCGGGCGACGGCGCCTCCGTCCGCGTGGTGGGCAGGATGGCCCCTACCGATAGAGGGCCTTCACGTCGCCCCAGGCACGGTCTTCCGCGGGAATGACCGTGATGTTGATGGCCAGCACCGGCTCCTCGAAGTCGATCCGCGAGGGGATGGCCGCCGAGAGCGAGAAACCGTCCTCGGCATCGGCGACGGCCATCAGGTCCGGCAGGCTCGGCGCTCTGAAGTAGGGCGCCATGTGCATGTACCCGGCGGGGGGCGGGTCCACGAAGGACCCCAGGGTGATAGTGGCCAGCAGGACCGTCACCACCGGGTCCGAGCGGTCGACGGGCACCTGCCCGCCGCAATAGAACGAGTTGTTGTTGCTGTCGAAGTCGATGGTGCAGGCCGGCAGGTCGGCGGCCTGGATGAACCAACCCGCCGGAACCTCGAGGTCGAACTCGAAGCCCCCGAGCATGTTGATGGGTTCCCCGGTGCGGTCGTTGTGGGGGTTGATGGCCAGTACGTAGACTTCGTACAGGCCCGGTGTCGGAGCGATGAGTCGCGTGTGGCAGGACTGGGGTGCCGGTACGAACAGGCAGCCCAGGTCGGGAGGCTCGGGTGTCGAGAAGACCCCGATGCGATTGTGGATATCCGCCGTGGCGAGGCCGGCGAAGCATAGGGATAGGATCGCGACGACCAGGATCAAGGTCCGCATAATCTCCCTCCTCATTGTGCCCGGACGGGTACAATCCCCCTGCGGTGGGTCCGCGGTTCCCCACCGCAGATACTGAATAAATTATATCATAAATACGGGAATCTTTCAATTGTTATCTTTGTAATGGGTTTTAAATCAATAAGTTACGAATTATGACATAAAAGCAGAGGGCCTGGGATCTCCAGGCCCCCCTTGTGCTTGGCGGTTTCGCGATCAGCGGTACAGAGCCTTCACGTCACCCCAGGATTTGTCCTCGGGTGCGTCCCAGAAGTAGTTGATGTAGCAGACAGGAACGTCGTAACCCCAGGACGACGGGTCCGCCTGGTGGAGCGAAAAACCGTCGTAGGCGTCGGTCACCGCCATGTGGTCCGGGATGCTCGGCGTGAGCCAGTAGGGCGCGAGGTAGACCAGGCCGATACCTGGCTGAGGTTCGAAATGGAGAAGCCGGATGGTGGCCAGCAGGGCGATCTCGTTGTCGCCCTGGGCCGTGACCGGCACCAGTCCCGAGCAATAAAGCGCTTCGTCGGCTGCGTCCAGATCGAGCACGCCGTCGGGAATCGTTACGCTGTGGAGCAACCAGGTGAGATCGAGCACGAGGTTGAGCTCGTACCCGCCGAGGGCTTGGATGGGCCGGTCGGCCGTGGTGTTGTACGGGTTGACGCAGACCAGGTACAGGTCCAGGAATCCCGGATCCGGGAAGTGGACGTTGGTTTCGCCGTTGCCGGGGTGGGCCGAGGGATAGACCGGCGCGGGCGAGGAGTAGACTCCGATGCGGTTCAGAAACTGGGCTTCCGCGGCACCTGTGAACAGCAACGTGGCAAGAATGGTGATAGTGAGGGTTGTTTTCATGGTTCCCCCTTGGCATACGCTACAGCAGCACCGACCGGCACCGTATCGACAGGGAAAACCCCGTGCCTACCCGGTGGGCCGACGGCGTACCGCAACAACAAACTATATGAATGGAATCGTGAGCTATGGATCCGTAGGCTCTCCCTTCGACGAGATGAAGGTCGCCTCCCGAGGTGCGCGATACCCGCCCTCGCCGGACGAAACCATTATGTCAGAATTGATCGTCAATTGTCAAATCGAACCTGCCGCTCATGGTCTCCAGGCGCGCAAGGTGCCAATCTCGCTGCCTGTGAGCTTGGCCTCCCCATGCAGGAAGATGTAGATGGGCATGGGCATCTCGCGTTTCTCGATGGATTCGAGGATCTCCGTGGCCAGGTGGGTCTGGCGCCTGGCATCGTAGGCGCGCCAGTCGGAGAAGTTGAGTTCCTCCCGGCCGTCGTCCACGTCGTGGGATACCAGCCAGGACACGGGGGCGATCTTGGCGTACCAGGGCCAGCGCGTGGTGTTGGAATGGCAGTCGTAACAGGAGCGGACCAGGATCTCCTTCACCTCCGCCGGGGCGTGCAGGTCGTTCAGGACCGGAGGATTCGTGCGGTCCACGGGCACCAGCTGGATGCCCAGGGCCACGACGACGAGGGCGATGATGACCTTGCGTTTCATGCGAACTCCCTATTCGAAGATCTCGATCTTCCGCCAGGCGCCGGACCGGAACCGCCGCCACATGAAAATCCCCTGCAGAAGGTAGCACGCCGACGCGCCCATCCAGGCCACCACCACGTCGCCGTCGCGCTGGACGATGAGCCACCAGGTCAGGGGGATGAAACCGCCCCACATGACGATCAGGGTGACGAGCATGGTGTAGCGCGTGTCGCCGGCACCCTGGAGGATGCCGCTGCTGAGCATGCGGATCCCGTCGAAGTACTGGAAGATTGCCGCGGCCACCACCAGGGCCGAGCCCAGGACCAGCACTTCCGGATCGTTGGTGAAGACCTTGAAGACGTGGTGCCGGGCCAGCACGAGCACCGCGGCCAGGGCCAGCGAGTAGTAGGTGCCGAGCTTGTAGGTCTGCCGACCGTAGTGGGCGGCCTGGTCCGGGTCGCCGGCGCCGATCCAGTTGCCGGTGAGCACGGCTGCGGCGGTGGTCAGTCCCCAGAGCGGCATGAATGAAAAGCTGAGCACCTGGATGGTGATCTGCGAGGCCGCCAACTGCACCGCGCCGGCCGTCCCCACGAAGATGGTGAACATGAGGAAGCCGCTCATGTCCAGGAAGCCCTCCCAGGCGGCGGGCAGACCCACCCTGACCATGTTGGCGATGGCCCGCGGATCGGGTCGGCGCACCAGGTGCAGGGCGTACTTGGCGCGCAGGCGTGGGGCCAGGGCCCAGGCGGCCAGGAAGACGGCGTTGACGAAAGTCCCCACGCTGGTGCCGATGGCCGCCCCCTGGACTCCCATGGCCGGCACCGCCAGCCAGGTGCGTCCGAAGAGGGCGAAACCGGACCAGCCGAAGATGAGCCACACGTCCAGCACCAGGTTCAGGACGTTGCCGATGATGCCCGCGTACATGGGCACCTTCACGTCGCGCCGGCCCTGGAAGAAGCCCATGAGCACCATGGTCAGCTGGGTGAAGACCGCGCTCAGGCTGCGGTACTTGATGTAGACGTAGGTCAGGTCCTGGACGTCTTGCGGATTGTGGGTCCAGGGCAGGACCAGGTAGCTGAACCAGCCGAAGACCATGAGGACGGTGCCCGAGACCAGGGCGATCCACACGCCCTGCCAGGTGTAGTGGCCCACGTGGTCCTCGTCGCCCTTGCCCCAGGCCTGGGAGACGAAGGTGCCCGTGATGCGCGACAGGTTGTTGAACAGGGAGTAGCTGGCCCAGGTGAGCATGCCGCCCAGTCCGGCTGCGGCCAGGGCGAGGCTGCTGACCCGGCCCAGGAGCGCCGTGTCCACGGTCCACATGAGGGTCTGGGAGAGCATGGTCAGGACCGTGGGCGCCGCCAGGGCGAGGATCTCCCGGCCCTGATGCACGCGCCAGGCGGACCGGCGGCCGCCGGCCGGTCCGGAGGACGGCACAGGTGACGGCGTGGTGGAGGGCCTGCTCATGACGGCGGCTTTCCCGTGGTGCGCATCGGCGCGTTGTCGATTAGGTTCGAGACAGACTACAGTTCGAGTCGAGTCACGAAAAGCTCAGGACGGCCCGGTGTCCAGGAAGGATTCACTTTGTCCCGACCGCTCGCCTCCGCCGCCGGACCGCTCCGGGGCCGCTGCCGCGTCCCCGGGGACAAGTCCATCTCCCACCGCACGGCGCTCATGCCCCTGCTGGCGGCTGGTCCCTGCCGCGCCACCGGCTGGCTGGACAGCGCCGACACCCGGGCGAGCCTGGCCGCGGTGACGGCCCTGGGTGCACGCACGTCACTGGCGGCCGGCGAACTGCGGGTCGATGCCACCGGCGCCGCCGGTCCGCAGGGCATCGAGCCCCTGGTCATCGACTGCGCCAACAGCGGCACCACGGCGCGGCTCCTGTTGGGCCTGCTGGCGGGTTGGTTGCCGGCCGATGGTCCCGGCGTCGTCCTCGACGGCGACGCCTCCCTGCGATCGCGGCCCATGGCGCGGGTGGTGGATCCTTTGCGCCGCATGGGCGCCCGCCTGGACTGGCGCGGCGAGCCCGACCGTTTGCCGGTGCTGGTGCGCGGGGCGCAGATCCGGGGCTGCGACCACGTCCTGCCCGTGGCCTCGGCCCAGCTGAAGACGGCTCTGCTGTTGGCCGGGTTGCGCGCCGACGGCACGACCACGGTCCGCGGGGGCGGGGACAGCCGCGATCACACGGAACGTCTGCTCCGGGTCATGGGCGTCGAGACCGTCGCGGGCGAGGGCGACCTCCTGCGCGTGGCCGGCGGTGTTCCCGTGACGGGATTTGACGCGTCCGTCCCCGGCGATCCCTCCAGCGCGGCATTCCTGCTCACCGCCGCGGCCCTCGTCCCGGGCTCGCGCTTTACCGTGGCGGGCGTGGGTCTGGGCGCCGGCCGGATCGGCTTTCTGGACGTGCTCGCCCGGGCCGGCGCACAGGTGGAAGTCGTGCGGGACGAGAGTGGCGTATCCGGGTCCGAGCCCGTGGGTGACGTTGCAGTGAGCGGCGGCGAGTTGCGGGCCTTCGCCATCGCCGGCGACGAGGTACCGGGCCTGGTGGACGAGATCCCGGTGCTGGCGGTGCTGGCCGCCGCCTGCCCCGGTCGCAGCGTAATCATCGGCGCCGAGGAATTGCGCCACAAGGAAAGCGACCGCCTCTCCCTGGTGGCGCACAACCTCGGCCTGCTCGGCGCGCAGGTGGAAGAGCGCCCCGACGGACTGGTCGTCACCGGTGGCCGGCCGCTGTGCGGTGGAACACCGGAGGCACCGGTCGTCCACCTGACCGGCGGCGATCACCGCCTCGCCATGGCCATGGCCGTGGCCGCGCTCGTCGTCACGGGCGAAACGGCTCTGGACGATGGGGAATGCGTCGCAGTATCTTATCCAGGCTTCTTCGAGGACCTGGCGCGCGCGGTTGCGGACTGAGTGCCGACGGTCCTCGCATCAACGGTACCAGCGGGTCTTCACGGAGCCCGTCCGTTTCCCGGTGGAAGACCGTAACGATGGTCTTGTCAGGACCACTGAACGAGCGGGCGGCCTCCGGAGGATCCGGAAGATCATGCGGCCTCATTCCCCTCACCACGACCAGGCGTTGACGACCATGCACAACGACGACTTCCCATCCCTCATCGACGAGCTCAAGTGGCGCGGCTTCTTCGAGCAGTGCACCGACGAGGACGGCCTCGCGGAACTGCTGTCGGGGGAGACCGTCACCGCCTACGTGGGCTTCGACCCCACCGCCGAATCCCTGCACGCGGGCAGCCTGCTGCCCATCATGGGCCTGGTGCACCTGCAACGTTGGGGACACCGCCCCATGGGCATCCTGGGCGGCGCCACGGCCATGGTGGGCGACCCCACCGGCAAGACCGAGCTGCGGCAGATGCTCACCCTGGAGCAGATCGACGCCAACCTGGCCGGCATCCGGGCCCAGCTGGGCCGCTTCCTGCGCCTGGGCGACGGTCCTACCGACGGTCTCCTGCTGAACAACGCGGAATGGCTCGTGGGCTATGAGTACATCGCTTTCCTGCGCGACGTCGGCCGCCATTTCTCGGTGAACCAGATGCTGGCCCGCGACTCGGTCAAGACGCGCATGGAGCACGGCCTGAGCTTCATCGAGTTCAACTACATGATCCTGCAGGCCTACGATTTCATGGTCATGAATCGCGACCACGGCTGCCGGCTGCAGATGGGCGGCAACGACCAGTGGGGCAACATCGTCTCCGGAATCGATCTTTGCCGGCGCCTGAACCGCACCGAGGTCTTCGGTCTGACTTTCCCCCTGCTCACGACCGCTGCCGGCGGCAAGATGGGCAAGACAGCCGCGGGAGCCGTGTGGCTCTCGGCCGACCGTACCTCGCCCTACGATTTCCACCAGTACTGGGTGAACGTGGACGACCGGGACGTGTCGCGTTTCCTGCGCCTGTACACCCTGCTGGACCGCCCGGAGATCGAGCGCCTGGAGGCCCTGTCCGGTGCGGACATCCGCGAGGCCAAACGCGTGCTGGCCCGGGAGGTCACCACGGTCGTGCACGGCGCCGTGGCGGCCGCGGACGCCGAGCGTGCGGCGGCCGCCCTCTTCGCCGGCGCCGCCGACGCGGATTCGGTTCCCGCGAGCGATTTGCCTGCCGACGCCCTGGTGGGGGAGGGACTGCCCCTGGTGCAGGCCCTGGCCGACTGCGGGCTCCTGAAGAGCAAGGGCGAGGCACGCCGCATGGTTCGGCAGAAGGCCGTGCGCATCAACGGCTACCAGGTGACGGATGAGTTGCTGCGCCTTACGTCCGAGCACGTACGGGACGGCCGGATCGCTTTACAGGTGGGCAAGAAAAAGCATCACCACCTGAGGGTTGCCCTGTAGGCGCATTTACAGTCTTTCCCATCTCCAACGGACGATGATCCGTCCGAAACCTCTACTGCACATGAGGAGTCCGGCTCGTGGAGTCGCGGCGGCATCGCCCTCCGTCGCGCACCCCGGACTCGTTACTGGGCAGAGAGGACTCGCCCCATGGCCTCCCTGCAGGACCTGGTCTCTGTCGCCGCAGGCGTCAGTGCCCGGACCGATTCCCTGGTGTCGTTGATCGACATCATCGAGGACCCGATGGTGGAAGCGAGTAGCCTCGTGCCCATCGTCGAGAACGATCCCGGCCTCACGGCCGGGCTCCTCAAATTGTGCAATTCCTCCATGTACAACTTCCAGCGCACCATCGGCAGCCCGCGCGAAGCCCTGGTGCTCGTGGGCAATCTGGCCTTCGCCCGGCTCTGCTTCGCGCTCAGCATCGAACCGGTGCTGCGCCGCGATCTGCCGGGGTATGGGCTGGACTCGGATCGACTGTGGCAGCACAGCCTGCTGACAGCCTACGGCGCAGCTTCCCTCGTCCAGGCCATGGGCCAGCGCGAGTTGCGGGACCGGGCCTTCACCGCCGGCCTGCTCCACGACATCGGCAAGATCGTGCTCGATCCCGAGCTGGTGCGGATCGGCGTGGGGGAGGAGCACCGCCAGGTGGCGGCGCGGGTGACTACCAGTACGCGGGCGGCCACTGCCATCGCGGCTCCTCCGCTGGACGCTGGCGGCGCGGTGGCGGTGGCCGAACCCACCGTCGACGACGGAGTCACCCCGGACATGGAACGGATCCTGGCCGGGCACGACCACGCCGAGGCGGGGGCCGCGTTGCTCACCGCTTGGCGCCTGCCCATCCAGATCGTGACGGCGGTACGCTGGCACCACGAGCCCCACCGCGCCGGCGCCCAGCGGGTCATGGCCAGCGCCCTGCACGTGGCCGAACTCGTCACGGATTTCGCTGTGGAATACGGGGGGGACCTGCAGGCGGTCGAGCTGTGGGTCGCCGACCGCTTCGGCACCGAGGAGGTGCCCCTGGAGGCTGTGCGCAAGCTCGCCAACCGGGTGAGCGCCAAACGCGAGAACATCATCTCGCTGGCGGCGGGGCCGATCATCTGAGATTTCCGGGCCGGACTCGCCCCCGGCCTGGGTACGCAAGGAGCCGGGTCCTCGGACCCGGCTCCTGCGTTTATCCGGTGGTGTCTAGCGGACCCGGAAAAGCTCCACCCTGCGGTTCTGCGCCCGGCCCTCGCGCGTGTTGTTGGGCGCCACCGGCTTGTCCTCGCCGTAGCCCACGGCCGTGATCTGCCCCGGCGCCGCGCCGCGCTGGATCAACTGGTCCCTGACGTGGGAGGCTCGCCGCTGGGACAGCTCGCGGTTCAGCTCGGCCGAACCGACCGAGTCCGTATGGCCCCGCACCTCGACCACCATGTCCGGGTCGTCGGCAATGAATGTCGCCCACTGGTCCAGGTAATCTTCCGAACCCGGCAGCAACCGGGAGCTGCCCGAGGCGAAGCCGGTCAATTCCAGGGTGATCGTCTGGCCGGCCGCCGGCAGGGGTGGCAGGGGGTTCTCCACCGCGGGCGCCGGCTCGGGCACCACTTCGCATCCGGACGCGTCGACCTCGGCTCCGGCGGGCGTGTCCGGGCAGCGGTCTGCGTCGTCATCCACGCCGTCGCCGTCGTTGTCGGCTTCGGGGCAGCCGTCGTCGTCCGCGTGGCCGTCCAGGTCCTCGGCTTCCTCGGGGCACGCGTCGTCGGCGTCGATGATCCCGTCGCCGTCGTTGTCGGGATCGGGGCAGCCGTCCGCGTCCTCGAATCCGTCCAGATCCTCGGCTTGGCCCGGGCAGTGGTCCATCAGGTCCGGGATGCCGTCGCCATCGTTGTCGAGGTCCGGGCAGCCGTCGCCGTCTCGATAGCCGTCCACGTCCTCGGCGGCGTCGGGACAGGCATCATCCACGTTGAGGATACCGTCGTCGTCCCGGTCTGCGTCGCCGCCGAACCAGAAGGTGGCGCCCAGGAAGAAGTCCACTGCCGTGGGATTGGCGTCCACGTGGTCGACACCCCAGCGGGAACTGAGTCCCACGTTGTCCATCTCGTTGGCCGGGGTCCAGTGCAGGCGGACGCCGCCGACCATGGCCCACTGGTCGCCGAGGGCGTATTCCAGGCCCATCTCGCCGGTTACGACGAACTCGGTGCGCTTGAGTTCTCTGGCCTTGCCGGCCGTGTCGTAGCCGGTCACCGGGTCTCCATCCGGCATGAGACCGACGTCGCCCTCGTCGCCGAAGTGGTCGACGACCCGCCAGGACATGAGGCCGAGTCCGGCGCCCACGTAGGGTACCGCACGCGCACCCAGGGAGAAGCGGCGCTGGAGGCGCACCGAGGGTTGCCAGGTGGTGGTGTAGAGGGCGGCACCCGATTCCGTCGACCAGCCGGCGCTCTCGCCGGGCATACCCACGCCGGCCCGGGTGTAGCCGTAGCGGAGGGCGACCTGGAGGTTCCAGTCCTTCGACAGTCCGCGGTTCAGGTGAGCCGAGCCGAATCCGTCCAGATTGCTGTAGTCCTGCTCGCCGCCGGTCCGTTTCCACAATCCGAGCTCGAGCCCGGCGCCCCAGCGGCCGTCGCGATCCTTGGCTTCGGTGGCCATGGCGGGGACCGTGGCCGTCACCGTGACGACGACCACGGCCACGGCGATCATCCACCTGTGCGCGCGTTGTTTCATCCCTGATTCCTCCTCCTCGACCTGGAGCGGTCAAGTCGGGAACGTGTGGTCGAATACACTTGTTGCACGAATTGCGGGTGTTCCCGATACTGATGGCTGCAGCGCTTGGCGCGTTCTGCTTATCACATATTCTCGCCGGAAAGTGACAGGCAGATTGAATTCCTGGCAAACACTCATCGACGGCATCGTCGACGAGGACCGAATCCTAAGACGGCGCTTGGCCGCTGTCCAGCCCGCGATGCGCGACCGCCGCGGTCCTGACGGTGCTCTCAGCCCGAAGGAGATGCTGGCCCACGTCGCTTTCTGGGACGTATTCACGGTACGGTTCTTCGAGGACAAACTGGCCGGGCGCGATCCCGCTCCGCCGGACGACTTCGCCCGCCGCAGCGAACAGGCCATCCACGAGGCGGAGAGGCTCTCCTTCGCCGAGGTGGAGGCGCACTATTACGAAGCCACGGACCAACTCGTGGCTTTTGTTCAAGGGCACTGGGCGGAACTCTCTGCCCGGGAACAGCGGGATTTCTGGGTGCCCCTGAAGCACCGACGCCACCACCGGGTGGCCCTTTTCAAGATCCTGGATGCGATCGCGCCCCCGGACTCCGATTCGGAGCTGGCCGCGGGAGCCTGAGGCCGCGCCCCACTCTTAGCACGTGAAAGGCCGCGCCCCGCCGGGTGCGGCCTATTTCGTCATGGCAGGGGAGCCATGATTGGAACCATGATTCGAGTACCATGACTCGCAAACGCAAAAACCGCGCTCCATGAGCACGGTTTCTGCGGTCTTTCGTCGATCCGGGTTGCTGCTACTCCATCCGGAAGTCATCGGCGGTCAGCGTCCGGATCGGCAGGGGCACGACATGGTGGCTGGCACCGTTGTCGCCCTCATCCCGACCGTACTGGCCGAACACACCGAGCTCGACTTTCCTGGAAACAAGCTGCGGCTTCGCGTAGATCTTCTTGTCCATGATGCGTTCTCCTTAGACCCCTACTGGGCAGAACATTGTCGAACTGCCGTTCCCCCCATCTATATGATGCCCTAAGAGGATAATTGAAATCCGATCACCTGTCAATGAGATAAATCTCCCTGCTGAAGTTCGAAAAGACGGCGATACAGGCCGTCGAGCGAAACCAGTTCCGCGTGGGTTCCCTGCTCGACGATGGACCCGCCGCGCAGCACGAGAATCAGGTCCAGATCCCGGACCAGGGAGAAGCGATGACTGATGACGATGGTCGTCCGCCCGGCCATGAGTTCCTGCATGGTGCGACGGATACGGTCCTCGGCCGCGGCGTCCAGGGCGCTGGTGGGCTCGTCCAGGATCAGGATGCCCGGATCCCGCAGGAAAGCCCTGGCCAGGGCCACGCGTTGGCGTTGTCCGCCGCTCAGACGGGCGCCCCGTTCGCCGCAGACGGTGTCGAGATCTTCGGGCAGGGCAGCACTGAATTCGGTGACGCCGGCTTTCGTCGCCGCTGTCTCGATCTCAGCGTCCGTGGCCGCGGCCAGGCCGAAGCGGATGTTCTCGCGCAGGCTCAGGTCGTGGAGGAAGGGTTCCTGGGCCACGAAGGCCATGTGGGACCGCAGCTCAGCCAGGCCGTGGTCCGCGTAGGGCACACCGTCCAGCCGCAATTGGCCGGAAGAGGGGGGGAAGAGCCCCATGACCAGACCGATGAGGGTCGTCTTGCCGCCGCCCGAAGGGCCCACGATGCCGATACGGGCTCCGGCTGGGATCTCCACGTCGAGCCCTTCCAGCACCTGGGGCGCGCCGTCGCCGGGGTAGCGGAAGCCCACACCGGCCAGGGTGACCGCCCGGGCACCGTGCTGGGGGGCGGGGACCCGGGCGCCCGGTTCGCGCTCGGGTTCCAGGGAGAAGATGTCGTTCAGGCGCCCCGCCGCGGCCACCGCGCCCTGGGCCGAGGAGAAGAGCCCTGTCAGCGAAGCCAGGGGCACGGCCACCCGAAAAGCCAGCAGCAGGAAAGCCACCAGTTCGCCTCCCGAGGTGGCGCCGCGGGCGGCCAGGGCGAAGCCGTAGATGACGATGGCGATGAGGCACAGCCACAAGCTGAACTGCACTGCCGACTCCAGGGCCGCCGAGTGCCACACCCGTCGGATGCCCGCGTCCCGGTACGAATCGACCCGGTCGGCGAAGCGCCCCTGCTCGTGGTTCTGGTTGTTGTACACCTTGAGGCTGCGAATGGCCGACACGGTTTCCTGGACGTGGCTGTTGATCCGGCCCAGGTCGTCGTACATGCGGCGCGAGAGTTTCTGCAGCCGGCGGCCGAATATGCGCACGAGCAGGATCGTCGACGGAATGAGCAGCAGGACGACCACCGTCAGACGGGGATTGATCCCCAGCATGAGGATCAGGGCCCCGGCCAGGGTCAGGAGGGAGCGGGAAAGGGCCACGAGCCCATCGGTGAGCATGTACTGGATGCTGCCCACGTCGCTGGTGACGCGGCTGGAGAGGTCGCCGGCTTTCTGACCCGTGAAGAAGAGGGACGGCAACTCGAGCAGGTGGGCGTAGACGCGTTTGCGCAGCCGCGTGACCGTGCGTAGTCCCAGGCGCGAGGAGACCACCGTGAACAGGAACGACCCGATCAGCTGGGCGACCAGGAGTCCGCCCAGCACGACCAGGGTTCGGCCGCGGGGCACGGTCGCCAATTCGGATCCGAAGGTGTCCACCAGGCTACCGGCGGCCAGAGGTACCGCCAGGCTGATGCCCGTGGCGGCCAGCATGAGCACCAGGGCCGCGGCGATGTGGAGCTTCTGGCCGCGCAACAGGGAGAAGTAGGGCCACAGGGCCTTCAGTCCCAGCCTGCCGTCTCGTTCGTCGGTCGTTTCGGTCAAGGATTCCCTCCGCGGGCGGATGAGCTTGTGTCCCGGTTAGATTCGCGCCAACGGTCCGCCCGTGCAAGCGTTTCCCGAGGAACCTTGCAGCCTGCGAAGGCATTGGTATGATGTGCGGGGAGCGGAATCCATCGAAGACACCGGCGGGGAGATTCCCATGACGAGAACCACCGCCTTGCTGTTGACTGCGACCTGCCTGGTCGCGGCAGTGGCAGGGCCTGCTGCTGCCGAGACGGAAGGGGGACCCGTGCAGTTCCTGTTCATCCACCATTCCTGCGGCGGCCAACTGCTGGCGGACGAGGGATCCCAGGTGGGGGGCGACGCGGACGGCGGTGAGCGTTGCATCTATGTCGCCCACCCCAACGGCGGCGGCCTACGCACCGACCTGGAATCGTCGGGCTTCACGGTGAACGAGGCTTCCTACGGCTCGATCGTGGGCCAGGACACGGATATCTGCCACTGGAACGCCAAGTTCCGGGACCACATGGACCGCATCCTGCGTACGGGCCGCCAGGACGATCTGCTTCCCGACGGGCTGTCCAACGCCGTCGTGGCCTTCAAGTCCTGCTTTCCCAACAACCACTTCTCCGGCGAGGGCGAGGAGCCCGGCGACCCGGACGACCGAGTGCTGACGGTGGCCAACGCCAAGGCCGCCTACCGGGCGTTGCTGCCGTCGTTCGAGCAGCAACCCGACGTGCTCTTCGTGGCCTTCACCGCGCCGCCCCTGGCCGATGCCGAACCGGTGGGCCTGCGTTACCGGATCAAGCGCTTCTTCAAGGGCAAACCCAAGCACCCGCAACTGGCCCGGGCATTCAACACCTGGCTGGTGGACCGCGAGCACGGCTGGCTCGCCGGCTACGAGGGCGGCAACGTCGTCGTTTTCGACCACTACGACGTGTTGACCAAGCATGGCCAGACCGACTGGGCCGCATACCCGACCCAGGACGGCCGCAACAGCCATCCCAGTTCTGAGGGGAACCGGGCCGCAGCCGAGGCCTTCGTACCCTTCCTGCGGGCAGCCCACGAGGAATTCACGGCGAGTCGACCATAACGGTCGGGTCCGGGGGGGCCTCGCGGGCGTCGTCGTCCAGGGAGCCGCCGGGGGAAAGGACGCGGACCGATGAGGCTCAAGAGTATGGGGCGGGCCCTGCGGGATGGATGCGGTCTCGCGCGTCGCGCCGAACGCCGATTCGGCGTGTCCTTGTGGCGCCAGGCTCGGGAGATCCTGGCCCTGCGCGGCAACAACCTCGGCATCCAGGACTACTACTTCTATCGTCTATGCGACCCGCGTCTCCATGCGGACATGGCAGTCAAGCGGACCTATGCGGGCTGGCGAGCGTTCGACGCGGAGTTCCGCCGCTTCTCCGAACGGCGCCTGCAGGCCATGGCCTACGAGAAACACGTGTTCTACCGTCTCTGCAGTGCTTTCGGGGTACCCGTGCCGGAGGTCCGCGCCGTCTACGCACCCCACGCGGACTGCTTCGAGCGGCACCGCGCCCTCACCGATCGTGCCGCCCTGGCACGGTGGTTGTCCGAGACCGACGAACTGCCCGTGTTCGGCAAACCGTCCAGCGCCAATGCGGGATTCGGCGGACGCGGTATCATGTCGCGCGACCGGGAGGGTCGCTTCCACATGCTCGATGGGTCCGTGCTGACCCCGGACGAACTCGTGGACGACCTGGAGGAGATCGCGGCCGCGGTGTCGAGCACCTACCTCTTCACCGAGTTCCTGGAGAATGACACTGAACTGGCCCGGCTGGCCGGCGCGACGACCGCGTCTTTCCGCGTCGTCGTGCTGGTCCGTGACGGGGAGCCGGAGCTCTTCCGGGCGGTGTTGTTGGTGCCGGGCGATGCGGAACACGTCTCGAACTACCGCGGCGGCGCGACCGGCACCGTGCTGGGCGGCATCGACGTGGCCACGGGCGTGATCGACAGGGTCCAGTGGAAGAGCGGCCTGGATGCCGAAGAACTGGTGGACCATCCGGTGTCGGGGGTGAGACTGAAGGGGCACGTTCTGGCCTGCTGGCCGGACCTCAGCCGGATGGTGCTGGAGGCGGCGCGGGCCATGAGTCCCTTTCGCATGCAGCACTGGGACGTGGCCATGACGACCCGTGGCCCGGTGGTCATGGAGATGAACTTCATCGGCGACGTGGCCGGCTGCCAGCTCTTCGGTCCCCCGGGACTGTATTCGCAACAGTATACGAGCTTCGCGGCCGATCATATGTGGCCGAGCGAGCTGTGTTGAGACCGATCCGGGGGACGAGCCCCTGATCGCCATGAGTGCGTACCAGAGTTGAAAGGACGCGGAGGATGAATCTGAAGGTCATCTGGCGGGAGTTGCGGGACGGCCTCGCCAAGGCGAAGCGCGCGGAGCGAGAGCACGGCATTTCAATCTGGCAGCAGTTCCGGGAGATCCGAGCCCTGCGCGCCAACCACGTGGGTGTCCAGGACTACTACTTCTACCGGCTCTTCGACCCGGTTCTGCACCCGGACATGGTCACCAAGCTCACCTACGGCGGCTGGCGGGCCTTCAGCTCCGAGTTCCGCCGCTACTCGGAGAAGCGCTTACAGGCCATGGCCTACGAGAAGCACGTCTTCTACCGCCTGTGCGAGGCCTTCGACGTGCCGTCGCCGAAGATCCATGCCGTGTACGCCCCGACTCCCGACTGCTTCGAGCGCCATCGCGCCCTCACCGACCGGAACACTCTGGGCGAGTGGTTGCGGACCACCGACTACCTGCCCGTCTTCGGCAAGCCGTCCAGCGCCTGTTCGGGATTCGGCGGCCGCGCCATCATGTCCCGCGACGGCGAGGGTCGCTTCCACATGGCCGACGACAGCGTCGTGACCCTGGATGAACTGCTCGACGACCTGGAAGCCATCGCGGCGGAGATCTCGTCCACCTACATCTTCACCGACTACCTGGAGAACCACGACGAGATCAAGGCCCTGGCCGGCGATACGACGGCGTCCTACCGCATCATCGTCCTGGTGCGCAATGGAGAACCCGAGCTCTTCAGGACCTCGATCCTCATACCGAGCACCGCCGACCACGTCTCCAACGTGCGCGGCGGCGAGAGCGGAACCCTGCCCTGCGCCGTGGACAACGAGACCGGCGTGATCACCAAGGCCATCTGGGGCATGGGGCTCGACGCCGAAGAGGTGGAGACACACCCGATCTCGGGGGTGAAGGTTCTCGGCTACCGCTTCGAGTGCTGGCCGGAGGTGAGGGATATGGTGCTGCGGGCGGCGCGGGCCATGAGTCCCTTCCGCATGCAGCACTGGGACATCGCCATGACGACGCGCGGTCCGGTGGTCATGGAGATGAATTTTATCGGTGGGGTCGAAGGCACCCAGTTCCACGGGCCGCCGGGCCTGTACACGGAGCAGTACCTGAGCTTCGCCGCCGACCACAAGTACCCGGTGAAGGACTCCATGTAGCCGGTCGTCGCAGAGGTTCCGCTCAGTCCAGTTCCGATACGATGAAGAGGCGTTTGCCCGAGGCCGCCAGGGGAATGTCCGGCACGATCTCCATCTCGAGTTTCAGGTCCGGGTCGCCCTTGTCGTGGATCTCGGCGACGACGCGCTCCCAGTCGGCCCGGGTGTGGTCCGGACCCGTGACGATCTTCACGTGCAGGGTGTCGAGGCTCTTCTGGATCACCTGGAAATCCGTGATGGTCGGCGCGTACTGCATGATTCCGAAGAAGAACTCGACGATGAGCTGGTTCCCCGCGGGGGTGTGGATGATGTCCGACACGCGCCCGTCGATGCCCGCCCACAGGGGCAGGTTGATGCCGCCGGTCTCCGGCGTCGCGGCGGCCGCCCGGCCCACGTCGCCCACCCGATAGCGGACCAGGGGCATGGCCCCGGCGTCCAGACGCGTCAGCACGATCTCGCCCCGTTCGCCCGGCGCCACCGGCCGGCCCTCGCCATCGACGATCTCCGCCGCCACGTGCAGGGCGAACTGGTGCAGGTACTCGCCGCTGTGCACGGACTGGGCGGCGATCTGGATTCCCTCGCCGATGCCGTAGCTGTCGAACGTCGGACAACCGAAGGCCTGGAGGATCTCCTGGCGAAACTGGTCCAGCAGGTTGCTGCCCCAGGTCACGGCGCCTTTCAGCCGTGGCGCGCGGTCGGTCTCCCGGGCCCGCTTGGCCAGCAGGTAGAGGCTCTGGGCGTAGCCCGAGATGAATGGCAGCCGCTGCTCCTCGATGACGTCGAGGTAGGCATCGAGGACCGGCGGCGAGAGGTCGAAGGCCGAACGGTAGGTTACCCGCAGCAGCCGGTCCTTGAGGGATTTCAGGGCGCCGCGGGAGACGGCCATGCCCGTCTGGAAGATAGGATCGCCGAAGTCCCAACCCGCCAGCCTGGTGCGCAGGAGCATGAGGGCGCGGGACCGGGACATGGTGTCGTCGTCCAGCAGGACGGTGAAGGGCTTGCCGGTGGAACCGCTGGTGGAATACTCGTGCCGGCGGCGTCCGGTGGGCAGGGTGACGCGGTCCGGATAGGCGTCGCGCAGGGGGTCCTTGCCCACCAGGGGCAGGCGGTGTAGGTCGGCCGTGCCGCGGATGTCCGCCGGTCCGACGCGCGCCGCGTCGTAGAGCTCCCGGTACACGGGGCAGCCCTCGTAGGCGGTTCGCACGACCCGGCGTACGAGCCGGTCCTGTTCGGCCTGGATGCGCTCGATGGGCCAGCGCATGGATTCCTCGTAGGAACGGTAGTGGCGCATGACCGTCTGGCGAGCCAGCAGATCGCCGGCCGGCAGGATCAGGTTGCGCCAGATCCGCGCCCGCATCATGCGCTCCCGGTCCCGTCCAACTCGGCCCCGTGGAACCACTCCAGCAGCAGGTAGATGTGGAAGGCGAGCATCGTGTCCGATGTCTCGAACTTCTTGACGTGCTTCTCGTCGTAGAATCGCGTGCGGTGCCACAGGTGGCTATACCGGTCGTGCATGCGGTCGTAGAGGCGTTGCTTCCAGCCGGGGATCCAGATGGGGGAGTCCACGGGCCGGAAGGCCTCGACCACCTGGCGGCACCGTTCCCGCACCAACAGGCCGCCCAGGTCGTGGCCGGCGTCCAGGTGGGCCAGGGTCCGCTCGCGGACGAAGGGCGCCATGAACGCGTAGTAGTTTGCGATGTTGCTGGCGTGGTTGCGGCCGTAGGCGAACACGCGCGGATAGCGGTCCTTGATGCTCTCGATGAAGAGATTCTTGAGCACGCGCAGGTTCTCGGGCACGCGGGTGTAGGCGTCGAAGACGCGGCCGGCCAGCAGCGGACGGCGCACCTGGACGTGCTCCTCGTCGGAGATGCCCAGGCCCAGGATGTAGCGGTTGATACCGCCCATCTGCCACAGGTAGTCGCGACGTTCGGTCCAGTCCGTGTTCTCGCAGTGGCGCATGACCCCGTCGATCTCCTGCTCGTAGAGGTCGTCGGCCCGGCCGGCCACTTCCGGGTCCACCACGGTCTTCACCTTATCCATGAGCGGGTAGGGCACGATCTTGCCGATGGACAGGTCGTGGGTGGGGGCGCGGTCGCCCGAACCCCAGGTCACGTCGCCCTTGAGGATGTAGTCGATCTCCGCGAAGACCTCGGGGTCCAGTCGGTGCTGGCCGAAGCTCTCGGGATTGTTGGCCGTGGTGATCTCGCCGCTGTGGACGCCGTCCAGGCAGAGCTCCCGGCCCACTTCCGGATCCCGGCGGCAGAAGCGGTAGGGCAGACCCAGGTCCCCGGCCATCTTCTTGGCCAGCCAGGTGTCGGCCAGGAGGATCTCGTCGCTGACGCCGTTGGTGATCACCAGATGGGGCGGGCGTTCCAGGTCCAGGGTGGCCCCGAGGATGGACCGGCTGTCCCAGCCGCCGCTCAGGAAGATGCCGCGTTTGCCGCACTCGGGTCCGGTCATGAGGGCCACCGATTCCTGGATCGCTTCGCCCAACCGGCGCCGGTGTTCTGCGGTGGAGGTGCCGTGGTCCGGGTTGTAGACCAGGTTCCAGTACCGCCGCTGGGCGACCTCGAGGGTGTCTGCGCCCACGTCCAGGATCGTGGCCGGGGTCAGGAAGCTGGCCTCGCTCGTCTGGGTGGAGGGGCCGAGGAAATGGCCCACCGACAGGAAGTTGAGTACGGCGCCGGGCGCCGGATTCCAGCTTGCGCCGCGCCGGGCGAGCAGGCGCATGCGCGGTCCGAAGGAGAAGATGCCGTCGCCGGCGTGCCAGTACAGGGGCAGGATGCCGATGCGGTCGTTGCCCACCTGCAGGCGGCGGGACTCCCGTTGCCAGACCAGGAAGTGGAAGGCACCCTCGAGGCGGTCCAGCAGTTCGTCGCCGTCCCGGCGCCAGGCTTCGGCGAAGGCGGTAGCGTCCAGGCGGGCGCCGGCCCGCCGGTCGAAGCAGTGGCCGTAGAGGCCGACCACGCCGTCGTCCGTGCGGCATACGTCGCCGACGGTGGGACCGTGGGGCCGCTCGTGCAGTCCCAGCTGCAACAGATCGTCGCCGTAGACCAGGTTCGCGTCACCCCGCGTTTTAGTCTCGCGCGACGCGACGCCCGCCGGGGAGGGGACGGTGCCGTCGGGGTTCAGCCAGCCGAAGAATCCAGGCATGGATCACATCCTTGTGTCGGGTTGCCGGCGCCTGCGGGGCGACCGGGGTTGCTAGGCGATGCCCAGGCTGTCCAGGGCGTCGAGTAGGCGCGCGTTGGTGACCCTGTCGCCGATGGCGACCCGTAGCCGATTGGCGGGCAAGCCCCGGAAATGGGCGCCGTCGACCACCGAGATGCCTTCGGCGAAGAGGAGATCGGCGGCGCGCGTCGAGTCGATCACGGTCTCGAGAAGGTAGAACGGAACCGGGGAGCTGCGCACCACACGATTCCCCAGGGCGGCTGCCACGGGCGCGAAGGACGCGTCGATCTGCGCGCGGAACTCGTCGATGCGGTCGAAGCGGCGGGCCACCTCGCGACCGATGTCCTGCACCAGGCCGGGGACACTGAATGGGGAGAGACCCGTCTGCAGGTCGGCGCACAGGTCCGGGGCCGCCACCAGGTAGCCCAGGCGCAGGCCGGCCAGGCCGATCTTGGAAAAGGATTTGAGGACGACCACGTTGTCGTGGTCCCGACACAGGGCCGAGAGGTCGTAGCTGGCCAACCAGTCGAAAACGCCGTCCACCACGAAGAGCGTCTCGGGGTTGTTCGCCAGGACGTTGCGCAGGACCGCCTCGGGGATCTCCTCCGTCGAAGGGTTGTTGGGCGTGCAGACGGCTACGGCGTCCAGGCCGGAGGGCAGGGCGGACAGGTTGGTGAACTCCTCCACCTGCAGGCCGGCGATGGTGGCCGCGACCGTATCGAAGCGAGGAAAGTTCGGCACCAGGATGCCCAGTCGGTCGCCGGCCTCGAGGGTCGTGCCCAGGACGGCCTCGATGGCCACGTCGGCCCCCGGCGTCAACCAGATGCCCGCCGGATCGATCTGTTCGTGGGCGGCAAGCAGGCCGACCAGTTCGGGATCCTGGGCGGGCAGCGGATAGTCGCGCAGGCGGCCGGTCCCCGCGGCGGACAGGGCCGCGGCGATCTCCTCGGCCCATACACAGGGGCCGGAGATCAGGCTCAGGTCGCAGGCGGCCGCCGGGCGATGGGCGTAGTTGCCCAACCGTTCCGCCTGTTCCAGCAGCGAGCGGCGCAGGAATCGTGTCATGACGGATCAGTCCCCCTCTCTCCGGTCACTCACCGGGGATGAATTCGGCGCTGCCCTTGCGGCTGATGACCCGGGCCGGTATGCCACCGACCACGTCGTTCTCCTCGGTGCTCCGGATGACCACCGCGTTGGCCCCGACCACCGTGCCGTCCGCCAGGTGGATCGGGCCGATGATCTTGGCGCCCGGGGCGATGTAGACCCGGTCGCCGGTGGTGGGCACGCCCCAGGCGCCGTCCAGTTCCGCCAGGCCCAAAGTCACGCCCTGGGAGAGATTGCAGTCCCGGCCCATGACCACGTCCGTATGCAGGATAATCTGGCCGAAGTGGCCGATGTACAGTCCCGGGCCGATGCGGCAGTCGGGGGAGATGGAGATGCCCGTGGCCATCTCGACCCACTTCCACCACCCGTGGTAGAAAACCATGATGATCTGGCGCAGCACCGGCGGCGGCCGGTGGTCGGCGAGCCAGCGGCCCACCCGGTAGCACAGGCAGGCCCACAGTCCCTGGTTCGTCAGCAGCAGGAACAGGGTCGAACGCTTGTCGCCGTAGCGACGCAGGCGCCCCAGGTCCGCCTTGAAGTGCTCGAACATCTCACGCGCTCCCAGTGGACGGGGCGTCCTCGTCCGCGAGCATGCCCAGTTCCACGAGTTCCTTGCGGTACCGGCGCTTGGTCATGAGGGGGATCTTCTCCTCGAAGCCGTCGAAGAAATCGGTGATGCGGTGGGAGCAGACACGGCCCTCGGCCTTGCACTTCTCGAAGTGATCCTCGCTGCGGTAACCGATGATCTCGGCGGGGTTGCCCATGACGATGGCCAGTCGCGGCACGTCCTTGGCGACGACCGCGCCCATGGAAACGATGGCGCCCTCGCCTATCTCCACGCCCGGCATGATCTTCGAGTCCCAGCCCACCCAGGCGAAGTCCCGGATGACGACCGGCTTGAGCATGACCTTGTTGTCGAAGGGGATGGTGGTCGAGTTGCGGTAGGAATGGATGAAGGTGAGGATCGTGACGCGGTAGCCGATGCCCACGTAATTCCCCACGTGCAGGCCGCCCATGGAACTGATCATGGTGCTGCCGTAGATCTTCGAGTAGTCGCCGAGCCACACCCGGTTCGGATGGGTCACGAGGACCGTCTCGTAGATCTCAGCGTGGTCGCCGAAGTGGGCCAGTTGCGAAGGGTCCGTGGCCACCAGGGTCTTCTTCACCCACTGGTCGTACATGTAGCTCACGAACCGGTACCACCGGGTTCCACCGAAGATCTTCTTGATCAAACCTGTCCCCCCAATGCCAAGCGTCGGCGGTCTCTCCCGTCGGGCCGGTTGAATGTTAACATCGGAAACGGATTCACACACTCTCCTTTCGGGCGGACGGCGGTTCGCCTTAGCCCGGAGAGCGCAGGAGATCGGCGTCGGCGGCCTCGGCGGTGAGCTCGAGGCGGCCGGGTCGCAGGCGGGCGGCCAAGGACGGATCCAAGGTTACGGCCATGATCCGCGCGGTGGTGGCGCCCAGATGGTATCCGGCCCGTCGCAGGTCCGTTCTCAGGGCGTCGCCGGCGAAGAGTACGCTGGTCTCGCGGGCCGGACCGGTGCGGGCCAGGGTGGCCAGCAATTCGGCCCGCTTCGGACCCACGGCCCGGGTCACCAGGCGTTTCTCACCAGCCTTACGGCCGTAGGCCGAGGCGTCACCCAGGCGCCAGGCCGCATAGTCGCCGTAGACAGGTCCGTTGTAGCGCCATCGGAGCCAGTCGCCCGGTTCGTCGCCCGCATCGATGGCCGCGGCCGGGGATTCCGCCAGGAGGCCGTCTTGCCGGACGCCGCCGGAGGCCAGGCCGTGCAACCACAGGACCGCGTCGCGCAGGGACTTGCGCGGTGGGCCGTCCACCGAGGGCCGGCGCCGGAAGGTGGCGACGCCCAGGGATCCCATGTCCACCGCCCCCGCCGACCGGTACAGGGCGAGCATACCAGGGCTTTGGCCCGTGGAGAGGCTCAGGGCGAAGCGCTCCAGGCGCATCTCCAGGAAGCGGCGCCCGATGCCCCGCCGGCGGTGGCCGTCGTCCACCATGAAATCGACGCCGAAGGCGGCCTCGATCCGTCGCCCGTCCAGGTCCACGATCTGGGGCAGGTGCCCGCAGGCGCCGACGATCCGGCCGTCCTGCCGGCACAGGGCCACGTGCAGGCCGAGGGGGTGCGCGAAGTACATCCAGCGGGTGCGGCCCGGGATCGTTTGCACCGAGTCGGCGCCGTAGGCCGCGGCCTGGAAGGACTCCAGGGCGGCCAGGTCTTCCGGCACGGCCCAGCTGAATACGAGTTCGGTGGCCACGGATCCTCTCCCGTCAGGTCCGGCCGACCAGCAGCTTGGCTATGCAGCGCCACAGGCGGTGGTCGTGGGGGCGGTGGCCCAGGGCGCGGCGGTAGTCGGCCCAGGCCTCGCCGCGGCGGCCCACCGAGGCCAGCCAGTAGCCGCGGGTGGTCAGGCCGTGGGCCCAGGCGCGGTTGGCCTGGGCCTTGGTGACGAGGCCCGGATGGCGGGCCAGGAAGTTCTCCAGCAGGCGGAAGAAGTTCTCCATGCGTTCGCCCGTGCGGTGGGACATCTGGCCGCCCCAGATGCGGTAGCCCACGGCGGACTCGGGTTGGTAGAGGAATTCGTGATCCACGGAGATGCGCAGCCACAACTCGTAGTCGATGCCCATGCGCAGCCGTTCGTCGAAACCGCCCAGGCCGCGGATGATCACCCCGCGCACGAGGGTCGTGTTGAAGTTGACGAAGTTGTCCAGGAGCAAGGGGGCGGTGATGCGACCGCTGTGCCGTGTCCGACGGTCCGGCGGCAGGGCGTTGCCGTCGCCGTCGATGAGATCGATCTCCCCGTACACCACGCCCACCTCGGGGCGGGCGAGCAAGGCCGGGACCTGGCGCGCGAGCTTCCCGGGGAGCCACACGTTGTCCGCGTCGCAGAAAGCGATCAGGTCGCCTCGGGCCGCTTTCAGCCCGTTGTTCTTGGCCACGGTCTGGCCTGCGTTCTCCTGGTGGATGACCGTCACCCGGTCGTCGTCGTCGTAATGGGCCAGGACCTGGCGGGTGTCATCCTCGGATCCGTCGTTGACGATGACGAGCTCCAGGGCCGGATAGTCCTGGGCCAGGACCGATTCGGCGGCGTCCTGCACGTACTGGCCGTTGTTGTAGGCGGCCATGACCACCGAGACGAGGGGGGTGTCGGTCATTTCTCCTCCACGGCGTCTTCGGCGCCGGTCCAGTAGAATTCGCCAAGGCCCGTGTCCAGGCCGAGGGCGGCCCGCAGGCGCAGGCCCAGGTATTCGGCACCGCAGAGCATCCAGCGGAAGTCGTTCATGTCCGGGGAGATGCAGTATCGGGGCAGGGTGTAGGGGTCGTCGGCTGCGGCAAGGTCCTGCCAGGCGATGTAGCAGCCGTCGAAGCGGCGGGCCACGATCTCGCGGGTCTCGGCCGTGTAGTCGGCCGGGCCGCCCTGGGGGTAGGCGAACCAGTTGGGCTGCAGGTCCAGTTCGTCGGTCAGGCGTTGCTGCGAATCCTCGATCTCGGCAGCGGCCCGGTCCGTGTCCAGGCGGGACAGGATCGGATGGCTCACGGTGTGGGCGCCCATGAGCATACCGCCGGCCACCATCCCACGGACCTGGTCCCAGCTCGCGGCGGCGTATTGGTCGGGCGGTTCGACCTTCAACTCGACGTCCAGGTCGGCGGCCAGCTCCGCGATGACCTCCTGCTTGCGGCCGTCCGGCAGGAAACGGCAGATGTCCGCCACCCGGTTCCAGGCGGTCTGGCGGCCCGCCGGTGATTCCAGGTCCAGTTCGCATGCGGTGCGGCCGATGTGGAACTCCCGGCGCACCGGTGCGGCGGCGTCGATCACCCAGGCAACCCGGTCCCACCACATCCAGTGGGTCCCGTCGACGAATCCGCTGGTGATGAAGAGCATGGCCGGGATGCGGTGCCGGGCGAAGAGGGGATAAGCCAGGTCGAAGACGTCGCGGTAGCCGTCGTCGATGGTGACGACGACCGGGCAGGCGCCGGCGGGTCTGGGGCCCTCGCCGACGGCGGCCACGTGGTCGTCCGGCGCCCAAACGGCGTGGTGGCGGCGGATGTAGGCCATTTGCAGGTCCAGGGTCGCTCTGTCCAGGAAGCGGGGATCCCCGGTGGCCTCGTCGCTGAAGCGATGGTACATTAGGGCGCGCACGTGCGACCGGGTCAGCAGGCGGCAAAGGGCCTGGAAACCCGGGCAGGCGAGCAGCAGTGTCTTGAGCGTCTTCTTCATCGCATTTTCGTGGAATGAGGCCCCCGGTCGGGGACGGGATCTCCCCGGGCCGCGTGATTATAGAACGGTCACCGGGGACTGTCAACGCGACCCCGTAGCCGGGATCCCGCGAAGCACTTGAAACCAGCCGCGTTGCCGGAGTTCGAACGTGACCCCAGGCGAGCCTCTCGGCATCCTCTACTGCATCGACGCGCTGGCCCGCGGGGGGACCGAGTTGCAGCTCTCGGGCCTCATCGAACGGCTGGACCGGGCCCGCGTGCGGCCCCATCTGTGCACCCTGCGCCCGTCGCCGCCGGAGCTCACTCCGCCGGATTGCCCCCATCTGGCCCTGGACGTGCCGCGCCTCCTCGCTCCCGGCGGATTGCGGGCCGCGTGGGGCCTGCGCCGCTGGCTGCGGGACCATCGGATCCAGGTGGTCCAGACCTTCTTCCAGGACGCCACCGTTTTCGGCGGCACGGCGGCCCGCCTGGCGGGAACCCCGGTCCGCCTGGCCTCCTTTCGTGACTTGGGCTTCTGGCGCACGCATTCCCAGGAGCGGCTCATGCGCCGGATCTACCCGCTGCTGACCAGCTTTCTGGCCAACTCCCAGGTGGTCAAGGAGAGCTTCGTCGACCATGACGGACTCGACCCCGGTGCGGTCACGGTCATACCCAACGGGGTGGACGGAGAGCGCCTGCCCTGGGTCGACCACACCGGACCCACCACGGACATCGGGCTGGTGGGGAATCTCAACCGCCGGGTCAAACGGGCCGACCTCTTCGTGCGGGCGGCGAGTCTGGTGGCCCGTGAGCACCCGGAGGTCCGCTGGCACGTCATCGGCGACGGCGGCCTGCGCCCGGGACTGGAGGCCATGGCGGCCGAATGCGGTCTGGGCGAACGGATCGTCTTTGTCGGCCGGATCGAGGACGTGACCGAATACCTGGGACGCCTGCAGGTGGGGGTGCTGTGCTCGGACTCCGAGGGGTTCAGCAACGCACTTCTGGAGTATCTTTTCCGGGGGTGCACCGCCGTGGCCACCGACGTGGGCGGCAACGCGGAAGCCCTGCGCCACGGCGAGACCGGCCTGCTCACCCCGGTGGGCGACGCCGAAGCCCTGGCCGCCGCGCTGGGACGGCTGGTGGTGGATACGGAACTGCGCCGGCGCCTGGCCGCCGCGGCCCGGGCCGACGCTGCGGCCCGTTTCAGCTGGGAGAGTTGCGTGGCGGCCCACACGGACTACTACGAAAGGGCCCTGGCGGCCCGATGAGGAGACCGATCTTGCGCGTACCCGACTCCTTCGTCCGTCTGGTGAGCGAGCCCGCCTGGGACCTGTGGGAGGGCAGCGTCCGCCTGCAGACCCTCAAGGATCTGGAACGATCCCAGTGGCTGGCCCCGGCCGAACTGGCGGCGCGTCAGCGGACGGGGCTACAGGAGATCGTGCGCCACGTGACGGCTACGAGTCCCTTCTACGCCGAACGTTTCGCGACCGCGGGGATCGACCCGGCCCGGGTGGAATCCGTGGCGGACCTGGCGGATCTGCCGCTGTTGACCAAGGACGATGTGCGCGGCCGCCTCGACGACATCCTTTCTCGTGACTTCAAGCGGGCCGAACTGGTGCCGGCCAAGACCGGTGGCTCCACCGGCGTGGCGCTGCACATCTTCTGCGACCGCAAAGGGGTGGAGCGCCGGAACGCGTCGGCTCTGCGGTCCGACGAATGGTCCGGCTGGCGACGCGGCCAACCCCTGGCCGCCGTCTGGGGCAATCCGCCCGTGGCGCGTACGTGGCGCGGCCGTTTGCGTTGCACCCTCAAGGACCGGGTCATCTACCTGGACACCATGAAGATCGACGACGCGGCCATCGACCGGTTCCTGGACGACTGGCGGCGCGCGCGGCCGGGTCTGCTCTACGGCCACGCCCACAGCATCTTCATCTTCTGCGAAGCCCTGCGCGAGCGGGGCGCCACCGTGCACCCGCACGGCATCGTCGCCACCAGCATGATGCTGCTGGATCACGAACGCCGGGTCATCGAAGAGGTGTGCGGCACGCCCGTCACCAACCGCTACGGCTGCGAAGAGGTGAGTCTCATCGCCTGCGAATGCGAACGGCACGAGGGCATGCACCTGAACGCCGAGCACAGTATCGTCGAGTTCCTGCGGGACGACGGCTCCCCGTGCGCCGCCGGCGAGGACGGGCGCATCGTCGTCACCGAACTCGTCAACCGCGGCATGCCCATGATCCGCTACGAGGTGGGGGACCGGGGTGCGCCGTCGGACCGGGTCTGCCCCTGCGGCCGCGGCCTGCCCATGATGGAGGGGCTCTCGGGCCGTACCGCCGACTTCCTGCGCGCCGCGGACGGGTCGCAGGTGGCGGGCATCTCCCTCATCGAGAACACCCTGACCCGCTTCCCGGGCATCCGGCAGCTGCAACTGGTCCAGGAGCGGGAACTGGCCGTGGACGTGAACCTCGTGCCCGGCGAAGGTTACGGACCGGAAACCGCCGACCGGCTCACGGACAGTCTCCGGGACGCCCTCGGCGCCGACTTCGCCGTGGAACTGAAAATCGTGGAGAGGATTTCCCAGGAACGTTCGGGGAAGTACCGTTTCTCCATCTGTCGCCTCTGACACCAACCGAGGACGCAACGATGGCAACCAGGACGAAGGGTATCATCCTCGCCGGAGGCACCGGCAGCCGCCTGCATCCGCTTACCGTGACGGTGAGCAAGCAGCTCATGCCGGTCTACGACAAGCCCATGATCTACTACCCGCTGTCGACCCTGATGCTGGCGGGCATCCGCGAGATCCTGATCATCACCACGCCCGCTGACCAGGCGTCCTTCAAGGCTCTCCTCGGCGATGGCTCCCAGTGGGGTCTCGACCTGCAGTACGTGGTGCAGCCCAGCCCCGACGGCCTGGCCCAGGCCTTCATCCTGGGCGAGAAGTTCCTCGGTGACGACCCGGCCTGCCTTATCCTCGGCGACAACATCTTCTACGCCGAAGGGTTGCCCAAGAAGCTGCAACTCGCGGCCGCCCGGGAAACGGGCGCCACCATCTTTGCCTACCAGGTCCGTGACCCGGAGCGCTACGGCGTGGTGGAGATGGACGACGCGGGCCGTGCCGTGAGCATCGAGGAGAAGCCGGAGAAACCGCGCTCGAACCTGGCGGTCACCGGTCTCTACTTCTTCGACAACGACGTGGTGGAGATCGCCAAGGCGGTCAAACCTTCGCACCGGGGCGAATTGGAAATCTCGGACGTCAACGAGGCTTACCTGGAGCGGGGCGACCTGAACGTCGCCATGCTCGGCCGCGGTGCCGCCTGGCTCGACACGGGCACCTTCGCGTCCCTCATGGACGCGGGCCAGTTCATCCGGGTCATCGAAGAGCGGCAGAGCGTGAAGATCGCCTGCCCCGAGGAGATCGCCTGGTCCCTGGGCTTCATCGACGACGCCCAGTTGGCCCGCCTGGCCGGACCCCTGGAGAAGAGCGGCTATGGCCGCTACCTGCAGCAACTCCTGGAGGACGAAGGTTGAAGTTCACGCCCACGGCCCTGCCCGACGTCGTACTCGTGGAACCCGTGGTCCACGGGGACAGCCGCGGTTCGTTCATGGAGACCTGGCGCGAGGATCTCTTCGCCGAGTCCGGCCTCGACGTACCCTTCGTGCAGGACAACCAGAGCCGCTCCTCCCGTGGCGTGCTGCGGGGCCTCCACTACCAGATCCGCCGGCCCCAGGGGAAGCTCGTCCGCGTGATCAGCGGCCGGGTCTTCGACGTGGCCGTGGACCTGCGCCGTTCCTCGCCCACCTTCGGCCGGTGGGCCGGCGTGGAACTGGACGCCGCCGCACCCACCTTGCTGTGGGTTCCGCCGGGCTTCGCCCACGGCTTTTATGTGTTGAGCGACGTCGCCGAATTCGTGTACAAGTGCACCGACTACTACGCGCCGGAGCACGAGCGCTGCGTGCGCTGGGACGACCCGGCCGTGGGTATCGACTGGCCCCTCTTGAAGGGTGCCGCCCTGGAACTCTCGGACAAGGACCAGGCGGGTCTACCCCTGGCCGAGGCCGATCTCTTCGACTAGACCGGAGGCCGCGCATGCACCGCATTGGACAGGGCTGGGACCGACACCGCCTGGCGGCCGGCCGGCCCTGTGTGCTGGGTGGCGTGGATTTCCGCGATTGTCCCGTCGGCCCGGTGGGTCATTCCGACGGCGATGCCCTCTGCCACGCCGTGACCGACGCGGTACTGGGTGCGGCCGGGCTGGGCGACATCGGAGCCATGTTTCCGGACACGGACCCGGAGTGGGCCGGCGCCGACAGTCTCGAACTGTTGCGCCGGGCCTGGGCCCGCGTGGCCGGGGCAGGCTGGCGCCTGGGCAACCTGGACGTGACGGTCATCGCCGAGCAGCCCCTGCTGGCGCCGCACCGGGGCGAGATCGCCGGTAACCTGGCCGGCGTCCTGGGCACGGCACCGAGACGGATCGGCATCAAGGGCACCCGCGGCGAGGGTCTGGGGCCCGAGGGCCGCGGCGAATGCGTCACCGCGTGGGCGGTGGTCCTGCTGGAACGGGAGGAGAGACGGACGTGAGCGATTCCATGCACGTGCTGGTGCTCATGGGCGGAGACAGCCCCGAGCGCGAGATCTCGCTAGCCTCGGGTGCCGCCGTGGCCAAGGCCCTGGGCGAAGCCGGACACCGGGCCGAGGCGGTGGATATCCCGCGGGTGGCGGCTGTGGTGGATCTGCCCGCCCTGGGCGAGGCCGACGTGGTCTTCCCTGCCCTCCACGGCGGCCAGGGCGAGGACGGCCACCTGCAGGCGGTGCTCGACGTGCTCGGAGTCCGCTACGCCCTGTCCGGCCCCCTGGCCAGCGCCTTGGCCATGGACAAGAGCGCCACCAAGCGCGTCATGCGGGCCGCGGGCATCCCCACCCCGACCTGGCTGCAGGTCACCTGGAACCACGCGGCGGCCGCGGCGGCGACCGGGGGCCAGGACGGCCTCACCGTCGACCGGATCCTCGAGCGGGCCACGGTGGAACTGGGTTTCCCCCTGGTGGTGAAGCTCAACGGCGCCGGCAGTTCCGTGGGCGTGGAGATCGTCGAGCATCCGGCGGGCTTCCCGGAGGCTTTCGCCCGGGTGGCGGCTGCGGGCGAGGGTGGCCAGGTGGACGTTCTCCTGGAGAAGTTCATACCGGGCCGCGAGTTGACCGCCACGATCCTCCTGGGCCGACGCCTGCCGTTGCTGGAGATCCGGCCTCGACAGGGCTTCTACGACTACCAGAACAAGTACACGGCCGGGGCCAGCGACTATCTGGTGCCGGCGCCAGTCCATTCGCCCCTCTACGAGCAGATTTCCGCCGACGCCCTGCGGTTGTACGAGTTGGTGGGTTGCTCCGGTGTGGCCCGGGTGGACTTCCGTCTGGACGGCGAATCGTACAACTGCCTGGAAATCAATACGATACCGGGCATGACCGACACCAGCCTCGTGCCCATGGCGGCCGAAGCGGTGGGTATCGCCTTCACGGAACTGGTGGAGGACCTCTGCCGGAGGGCTCTCGAGGCCTCTTGAAACGGCCGGCGGACCGGTCGATTGGGGTCTCCCGGAGCTTGGCTGGGGACGCTTCGCAAGCCCCGTGCCGAACGAGATTTCTTGCGGCAACACCTTGACATATCTCGGCCGGGAGTTACTATTCCCGGACCGAATTTCGGCCCCGCGACTGGGTTGGGGCCGTTTTGTGGCTGTGAAGTGCCTGTGAGGACCGAAACCGGGCTGGCGTAGCTCAATTGGTAGAGCTCCTCACTTGTAATGAGGTGGTTGGGGGTTCAAGTCCTCTCGCCAGCTCCACACGAACGGCTGGATCCCGGCCCTGGGATGTACGAGTGTACGGAGGGCGGCGGGATCAACCATGGCGATCCGGTGATCGGCGTGGGGGGGTTCCCGAGCGGTCAAAGGGAACAGACTGTAAATCTGTCGGCAGACGCCTACGGAGGTTCGAATCCTCCCCCCCCCACCACCGTCTCGAGACCGTTCGGAGCGGGAATAGCTCAGTTGGCAGAGCATCAGCCTTCCAAGCTGAGGGTCGCGGGTTCGAACCCCGTTTCCCGCTCCAACAGCTTGGCGAATAATGGAGAGAACGGGAGCCCACGTAGCTCAGTCGGTAGAGCACTTGCATGGTAAGCAAGCGGTCAGCAGTTCAAATCTGCTCGTGGGCTCCAGCTCAGACTCCAGAAATACCGATCCGCCAGGATGGTTCGATGGCGTGCCGGCGGGGTGCACCAGCCGGCGACGAGGCCCTTCCTCAGGAGGTAGCCAGCGATGGCGCGCGAGAAGTTTGAACGCAATAAGGACCACGTGAACGTCGGCACGATCGGGCACGTGGATCACGGCAAGACGACCCTCACGGCTGCGATCACCGAGATCCTGGCGAAGAAGGGCCTGGC
>JAAEQC010000030.1 GCA_024231905.1 bacterium | reverse complement strand
TCCTCCAACTTCACCCGCTCCGGCCTGACCTCGAACCGTGAGCTCAACCTCGCGCACAAGGTCCTGCTCGAACCCGGGGAGGCCGCCGACCCCGAAGCCGGCGAGGCGGTGGCCTGGCTCGCCACCGACCGCGCCGTGGCCCCGGCGCCCGGCCCCGCCACCGAAGAGCGCCAGCTCGTCAAAAGCGAGGTCGGCGCCCGCGCCATCCTCGACCTCGAGGCGTGGTACGACCGCCGCTGGCAGGCCGCCCGCGACTTCAAGCAAGAGCTGATCGAGCTCCTCGACGCCTCGAAGTTCGGCGAAAAGGAGTACACCCCGTATCAAATCTACGTCAAGGCGCTCTTTGAGTACCTGAAAGACGACCTCGCAGCCGACGACGAGCCCGCCGCCGAGCGCTCGGCGGTGGAGCTCACCGAGTTCCAGGCCGATGCCGTGAGGAAGGCCCGCAAGATCCTTCAACGCCACCACGGCGTCATGGTCGCCGACTCCGTCGGCCTGGGCAAGACCTGGATCGGCAAGAAGCTGCTCGAGGATTACGCCTACCACCAGCGGATGAAGGCGATCATCATCTGCCCGGCGAGCCTGCGCGGCAACTGGCAACGCGAGATCGCGAGCGCCGCCATCGCCGCCCGGGTCCTGTCGCAGGAGGAGCTCGGCCGCGACGAGCTCGACGCCGACGAGTGGGGCGACGTCGACGTCGTCCTGATCGACGAATCGCACAACTTCCGCAATCCCAACACCCTGCGCTACGGCAAGCTCGAGCGCATCCTGCGCGCCAACGGCCGCCGCGGACGCGCCGGCGACCGCAAGAAGGTCATTCTCCTCACCGCCACCCCGATCAACAACGACCTCCTGGATCTTTACCACCAGCTCTCGCTGGTGACCATCGGCGACAAGAGTCACTTCGTGGGCTGCGGCATCGGCGACCTCTACCGCTACTTCCTCAGGGCCCGGCGTGAGGCCCGTCAGGGCGGCACGATGGCACTGTTCAACCTGCTCGAGGAGACCGTGATCCGACGCACGCGCCCGTTCATCCGCAGCGCCTACCCCGAGGCCACCCTCCACGGCCGGCGGATCCACTTCCCCGAGCGGCGGCTGCGCACCGTCAGGTACGACCTGGAAGCCACCTACGCCGGCATCTACGACCAGGTGGTCTCCGGCATCGAGAGCTTGAAGCTCGCCCCCTACAACCTGGAGGTCTACAAGAAGGAGAACGTGGAGCGCGATGACTTCGAGATGGGCCGCGAGCAGGCGCTGGTCGGCATCTTCAAAAGCCGCTACCTGAAACGTTTCGAGTCGTCGATCGAGGCGTTTCGGATCAGCGTCCGACGCGCCCTCGCGTTCCTGAAGTCCTTCGAGTCGTACATCCTGGAAGGGCGGCTGCTCAAAAGCACCGACTTTCACAAGGCGCTGCGCTACCTCGACCGCGAGGATCAAGAGGACGACGTGACCCCGGGATCCCTGGCCGACGCGATGGACGCCAACGCTGAGGCCCGCCGGGTGCTCGAGGCCATGGAGCCGATCGACCATGCGCTCTACGATCTTCGCCGGCTCCACGAAGCCGTCCAGCACGACGTCGAAATCCTGACCGCGATCTGGCACCGGGTGCGGCCGATCGGTCCCGCCGAAGACGCCAAGCTCGAGCGTCTCAAAGATCTGTTGCGCGGCGCGCTGCGCGGCAAGAAGGTCCTGCTTTTTACCTACTACCGCCACACCGCGCGTTACCTGTATCGGCACCTCGGCCACCCTGACTCGGCCGAGGCCGACCGTTTCCGGCAGGAGCTCGGCGGCATCGTGATCCGCCGTATGGACAGCGGCGCCGACGCCGGGGAGCGCCTGCGGCTCGTTCAAGGCTTTGCGCCGCGCGCCAACGGCAAGAGCGAATGGCTGGGTACCGACAAGGAGATCGACGTCCTCATCTCGACCGACGTCCTCTCCGAGGGGCAGAACCTGCAGGACTGCGGGTACCTGCTCAACTACGATCTGCACTGGAACCCGACGCGTCTGGTCCAGCGGGCGGGCCGCATCGATCGTATCGGCAGCGAATTCGACACCCTGTGGCTGTACAACATGTTTCCCGACGCGGGGCTCGAGCGGCTGTTGGGACTGGTGGAGAGCCTGAGCACCAAGATCGCCCACATCGATCAGGCCGGTTTTCACGACGCCAGCATCCTGGGTGAGACCGCCAACCCCCGCAACTTCAACACCCTGCGCCGTATCCGCGCCGAGGACGGCACGGCGATCGAGGAGGAGGAGCGCTTCACCGAGCTCGCCGGAGCGGAGGCTTTCTCGCAGCAATTGCGCGAGTTCCTCGACACCCACGGCCGGGAGGCGGTGGAGTCGCTTCCCGACGGCATCCATTCCGGCCTTGCCCGCCAGGGGGCTCGGGGCGTGTTCTTCTACTTCCGCGCGGACACCGCGGACGGCGCTCAGCACTTCTGGCGCTACCTCGACCTGCGGGAGGGTCGCATCCTCGACAACCGCCACGTCATCGGCTCAGTGATCGCCTGCCAGCGCGATACGCCGCGGGTCGTGGATCCGATGATCTGGGAGCGCATTTTCGATCTCCAGGAAGAGGTGATCGAGGACATTTTCCGCTCCGTAGGCGAACGGGCTTCGCTCGAGGCCACGGCGAGGATTGTCGATCCGGTGCAGCAAAGCGTTTCAACGGCGCTGCAAACCGCCTTGCAACAGTCGCAGATGGACCACGCCCGGGCCGTGGCCGCGATCCGCTTTCTGGCGCAGCCGATGGTGAACATCGAGATCCGAGAGCTGCGAGCGGCATTTCGCCGTTTTCAGAACGGC
>JAAEQC010000029.1 GCA_024231905.1 bacterium | reverse complement strand
GGCTCTCCTGCGCCCGGGTGATCGTGCTCGGTGCCGGTGCCCTCGGCAACGAGGTCATCAGCCATCTCGCCGCAGCCGGGGTTGGCCACCTCGTGATCGTTGACTTCGACGACGTCGAGGCGACCAACCTGCACCGAATGCTGCTGTTCCGCGCCGACGACGTCGGTGCCCGCAAGGCGCCAGTTGCGGCTCGCGAGGCCCTGCTCATCAACCCCGATATCCGGGTCGATGCAGTCGATGGCGACTTCCGTTTTGCCCTCGGCCTGGGTGCCTTCCGCCGGGCCGCACTCGTCCTGGGCTGCCTGGACAGCGTCGAGGCCCGCGCCGCCGCGGCCCGTTCCTGCGCCCTGGCCGGCGTGCCCTTTGTCGACGCCGGCACCAACGGCCTGCTCGGCGAGGTCCGTTTCTACCGCGCCGAGGACGGACCCTGCTACGAGTGCGCCCTCGGCCACGGCGGCCGCAGCCAGGTGCTGGCCCGCTGGCGTTGCACCGAGTTCGCCCCCACACCAGGCACCGTTCGCGTGCTCCCGGCCTTGGGTGCGGCATCCGGCGTGGTCGGCAGCCACCAGGCCCTGGCCGCGATTCTGGCGCTTTCCGGCCAGTTCGATGACTGGGGCCGGGCCCACCTCTACGCCGGCCCGCACGGGGAGATGTCCACCGTGGTGCTGCCGCAAGATCCGGCCTGCCCCAACCACGCCCCCCCGCTCGACGTTACCGGTTATCCTGAGGGCCACGCCGCCACGACCTCCTGCGCCGCTTTGGCCGCGGCCCACCCCGGTGGCCGGGAGGTCGTGCTGCCCCACACCCTGGTGGTTTCCCTGGAATGTGGCAACGGCCACAGCGAGCCGGTGGGCCTACCGATCGGCCAGGTAAATACCCCGGACCTGGACTGCCCACGCTGCGGCGAAAAACGACGGCCCGAGACCCTGGTCACTCTCGACAGCCGCCATCCCCTGTGGAGCGAGCCCCTGGCCAGCCTCGGCGTTCCCCCTGGCGACGTGGTTGGCCTGACCTTTGATGACCAAACGCGCTGGATCGAGCTTTCCGGCGACCTGGAGGATGGATGAGCAATCCGGACAACTTCGACGACGCCGCAACTGCCCTGCAGGACGTGTGCACCGGCATCTACCTGGGCGCCCGCTACGGCCTCACTCCACACACCCTGGTCGCCGCCGACGTGGCCCAGGACGTGCTGGGATTCGACCCGATGACCGGTGACCGGCGGCCGTTGAACCAATTCGCCGAAGAGATCGAGCGCCGCTATGGCAGAGAGCATCTCCTGGATCGAATCGGCGCTGGTTTCAGCCGCCTCGACAAGATCGCCGATGAAACCCTCGCTGAGCTGAACCTGGTCAGCCGCCTGGGCAAGGGCCGGGTCTTCATCACTG
>JAAEQC010000028.1 GCA_024231905.1 bacterium | reverse complement strand
GGGGCCGCGCCAACCGATCGGGCGGAACTGCTGCTCGATGCGTTGGCGGCACTGGTCAACGCCCATGAGTCAGAAGGCCCCCGGGGGCCTTCGGCACCGGTGCAGATCCACGTCCACGACCATGGTGACTGTCTGACCGCGGGCGGGCGCGAACTCGGCCCGGCCGACGCCGAACGAATGCGATGCGACGCCGTCGTCTGTAAACAAGGCGAGCGCGCCAAGGCCACCATCCCGCCGCGCATCCGCCGTGAGGTCCTGTCTCGCGACGGCCACCACTGCCGCGTCCCAGGCTGCATCCGCACCCACTTCCTCGAAGTCCACCACAAGACCTCACGCGCCAGAGGCGGCACCCACGACCCGTCCAACCTCATCACCCTCTGCGCCTCTTGCCACCGCCTCCACCACGAGAAAGGCACCCTCGTCCGCGAACCGGCGGTCCCATGGACGATACGAACCTCCGGAGATCCGCCACGGCAACCGGAGCCGACAACTTTCCTTTGCGCAAATAAGCCCGGCCATTAGGTTGGCATGACCTAGCGCGACGGTTCCCTGGGATCCGCCGGCGCTCCGCCCTGGGCAGCTGCGCGCTCCGGCGGTCGTTTCCTCGCGCAGCACGACCGGAAGGAGCAGCCGTGATCGAGAGCGGCAAGACCGTCAAGGTCCACTACAAGGGTACCCTCGCCGACGGAAACACCTTCGATTCCTCCGAGGGCCGCGATCCCATGGCCTTCGAGCTCGGTGCCGAGCAGGTCATCCCCGGCTTCGAGGCTGCCGTGGCGGAGATGGAGATCGGCGAGACCAAGACCATCAATCTGCCCTGTGCCGAGGCCTACGGCGAGCACCGCGACGAGATGCTCGGCGCCGTGCCCCGGTCCAGCATGCCCGAGGACATCGAGTTGGAGATCGGCATGGTCCTGTCCATGGAGTCCGAGCAGGGCGCCATGCCCGTACGGGTCATGGGCTTCGACGACGAGAAGGTCGACCTGGACGCCAACCATCCCCTGGCTGGCGAGGACCTGACCTTCGAACTGACGCTGGTCGAAGTCGAGTAGCTCGACCATCGTCCCGCAGACGCGACGAGGCCCCTTCCATCCGGAAGGGGCCTCGCTCTTTCCGACGCTCGAGTCGTCAGACCGTCACGTACTTGCTCGCCGGCACGCCGCAGATGGGGCACTTCTCCGGCGCTGCGCTGAATTCGATGTGACCGCACACGGGGCAGAGGTAGAAGTTCGCCTCGGTCAGGTCCTCGCCCTTGGCCGCGGCTTCGAGTGCCAACTTGTACAGCTTGGCGTGCACCTCTTCGGCCTCCACGGCAAAGGCGAACATGCGCTTGGCCTTGTGGCCTTCCTCCTCGGCTGTCTTCAACATGGGCGGGTACATCTTCTCGAACTCGAAGGTCTCGCCATCGATGGCTTCCTTGAGGTTGGCGGCCGTGGAGCCAACCCCGTCGAGGGCCTTGAAGTGCCCGGCGGCGTGGAGGCGCTCGGCCTGGGCGGTGGTGCGGAACAGGCGGGCGATGTTGGGCATGCCCTCCTTCTCGGCAGCTTCAGCGAAGGATGTGTACTTCTGGAAGGCCTGGCTCTCGCCGGCGAAGGCTTCCTTCAGATTCTCGTTGGTGTTGGGCATGGTCGGCTCCTTCGGTCCGGGGTTCTTGGTCATATTTCACTCCGACAACCTAGCAGACATGCAAGACCGTGCAATCTCCCGCAACGCAATAGATGCCAAGTGTCGTTATCGCCAAGCAGGCACGATTCGCACAACCGTGATCCCGGACGTGGATTGAGCCGACTTCACCTCGAGAATTGACGCCAAAGCATCCGCCGGTCCGGTATGCTCGTCGGCAGCGCGGATCCGTTACCGCAGAGATTCTCCCGGGAGTTGCCATGAGAGCCATGTACTACACCGGTTTTGCCGAGACGCCGACCATCGAGAGCCTCCCCGACCCGGAGCCGGCCGACGGCGGCGTGGTCGTCCGGGTCCAGGCCACGGGTCTGTGCCTGAGCGACTGGCACGGTTGGATGGGTCATGATCCCGATATCCGTCTGCCTCACGTGCCGGGACACGAACTGGCGGGAACCGTCGAAGCCTTGGGGAAGGACATCACCCGCTGGCGGATCGGCGACCGGGTGACCGTACCCTTCGTCGGGGGCTGCGGCGCCTGCCCCCAGTGTGCCGCGGGCCAGCACCAGATCTGCGACCACCAGTTCCAGCCGGGCTTCACCCACTGGGGGTCCTTCGCCGAGTTCGTGGCCATCGACCACGCGGACATCAATCTGGTGCGGCTGCCGGAGGAACTCGACTTCATCACCGCAGCCAGCCTGGGTTGCCGCTTCGGCACCGCCTTCCGGGGCGTCGTGGACCAGGGCCGGGTTTCGGCCGGGCAGTGGGTCGCCGTCCACGGTTGCGGCGGCGTCGGCCTGTCCGCCATCATGATCGCCGGCGCCCTTGGCGCCAGGGTGGTCGCGGTGGACATCGACGTCGGGAAATTGGAATTCGCCCAGTCCCTCGGTGCCGAAGCCGTGATCAACGGCCACCGGAACGGACATGTGGCCGACGAGGTGCGGGAAATCACCGGGGGCGGCGCGCACGTCTCCATCGACGCCCTGGGCCATCCCGAAACCTGTTTCAACTCCGTCGCCAACCTACGCAAACGGGGCCGGCACTTGCAGATCGGCCTGCTGATCGGCGAGCATAAGCACCCCCGCGTGCCCATGGACCAGGTTGTGGCCAAGGAACTGGAGATCGCCGGCAGCCATGGGATCCAGGCCCATCGGTACCCGGAGATGCTGGCCATGATCCAGTCCGGCCGGCTGCGCCCGGAGCGGCTGATCGGCAGGACGGTCGGTCTGGAGGACGCTGTCGGCCGGCTCGTGGCAATGGACCGCTGCACCGATACGGGTGTGTCGGTGATCGACGAGTTCTAGAGCGGGACTCAGCCCACCAACCGACACCCCATGGCAATGGACAGGAACTTCGACTCGTCGCTGTCCGCCCGTGAAGTGAGCACGCAGGGCGCGTCGGTGCCCACGACCGCCGCCGCCAGCCTCGCCCCCGAGAGCACGGTCGCGCTCTTGTAGAAGACGTTGCCCGACTCGATGTTCGGAAAGACGAGTACGTCCGCCGCGCCGCCGATGGGCGACCGGCAGCTCTTGATCTCGCAGGCCTCGGGCGAGAGGGAGAGGTCCAGGGACAGGGGGCCGTCGACGACCGCATCGCCGAAACGACCGTCGGTCGCCAGTTCCTTGATGGCCGCGGCATCGGTGGTGGCCGTCATGCGCGGACTGACCTTCTCGGTGGCCGCCAGCAACGCGGCGCGGGGAGACTCCACTCCGAAGCTGCGGGCGGCGGCCAGGCAGTACTCGAGGATCTGCACCTTCGTGTCCTGGTCGGGGGCCGGAATGATGGCCACGTCGCCGGCGAAGAGCAGCTTGCCGTGACGCTCCACGTGGGCCGGCAGTTCGAAGACCGTCACGTGGCTGAGCACGCGGCCCGCGGGCAACAGGCCCGTCTCCTTGTCCAGGATGAGCTTCATGTAGTCGCCGGTGGAGATCAGGCCCTTCATGAGAACGTCGGCCTCGCCGCCCCGGACCATGGCCACGGCCTTGCGTCCCGCTTCGACGACATCCGGCTCGTCGACCACCGTGAAGACTCCCGCGTCCAGCCCGTGCTCGGCGGCCAGGGCCGTGATGCGCGTCCCGTCCCCCACCAGGATCATCTCCGCCATGCCCTCGGCAGCCGCCCGGCCCGCCGCCCGCATGGTGTTGGGATCGTGACCCGCGGCCACGGCCACCCGGCGGGAGGGCTGGTCCTTGAGGTCCTGGACGAGCTGATCGAGACTGCGGATCGGGGCCATGGTCGGCATCCTTTCGGTCAGTTGCCGGGATCGTACTCCTGGGCTTCTTCCTTGCCGTCGAGGACGCGCAATGCGCCCTTCACCAGGGCGAACATCTCGTTCTCGCCCGGGTAGGCCGTGACGCCACAGCCCAGGGCCGCCACGCCGCTTCTGATGTCCCCCACCAGCATCTCCGATCGGGCCAGGCCGCCGGTGAGCAGCACCTGGTCCACGCCGTCGCCGTCGAAGGCCGGCAGCAGGCTCGTGATCTCCTTGCAGAGCTGGTAGACCATGGCCTCGTACACCTTGCAGGCTTCCGGTTCGGCATCCTTCACCCGCTGTTCCACCTCGCGGAAGTCCGCGGTGCCCAGCAGGTCGAGCAGGCCGCCCCGCCCCTTGTTCAGTCTGAGCAGATCCTCCAGGGTGTACTGGCCGCTGAAGCACAGGCGGATGAGCTGGCCCGTGGGCTCGCTGCCCGAGCGCTGGGGGCTGAACGGTCCCTCGCCGTCGAGGCCGTTGTTCACGTCGATGTAGCGGCCCCGGGCGTGGGCGCCCACGGTGATGCCGCCGCCCATATGGCAGACGATGAGGTTCAGGTACTCGTAGAAGGTCTCGTTCTCCGAGGCGTAGCGGCGGGCGGTGGCGATCTGGTTCAGGGCGTGGCTGATGACCTTGCGTTCGATGGCCTTCATGCCCGTCACCTTCACCCGCTCCGGTGCCTCGTCCACCACCACCGGGTCGACGATGAAGGACGGTTTGCCCGTCCCATCGGTGAGTTCGCGGGCGATGAGCGCGCCCAGGTTCGAGGCGTGGTCGGCGCCGGTGCCGGCGAGCAGGTCGTCGCGCATGCGGTCGTTCACGTGGTAGGTGCCGTGGGGAATGGGCTGCAGCAGGCCGCCCCGTCCGCTGACAGCGTCCAGGTCCTCGACGGCGATGCCGTGGTCCGCCAGGGCGTTCAGGATGATTTCCTTGCGCATGCCGTACTGCTCCACCACACGCTTGCCCTCATAGGGCGCCAATTCCGCGGCCGGATGCTGGATCTCGTCGGTGAACCGTTCCAGGCTGCCCTCGTAGACCGCGATCTTGGTGGACGTGGAACCCGGGTTGACGGCCAGCACCCGGTGGCGGGGGAAGAAGGTGTCCTTGGGGGTGCGGCTCCAGTGCTTGAAGCGGTGCATTCGCAGCACCGACGCCTTCACGCCCAGGGCCACGTCCTCGGCGTTGCAGTCCATGGGCAGGTCGACGCCCTGGAAGCGTATGCCGAACATGACGCTGAACTTCTTGGCCTCCGGGTAGCGCGTGGCGTAGAGATGAAAAAGCAGGTTCCCCGTGTCCAGGTTGGGCACGATGATGACGTTGGTACCGCCGAAGAAGTCCTGGTCCTGGCCGCGCCGATACAGCTGGGCCGACCGCTGGGACAGGGCCACGCTCACCTTCACCTCGGGTTCGATGTTGATCTTCTCGTAGCGCTTGCCCTGCTTGATGCGCTCCGCCAGGACCTCGGGCACCAGAGCGGCCGCCCGGCGCACGAGTTCCGGGCTCGGGCCCTCGTCCGAACCCTTGTTGGAATAGGAGACCATGGCGCCGTTGATCTGCGGCATGACGTCCTCGGGGAAGATGTCCCGGGCCACGGCGCAGGTGCCCACGGCCACGTTGGCCAGAACTTCGGGGGTCATGGTGGCGTTGACGCCCACGTCGCCCACCACGAAGACGTTGTGGGGGAAGATGCCCTGGGGATGGCTATCCGGCAGCACGAAGACGCCGGCCTCCGACAGGATCTCCTGCTTGGCCAGCAGGCGGACCATGGGCCGGAAGTACTCCCGCGGTTCGTGGCGGATGCCACCCACGACGCAATCCGCGTGGCCCTGACGCACGGTCATGATGCCGAAGCGCGCGGGCTCGCGCACCATGCGCTGGGCCTCCTCGATGGTGCCGGCCCGGGCCATGCACTCGGGCACGTTCAGCAGCGCCTGGGTGAACTCGTCCAGCAGGTCCACTCGTTCCTCGATGTCCACGAAGGCGCTCTCGGAGAAGGTGAACTCCACGCGGGTGGGGTCCACGTGGGTCAGTTCCTCGTGGACCGTCTTCTTGATCTGTTCCTCGGTGCGCAGGAAGACCGGCCGGATGAAGCGCGTGAGGTGACAGGCAGCTTCCACCACGCGCGGGTCGTCGGCCTCGGTGAAGACCACCGCCGGACGGTTCTTCATGACGGCCAGGATCTGATTGTCGAGCGATGTGTCGATGTCGTACATTGGCACCCCTCCGGGCGTGTTGCGCCCGCGGTCGACCCGTCTCCGCGCCCGAGGTGGCCGCGGAGACGATATTTTTTTCACACGCCCAAGTTGGTCCTTGGGGACAACCTTGGCAAGGAGCGCCCATGAGCGCCGGATCCCGCCCCTCCCAGGACCCCCGCCTGGCCCATCTGGTGGCCCGGTCGGATCCCGGCGAGCCTATGGCGGCAGCCCCCCGATGGTTGCTCGTGGACGTGGCCGGACAGCAGGCCATCCTGGTGCAGGGTGGGAAGATAGACCGGATCTGGCCCGCCTCCACCGCCTCCGCCGGCCTGGACGCCCGCCAGGGCTCGGGCGGGACTCCTCCGGGTCTCCACGCCATCGAAAGGCGCATCGGCGCCGGCGCCGAACCGGGCACCGTCTACGAGAGCCGCGAGCCCACGGGGGACGTCTGGCGACCCGGCGACCCGAACCCGGACGACCTCATCCTCACCCGCGTCATCACCTTGCGCGGCCTCGAACCGGGCGTGAACGCCGGCCCCGGCGTGGACTCCCAGAACCGCTACATCTACCTCCACGGCACCAACCACGAGGACCGCATCGGCCAGCCCGTGTCCCACGGCTGCATCCGCCTGCGGAACCGCGACGTTGTCGAACTCTTCGACCTGCTCGAGGAAGGGGATCCCGTTGTCATCGTCTGAGTCGATCACCGGCCGCTGGCTGCACTTCGCCGGCGTGGGCGGCAGCGGCATGAGCGCCCTGGCCCAGTTCCACGCCCAGTCCGGCGGTACGGCCACGGGCAGCGACCGGGCCTTCGACCAGAACGAGCGGCAAGAGATCCGGGCGGCCCTGGAAGCCCAGGGGGTGACCATCGTGCCCCAGGACGGGAGCTTCCCGGCGGTCCACGACCGCTCCTGCGACGCCCTGGTGGTGAGCACGGCGGTGGAAGACCGAGTGCCGGACGTGCGGGCGGCCAAGGCGGCTGACATCGGTATCCTCCACCGCTCCGAACTGCTGGCCGAGTACGTGGCGAGCCACCGCACCGTGGCCGTGAGCGGCACCAGCGGCAAGTCCACGGTGACGGGCATGGTCTTCGCGATCCTGCGCCAGGCGGGGCGCGCACCGGGATTGCTCACCGGCGGTGCCCTGACTGACCTGCGCTCGGACGTCCACCCGGGCAACGCCTGGGCCCCTGGGCCCGCGGCTGACGGCCCGCCCTGGCTGGTCATCGAGGCCGATGAGAGCGACGGCAGCCTCGTGCGCTACCGGCCCTGGTTGGGCCTGGTCCTGAACCTGGGTCTGGACCACAAGGAACCCGCGGTCATCATGGACATGTTCCGCGTCTTCCGGGACCGGGCGGGCGCTTTGGTGACCGGCGCCGACGAGGTCCTGGACGAACTGGGCGGCGACCGCTTCGGCCTCGTGGACGAAGACCGCGACGGACTATCCGGCACTTTCGCCGAGGAAGTGGTGCTGGCGGCGGACCACGTGGCGTTCCGGGTCGGGGACGTGCCCTTCATCGTACCGGGACCAGGCCGCCACACGGTGCTCAACGCAGCCGCCGCCATCGCCGCCGGCCGCCGCTGTGGCGTGGCCCTGGCGGACATGCCCCCGGCCCTGCGCTCCTTCGGCGGCATCGCCCGGCGCTTCGACGTGCTCGGCACAGCCGGCGGCGTCGAGGTCATCGACGACTTCGCCCACAACCCGGACAAGATCGCCGCCGCGGTGGCCGCCGCGCGCCTGCGCCTGACCGGCGGCGGTCGCCTGCTGGCTTTCTTCCAGCCCCACGGCTACGGGCCGACGCGGTTCCTGCGGGAAGCGCTGGTGGCGACCTTCAGCACCTGCCTCGCCGACGACGACGTGCTGTGGATGCCGGAGATCTTCTACGCTGGCGGCACCGTCACCAAGGACATCAGCGCCGGCGACCTCATCGCGGACATCGCGGACACCGGCCGGCAGGCTCGCTTCATGGCCGACCGGGCGGAGATCCCGGCAAACATGGCCACCGAGGCCCGCGAAGGCGACGTGGTGCTGGTCATGGGCGCACGGGATCCGTCGTTGACGGCCTTCGGACAGGAAATCCTGGTGGAACTGGAAACGGGTCGCGGTTAGCGCTGAATCTTCAGCTCGGGCTCGCTGTAGGGCTTACGATCGGGAGGATCAGACGGCCGCCGGTTGCCCCGCCGGTCGATGAAGAGGTTGCTGCCTTCGATGGTCTTGGCCTTGTGCTTGACCTCGGCGCACACCTCGGCCACCTCCACGTAGCGCGTGAAGATCCGTCGCGAAAGAACCACCGCCCCCATGGAGATCGAGACGATGGGGAAGAAGGTGATCTCGCCCTGGCGGTCATGCGCCTCGATGCCCTTGCGCTCCAGGTCCTCGTCGGTGTAGAAGGCCGGTACGCCGCCGTCGAAGCGCTCGGCAATCTCGCGCCCCACCTCTTCGAGCTTATTCGCCGGAACCATCATGACAAAGTCGTCGCCACCCACATGGCCGAGGAATCCCTCGCCGTCGCAAACCACCCGCAGCACCGTCTGCAGGGTCTCCGCGTTGAACAGGAGCACATCGTCGCCGGAGTTGAAGCCGTAGGCGTCGTTGTAGGCCTTGAAGTTGTCCAGGTCCGTGTAAAGGACGGCCGTATCGGCATCTTCCTCCACGGCCCGCTGGATGGTCGCCACGATGGTGTTGTTGCCCGGCAGATGGGTCAAGGGATTGGCGTCGATGGCCGCCTCGCGCAGGCGTTCCACTTCCTGGATCAGGTGCAGGAAGCGGATGGGGACACTGACGCGGGTCTCGAATTCGTTCAGGTGGCAGGGCTTGACGATGTAGTCTACGCCCCCGACGTCGTAGCAGCGCTTGATCTCTTCCGGGTCGCGTCGGTCGGTGATGAACACTACAGGGATGCTGTCCAGGCGCGGGTCCTGCTTGAGTTCCTCGCACAGGGAGTAGCCGTCCTGGCCTTCGATGATACGGGCGAGGAGAAAAAGGTCGGGCACCCCCTCGTCCACCAGGCGGCGAGCGTTTTCACCGTCGCGGGCGGTGACGACCTCGTAGCCACGGGCACGCAACGTCGCGGCGTGGATCCGGAGATCCGCATCCGAAGCGTCGACCAGGATAATGCGGGGAGCCTCTTCGCTCACGTCACGGCGCTCCCTACGAGCTCCCGGACCACGGCCAGCAGTTCCTCACGATCGATGGGCTTGGCGAAGGTGTGGGCTACACCGCAGGCCCGCGCCCACGAGAGGTAGTCCTGGGCCCCGATCCGGCCGCCGCCGGAGATGGCCACGACCTTCACTTCGGGGTCGAAGCTGCGCAGTTCGTTGAAGGTCTCGATGCCCTCCTTCTCGGGCATCACCAGGTCGGTGATGACCAGATCGAAGGGTTCGCTCTGGTAAGCGGTGACGGCTTCCTGGCCGTCCGCCGCGGTGGTGACGTCGTAGTCTTCCCGCTCCAGAATCTTGCCCAGCAGGGACCGCACCTGGGGGTCGTCGTCGACAACGAGGATTCTCGGCATGGCTCGCACCTTTGGTCACGGTGGTTCGATTGGCACGGGTCCGCCCAAAACGGCGGATCCGGGGTCGTCCGTCTCTCCTGGGCGGGATCGGCGCAGTGGGTGGTTTCTTTAGGACATATGCGGATCTACGAGAAACGGCGCCGGCCTTTCAGCCGGCGCCGCTCACTGCTTGCATCGTTCGTCGATCAGTCCTTGTTGCTGCGGGCCTTGACCACGAGCCAGACACCGGCGATCACCAGGCCGATGGGCCACCATTCCTCGAGCCATTCCATGTCCATACCGAACTTCCGGTCCAGGAAGAAGATCGAACCGGCGACGATGAGGACCACGCCCAGGGGCATGGAGCCCTTCAGGCCGGGCATCTCGAAATCGTCGGGCAGGGTCTCGCCGCCCAGGCCGTCCAGGGCCCGGTTGTAGTGCTGGGCCCGGCGGTTGGCGTCGATCATGTTGTAGATCCAGAAGAACGCCAGGAAGACCGCCAGCAGGGGCGTCAGGCTACCCATGCCCATGGCCAACAACGTAATGGTGCTGGCCACGATCATGATGTTCATGAAGCCCTGGGGGTAGTAGCCCACGTAGATCTGACCCACGCCAGGCATCATCGAAAGCACCGTGGCCAGGACCGGCGATTTGTAGGCGTTGCGCGGGGCCGGACCGGTCCGGGGCGGAATGGCCTCGCGCGGAGGACTCTCGTAAGAGGTGCTTTGGTTGTCGTGCAGATCGCTGTTCATGGCGGATCTCCTTGTTATGGTCCAACGGCTTCAGATGAATCTTGTTCAGCGGCCCACCAGGCGCTCCACGCCGCCTGGCCGGACCGGTAGGCTTCCAAGGCCTTGGCGCCCGCAGCAGCGGGCCGGCCGTCCATGAATTCGTCGACGGCCATGTCGAGGCTCGCGTCCAGGCGGCCGCGGTCGGCGGCGCTGCGGGCGGACCGGTCTCGCCAGTCCTCGCTCGCATCGTCCCAGGCGGCGTCGAAACCGCTGCGGACCCGTCCCACCAGGCCGGCCGCGCCGGTTTCCACCTGGCGGGTCGACCAGGTCACGGCCTGGCCCACCACCGGCAGCCCGCCGGGGCTGGCCTGAACGGCCTGGAGCATCTTGCCGGGCGCCTCGCGGAAGGGCGAGATCGGCAGCGCGGTCAGAGCCACGATGAGGACTGTGGCCACGTAGGCCGCCTGGATCGCGAAGTCCGGCGCGGCGATCCACCGCTGCAACCAGCGTCCGATGCGGTCCATGAGACCGGCCGGCCCCCGGCTCGCCACTTCGGCCCGGCGGCGCTCCTGGGCGGCAACGGTGCGGGCGGTGGTGCGGGCCAGCACGGCCGCGGTGAAGGCCTCGCCGGGATCGAGGACGGCCAGAGAGACCAGGTCCTCGCCCATGCGGCTCATGGCCATGGCCACGGCGCGGCAGCCGGTGCAGTGTTCCAGGTGCCCCTGCACGAGTTGGCGGTCGGTGCTCGCCAGGGCGCCGTCCGTGAGATCCGGCAGGAGTTCGAGGGCGCGACGGCAGGGCGAGCCCGACGTGCGGTCGAGCACGTCGTTCACGAAGTCCCTGCGATCCTTGTCCCCGCGCCGGTTCACGATACGGCCTCCTGTCCCGTGTCCGGGCCGCCGCCTAGGTCGACAATGGCCTGGGCCAATTCGGTGCGCGCCCGGCTCGAGCGCGACTTGACGGTTCCCAGCGGCAATTCCAGCATGCCGGCTATCTCTTCCAGGGCCAGTCCCTGGATGTCCTTCAGCAGGATGATCTCGCGATTGATGTCGCTCAGGTTGCCCAGAGCCCGGTGCACCAGGCGTTGCCGCGACGTGCTGAGCCACGTGTCCTCGGGTGTGGGTCCGCCGGAGCGCAGGTCGTGCATCTCGTCGGCGGGGACGTCCTGGCGGGGCGGCCGGGCCTTGCGCCGCCGCAGGTGGTCCAGGCAGGCGTTGCGGGCAATGCTCATGAGCCAGGGGCCGAAGCGCTCGAGGTCGGTGCAGGTGGCCAGGCGGTTCCAGACGCGCACGAAGATCTCCTGGGCGACGTCGAAGGCCTCATCCTGGTCCCCGACATATCCCAGTGCGATCGAGCAGACGCGTCCCTGTTCCTGTCTCACGAGCGCCTCCCAAGCCAGTTCGTCGTCATTTCGACAACGTTCGAGTAGTTCGACCCGGTCCATGTTCCTCCGCGGGGTGCCGGCGCGCTCAGTGTCTGTTTCGTCTCGTCGCGCGCACCGCGATCACAACACAGACGCGCCCTGGGTGTCGAGGGTTCGGTGGGTTCGGAAGTTTTTCTCGGGTCAGGACGGATCCGCGTCCGGGTGCTTCATGAACTTGCCCACGGCCCTGGCCACCGGCGTGCTGTCCTGGGTGATCTCGGCCGAGAGAACCCAGGTCAGGCGGCGGGACTGGTCGAGCCGCGCCCGGATGACCGCCTGCCGGCCCACCAGCACCGGCTGCAGGTAGCGCACCTGGAGATCGGCGGTCACGCCGGTGCATCCGGCGGCGAAGAGGCAGTTGGTCATGGCGCTGTCCAGCAGGGCCGCCACCACGCCCCCCTGGACGAAGCCGGGATAGCCCGCGTATGCCACGTCGCAGGGGAAGATTCCGGTGACCTCGCCCTGGTCGTCAGCCACGAAGTCCACCTGCAGACCCTGGGGATTCTCCTGGCCGCACACCCAGCACGCGGCGTGCAGCGGCGCCCGCACCGGACCGGTCCGGATCCTGTTCTCGTCGGCCATGGCATGTCCTTTCTTCGGTCTGCCTTCGTCCCACTCTCCTGGCTTATTATCTACGAAATAATTCGTTTTCATTGAAACCCAGAGGAAGTTGCCCCGTAATCTCCCCCGTAATTCCTTCGCCGGCAACCCCTAGGTTCGGCGTCGCCACCTCGTCACTCCAGGAGATTCCATGCGCGCCACCCGACTCGCCGCCGCCGTCCTGACCGCGGCTCTGCCGGCCCTCGCGCCGAACCTCACCCTGGCCGCGGTCCCGTCCTTCGCACCCGAAGGACCGTCCCCGGCCTACACCGAGACCGCCAACGGCACCGCCACGGCCCTGCCCTCCATCGAGGCCAGGTACCTCGACGGCGCAGAGATCGAACTGGACGGCCGTCTGGACGAAGCCGTGTGGGACGAGGCCCAGACCGGCTGGGGATTTCGCCAGGTGGATCCGGACCGCTTCACCCCCGCCGCAGTGCCGTCCACCTTCAAAATCCTCTACGACCGGGACGCCGTCTACCTGGGCATGGCCTGCTGGGAGAACGACATGGCCGACGTGGCCAGCTTCCTGGGCCGGCGCGACCAGATCGAGGCCTCGGACATCGTCAGCATCTACTTCGATCCCTACCACGACCGCACCACGGGCTACAACTTCCGGGTCAGTCCCGCCGGCGTGCAGGCGGACGCCTACATCTTCGACAACGGCAACCGCGACTGGAACTGGGACGCCGTCTGGCAGGCCGAGGTCTCCCACGACGCCCGGGGCTGGTACGTGGAGATCCGCATCCCCTTCAGTCAGATGCGCTACAAGCCCGGCCCGGACATGACCTGGGGCCTGCAGGTTTATCGCTGGCTCCACGGCCGTGGCGAGGACACGGGCTGGGTGCTGTGGGACCGGGACCAGAGCGGATTCGTGAGCCGTTGGGGCGAGCTGACCGGCCTGAAGGACGTACCCGCGCCGCGCCAGCTGGAAGTGCTGCCCTACGTGGTCGCGCGCTCCACCGATCCGGCGACCGACGGTGACGACAGCTGGAAGCACAGCCAGAACTTCGGCGCCGACTTCAAGTACGGCGTCACCGCCAATCTCACCCTCAACGCCACCTTCCAGCCTGACTTCGGCCAGGTGGAGGCGGACCCGGCGGTGCTGAATCTCTCCCCCTTCGAGACCTGGTACCAGGAGAAGCGCCCCTTCTTCATCGAGGGCGCGCGCTTCTTCCAGCACCCCCACTTCAACATGTTCTACTCGCGACGCATCGGCACGGGCGATCCCAACGCCAGGATCCGCGGCGCGGCCAAGCTCACGGGCAAGCTCGGGGGCGACGTATCCCTGGCTGTGCTCGCCGCGGCCACGGACGTGGCGGCGCCGGGCCGGTCCCACAACCCCTTGTCCGAGGGCAAACACAAGACCTACTACGGCCTGATCCGCACGGGCAAGGAGTTCGACGAGGGCAACCACCGCTTCAACATCATGGGCACGGCCGTCCACCGGGACGAGGGCACCTTCCTGGACACGGACGAGGATCGCCTGCGCCGCGACGGCTACTCGGGCGGCGGCGACTTCCAACTGCATTTCCGCGACCGCATGTACCGCCTGGACGGTTCGGCCGTGGGTTCGATCATCGACCCCCACACCGAGGGCCTCGGGCCCGACCGCTCCGACGAGATGCGCTACGGCACCGCCGGCCGCCTGTCCGCCCGCAAGCTGGCCGGGGTGTGGCGGGGCGGCCTGCGCGGCTACTGGGAGAACAACAAGTTCGACCCCAACGACATGGGCTTCCTCTCGGCCCCGGACGAGAAGGTCCTCAGCGGGGACGTGAGCTGGATCTACAACGCGGACGGCGACGACGGCGCCTTCAACCACGCAGACATCAATCTGGACGGCTACAAGAGCTGGTTCTACGCCGGCAACGCGGGCGACGAGCTGGGCACCGGCGAAACGGCCTGGTCCTACGGCTCAGGCCACCGCCAGAGCTCCGGCGTCCACTTCAGTGCCGGGGGACAGCTCAAGAGCTTCCACAACGGCTGGATCTACCTGGGCCACAGCTTCGAGGGCTCGGACAAGTACGGCACCCGCACCTACGACGGCATGCGCGGTCCGCTGAAGACCACCACACCCCGCAACCTGGTGGCCTTCGGCGCAACCACCGACTGGCGCAAGCCCTGGTCCGTTGACTTCGAATACGCCTGGGATACGACCATGGCCGGCAGTCTGGAGAACGAAGTGGAAGTGGGCCTGCGCTGGAACCAGAGCGAGCACTTCTCCCACTGGATCGGCTTCGGCTACTCCGCCGACCGCACGGCCGACCATTGGCTCGACAACTTCGGCAACAGCGGCAGCCAGCCCGGCGTGGACGGCATCGGCGGCGTGGACTACGTCTTCGCCGAACTGCGGCGACGCACCTGGGACGTGACCCTGCGCTCGAGCATCCTCTTCGACCGGGACCGCTCCCTGCAGATCTACCTGCAGCCCTTCTACACCTACGGGTCCTACGACGACCCGCGCTGGCTGGCCACGGCCGACAGCCACGACCTGCGTCCCTACGACATGGGCGCCGAGGGGCGCGAGGCCACCGACTACGACTTCGAGTTCGGCGCCGTGAACCTCAACGTGGTGTACCGGTGGGAGTACCGGCCGGGATCGACGGTGTACCTGGTGTGGACCCACCAGAAGAACCGGTACGAGGAGGGGTTCGATCATCCGCGCGGCGGGCCGGGCGAACGCTGGGAGCCCGGATTCGACGGGGGGTTCCCCTTCAGGGCGGAGCCGCAGAATACGTTCCTGGCCAAGGTGAGTTACTGGTTCTCGATCTAGGCGTCGAGGCGCGCACTTGACCACGGCGGCGCGGGACTACACCCTCGGTGGGAGCCTCGGCACCGGCCGGGGCCGGGAAGGCGCGGCATGCTCGACCGTATCCGCGCGTGGTTCACCGGCCGCTTCGACCCGCCGGGACCGCGCTTCGTCATCCACCGCCAATACGATCTCGGTTCCGGCACCGGCGACTACGACGGCCGGCGACCCTTCCGTGTCCTGTCCTACCTGGAGCACCGCCGGCTGTTGCGCCGGGGTATGGTGCACCGGCCGCGCCCCGCGTCCCTGAAACGGCTGCAGCGGATCCATGACCTGGACTACCTGCGTTCCCTGGAGGAATCCGGCGCCCTGACCGGCATCCTGGGCGCGCCCGTGGACCCGGCCACCCAGGACCGGTGCCTGGCCTACCAGCGAGCCGTCTGCGGCGGCACCCTGCGGGCCATGCGCCTGGCCCTGCAGCGGCGGCACGTGGCCATGAACCTGGGCGGGGGTCTCCACCACGCAGCCCGCGACCGGGGCGCCGGCTACTGCGTCTTCAACGACGTGGCCCTGGCCGTGGACGCCCTCCGCCACAAGGGCCGCCACCTGCCCGTCCTGGTGATCGACCTGGACATCCACGACGGCGACGGCACCCGGGAGATCTTCGCCGCCGATCCCTCGGTGCACACGTTCTCCATCCACAACCGCGACCTGGGCACCCGCGAGGCAGTGGCCTCCACCAGCGTCGCCCTGGGCACGGGCGTCACCGACGACACCTACTTGGCCGCCCTGCACGAACACCTGCCCCGGGTGGTGAACGAGTTCCGGCCCGGACTCGTCTTCTACCTGGCCGGCGCCGATCCCTCGGTGAACGACCGCCTGGGCGACTGGCGGATCTCCCTGGAGGGACTCCTGGCCCGCGACCGCTTCGTCTTCGAACAGATCGGTCTGGACCGGCGCCGCGGCGGCCCCGTCCCCTGCGTGGCGCTCATGGCCGGCGGCTACGGTCGCAGCGCCTGGCGCCATGGTGCGGCCCTGGGCTCCTGGCTGCTCACCGGCAACGCCGATCTGGATATTCCCCTGGAGATGGAATTGCCCCTGGATCAGTTCCGGCGTTTGGCCAAGCTCATGGGCAAGTCCCGCGCGCGGCGTAGCCGGGCCGATCGGAACGAGGACGACTGGGGCCTGACCGCCGGGGATCTGGTTGGGGCAGCCCCCGATGCCGAACGCCGCTTCCTGGGCCGTTTCACCCGCCACGGCGTCGAACTGGCCATCGAGGAGTCGGGCCTGTTGGAGCGGCTGCGCGGACGAGGCTACAAGGAACTGCGCGTGGATCTCGACCTGGACGACCCCCTGGGCGACACCCTGCGCGTGGTGGCGGCCGAAGCGGCCCCGGCGGCTCTCCTGGAGTTGCGCCTGCGCGAGGATCGGTCCGCCCTGCCCGGCCGCGCCCTGCTGGGAGTCGAATGGCTGCTCCTGCAGGACACGGGGCAACGCTACGAGATGACCCGCCCCCTGCTGCCGGGCCAGTCCCACCCCGGACTCGGCCTCCTACGGGAGACGGCAGCAGTGCTGATCGTGGTCTGCGAACGCCTGGAACTGGAAGGCATCGTCTTCACTCCCAGCCACTACCACCTGGCCCGGCTTGCCCGCCCCCTGGCTCGTTTCCTGGATCCCGAAATGGAGGGACGCTGCCGCGCCGTCGACCGCGTGGTCCGTCACTTGCGCCTGGACGAGGCCGTGGCCGCGGTGGAGGGAGGCTGCGTGTTCGATACGGTCACGAACAAGACCGTTCGCTGGGAGCCGTCGCCCTTGGTGATTCCGGTGAGTCGGGAGTTGAAGACCCAGTTCGAGGTGGGTGACTGGGAGGAAAAAGCGGCGGTCGCGGCGAAGGCGCAGGAGATGCGTCTCAGCCGCGACCGCTGAGGGCGGTTCGTCAGGCGATCAGGGCCCGCGTCAGGGAGATCCCCAGACCCAGGAAGACCGCCGCCGCCGCGCGCCGGGCAGGACTGTCCAGGGCGATCCGGGCGTTGCCCAGGAGGCGGTTGATGGGATGCTGGCGGGACAGATCGGCCACGACCGGCGGCCGCTCCTGCTCGTACCACACCATACCCGCACGCATGCGCGGATCCTTGGGCGCCACATGGCGCGCCTTCATGAGGTAGCGATAGCCGTCCTCGATGCGCGAGGCGCGGATGTTGATGTAGCCCAGGGCCAGGTAGCCCGCAGGCGAGCGCTTGCCCGTCTTGACGGCCATTTTGGCCAGCTTTTCGGCGGTGACGAAGCGGCCGCCGTCCTCGGCCACGCAGATGGCCAGACCGGCCAGGGCCTCGTGGTTGCGCTTGTCCTCGGCGACGAGTCGGCGGAATCGCGTTTCGGCCTCGGCGCATTCGCCGTCGAACACCATCCGCCAAGCGGTTCGGAGGGCCGGACTGATGTCCAACCGGTCGCAGAAGTTGCCCCCCCCGATGTTCAGAAGTTCGCGGATCTCGCTCATGGCTACCTCGTCTTGCATTTGGCCCGCTGCAGTGCGGTCGGCTTTCGTTTTGCCCGGCGGTCGTGATTCTCGTCGTTTCCCGCCGTGCCTCGTAGCCCCTCCATGCTCAAAAACTTGCAGGGAGCGGGCCGGAGACGCAGACCGGCCACCTCTCACCGTCGACCGGTGAATTCCAGGCGATCGCCGGGGAATCGCGGCGCGAATACCTGGCCGGCCAGATCCGAGGATCGAATCTCATCGGCCAGCGCGGGGAACAATTCCGTGCGGCGGTTGGGGTCCAGAAGACAGACGGCCGCCGGTTGCAGGACCTCCAGGAGCGCGAAGAGGGGCGCCAAGTCCTTGCCCGGCTCGGGGATGGGCAGGAAGGCCAGGTCCACCGGTCCGCCCGCGTCCACGGCCTTCTGGAGTTCGGCCGCCAATGGTGCCGGCTCAGCCACTGCGAAGCCCTGGTAGAAGATCCGCAGGTCGTCCACCTGAAGGACATAGGCGTGGGCGGGCATGCCCGGGGACGCGTCGAGGGTCTGCACGTCGACGCCATTCACGTCCACCCGCGCTCCCGCCTCCAGGTAATGACAGTCGGGGCCGTCGCGGAACCGGTCGGCGGCCAGGTGGACGTAGGCCGACTTCTCCATCTGGCCGGCCAACTCGTGGGCTGAGGACAGTTCCCCGGGCTCGCCGTGATAACAGGTGTAGAGTCCCACCATGTTCTGCCCGCCCAGCTCGCCGGCCACGAGGAATCCGTTGGCCAGGCCGGGTTCGGTGGGCGGAACGATGCCGAAGTCCTCAGCGTCCATGGCCAGGAGATGGTCTCGGGTCCGGATGGCCCAGCCGCGGTTGGCCAGATACCAGGCCACGGCTTCACCCGCGCTAGGCGGGTGGGCCAAGGCGCGGGGCGCGGCAGTGGCAGCACTCGCGGATCCGTCGGACGGCAGCGATTCCGCGATTTGCCGGTGGCCATACCGGAGGGCGAGGGCGTGGGCCGTCTCGCCGCCGGTGGTCCGGGCCTGCACGTCCGCGCCAGCGGCCACGATCATCTCGACGACGTCCTGATGGCCCGCGACAGCTGCCCTTTGCAGAAGGGTCAGTCCGTGGCGGCCGGTCACGTCGATCGGCGCGCCCTTGTCCAGGAGCACGCTCACGACGTCAGCGTGGCCCGCCACGGCGGCGACCAGCACCGCCGTTTCCCCTTCGCTGTTGACGGCGTCCGCACGGGCGCCCCCCTCCAGCAACAGTTCGACGATACCCGCATGGCCGCGACCGGCGGCGAAGGCCAGGGGACGCGGGCCGGATTGCCCGTCGCCCTCCAGTCCCGCGCCCTGGGCCACGAAGAATGACACGGCCTGGTCGTTCCCCACGAAGACTGCCAGATCCAACGGCGACAGGCCCATGGGATTGCGGGCGTCCAGGTCGGCGCCCGCCTCCACCAGCAGGGGGGCCAGGTCCAACTGGCCCAGGTAGACGCACAGATGCAGGGGCGTGAATCCCGCCTGGGGCTCGGCTTCGCCGGGGTCCGCACCCGACGCCAGCAGTTCGCGGACCCGGGCCGCGTCTCCGGCCTGCACCGCATCGTGGAGTTCGCCGGCTTGGGACGCGCCGGCCGTCAGCACGAGAATCAGTGCGGCAGCCGTGATCGTAGGTAGACCTGTCCTGGGGAACATCTCTCTTCCCTTTCTTCGTGCGGTTTCGCCGCGTGGTTAGTCGAGCGGTATCAGATTCCGGACTCCGGGCACCATCGAGCGCGGCACGGACTTGAAGAGCAGCGGACCGCCGGGGTGGGTGGCCGCGTCGCCCTGCAAGGTCACCACGAAGATGGGACCGTAGGGGTTGTCCACGTCCATGCGGCCGACGTTGATGCCTCCGTCGTAGCTCTTGATCCGGAAGTCTCCGTCCTGCCGGGTGAAGACCACGGTCTGTTCCAGGTCGCGGACCATCCCCGCGGCCGGCACGGACCGGTTCTCGGATCCGATGTTCACGCGCTGGGTGAGGACGTAGTCTTCGTCTCGGCGGCGGCAGTCCAGGACCTCGGCGCGGTAGAGCAGCCGAGAGTCCAGCAGGGTGCCGGGTTCGAGCCGGCGCAGGCGGCTGACGGTGTTGCCCAGCACCTCGTCGCGGCGATGGGCAGGCCAGTTCTCGAACGTCCGGCTCGGATCGGCGAAGTAGTCCGGGCAGAGGAACTGCCGGCAGACGTCGCCGTAGTCCCGCCCCTGGTACAGGGCGTCGTGGAAAGCGTCCAGGGTCTCGGTCAGGAGTTTCTGTTCGGCCGGGGTCACCGGCGACGTGGCCGCAGGATCTCCGGTTAGCGACGCATCATCCCGGGCGAAAAGCGGATATCCAGCCAGGGACACCATGACGACCACGGTGGCGACGAGACCGAGCCAGCCGCGGCGGCCACCCGGCCGGACGCTGCTCCCGGGGCAATCCGCTCGGCCCAGGATCGCCTTCACACGCCCGTCCAGCCGCGACCGGCCGGCCATGGCCACCTGGAAGTCGGGCGGACGGTGGCCAGCACGGACGGACCGGGCGAAGTCCACCAGACAGATGGCGTACTCCGAAGCCCGGACTCCGGTGTCCAGCACCAGGTCGTCGCTGGCTTGTTCCTGCTGGTCCATGAGACGGCTGCGCACCAGCCAGGCCAAAGGATTGAACCAATGGAGCATGATCGACAGCTGGGACACGGCGTTGGTCAGAGCGTCCCGGCGCTTGATGTGGGCCAGTTCGTGCAGCAGCACCAGTTCCAGACGGGAGGCGGACCAGTCGCGCGCGGCGGCCGGCAACACGATGCACGGCCGGAGCACTCCCCAGGTGAAAGGGATGACGGCTTCCCCGCTGATCAACATGCGCGGCAGCCGTCCCAAGCCCAGACGCCGGCCGGCGGCGGAAAGGGCGTGCGCGAAGGCGGGGTCGAGCGCGGCGGAGGCAACGGTCCGGCGGATGCGGGCATGGCCCACCGCCAGGCGCAGCAGCACCCAGGCTGCACCGGCCGACCAGACCATGACCAACCAGGGGAGCGCGCTGATCCCACGGGGCCCGGCGGAGTCCCCGATCTGGGGGGCGACCGGTTCCCAGCCGATCGTTTCCGCACTCGCTGCCACGGCCGGATCGACCGTGCCCGAAGAAACCGGGGCCGGTTCCAGGTCCATACCGGCCAACCAGGAATCATCCAGGGTCGGCAACACGGGGGACGTCCAATCGGGAGCCAACGCCAACGCCACCGGCAGCGCCAACAGCACCACCGTACCCAGGGTCAGCAGGTGATGCCGAAAGCGCGGCGCACCCCGGCGTAACGAGCGCTCCACCGCGAGGGCCAGCGACAGGACCAGGCCCCCTTTGACCAGGACCTCCACCAGGAATACGGGCGACACCGAAAGGTAACCAGCTGCGAGCATCTCGTGATTGAACATGCTACTTCCCCTCCTCGCGCGCCTGCTCGATGAGACCGCGCAGCCGTTCCAGGTCGTCCTCGGACAGGTCGCAATCCGGCAGATCCAGCAAGGCGGACACGACTCCCGCCGTGGAGTTGCCGAAGAAGGTCTGCTTCAGGTGTTGGAGGGCCGAGTCGCGGGCGTTCTCCGCAGGGATGGTCGGCGCGTAGAGGTAGCGCGGACCCTTCTCCTGGTGGGTCACGAACCCTTTGCCTTCCAGGACCCGCAGCTGGGCCCGGACCGTGGAATAGCTGGGAGGATCGGTCATCGCCCGGCGGATTTCGGCCGTCGTGCCTTGGCCGAGAGCGAACATGACATCCATGATCTGCCGCTCGCGCCGGCTCAGGTTCTGGAGTTTCTGGGCTTCCATGGCTCGTCTTTCGGTTGGTGTCCAGTCACCCCGTACGGGGGAATTTTCAAAATGTTCTGCTATTTTTATAGCATGGTGCAAAAAAAATAGCACTGCGGGCGTTTCGTCGCGTAAACGGTTAATTCACAGCTTGTTGTACGTCTGGAACATTTCGCTGCGACCGGCAGTCCGATCGGGAAGATGACGCTCATGACCCTCCGTCAGCACGGATTTCGTCCGCTGCGACAGCGTCGCCGGTGCGCCTCCAACGTAAATTCGCCGTTCGAGACTTGCGCCCAGCCACAGTGCGTCTAGAATGAGGCGCGGTATACGAACCTCAAGGAGGGAGGTGCTCTTCATGAGCCTCAAGAAGCGGTATCTGAAGTCCAAGCCTGTGGGCAAGATCACGTTCCGCCTGCCGCAGGATGTGGCATCGGCAGACGACCGGGTGGCCCTGGTGGGCGATTTCAACGACTGGAATCCGGGCGCTACGCCCATGAAACGTCTGCAGAGCGGCGAGTTCACGGTCACCCTCGACCTGGAGACCGGCCGGGAGTACGCGTTCCGCTACCTGATCGGCGACGAGAACTGGACCAACGACGTCGACGCGGACCGCCACGAACCCAGCGGCTTCCCCGACGCCGAAAACTCGGTGGTCGTCGTCTGAGACCACCGTCGGCGAGGAGTCCTATGTTCCAGCGGAAGCCTCTGCGGGACGACGTCCAGCGTGAGATCCGGGAGCGGATCCTGGATGGACGTCTCCCCGCGGAATCCAGACTCAATGAGGCCCGCCTCAGTGCCGATCTTGGTATCAGCCGCACGCCTTTGCGGGAGGCCATGCTGGGCCTCGAGGCGGCGGGGTTCCTGGGCAGCGCCCTGGGTCGCGGCTTCCACGTGCCTGCGCTGGCGGCGGCGGACTTCCGGGACACGGGCGCCATGCTAGCCCGGCTCGAGCCCCACGCCCTGGAGATCTCGCCCTTGCCGGGTCCCCAGCGGCTCATGGAGATGCAGAACCTCCTGGGCCGGGCAAAGCTGAAAATCGTGGGTGTGGGCGGACCGGTGACGGCCGCCCGCCTGCTGACCGGTTGGGCGGGCCATGTTTTCTCTGGCTGCCCGAACCGGATGCTGCAGGAAGAGATCATGAGATGCGAGGCCCTCAACGCCCGCTACTGGCGGGTCGCCGTGGCGGCCGGGTTCCCGGCGGGCGAGGTGTTGTCGAATCTCGAGGACATGTATACGCTGATCAGGGGAAAGGAACGCGCGGCCGTGGTTGCCGCCTGGCCCGAGGTCATGTTCGGCATGATCGACCGGGCCGCAAGTCTGGTGGACTGACCACAGGACGAGAGTTTCGAGGACACATGCAGCTGACGATCAACGAACTCGCCATCTCCATCGGGGAAGGAGCCCCGCCAGCCGACCTGGCCGGCGCGGGGTTCAAGCGCTGCAGTCTGATCAAGCGCCTGTTGAAGAAGGAGCCCCGGGGCGGCCGGGTCTTCGAAACCGACAATTGCATCGTGACCTGCTTCGACGACAGCTTCGAACTCTACCCGTGCACCCATTCCTACCTGACGCCCGACCGCCGCTGGCGCACTGCCGCCAGCATCCTCCTGGTGAACGACCAGATAGCCAGCGCCGTGCTGCACATCATCGACGCCAAGTATGCGGCGACGGAGTTCGTGTCCCAGTTCCAGGAAGCGTGCTTGGCCGAACTGGGCGAGCCCGAGAAGACCGACCGCTACACGGCCCGCTGGCAGAACGGCACCACCGAAGTGACCAGCCTGCTCCGGCCGGACACAAAGAACGCCAGCTTCCTGTTCCAGGCCAAGCCGGCGGTTGTCCGCTCCTGAATCAATCTTCTGCGAGGAGTCGGCGCGCCAGGTCGAGGCCGGTGTCCAGGTCGGGCACGGTGCCGTCGAGTTGCGCCTGGTAGCAGGCGTCGAGGACGCGGCCCAGGTCCGGACCGGGAACGGCGCCCAGGTCCAGCAGGTGGCGGCCCATGACCAGGGGTTCCGGCGCGGCGGCGGTCACGCCCAGAGCCGCGGCGCGTTCCAGCAGCCAGTCGCCGGCGGGGTAGGAATCTGCCGGCAGGGGCGGCCGGCCGAAGTTGTCCGCACGGGCCACGCGCACCAACCGGTCGATGCGTCCGACCCGGTCGGCCAAGCGGCGGATGGCCGCGGCGCCGGACTGCTGCTGGTAGAGCTGCGTGGGCCGCATGTGCTCGGCCACCAGGGGCAACACCTCCCGTACCAGTCGTCGCTGATCGGTCAGGCGGGACAGGAACGCCCCGGTCGCAGCGACGCCAGCCTGCTCGTGCCCTAGGGCGCGGGTCCGGCCGTCGTCCACCTGGGTGGTGGTGGAGGGCTTACCCAAGTCGTGGCAGAGGACGGCCAGCCCCACCACCAGGTCCTCCCAGGGCACACCCAGTTTCTCGGCAGCGCAGGCGTCCAGGCAGTGGCAGGTGTGGATCCAGACGTCGCCTTCCGGGTGGTGGACCGGGTCCTGGGGCACCCCGCGCAGGGCGTCCAGTTCGGGAAAGTGGCGGAGCCAGTCCGTGTCGGCCAGCAGTTGCAGTCCCCGGGATGGACGCCGGCCCAAGACCAGCAACTTGCGCCATTCCTCGAAGACGCGCTCGCGGGCCAGACCCTCCAGACCCACGGTGCGGCAGAGAGCCACGGTCGCCGGCGCGGTCTCGAGGTCGAAGCGGGCGGCCAGTTGCATGCCGCGCAGCACCCGCAGGGGGTCCTCGGTGAAAGCCGGTGAGGTGTGGCGCAGAACGCAGCGCTGCAGGTCGGCCACCCCGTCGAAAGGGTCCTCGACCTGGCCCGTCAGGGGATCCAGGTAGACGGCGTTCATGGTGAAATCGCGGCGGGCGGCAGCTTCCGGCAGGGTGATGTGCGGGTCGTATTCCACGGTGAAGCCCTGGTGGCCTGTGCCCAGCTTGGTCTCCCGGCGGGGCAAACCCACGTCCAGGGGCACGCCCTTGAGCTTGAGGATGCCGAAGCTCCGTCCGACCAGATCCAGTTCGAACTCGGTCGCCAGAGCCGTCTGCACCGCCTCGGGGGCCAGCCCGAAGACCTCCAGGTCCAGATCCCGGACCGTCAGCCCGGCCACGGAGTCGCGCACGGATCCGCCCACCAGCCAGGCCCGGCCGCCGGCGTCCCGGAGCAGGGCGCACACCCGCAGCAGGACCTCCCGCAGATCCTCGTCCAGTCGCTGCAGATCCGGGCGCGTGGTCACGACCGAGGCCTTCCTTTACCGGGTGAACGGGCGGTCCTATCTTCGCAACACCCGACGAGCATAGAGGTCGTGCAACGAAATGGGAACCGCCACTTGAGCGCCGCCCCCCACAGCACCAGCACCGACAATCTGGGCCGGGCCCTGGCCTGGATGGTGGTGTCTGGCCTGAGTTTCGCCTTCATGGCCGCCACGGTGAAGTACGCCGGCGACCTGCACGTGGGCGTGAAGGTCTTCTTCCGCAACCTGGTCACCCTGGGCATCACCGGGGCGGTGGCCTGGCGCACGGGCGCCAACCCCTTCGCCCCCACCCCCCACGCCTGGCGCCTGGTGCTGCGCAGCCTGTGCGGCTTCGGCGGAGTCATCCTCTACTTCGTGGCCCTGGGCGACCTGAATCTGGCCGACGCCTCGCTCCTGAACAAGACTTCACCCTTCTTCGTGACGGTGTTCGCCGTGTTCCTGCTGGGCGAACCCCTGGGGCGAAGTACCGTGGGCGCCCTGGCGGTGGCCTTCGCCGGGGCGGCGCTGGTCCTCCGGCCCAGCCTCGACGTATCCGCCTGGCCCGCGGTGGCCGGACTCGTCTCGGGCGCCTTCGCCGGCATGGCCTACACCCTGGTGCGCTCCATGCAGGGACGCGAGAGTCCCAACCGCATCATCTTCACCTTTTCCCTGTTCTCGACGCTGGCCACGCTGCCGGTGCTGATCGCCGTACGTCCGGACCCCACGCCCCAGCAGTGGGCAGCCCTGGTGGGGACCGGGATCTTCGCCGCCGGCGGCCAGTACGGTCTGACCTTCGCCTACCACCACGCCCGGGCCGGCCGGGTGTCGGTCTTCACCTACCTGCACGTGCTCTTCGCCCTGGTGTTGGGGTTCGTCCTCTTCGACGAGAGGCCGGACCTGTTCAGCCTGGCGGGCGGGCTGCTCATCGTGGGCGCCGCCGTGTGGGTCCACCGCGCCGGTCGTCGGCGGAAAGCGAACTGACATGGACATCACCCTGGGCCTCGTCCTGCTGATCCTGGGCATCGGTATCGCCGCCGGCATCATCGCCGGTTACGTGGGTGTGGGCGGCGGCATCATCATGGTTCCCGTGTTGCTGGAACTGTTCCGGCGCTGGGGCCTCCCCCAGGAATCCCTGGTGCAGGCGGCCATGGCCACGTCGCTGACGGCGGCGATCTTCAGCGTGGGTTCGAGCACGGTGCGCCACCACAAGCATGGACGCGTGCTGTGGAAGCTCGTGCCGGTGCTGGCGCCGGGGGCCTTGGTGGGCGGCATGCTGGGCGCCAAGCTGGCGGTCCGGCTGCCCGGGGTGGCCCTGCAACTGACCCTGGCGGCGCTGTTGCTCGCCGCGGCCCTGCGCATGCTGCTGGAGAAGGAACGGCCGGATCTGCAGCCCAAGCCCGTGCGCTGGTGGCAAGGCTTCGGCGTGGGCGTCCTGGTGGGCATCGCCGCCGGCTGCAGCGGGCTGGCCGGCGGATTCATCCTGGTGCCGGCCATGGCCCTGCTGCTGACGGTGCCGTCGGCCTGGCTGGCGGGGACGTCCTCGGCGGTGGTGGTGTGGAGTTCCCTGGCGGCGGCGGTGGGCTACATGCTGTCGGAGCCTACGGCCGCCCTGGGCGAGGGTTTCGTGGGGCACGTGGGGTTGCCCATTTCGGGACTGCTGGCGTTGGGGGCGATCCCGGGGGCGCAGCTGGGCGGAGTGTTGAACAAGAAGACGGATCCGGCGTTGTTCAGGCGGATCTTCGCGGTGTTGTTGCTGGTGGTGGTGGTGCGGTTGGTGGTGAGTGCGGTGTAGGGAGCGGTGAGGTCTCCGGGGGCCTTGGGGGGCGCGGCGTATCTGATATCGCTGCGGGCCGATCAAGGATATGTGATATGCCTGCGAAAACCGCCCCCCGGGGGGCGGTTTCTGCAATCTATTCGCGGTATTCGCGGGTTATCGTGACTCGGCGGGGCGTGTGGTGTCGTTCGCGCCAATTCGTTGGTATCCCAACGATATCGTTTCAACGGATGATGGTGCAGCTGCCATGGGCCCGGCCGGCCGGTGTGGTCACGCGGACAAAATAGGTGCCCCCGGCCACGGCATGGCCTCGGTCGTCGGTTCCGCCCCAGGCGACGAGGCCGGGACTGACGGCGGTAGGTAGGGGATAGTCGGAGCGCAACACCGTTTCCCGCTCACCGTCGGGCGCGGACCAGTCGATCAGCAGGAGCTGGTCCTCGGTCCGGACGATGGTGTGAGCCCCGAGCACGAACCAATCCCGTGCCTCCCGATCGAAGACCGTGCGCTCGTCGAAGAACGTCTGGGCCGATGCGGAAAAGGATACAACCAGAAGAGATGTGGTCAGAATGACGATCGGGATTCTCACGGCCTATCTCGTTTCTGTATTCTCGATCAACGGACAATGGTGCAGCGACCATGAACTGTGCTCGCGGGTGTCGTCACGCGCAACAGGTAGACGCCCGAGGCGAGGGCGCGCCCCCGATCATCCAGCCCCGTCCAGGGCAGGCGATTCGATCCCTGTGGCCATGAATCCCGCCGCTCCAAGACCCGCCGGCCGCGTACGTCGAAGATCTCGACGGTGGCGGAACCTGGTGACGGCATGTCGAAGACGATCTCGGTCATGGGGTTCAAGGGGTTGGGAACAGCGAATACGTCTGAGCCACCCCCTGCCGGCGGCACGACGTTCGACGTCTCGTCAGTCACCGTGAATGTCGAGACGGAACCCGTATGGAGGACGACGGCGCGGTTGCGGAAGGCCCCGGCGGCAATGGGCCGGCCCGCCAGTTCAAGAATAGCCCATGCGGGCGATTCCCGATTGAACAGGTCTCCGCCCGACAGGGACCAACGGTGGACGTCACGCGAATAGAAGTAGTTGGAGGTCAGGAATCCGACTTCGGCCCCCAGCCGCATGGTCGACCAGGCCCCTCCCGGTGCGCCTCCGTCGGACCCGGAATCGGCGGGCACCGGCGAGGACGGATCAGAGAGGTCGTAGCGGATCCAGTCCCAGTACTCCGTATGGTCCCATTGGGTCTCAGCCAGTTGGACAAAGAGATCGGTCCCCATGGCATAAGGAATCGCGTAGGTCCAGTAACCTGAACGGCGGCGGACGACCTCGGAGTACCGTCCCTCGTCGTCGGGTACCAGTACGCGCATGAAACCGTGGTAATCATCGGAGGCGACAAGTATGGCCAGGCAATTCGGCAGGATACTCACACCGTCACGGGGGGAAGTCAGAGGCTCGGAGTGGAGCAGAGTCGGCGTCGCCGGGTCCGACACATCGTACACGTCGGCACGCGTCCGCGTACGCAGAAGCATACGGTCTCCCAGGCACTTCATGGACAGGATCGCCTCCCCGGGCGGCCTGATCTCCGCCACCGTCACCGCGCGGGCGGGATCGCTCACGTCCTCGACCTGAAGCCGACCGTTACCCGGCAAACGGAACAGGTGACCACGATGCAGATGCATACGCCGAGGCACGCTGTAGCCCCAATTGACCGCCGGAGCAGATGGTGTCGGAACTGTCTCCAGGCTACCGGTCGCTAGGTCGGCCAGGAGGCGACCCTCGGCCTGGATCCAGACGTGGCGACCGTCCATGGCCATCACCGAGCCGGACTCAATAACCGGCCACGCGTTCTCGGCTGCATGGACGACGATGGAGCCGTCGGGAGAGTACATGCGACGCAGCCCGGCTCCCTCCCTTACGACCAACTCATTGTCTGACAAGCAGAACGGTTGTCCGTAGTAGGCCGGGCCGATGTAGCTGTCCGCGACGACGACCGGATCTACTGGGTCATCGACATCGACGATGAGCATGTAATAGTTGCCGAGGTTGGACCAGCACCCCACCAACCCATCCCCCGTGTGCTCCATTCCCACGAAGAATTTCGCGCCCCCTGTCACCCCCCGGAACACCGGCGCTTGCACATCCGTCACGTCCCAGCACTCGAACCGGTTCGTCCCCAGGCACAGGGTCCGTCCCACCATCTCCGCCGCTCCGAACCGGAACGGGACCTCGATGACCGGTCCCCACACGGGATGCTCGGGGTCGCTCAGGTCCCCCACCTGGTAGAAGCCGACCTCGTCCGGCCCGTAGCCCGACTCCAGCCCCGCGACCGCCCGGTCCCTGTCCATGGCGAACATGTCCGGGTTCGGGATATCCGGGCTCGCCACATGGATCGCCTCGCCCTCGCGTCCCAGGGCCGGCAGGAGATAACCCTCCCGCTCCCGCTCGTCTATGAACCAAGGTCTCCCCCCCAACCACACCTGGGGCGGCAGCCATTCCGGGTCGTCCACGAAGTCCACCGACCAGGTGCCGTCGTCGTGGGGGACGACCACCGCGTGGCCGCCCTGGCCGACAGGGGCCAGAGCCACCTGGGCGGCGCCGGACCGGTGGAGACCCCGGCCGTCGTGGAAACCGGCGACGAGCACCGAGTCGCGCTCGCCGTCGGGGCGGGACCAGTCCACCAGCACCAGCTCGTCGTCGGTGAGCACGAGGGTGCGGTCGCTGCTAGGAGCGAAGTCGCGGATGTTGCGTTGAGGGATGGTCGTCAGGTCGGTGAATTCATAGGCTGCGACCTCGCCGGCCATGCACAAGGCCATGACGAGGCAGAAGATACCGAGTCGCATGGATCTTCCATATCGTTTTGTGGTCACCGAGATGATCATACGGGATCATCCGGGGTAGGTCAAACGTAGCCGGATGGCGATACCGCGCGTGATGGCACGGCATAGACACGATTCGTTGGGATCCCAACGAACTCGGGGCGTCATGTGTGCAAGCGCTTGCAGACTTTTCTCCCTGGCCACATTCCACCGGTTCGGCGGCGTGCCCGCGACACCGGAGGGCCCCCGGGGACCTTCCACGAAAGGACCGGGCCGACCATCGCCGACCCGGTCCCGTGCGGTTTCGCGAAGAGCGCTCCCTCAGCCCCCCATCAACTCCGCCGACTTCTTCGTGTTCAGCAGCAGGATGTCCGGGTGGTCCGGGTTCGGGTCCGCGCCCTTCTCGATGAGTGCGCGCACCGCGACCGCGGACAGCGACGGGTCCAGGGTGAACAGCTTGGC
>JAAEQC010000027.1 GCA_024231905.1 bacterium | reverse complement strand
GCTACCATCGGCGGCCACGGCGATGCCCTCTGGATAGTACAGGCTGGCATCGGTGGCCGGACCGCCATCGCCGCTATACCATGGACTCCCGTTACCGGCAACGGTGGTGATGATGCCGTCGTTGCCCACCTTGCGGATACGGTTGTTTAACCAGTCTGCGATATAGAGGCTGCCATCGGCGGCCACGGTAACGCCCTCTGGCAAGTACAGGCTGGCATCGGTGGCTGGACCGCCATCGCCGCTATACCCATGACTCCCATTACCGGCGACGGTGGTGATGATGCCGTCGCTGCCCACCTTGCGGATACGGTAGTTCCAGAAGTCTGCGATATAAAGGCTGCCATCGGTGGCCACGGCAATTCCATGTGGATCCCTCAGGCTGGCGTCGGTGGCAACACCGCCGTCGCCGCTATACCCGCTACTCCCATTACCGGCAACGGTGGTGATGATGCCGTCGCTGCCCACCTTGCGGATACGCTGGTGAAGAGTGTCTGCGATATAGAGGCTACCATCGGCGGCCACGGCGATGCCCTCTGGATAGTACAGGCTGGCATCGGTGGCCGG
>JAAEQC010000026.1 GCA_024231905.1 bacterium | reverse complement strand
TCCAAGGTACGGTTTTCGGCGTACTCGTACTCGACGGAACGATCGATGAAGTCGGTGATCGTCTTGAGCAGCCCATAACGGTCGCCGTCACCCCCCGCGGATACCGGCCGCGGATCGTCGTAATACTCGAGCCGGTAGTCGCGGCCCAGGTCGTCTTCGACCCCGACCAGCTGACCGAACGGATCGTACCGGTAACGGATGGTGTTGCCCTGTTCGTCCGAGCCGCCGCGGCGGTGACGATCGCTGATCTCGATCAGGCGTCCCTCGAGGTCGAAGATCGCGCTGTCGTGGTGGCGGCCGAGAAGCCGCCAGCCGGTCTCGCCCGAGAGCTTTTGCAGCCGCATGTAGATTCCCGGCGGAGCATAGTAGGAGCCCGCCGGATCTTCCTCGTAGCCCTCGGGCATTTCCTCGGCGGTCAGGGGATAGAAACGCCAGACGTGTCCCTGCCCGTCGTGATATTCCACCTCGCCGGTTGTCTCGATCTCCCGCAGGTGCGCAAAGATGCTGGAACCCCACCCGGCGCTGCCCAGCGGACTGTAGCCCAGCATGTGAGAGCGATAGGTACGATCGAAGGTAGCCGGGATGACGCGCCCCGCGACCTCGTGATCGGTGCTGTTGAGCACCGCGTCGCCGGCGGTGAGGTAGACGGCCATGCCCGCCTCGTTGGGGGTCCACATGGCGGGATTCTGTGCCGGCTCCGCCAGCGACGCCTGGAGCGGCGACGGCACCGCGTCGGCCGGCGCCGCCACCCGTGCCCAGCCCGACGGCAACGGGTAGTTTTCGCCCTGGGCCTCGAAGTAGGCGATCGCCGCCTCGGTCCGTTCTTTGGTGTCTTGTGAGCTGTCGGTGGTGGGGAAGAGGAACGCGCGCAGGTAGCGGCCACCCACCAGGAGCTCTTTGACGTCGTCGAGCTCCGGATCGCCGGCTTCGCCGGCTTTCGGATCGGGCAGGTACGACGGCCAGTCACAGCGCCGGCACTGCCCCTTTTCGTCCGCGGTTTCGCCGGCCCCGGGTACGTCCTGAAG
>JAAEQC010000025.1 GCA_024231905.1 bacterium | reverse complement strand
CGGCATCCTCGATGATGAACGCCAGGCGCTCCGCGGGCAGCGAGCGATCCAGCGGCACCAGGAAGCCGCCGCTCTTGAAGATCCCGAACATCGCCACGACCAGGTCGACCGAGCGCTCGATCGCCATCCCCACCGGCACCTCGGGTCCTGCGCCCAGCGGTCCGGCGTACCGGTCCCGCAGGTAGTGGGCCACCCGGTTCGACCGTCGCTCGAGCTCGCGGTAGCTCACCTGCTCGGCGCCGAAAACCAGCGCCACCCGCTCCGGGGTCCGCGTCGCCTGAGCCGTGAAAAGCTCGACGACGACGTCGACGCGCGGCCAGGGCGCCCCGGTGTCGTTCCAGCCCGCCAGCAGCTGGTGCCTCTCGGCCGCGGACAGCAACACAAGCTCCGCCAACCGCTGCTCCGGATCCTCGGCGACCTCCCGCAGCAGCCGGTCGAAGTGCGCCAGCAGCCGCTGCATGGTGGTCGCGTCGTAGAGATCGGTGTTGTACTCCAGGACTCCGCCCCGCCAGTCGTCGGTCAGAACCAGGGTCAGGTCGAACTTCGCCATCCCCGCTTCCGCCGACATCGGCGTCAGGCTCAGCTCCGGGATCTCCACGCTTTCTTGTTGGCGGGTGTTCTGCAGCACGAACATCACCTGGAACAGCGGGTTGGAGCCCAGATCCCGCTGCGGCGCCAGCTCCTCGACCAGGCGCTCGAAGGGGAGGTTCTGGTGCGCATAGGCATCGAGAGCCACCTGACGGATCCGCCCCAGCAGTTCCTGAAACGTCGGATTGCCCGACAAATCGGTGCGCAGCACCAGGGTGTTGACGAAGAAGCCGATCAGCCCCTCGATCTCCTTGCGGGTACGGCCGGCGATCGGGCTTCCGACCACGACGTCGGTCTGAGCGCTCCAGCGGCTGAGCAATACCTTGAAGGCCGCCACCAGCATCATGAATCGGGTCGCCCCTTGCCCCTGGGCGAGCGCCGTCAGCCCGCCGGCGAGATCGTTGGAAAGCGACACCGGCAGGAAGCGGCCGTTGAAGGTCTGCATCGCCGGCCGCGGCCGGTCGGTGGGAAGCTCGGGAAGCTGCGGCGCGCCGGCGAGCTGCTCGCGCCAGTAGCCGAGCTCGGCGTCGAGCACCTCCGCGGTGAGCCACCGGCGCTGCCAGTGCGCGTAGTCGGCGTACTGCACCGGCAGCTCGGGCAACGGCGAACCCTCACCGCGGGAGAACGCCCCGTGGAGCACCGCCACCTCGTTGAGCAGCACCCCGAACGACCAGAAGTCGGAGACGATGTGGTGCAGGGTCACGAGTACCACGTGACTCGTCGTCAACCGCAGCAGGGTGACCCGGAGCAGCGGTCCCCGTGCCAGATCGAAGGGGCGACGTGCTTCCTCCGTGGCCCGGCGCCGGGCCTCGGTCTCCTGCTGCCGCTCCGGCAGCCGCCCGAGGTCCACGACCGGCAGCGTCAGCTCGAGCTCCGCGGCGATCGCCTGGTGCGGGCGGCCCTCCACCACCGCAAAGGTCGTGCGCAATGCCTCGTGGCGCCGCACCACCTCGTTGAAGATCCGCGCCAGCACCGCCGCCGAAACCTCGCCGCTCAGGCGGAAGGTGTGGGGAATGTTGTAGACCGCAGT
>JAAEQC010000024.1 GCA_024231905.1 bacterium | reverse complement strand
ATCCGCCCGCCACCAGGTTCCAACGTGATGTCGAGTACGGCCGGACCGGCGGCGCGTAGCTGGCGCACGGCGCCGTCAGCGGCGAGGTGGATGGCGCCGGTGGCGGTGGCCCAGGCGACCGAGCCGGCACAGGCGTCGATGACGTCGGGAGCACCCGGGGCGGGTAGATTCGCCCACAGCAGGGGGCCGCTCACGTTCCCTCCACGGCCCGCTGGTAGGCCTTGGCGGCGTCGCGAAAACAGCCGGCACGCTCGTAGAGCACGCCGGCTTCTTCGTAGGCGCCAGCTTTTTCCCGGGCCCGGGCCTGGCGTAGGATGACCGATGGGTCGGCTTCGCCCGGTGCGTCCGGACCCTCGGGCAGGGCGACGGCGTCCTGGTCAGCGGGCGGCGGCTCGGGGCCGATTGGGGGCAGCACCAGCTCCCGCTCCAGGCGCGCTGTGTCCATGGTGAGGTGGGCAACGCCGATGGTGCGGTCGATGCGGAGCAGGTCGGGTACCGGACGGAAGGTGGCCCGCTCTGCGGCCCACACCCGGGCTGGCGTGAAGAACCCGACTTCGCCGTCTTTGAGCGGCACGGCTCGACGGAGCACGGTTGCCGGCACTTCCGGGCTCGGCCGCCACCCGCGTACCACCAGGACGCCCTCGGCCAGGCTGCCGGCAAAGGGCAAGCCAAAGGGGAGGTCCCAGATGGCGCCTTCTTCGAGTACGATGAAGGCAATGTTGGCGAAACGCGCGAGACGGGCCGCGGAGCTGACCGACCACGGTAGGAGGTCGCGTAGATGGACCAGGCGTAGGAGTTCGTCCGGGATCAGGAGCAGGCCGGTTACTGGCCGGCCGCCAGCCCGGGCCGGGTCTTCGCGGACCAGGCGGATGGCCAGACGGATGGTGGCCTGGGGTGCGGGGTCGGGGCGGCAAAACTCCGGGGCGGGGCCGAATTCTGGCTGGAT
>JAAEQC010000023.1 GCA_024231905.1 bacterium | reverse complement strand
GTTACCAGGTCCTGGTCCGGGCATTCGGCAGTGATCGCCAGGGAGCCCTCGAAGCTGGAGCCGTCGGCTGGATCGGTGATGATGGCCTGGGGCCGGTGCACGTCGATGACGATGGCCGGCAAGCTGTTCGATGCGCTCGACTCATTGCCCACCAGGTCGGCCGCGGTCACGAAGTAGGTGTAGGTGCCGTCTGGCAGATCTTTGTCGTGGTAGTCGCTCGCTGCCAGCAGGTAGGGTGTCTGTGGTCCCATTACCGGTCCGTCGGCATTGGCGAGCAGGCCGTTGCGGTACAGGTAGTAGCCGCCGAAGTCTCCCGGTTCGGGATCGAGCAGCCACTCGACATGGATGTCATTGACCAGGCCGTCGCCGTCCTCGGCTGCGGCCACGGCTTGCAGCAACACGGCCGGGTCTGGCGCGGTGTTGTCGAGGGTGACCGTGATGGTGTGGTCAGCAATGTTGCCGGCCGTGTCTTCGCCCTCGAGCCTGAGTTCGTAGAGCCCTTCCGGCCAGGGTCCGGACAGCGTGCTCCAGGTGCCGAGCAGGTCACCGATTACCTGGGCCGGGTTGCTGACCAGCCCAATCCAGTCGCCTCCGGAACGAACCAGGAGCCGGTACTCCTTGAAGTCGTGGTCGGCGTGGGCGGTGCCATGGATCTGCACTTCCCCACCTACCCGGCTGTTGTCGACAGGCATGGAAAGGTGCACGGTTGGCGGGGTGTAATTGATCTCGACGGTGACCGCGGCTGACGGATCGCTTTCGCGACCGCCCGGACCCACGGCTGTTACGGTGTAGGTGTAGATGGCCTCGGTAAGCTGAAGGTCGGTCGTGCCTGGGGTGGTTATCGGCGCGGGGTTAATGCGCACGCCGTCACGGTAGACGTGGTAGCCCTCCGGGGCAGGGCCTTCTCCGGCTTGCCAGCTGAGCACGACGTCGCGGAGGTTTCCCACGGTGGCCTGCAGGCTCTGCGGTGGACCAGGCACGGCTGCAACCACGGTCAGGTCGACGGCTGCTGTACTCTCGTGACCGGCTCGGTCGATGGCCCACAGACGCAGCTGGTAGGGGCCGTTGTCAGGCATCAGCTGCCATTCGGCCAGGGTGCCGGTGATTGCCTGGGTGCCTGCGGCCAGGGGGGGCACCAGGGGCGCGCCGCCGTCCGGGATCAGATCTAGGCTCCAACTTAGGGACTCGGAAAAATTAAATCGTCCCATCTCGCGTCCAGCTTCAGGCGATCTTCGGCCGATCCGGGCTCGCAGAAGCCTCAACGTAGCAAAGCTACGCCTCCGGTTCTGCTCCCCCGGATCGACCAAATCTCACCTAAATCTGAACACGATCTT
>JAAEQC010000022.1 GCA_024231905.1 bacterium | reverse complement strand
TGCTCGAAGATGACCGGCGGTTCCGGCTGCTCTCCGCTCGACGGCGGAACGCTCCACTCCAGGCTCTCCGAGCCCTCGAAGCTGCGGCCCGCGGGGTCCTCCAGCGACGCGGTCAGACCTACCCGATACGAAACCCCGCGCAGCCAACCGCTGCGCAGCAGAATGAGAATATCTGCGGGTTCGGCCTCGTCCAGCCCCACCACTATTTCCGTGGCATCGACGCCCATCCAGCCGCCTCCGGGTTGCAGTCGCTCGACCACCACCCCGGCGTTGAGGGATTCCGGCACCACGGGGACCGACACGCTGACCCGCAACCCTCCGGCGGCTGCCACCGCGGGATCGGCGATGCTCTGCGTCACCAAGCCCACCTCGGTCACCTCGTTGTCGAAGCGAACCCGACGTAACTCCGGAGCTGTCTCGGCATGTACTTCGCCGTAGGGCGAATAGAGGTAGCGCACCGGCAGGGAGGGATGCTGGGGATCGCTACCTTCCTCTTCGGCGATCAAGCCAATGACTGTACCCAGCTCGTCGCGCAGGTAGGTGTAGAGACGACTGCCAGGATAGGGCGAACCCGGCAGGTCGAGCACCTCGACCGCGACCTGCACCGCGTCGTCGTAGCCACCTGCGCCCGGGACGTAGGTCTTGCGCCAACGAATCTGGGTCTCGGCAGGATCGCCGTAGGCAACCTCGGCCACCAGACCCTGGTCTTCCCACACGAAGGCGCGTTTCTCGATGAATGGGCGGAGAGTGTCGTCGGTTTCGCCATCCGGCAGCGATCCGACGTGCCAGCGGTAAATTAGGCGGCCGAGAGCGTCGTACTCGTAGCGGATCTGGTGGCCCGCGAAGGGACTGACTTCCCCTTCGGGCCAGCTGTCCTTGACGGTGACGGTGGCGAGCTCACCCCGCCACGTCCAGCGGTAGATGAACCGATCGTCTTCGGTGCGCCGGCCGACCGGGTCATAGGCGAAGGGAATGTCGTTGCGGTGGGTGATGCGACCCTGGGCGCCGACGGTCAGCTCGGCAATCTGGCCCTCGGACTCGCGAATAATCCGCTCGAGCTCATCGCCCTCGTTGTACTCGTAGCGGTAGGAGTCTCCGCCCTCGGGCGGAGCCCGACCCTGGACGTTGCCACGACCCGATGCGGCATAGCTCAAACGGACACCGGCATCGTAATTCCACGACCACCCCATGCCCGCGAACAGATCGAGTCCGCCGGCGATGCCTGCCACCGCGATCCGCCCCTGCTTAACGCCGTCACGCGGATCGCCGTCGTTGCCGCGCCAGCCCAAGGCGAACTGTCCCCACACCGTGCCCGGCGGCTCGGTGACCCCCGCCACCGAATCCACGGTCGAGCCCCACGTCACCGTGCCGAGGCGCCACTGCGATGCCGGAGTGCCCGGCTCGATACCGGGCGGCTGAGCACCGCGGCCACCGATGTAGCCGTACCGCACCGCCGTGCCCAACGGCCCTTTCGAGTCGCGGCCATACAGACGACCGGCACCGCCCCAACTCCAGGTGACGCCCAGCGGCGCATTGGTCAGCTGCCCGAGGCCACCGATGTCGGCGACACGGTCAAGGCTGTCGTACTGGCGCTCGAAGCCGGTGAAGCTACCACCGGTACTGCGGCCCACCCCGGAAGGCAGGGTGACCGCGATCGGACGATCCCAGCTGTCGTACTGCCGGCCGAGCGGCTCACGGCCGCCGACGATTTCCGAGCC
>JAAEQC010000021.1 GCA_024231905.1 bacterium | reverse complement strand
CGAACGCAGCGCTGATCGTCGCATCGCCCGCGGCCACACCCGTGGCCACGCCTTCGTCGCCGGACACGTTGCTCACCACGGCGACTGTTCCGTCGTCCGAGCTCCACGCGGCGCGCGTTGTTACATCCTGGTGAGTGCCGTTGCTGAAGTGCGCGTACGCATTGAACTGGATCGAAGTGCCGTCGGCGATGGACGGGTAGTGCGGCGTCACCTCAAGCGCGGTGACCGTCGGATTCGTCACGGTGAGCGTGGTCGAGCCGCTGTCCTCATCGAGGGATGCCGTAATTGTGGTTGTACCCAACGCCACGCTCGAGGCGAGCCCCTTCTCTTCTTCGGCGTTGCTAATCACCGCCACGCTGGTGCTCGATGAGGTCCAGGTGACCATATGCGTGATGTCGTGCACGGTGTTGTCGGAGTAGTGCCCAATCGCGTTGAACCAGGCGTGGGTGCCCAGAGCGATGGATGGCGTGAACGGCGTGACCTCGATTCGCGTGAGCAGCGCGGCGGTCACGGTAAGCACGGTGTCGCCGGTCTGGCCGCCGAACGAGGCGCTGATCGTCGCCGACCCCGTCCCCACGGCCCTGGCCAGGCCGCGATCGTCGTCCGCGTTGCTCACCACGGCGACGGCGGAGTTGCTCGTATTCCACACCGCGCGCCCGGTAACCTCCTGGTGGGTATCGTCGGTGAAGTGCGCGTAGGCGCGGAACTGCGCAGGTGTGCCGTTGGCGATCGATGGGTGGTGCGGTGTCACTTCGATATTGGTCACCGTTGCTGCGGTCACAACCAAGGTCGCGTCGCCGCTCACCTCGCTGGCCGCGTGGGTGGCGGTGATCGTTGTGGTGCCCGCGGCCACACTGGAGGCGAAGCCTTTCTCACCGTCAGCGTTGCTGATCAGAGCTACGGTTTCGTCTGAGGTGCTCCACGAGACCTCCGAAGTGATCTGGCGTGCCGTGCTGTCGCTGTAGTGACCGATGGCGTCGAACCAGGCGTGCGTGCCGTTGGCGATCGCCGTCTCGGCGGGCAGCACTTCGATAGAATCCAGGGTGGCCAGGGTGACGGTGATAGTGGTGCTCGCCGTGGTGCTGTCGAAGCGCGCGGTTATTGTGGCGGTACCGGCGGACAGCGCCGAAGTCAGACCCTTTGCGTCGTCTGCGTTGCTGGCCACGGCGGTGGTGGGATCGCTGGAGGACCACGCCACTTGGTCGGTGATCTCTTGGACCGAATGATCCGAGTAATGACCGATGGCGACCATCTGGATTTCGTAGCCGGCCGGGATCGACGGGCTCACCGGATGGACCTCGATGAAGTCGAGCAGGGCTGCTGAGACCGTCATCGAAACCGTGCCGCTCACTTCGTCGAAGGCCGCTGTGATCGTGGCAGAACCTTCGGCGACTGCGGTGGCCTGGCCATGCTCACCCGCCGCGTTGCTGATCACTGCGACTGCAGAGTCTGATGATGTCCACGCAACGTGCGGTGTAAGATCCGCCACGGTGGAGTTGGAGAAGTGGCCGATTGCGTGCAGCTGTATTTTGGTGCCCGCGGCGATGTCCGGGTCGGGCGGCAGCACCTCGATGGAGGTCAGTGTGGCGGCCGTGACTGTGAGTACGGTGGTCGCTTCCTCGTCTCCAAGCGCGGCTTTGATCGTGGTCGTTCCGCTGTCCACGCCTTCGGCCACGCCTTTCTCTTCGTCGACGTTGCTGATCACGGCGACGTCGGTGTCGGAGGAAGTCCACTGGACTTGGTCTGTGATGTTCTGGACGGTGTCGTCGCTGTAGTAGCCCGTGGCGGTGAATTCGATCTTCGTGCCGTCGGGGATGGACGGTGAATAAGGCGTGACCTCGATGTGTTGCAGCAGGGCAGCGGTCACCTCGAGATCTGCGGTTCCCGAGACCTCTTCGAACGCGGCGGTGATTGTCGCTGTTCCCAGCGCAATACCTGTTGCCATGCCTTTTTCGCCGTCGGCGTTGCTGATTATGGCCGCGGTTTCGTCGTCGGATTCCCAGCTCACGAGTCCGGTGATGTCGTGCGCGGTGTAGTCGCTGAAGTGTCCGATGGCTTGGAAGTGGACTTTCGTTCCCGCGGCGACTACCGCGTCGGGCGGCAGGACTTCAATGGAGGTCAGCGTGGCGGTCGTGACTGTCAGGATGGTGGAGCTGGTGACTTCGTCCAACGCAGCCGAGATGGTGGATGTGCCCTGGGCGCCGCCGTTGGCCAAGCCGGATAGTTCGTCCTGATTGCTGATCACTGCCACGCTGGGATTCGATGAGGTCCAGGTGACCTGCTCGGTGATCTCTTGCGTGGAGTCGTCGGAGTAGTGACCGATCGCGGTGAACTGTTGCTCTTGGCCCTTGGCGATTTCCGGGTTGTACGGCGCGATCTCGATTGCTTCGAGGAGCGCGTCGGTGACGGTGAGCTCGGTGGTGCCGCTCACTGTGTCGAACATCGCCGTGATGGTGGCCGTGTCGTCGCTCTGATTCTCGCCGACGGCGTTGGCCAGCCCCTTCTCGTCATCGGCGTTGCTCACCGTGGCGATAGTGGCGTCGTCAGAGGACCAGGTCACCTGGCCGGTGATCTCTCTGGTGGTGGCGTCGCTGAAGTGTCCGATGGCGTGG
>JAAEQC010000020.1 GCA_024231905.1 bacterium | reverse complement strand
CTGGGAGAGCCCAGTGACGGCCACGGGAGTGGTGGAGTCGATGGTCTGCCGCGTTGCGTTGGTGCGGCGGAACCAGGTGTTGAGCACCCGGCCCCCGGCGTTGTTGATGGTGCCGGTGACCTGCAGATCGCCCGCGATGTTGAGCCCGCCGCCGGAGGTGAAGTCCGTGCCGGCCGCGCCGATGTTGGTGACAGGGTTGTTGTTCATGTTCAGGTCGCTGGCGGCGACCGCGTTGAAGGTGACGGTGTCGCTGGCCGAGTCGCCCAGGGTCGTGTTGCCGTCGACCTCGAAGTTACTGTTGGCGTACAGGTCGCCGCTGAACGACCCGCCCGTGGCGGATAGATCAGCTATCGTCGAGGTGCCGGTGGCCTGCAAATCGCCCGCGATGTTCAGCCCGCCGCCGGAGGTGAAGTCCGAGCCAGCCGCGCCGATGTTGGTGACGAGGTTGTTGTTCATGTTCAGGTCGCCGCTGAACGACCCGCCCGTGGCAGACAGATCTGCCATCGTCGAGGTGCCGGTGACGTAGAGATCGTCCTCGGCGAACAGGGAGCCGTAAACCATCAGGGTTTCGTCGACGCCAAAGTCGCCGTTCACCGTGGCGCTGGCGTCGTTGAGCAGTCGGTAGCTCAAGCGGAACTCTTCTATGTACTGGTTTCCGACCGGGCAATCGGGCGGCCAGGTCTCGCAGGTGTCGGTCACGGTCAGCACCCACGTTCCCGACGGGTTCAGGCCCACCAGGTCGTCGAAGCTGCCGCTCACCACCACGTCCGTGTTCGGCCAATCGTACGTCCGCTCCACACACGGTCCTGCCGGTGTGGCGCAATCGGTGGGAACGCCGCAAATGGTGCCGGTGAAGTCGCAGATGGCCGCCGGATCTGCCTCGGCCAGCTGGATCGTGACCGGCGGCACCATCACGTCGTTGGGTGTGAAGGTCAGGCTGATGTCCAGCGTGTCCAGCCAGGCGTGGCGTATCTTCACTTGAGTCCCGGCCTCCAGCATCGATCCGCTCCTCGTCATCGAGACGGAAACCGGCACTGGCGTGTTGTCCGGGATCGAGGTCCGCGTCGTCTCTGACTCGCTCAGGTCGTACTCATTGGAGAGCACGCCGCCGGAAACCTCATGGAGGCGCTGCTCGTCCAGCTCGGCCTGGGTCGCCGGGTCAAAGGACAGCTTGACCTCGGTGACCACGCCATCCGCCAGATCCGCCTCGTCCACGCACCCGACGCAGCTCAGGCCGCTACCTAGGATCAGCTCGCCGGTCATCGTGTCG
>JAAEQC010000019.1 GCA_024231905.1 bacterium | reverse complement strand
CGTCGTACTCGCCGTCGGTCTCGGAGAATCCCGGGTGGTGGGAGTCGCCCCAGGTGTAGCCGCCCAGCATCTCCTTGGTTTCGTCGTCGAAGCCGTAGCCGGTGCCCGGGTACGGGGTGAAGACCGGGATGGTGGCGATGTGGCGCATCGACGGGATTCCGGCGACGAAGATCTGCCCGCTGTGGCCACCGGAATAGAAGAGGTGGCGGCCGCCTTCGCCGTCGATCACATGGCAGATCCTGCACCCCTTGGTCCGTACCAGCGATTTGGCGTGGTTGACGTAGTCCATGCCGGGGATGGAACGTTCGTAGCGATGACAGTAGTTGCAGCGGATCTCGACCAGCGGCGGGGGATTGACCTGGTCGTACTCCGAGGCGACGGCGCTGCCGAGGAGCGGCTCCTGCCAGTGTCGGCTGAAGCCGTGGGCCTCGAACTCGGTGAGCGTAAAGCCCTGGCCGCCGTGACAGATGGTGCAGCCGCATTCCTCGACCAGTACGACGACTTCGTCCCCCTCTATCGCCTGGCATGCTGCGCGCTCAGGACCAGGTCCGCGAACGCCCCGCGGACATCGCCGTTGAGACCCGTTACCACGTCCTCAAGAGCCTCGGCTGGGCGCGTCTGGAGCAGGAGCGCTACGACGAGGCCCGCGGCCATCTCGCCGCCGCCGTCGAGCTGCGCAGTCGAGGCCGCCGGGCACTGTCTCCTGGGCAGGCTGCATGGCGTTCGCGGAGAGACGGAGCTGGCGACGTCCCAGTGGGAAGCGTGCTTCAAGGCGAGCCCGAGGAAGATCGAGCAGGAAGATGAAGCAGGACCGTTGGCGCGGGAAGGCGAAGGCATTCCTGGCCCGCCGGAACGTGGAGGAGGGATCGTGAGGTGGGTGCTTCGCGGCGAGGCCTGAGCCGCGTCCCGGGCAGCCGCGGATCGTGGACAAAGCACGTCGACCTGGCAAATTCCCAGCTCTTGGCACCAGTAAGCCTGTGGTGTACACTTGGTCCGAGCGCGGTCGGCGGGTTTCGGAGCATCCGGACCGCTACTGCGGAGGATCAGAGGACCATGATCATGACCACCCAACTGAACACCACCCATCCCAGCGGAAGGCCGAAGTGTGCCGGCAGATGTGAGATGCGCCGGGTCCCCCCACACTATTAGCCTGATCCGGAGGACCACGGACCGCACGAAATCGCGCTGACGCCGAAAGGAGCACTCTCATGCTGAAGACGGTCGAAGGAACTTACAGCCACGGAAGGATCGAGCTGAATGAACTGCCGGCTGCCCTGCCCGATCGCACCTCCGTGCTTGTAACTTTCCTCGATGGGTATTCCGGGAGGCGCCGGATTCCCTCCGAGACCGCTGACGAATTGGCCGAGATCGAAGCCATTTGTAGGCACTGCCAGGCTCTGCAGGAACTTGATTCTCGCTCCCCGGATGAGGTCCTTGATTACAACGAACGAGGTCTGCCTTGAGCAAGGGTATCGTCATCGACAGCTCAGCCCTCGTCGCCATGTTGCTCGGTGAGAATGAAGCGAAGCGAATTACCCGTGCCATCGTAGGCGCGGATATCCGCCTGGTGAGTGCTTTTTCAATGCTGGAAACAGCGATCGTGATTGTATCAAAGAAAGGTATATCAGGTCAACAGGACCTCGATGCCCTATCGGAAAGACATAATCTGGAGGTGACCCCTTTGACCCCGGAACAGGTCAAGCTCGGCCGGGACGCCTGGTATCAATTCGGCAAAGGGCGACACCCCGCGGCCCTGAACATAGGAGACTGCTGCTCATACGCCCTGGCGAAAGCCTCGGGCTATCAACTCTTATGCAAGGGTGCGGATTTTCCCCTGACTGATCTGGAATTGATTGCCTACTGATGGTCACCTCAGCCTGTCTTCCGGCGCCACCTGTGCTTGGTGCGTCGACGCCGCGCCTCGGCAGCGACGAGTTCTTCTCCGTCGTTCGCGATCCGCAAAGCGAGATGTGGGTGGCCGCGATCGGCGTCAGCGATTATCGTGCCCGGACGTGCCCACGGGGTCGCCACGTACCTGATGCCGTGGGACGGCTACCGCGTGGACCTCTACTCGACGGGGTTGCCGATGGAGGAGGTGGCGCGGATCTTCTCGCGGCTGCGGTCGCAGCGCGCCGTCTTCATCGCCGACACTTGCTTCAACGGCAAGCTCGGCGGGCGGACGATCTTCGACGCCGAGAAGCGCCACAGGAATCTGAGCGACGAGTTCCTCCAGCACGTCGCCGACGCCGGCGAGAGCCGGCTCGTCCTGGCGGCCTCGAAGGCTGACCAGGTCGCCCAGGAGCGGACGAGCCTCGGCCACGGCGTCTTCACCTACTACCTGCTCGAGGGCCTGCGCGGCGCGGCCGACGGCGATCTCAACCGCGAGGCGACGGGGCAGGGGCAGAGCCCCGTATTCAGGGGGAGGCGAGCGGTCGGGTCGTCCTCGGGCGGGTCCGGGATTGAGGGACATCCCGACGACGACACCGAGGACCTGCGCTGTATCTGGAGACCTACGTCCAGTTCCCCGGTGCCGGCGACCGCGTCCGCGCCGTTGGGATCGAACGTCGCATCGAGCAGTGGGGACGCTGCCTCTTCGATCCGCGCACCAGCATCGCACCGATGCTCGACGCCCTCGACGCCCTGCCACCCGGACAGGTGACCGTCGAGCTCTGCGAACCGCCGACCCTCGCACGGCTGGAGGAGATGATCGCGGAGGCGCGCAAGGAGAAGCGTCCCTTCCACATCGTCCACTTCGACGGCCACGGCGGCTTCGACGAGGGCAGGGGGATTGGCGATCTGGCCTTCGAGCGTAGCGAGACGAACAGCCGAATGCACCCTGTGACGGGAATCGAGCTGGGCGAACTGCTGGCGCGGCTGGAGGTGCGGTTGGTGCTGCTCGAAGCCTGCCGCAGCTCGGCCCTCTCGGACCGCCCGGCGATCGGATCGGTGGCGCCGGCGCTGGTCGCGAACGGCGTGGAAAGCGTGATTGCCTTCAGCCATAACGTCCACGTCAAGGCTTCGCGCTTGCTGGTGGAACGTTTCTACAGGGCGCTGGTGGCGGGGCAGACGGTGGGCCAGGCGCTCGTCCAAGCGCGGACGGGGCTCCGCGACGACCCGCAACGCTGGCTCCACTTGGGACCGGACGCGGACAGCATCAACCTGGAGGACTGGTTCATCCCACAGCTCTACCAGCTCGGTCCGGACTTGGCGCTGATCGTGGCCTGTGACGCTTCTCGGACCGCCGCGGCACAGTCGCCGCTGCGGGCGGCGATCTCGAACCGCCCCCCGAGGTCGTTTCGCCGCCCTTCCCCAGAAAAATCCGAATTCGATGCAAGAAAACCATGCCGGATTACGTCTTATATAGGTTGAGAGCGTTGTCTCCGCTGGTGGGCGGTTCAAGTCCCGACATGGTGGCTTGTGCCGACGCGCAGCGGAGCGGGCATGGATAACGACGGATGGACGGCGGCGTCGGCTCAGCTGCTGAGCCGGGCACGGCACGGGCGGGGCGACGCCCAAGAGATGGTATGAGCAGGTCACCACGCTTTCTCCCCAAGAACAAGGACGGCGTCCTCGTCGAGGTCAGCAGCCGGACGGTCAACGCATGGGCGCTCATGCGGCCCTCGGCGGAGCTCAGCGACGTCACCGTCGGCGTGCTCGG
>JAAEQC010000018.1 GCA_024231905.1 bacterium | reverse complement strand
CGGCACCGGCCGGCCGCCGCGATCGAGCACATAGGCGGTGTTGCGGGCCGTGGGCCGCCCGATCGGCGCCGTGGTTCCGGGGATGCCACGGTCCAGGGGCCGGCCGTGCATCGGCAAGATGGCGCAGTTGATCGATGCCTCGGTGGGACCGTAGCCGTTGTAGAGCCGGCAGCCCTCGCAGGCGGTTTCGATCCGCCGCACCAGCTCGCGGCTCAGGGCCTCGCCGCCGAGGTGCACGATCTCCAGGCCCGGGAGCTTGCGGCCGCGGGCGATCAGCTCGCTGAAAAACGACGGACTGGCGTGGACCGTATTGACCGCGTGACGCTCGATGGCGTCGAGGTAGCGCTCGGGGTCGCCCTGCTCGTCGGCGGGCAGGAAGCACAGGGTGCCGCCGGCCAGAATCGTGGTCAGGAGCTCAAAGAGCCCGAAGTCGAAGCAGTACGACAGCGTCTGCAACGCCCGGGTGTGCGGGTCGATGGGAAAGAAGCGCAGGAACCAGGCGTGGATCGGCAGGGCCTGGCGGTGGCTGACCGCCACCCCCTTGGGCACGCCGGTGGTGCCGGAGGTGTAGATGACGTAGGCGAGATGATCGAGGGCCGCCGCCGGCGG
>JAAEQC010000017.1 GCA_024231905.1 bacterium | reverse complement strand
GTGCGCCGGACCGCGGTGCGCCGGACCGCCGATTCCCAGGGAGCGCAGGTGGTGGGCGAGCTGATTCGCCCGCCGATCGAGCTCCCGGTAGCTCAACCGCTGATGCTCAAAGACCAGGGCCACCGCCTCCGGCGTCCGCTCCACTTGACGCTCGAAGAGCTCGTGGATCAGTCCGGCGGGGGCGGCCGCGGGCGCGGTGTCGTTCCACTCCAGCAGCAGCTGGTGGCGCTCCGCCGCCGCCAGCCGGGGCAGCTCCCCGATGCGCTCGTCGGGATCGTCCGCGATCGCCGCCAGCAGGAGCCCGAAGTGAGCCCGCAGCCGTTCCATCGTGGTGCGGTCGAAAAGATCGGTGTTGTATTCGAGGGCACCGCTCAGCCCGCGGGCGCTTTCCTCGAACGACAGGGTGAGGTCGAACTTCGCCGTGCCCCCTTCGGCCGCGAGCGGGCTCATGGCGAGCCCCGACGTCTCCCCGGCCTCGCGCGGTGCGTTCTGGAGGATGAACATCACCTGGAAGAGCGGGGTGGTGCTCAGATCGCGTTCCGGCTGCACCACCTCGACCAGCTGCTCGAAGGGAAGGTCCTGATGCGCATAGGCCCCCAGCGCCACCTCCCGTACCCGCGCCAGCACCTCCCGATACGTCGGATCCCGGTTGTCCATACCCCCGGCGAGATCGGTGCGCAGCACCAGGGTGTTGACGAAGAACCCGATCAGCGCCTCGATCTCCCGGTGATTGCGGCCGGCGATCGGCGAGCCCACGACGATGTCTTGCCGGCCCGTGAGGCGGCTGAGCAAGACTTTGAAGGCGGTCAGCAGGGTCATGAAGAGCGTCGTCCCGTGCTCCCGGCTGCGCCTCGCCAGGGTCCCGGCAAGGGACTCGTCGAGAGCCATCCCGAGATGCCGGCCGCGGAAGGTCTGGGCCGCCGGGCGCGGACGATCGGTGGGCAGCTCGAGGCGCGGCGGCGCTCCCGTGAGCCGCTCGCGCCAGTAGCCGAGCTGGGTATCGAGCACCTCCCCGGCGAGCCACCGCCGCTGCCAGTGGGCGAAGTCGGCGTACTGGATCGGCAGCTCGGCAAGAGGCGACGATTCACCCCGGGAGAACGCGTCGGAAAGCGCCGCCAGCTCGCGCAGGAAAATCCCCATCGACCAGCCGTCGGAGACGATGTGGTGCATGGTCGCCATCACTACCTGAGCGTCCGCGGCCAGGCGCACGAGGGTGAAGCGGACGAGCGGACCGACCGTCAGATCGAAGGGACGGCGGGCCTCGGCCGCCGCCTGGTGCTCGGCCTCGAGCCGGCGATCTTCGGCCGTGAGCCGATCCAGGTCGACCACCGGCAGCGGCACCTGGAGCTCCCCGGCGATCACCTGGTACGGCTCCCCGGCCGCGGCGGCGAAAGTGGTGCGCAGGACCTCGTGGCGGCGCACCACCTCGTTGAAGATCCGCTCCAGCAGCCCCGCTTCGACGGTGCCGTTCAGGCGCACCGCGAGCGGAATGTTGTACGCCGGGCTCCGCGGATCGAGCTGATCGAGAAACCACAGCCGCTGCTGCGCAAAGGAAAGCGGCAGCTCCCGGTCACGCGCGACCGTCACCAGCGGCGGAGCGGCCACCCCTTCCTGCTCTCGGCCAAGCGTCCGCACGACGCCGGCGAGACCGGCGACCGTGGGCGCCTCGAACAGCCGCGGCAACGGCACCTCGATCCGGAAGGTCTCGCGGATGCGCGATACCACCTGGGTGGCCAGGAGCGAGTGGCCGCCGAGCTCGAAGAAGTTGTCGTGCACTCCCACCCGGTCGCGTCCGAGCACCTCCGCCCAGATGCCGGCCAGAAGCTCCTCGTTCGGGTCCTCGGGAACGGCCGTGCCCACCGCCGGCTCGCGGCG
>JAAEQC010000016.1 GCA_024231905.1 bacterium | reverse complement strand
GGCATCTTGCCCTCTTCTTCCCACTTCCGGTAGGTCCGGCGCTGGTCGGGCTTGACGCCGAAGACCACGAAGACGTCGGGCGCTCGGCAGGACGTGGGGTCTCCCTGCTCCGAGTAGACGAACAGGTTGCCCGAGACGTAGACGTCGCCGCGGTCGCGGAAGAACCGCTTGAGGGTGAACACGATCTCCGCAAGATCGTCCCGGTGTTCATCCGTCTCTGCCATGGGTTCGCCGTCCGACTCCGGGTATGCGATCTGTTCGGGGGGGCGTTCAAAGGCCACGACTGCCGCTTCCGCCATGATGTCGTCCTCCTTCGCTCAGGGGCGCAATGAGCCTCCATCAAGGAGGATAGCACACAGCTCTTGACCCGAGCGCCTCCGCGAGGTGTCAGGGTGTCAGGTGTCAGGCAGCGGAGCGGATCCGTCCAGGAGACACGATCTCGCGGTCCGTCGCCGAGTTCCCGGGTCCAGTCGGCGAGCCCGGCGGACGCAGAGCCGCACCGTACCGCTGCGATGAGGAGGACTTCGGGGGGATCACTGACTGCCTCTTGCAGGGGGCGGCCGCTGGCCGGTTTCCGGCGCCGCTGCGGCCAGGAGAGCTTCCTCGACGAGGGCGATCGGCTGACGATAGTCCGGCAGGCATCGGCGTCGGGGCGGCGCAGTTTGTACGGACCTGCTGGTCGCGACGCTTCGTTCGTGACTGTCATCGCCGCGCAGGGCGTCGGCGGGAGAAGAGCGAGAAGGGAAAAGAGGAGAGTAGGACTTGATCCTCGCACTCACGTCGTCAAGCCGCACGAACGACCAAGCTCACTGGCGGGGATGGAGCGTAGCGGAATCCCCGTCCAGTGCAGCGCTTGTTCTGCCTATCTTCCCGCATTTCCCTCAATGGCATTATCTGTCCACGCCTGCGTCAATACCCAAACCGGGATCGTACAGATTGGCTCCGACGCCGGCAGTGCGCCTTGCGATCGCACGGACAAAACCGATGTATTCTCCCCGGTCCCTTTCAAGCGCTTCAGCATCGGATGG
>JAAEQC010000015.1 GCA_024231905.1 bacterium | reverse complement strand
GCGAGAACACCTGCCCCGGCTTCACGATGCGCCGCGCGGTGCCGGCGCGCACCTTGGCGAAGGGGCCGCGGCCGGGACCGTAGATGCCGGCGAGGCGAAAGATGTGCAGCGGAAGATCGGGAATGGCCCGCCAGGCATCCTCGGCGGCCAGCCGCATCGCCCCGCGCCGCGTGCCGGGCGTCAGCGGCGTGTCCTCATCGACCCAACCGCCGCCATGATCGCCATAGACACCGGTCGTGGAGAGGTATCCGACCCAGTCGAGCTGTGCCGCGCGTTCGGCCATGGCCGGGCCGCAAAGGCGCAAGGACGGGTCGCCGTCACTGTCCGGCCCGGCGGAGATCAGCACATGGCTCACGCGCCCCAGCGCCTCTTCCACGGCCATGCGATCCCAGAGCAGCGGCACGACGCCCTCTGCCCGGAACCGCTCCGCCTTGGCCGGGTCGCGGGTGGTGCCGATCACCGTCCAGCCCTGCGGCAGCAATTGCCGCGCCAGCGCCTGCGCCGAGTAGCCATGTCCGAGCGAGAGAAGTCTCTTTGTCATGCATCCAAGGTGAGATCTGCCGGCACAATATGCAAGCGCTCAGCGTTGAGCGGCGCGCCGCGCATCGTCTGCCCCGAGGATGGGCAAGTGTGCAGCGACACCGCTGGTGAAACAGCGCGACATTGCAGGTGGTGATTTTGGGGGAAGCGGAAGCCGGGCGTAGCCCGGATGTAGCTTCCCCCAAAATCTCGCGCGGGTTTACCCCGTGCGGTTGGCGGTGACGGCGGTCAGGGTGGTCCGATCTTCGACGACCAAGAAGAGGATCGGATGCCCGGCCGTTTCATCACCGACCGACAACACGAGGATTACATGACCCTTCGACAGCATCACACGCAAAAGATTGCGGCAGCCAAAGCCGGCTTCAGTGTCAGCACCGGAGCCCGGATCGAACGTGACCCCCGCCCTCCATCTCAGAAACGACGTGAGCGCCGACACGGAGGCGGCAAGCCCGACCCTTTGGCCGGCCTGTGGGATGAAGAGATCGTTCCGCTGATCGAAGCGACACCGGGCCTTCGGCCGATCGCGGTGCTCGAGGAGATGCAGTACCGTCATCCGGACCGGGACCTGAGCTCTGCGCGCCGCACCTTGGAGCGCCGGATGCGGCTTTGGCGCGCCGAACACGGGCCGGACAGGGAAGTGATCTTCCGCCAGTCACACCCGCCGGGACGGGAGGGCATGTCCGACTTCTTCGACGCGCGCGCGCTCGGCGTCACGATTGCCGGAGTGCCCTTGGCGCATCGGATCTATCACTTCACCCTGGTCCACTCGGGCTGGGAGCACGCCGAGGTGGTGCTTGGCGGCGAGAGCTACACCGCCTTGGCTGGCGGATTGCAGAACGCCTTATGGCTTCTCGGCGGCGCCCCGCGCGAACATCGGACGGACAGCTTGTCGGCCGCCTTCGCCAATCTCGATCGGGATGCCCGAGAGGACCTGCGCACACGCTATGACGCGCTGTGTGCCGACTACGGCATGGAAGCGACCCGGAACAATCGCGGCATTGCACACGAAAACGGGTCTATCGAGAGTCGGCACGGGCATCTCAAGACCCGCTTGGAGCAGGCCCTGCTGCTGCGTGGCAGTCATGACTTCGATGAGTTGGACGACTGGCGACACTTCGTTGCCCAGGTCGTCGCGCGCCACAATGCACGGCATCGGGACCGCCTGAGGGTCGAACGGCCACATCTGCAGCCGCTTCCGGCGCGCCGTAGCTGTGATTACGACGAGGCGCGCGTGAGGGTGACCTCGTCGGGCGGCTTCGTGTTCCGAAAGGTGTTCTACACCGTTCACTCTCGCCTGATCGGCTACGAGCTGAAGCTACGCATCTTCGATGATCGCCTGGAGCTGTTCCTCGGCGGCACACCCCTCGAGACCCTACCGCGCGGGCGCCCGCCTGCCGGCGGGCGTGGGGGTCATGGCTATGTCGTTAGCTACCATCACGTCATCCACAGCTTGCGGGCCAAGCCTCAGGCCATCGCCAATCTGACCTACCGCGACGCGCTCTTCCCTCGCACTGAATACCGCCGATGCTGGGACGCGCTGACGGCTGCCGGACCGCTGCGGCAAGCCTGCCGGATCATGGTCGGCCTGCTGTGGCTCGCCCATGATCAGACCTGCGAGGCGGAATTGGCCGCGGCCCTCTCGGCAATCCTTGCCCGAGGCGAACTTCCGGTCCTCGGGGAACTGCGCTCCCGCTTCACGCGGACCGAAGGCGATGGTGGGCCCGATGTCCCGGTCTGCATCCCCTCTGCCGGCAGCTACGATGACCTGATCCAAGGACAGGGAGCGGCCGCATGAGCATGACCGTGGAAACCGCAACACTGCCGACCTTACTGACGGCGCTCAGGCTGCCCACGGTTGCCCGCCTCTGGCCGGAGTTCTGCACCCGTGCCGACAAGGAGGGTTGGCCGGCCGAACGCTTGTTGGCGGCGCTGTGCGAGCTGGAGCTGAGCGAGCGGGAACAGCGCCGCATCCAACGTCATCTTGCCGCTGCAAGGCTGCCACAAGGGAAAACGCTCGACGCCTTCGACTTCCTGGCGGTCCCCACCTTGAGCCAGGCCCGCGTCAGAGCGCTGGTCGAAGGCGACAGCTGGCTGCAGGCAGGGCACAATTTGCTGGCCTTCGGCCCGCCCGGCTCGGGCAAGACGCACCTCGCGGGGGCCATCGGATACGAACTCATCCAACGAGGGTACCGTGTGCTTATGGCAAGGACGTCGGACCTGGTCCAACGCCTGCAAGTGGCGCGGCAGGACCTGGCGCTCACTCAGGAGATCGCGAAGCTCGACAAGTTCGACCTGCTCATCCTTGACGACCTGTCGTACGTGCGAAAGGATCAGGCCGAGACCAGTGCCCTCTTCGAGCTCATCTCCGCACGATACGAGCGGCGCTCTATCATGATCACGGCCAATCAGCCGTTCAGTGGTTGGGACGCCATCTTCCCCGACAGGGCGATGACCATCGCCGCCATCGACCGGCTCGTCCACCATGCGACAATCTTCGAAATGAACGTCGAAAGCTACCGACGCCGTGCCGCCTATGCCGCCGCGACATCGCTCAGCGACATCGAAGATGACCGCGACAAACAACAGCCCGAAAAGGAGACCGCCACAGCGAAGGACAACTCGCGGCCAGCGACATTGAGCAGCGACATCGAAACTTGATCTGACGGCCGCAAACCGGCACCGTCAAAAAACGTCACCGTCATCCACCTGCGATGTCGCTCAGCACTCAACTGCGATGTCGCGCCACAG
>JAAEQC010000014.1 GCA_024231905.1 bacterium | reverse complement strand
CGGTCAGACAGTCACCATGGTCGTGGACGTGGATCTGCACCGGTGCCGAAGGCCCCCGGGGGCCTTCTGACTCATGGGCGTTGACCAGTGCCGCCAACGCATCGAGCAGCAGTTCCGCCCGATCGGTTGGCGCGGCCCCGAGCTTGTGCAACCGCTCGACCAGCGCCGCCCGCCGGGCCTCCTGCTCCGGAGTGAGTTCGAGGGAGTAGCGCACGGGGATCTCGCGGGCCACCGGCGTCGGTGCGGGCAGCAGCTCGCCCTGGGCCGGATCCACCTGGGCCGCGCGTTTCGCTCGCTTCACTTCGCGGATGAGTTCCTTGCGTGGCCGCCGCGCCGCCACGAGCCAGTCATCTTCCGTCGCCGGCGTCGCCACCTTCACCACCTCACGCGCTTTCGTGTACCCCAGCTCGCCATCAGCCACGGCCTTCTTCACCGCCGGCAGACTTTCCAGCTTGCCGGCCAGATGCACGAAGTCGCGGGTCCGCGAGCGTGAGAACCCCAAGCG
>JAAEQC010000013.1 GCA_024231905.1 bacterium | reverse complement strand
TGGCGAGCCGTCCGGGGTCGGAAATCGTCGGCGGCCGTGAGCCGCTCGGCCGGCAGTACGACAGCTGGGATCGTCCGATCGCGGTGACCCTGCCTTCCGGGGTGGGCCGCAGTACCGGTGGCAGCTTCACCGGCTTTGAGCGTCAGTACGACAGCCTTGACCGTGTCTCCGACATCGGTGGCATCGGGCAACTGACCAATGCTCCGCTGGGCGTCGCCTGGAGTTGGGGTGGTGCCGGTCGTCTGTATGGCCGCGACTCGAAAGGACCGTTGGGTACGGCGGTGCGGTACGGCTACATCGGTGGCCGCGGTGCTCAGCCGCCCGGAACCGAGCCGGGCGCCCCGGCTTCGCAGTGGCGGCTCGGCACGGTGACGTGGGGCTCAACCATGGATTCGGTGGCGGGGGTCACCGAGCCGCCGGGTACGGTGTGGGGTCAGTTTGCCCTGGGCTGGCGCGGCAACGACGGCGATCCGCGCGATGGCGTGAAGCAGGGGAGGATCGCGGTGACGGGCCTCGCCGGCGGTCTAGATCTGTTCGCGGGCATGGGGTGGTCGTGGAATTACGATGCCGGCGTCCGTCTGAGCCATGCCGCATCGGGTCGAGGCAACGTCCAGGGCCGGGCTCCGCCCGAGGACGAGGACTCCTACCGTTACGAGTACAACGAGGGCGATGAGCTCGAGCGGATTATTCGCGAGTCCGAGGGCCAGATTGCCGAGTTGACCGTCGGCGCCCAGGGCCGCATCACCCACCGCAACGGCCTTCCCTTTACCTATGACCCGGTCGGCAGACGCACCGAAGACGATCGCTTCATCCACCGCTGGACGTGGAGGGGCGAGCTCGCCACCGTCACCGTCAAGGACAGCTGGCCCGACGGGGAAATCAGCCCCTTCGCAGGCCATCAGATTCGCTACCAGTACGACGCTCTCGGCCGCCTGCTCTACCGATGGCACGTCGGACCGCTGCAGGAAGGCGAAACCGACGACGCCCTCCGTCCGTTCATCGAGAAACGCGCCTTCGTGTGGGAAGACCAGGGTCTGGTGGCCGAGGTCGCTTACGGCGATCCTGCGGAGACCCAGATTCGTTGGCGCAAGACCTACGTCCCGGGCGCAGGTGGCTACGACGACGCCGTGCAGGTGGCGGTCGAGGTGCTCGACCTGCCGGGCTCGTCCTATCCGGGCAGTCGTCTCTACACCTACCTGCGCGACGAGCTGGGTACGGTCATCGGCTTGATCGCCGAAGAAGAAGGTAGCGATCCCCAGCGTCCTTCCCTGCCGGTGCGCTACCTCTATTCGCCCTACGGCGAAGTCCATGCCGAGACAGCTCCGGAGTTACGTCGAGTCCGCTTCGACAGCGAGGTGACCGAAGTGGGTTCGGTGCCCCAGAGCATCGCCGATCCTGCGCTGACGGCCGCGGGAGGGCTGCGGGTGAGCTTGTCGGTCCCCGTAGTGCCGGAATCCCTCAGCGCCGGGGTGGTGGTCGAGCGACTGCAACCCGGAGGCGGCTGGATGGGCGTCGATGCCACGGAAGTGGTGCTGGGGTTGGACGAGGCCGAGCCCGCAGATCTTCTGATTCTGCTCCGCAGCGGTTGGCTGCGTGGAGTTTCGTATCGGGT
>JAAEQC010000012.1 GCA_024231905.1 bacterium | reverse complement strand
CGGCCAGTGGCTGACCGAGCGCGGGCATCGGGTGGCGGTGCTGGCGGTCAGCCGGCTCGTGGGCGCAGCCCACGCATGGGCGCTTGGCGTCTTGAGGGGCCTTCGTCCCCCTGGCCGGCAAGATGCCGGCGCTCCCAGCACGATCGAGGTCGTTCCAAATTTGAAAAAATGGCCCAACGCCATCGTTTCTTCGTTGTTACCGCCATTGTTCCTGCTTATCCGTGCGCGGGCGACCGGTTGCGCCCCTTCGCAAAAACTTCCAGCGGAGTTCCTCCCGCAGACCCTGGAACCGATGGCCGGGTGAAGATTCGCAGCCCATGGGCTGTCGGTTTAGGTTAATAAATTGCTGCTTTAGCGCCATGAACTGTCGGCATGGGGTATGAAGTGGAAGATATTTCGACCGGGGCACCGTGCTCCCCTCAGGGCTTCCCGCGCCGGGTCTTACATCGCGGTATTCTGAGCCGATGCCGTTTGTTGGTGACCGCCCTGCGCGGAATACCGAGCTCGGCATCCGGGACTTTTCCCAGGCCGAAGAGCATACTCTCCGTCTACCGAGACCGCCGGCCCGTCGGTGGTGTCGTCCGAGCCGATGAACGGAGCCCAGGGAATCAAACCGCAGTCGACGATCGTCGTGAGCTTCTCCGAGGCGATGGCGGCGCCGTCGGCGGACGCGTGGCAGCTGGCGATCGGCGGCACCGAGGTGCCGGCCTCGGCCACGGTGAGCGAGGAAGTGATTCATTTCCAGCCGGATGCGCCGCTGCCCGCGGAGGCCGAGGTGACCCTCCAGCTGGAGGCGGGGCTCAGCGACGTGGGGGGCAATGCCCTGGTCGATCCGCAGACGCTGAGCTTCACCACCGCCGCGAGCGAGCTCGAGCCGCCGGCGATCACCACGCCGCCGCCGACGTCGCCGTACTTCGTCTGCGCGCCGAGCTGGACCTTCTCCGGGACCACTTCGACGCGGACCAAGGTGCGGATCGATGGCGGCGCCGGCACCGCCGTGGGGTGGACCGACGGCGAGGGGAACTTCTCGGTGAAAGTCCCGTTGGTGGCGAATCGGCTCAACCGGCTGATCCTGACCGCGGAGGACTGGGACCGCAACGTCTGCTCGCCCTTGGTGTACGAGATCTTCAGCGACTGTGAGCCTCCTGCCGTGGTGGCTGCCGCCAAGCTTGAGACCGAGCTGCTCGTCGTTCGCTTCAGCGAGCCGGTGGCGGCG
>JAAEQC010000011.1 GCA_024231905.1 bacterium | reverse complement strand
TTAAAAAATTAAAATATTGTGGTTAATTGTCTCAATTATAATTTCCATCTTACAATTTTTTTTTCAATAAATCCCACCAATACCCACATGCCAAGCCCCATGGCCGTGAGCCAGAGGATGGCGGCAAATACCAGGTCCACCTGGAGGCGGGCATTGGACTGGATCATTAGATAGCCAAGTCCTTGCTGGGCCCCCACCCATTCTCCGATCACAGCCCCGATGGTGGCCACGGTGACCCCCACCTTGAGCCCTGCAAAAAACTGGGGCAGGGCCCAGGGCCAGTAGAGCAGTCTTAATGTGTCAAAAAATGAGGCATCCATGAGCCGGAACATTACCCTGAATTCAGGGTCACAGCTTTTAAGGCCTGAAAGCAGGCTGATGGTGATGGGAAAAAAAATGATGATCCAGGCCATGAACACCTTGGAGGCAATTCCGTACCCCATCCACACCACAAGCAAGGGGGCAACGGCAAAGACGGGAATGGCCTGGGAGGCTACCAGAAACGGGGCCAGGGCTTTTTCCAGGGTTGGTTTTGCAAACATGGCAATTGCAAGGGGGATGGCAGTTGCCAGGGCCAGGAAAATTCCCAGAACGATTTCAGAAAGGGTTGTTACTGCATGGGGCAGGATCAAAGGCGCCCTAAGGATTGCCGTGGCAAAAATACTTGAGGGGGGAGGCAGTATGAAAACAGGTATCTCCATCATATGGCAGGCAGCCTCCCAGCAAACTAAAACCAGAATCACCAGTGCCGGGGCAATTAAATCAGCCTGCTTCACAGGTCCTCCCCAAGCTGTGACAGCATATATTCTTTTATCTTCAACAGATTAGGATCACTGAAATGCCGGGGCTTTGGCTGGTCCAGGATAAAGGTTTCCTTTATGGTCATGGGCCGGGGGCTGAGCAAGAGGACTTCATCGGCCAGGAGCA
>JAAEQC010000010.1 GCA_024231905.1 bacterium | reverse complement strand
CTCGATCCTGAGCATTCAGGTGGTCTCCAGGGCCCGGCAGGAGGGTCTCGTCCTCACTCCCCGCGAGGTCTTTGAGCAATCGACCCTGGGCGATCTGGCGGCGGTGGCGGCGGCGGCTACGGGGGCTTTGAGCGATCAAGGCCCGGTGACCGGCGAGCTCCCCCTGACCCCGGTCCAGCACTGGTTCTTCGAGTGGCAGCTGGGCGCGATCCACCACTTCAACCATGCGTTGCTGCTGGAGGCGCCCGAGAGGCTGGAGCCGGCATGGCTGGAACGATCCCTGGCCGTCCTGCTGGAGCACCACGACGCCCTGCGCCTGCGCTTTACGCGTGCGGGGGACGAGTGGCGACAGGTCAACGATCCTCCCGGCGCGGAAGTCCCCTTTGCGCGGGTGGACCTCTCGGCGCTCGCGGGAGACCGGCAGGGACCGGCGTTGGAAGCGGCGGCCGCCACGGTCCAGGGCAGCCTCGATCTCACCCGCGGGCCGCTGGTGCGGCTGGTGCTCTTCGACCGCGGACCGCAGCGCTCGGCCCGGCTTCAGTGGGTGATCCACCACCTGGCGGTCGACGGCGTCTCCTGGCGCAT
>JAAEQC010000009.1 GCA_024231905.1 bacterium | reverse complement strand
GGCGGCGGTGGCGGTGCCTCCGCGGGCGGCGGCGGCGGCGGTGCTGCGGGCGGCGGCGGCGGCGGCGGCGCGACAGACGGCGATTTGGGCCGTGAGCACCTTGGCGGCGGCGGCGGCGGCGGCGGCGGCGGCGGCCGTGGCGGTCACGGTGGTGGCGGCGCGGCCGGCGGTGGCGGCGGTGGCGCTGGCGCGAGCGGCTGGGTGAATGGCGCGGTGGGCAGCAATGGTCTGACCTCTCCGACGCTTCCCGGCACGGGTATTCTTAGTGCCACGCTTCCGACAGACGGTTCGGACGGTGGCTATCTTGATGCGGGTATCGGCGGCACGGCGTGGCCTTCTCCGGCGCCCGGTGGTAACCCGGGTACGGGTGGTGCCGGTGGCGCGGGCGGCCAAGGCGGCGGCGGCGGTGCTGGTGGCGTAGGCACGACCGGCGCTTCTGGCGGCGGCGCGTTCATCCTTGCGGCCAAGGGCTTGCTGCAGTTTACGGACACGGTGACGCTTGATGTGTCTTCGGGCACGGGCGGCACGGGTGGCGTCGGCGGCGGCGGTTTGACCGGTCAGTCAGGCGGCACAAGCGGTGCTTCGGGCCAGCCCGGCGGCGCTGGTGGCGCGGGCGGCACAGGTTCGTTGATTACGGCTGGCGTCGGTGGTGTTGGCGGTGCTGGTGGCGTAGGCGGCACGGGTGGTGACGGCGCGGGCGGCGGCACGGGCGGTGCCGGTGGCGACAGCGGCCTTGGTGTTCCGGGCATGGTGAAGCTTCAGGGCTCGGTCGTGCTTGCGAACACAGCGACCTTTACGGCGAACGGCGGTGCCTCCGTGGCGACGCCGCATAACGGCATGGTGACGCTGATCTCGAACATGAACGCGGCGGCTATCGCGGCGCGTGGCCCGGTTTTGAACACGGCACCCGGGGCGTGGCCGGCCGCGACCCCGGTTTCGGGTTCGACCACGAACGCGGCGCTGCTTCAGGGCGGCAACGCGTATGTGAACACGGACGCTTCGAGCAATTTCCCGTTCATCGGGCAATTGCAGGATCAAGGCGGCAGCGCGGCCCTTCCGGGGACGAGCGGCTACCTGAACCCGGCCGCGTGGAACGTAGGCGCCTTCACCTTGGCGGCGTCACTCGACGTGGACCGCTTGACGGACCCGGTGGATGTCTACGCGGGCTACGACCAGATTCTGGTTGCTAACGGTACCGGCGGCGCGTTGACGGGTGTTCACCTGCTCATCGACGGCGGTACGGCGGTCGAGTTGCCTAACGGCGGCGCGCTTGCCGCGGGCCAGTTGTGGACGGCGACGGTGCCGGATACGACGACGACGGTTGCTGTGGGCACGCAGATTGAGGTGACGAGCATCACGGCGTCGCCGGACCCGGTAGAAATCTACGTGACGGACAGCTTCTCGCTGACGGCGATCACGGCCGAGGGGCTGGGCACGCCCAGCTACGTGTGGTATCAAGACGCTGGTTCGGGCCCGGGCACGGTGGGCGGCAACTCGGTGAACTACATCGTGGGTTCGGCGACGGCGCTGGACAGTGGCACGTACTGGATAGAGGCCACGGACGCGATTGGTACGACGACGTCGTCGACGGTCGCGGTGACGGTTGCGAACCACATGAGCATCTCGCAGCACCCGGTGAGCGCGGACCGTTACGAAGGTTCCACGCACGACTTCACCGTAACCGTTGTGGGTGGTCTGGGCGGCCTGAGCTACGAATGGTTCTTCGATGACGGCGTGAACCCGCCGGCCTCGTTGCTTTCGGGCATTGACGAGGACACGCTGACGGTTTCGCCGGTGGCGGAAGCGGACGAAGGCGACTACTACTGCGAGATTACGGACCAGGGCGGTGCCGGCGAAATGGTAACGTCCAACGACGGCACGCTGACGGTGTGGCCGCCGATCGTGATCAGCACGCAGCCCGTGGGCGCGCAGATGTACGTGACCGAATCGCACACGCTTACGATTGCCGCTTCGGGCGGCCAGGGCACACTGACCTACGAATGGTTCCTCGATGACGGCACGGGCGCTGTGAGCGTTGGTACCGGCACGAGCCACGCCCTGACAAACGCGCAAGTCGCGGACGCGGGCGACTACTGGTGCGAAGTGGGCGACGCGACGCCGGCGCTTCCGCAGTCCTCGGACGTAGTGGCGGTGGAAGTCGCTCCGGCCCCGACGCTCGACCCGGCCACGCCGGTGGACGCGGATGTGCAAGTGAGTGACGACTACACGCTGACGGTTACCGTGTACGACGGCATCGGTCCTATCAGCTACCAGTGGTACTACGATGCGGACGGCCCGGGCGGCGCGGCCCCGGCGATGATGGGCGGCGAAACGAACGCGACGCTGGAGCTTACGAGCGTTGTTGAAGTGGTGAGCGAAGGCAACGAAGGGCACTACTCCGTTGAAGTGACGGACTCGCACCCGACAACGCCGACAACGCTGACCTCGCGTCAGGCCTTCATCGACGTCAAAGTGATCGTCCCGCTGTCGCTTCCGGACAAGAACATTGGCCCGGACCGGCGGATGTACACAGACCAAGAGGCGGCTGACTTCGCAATCTACCCGACGGGCGGCGAAGGCGAAGTGCACTTCCAGTGGAAGCAGGACGAAGACATCAGCGGCGCGAAAGCGATCTTGGACGTGGGTCCGGACGCCAACGAGTACATCATCGACCACCCGGCCCCGGCGGACACCGGCGTCTACTGGGTCGAAGTGAGCGACAGCGTGGTGACCCTGTTGTCCAACACGGCGTTGCTTGAAGTGGCCGACCACATGAGCATCACCGAGCAGCCTGGGAACGCGTCGAAGCCGCTTGGTTCGTCGCACACCTTCACCGTTACGGTGGCGGGCGGCCTGGGCGACCTGAGCTACGGTTGGACCTTCAACGGCAGCCCGATAGGCTTGGATGACGCGAGCCTGACCGTCTCGGGCATTGCGGCCGAAGATACGGGCGTTTACCAGGTGCACGTCTCCGACGACTTCGAGAGCGTGGATTCGGACGAAGCGACGCTCACGATCGATGCGGGTGTACCGCTTGCGGGCCTTGCGGGCCTTGGCCTGCTGCTGGGCGGTTGCGCCCTTGGCGGCGCGCACGTGCTACGCCGCCGCAGGCGCTAAGACGCACTGAATTGTAACGGCTCATACCGGGCCGCCGGCCACCATACCGGCGGCCCGGGTTCTTTTTGTGGTG
>JAAEQC010000008.1 GCA_024231905.1 bacterium | reverse complement strand
AGCCAACACTAAAATCTGCCGTGTCTTCAAGTTTAACGGCCGTCGTACACTTTGATATTAAGAGATTATTACCGTCTACAGCTGCAGTACCTAACGCATGAATTGCTGTTGTTATATTTGCGCCATGTAAATGGAGGCTTCCTAAATGTAGTTCCGCGCTGTCAGCGTATGCGTATGCAGTAAATGTCCCGCCACCTTGGACAGTACAAGAGTGCGCACTTAACAGACCTCCTGTAGCTCGCAGCATGTTAGTCATTGTTGATGTTCCGGTCGTTCCTATTCCATCAGCAAAGATAGCTCCATTGTTTACGTGTATTCCATATTGACAATCTGTTATTTGACAATCATTAACAGCAATTGCACATGTAACAGTATTATTATAAACACCTGCATTGGTTGTTACACCATCTATCACCAGATTGCTTATCATTACTGGTCCAATACCAGATCCAGTAAATAATGCGGTACTTGTATTATTTGCTTCAATTTTTGTTGAGAACCTACTTCCAACAGGCACTAAATCTACATAAGGAACAAGAGTAATTGGGTCTTCTGTATAAACCCCTGGATAAACTGATATTAAATATCTGTT
>JAAEQC010000007.1 GCA_024231905.1 bacterium | reverse complement strand
GATCGAAGCATGGCGGATCGACTACAATACGTTCCGGCCGCACAGCTCGCTCGGGCAGCTTACGCCTGAGGAGTTCGCGGCCAAGCACGAGGAGCAGGAAAAACTATCAGCTCGGTTGGCTCAGTAACAGGGGGAAGGTCAATCCTGACCTTCACGGCTTGGTCAGTCTGGATCACTGCTCCTTGGCCAGACCGCAAGTCTTTTGATTCCAACGCGGACGGAATATTCGGTAGCCACAGGTGCTCGAATCCACAGGCCCCATGCATTCAATGGTGCACAGTAGGTCTAGTGTAACCATAACAAACAATGTTCGTCTTAATTGGCGTCGTTCCTGATCAAGCCGAACGGAGACCACCGTGCAATCGAACTTCTTGCAGCTTTCCTCGCGCCTCGTCACCTTTCGTATGATCCTGACGCTGACGATCATCATGTTGACAGCAATCCAGGCCCGTGCCGGGGGCGTAGTCTTACAAGACGGCCGGTTGTCCAAACTTCGCGCCGAAATCATCGCCAGCGTGAATAGCGACGAAGTACCTTCACTGGCTGTCGCAGTGGCCCAGGACGGCCGGGTCATCTGGTCAGAAGCCTTCGGGTGGGCGGACCGTGAAAACAAGGTTCCGGCAACAACCTCCACCATCTACGCTGTCGGGTCCCTTTCCAAATCCATAACGGCAACTGGGCTGATGGTGCTTGTAGACCGTGGCCAGATCGACCTCGATGATTCGGTTTACGAGTACCTGGGCGATGCAGCGCCTGCTGATTATCTGGGAGCCTCCGAGCTGCTCAAAGTCAAGCACATCGTGACGATGACCGGCGGTATCGCTCACCTTTGGCTGCAGCCGACCAGCGACGACAGCGGTCCGCCGACTCCGACCGCCGCCGAATTGATTTCCTGTTATGGGTCCTCAATGTTTCCGGTGGGCACATTATTCAATTATTCAAACCTGTCTTTTGCGTATCCGGAATTGTTGATCAGCACAGTCACCGGCCTCGGGTTTTCGGCCTTCATGGATTCGGAAGTATTTACACCCTTGGGCATGATCAACTCTACGGTTGAACTGCATCTCGAACATCGTGCTCAACTGGCCCAAGGCTATGACGAAACCGGAGCGCCGCTTGACCGAGACGTTGTTTTCTATCCCAAAGGCGGCGGCGGTCTGTATACCAGTATTGATGATCTGATACGCTACGGACAATTCCACCTCCAAGAACTTGACGGCGCCGACATAGCAATCATTCGGCCGGCGACGGTCGCCAGGATCCATCAGGCGGACGACCCGGAATTGCCGAGCTACCAAAGGTATTCCAACGGTTGGGGCCGTTTCGAGATCGGGGGACAGTTGGTCTTGATATCCGATGGCAGGATCGCCGGCGCGAATTCGATGTTACTGTTGCTACCGCAAGCTCGAATCGCTATTGCATGTCTGGTGAATGCCTCAGGTGCTACGTCAATGATGAAGGTAATGCAGATAGCAGATACCCTGGAGCCCGGATTCATGGCAGCGGCCATGGAGTTCATCGGCAGCATGGAAGCAGCCGAATCGCCATCAGTTGCATTTGCGGTGACGCCCGAGTTGGCGGGAATCTGGCGTGGCAGCATCCGGACCTCTACGAATGAAATACCTCTAACAATGGAATTTACTCTAGGTGACAGTGTTGTCGTTGGCCTTGGTGGTGAAGCGACCGTAGCTCTGGACTATCCGCAATACGTCGACCGTCCGGACACGGTAGTCCATGGTGTAAAGTTTCCGTACCGAATACTGACGGGTAGTTTTGACGGGGAAATCGATACCAAACATACCAGAGACTTGGACCACTATGTTTCACTCAGATTGCGACGCCACGCGGGCAAGTTCGTCGGCGAGGCAAGTGCGATTGGTGAAGGCTTTAAATTGCCGTTCTACCTTGAACTCGAAAAAAGCGAATAATGGCTCGACAATCGGTCGGGTACGAGTAACCCAGTGCCTTCGAAATATTCCGTCCTCGCTGATTTCAAACCACTTAAAGGATGCGGAGCCCGGTTGGGTTCACGGCAGGAATGACGGTTCATCTCGATGAAGTGGTCAAACGAAATATCCCAATCGGTCAAATAGTGGCCGGATGGATTAAATGGTAAGCACACCCTTTCGAATGATCCGAAGTCTAACTCTAGACTTGGATCTGTTCTACGGGGTCAGGTCAGGAATCCGCGCCCCGCCAGGTCGGTCTGATCAGCCGCGAATAGCGATATTTCAACGTAAATGGAGTATTCGGTAGGCACACCTGCGCACTCGACTCGTTCGACCCGTTGTGTTCTCCTGATCAGAGACCGTTCGGAGCAGGCAACGCCGCACAATGGACAGCGGAAGTGTTCGCGCAACGTACAGGAGCTTGCATTGATGAGAGAAGTGAAACAGGCGCGCATCGTAATGCTGGTCATGATGTCCGTGATGTTGGTGGCAGAGGCGCCCGCGCAGAGCAGTGGCGCGGATGCGCGCCAACAGGAGTTCGAACTGGCGAGCGACGTGTTCGATAACACGCGGACGATTCGTGTGCTGTTGCCGCCGCGCTACTTCGAACCGAAACAGGCGGAACGACGCTACCCCGTCTTCTACTTCACCGACGGTTGGGACGCATGGCACGGCTGGGGCCTCCCCGAGGTGGCCGAGCAACTCTGGGCTGAGGGGGCCATTCCCGAGGTCGTTTTCGTCGGCGTCAACAGTGGCGGCCGCACACGCGAGACCAAAGACCCCGCAGCTGAACGGGCGAATGAATACCTTCCCTATCGAGATCCGTTCTGGCCCGACGAACGACCCGATCCGAACGGCGGCCTTTTCCCGGACTTCCTGTTCGATGAAGTGATGCCGGCCGTGAACGATCGCTTCCGCACGAGAACAGGCGCGGACAACACCGGTCTTGCCGGCTCGTCGTACGGTGGGATCGCCGTGCTCCATACGGTCCTCGTGAGGCCGGATCGTATCGGCTACCTTCTCGCCGAGAGCCCGTCGCTCCATGTGGGACGCACGGAGATTCTCGAGCTGGCCGCACACCAGGACAGACTGCCACTAAGGGTCTACCTCGGGGTCGGCACGGCAGAAGGCGAAACAGCGGACGATAGAGCGGAAACAGTAGCAGGCGTCGAGGAGTTGCATGCTGCGCTTGGGCGTCGTCTGAACGACGACAGGCTCCGCCTGGTGGTCGTCGAAGGGGCCATCCACTGGTACGACGCTTGGAAGGAGCGGCTGCCGGTGGCGCTTGGGTTCCTTCTCGCCGGCACGGAGTAGTCCCCCAGCCATCGCCCCGATGCCCGGTGCTCAACGCTGGCGGATCGCCCCGAAGGCCAGGCCGGACAACCCCGCCAGACAGATCCACGAGAACAGGTCCCCGACCCGCGCGTAGAAGGTCCGCACGCCCCGGGTGGGCACGTGCGCCACCAGGTTCCGGTCCTCCGTGACGTAGTGATCCATCGAGCCTAGGATGCGGCCCTGATAGTCGGTCGCCACGGAGAATCCTCTGCTGACGTGGCGCACGAGGTTGAAGCCCTGCTCGACGGCCCGGAAGCGCGCCATGTGGGTGTGCCAGGGATCGATCTCGCGCCAGTCATTCGACGGCACGAGCATCAGGTCGATCTCCAGCCGGCCGGCCTCCTGGAGGTAACCCGGGAAGTCCATGTCGAAGCAGATGGCGCTGCCCACGCGGCCGTGGGGCGTGTCCACGTTGCGGATCACGCCGCCGTCCACCGCCTGGATGGCCGCCTCCGGCCCGGGCACCGGGATTCCCTTCCAGTACTCGTAGGAGACCTTACCTTCCGGATCGACCAGGATGATCTTGTTCTCGAAGGGGCGCTCGGCACCGACATTGACCACGGCCGGCGACAGCCCGAGGTAGACTCGGTGCTCGCGGGCGAATTCGGCGCCGCGGGCCAGGATCTCGGGCTCGTGCTCCTTCAGGCAGAAGCCGTTGGCCTCGCCCCAGAAGATGATCCGGGCGCCAGCATCGACCTCGCGCCTGGCGCGTTCCAGGAAGTCGTCCAGGACCATGTGGGCGTTGCTGCGCAGTGCCTCGCGGTCGGAGTCGGTCAGTTCCTCAGGCAGTCCGCCCACGGCGCTGCCGTCAGTGCCGGCGTAGGGGTCGTAGTCCATCACGGTCAGCGAGGCCACGCGCACCGTCGGCGCATCGACGGGGAAAAGCGTCAGCCGCGCGCCTCCCCCGAGCAGGACGACGGCCATCACCGCGGCGAAGACGCCAGCCGTCCGGCGAACCGGGCTCTCTTCAGTTCCCTCCTGCCAGACCAGGTTGCCGACGGCGGCGAACCAGGCGATCAGGAAGCTCAGGCCGTAGATGCCGGTGACCGCGGTCAATTGCATCAGGACCAGGTTCTCATGCTGGGTGTATGCCAGGGAACTCCAGCTGCCGTAGGGCGTCGTCGTCGCCATGCACCACTCCATCGCAGCCCAGGCCGTCGGCAGGACCAGAGTGGAGAGCAGCCCGGAAAGGCGCGGGGCCAGCAGGCGATCGATCACCAACGGTACCACCAGCACCAGGCCGTAGGCGGCCGACAGGATGTAGTAGAAGACTCCCGGTAGCGGCGCCATGCCCCGCAACTGGAAGGCCCAGGTCAGGGTCAGGACCAGCCACGCCACGGGCAGGCCGATCCGCTTGGGCTGGACCCGTACGAAGCGCAGCAGGAACAAGAGCGACAGCCATGCCGCGATGGGAATGGTGTGGCGACCGTTGGCCACCAGCAACAGCAACGCGGCCAGCAGCAGGCTCAGCCACGAGGCAGGATTCGTTCGGATCGCTTCGCTACGCATTGGTGTCTCCGTCCTGCTCGGGGTCCATGTCGGAGTCGGGCAACAGGTCCTGGATGGTTCCGTCCAGGACGCGGTCGATCAGCTCTTGCCGATCGGCCCAGGGGAATTTGGGCATGGTGATCATCGCGGAGGTGACCCCGTGCATCGCCACCCAGATCCCCTGGGCCACCAGGTCCGGATCCGCGGCGCGCAGCAGTCCACGCTCCATGCATTCGGCCACGATGTCCCGCATCCAGCCGTAGGACCGATGGGGAACAGGCCTGGCCTCGTCCATGCTCGGGGTGCGCTCCAGCATGAAGGCGAAGCGGTAGTGTTCGGGATTCGCCAGACCGAATTCGACGTAGGCGTGCGTGATCCGGTCGAGGGTCCGCAGGAGATCGTCGGGATCGGCCTGCGCCTCCAGGTCGACCATGAGGTGTTCGAAGCTCTCCTCGATGAGCCGCGAGACGAGGGTATCCTTGTCCTTGAAGTACAGGTACAGCGTTCCCGGCACGCAGCCCACCTCGCGGGCCAGCTTGCGCATCGAGAAACGGAAGTACCCCTCGCGGATGAAGAGATCGCGGGCGGCGGCCAGGATCTCCTCGCTCTGCTGCTGCTTCTTGCGGGCTTTCCGGGTTTCGGAAGTCATGGGCCGCCTTTCGCCGGAGACTGCGGTGAACGGCGGTCATTACGATGAACACCGTTCAGTGTTTCAGAAAAAATATCCTGTCCCGCCTGAAAATCCCGCCCCTACTAAGAACACTATCGCCTGCGCAATGGACCTCAACGGCGCATCTGCAGGCCCAGAGTCTGAGAGTTCGAGTTCCCTGCGTTCGTCTCCGCATCCGAATACGCGTTACCTTACCATCTCTACCGCGCCTCGCCGATGGCGTTCGACCAGGCTCTTGCAGCCGCCCGGCTGGAACCGGATGCCTGCCAACTGCGTGTCATACCCGATCCCAACGTCGAGGAACGCAGACATTCCCAGCCGAGACATGAACCCCGGTGCGACTTCAAGACCCAGGTTGAATCCCGCGTCGTTCAAGTTGTCGATCGAGTTGAAGAACTCCTCCTGCTGCCGCTCGAACCCTATCCCCGTATTGATCGCGGCGAATGAAGCGGGATAGACCGTTATGAAGAGCCCGCCATACACCCGATCATCATCCAGGTTGTGCGTCTCTAAGCCCACTTCCGCCATTACTGTGCTCACGTCACTCAGCGCCCGTTCGACTTGGAACTCGTAGATGTCGCTGGTGAAGACGTTGAACTCCTGCCGGCTGTACCCCATCACGACACGCCCGGCATCTGTCTCACGATACACCCGGACTGACGCTTTCCAGATCGTCTCGTTCGCCAGCTCGGCTGCCGTGCCGGCCACTTGCAGCCGCAACCCTTGCGACCGCACTAGCGGCATATCGGCAGCCACACCACCACCGGGCGAATCATCTTCGAGCTCGTACGTCGCCTCTGCTCGCCACCGCACGTTGTTTCCACCAAACGCCAGACTTTCCCCCATTGGTGGGAACGGCTGACGAAACGTAGGTCGTAGCGCCAGGCCCATGTAGCCGCCGAATCCGTCGAACGACGGATTCTCCGGTACCAGTCCTTTACCGTTCGATACATGCATCTGTCGGACGCCAGCAAGCAGCGCCAGGCCACGACCGACATCGGCATTCGCCCCGACACCGAAGTACGAGGTCCCATTGAAGTTCGTTCCCTGTGGCGGAAATGGGTCCTTTGCCACGAGGAATCCCGACCCCCACTCCGCGTACAATCCGTAGCTTGGGCGCTGGAAGAAATGCCAGCGCAATCCGAACACGAGTCCCGGCGCCGAGGTGTTGACATCACGCCCATCCATATCCCCCGACGGACGGAATACGGCTGCCTCGCTAAAGAACCCCAAGCGGTCCCGAAAGTAGTGCACTAACCCGAACCGGGCCGCAGCGATCTTGACGCCATCGTCGCCGCCGCCTGTCCCGTTGATCATGCCGCCGGTTATCGTGGGCAAAAAGTCCCCCGATTCGAACTCGGCGGACGCCGTCGGGCCTGCCGTCCCCAGAACCAGCGCTACGACTATCGCAACGACCATCGCCTCTCGCCAATCACATGCCGGACGCGTCATCTCCGCACTGTCCACATTCGCCTCCTACACACGCGCGCACGCGATCCACCAGCCCCTGTAGCTTCTCGACGAACGCATCGGCTTCCAGTTCGTAGAGCTGATGGCGCCCTACTTTCTCCGCCCGCACGATTCCCGCGCCACTGAGGACCTTCAGGTGCCGCGAAACCACCGATCGATCCTGGGTCATCTCCTCTGCCAAGGTGCTCACATCCGCGCGCCCCAGCCGCCACAGCAGCTGGATCAACCTCAATCGTGCCGGTTCAGCAAGAACCCGGAACAGGTCGGTCTCGAGGAATTGATCCAATGTCATCGGTGAGTTAGTCATGCGGCCAATGTGAGCACTCGTGCGCACATATGCAAGCATAAATATCGAAGCCTGATTCCTTTCCCGAACGCCGGTCTCTTCGAGCGAAATAGCTTCACCGTTGTCCCTACCAAATAGTCCATCCAGGACAATTCTCGCTACATGACAGCCTTCATTCCGACTCCGGGATGAGATTTGCTTTCGATATTGGGTAGGTTGAGACGGCCGATCGGCCCTCAAGCGTTCCGCCTACCAGTCTAACGGCACTGGTGGGCGGACCGATCCATCGTCACCAGCCCAATCTGGTTGGTGGCGACTAAGCTGCTTCGCGGTAGTACCGGTGGTGCAGACCGCCGAGGACAGACTTACCGTCGACGGGTCCCATATTCCGGGCCTGAACGGCTCGCGGCTCTGGGGCATCTTTCTCCAGGCCGAGATGGGTCCGCGACCCGTGGTAGTACGCCAGGTACTCCTTCAGCACCCGCCGCAGGTGTTTCTCGTTCAGCACGATCACATGGTCGAGACACTCCCGCCTAATCGTCCCGATGACCCGCTCGCAGTAGCCGTTCTGCCAGGGAGAGCGCGGCGCAGTGACGGTCTGTTCGATGTCCAGGAGATCAAGCGTATCGATGACCTTTTGGCCGTAAACCCCATCCCGGTCCCGGATCAGATACCGAGGCGACGAGTCGAACGGAAAGGCCTGGATCAGCTGCAGGCTCGTCCAAGCAGCCGTCGGGTTGGCTGTGAGGTTGAAGTGGACGATACGCCGCCGGTCGAGGGATAGAACGAGGAAGACGTAGAGCGTCCTGAAGGTAGCCGTGTGGACGGTGAGGAAGTCTATAGCGGCGGTCTCAGCCATGTGGTTGCGGATGAAGGTCTGCCAGTCTGGGTCGGCGGGCCGGGCCGGCGTACGATGTACTTCGAGATCGTTGACTCGCAGATGTCGTAGCCGAGTTTCAGTAGTTCACCGTGGATGCGCGGGGCGCCCCAAAGAGGATTCTCGAGCGACATCCGGCGGATCAGGGCGCGAACCTCAGCGGATACCATCGGCCTACCCCGTCCAGGATCGCTCCTCCACCGCCAATAGAGTCGCCAGCCGGCCCGATGCCAACGGACGACGGTGTCAGGCTGTACGATGGTCAGGTGGCGATACCAGTCGGGGAGGATACGGGATAAGACCGCCCAGAGCGCCCGATCCGACGGCCTGAGCCGCGGTCGCTTGGCGCTCCGCTGCAAGACCTCGAGTTGATGGCGGAGGGCGATGTTCTCCAGGGTGAGTTGTCGGCGGGAGCGGAACGTCGTCAGGAGCAGAAGCAGGAGGTGTTTGAGCATAATCGTGGGTATCGGCCCAGAGGGTTAAGTCGTTAGGTTCCAGCGCGGACGGAATAATTGTTAGGCACAGGATTCCAGGAAACCGAATCGTTCACCCGAACACTCCAGTCCGGAAACCAGGTTGACTCCGTCGTCGCTTCGGTGAAAGCTGGTTTTCGAATCACGGATTCCAACCCGAAGGATCAGTTCATGAAAGCGGTTGCCGTTAGCCTCTTGTGCAAGTCCTACGCGGACAATGCAGCGGTGGAAGACCTGAGCTTCTCCGTCGAAACCGGGGAGATCCTGGGTCTCATCGGCCCCAACGGCGCGGGCAAGAGCAGCACCATCAAGATGATCCTGGACTTCATGAAGCCCGATGCTGGCGAGGTGCAGGTTTTTGGTCACCGGATAGGCGAGGCGGACAAGAACCGCCTCGGCTACCTGCCCGAGGAGAAGGGCCTGTACCGAAAGTTCGCCGCCCTGGATCTCATCGTCTACCTAGCCACGCTCAAGGGAATGGGCGCGGCCGCGGCCGCGCAGCAGGCCGAAGTGCTGCTTCGGCGCACCGGCATGTACGAGAGCCGGAAGTTGAAGATCAAGCAGATGAGCAAGGGGATGGGGCAGATGATCCAATTCATCGTCACTATCGTCCACGACCCCGAGTTGCTCATTCTGGACGAACCCTTCTCCGGCCTCGACCCCGTGAATACCGAGCTCATGAAAACCATGATCGGCGAGCTTCGGGACGCGGGAAAGGCGATCATCCTCAGCACCCACCAGATGAATCAGGTCGAGGAGTTGTGCGACCGTGTGCTGATGATCGACCACGGGCAGGCCGTCCTCTATGGCGACCTGCAGGAGATCCGTGCCAGCTTTCGGAAGAACTCGGTCCGGGTGGCCGTGGAGGGGGAGCTCGGCGACTTGGCGGGGGTGGTAGAGAGCAAGGCCGGCAAGGAGACCGTCGAGTTGATGTTGGAGGCGGGCACGACGCCGCAGGATGTGCTCGACCGCCTGCGCGAGCGTGGCGTTACCGTCAACCGCTTCGAGGCCGCGACGCCTTCCTTGAACCAGATCTTCCTGAGCATCGCGGGGGCGAGTCATGAATAAGACCGGTCTCATCTTCCGCAAGGAGTTCGTCCAGGCCGTCACGCGGGCCGGCTTCGTCGTCATGACCCTCATCGTACCCGTGCTGGCTCTGCTGGCCATCGGTGTCACCGAGCTGGTGACGACCCTGACCGAACCGTCCTCTGTCCAGCGGGCGGCGATCGGTTACGTGGACGAGACGGGGATCATCACCGACCACGTCTGGGCGGGAGAGACGCCCCTGGTCCGTTTCGATTCGTCTGAAGAGGCTACCGGGGCCCTGGCCAGACGGGAGATCGGGGAGTACGTCGTCATCCCCGCGGATTATACGACCACCGGAATAGCCCGGCGTTATACCCTTGAGAAGGAACTGGGCACCCCGCCGCATACTGAGGGCGTGCTCAAGAGTTTCATCGCGGGGAACCTGCTCAAGGACGAGGTGGAGCCTCACGTCGCCATCCTGGTCATTGCGCCTTTGAACCTGGAAGTCATCCGCATTACCGAATCCGGGGACATGGCCTCCGTGCAGAACAGCATCGGAAACATCATCGTCCCCGGAGTCTTTTCGTTTCTGTTGAGCTTGGCCCTCATGTTTGGGGCCAGTGCCCTGGTCAACGGGCTGGGTGAGGAGAAGGAGAGCCACCTCATCGAGGTGCTTCTTTCGTCCGTGTCCATCCGTCAACTGCTCGTGGGCAAGGTGCTGGCCCTGGGGGCGGCGGGACTGCTGCAGGTCCTCGTATGGCTGGTCTCGGCACCACTGTTGCTGGAGCTGGCCTCGGGCACGTTCGGCGGTTTCATGAGCGGGATACAGGTGCCAGGCGGTTTCCTCGTGCTGGGCATCGTCTACTTTCTGCTGGGCTATCTGCTGTTCGCCGTGCTCTCGCTGGGGATCGGCGCTATCAGTGCCAGCGCGCGAGAAGGGAGCAATCTGTCCCTCTTCTACATCATGACCGGTTTTGCTCCCCTGTGGTTCGCGTCTCTGCTCTTCGCCTTCCCCAACAGTCCTGCATGGACCGTGCTGTCGATCTTCCCGGTCACCGCCCCGGTGCAGACCATGCTGCGTTTGGGCGTCTCGGACATCCCGGTCTGGCAGATCATGACGAGCATCGGGGTCCTAGCGCTCTCCGTCGTGGTGGGCATGTACTTCGCTGTCAGGATTTTTCGGGCCTATATGCTGATGTACGGGAAGCGGCCGGGAATCGCGGAGATCGTGCGGAGTCTGAAGAACGCCTGAGTATTCCCTGACCCTTGTGCCTACAAGTTAATCCGTCCGGCCTCAATTCGGCCAGTCAGAGCCCATTTCCGATGTGCCCGGGTTTGAAACCCCGAGTTCCCTTTCAAGTCCCATTTGGGGAGCTAGTTTACTCAGGTAGGAAAAAATCTGTTAGAATTTGGCAGCCTCGACCGACGCGCTCCATAAGTCGTTGGCCCAAAGAGGTTGGCATTGACCGCGCGCCCCGATACCGAATAGTCTCGGCTAGCAGCGATTAACACAGGCTCATTTGAGACGGGCGAAATAGCCGTCTGAGTCTCGAAGTTCGTGCCCATCGCCACTCCCGCTTAACAGCGACGGCGATGCGCCCACAGGATTCCCCGACAGTCGGGGAACTGGGTCCGGTCGATCGTCCGTAGGACAGCCGGGCCACATTGAAGCGTGAGGGATCTGCCGGAAGAAGCTGGCGATTCTCAACGCTTGGTTACGCCGGTAAGCCGGCACATGGAGTAATGCCTTGAAGAAGATCTACATTGGCAACCTGCCCTTCACTGCGACCGAAGACGAAATCCGCGAGCTGTTCGGTGCCCATGGCACGGTCCACTCGGTCGCTCTGATCAACGACCGCGAGACGGGTCGTCCCCGTGGCTTCGGCTTCATCGAAGTGGACGACAACGACCTCCAGGGCATGATCTCTGCCCTGGACGGCAAGGAGATGGGCGGTCGTGCGCTGCGCGTGAACGAGGCCCAGGACAAGCCCCGCGGTGGCGGCGGCGGCGGCGGCGGCGGTGGCCGTTGGTAGGTTAGTCAATCCGACCGAAGGTTGGGTGATTGGGACCCCGCTGCTCTTGGAGTGGCGGGGTTCTTCTATGTTGTGGATCATCGCCCCCTTCCCCCGGCCATTCTTCCTAAACGACCTCCGGCGAATTGCTGCGGAGCGGTTCAGTCGGAAGTGTCGCTCTTGCTTGTTGAACTTATCGTGGGGGCGGGGCGAAACTCAGGGGTAGTCGACTCCGTATTGCTTGTTTGGGTATGCGATCGGATGCCGAGATCATCTCGTCAGCTAGGTAGAGGCCAGTTGCGATAAACGCGGTCAAGGGAGATAACTATGCCTTTTATTGATCTGAAAGAGTTAACCGGTCTGGAGATCGCACCGGGCATTATCGGCTACATCGTCACGGCCGAGAGTATGACAGTTGCTCATGTTGCGATCACTGCCGGTTCGATCCTGCCGGAACATGCCCATGTCCACGAGCAAGTGATCAACGTAATCGAGGGAGAGCTGGAACTGACAGCAGAGGGCGAGACTAACCGTTTGGTGCCCGGCACTGCAATGGTCGTGCCGCCCAATGTGCCACATTCCGGTAGGGCGGTAACGGATGTCAGGGTAATCGATGTGTTCCATCCGGTCCGTGAGGATTTTATCGGTACTACTTTCGCTGGCTATGATCAAAAATGATTCCGTAGCTTATCGGCGTGCCGACCATTTGGTCCACCCCCGCCCGAGATTGATTCGTCGGTATGGCGCGTAATCGGGGCGGAGAGAGTCTGTCTGGATGATGCCGATCTCATCGGTAAACCGGGCGGTGGCTCCCGAGTTCCTATATGGCGCGGCGGCAGCAGTCTCACCCACCACCGCAAAATAGGTTCGATCAACACAAGAGACTACGGCGTCGGCGGCCGTTGGTAGGTTAGTCAATCTGATCGAAGGTTTGGGTGATTGGGACCCCGCTGCTCGACGGGTGGCGGAGTGTTTGTATGTGGGGTGGTCGGGGTGGTGAGAAACGGGCGGCGATTTTCTTCTCTAAACGACCTGCCGCCGGCCTCCGCGAAGCGGTTTCATTCAACACACCGTAACTGTCGATGTGCCAACGCGGACGGGATAATCGGCAGGCACACCTCCGTGCTTCTCTTCTTCGTGCCCAGAACTTTCTTCCACTCCATCCGTTGTGGGAAAGACGACGCCTCGATCGACGCTGAGCCTGGACGAGGTTTGCCTCATCTGGGCATCCTGAAGCTGACGAATCTTCGATCCGGAGGACGGTCATGCCGATTCGACTCATGGTAGCTCTGGTGGTTCTGCTCGCTTCCGCACCCAAGCCGCCCGATTCCCAGGCGGCTCCCGGGTGGCCCTCCGCGGAGTGGCCTCATTCCGAGCCCGAGGCCCAAGGCATGAGATCCACCCTGCTCGCGACCATGCTCGAGCAGATAGGCGGCGATAATCCGGGTATCCGCTCGGTCACGGTGATTCGGCACGGCACCGTCGTACTGGATGCCCGCATTTCACCGTTGGCACCCGGCGATCGCCACGACATCCACTCTTGTACGAAGAGCGTTCTGTCCGCCCTCGTCGGTATCGCCATCGACAATGGAGATCTGCCCGGTGTCGACACCCGTGTATTGGACTTCTTTCCCGGGCATGAGTTCGCGCACCTGGATCGAGACAAGGACGCGATGACTCTCGGTCACCTGCTGACGATGAGTGCCGGATTGGATACCGAGGACTCCTATCTGTACAACTGGTCGGGCCTTGCCAAGATGCGCGCGAGTGACGACTGGGCGCAGTACATCCTGGACCTTCCCGTTGTGGCGGAACCGGGGACTCGCTTCGAGTACAGCAACGGGGTCTCGGAGTTGATCGCGATCATACTTCGGAAAGCCACGGGACAGTCGGCCGACTCCTACGCACGCGAGCATCTATTCGAACCCCTTGGGATCGTCGATTTTGGGTGGGAGGGCTCGAGGGCGGATGGCAGTCTCGGATATTCCGGTCTTAGTCTCCACCCGCTGGACATGGCTCGCCTCGGCTATCTCTATCTGCGAAAAGGCGAGTGGGACGGTACGCAGGTCGTTACGGCGGATTGGGTGAGAGAATCGACCTCGCCACGGATCGCCGCCGGCACGATGGCGGACAGTTACGGTTACCAATGGTGGGTGGGCGACGATATGTTCTCGATGCAGGGCTACGGCGGCCAGTTCGTCTACGTCCTTCCGGCCCAGGACTTGGTGGTGGTCTTCACGGGCGCGTTGTCGCTGCAGCGGTACTTCGAACCCAGTTCGATGTTGAACGACTACATCACGTCGGCCGTGACCGCAGAACATGCCTTGCCCGCGAACCCGGTCGCAGCCGCGCGTCTCGATAGCCTGGTCCGGGTCCTCGGTACAGAGAAGGAGGAGTCCCCGCGTCCGGCGCCTCCCACGGCGTACGCCGTATCGGGCAAGAACTTCGAGTTCGCCCAGAACAGGATGGGACTTCGCCGCCTGGCACTGCACTTCACCGAGGGCTCGTCCGCAGCCGAACTGGAGTTCGTCGTGGGCGGGATAGCTGCACAGCTCACAATCGGGTTGAATGGAGTTCGTCGAGACAGCGAGTTGTTCGGTCAGCGCTGGGCTTGCCGCGGTAACTGGCTGGACGGTGAGACTTTCGTCCTGGAACAGGAAGCCCCGGGCAAGGCTCTTCGACGACGGGCCACCCTGAGTTTTCAAGGCGACACCCTCACCTTCGAGATTCGCGACGAGATCACCGGATCGGTCGAGATCTACACCGCAGACATGGTGACAACGTCGACGGTCGATGATTAGCGTAGGTGAACAAGTGCAGCGCGCCTGCCATTTGGTCGAACAGGAGCTCAATTGGCCGTTTACGCCCTATTGAGAGCCGCCGAGTCTGAGACTCCGAGTTCCCTTATTAGCCCCATCTAGGGACCAATCCAGCCTGAGGTCGGGTGTTGGGAAACGGGCGGCGATTCTTCCTACAACAAGGCAACGGGGATGGTGTTGGTGAAGAGTTGGCTATAACCGCCACGGGGACAATGCGGACAGAATATTCGTTAGGGACAACACGTCATCATTTCAAAACAGTGAATTTGCGGGACAGTACTCGATCCACGCCCGAGCCTCGGACAGACAGCCTGGCATAATAGATACCGCTGGCGAGAAGGCGACCGGAGTCATCGCGGCCGTCAAAGGGCACGACATGCTGGCCGGCGTTCATTTCGGTGCGCCGTACCTGACGCACGCGATAGCCGCGCAAGTCGTACACCTCAACCTGCACCCCGGCGGGTCCGGGGATGGCGAAGCTGAACATAGTCCGCCCGTAACTGGGGTTGGGATCCGGCGAGGCGAACCAGCAGCTGGTTACCGCGGATGGATCGTGCTCCTCCTCGGTCACCACACTTACCAGTTGTTCGGTGCAATCCTGGCAACCGGAGCGGCCCGGATCGTGTGCGTCCATGGGGTAGCGGCTGGCAGCAGTCGGTTCCGTCGGATAGTTCACATCCAGAATCGTCAACTCGTTCGTGCTCAACAGGACGATTTCGTTGCGCCCGTCCAGGTCGATGTCACCGCTGGCCGGCGTTCGATACTGGCTGTCCCCCAGATTCTTGGGCCATCCCGGTACGATTCCGCCGATGTTTACGAAACTCCAGGCCTGTCCCAGCCCCGTGATGGCGACGAGGTCGGGACTTGACCAGTGCACGCCGTCGATGATGGGAACGGTTGACAATGATCCGAATCCTGCCGGCACCGATTGGGGGTAACTACCATGAGAGGCACCACCGGAGCGCAGCAAATGCATCTGGTAGCCGTTTGTGGCGGCGATTTCCAGATCGGATCCGCCCAGGACATGTCCCACTGCGACACTGCCGATGAACGAACCGCTGCCGGAGTCGTAGCTCCAGTTCAAACTTCCGTCATTCGCATAGCTGTGGATGTATCCGTTGACAGTAGAAAGCAGGATATCGCGCACGCCGTCCAGATCTACATCGGCGATGACCGGAGCATCGCTCAAAGCGTACAAGGTCACACTCTGGTCGATAACCGGAACGGGATCCGCGGGATTGATGACTACCAGATTCTCTCCGGCTGCCACAACGATCGATGGTTGGCCCGTGAACTTCAGGTCCGCCACTGCTGCCTGATGGGTGATGGGGTTCGACACCGTCCACACGGGGCTGACCGTCCGGCCCGCATAGTTCAGCACCCGTACGGTATTGTCGCTGCACGCGACGATCGACGCGGCGTAGGGCGGAGCAACAGGGGCAATGGTGACAAAAGTCGGGCCGACGGTACCCAGATCCACCGGAAATCCGGGCAAAGGGTTGCCCTGTGAGTCCCAGGCCCGCACCACACTCTTGCCTTCGCCGACCACGACGGCCATCTCTCCGTTGTTGTTCAGATCACCGACGGCAACCATGCCTCCGGGCTGTAGCCAGCCTATTCCCTGCGGCCATCCGGCCAGGGAAGTACCATCCGACTTGAGTACCTGTACCTGGCTGGCGGCGTCCGTGTAAACGATTTCCAGATCGGGGCTAGCGTCCAGATTGACCAGAGCCGGTGCGCTCGCCGGTTCGAAGGCCAGCGCATGGGGAAATCCGGGTTCGAGATTGGGATAACCGGGGTCATCGCGCCAGGTGGCATCGAAATGCCAGGGCCAGGTCAAGCCGCCGCCACAGGTGACCGCTATGCGGTTCCAGGCCAGGGCGTAATCGTCCGGCTGCGCCGGATGAGCAGCGATCGAGGGGAACGACATCTGGTGGCCTTCGAAATACTCCGCATAGCAGACCGGGTCCGAGAAAGCCAAAGGACTTGAGACCGCTGATTCCATCACGAAGGAGCGGTTGTCGCAGGAATCAATTCCACCGTCCAGACGGCCGGCGATCCATAACTTGGTTCGATCGGCATTGAGGGTCATGTGAGAGCTGCGCATGTCCAGCGTGTCGCCTGGATCCAGCAGCGCGCGATTGGCAACGGGCCAGGTTACGCCGGCATCTGTGCTGTACCACAATTTGGGGGAAATGACGAAGCCGACGGTATGGTACAGTAGGAATACGTCCGACGACGTGGGCGAAGCGACCAGTGCCATGACATCGTTGTCTTCGCCATTGGCGAGCGAGGTCAGCGCCTGCACCGGCTCCCAATCCGAGATTCCCGAGGAGGCATAATCGACCGCTCGTCGGTACCGCAGGGCGTTGTCCGAGCAAGATCCACCGTCACAGTAGTCCCCTAAACTCCAGGCTACATGTACGATGCCACCCAATCCATACGCGACTTTCGGTTGGATATAATGCGATCCGCCCAGGTCGAAATGGCTACCGACCATGTATGGAGCGGACCAGGTGTTTCCGAAATCGGACGAGCGAGTGAACCAGATATCGCCGCCGTCTACATCGATTCTCGCGTAGACCACATAGAGATAAAAGGACAAAAAAGAGTCGACATCGCAGTCCATATCCGCGCTGCGAAGGGGCATCACGGGATCCGTGACGATCGTTCTTTCGGTCCACGAGGGAACAGGCGCATTGGGATCGGCCCAGCGCACATTGAGGCGGTGACTGGGGCCGTCCGGATCGGAGAAGTACAACACGTACAGGCGGGAAACCGTTCCTTCGGCCAAATACAACTTACACAGTTCGAGAGAGTCCCCCGCCGGCGCCGTCGTTTCATCCCACAGGGTCCAGGTCGTGCCGCCATCCGTGGATCGGTAGATCACCAGAGAATATTCGAGCAGAGGGGTCACGCCTTCGACCTGGGATACGGCGGAAAACAGGGTACCGTCCGCCATTGTAACCAGTTCGGCGCCAGACGTTGTGGTCACCATATCCTGAATGAGAACATCGTCACCACCGGCGGTAAGCGGCGGGTCCGCGAGGACCGATGTGATCGGGGTGCTGAGCAAAAGTATGCACAGCAGGATCTTGTGAAATTGTGACATGATTCAATCCCCTCTCGCTTCGCAGGGCGCAGGTTCTCAACGCCCTGGAAATCAAGCTGTACTATACCATATCAAATCAGTCTTGTTGGGATATTGTTGAGATGGTGATGACCTGATCTGTCCTTACCAAATACTCCATCCGACATAAAAAGCGGCCGTTCAGACTGTCTTGTCATCACCGAGCCTGAGACCCGGAGTTCCTTTTGTAGTCCCATCCGGGGAGCCGGGTTCTAATCAATATTCAGCACAACACCACGATTGTTGATTTCCATGATTGGTCGGGACACTCCCGTTACCGACGACCCCCGAGCAGCTCACGGCCTTCCTCGGGGCTTTGGTTAACGCCGCAACTAACGGTGTTCCAACACGGACGGAGTATCTAGCAGGAGGCCGGTCATTTCGATCTAGGCCGCCTCCCGTTTTCCCCTGAGCGACTTCTCCTCCGCTTCCAGTGCTGCCCGTTGCTCCCGCGCCTCCCGGTTGCGGGTTTCCCATGACACCCGGAGATTGTAGAAAGGATTCCAACCGGAAAGGGAAACCGCCATGAAGGCCGAACACGCGTCGCTAGAGGCATTGTTCCGGAGTAGTCGTCCCGAAGATCTGCGCCAGGCCTTGCAGGCTGTACGGCTGGAAATCTCCCGGGTAGGCACCCAGGCGGCCCGCCCCCTGTTCGAACTCGTTTCCTCCCTGTTCTACATCGATCCCCTGGACCGGACCGATCTGGCTCCGGTGCTGGACGAGGCCATCTCGCTGGTGATGGGTTTCGGCGACTGGGTCATTCCTGCACTCGTGGAAAACCTGGATACGGGCGATATCAAGGCCCAGATGGCTTCGGCCGAGGCTCTGGGCCGCATAGGCGCTGACGCCATCGACCCGCTGACCAGGAAGTACCGCTCATCCGAAGACCCTGATACCCACGTTTTCGTGCTATACGGTCTGGGCAAGATCCGGTCGCCCCAGGTGTCCCGCGCGGCCGACCTGGCCCTGGCCGGCGCCCGTTCTCCGGAACTCGAGCTGCGCGATACGGCGACCCGCACCATCGGTCGTTTCGCCGAGGCGATCCCCGTCGAAACCCTGGAGGCCGAGATCCTGGAAGGCTACTATGAGGTCCTGCGCAAGAACCTGGCCGATCCGAATCGCGGGGTGAAAGCGAAAGCCATGCGCAGCCTGGGCAAGCTGGCCGGTCACGGACATCTGTCGGCGGACCAGAAGCAGACCATGCAGGACATCGCCTTGAACCTTCTCGGCGAAGACGACGAGTTCCGTTGGGACCGTGCCTACGTGGTGCGCAAGGAAGCCCGCGAGGCCCTCGAGTTCTTCAAGAACTGACGTTGGACATGTCCGGTGTCGGCCAGGTACCGACGCGGACTACTTCAAGAGCACCATCCTCTGGGTCTCCTCCAGGCCCAGGGCCCTCAGCCGGACCAGGTACACTCCGCTGGCCACGGGCAGCCCCCTGTCATCGTGGCCATTCCAGTTCACGGCGTACGGGCCGGCCGAAAGCGTCTCGCTGACCAAGGTCCGAATGCGCCGGCCGCCGAGGTCGTAAAGCACCAGCTCGGCCGGGCCGCCGTGAGGCAGGTCGAAGCTCAAGCTCGTCGATGCGTTGAAGGGGTTGGGGTGAACCGTCAAGTCGAGACTGCGTGCGCCCGGCAGTTCGGCCACGGCCGAGACACCGCCGGTGGTGAAGTTCTGCACGACCGACCATCCACTAGCCACGTCTCCGGTCTCGGCGAGCGTGCGCCAGTAGTACTGTACCGTGGGGTAGGCCAGACTGAACTCGAATGAAGGCTCGACCAGGTTGCCCTCGTCGACGACCGGCAGTTTGAATTCCGGGTCCAAGGCGATCTGCACGCGATAGCCGCCGGCGCCGGCGACCGTGGTCCACGTGAGCAGAGGCGGCAGCGGCTCGCCGGGTTCGTTGTCGGGCGGGGCGATCGGATCGGGCGGCAGGAGTTCGTCGATCACCGTGAAATCCACGGTGAAACTGCTTTGCTGCTGGAAGGCATTGACGGCATTCAGGGTGAGGCTGTGGGGGCCGGTGCCGAGCTGGCTCATGGTCAGGACCGGGCCGCTACCGGCGGGTGCGCCGTCCAGCGTCCAGTCCATCGGGACCTGCGGGTCGTCACTCTGGTAGTCGGCGAAGTAGCCCTGGGCTTGCAGGGGCACGTCTGCCAGGTACGTGCTCCCTTCCCGGGGATAGGTGATCAGCGGCTGAGGCGGTTGGGGTTCGATCCAGCCGGAATACGAGGTGGAGAACGCCGAGTTCAATCCGTCGCTGGCCTCGACGAAGATCTCCCAGTCGCCGCCGCCGGGGACCGTCGCCAGCTCGAGCGTGAACTCGCTGACGGTGAGGTCACTGGCCAGGACATGCATCTCCGTCGTCTCGCGCACGCCGATCAGGCGGTAGATCAGCGGATCGAGATCGGCGTCGCTGCCGGTCCACTCGATATCCACCAGGCCCGTGTTCGGCCAGTTGAAGCCGTCGGTCATGTTGTCGATCTGCACCGCGGGCAGGTTCAGGCTCCGGTTCACCGTCTGCCATACGTTCTGTCCGTCCCCGATCTCCATCGACTCCCAGCCGGCCGGGAACAGGACCGCGTCGACCAGTATGCTCAAGCCGTCGAAGTCGTCCTGCCTGACCACGGGATCGGACCAATGTTCGCCCAGGAAATTGCTGTTCAGATCGTAAAAGACGAAATGCATCGATCCCGAAGTGCCAGGCTGCTGTTGGCCGGACGGCGCCGCGAAGAGCGGGTGCATGGAGAGCAGGTTGTTGGCCCAGTCCACCGTTCCGGTCATGAACATGAGCCTGTCGACGGTGTTCTTGTCGATGTCGTCGTCACCGCGCAGGGCCATAGTCATACGGGCAACCGGGACGCTCCCGATGACAGTCGGCTGGACGGCCGGGCTGCCCAGGCTCTCGGCCACGTTGTCCCACGTGTACCGGCTGACCCACGTGTCGGGTCCGTAGGACATGTAGTCATGCCGGGCGAATTCAGCCACGGTCCCGGTCCAGGGTGGCATGGCCAGTCCGTTGTAGATGTCGTAACCGAACGTGTTCGGTTCCACCTGACCGTGGCTCGTGCCCGGGGGAGGGTAGGCGGCGTCGAATCCCCCTCCGTCGGCCTCGTTGTGGCCGTTGCCGGCATGGGGCTGGCTGATAGCGTGGGTGATCTCGTGGGCGGTGACGTAGAGTGGTCGAGGGCAGACGCCGACCTTGAAGTAGGGCGAATTCAAGTAGGCGTGTCCAGCGCAGAGGCCGGCCTTGAAGAGGTAGCCGTAGTAGTCGTTGTCCGGATTGCCATGGAGACGGCCGTTGGGAAAAAAACGCCGGATCATGGCGATGTCGAAGACCTCCTCGTCGTCGATCTCCGTGGGCCCTGACCAGTTGACGAAGCGCCAGGGAAACAGGCGCAGACCGCGATGGCCGTCGGCTATCGGAAGGACTTCCTGGATGTTCCGCAAGGCGGTAACGACGTCGGCCACGTCGGCGTTCTGGGTCAGGCTGTCCCCGCCGGCGGGATTGGCGTACGTCAGTTGCACCAGGAAGGGTCTGAACCTGAAGGCGAAGCTGTTGTTGTTGCCTACGTGCTGGAAATCGACGCCCGACAACGACAGCGTATCGTCGGCGGGATTGGTTTCGCCCAGGGGAGTGGTGATGGTCGCCGTCAGGTCGAGGCTGAAACTGCTGCCCGCGGGCACGAGTTCGACCCAGTCCTCGGGCAGGGCGAACTCGAAGGAGAAGCGCGGGTCGCCGCGCATCTCGGCCAGGGTCTTGTCCGCGGCGATTGCGCAGCGGGAGTTCAGAGTGCCCAGAGGCACGCCGCCCCGGCTCACGGACAGATCGGCGAAGATGGTATGCCTCAGGAGGGCGGTTTCGCCAACCTCCATCCAGGGATAGACGCGGACCACGGTCCTGCGGTTGGCCACGTGTACTGCGGTTTCGGGGGACAGGACGAAGGAGCCGCCGGGCGGGGTGCGGCCGGGGATATCGCCGCGGACACCCTGGGTGACCTCGATGGCCTGAAGTTGCATGTTGTACTCGTCGCCGGTCAGTTCGCCGCTGGTGATGGTCAGGCGTGTCGTGGCCGACTGTTCCAGGTCGCCCTGGTCGCAGGCGGCGCAAACGGTGATATCGTGGCCGCCCAGGGCGGCGCCGCCGGGAACCGGGAGAAAGGTATCGCCGTCACCTCCCAGGGGCAGGTACCAAGTGGCGATTTCGACATCGTCGAAGCGTATGCTCACGTCGTAATCGCCGGGCTCGAAGTCGCGGATGTGTAGAAAGACGACCCCGCCCGCCTCGGTCTGTGTCGGTTCGATGTAGATGTGGGGGTCGGCCAAAGCGACGCCGGTCAACAGCCCGGTGGCCAGGATCACGGCTCCGAGGCGGGTCAAGGGCAGAAAGATCAAAAGGCGGCGCATGACGGTATCTCCCTCATTTGGAATATCGAAGAGAGATTCTATCGTCTATAGCCGGGTCTTGTCAAATTATGACGCATTGTCGGCGAGGAAGAGATCGCGCTGCGGAGGTTGCGGAGATCGTCGGCGTCGCCGAGTCGGCCGTCAGGGCCCGGTGTGCGAGAACTCCGAAAACCATTAGGTTATAGGACCTGCCCGGAAGGCGATCGCCCTGATCGCCAGGGGAAAATCCTGGCAGGCGGGGGGAGATACCGTACCCCGCATATATTCCGACGAGATCGGAGAACAGCATGAACTCTCGAACTGCCATCAAGATGGTTGTCCCGGTTCTGTGCCTCATTCTCGCTCAATCCGCCGCCGCCAACTGGATGGGAGGCTTCGAGTTGCAGCGAGGACCGGCGTCCCACCTAGGTCACAGCGAACTTGCCCAGGTCACCTTCGATTTCGAGGTGACCAACACGAACGGCGCCCGTTTCGTGGTCTACGGCTATTACGACGGCTCACCTCAGCTCGGCCGGATCTGGGGAGGGAGTGCCTTGTATCCCGTGGGCACGGTGGCCTCACACAGCAATTACATCACCTTCGCGACGGGCGAAGTGCCGGTCGATCAATTCGTGATCCGCATGTTCGATCCGGTGTCGTCGGATGTATTGCTGGAGATCTTCTTGCCGGTGGACTACTTCTTCGGTCCCCATGCGGTCAACGAAATCCAGATGAGCCATACGTCGCCGTCCTGGCTCATCAATGGTGCCTATCTGGTGGTCGATTTCGCCTACCAGACCAGCGAGCCGGGGGGTGTGCGAATCTCCGCCCGGCCGTTCAGCGGCGGGTCGCTGGCGCCGGGCTACTCGGCCAGCGGTGTGGCTTTATCGCCCGTGGGCAACGGCACGTCGTCGCAGAGCTTCACCTTCGCAGCGCTCGAATCCCATGTGGATGAAGTGCGCATTCGAGTCAGCACCGCCGATTACTCGACTGTCTTGTTGGAGTTCTTCGTCCCGGTCGACCTGCACTGGGGGCCGCACGGTGTTTCCAACATCACCTTCGATCCGCCGTATCCTGAGTGTCTGGCGCATGGCCAGCCGGTGACCGTGGAATTCGATTATGCCACCTCCGATCCGGCAGGATGCCACGCCTGGGCCATCGCTGCGAACGAGGACGGTCAGAACATGATCGGTCAGACGTATGCCAGCAGTCCTGTCTTGCCGGCATCCGGTCATGTGGTTCGCTCGTTCGATTTCCTGCCGGGCAGCGGCGAGAACGAAGTGCCTTTCGTGCGCTTCCCCATTTCCGACCATACCAATACCGAGATCCTGTTCGACGTACTGGTTCCTGTGGCCTACGGCTTCGGTCCCAACGCCATCCGGAACCTGGGTTTCTATCCGGCGTCGCCGGCGGTCCTGGATGTCGGTGAGCGCGTCGACGTGAGCTTCGATTACGTGACTACCGAGGTGGCGGGCTGCCGGGTCTACAACATCCCGTACACCTACGAGGCATCCACTCCGGCCTATGGCATCAGCGGTAGTCTGCTGTACTTCGGTACGGGCTCCGGATCGAGTTTCTTCACGGTTACCGCCGGCGAGCAACTCGTGACCAAGATCGAGATGGCCATGTACGAGGAAGATGCCGCCACCGTCATCATGTCCTACTTCCGACCGGTCAACTACACGTTTGGCGGAGTGGGCGGAGTGACGTCTGCACGGGAGGCACCATTCGCCGACGGACCGGTCCTGGGACAGAATTTCCCCAATCCGTTCAATCCGCAGACCAGAATTCCGGTCTACATGGTCTTGCCGGGGCACGCGACGCTGAAGGTCTACGATGTACGCGGTCATCTGGTACGGATGATCAGTGACGAGGTGCTGGCCGCCGGGCGCCACGAGCTGTTCTTCGACGGATCCGATCTGGCCAGTGGCGCCTATTTCTACGCGCTGGAGACACAGCAGGGTCGACAGACCGGACGGATGGTGTTGGTGAAATGATATGGAACGGCTAGTCAACCATTAGTCGATCTCCCCTTGGCCCCGGGCTTCGGCCCGGGGCCATTCTTGTCGGGGAAGCGGCTTCAACGACGGTCGATCAGACTGATATCCGCGGGCTGGTCAGGGAGTGGATTTCCATCTGTGTAAGCAGCCATGGCGTACTATCTCCAACCAGAAGGACCCCATGGCCAAGAAGAAGGAATCGGACAAGCTCGACAAGATCCTGGACGCTCTGACCGAGGACGCCACCGCAGAAGAGATCCTCAAGGACGGCAGCATCCTGAAGGAGCTCCAGAAGCGGTTCATCGAGCGCGCCCCGGAAACCGAGATGACTGATCAACTGGGCTACGAGAAGAACGCCCCGGACGGCCAGAACACCGACAACAGCCGCGACGGCCAGGCCGTTACCTGTCCGAACTCCAGCCTCGATCTCCCGGGCCACGGCACTGTACCAGAGTCGTCGCTCGGCTCAAGACCGCTGGGGCGAACGGTCGTCACTTCACAAGCGTCATCCGCCCCCGCTGTTCGAGGCGATCCGTCCGCAGCCGAACCAGGTAGACGCCGGTCGCGGCGGGCCTCCCCTGGGCGTCGAGGCCGTCCCAGAAGCGCTCGTGCCGCCCGGCCGCCAGATCCTCGCCGGACACGAGGATCCGCACCAGGCGCCCGGCCAAGTCGTGGACCGCCAGGTCCACCGCACCGGACGTCGCCGTCTCGAAGGCCACGGTCGTGCCCGGGTTGAACGGATTGGGCCGGTTACCCAGCAGGCGCGTGGCGAAGACGGTGGGTACGGAGCCGTCGTCTTGATCAGGGCGGTCCTCGGTCCCCACCGAAGTACCGGCATAGAACGACAGCAGGAACTCGTCCCAGAACGTGTCCTCCAGCCAACCCAGGTCCCAGTTCAGGTAGTATTGGGACAAAGCGGCCTCGGTCTGGGGGTAGTGGATGGAGATGCCGTGCTCTTCCGTCTTGTTGGCGCCGGTCCGGTTGGCCACGACTGCGGCGTCGTGGGCGGCCAGCGCCTCGGTCACACGGTCCTGCACGAAAGAGTCGCCGGGCAGGGCGGCGGCCAGTGTCTCCAGCCACGACACCAGGTCGACCGCCGTGTAGTCGGCGTAGTGGTGGTTCGCCAGTTCGAAACAGTCGGCGCGCACCTGGACCAGCGTCGCGTGCATCGTCTCCATGTTGATGGCCAGGTACTCGGCGAGCCGGTCCAGGGGCTCGACGATACCGTGGGCCAGGCCCGGTCCGATGGCTGCCATGGTCTTGTCGGCGTCGAACCACTCGGTGTTGCCCGCCACCAGTTCGACCATGCGGGCCGCCGCCTCGGCGTTGGTCACGTCGGGCTCGTCGGAGAGCATGGCGAAGATGTCGTCCAGGACACCCCACCAGATCGCCAGGAAGCTCAGTTCCTCGCTGGCGATCACGTAGTCCACCGCGTCGCCCAGGTCGTACATCCCCTCCATGGGCGTCGTCGTGCACGGGGCGGTGAAGGCCAGCAGGTCCACGCCGCCGGCCGCGGTGATGGCGCTGCGCCAGTCCTTCCAGGTCAAGAGCGTGGTCGCCCCCGTCCCACTGTTCTGGTCGATGCAGGCGCCTGCGTAGTGCGAGCCGTGGTCGTAAGCGCTGACTAGGTACCGTTGGGCCGGGTAGTGGGTCTTGCCGTACTCGATGAACCGCTGGAGTGTCGCCGGGTCGCCCATGTCCACCTCGCCCCATGCCTCGAGGACCACGGGCGTGCCGTCGGTCCCCACGTGGTAGAGGACGGCCGGATCGGTGTAGGTGTCGAGCAGGATCAGGATATCGATGGTCGCCGTGGAGCGGGCATCGTCCAGGAACATGTCGAAGCCGGTACCACCGGGACTGAAGTCGGCGTCGTCGTAGTAGAGCACCGTCCAGAGGCGGTCCGCGGCCGGCGAACTCGGAATGACAGACTTCTGCAGCGGGAGGCGTTCCGGTTGCGGCAAAGCCACGCCGTCGGGCAGCAGGCCGGCGTCCGGGACGGGCACGAAGAGGCCCGCGTCGGGAGATCCGGCGAAGAGCGTGATGGGAGCGAGGAGGAGCAGGAGGATCACGGACAGACCGACGCGATGCCATGCGTTTGGCGAGAACACCAAGGGGGACCTCGTTTCGCGAGTCACAGGTGAATAACTCAAGACGGCGTCTCGGATAATGAGAATAGAAAAAATGAGAGTCGTTGGTCAAGTAGGCCATGCGCTCCATGGACTCCACAGTCGAAACGATTCCCACCCGAACCGTCGATCGCAACCCGGACGGAATACGTAGTAGATTTCGGCCCACAAGTACTACAATCACTCCGCTCGAACACGGACACCTTCGCGACACCCATAACCGATCCCAAGCGGCCGCTACCGCCCGGATCCCGGACATGAAACCATGGCCGCTCGACCTAACCATGTTCATTCCGATCGCGCCCGCCGCGCGCTCCGTGCATGGTCGACAGCCCTCACCCTCGCTTACCTCCTCACCACTCAAGCAGCCCTCGCCGACGTCCGGATCGAAGGCCTCGACGGCCGACCCCTCGACAACGTCCAAGCCACCCTCTCCATCGCCCGGGCCGAGGCCGGCACGCCGATCGCCCGAATCCATCGCCTCCACGCACGAGCGCAAGACGAGATCTGCAGAGCTCTCCAACCCTTCGGCTACTACGCCCCCCGCATCGAGAGCGACCTGACGGAAGACGGCGACGACTGGCAGGCGCACTACGTGATCGACCCGGGCCCGCAGGTCCACGTGGCCAATACAGACGTGCGGATCCTGGGCGCCGGCGCGGCCGATTCGACCTTCGTCTCCCTAGCCGCCGACTTCCCCCTCGCCCGCGGCGATCCGCTCGACCACGCGGCCTTCGAGCGCGGTAAGTTTCGCCTGCTCGACCACGCCGCACGCCACGGCTACTTCGACGCCGCTTTCGATAGCGCGGTTGTCCTGGTCACAGTCCACGAGCAGCGGGCCGATGTCGTGGTCCATCTAGATTCGGGGCCGCGCCACCTCTTCGGACTGGTCCGGTTGAACCAGGACGTGCTCGAGGACCGCATGGTCGCCGGCTACGTCACCGTCCGGCCCGGCGACCCGTACGACGTGCAGCCGCTCCTGGAGATGCAGGCCGGTCTCGGAAGCGGTCCCTACTTCGCCGGCGTGGAGATCGTTCCCGGGATCCTGGACGCCGATTCCCTGCGCGTGCCCGTGACCGTGAACCTCTTCCCGGCAAGGACCCAGCGCTGGGAGTTCGGCCTGGGCTACGGCACCGACACGGGCGTGCGCGGCAAGGTCGGCGCCCAATGGCGTCGCCTGAACCGGTCGGGGCACCATGCCGAAGCCCTGCTGCAGGCATCCCAGATCGAGTACAGCGCCTCGGGCCGGTACAACATCCCGTGGCCCTATCCGAGTACGCGCCTGCTGGCCCTCTTCGGCGGGGTGGGTTTCTTCGATCCGGACTGGAGCGAGAGCTGGCGGGTGGCCGTGGGCACGAGTTACGCCCATTCGCGCTGGGGCGGACGCGAAGTGATCTCGCTGGCCTACGAGTACGAGGACTTCACGGTCGCCGGGCAGGACGGGACCTCGCGCCTGGTCATCCCGGGTGTGAGCTGGACCCGGGTCCGGGCCGACGATCGGATCATTCCCCAACGTGGCTACCGCCTGCGCCTGGACGCGAAAGGGGCCCACGAATCCCTGTTGTCCTCGGTTTCCTTCGTACAACTCAGGGCGGAGATCAAGGCCATCCGAGGGCTCGGTCCCCGCGTCAGGTTGATCGGACGGGGCACGACCGCGCGCACGTTCACCGACGCGTTCACCGCCTTGCCCCCGACCCAGCGGTTCGTCACGGGCGGCGACCAGACCGTCCGTGGCTACGGCTTCGAGTCCCTCGGGCCCGAGGACGCAGACGGGGCCATCGTGGGCGGCAACACGTTGGCCATCCTGAGCGGCGAGCTGGAGTGCCGGTTCCTGGATGACTGGGGCGTCGCGACGTTCCTGGACAGCGGCCAGGCCCTCACGGACTTCTCCGGCAAGTTGTCCGTCGGCGCCGGGGGCGGCCTGCGTTGGTTCTCGCCCATCGGCATCGTGCGGCTGGACGTAGCGTTCGGACTGAGCGAGCCCGGCTCGCCGCTCCACCTGCACCTGGCGATCGGACCGGACCTATGAGGTGGCGCTGGACCAGACCCCGTATCCGGCGGAAACGCGTGCTGCTCTCTTTGGGAGCCGTGGTGGTGTTCGTCGTGGCCGTCGGGTCCTTCCTGATGGGGACCGCGGCGGGCGCCCGCTGGACCATCGGGCTCGTACTGGAGCGCGCACCCCTGGAGATCTCGATCGAGCAGATCGAAGGCCGGCTGATGGGGCGGCTCCGGCTGCGCGGGGTGCGGGCGGTCGTACCCGCGGCGGCGGTCGACGTCGGCCTCGTCGAGCTGGACTGGGCTCCGGGCGAGCTCGTCCGAAGGCGCCTGCACGTGGAACGCCTCGTCGTGGATGACGTGACCGTCCGCATGCTGACGGCGACGCCCGATTCGGTGCCGTCGGCCGCGTCGCCGCCTCTCGAGTCGGTACCGCCGCCGGATCTTCCGTTGGAGATCGTCATCGACGAGGCGCGGATTTCCCGGGCACACATGGTATTTCCGGAGAACCTCGAACTGACCGATGTCCGCGTGGCCCTGCAGGGCCGACCGGAAGACTACAGCATCGAGATGGCGGCCCGGATGACGGGAGATGCCGTGCCCGAGGCCGCCGTGGACCTGGAAGCCCGAGGCGATCTCTCGTCCATCGCCGTGGAGCGGCTGATAGTGCGGACCTTGGAGGGCAAGATCGCCGCCACGGCCCAAGCGGCGTGGTACCCCGGGATTTCATGGCGGGCCCAGGCCAGGGCCGACAGCCTGGCGCTGGACGCGCTGGCGCCGCAGCTGAATCAGGTACCGGCCCGCCTGGGTGCCGTCATCCGAACCGAAGGTCGCCTAGTCGCCGGAGAACCCGTGGGGTGGGCCGTCCTCGATACGCTGACGGGCCATCTCCGGGGGCACCCGGCGCGCGGCCATGGCCGAGTCGACTTCGACGGCTCGCGGAACGCGGTCGTCGACCTCGACCTCGTCTGGGCCACCATCACGGCACGAGTCGCGGCCACGGTGGACGACACCGTTGCCGTGGATGCCCAACTGGCCTGCGACGACCTGGCACCGGTCATGCCCCATGCCACCGGAAGTATCACGGCCGACATTCGGGCCCACGGCCTACCGGCGGCGCTGCGGGCGACCGCCACGATCCGCGCCGACTCGCTCGACCTGCCGGCGGCGAAGACCGCCGCGGCACAGGTGGAGGCCAGCGCCCATGTGGACCTGGCAGATGGGGGTTCCAGTCGGGTCGAAGCCAGGATCTTCGACCTGGTGGCGGGCACGACGGCCATCGATACAACCGTTCTCGTCGCCGAAGATACGGACCGGGATCAACGCCTGCGCCTGACCGTCGCCGGCCCGTGGGTTCGCGGCCTGGTGGCGCTGGCAGGCCGCTTCGATCCGGATGCGCGTGCCTGGTCCGGAACCATCGACACGCTGGAGGTGGCGAATCGCGAATTCGGCGCCTGGCACCTGCAGCAGCCGGCGTCACTGGCGGTGGGGACCCAGGCCGCGGCCCTGGATAGTTTCCGGTTCGCCAACGGCGCCGCCGCTCTGGCGCTCGACGGCGCCTGGGACCCGGCCGCCTGGTCGGTTCGCGGTTTCGCGGAGCAGATACCTCTCGACCTGGTCCAGCAATACCTGCCGCCGGATCGGACCGTCCACGGCACGGCCGAGGCGCGCTTCCGGGCCCAGGGGACGGCTGCCGGAGACCTGACAGGCGAACTCGTGGCCGGGCTGGACGACGCGCGCCTGGTACTTGCCGCCACCGACAGCCTCCTGTTCGAGGACGCCTCCCTGCGCGTGGCCATGGGGGACTCGGGGGTCGCGGCCGATCTCGAGCTCGTCGTGGTGAGCGCGCCGACGGGGGCACGGGTCGATCTGGCAGGAGAGCTCTCGCTGCCCGGATACGCGAATCTTAGAACCGACCTTCCGGCGCAGCCCCTGATCGCGTCGCTGCGCGGCGATCTGCCGGACCTGGCCGTCTTCGAGGGGCTCGATCCCCGTGCGACCCATCTCGGCGGCGGCGTCACGCTGGCTGTCGACGCCAGCGGCACCCTGGGTGATCCGGTCGTGAAGGGTGAGGTGCGCGCGGAGGACATGGCGGTGAGCCTGCCCGATCTGGGCATCACCGTCGAGGATGGCCGATTCGTTGCCCAAGGGGACCCCGTCGGCGGCTTCACCCTGACCGGCGGCGCCCACTCGGGAGACGGCGAGATCAGCATCGAAGGCCATCTGCCGCCGGCGCCGTCGGCCGAGAACCCAGCTCGCGTGGCCATAATCGGAGACCGTTTCCGGGGCATGGGCACGCCTGAGATCGAGGTCCTCGTATCGCCCGATCTGGCGCTCACCTACAACGGCGAGCGGATCGACGTGACCGGGCTCGTGAACCTGCCCGTCGTCAGGGTGGAGCTGGTTGAGCTGCCGGAATCGGCCGTACCCGTTTCGCGCGACGTGATCATCCTGGAGGAGGGGGCTGAGCCGGTTCCGCCGCCGGTGGACACTTGGATCGACGTGCAAGTGGTGCTCGGCGACGAGGTCGTCTTCTCCGGCAATGCCATGTCCATCGCCCTCGAAGGCGCGGTCAACGTGCGACAGCATCCGCCGAACCCGCCCGAGGTTCTCGGGGATATCCGTATCCGCGAGGGTTATTACCGGGCCTACGGCCAGAACCTGACCATCGACCGCGGCACCATCTCCTTCGTGGGGCCGGTGGAGAATCCCAACCTGGACATGCGCGCTTACCGCGAGGCCTTCGACGGGACCATCGCCGGCCTGAGAATCACCGGCTCCGCCGAGCAGCCGAATCCCCGCATCTACTCGGAACCGGCCATGTCCGACGCCAACGCCATCTCGTACCTGCTCACCGGACGGCCCCTCGACGCAGGTTCGGGCGACGACAAGGCCCGCGTGGCCGATACGGCCGCCCTCATGAGCGGCAACGTTCTGTCCAGTTATCTCGGCTCGCGGATCGGCCTCGACGAAGCCAGGATCGAGACGGGTGGGACCATGCAGGAAGCGGCGCTGGTCACCGGCAAGTACCTCACCCCGAATCTGTACCTGTCCTATGCCATGGGTCTCTTCGACCGCTCGAACCTGGTTCGCCTGCGCTTCATCCTTTCGCCGGACTGGGCCGTGCAGACCGAGACCGGAACGGCGCAGGGGGCCGACGTCTTCTACAGGATCGAGTCGGGTGGGGACTGAGGCGCTTCCAGTCTGAGCGAGAGACCGGCGTCCCCTGTGATTTCCTCGCGCCGCTTCCGTTCCACAAGTACTAGCACCCGTTGTTGTGATCTCCGATACTGAAGGCTTGGACGGGACCCACGGCATGGTTTGCATCCACGGGGCCCTTTTCCTCAACAGCCATCTCGGCCGTGTCTGTCCTGCTCCGAGCCAAGAGAACGGGAGGCCGTCATGAAGGCCTACAGGACTCTGGCTTGGTTGGTGACCGTCCTCGTCTGCACCGTAGCATGGGCGGCTCCCGCCGCCGCGTTCGAGGTGTCCTACAACTACTACTGCTACGCCACCGGTTCGGATGGCATCCCCATCCGGGACTACGATACGCTCGAGGGCGAGTGGTTCTTCGCCGGGGACCACACGAAAACCGGAGCCGCCGGGAACTACGGGACCGCCCGCTTCTACGCCGATCTGAGTACGGCTACCGTCAGCGTCTTCGCCCATTCCCACGGTTTGCAGACCGGGCCCTACGACTTCCCCTCCGGGACAGGCCGCGTGGAGCGGATCGAGTTCGAGGACCACCTGCTCTTCACGGTTCCTGCGGGATTCTACGCGGACGGAGTGCAGGTGAGTCTGCTGGGCCGGGCGCAGGGGGCGATCTCCTCCGATGTCGGAGCCACCGTGCAAGCGAGGTGCACCGTCCGCCTGGGCAGCGGGGTGTTCGCAGTCGAACTGATCGAAGTCGGCATCGAGGAATCCGGTACGGTGGTCGTGGACGAAGCGTTCACCGTTACCGCGGAACTGGTGGCCCCCGGATCGACCCTGAACGAATCGCAGGAGTTCTCGGAGATCGTCCGGGCGGGTATCTACCGGGCCTGGACCTCTTCCAACGCCTACAATCCCGGCGGCGGCAGCGTGATCGGTGACGCAGAGATCGACTTTGAGGACGGCTTGCGGATCCTCGCCGTCCAGGTTCCGCCGGGAGTGGTCTGGACGTCCGAGTCGGGGCTCTTTCCAGGCCTGCCGAGTCCGGTTCCCGACGAACCGACGACCTTCCGGATTCCACGCCTGGGCAGGATCTTTCCCAATCCCTTCAATCCCCGGACGACGATCACATTCGACCTGCCGAGGCCGACGAGGGTCAGGCTGTCGGTGTTGGACGTGGCCGGTCGGTCGGTGGCGGTGTTGGTCGACAACGAGACGGCGAGCGAGGGGTACAACGAGGTCTCATGGAATGGTCGTGACGCGGCAGACCGACCCGTTTCGGCAGGCGTCTACTTCTGTCGCCTCGAGGCCGGCGGACATGGCGAAACGAAGAGGATGGTGCTGGTGAGGTGACGGCGAGGCGTCGGAGCGAAGGCCTTCGGTGCTTGGTCTGCGGCTTCGGACCGGGAATCTACCCACCGGATCTTCCCGGGGATCTGGACCTTGCGCGGCGGGAGATGCTAGGCTCGAAGCCTACCCGCACGAAAGTTCAGAGGTGCTTTGTCATGCTTCGATCCGTCGCAATCGTCCTGATCATCGTTCTTTTTGCCGCATATGCGGAGGCGGAAACCCACGGCCCGGCTACGACGCCGAGCGAGACGAGTTCTAAGATGCGAGACGGCTTCTCCTGGATCGTCCATGAACGGCTGTGTGGAATGCCGCTGCCCGCGGTTGCGGATTCCTCGGGCGAGGATCTGTCCTTCCTCCAGTCCCAGCAGATCGGACTCCTGGTTTCCCTGACGGTAGAGGAACTGCCCGTCGAACTCCTCGGGGAGTACGGCATGGACTCTCTCCATATTCCGGTGCCGGACTTCCATGCGCCGACGATGGAACAGTTGAGCGAGTTCATTGCGGCGGTCGAACGGCAGATGACGGCCGGGGGGAGGGTGGGCGTCCACTGCCATGCGGGCAAGGGGCGGACCGGGACCTTTCTCGCCGCCTACCTGGTTTCGCGGGGCATGGCGGCCGCGGATGCCATCGCGAAGATTCGGGAACTGCGTCCAGGATCCGTGGAGACCGCGGCCCAGGAAGCGGCGATCGCCGAGTTCGCCGGCCTGGTCGGAACCGGCGAGGAGAATGACGATCCGGACTCCCCATAGTTGGTTTTTTCCTCGTCAGCCCATTCTGGCCAGGACCCATTCCAGGTATTCCTCGAAGAACTTCAGCTCTTGGGGATCCGGTTCATCCCGAGCCTTCTCCCGGGCGATGGCCGTTCTGAAAGCGGCTGTCGAGTCCTCGTAGCGATTCAACCGGAACGCCATCTCACCCACGGCGACCATGGACCGGGGCGAGACCGTCACGCGGTCGGCGAGGATCCGGGCGAGCTGCATACCGATCTCATAGGTGCCCTGCTCGACCGCCAGCTTGATCAGGAACCGACCGGCTTCGTCCGGGTCGTTCGTGCGCAGGCCGTGGCCCAGGGCCTTGTCCACGAGGCGCTGCTTCAGGACGGTCAGATCACCTTCGACGATCTCGTCCGGCAACGCGGTCATACGATGCAGTGATACCAGGCCCTTGTGGAGCGCGATCAGGGGGCTGGTGTTGTGCCCTTCGCCGACGATCTCGATGTGGTCGAATCCCGTGGCGTCGTCCGCGCCCTCCATCAAGGGTACGAAGGTGCCCTCGACCGACTCGTCCATGGGGGCGCGTTCGAGCCCGCCGAGGGTCACGGTCAGACGCCGCGGACTGAGTCCCCCGTTCGCGGCTATCTCCCGAGCCATTCCGCAGACGACCATGTCGTCCCACCAGAGGCTCGGGCTGATGGCGAGGTAGCTGTCGAAGGTCTTCGGGTGCGCGAGGTAGGTCCAGGTGGTGAACAGTCCGCCGAGGGACCAGCCTGCCAGGATTCTTCGATCGGTAGTGCGGTAGTTCGCGTCGACGAACGGGATCAGTTCATCCACCAGGAAATGCCGAAAATCCTCGGCGCCGCCGCTGGTGGGAAACGCCATCCCGTCGTATTCCGCGTCGTGGGTCGGGGTGAGGTCGTGGTTGCGGTCCCGGGTCGTGATGCCCACGACGATGTGGCTGGGGATCACCGCGTTCATGTATCTGGGCGTGGAGAGGAAGTCGACGGCCGAAACGGCCTGATACATGAAGAAATTGCCGTCCAACAGATACAGCACCGGATAGTCCCGGGTCGTTCCTTCGTATCCCACGGGAAGAGCGATCCGCAACGCGACGGTTTCGTCCAGGATCGCCGATGTGATTTCGGCCTCGGTGACGTCCGCGAAATCGGTGCTCGCCGGCGCGGCGACACCCAGCGTGAGGAGCAGACTGACCAGCGCTGCGATTCTGATGACCTTCATGGGGATTACCTCGGATTTGCCGGAACACCGTGAGCCGATGACGTGGTCGGGGGCGTGCTTTCAACGACGGGAGGTGGACGGTGTGGTTACAGGGCTGCGACGTAACTCGGCGCCGCGAACGCCGTAGTAGGCTCGCCCCACGTACCAATCCGGAGGAAGCGCCATGAGCCCGTCGATCCCCACCTCCCATGGGTGGCCCTTCACCGCGTGCCGCCATCTGGTCCTCGTGAGTTGCCTGCTGCTGCTCGCGCCCTTGTCCCTGGCGAATCCCGACGGTGACGCTCCGGCGGTTTTGGATGCGTCCGCGGTCCTGGATGATCTGCTGCGCGACCACGATGGGTCGGTCGCGACGGCGGCGTTGCGCGATTCCCTTGCCCGCGATCCTGAACGGTACCATCTGGATGAGGCCGGCTTGACGGCGCTCGGCTACCGGACCATCGCCGCCTGTCGCAAGGAAGACGCCGCGGAGGTGTTCCAGCTGGCTGCGGAGTTGCTGCCCGAGGCCGCAAACGTCTGGGACAGTCTGGGTGAGGCCTGGCTCTACCTGGGCGACGCGGAGCGCGCGCGATCCTGTTACCAGCGATCGTTGGACTTGAATCCCGAAAACGAGAACGCCACCTGGAAGCTGAAGGACCTGGACTGGTACGTGACCAGCATGGCCCCGGAGACCGACGCGGTGAGCCCCGGGGCGCCCGGAACGGCCACCGGCCTGACCGGACCCTACTTCGGACAGGAGCCGCCCGGACGTACACCGCAACTTTTTGCTCCCGGCCTGGTGTCCACGTGCGGCCGCCTCGAGTACTGCGTCGTGTTCACTCCCGACGGTCGCGAGGCCTATTTTTCCACCTCCCAGGGACTCAAGATGAGCCGACAGACCGAGGACGGCTGGACCGTGCCGGCCCCGGCGCCGTTCGCCGCTCCCGGCAACTTCGAGCCCCACATCGACGCCACGGGCGACCGCCTTTTCATGGGACGCGGATCGGAGATCTGGATGCGCGAGCGGGAGGGCGACGGTTGGAGCGGCGGCAAGAAGATCTGCGACGGTATGTTCCCGTCCTTGACTGCGGACGGCGTCCTCTACGTCACGGACATCAGCGGCGGCGAGGAGGACTGGGGACGTCTGATCAGACTGGCGCCGGAGGGGGACGCTTTCGGACAGCCCGAACTGCTGGGTGGCGGCACGAACACGCCGGAGTCCGACGCCCACCCCTGCGTGGCCCGCGACGGCAGCTTCCTGCTCTTCGATTCACGCCGGCCGGGCGCCCTCGGCGGCACCCAGGACGGCGACCTGTACGTGGTTTTCCGCCAGGCCGACGGCCGGTGGGGCGAAGCGGTCAATCTGGGCCCGGGGCTCAATGACCCGGGGGACAACATGTGCGCCACCCTGTCGCCGGATGGTCGCTATCTTTTCTTCACTGCCAAGTGGGACATCTACTGGGTGCGGGCCGACGTGATCGAGGAGCTGCGGCCTCGACCCACCTCCCGGTGAAGCAACTCGATCGCGGATTCTCGAATCGTCCGCCGGGTCCCCGTCCCCAGTCACGGAACCTGCCTCTCCCAACTTGCGTCTGCCTTGTAGCGGAAGCTGGAAAGGCAGGCCCCCACCATGAAGAAGACCGGACGCACGACAGCCAAGGGTTGCGCCATCCTGGCCGCCGCACTGATCGGGATTCCCCTGTTGGTGGCCGGGGTCGTGGGGGTGAAGACCTGGGGCCCGCTTCAGAACGCCGGAGAAGCCCTGAATGAACTCGACCGGTCCCTCGGCTCGGCCGTGGCCTACGTGCCGCCCTCGTCGGGGGGCATTCCCGCCGAGCGCATGGAACTCTTCCTGGATATCCGTTCCACGCTGGTCGCGTCCTGCGAGGGATACGGCAACGTGCGCCGGGGCTTCGATGCGGTCGCGTCGCTCGAAACGCGGGATCCCGAAGACGTGAAGGACGCGGGGGAGATGGGTGGCGTGGCCGCCGGCTTGGGCGGTGCGGCCCTATCCATCACGCCCTTCCTGGCCAACTATTTCGAGAAGCGCAATACGGGGCTGCTGGCCGCGTCCATGGGGCTGGAGGAGTATTCCTACATCTACGCCGTGGCCTACCACGACCAGCTTCTGTCCGAGGGGACGCGGGGCGAGATCTTCTCGAACGGCGAGGCCGTGTCGCCCGAGGCGGCGGAGAGGCTGAGCGGATGCCTGGCACGGCAACTGCAGGTCGGGGGCCGGCCTGTCGCGGATGATCCCCGCCACGGCGCCTTGGCCGACGAGGTGCAGAGGATGGAGGACGACTCCACTCGGCTCGTCTGGCAGGATGGCCTGCCGGCCACGCTTCAGGCGAGCGTTGCCCCCTACCGCGAACGGCTCGACGCCGTGTTCTGCAGCGCCACTGCCGGTCTGGAGATGGAAAGGAGCGCGAACCGCGCCCTGCGGCTCGCGCTCGAGTAGCCCGGTCGCCGACGGTCTAACGCAGCAACATCATCTTCCTGATCTGTTCGAATCCGTCGGTCTTGATGCGGTACAGGTACATGCCGCTGGCGAGGTCCCGCGGCTGCCAGGTCACGCTCCGGGTTCCGGCTTCCTGGCGGGCGTCGACCAGGGTCGTCACGCGCCGACCCGCCAGATCGAGGACCACCAGCTCCACGTGGCTGTCCCGGGGTAGGTCGTAGCTGATGGTTGTGACCGGGTTGAAGGGGTTGGGGCAGTTCTGGTCCAGACCATGGACGGTGGGGATGACCGGACCCGTGTCGTCCGGTACGGCCGACAAGCCGTCCGAGTACTCGGTGTCGTGGGCGGCGTTGACCCACGGTCCGAACTGGACCCGGCCCAGGGATGCGTTGTCCGGCTCGTGGTGGATCAGGTCCTCGATCTCGCCCACATCGATGGTTCCCCAGTACACGTAGGTGGCGTAGACGGTCTCGGTGCCGTTGTGGAGATCACGGTCCGGCAGGCCGCCGCCGTTGTCGTGGATGTCGTTCCACTCGGCGGGGGATCCGCCGAAATTCAGGTCCGCCGCGCCGTACAGGTAGACGCCGTACTCGAGGTTGTCGGTGACCAGGCAGTTCAGCAGGGAGAGGGTCGCGTTCCTGGCGTAGAGCCCGAAGTCGTTTTCGCGGAACGTGCAGTGTTCGAAAGTAGGTTCGGCCTCGTTGCAGTAGACGGCGTTGCCTTCGTAGCGGGTGGCGTGTTCGAACGTGCAGTACTCGAGGGTTCCGCCCGAGCCCGAGCTGAACGTCAGCCCGCTCCACTCGTCGGCGGGGTCGCGGCGTGTGAAGAGGATGCCGT
>JAAEQC010000006.1 GCA_024231905.1 bacterium | reverse complement strand
CGCGGTCCGGTGGAGGAGGTCCTGGCCGGGATCTGGGCCGAGGTGCTGGCGGTGGGCGAGGTCCGGCCCGAAGTCGGGGCCCACGACAACTTCTTTGCCCTCGGCGGGCACTCGCTTCTGGCCACTCGGGTGCAGTCGCGGCTGCGCCGGGACCTGGGCATCGAGCTGCCGCTGCGGGTGCTCTTCGAGCGGCCGACGGTGGCCGGCCTGGCCGGCTCCGTGGCCGAGGCGCTGCGCCGCAAAGAGGGCCTCGAGGCGCCGCCGCTGCTGGCGCGGCCTCCGGGGGAGGCCGGACCCCGGGAGGCCGGACCGCTCAGCTTCGCTCAGCAGCGGCTGTGGTTCATCGACCGCTTCGAGCCGGACTCGGCGCTCTACAACGTTCCCGCCCCCATTCGCCTTACTGGGCGCCTCGACCTCGGCGCCCTGGCCCGGGCATTGGGCGAGATCGTGCGCCGTCACGAGGTGCTGCGTACTCGCTTCGAGTCGGTCGAGGGGGTACCCCTCCAGGTGATTGAGCCGGTTGCCGAGGTGCTGCTGCCGGTGGTCGATCTCAGCGCCCTTGCACAGCCGGCGCGGCGCGCCGCGGCCGATCAGCTGACGCGCCGCGAAGCGCAACGGCCGTTCGATCTCGGCCGCGGCCCGGTGCTGCGGGCCGTCGTGCTGCGGCTCGATGCCGGCGCGAGGGACGGGCACGAGCACGTACTGTGCCTCACGGTGCATCACATCGCCTTTGACGGCTGGTCCATCGGCGTCTTCCTGCGCGAGCTGGAGATTCTGTATCGGGCGTTCGTCACCGGCCGGAGTCAACCCCTTCCCGAGCTCGAGGTGCAGTACGCCGACTTCGCGGTCTGGCAACGCCGGTGGCTCCGCGGGGAGGTTCTGGAGGCCCAGCTTGCGTACTGGCGAGCGCAGCTGGCGGACCTTGCGGTGCTCGAGCTGCCCACCGACCGGCCGCGGCCGCCGAAGCAGAGCTTCCGCGGTGCGGTGGAAGGCTTCCTGTTGCCGGAAGAGCTCCGCCGGCGTCTTCAGGAGTTCAGCGAGCAGCGCGGCTTCACCCTGTTCATGACGCTGCTGGCCGCCTTCCAGGCGCTCCTCGGACGCTTGACGGGACAGCGGAACTTTGCGGTGGGCACTCCCGTGGCCAACCGCAACCGGGCCGAGACCGAGGGACTGATCGGCTTCTTCGTCAACACCCTGGTGCTGCGCGCCGACCTCTCGGGCGCTCCGGCGGACCGCGGTCCGGCGTCCCCGGAACCGACCTTCGCGCAGTTGCTGGCACGGGTCCGGGACGTGGCGCTGGGCGCCTATGCCCATCAGGACGTGCCGTTCGAGAAATTGGTGGAGGAGCTGG
>JAAEQC010000005.1 GCA_024231905.1 bacterium | reverse complement strand
GCCCGCCGGACAGCACTGGTTGAACGGCTCCACAAGCTCGGCGCAGCGCCGGTCGACCGGGCGGAGTTGCTTCTCGATGCGCTGGCGGCGCTGGTCGCGTCCCATGAGAACGAAGGTCCCCGGGGGCCTTCGCGGCCGGTGCAGATCCACGTGCACGAGCGAGGCGGCAAGCTCCTGGTACCTACGAATCAAGGCGAACGCAAGCTCGGCCGCGCCGATACCGAGCGCCTACAGTGCGACGCCATCATCTGCAAGAAAGGCCGGCGAGCGAAGGCCACGATCCCCCCGCGCGTCCACCGCGAAATCCTGGCCCGCGACGGTCACCGGTGCCAATCCCCCGGCTGCGATCGGACCCATTTCCTGGAAGTCCACCACCGGACCCCGCGCGCCAAGGGCGGCACCCACGATCCCGCGAACCTGGTCACCCTCTGCGCGTCCTGCCATCGGTTGCATCACGATAGAGGCTCCCTGGTCAGGGAGCCTGCCGCCGGCTGGACGGCCAAGGTCCCCGGGGACCTCGAAATGCAGATACGACCGGCCTCGCCGACAGGTCCGCGCCCCACCCGACGACTCGCCGCTCGGCCACCCGGGCGATCGCTCATCCCGACGCCAGGTCGCATCTCCGGGCTCCCGACCGATTTGCCGCTGGCACCGGACCGGGCCCGGTGATTACATTGTTTTTCAAAGAGATCGCACATCGTTCCAGCCCGGAGGATTGACCATGTTGAGCAAGAAGCTGGAAGCCGCCCTGAACAAGCAGATCAACGAGGAGTACTACTCCAGCTACATCTACCTGGCCATGGCCGCCTACCTGGAGGACGCCAACCTGGACGGCTGTGCCCACTGGATGCGTATGCAGGCCCAGGAGGAGCACCTGCACGCCATGAAGATCTTCGACTACATGATCGAGCGTGGTGCGCGGGTGGAACTCTTCGCGGTGAACGCGCCCCCCAAGGAGTGGGACGGTGCCGTGGCCGCCTTCGAGGCCGCCCTGGAGCACGAGCAGTACATGACCGGCAACATCAACGCCCTCGCGGAACTGGCCATCACCGAGAAGGACTACGCCACCAACAACCTCATGCAGTGGTACGTCACCGAGCAGGTGGAGGAAGAGTCCCAGGTGGAGGACATCCTCAAGAAGCTCGCCATGATGGGCGCCGACGGTCCCGGCCTGTTCCTCATGGACCGGGAACTCATGAATCGGCCGGTACCCTCCATCGTCGCCGGGGGCGGCGCCTAGACTGCACCATCGGCAGAGATTCCCACGGGGCGCCCCCGGACGGGCGCCCCCTTCGGCGAATCCTCGGCGGCCCGATCCCGGCTGACACGCCTGGTGGCTTGTGATTCACTGCCTCGTAGGAGGTATCCCATGCTGTCATCCGAATTCCGCAAGCTCATCCGTCCCCTGGCCATCACCTTGAACATCATCTGGGGGGCGTTCCTGGTCGCGCCGATCATCTACGTGGGCATCGCCTGGTTCATGTTCGGCATGAACGACGGCGCGGCCACGGACCCGCCGGTGTCGGACTTCGACCCCATGCTGATCCAGACCATCCTGACGGTGGTGGCGGTGGTGCTGGTGGCGGCGAGCTTCATCTACCGGCGCTGGGCCCTGTCCGACGAGAAGGTGCAGGACCGGATGCGGTCCATGGCCGCCCCCGACGCAACCGTCGGCGGTTTCAGCGCCCAGCAGCTTGCGGCCCTGAAGGACGGCATGGAATCCCTGTCCCCGGCCGAACAGCGCCTGGCGACGGTCTTTCCCCACTACCAGCAGACCACGATCATCACGCTGGCCATGCGTGAGGCCATCTCCATCTTCGGGCTGGTGCTGACGATCCTCAAAGGGGACTTTGCCACGGTGGTGCCGTTCGCCGTGGTGTCCGTGGCGCTCATGGCCGGCCAGCCGCCCCGGGTGGCTACGTTCATGGAGCGCGTCCTGCGGGTCGCCCGGTCGTTCTAGACGCAGCTAGGGCAGGGAGCGGGCGATCTCGTCGGCGGTGGCCAGGTCCAGCTCCGTGCCGCGCTCCCTGAGCTTCTCCACCCACAGGCGCCGTAGTTTCTCCGGTTCGTTCTGGCCGAACTTCCGCTTGCCGGTCCAGGATTCGATGACGACCCGGAACACGCCCACGGATTTCAGGGCGCCCTTGTACATGGGCAGGTCGGCGGAGATGGGCGTGAAGTTCCTCTCGGGCTGGTACTTCTCCATGATGGCCTGCAGGCCGCGGGCCTTGAGCACGGGGTCGTCCACCGGGGCGCAGCTGCCACGCACTTCCACGGACTTGAAGAAGTGGGTGGCGGGGCAGGCGTGGGCCGGGGCGGACCAAGAGCTGGGGATGAGACTGTAGGCCATGGTCATGGTGAAGCCCACGGGGGCGCCGTGTGCCACCGTGGCGAACTTCTCGCCGGCCTGGGCGCCGTGGTACCAGATGGCGCCGTCGGCGAGGGCGAAGTTCAGGGCCACGGCACGGGGGCCGTCGGGGGTGGCGAGGGCGAGGTGGCCCACCAGGGCGCCCCGGGCGACTTCGGCCAGGAAGGCGTCGTCCTGCACGCCCAGTTCGTGTCGTCTCAACAGCCGGCCTTCTTCTTATTGCGGCCGCGGTGGGCCAAGGTCTTGGCGATGTAGGAGGCAGCGTCGGGAGTCTTGCAGCTCGTCTGGCCGTGGTCCACCACCACCTTGCCGACCTTCTTCGCCGCGGCCAAGGCGGCCTTCTCCAGGGCGCCACCCCGGACGCCGATGCAGATGAGCGCCTGGTTCATGCTGTGGCGGACCCGGTTGGGGCGCTGGTGGATCTCGGCGGTGATGGTCTTCAATTGTGTACGGAGCCAGGAGGCTTCCAACTCGCGATCCTCGTCCAGGGCCAGGCCGGCCAGGAGGTTCCAGCCGCAGGCAGCGGTGAATTCGGCTTTCCGGCTCTTCCAAACTTCGAATTTGCGGCGAGCATGGGGACCGTGCATGACCAGGGTGGCCAAGGCGTCGGCGATGACGTAGCTGTCCAGATCACGGGCCAGGTCGTGGGCGGTGCCGGCGTCGCGCAGGGCGGTCAGGGCCTGGGTCAACGTCATGGGGCTCGCCTCCTGGCAAAACTCAAGAGAGGGACCGCCGGTGCGGTCCCTCCCATGATAGCGCGGACGAGTCGGTGAGGCCATGCCCCGGGTATCGCTATTCGGTCAGCGACTTGATCTTCAAGCCCTTGCCCGAGAACGTGATGACGGGCTCCATGTTCTGGCCCTGGGTCATCATGTTCTCGCCGTTGATGATCCAGATGGAGGTGCGTCCGTCCTGCTCGGGAGCATTGGACTCGACGATGTCGCCGGGCACGGTGATGGCCATGCGCACGTCCAGTTCGGACAGGGATCCCATGAGCTTGCCCATGAGTTCCATCTGCTTCTGCATGACCTCGGGGGTCTGGGCCGTGGGCGCGGCGGGCTCGGTCTCGGCCTCCTTCTTCTCGGGCATGGGCATGTCGCTGAAGTCGTAGGTGGCCTGCTTGAGAACGAAGTTGCCGTCGCCGGCGTCGTAGATGCCCAGGCCGTCGCCGTCGCCGGCGCCGCCCATGACGGCGGACATGGCCGCGGACATGCCCTTGAGGTCCTTGAAGTCGAAGGCCATGGCGATGTTCTCGCGGCCGTCGACGGTGGAGCGGTCGAACTTGGTGAGCTTCACGTCGTAGGGTTTGACGGCCTTCTGGATGTCGTCCTTGTTCATCTCGTCCAGGGACGGCATCTCCATGTCCTGGTTGGTGGGATCCAGGGCCTGCATCTCCTGCAGGGCGTCGGCCACGGTCTGGGTGATGCCCATCTCGAAGGTCATGGAGCCGGAGCCGTCCTTCTCCAGGACGACCTCGTTGTGCATGCGCAGGCAGCCGGTGAGGCTGGTCAGGGCCAGCAGGGTGGCCATGGCGAGTACGAGTTTCTTCATCTTGGTTCCTCCGTGTCGGGGTGGCGCGCGCAACGCAGCGTAGTGATCCGGAATTCGTGGCGGCATCATGAACCAGAAACTTCGGCGGCGCAATGACGTTCCCTGAGGGATTTCCCGTCCCTTGTGACCGCGGCGAAATCGTGCTACCAAATGTGGCGTCGTCACAGCCCGGAAACCGGAAGGACCGCTCCATGACCGCCTTGCCCACGTGCTTCAAGGCCTACGACATCCGTGGCCGCGTGCCCGAGGAACTGGACGCCGACCTGGCCTACCGCACCGGGCAGGCCACCGCCGCCTACTTGGGCGCCAAACGGATCGCCGTGGGCCGCGACTGCCGCCTGAGCAGCGCCGACCTGGCCGACGCCGTGGCCCGGGGCGTGCGCTCGGCCGGCTGCGACGTCTTGGATATCGGCCTGTGCGGCACCGAGATGATCTACCATGTGACCGACGCTCATGGCCTGGACGGGGGCATCATGGTTACCGCCAGCCACAATCCCATGGACCACAACGGCATGAAGCTCGTCAAGAACGGGGCCCGGCCCATCAGCGGCGACACCGGACTCCACGACATCGCCGCCCTGGCCGTGGGCGCCGAGCCCGAGCCCGCCGCCGAGCCGGGTGGTGTCGAGCGTGTGGACACCCTGGCCGAGTACACGTCCGACCTGCTGAAGCTCGTGGACCCGGCAGCCCTGAAGCCCCTGAAGATCGTGGCCAACGGCGGCAACGGCTGCGCCGGGCCCGTGGTCAAGGCCCTGGCGGAGCACCTGCCGGGCGAATTCATCCACGTCTTCGACGAGCCCGACGGCACCTTCCCCCACGGCATCCCCAACCCCCTCTTGCCGGACAACCGCAGCCACACGGCCGACGCCGTGCGCGAACACGGGGCCGACCTGGGCCTGGCCTGGGACGGCGATTTCGACCGCTGCTTCTTCTTCGACGAGACCGGCGCCTTCATCGAGGGCTACTACCTGGTGGGCCTGCTGGCCCGGGCCAGCCTGCGCCGCGAACCGGGGGCGGCCATCATCCACGACCCGCGCCTGGTGTGGAACACGGTGGCCATGGTGGAAGAGGCGGGCGGCCGGCCGGTCATGAACAAGACGGGCCACGCCTTCATCAAGGAGCGCATGCGCACCGAGGACGCGGTGTACGGCGGCGAGATGTCTGCCCACCATTACTTCCGCGAGTTCGCCTACTGCGACAGCGGCATGCTGCCCTGGCTTCTGGTGTGGCAGGAGATGAGCGCCAGCGGGCAGAAGCTGTCGGAGCTGGTTTCGGACATGCAGGCGGCCTACCCGGCCAGCGGCGAGATCAACCGGCGGCTGGACGATCCCCGGGCAGCCATCGCAGCCATCGAGGCCGAGTACGGTTCCGACGCCGCGGCCGTCGACCGCACGGACGGGTTGTCGCTGGACATGGGGCAGTGGCGGTTCAACCTCAGGATGAGCAATACGGAGCCGGTGATCCGGTTGAACGTGGAATCACGGGGGGACGCGGCGCTGATGGCGGAAAAGACGGCGGAAATCCTGGGCTTTTTGGACGGCTAGGCTCCCGCCCGGTACGCCCACCGCAGACGTGGTATAATCCCCGCAGGAGGGAATGCCATGATACGATTCACTCTACTTGTCCTCGCCTGCCTGCTGGCGGCGGCCCCGGCGGTCGCCTGGAACGGCGTCCAGGTGTACGAAGCGGAGGGCGATCTCCAACAGCATTACTGGGTCGCCCCGACCCCCACCCCCGGCTACTGCTACTGGGATCACCCGACCAGCGCGGGCCCCGTCTTCACTGCATCCCATGGCGACGGCTCCGGGAACATGGGCTGTCCCGACCCCTGGTTCGTCCATTGCGACGGCGACAGCCTTGTCTTCCGGGGTGCCTGGCCGATGATCGACGACCCCCAGGTAACGGGAATCGAATACGCGGTGGACCTGATCTGTGCCGTGGACGTGGCCGCCGCCACCCGGATCCGAGCTGTCTGCACGGTGACGGCCGGACCGCTGGACACGGCCGAACACTCGCTCACCATCACCCATCCCGACGGCACCAACGAAGTGCTCCTGGAAGGAGGCGTGGGTGATTGCCGGCTCACGAGGACCCTTCCGCCCGGCGACCACCTGGTCCGCCTGCGCGTCCGGGCCTACGAGCACAAGAGCTACGACGAAGTCGTCGATGCCTACGCCGGTGCGCTGTCCCTGTACTGGGAGGATCCCGCCACGGTGGCAGTGGAACCGGTGAGCTGGAGCTCGCTCAAGGCGGCATTCAGACGCTGAGATCGAGAGAGCGACTACCGCCGGGCGAATGCGGAGAAGGATGTGATTTCGAAGCGGTTTCCGGACGGATGCGCCATGATGGGCATCTCCGTTGTCTGAGGCCATTTGACTGCACTCGAACAGGTATGGTAGTTTCGATCAGTGTCCGGCCATGCGGTCCTACCTGCTTTGCTTCATGCCCTACATCCAATCGCCGCAGGCGTATCCAGTGTTTGCACCGTGATATGTGTTTCTCGGATCCAGATCGGGTCGTCGAGGATGCGGGGGGATTCGATGGCTGCCGCACGATCGCGAATCTACAATCGTCGTTTCAGTCAGATGTGCTTGAAGAGGATTCTTGCCGATCCGTGTCACCTGTTGTCTTTTCTTGTAGATCCGGAAACTCATCGGTGGCGAGCGACCCGGCACGGAGCCGACGTCCCGGCGGTCCAGGTGGGTCACGCCGAGAGCCTCCATGCGGGTGGGCCCGAGCGACTGTTTCTCGAGGATGCGGATTTCAATCAGATGAGCAACTGGTGTGGGGAACGGCAGGGAGCGGTTTTCAGGAAACCGTGCGTGTCGATCGGCGGGATTCCTGTTGATTCCCGGACCGCCAGGATGTGGGAATCGATCGGTGCATTGCCGAGCAACACGGTTGCCAGTTCACCTCAGGGTGGCGGGTGGACACCGGGTTAGGCGTTGATAAGGTGGGTATTCCAGGAGCGGATGGAACAAGAGGGGGAGGGGCCATCAAAGAGTTGCCGTTTACGCTGTTCCGTGGTGTTGCAAGTATGTCGTGGCATCACAGCGAAGCGCAGAATCACGGTACTTGCTCGCCGAAGGGAGGCGATGGGGGTGACGGCTTCGTGACTCGCCACAGTGGAGGAGCGACCGACAATAGTAGATATACATCATGGACGGCGACCAGGTCGGTGGCTGTCGGCTATGCGAGATCGTCTCCAACAGGCCAAGGGGTTGTCCTCGAAATCGACTTCAGGAGGGGAGTCGCGGTTACCAACTGGTACCATCAGCAAGGTGAACGTTTGGGTGAAGATGAGTGGTTGATCGCAGACGTTATCCGGGGCGTACGCGTGACACGAGCATAGTTTCGTGACCGCTAAATTTGTGACTCCCCGGCAAGTCCATCCGTGTGCCGAGCCGCCAGTTGGGTCTCACCGGTCAGACATAATACCGCTGGAGCAGGGTAGGCCCGCGGTTCCCCGTCCGGGCTGGAGCACATCTCCGCGTGCTGCACAAGATTCTCGTCGGCGTGCAACTCGCCGGAGTGACCGGTCGGAATGCGGAAGATCACCGCCCGCATCAGCCAGGCATGCTCAGTCCCATCGCCAACCCCAAAGCGTGGGTAACATCTTTCGTCGGGTAGGCGGGAAGCCCGGCAAAAAGCTGTAGGAAGGGCTGACTGGCGACCTTGAACCTGTAACGCCAATTCGGGAGATCGCGATGCTCCGCGATGTAGCAACCGGCCAGTTGCCGACGGTCGTCATAGTAGCAGAGCGCCAGGTGTTCTGATCCACGGGAATCGTAGTTCGCGAGGAATCCGCGGATCGCCTCCGCGCCATCGCGGGTCTCTGCAATCGGTCTGTACGCGGTGGGGAACAACGATCCGTAGAGGCCGATGCTGTAGTCGATGTAGCCATTGATGGCCAGGGGAAGCGCAATCTCCAACAGGGAATGGTGTCCCGCAGCGCCGATGGTCGCGATGGGCATCAGGGCGAAGATCCTGTCACTGAAGACGGCTGTATGGCGGAAATGACCTGTGTCGACATTGCCGAACTTGTTGAGAAAGAAGATGTTGTCCGTAGTCGTGCCCGAGATGGTCGCGCCACGCATCAGCCCGAAGTACCGATCGATCTTTCCGGTGAGGTCGTTGTCGAGGATGGTCCAGGCCTTGATTCCCGAGTGTGCCATCGAGGTGGCTAATTCCCGGGCCGGAGTCGGAGGCCCGTAGAGCCTGTCGTATTCATAGGTTTGGCGACCGTGCAGCGCTTTCGGCTGCGCCCTTCGTCGAAGGTTGTCGGGATTGCGGTGACCCTGATCGAGGCTGCCCCCCCCGTGCCCCTTTTTCTGATGTTTGCCCCAGAGTTGGTATTCATGGCCAAGACCCGGGTCTGTCGCGAAACTCCTCTGTGGTGCCGTTCGATCATCATCCACGCCCGCTGCGAAGTACTTGCCGCGCATCTCGACGATTTCGCCGTACACGCGAATCCAGTCTCCGCACTCGAAAGGCGACCACTTCCATGTCCACTGGTAGAGCCTGTGCCCGTCCCAGTTCTTCAGGCCGCGCATGCAGGCGTATCCCGCCCATTCCTTCCTATAATCGGCTTGGAACCGTGAATCCGAGCCGAAGTTCTTATCGATCTCTTTGACCGCCTCCCCGCAGGCACGTTGCAGCGGCTTGAGGAACTCGTTCGAGAACACCTCATACAGATCCCAGGCCAGGCCGAGTTCGAGGGCCTGCTTCTGCACGATGAACTGGCGGGCTTCTGCTGCATTGCAGTCAAACATGCCGATATCTCCTTGTGACATGCAGCTTCGAAGCGGCAACCCGCCAAGTCCGCATGATCAGTACAGGGTCCAGGACAACGGACGTGTCGGAGCTGGTGCGGCGAAGATCATTCACTATTTGGTCCCAAGGACGATGTTTGCGGGATTCGTTATCGAAATCACCCCACCCACTCCACACGTCAACTTGCTCGCGTCCGTCAATGCTGTCATGCCCGTGATCTTCTTGACCATCGAACCCGGTTGCCACGGCCCTGCAGGCACCATTGCACAGGGCGTAGGCGTCCCCGAGGCCGCTGCCGTGAGGATCTGGCAGGTCCCGAACGGCGGCAGGTTCGCTCCCGTCGCGAAGTCCATCACCGTGGCGATGGCCATGCCGCCCACGCGTGCGACCTGCTGGCTCGTCACCGTCAGCATGGCCGGTGCGCTGCCCACGGTGCAGCTGCACATGGCTCCCTGGCACACGACCTGTGGCATCGGGGCCTCCTCGTCACTCCCGGATTCGGCCCAAGGCCGAGTTCAGTCCAAGCACCGGTGGGAATTCCCCGGCCTCGCGCTTCGTCCCGTCCACCGCGAACAGCAGCCCCACGTAGTCGTCCTCGTCCACGTGGAAGCACAGCACGTAGTCCAGGTTGAGCGGAACCGCCCGCTCGAGGGCTTTCATGATCCCGTCCACGACCTCTGGGCGCCTCTGAAGTACGACGGCCTGAGCCATCTTCAGCTCCACGTCGATGGTCACCGTCCACACCGACTCCGCCGGGTTCGAGCCCAGGGCGATATCGCGGCCGATGGAGGCCTGGCCCAGGGCGAAGCCGGCGCTGCTCGGCTCGACCGGCTTCTCGGAAGCGAACTGGGGCGGCTGATTCTCGATGCGGCGACAACTGAAATCCGTCGTCACGAGAATCCGATCGGCATCGCGCGCCTCGTCCCGCGATTCGGCCAGCAGGATCGAGAAGCCTACGCGGACCACGGTCTGGACGAGCTTGCGGAGGCTGCGCTTGTCGTTGTTCGAGGAGAGGATGTAACCGCGGATCAGGCGCCAGACTCGATAGTCGTAGTAGCGGCGCAGGAGTACGGCGAGGTCGGTGTTCTCCTCGGCCGCGTCGGGCGAAGCGGCGTGGACGAAGCGGCTTTCCAGGCGGCCACGTCGGTAGCACTTGGTCTCGGTGCTGGGCTTGCCGGGCTCCACGAAACTACCTCATCTCCAGCATAATACGGCTACCGATCGGTGCACGGTCGTTCAGGTAGCCGCGGATCATGGCCAGGTGCCGGGGGGTGATGGTCTTGCCGCCACGGTTGCGCATGTAGGCGACGGTTACCCGTTGACGTGCGCCGTCGACGACGCGGAGTTCGGTCGCCGGCTCCAGAACATCGACGTCGCGGTACCCGAGTCGACCGACGAGATCATCGATGGCCGCCATCAGCGTGTCCCGGTAGAGCAGCTTCTGGGGTGGAATGGCATGGGAGAGGATCAGGCGGTTGTACCAGTCGGCTTCGGCGGGCTTGGCGCAGTCGCAGCCGCCGAAACAGGGCATGATCGTGAATACCGATTCCAGCAGAGCCGAGGCCTTGTGCAGCGGTTGGACCACCGGAGTCTCGTTGAAGCGGTAGTGGCGGCCGGCGATGGCGTCACCGTGGGTCGTCCACATGTAGAATTGCTTCATCTGTTCCGTGTCCGTCTCGCCCGGCAAAGCGTAGCGGTTGAGCACCGGGCCCGCAGCATCGATCTCCACGGCAAAGACAACGTTGCGGGTGTCGCCCAGACCCGATTCCTCGGTCTGTCCCGCCTTGCGGTACGGATAGATGCCTGCTGGTCCGAGCGGCTTCATGCCTGAAGTGCGGACGAATTGCTCGAACGGTTCGTGGGGCTCCCAGGCCTTGAGATCGACGTTCATCACGGGCAGGGCGTTGGCGAAGACCGAGATGCCCGAGAGCGGGGGCTCGCCTATCTCGGCTTCGACAAAAAGCCGCTGCAGCACGTCCTCCTCGAGCTTGAAGTGCAGCACCAACGAGTCCATATCGAGCGTGACAGGCTCGCCGTCGATGGAGGTCATCTCGGGCCCGAACTCCAGGCGGAACACGAATGGCGTCAGGAGCTGGAACGCGTAGTTCATGGGGAAACAGAGGCTTTCGGCGGCCCGTTCGGGAACCCAGGAGGACAGCGTCCACCGGGGCTCCAGATCCACGGCCCGGTCCCGCAGCCGCATCTCCACGGTCATCTCGCGGCCGGCCTTCTCCATGGCGTGGCTGATGGCGATGAGCTCGTCCGGCGTCCAGGTCCGCTGTTCCCGCTTGTAGTCCCATGGCAGTAGCGCGAAATGGATGTCGATCGGCTCCCAGCGGTCGTTCGGCTTCAGCTCGATCGTCTTTTCGAACTTGGAGATCTCCTTGCCCTGTTCCGCGTCGATCATGGGGATGGTGACGTCCACGACGGGCGTGAAGAACGTCATGTCGGTCTCTTCGTCTCCCGCGGATTCCTCGCGGGTCTTGACCGACAGGAGGTTTCCGGGACGCCAGCGTTCCGGCCCGTTCTTCATCCGCGTGACCAGCGAATCCGACGCCAGGATCGACACGGCGGGCAACGCCGTGAAGCCCGGGACGAAGAGCCCTGCCGTGTCGTGCAGGAAGTCGCCGAGGACCTTGTTCTGGTTGAACAGCTCCACTTCGGAGAGCAGTTGCCTGATGTGTTCGTCGTCTTTCTCGGTCATGTCGCTCCGTCCGCTCAGCCGACGTCGAGTTTCGGCGTCTTGAGGGCTATCCCGCCCACGCCGGTGATCTCGACGCCGCCCTTGCCGTCGATCTTGATCTTGCCGCCCGTGCTCAACTCGATGTTGTTGCTGTCGAGGTTGATCTTCGAACCGCCGGTGTCGACCAGGACGACCGACTTGTCCATGCTGATCTTCACCTGGTCGTTCTTGAGTTCGATGTTGCTCTTGTCGATGACGATGGATTGTCCGTCCGGCGTGCGCAGCACCAGGTTGGCGTCGGGCTGGTCCACCCTGGCGCCGGCGGCGACGCTGCCCATGACGATCGGATCCATATCGCCGAAGCCCCACAGGACGAGCACAGTGTCGCCCACCTTGGGCGGCAGGTAGTGCATGTGCCCCTCGCCCCACGACGGCGCGGCGATGCGCAGCCAGGGCGTCGATGTCTGATGGGGATCCCAGGGGAACTTCACCGCCACACGGTTGAGGTCGTCGTCGGTCTGGTCGACTTCGGCGGTCGAGAGTCGAAGGACGTCCGGCCGACGATCCTCCGGTGCAAGTACCGCTTCGGGATTGGCTGCCTCGAAGAACCACCCCGGCTCCGTCGTCGAGGAATCCCAGTGGCAGCCCACGCTGCGGACGAGTGTGGTCTCGGTCCCGGCTCCGCTGCCTATGCCCGCGATCTTCAGCTCGGCACCCAGCCGGACCGGTCGCGTACAGCTGCCCATGAGCCAGAATCTGCCGAGCGCCCGCGAACGGAGGAAGGACCGTCCATGGTGCTTGGCCTCTTCGTAGTCCGCGTTCTCGTGGATGGTATGGAAACTCAGGGCGGCGTCGCTGCCCTTGGCGCGCAGGTCGACGGCGGCGTCCTGCAACTTTCCGTGACTTCCGCTTCCGAGCTCGACCTCCGAGGTCTTCCGGTTGCTGTTGGAATAAGGGATGGACTCCAGTTGGACGTTCTCGGGCCCGAGCTGGCTGACGATCCGGAAGTCCGTGATGTCTTTTTCCAGTTTGAAGTTCAGGGACTTCTTGTGGGGTCCGGATCCGACGAGGACTTCTTTTCCATCACACCAGATCTGCCCCCCGTATTCCGCCAGAAGGCGCCTGAGGAACGTCAGCGGGGATTCCTGGTACTGGATAGCGAGTTTGACGGTGGTGGTCTCCAGGCCGCCGATGTAGGTTACCTTGCATCCGGCAGCCGCGGCTCCGACGATGTCCTTGAGCGACTGCTCGGCGAAGACCGCCGAACCGATCCCCGCCGCCAGCCCGGACAGCTCGTCGTGCAGCGTGATGCGGAAGCCTTGGGAGGCGTGGTCGTAGGCGACGCTCGCGACCCGTCCGTTGAAACGCCAGTCGCCAAGCTTGCACTTCACCTCCTGGCCGAGGGATTCCTGGACCGATCCGAACGCTTTCATGGGCGGCGCGGCCGTGACCGCGCGCGGATGCAGGACGATCTCCAGTTCGCCGATGCTGCCCAGCGACTGGGTCAGATCGAAGCCCACCAGCGCATAGTCGGTCAGAAACTTCGGCCTGCCTTCGAATTCGAGCACGGCACACCTCACTCACGGGCCGCCGCTTTGTCGCGACGGCGTATCAGGACGGTCTATTCGGCGAACAGTTTCTCCCGGGCGTCATGCTTGAAGGCCGCCCCCGAGATCGTCACGTCGGTCGCCACGAACAGCAGGTTGAAGTAGAAATTGTCGTCATGCTCCGCCACGGAGGAGTTCATGTCCGACAGCCAAGCCTTCTCGAATTTCACCGTCTGGATAGCCTGGCCTTCCTTCTTGTCGTCGTGGCCCTTGAACACCGAGATCTGGCCCTTCCCCTTGGTCTTGGCCTGGTTGTGTTGATCCTTCGCGAACGAGAAGAAATCCGCTCCCGGCTTGGCCTTGGGCGGCAATTCCAGCGAGACCTGGATCGTACCCGGAATGCAGTTGGCCAGCTGGGCTGCGCCCGCGCTCTGCAACGAGATCGAGAAGTTCCCGACCTTGTAGTCCTTGCCGTTCCACTTCATTTCGATAACCATCGTCATTCCTCCAGTTCTAGACTGTCACGTCACTCTCTATCCGTCGTGGTTCCTCCGACCCTAGTCTTCCCCTACCGCCTCCTCATCACGCCCCGTCGCGTCGATCTCGAAGCTGTCCGCCGTACTGGACCAGTTGACGTTCACCTTGATGCTGAATCGTCCCAGTTCGTCCTTCTCGCACATGGGCACCTTCCAGCCCATGATCTGCTTCTTGTCCATCATGTCCTGGAGGTACTTCTCGATGACCTTGCGGATCACGACGGGATCCTCCTGCCCGTCCCGGTAGCGTTCGCATTGGGTCAACAGGAAGAACTGGATGCGATTCTTGGTCACGCGCGCCTGCGATTGGATGAGCGGTACCGCCTGGTTGCCCAGCGCGTCCACATCGACGGCATCCTCGGGGAAGATGGTGGCGCCGCCGTAGAAACGAACGCCCGGCTCCTTGGCGTCCTGCTTGACCGACGTGGTGAAGGCGTAGTTGAACTGCTTGTCGACGGCCTTGCGCCAGGTGTCCTTCTTGTCCACGGTGTTCACCGTGGCGGTGTCGGAAGGCTTGAGCTTGGGGTGGATGACCGGGTTGAACCACATGCCCTTCTTCTCGCGCTGGAAGTAGCGGGTCATCTGGGCGGCGAATGCCGTGTTGAGACCGACGGTCAGCGGTTCCTTCTCGTAGTAGTCCTCGTGGGCTTCGCGGACGACCATGTTGTTGGTGACGATGGAGGCTCGCGAGAGGATCTCCTGCTCCTCGTCGTTGACGGACGTGATGTCGGTCTTCCACTCCTTGGCCAGCTTGCCGAAGGAGTCCTTGGTGTCCTCCAGGGGCAGGTCGCCGACCACGTGCATGTGATACTGGTCCGCCATGCGCAGGTAGGGAATCAGGGACATGGACTCGCCGACGAGCTTGTGGAAAGGCAGGAACATGAAGCTGCGGTATTCGCCGCGGCCGATGTGGAAGTTCGTGGCTTTCAACTCGTGGTCGAGGGCCTTCTGGAACGCCGGCTTGATGAGCCAGTTGGGCGTCAGGACCATGGACGTCTGGCCGGCGGGCAGGGCCGAGGCACCGGCGTGGGTCGAGTTGGACTTCCACATGATCAGCTGGTTGGCCAGGATCTCGCGTGCCCGCAGTCGCTCCAGCATCTGGCCGACGCCGAGATTCACCGCGCTTTGCAGCGCCTTCTGAGCCTCGCGCAGCTTGGTCAATTCGACGTTCTGTTGCTTGTTCGGGTCGAGGGAATCGGCGATGAGGTTCAGGACCTCGGCCATGATCAGTTTCTTGCGGGACGTGAAGTTCGGACTCGCCTTGAGATCGGTGTTGGTCGCCCACTTGGCGTTGAGAACGTCGAGCTCGGGGTTCTGCTTGGTTCGGGCGTTGAGTACCTCGTCGGCCTTGGCGGCCACGTCGGCCTCCAGGGGTTCGATCCTTTCCAGCTGATCGATGGGCCGCGCTCCGGCTTCATTCATCTCGGGAGTCATCATTCACCTCCTTGGAACAGTTCGTTGACCTCGGCCTCGGTCAGGCCGCCTTCCTGGATCGCGTCGTCGGTGGTGACGGTGTAGCGCATGAACCGGTCCTTGGTCTCCTCGACCGCGCTGCGCAGGGTTCCGACAGCAGCCTCGGTCTGGCCGTCGACCTCGTTGAGGGCCTCGTCCTGCAGTTCGGCGGCGAGCTGCCGCGCCCGTTGGGCGACGGATTGCTTGTCCTCATCGCTCATGGAGCCGCCGAAATCGAGGGCGGCGGGGTCCTTCACGAAGTGGGTGACCGCATTGAGCTTGGCCTGGAGCTGGGCCAGCAGCGCCGAGCGCCAGATGAGCTCCTTGGGGTCGTCCATCCACTTGGAATCGTCGACGGCGAAGCGATCCGTGGCGACGTCGGCGAGTTGTTTGAAGCCGTCGCCGGTCGGGTTGAGGACCACGTTGCCGGTGTAGTCGGAAAGCTGCTCGAGAAAGGCCTTCATCTTGTCCTTGCCGAGCTGCTTGTCGAAATCGATCGCCCCCGTTACCGGGCAGCGGGCGAAGACGTCGTTCTCGTCCTTGACGCTGTCGAGGTAAACCATGTCCTGCATGGCCTCGTCCACGCCGAGGTTGATGTTCTGGTCCAACGCACCTTCTTCGACCGCCTTCTCAACGGGGTCGCCCTTGATGAGATGCGCGCCCTTCTTGTCAGCCATGAGATTCTCCTCCTCCGTTGATTCCGGTCAGTTGATCTTCATTGCACCGTCGTCGCCCACGGACAACACGTACTTGCCTCCGGATTCGATCGCGCCCTCGATGTAGCCGTCGCCGATCACACGGGATACCGTGCCTTCGACCAACCGCTGCACCGAGCGTGCGCCCGTTGTCCGGCTGTCTATCTGGGAGATGAGCCAGGCCATGGTGTCGTCGCCCAAAGCGATGTCACAGGTGATGATCTCGCTGTCGGCCACCTGGGCGATGACACGGTCGATCTCGCGGTGCAGGATCTTCTCGAGTGTCCGGTCACCCAGCCGCCCGAAGGGAACGATTTCCAGGCGGTCCACGAACTCGCGCCGGAACGTCGGCCCCTGCTGGTGGGGTTTGTGGGGGTCCTGGTATTGCATCAGCATCTCGCGCACGGTGTCGCTGTCCATCTCCTCGACGTCGGCGAGCGCGTTGGAGGTCATGATGAAGACCGAGTTCTTGCAGTCGACGATCCGGCCGTGGTTGTCGGTGAGGTGGCCGTCGCTGAGGACCTGCAGCAGAACATCGAAGACGCGGCTCGACCCCTTCTCGATCTCGTCGAAGAGCACGACGCTGTAGGGATTCTCCATGAGGGTGTTGGTCAACTCGCCGCCCTCGTCGTAGCCAACGTAGCCCGGGGGCGGGCCGACCAGGCGCTGATAGCTCTCCGGCGTCTGGAACTCGGACATGTTGAACCGCACCAGCGCCCGCGTGCTGCCCATGAGGTACTCGGCGACCGCCTTGGCCAGCTCGGTCTTGCCCGTGCCCGGAGGGCCCACGAAGATGAAGGACACCTTGGTTCGGGCCGGGTCGCTCAGGCCGAGGCGGAGGCGTTGGATGGCGCTCGTCATGGCGCCGGTCGCCCGATCCTGATCGTAGACACGGCTCTCCAGGTAGTCCCGGAGCCCCTTGAGCCGCGCGTGTTCCATCTCGGAGAGCTGCGAGATCGGAATCCCCGACTCGCGCGAGACCACGTGCAGGACCGTCTCCGAGTTCACACCGCCGTCCGCCTCGTCGCCCACCTCGCGGTCGTCGCGCACGCTCTGGAAGGCGGAATCCAGGATCGAGATCGCCTTGGCCGGGAATCGCAGCGACGGCAGGTAGCGCTCGCAGTTGTTCACCACCGCGGCCAGGGCGTCGTCGTCAATGGCGTACCCGAAGTGCTTCTCAAAGCGCGGCACGTGCATGCGCAGCATGTCCATGGTCTCTTCCCGCGAAGGTTCGGGCACCTTGACCACCTCGAAACGGCGCAAGAACGCGTCGTTGGGGCGAATCTTGCCTTCGAATTCCTTCGTCGAGGTGGCGGCGATCAAGCGGAACGTGCTGCGGTTGAGGTAGGGATTGAACAGGCCGAGGAGATTGCTGGAACCGGTGCTGCCGGCGTCGCCCAGGATGTGCACGTCGTCCAGGAACAGGACCACGTCCTTGCGTACGAGCGCCGCGTCGATGAGCTGCTGCAGCCTTTCCTCCAGTTGGCCGCGGTAACTGGCGCCGGCGATAAGGGACGTGCAGGACACCGAGTAGATCTGGCAACCTTCGAGCCACGCCGGCACTTCCTCGGTGCCGAGCCAGGCGGCGAGCCCCTCGACCACGGCGGTCTTGCCCACGCCCGGATCGCCGACGATCATCGGGTTGGGCCGCACCAGGCGCCCCAGGATGCCGGCGATGTGTCGGATGGGTTTCATGCGGGTCTGCGCCAGGTCGATGTCCAGGTCCTTGACCGTCTCGGAAATGTTCTCGGCGTAGCGGGCGAGCACGTCCTCGAAGGTCTTGCCCGCCGAGCCGGCGGGGCCCGTCGCGGTTCCCGGTTGGCCGGACCCATTCCCCCGGGCGGTCTCGGAGGCTATCGCCGGATTCGACTTGGCCAGTTCGAGGTAGACCTCGTCGCTGGAGAACGGGACGCCGCGCAACTCGGTGGAGACGAAGCCGAGAGACGTACCCAGGATGGCCTCGACCACGTCGAACTGGTTGAGTTGCCGCTCGAGCTCGCGGCCTTTCGCCACCAGGTCGCCGGCCATGGCCGCCTCGAGGATGGGTTCGGTCGTACCGGAATAGCGCGTAGTGGCCTTCTCGGCGAGAGGACCGCACCACTCGACGGCCGCGTCCGGGTCGGCGCCGGTGCGCAGGATGGCATTGTCGAGCAGCCCGCTCTCGAGGGCGACGAGCAGGACCTGTGGTCCGCGGAAGTAGCGCTGACCGAATTGGACGGCCCTGGCCCTGGCCCCTTCAAGGAGATCGAGGCCGCTCGCGTCGAGCCATTGGTCGACGTTCGTACTGGTTGCCATGGGTTCGCCCGTTCAGATTCGGGTTGAACGCTCCGTCAACGGTTGATCAAAAAGATACGTGCACAGCAATGGATGTCGGTCCAGGAATCACGCTGAACGCCAGCCTGTTTTCCGGCTCTTGGGTATCCGATTGGCTCAACAGCGGCGCGCCTTCGCCGCGAAAGTACTTGTAGAACAGGACGACGGTCACGGCAGCCGAGACGCCGCCGGCGATCCACCAGGGCGTGGCGCCATCGTCCTTGGATGATGCCATGGCCGCTGCGCCGCCGGTGACGGCCAGACCGCCGATGGGCCACAGCACGCTCATGCGGCCGGTGAAGGCCAGTTCGGCCTCGGCCTGGAGCTCACGTCGTGCGTCGTTGAGGGTCAGCAGGCCCGTTTTCTTGCCCGCTTTCAGTCCCGTGACGATGATTTGATCGCCCTCGATCTTCGAGGTCGCCCAGTCCGATGGCTGCACCTCGACCTCGTAGCCGGGTTTGACCATGGCGAGCCCGATGCTGGCCCTGTTGCGGTAGGTAGCCTCGAACTTCACCTGCTTGAGCTTGCCGAGGGTCGCCTTGTCCGGACTGAGAGTCAGTGCGGTTGGTTTGTTGAAGCTTCTGAGCGAGCTGTTCACCATATCCTGCAGGTTCTCGTGCCACTTGTAGGCCCGGACCGCCGCGGATGCGTCCTCGTTGCGTGGTTCGATCATGATCAGCCACAGGATCGATTCCAGTTCGTAGCTGTGTTCTTGATCCTTAACGTCGAGCTTGTTGTGGAAGTAGTGGTTGATCACGGGGAACAAGTGGTCATTCCAGGTCTCGTCGTTCGACTTGTAGTTGCTCGATCTAATCATGTTCACGAGGCAGGGAAAGGTCTGCTGGTAGTGGGCACCTTTGAAGTACTCATCTTTGACGAGTTGCGGAGTTGTCAATGTCGAGCAGCGTTCCTCTGCTTGCGCCAAGGCGCTTGTACCGTGGAGAAGGCCGAGGATGAGCATCGCCAAAGAGACGTAAAGGAAAGCTGCCGGCGGCGTACGCATCATGAGTCTCCTTCATTGACTTCTTCTCGTTCTTCTCGATAGCGCAGTTCGAGCGTCGTCTCGATCGTGTCACTGACGACGAATCCGAAGTCGTCCATTGCCGTCCCGCCGCTGCTATTGGTGCCCGAGGAGATAAAACGATCTTCGGGCAGTTCGAACTCGATGGAGTACATCCCGGGCATCAGCTTGAGGTCGCAGGAAATGTCGTGGGCGTACTTGAAGCCGTTCACGAGGACGGGCACTCTGATGTTGTCTTCTCCCGACTCGCCTAGATAGCCTACAATCTTGACCGGAGTAAGAGGCCCGGTCATGCTATCCGGCGCCGAGGGCAGTTCCTCCGTCCACTGCCGGTCGCTCTCGCTTATACCGCCACGGACCTTGTGCCGCAGATTCAATTGTCGAGTGCGTTTCGGCCGCTCCCGCTGGTAGATTTCCAGCGTGTAGTCGCCGGCAGGGATGCTGTCCGCCACGTCGCCGCGCGAGGCGTAGATCCACTCGCCTGTCTCGGCGATACGGACGTTGCAGTCGAACGGAGATTTGATCTTCACCTGGAAGTAGGGCACTTCCTGACTACCAGACAGCAAAGCGACAAGGCCGATGACGCAGGCCACCAGGGCCAACACGATGGCATGGCCGGTGTAGGGGCCCCGCAGGTCGTTGAAGAACGCCGGCGGCCAGTCGAACCAGATGCGGGGCTTGACCTTAACGTCGGCGTCGGACTCGATGCCCTGCTCGACGAGGCTGAGCGCCGGCAGTAGTTTCTTGCCGTTCTTCTTGAGAGCGAATCGGGATGTCTCGGGCACCGACTTGCCGAAGAACTGGTACTTGCCGGCGATCTCGGCCAGGGAGTCCTCGACCTGCGGCCCCAGGGGCTCACTCGGGCTGACGGCTACCGACTCGCAGAGCTTCTGGATCCGGCGCCGGCCGAAGTAGACCCGGCGAATGTCCTCGGGGTCGTCCGCCGCGAAGTTCAGACGCAGGTTGACCGAGGAGGCCAGGTAGCGGACGACGATGTAGTCCTCGTCCTTCATGCCGGGCGCCGCCTCGGCGAACGGGACCCTGGGGTTGAGACGCACTCCGTTGAGTTCGACCAGCACGTTGTCGGCGGATGCCTCGGGGTGGAGGATGCCGCGTTCGACGGCCTTGGGAACCACGCGTGCGAGGTTCTCCTTGATGGTGGCGCTCTCTTCGACTGTGACGAACGCCTTCTTGTCGTTGCCGTGCTCGTCGCGGTAGACGAATTTGTAGGTCCCCATCGGTATTATCCCTGCCTTGCCGAAGATCCCCTGTTCAGTCGATGTCCTCGATGATCTGCTGGAGCTGCTCGATCGACCGGTCGATCAGCGGGGCGGTGTTGACACAGAGGTCCTCCCACGTCAGGCCCTTGATGTCGGGACGCCTCGCGTAGAATCTCGGCAGGTTTTCCTCGCCGAACGCGCGTGCGAAGAGGCGCTCGTGCCACTCGGCCAACGGGTACATCAACTCGAGGAAGAGGGTCGACGAACTGATCTGGGGGAGGTTCTGGATCAGGCCCAGCTTGGTGAGCAGAAACGTCCGCAGCGAGAGAATGTCCATGGCCGTGAACATGAGATCGCCGTCGAAGCTCGCCGCCAGGGCCTTGGCCTGGCCCGCGAGCTTGCGGGACACCTCCTGCACCAGCGAGTCCAGCAGCTTCGAAAGGCCGTCGATGTCGGCTCCGAAGGCCCGGGCGTGGTCGAGACGCAGGACCGGCGGGACGAAATCCTCGCGCAGCCTGATCTCGGCGCCGGCGTTCTCGAGCAGGCCCAGCGCCACGTAGTCCCCGTAGGAACCGTCGATATTGGACTTGTACTGGGACACCTCGACCAGATCCAAGGCGACGGCCGGATACGCCAACTCGATCTCCTCGGCGGCCGTGGCGACCCCCTCCTGCTGCAGGATCCGTCCAATCTGATAGTCGACCTTCAGCCCCCGGCGCACGTCGGGACGGGCCGCCACGACGTACTCGCCGGGCGGAAATCCCTCTTTCTTGTGGACGATTTTCAGGTGCGGGACCGGCCAGCCAAGGCGCTTGGTGCCGCTCTCGACACCGATGAGCAGTTGCCCGTTGGGAGTAACGGCCTTGATGGTGCGGGGTAGCTTGAAGGTGATGCCCACGGTCTGTTCGAGGTGATTGATCTCCTTGATCTCGATCGGCTGCATTCCGACGCCAACGGAGGTGTCGATGTCGACGATGCCCGGTTGTCGCGTGTGGATGCGATGGGCCTCGGCGAAGAGTTGGCTCGAGCGCTGATCGGCATGGGAAAAGTGCATTTCGTTGACGAGCAAACCGTCGTACCAGTTGACGCCCAACAACTTTTCGATCGTATCGCGGGCCATACTACCCCTCCAGACAGGATCTTCCCCCGAATCCCTGCATGTGCTGGCGATGCAAAGACAATACGGGCCGGGGTGGCCCGAGGTGCGATGAGCTCACCCTAGGGGCTGATAGTGAAGGCGTCAAGTCAATAATCCCTTGGGCAGCAATGGTGTGGTCCCGTGCGGGACCTCGGGCATGGACGGTGCTGCGGGCTCGCGGCAGAGATCACACGCCAAGTCGTGCCTCGCTGGAGCGATGCTCCGGTTTTCGCTCGAAATCCCCTCGCCGACCGTTATGCGATCGTGTCATGAGCGGCCGTCGTAATTGCGGTTCGGCGCTCCAGTAATCCCACATAGGCCGACGGAGTATGAAGTGAATTCGATCGTGATGATCGTCGCAGTCCTGTCCTTGGCTACGGGTGTCCCTTCGGCTGAAGGCGACGAACTCGAATCCGGCCTCTTCCTCGGCGGCGCCGCCAACGTCCAGTGGGTCGGCGCTACCGGCAGCTGGGGCGGCCTGTCGTTCACGCTCGGCATCCGGCGGTCCCCTGCGAAGCTGTTGATGAAACGACAGGCGCTGGCGATTGCTCCCGACCGAATCAGACCCCGGGCGCGAAACATGCACGCGGACGCACCATCTCCCGGAAATGAGTGCCGTTTTGCCTGCCGACGCCATCGCCCCACGCCCGTCCCGTCTGGTGGACGAGATCCGCAACGCCATCCGCGCCCGCCACTACAGCCCGCGGACGGAGGAGGCATACGTCCGCTGGATCCGCCACTTCGTGAGGTTTCACGACCGGCGACACCCCCGCCACCTGGGTGAACCGGAGGTGACGGCCTTCCTGTCCCACCTGGCGACGGAACGCAAGGTGGCAGCTTCGACCCAGAATCAGGCCCTCAGCGCCCTGCTTTTCCTCTATCGGGACGTCCTGCGCGTGGAACTCGATTGGCTGGACGATGTGGTGCGAGCCAAGAAACCGCTGCGCCTGCCCACGGTGTTGACCGTCGGCGAGGTCCAGGCCGTGATGACCCACATCCGCGGCGTGAACTGGCTGGTGGCCGGCCTGCTCTATGGGGCGGGCATGCGGCTCATGGAGACGGTCGGCCTGCGGACCCAGGACCTGGACTTCGAACGGAACGAGATCGTCGTTCGCCACGGCAAGGGTGGCAAGGACCGTCGTACGGTGCTGCCCACGGCCATGAAGCGGCCCCTGGCGGCCCACCTGTCCCGGGTCCGGATCCTGCACCGGGAGGACCTGTTGCGAGGCGCCGGCGCGGTGAAACTGCCCGGCGCCCTGGCCCGCAAGGCTCCCGGCGCCAGCCGCGAATGGGCCTGGCAGTGGGTCTTCCCGGCGTCCCGCCTCTACCGGGACCGCGAAACCGGCGAGCAGCGCCGCCACCACCACCACGAATCAGCCGTCCAGCGGGCCGTGAAGGAAGCCGTCCGCTGCGCTTCGATCCCCAAGCGGGCCACCTGCCACACCCTACGCCACAGCTTCGCCACCCATCTGCTGGAGAGCGGGTACGACATCCGGACCATCCAGGAACTGCTCGGCCACTCAAGTCTGGCCACGACGATGATCTACACCCACGTCCTGAATCGCGGCGGCGGCGGTGTGCGAAGTCCGTTGGATGGGTGGGGGTGATCATGTCGTAGGCGTAAGGCATCCTGATCGGTTCGAGAGTGATTCCAAACGTCGAATGTGGACCGCCGTCGACCGCGCATAGCTCACCGGATTCGAGTCACCATCGAGATCTCGGTACGAGTTTCCGATCGTTCAAGCGTCTCCCATCGACCTTCGCCAGGTGCTATGTCAGATCGCTTATCCTTGATTGGTTCCGCATATTCGTTTACGCTGTTCTAGTAGAAAAGCGCTATTTCGGTGTATTTATGGAACTTGGTTAGATCGGCCCGATAGTCCGGCTAGATTATGCTGCAAACCTCCGCAGCCTATCCACATATCCAGAACCACCGAAATTCGAGTTAGGTACACAGAGTTAGGAAGAACATGAGCGGTTCTGGAGTCCGATTCTCTACCTACCCTAGAACAGATCCGCCTCCTGGGTTCGCCCACGAGCTCGTCAACGTATTCTATCTTGCCGAAGAGCTCATCTCTACGCGGGATCTCAAGAAGGGGCTCACTAGCGACGCCGTACTCAAGCATCTCACTCCTGGATTGCAGTCTCTCGGATTCGAGGTCGAACTCGGCAAGCGTAAGGATCAGAAGATTCAACGGCCGGTGTTTTTCGGCGAGAATGGTGCACCTACTCTCAAGTATGAGATCGATGCCTATCAACCTGAATGGCATTGCGGTCTTGAGGTTGAGGCCGGCCGAGCGTGGATGGGGAATGCGGTATACCGCGATCTGATCCAGGCCTCGGTGATGGTCGGCGTCGATTGGTTGTGCCTCGCCGTGCCAAACACTTATAAATATAGGTCATCCGGTAGAGAGTCGATTAGCCGGGACTACGATAATACGTGCGCAGTAGCCGATGCTCTCTACGGGCATTCGAGAATGAAGCTGTCCTACAAGTTGGTGGTAATAGGGTACTAGGGGTACCTAACAAGAGCTTCCAGCCGACGAGGCCGCTTGTCACGCCCTTGGCGGGGCCAAGGGCGCGCCAAACGTCCTCGCAGCTGAAGCCAACGTTATATTGAGAGGATTCAGATATGTGCAGGCAGGTAGCATTGACCATCGGCGGCCTTGTACTAATGGCGAGCGTTTGCTTTGGGCAACTAGATACTGAGCCCAATCGCCTTGGGATCTATTGCGATCTCGTCGAGTACCAAGCGTGGAGGGGAATCTATCCAGATGAAGGCATCTCGGTGTATATCGTTCTCGCCAATCCTACAATGGCGGAGATTCACCGTTGGGAGGCCCGATTTGGCATAATCGAAGGTTCTCCATGGCTTGTGGCGCCCGAATTCACAGGTGGCGGAGTGAACACTGGCAGCGATCTGGATTTCGAGGTGTTTCTCAGTGAGCCTATCACTTGCGAAGCGGCAACTGTTCTAGCAACCGTGAGTTTTATAATGGGAGGCATTCCGAATATGTGCCTCTACTTGAGCGGGATAGATTCTCCGGAGATCTCTGGTGGCTTGCCCGTGGTTTGGGCGGCGCCTGATCAACCGGTGCAAGTCGAGATATCGAAAGTGTTCGAGAACGGCGTAGGCGCAGTGGTCAGCGATTTAGTTCCGGTGATAGGTAGCCGGCATCCTTGCGAGACCACCGTCAGTACGGAGGATCAAAGTTGGTCTGCGTTGAAAGCGCTGTACAGGTAGACACAGTGATGTTTTCGGGTTAGTGCGAGGTCCAATATAACAAGAGCTTCCAGCCGACGAGGCCGCTTGTCACGCGCCGTGCTGGCGCACGGCCCGCGCCAACCGTCCTCGCAGCTGAAGCCAACGTTATGATGAGAGCAGATTTCTCTTTTGAGTTTGTGGTAGTTCGGCGATCCAGGGCTTCCGGCGCGAATGTGGTATGCTGTGATTCGATCACTCAAGAACGAAATCTGGAGTAGGAGCTCAGGAGCCATCGGGAACAGCGTTCGTCTGGGGCCGCGGTAGATTTTTCATCCGCAGCGTATCTGGTTCAGCTACGAATGGCCCCTGAAGTGAGTGATAGAAGCTGTATTTGAGGGTGGCGGTCAGGGGGCCGAGATACGCTGACGGCGTGAGGCTCTCGGTG
>JAAEQC010000004.1 GCA_024231905.1 bacterium | reverse complement strand
GGAGGGAGCCTTGAACCGATCCTGACTCAGGATCTTCTCGAGTCCCAATACCGGACGCTTCCCGCGATCTCGTGCCCCCTCGTCCTCGATTTCCCGGACGAGCGCCGTCACTTTCTTCCGATACGCGTCGGGCGTCAGATCCCGAAACGCCGGCAGGGGCGAGAAGTCGACCAGGTACTTGGTGGCGAAGTCGTGCGTCTCGAACTTCACGTGCCGGCGCCTGGCCATACACTCCCGGGTGCGATCGAACCAATGGCCATCGAGGGGCACGCCTTCGATCAAGGCGCGGGCCGCATGCACCCCCGGCCAGTCGAGGGGACTTTCGCATAGCCCCTCTTTTACACTATGCTTAAGAATATAGCGGAGCCTTTCCCATTGCACCTCGGGCTCGTCGCTGACGATAATTCCATCGTAGCGACGCGACCACAACGGTCCATCCCAGCCGACGAGCCGTCCTATCTCATGAGATAAGTTTCCCTGGAAATGCTGCATGAAGCGTGATAGCTGCTGCTGATCGTGAGCAACTAAAAGCATATGGTGATGCGTGGACAAAAAGCTTAGCGCGACGACCTCGACCAGCGAGATTTCGAGTGACCGTCCGAGCACGCCGACGGTGACGTCGCTGAGCTCAGCGCAGGGGCGCATGAGCGCCCATGCGTTGACCGTCCGGCTGCTGACCTCGACGAGGACGCCGTCCTGGTTCTTGGGGAGAAAGCGTGGTGATTTGCTCATTCCACCTCTTGGGCGTCGCCCCGCCCGTGCCGTACCCGGCTCAGCAGCTGAGCCAACGCCGCCGTCCATCCGTCGTTGTTCATGCCGCTCCGCCGCGCCTCGGACGCCACCGGCGTCGAAGCCACTGATGTGCTCCCGACGGGTCTCCTTTTCGACTCATCGCCCGACGGATGCACGGAAGCCAGCGGTACCGTCACCTGTGTGTTCGGAGCGGTGCCGGCAGGCGAGGCCCGGAGTCGCAGCTTTGTC
>JAAEQC010000003.1 GCA_024231905.1 bacterium | reverse complement strand
GGTAGCCGCGGAAGTATCGACGCTAGTTGGTATGGAGGCAACCTTGAAATACCGCTCTTAATAGTTTTGATATCTAAGCAGCATCCATGAATCTGGAGTTGTGACATTGTATGGTGGGCAGTTTGACTGGGGCGGTCGCCTCCTAAAGAGTAGCGGAGGCGCCCAAAGGTTCCCTCAGGCTGAATGGAAACCAGCCAAAGAGTGTAAAGGCATAAGGGAGCTTAACTGCGAGACCTACAAGTCGAGCAGGAACGAAAGTTGGTCTTAGTGATCCGGCGGTCCCGTATGGAAGGGCCGTTGCTCAACGGATAAAAGGTACGCCGGGGATAACAGGCTTATCTCCCCCAAGAGTCCACATCGACGGGGAGGTTTGGCACCTCGATGTCGGCTCATCACATCCTGGGGCTGAAGAAGGTCCCAAGGGTTTGGCTGTTCGCCAATTAAAGTGGTACGCGAGCTGGGTTTAGAACGTCGTGAGACAGTTCGGTCCCTATCTGTCGTGGGCGTAGGAGATTTGAAGGAACCTGTCCCTAGTACGAGAGGACCGGGATGGACGTACCACTAGTGTACCAGTTGTCTCGCCAGAGGCACCGCTGGGTAGCTATGTACGGCAGGGATAAACGCTGAAAGCATATAAGCGTGAAGCCCCTCCTGAGATAAGATCTCCCGGGACATTAGTCCCCTGAAGGCTCGAGGAAGACTACCTCGTTGATAGGCCGCAGGTGTAAGCACAGCAATGTGTTCAGCCGAGCGGTACTAATAAGCCGTGCGGCTTAATCATCTCCTTTTCTTCACGGAAAAGGAGTTGGCCGGTTCAAGAATATCTCGCTACTCTCCATATTCAGTTGCCAAAGAGCATCAGCTTTTCGGCGGCGATAGCGCGAAGGAACCACCTGTTCCCATTCCGAACACAGTAGTGAAACTTCGTAGCGCCGATGGTACTGCAGGGTCGCCCCTGTGGGAGAGTAGGAAACCGCCGATGCATCGAGAGCCCCCGGCCGACCAGGTCGGGGGCTCTTTTTTTATGCCTGGCGACCACTGATCTGCGGAATCCGGTTGGGTTGTCGCACACCCCGACATATCTTTGCCTGAGCGGTGTTCGCTAAGGGCGCCAGACCTCTCCACGAACGACATGACCGGGATGGTACGTTGATGGATCTGACGACGATCGACGCGTATGTGAACGGACTAGCAGCGACCGCGGCGGGTGCGGGCGATCAAGCGGTGCGGATGAACGAGCCCGAGGTGTACGGGTTGCTGGACGCACTGGAGCTCGAGCGTTGTCCGGCGGTTTTTCTGTCGGCAGACGCCGACGCCGCGGCCACTGCGGCCTGGACCGAAGAAGCGGCTGCGTTGGCCGGCGAGGCTGGCCGTGTCCTGGTGAAGGTCGTGGGACGCACGATCCTCCACAAGACAGAGGCCGGCGGTGTGCGCGTGGTCCGGACGAAAGGCGCCACCGACGTGGCCGATGCCCTGGCTGGCATGCGACGGACCGTGGCGGACCATGTCCCGGTAGAGGCTGTGGAGGGCTGGCTGGCGGCGGGATTCGTAACCCACGAAGCCAATCGGCCCGGGCAGGAACTGCTGCTGGCCCTGCGCCAGGATCCGGCTTTCGGCGCCTGTGTGGTCGTGGGCGTGGGGGGCACACTCACCGAATGGTACGGCAAGGGATCCGGCGGCGGATCCACCCTCATTCTGCCCGCGGCGGGGCTGGAGAGGGAGCAGGTGGCCCGAGCTCTGATGGCCCATCCGTTGCTGAACCTCTACTGCGCGCCGTCGCGCCTCTACCCGGAACCGCCTCTGGCGGTGGAGGTGCTGGTGAACGCGGTGACCGCTCTGGCCGAACTGGGCCGGCACTGCGGACCCGACGGGGCCTCGGAGTTCACCCTGGAAGAGATCGAGGTCAACCCTGCCGTGGTCAGCGACGGGCGCCTGGTGGCCCTGGACGGAGTCGGCCTCGTATCGCAGCGGCGCCACCGGGGACCGCGGCGTCCCGTCGCCCGGATCGCTCCGCTTCTGGAGCCGCGCAGCGCGGTGGTCATGGGCGTGAGCGCCAAGGGCGCCAACCCGGGCCGCATCATCCTGGACAATCTCCTGCGTTCGGACGGCCCGGTACAGGACGATCTCCATGTGGTGCATCCCAAGGAGCAGAGCATCGCCGGTGTGGCCTGTGTCCCGGACGTGGCGTCATTGCCCGGCAAGATGGATCTGGCGGTGGTGTCGATCCCGGCCGAGGGCGCCCTGGCGGCCATCACCGAACTGGTGGAACAGGACAAGGCCGAGTCCATCATCCTCATCCCGGGCGGCTTCGCCGAGGCGGGTCACGGCGACCTGGCCCGGGCCATCGAGGACCAGTTGATCCGGGGGCACGAGCGGCCCGGCGGCGGCCCGGTCATGGTGGGCGGCAACTGCCTGGGCATCGTCAGCCGCGACAACTACAACACCTTCTTCCTGCCCGACTACAAGTTGCCCTTCCGCCCGGGCCACGGTTCGAACATGGCCATGGTCAGCCAGTCGGGCGCCTACCTGGTGACCTTCGCGTCCAACTACGACGGTTTGATCCACCCGCGGGCGAGCATCAGCTTCGGCAACCAGATGGACCTGACCGTGTCGGATTTCCTGGAGCACTTCTGCGACGTGGACGGCGTAAACGTGATCGGCTGCTACGTGGAGGGCTTTCGGCCCGGAGACGGCGTGCGTTTCCTGGATCTGGCCCGCCGGGCCCGGGGCCGGGGCAAGCAGGTGGTGGTCTTCAAGGCGGGCAAGACCGCCCTGGGAGCCAAGGCCGCCGCGAGCCACACGGCCTCTCTGGCCGGCGACTACGCCGTGGCGCGTTCCTGCCTGGAGTCCGCCGGCGTGACGGTAGCCGCCACCCTGGACGAGTTCGAGGACCTGCTCAAGACCTTCACCCTGCTGGCGGGCAAGCCCGTGGGGCAGGGCCGGGCGGGCATCATCAGCAACGCGGGCTTCGAGTGCTCCACGGTCATGGACGCCCTGGATGGCCTCGAACTGGCCGTCTTCGACCCGGACACCCAAGCGGAACTGGACGAGATCCTGCCGTCCTTCGCCCACCGTTCCAATCCCATCGACTGCACACCCATGACCGCCACCGAGCCCTTCTGCGAGAGCTGCCGGGCCATCCTGGCCAGCGATGCGGTCGACGTGGGGATTCTCAGCTCGGTGCCGGTGACCCCGACCTTGGACAATCTACCTGCGGATCCTGAGAACCGTCACCCGGAGAACCTCGCCGGCGAAGGCTCCCAGGCGTCCCGAATGTTGAAGATCATGGCGACTTCGCCTAAACCCGCGGTCGTCGTGGTCGATTCGGGAGAGATCTACGACCCCATGTGCCGGGTGATTGCGGCGGCCGGCGTGCCGGTCTTCCGCAAGATCGACCGCGCGGCGCGCGCCCTGGCGGCCTTCTGCCGCGCCCAAGGAGCTTGAGATGAAGAAGTTCTGGATCGTTTTCGCCGTGATCGCCGTACTCGTGGGCGGTGGTCTCGGTTTGGTCTGGTACGGCATGAGCCAGCTGGACGAAACCGTCACCGTGGACGGCGGCGTGCTCGTGTGGCGGGTCGGCGGCGACTTCGCCGAGGAGCGGGACGACAGTTTCATGGGCCGCTTGTCCGGCGAGGAACCGACCCTGGCAGACGTGGTCCTGGCCCTCAAGCGAGCTGCGACCGACGATCGCATCACCGCCCTGGTCATGGACATGGGCAGCGTGGGCGCCGACTGGGCCAAGGTTGAGGAATTGCGGGCCGCCGTGGCGGGCTTCCGCGCCCAGGACAAGCCGGTGGTGGCCTACCTGGACGGTGCCGCCACCCGCGACTACCTGCTGGCCGCGGCGGCTGACGAGATCGTCGTGTCCCCCGAGGCTTCCCTCATGGTGCTCGGCGTGCAGGCCCAACTGGACTTCCTCAAGGACATCCTCGGCAAGCTCGGCATGCAGGCCGACTTCATTCACGTGGGACGTTACAAGTCGGCTCCCGAGCGCATGACTCGCACCGAGGCCTCCGACGCCAACCGGGAAATGATCGGCGCCATCGTGGACGACCGCTGGGAGGCCATGCTGGCCATGGTGGCTGAATCGCGGGGCGTGTCCACTGGCGAAGCGGCCGCCTGGATCGACCGCGGCCTCTACGACGCCGAAACCGCCCGGGCTACGGGTCTGGTGGACGAGATCGGATATCTGGACGATATCCTCGAGGGCCGCTTCGGCGACGAGGACCAGACCTTCCTGGCGGACTACACCCTGGCCGGAGGCGGCGGCGGCACTCCGGCGGGCCGGGTGGCCCTGGTCTACGTCACCGGCGTCATCATGCCCGGCGAGAGCCGCTTCGATCGCTTCCAGGGCAAGATCGCCGGCAGCGAGACCGTCGTCGAGCACCTGGCAGGCGCCCGCGAGGACGACGAGGTGGACGCGGTGCTCCTGCGCATCGACAGTCCCGGCGGCAGCGCCCTGGCCAGCGATCTCATCTGGCACGAGATCCAGCGGGTGCGCGAGACCAAGCCGGTGGTCGTGTCCATGAGCGGCATGGCCGCCAGCGGCGGCTACTATGTGGCGTGCCCGGGCGATTCCATCTTCGCCGACGGCGGCACCCTCACCGGCTCCATCGGCGTCTACGCAGGCAAGATGGACCGCAGCGACATGTACCGGAAGATCGGCGTCAACCGCGAGTTCATCACCCGCGGTGAGAATGCTCTCCTGTTCAGCGACGAGGGTGTCTTCACCGCCGACCAACGCGAGATCTTCACTGCCCAGATGGAGGACTTCTACGCGCGTTTCCTGGCCAAGGTCGGCGAGGGTCGGAGCATGGACACCGCCAAGGTGCACGACGTGGCCCAGGGGCGCGTGTGGACCGGCAACCAGGGACGCGAGCGAGGCCTAGTGGACGCCGAGGGCGGCCTGCTGCGGGCCCTGGAGTCGGTCAAATGGCAACTCGGTCTCACGCCCGACGACAAGATCTCCATCCTGCGCTATGGCAAGGAACTGACATACCTGGAGCGTCTGGTCCTGCGCTCGTTCCGCGAGAATGCGACCCTGCGCTCGGCTGTGACGGCCTGGCCCGACGCCCTGGGGGATCCCTTCGCCGGCGTCCTGCCCGTGCCCTCGCTGCCGGCCACGCTCCGAGAAAACGGTACCCTGGCGCGGATCGCCCTCATGGATGGCCGGCCGGTGGCCATGGCGCCCTACTGGGTACGGGTGGAGTGAGAATCCGGTAGTTCTGCAAATCGATTCCCTCGGGAAGGCCGTGCCACAACCGCGCGGCCTTCCTTTCGTCCAGGGACGGGGCCGACACCAGGGGCGATGACCGCTCCCATAGAGTGTGGCTGCGGTCCGCGGAGTGGCCCATGAGCAGGAGCGCGTGGCCCAACTCGTGGACGAACCCACGCAGGGCGTACACGCTGTCGCCGGGATCGGTGTAGTTATCACCGGCATATATGTTCAGACGGGCCGGCCTACCGAAAGCGTCGAGCCGCGTCAACTGGACATAGAGGGGCGGTCGCAGACTCCGCTCCGGGTAGTGGATCAGGCGTACGCCCCAACCGGTGCCGGCGGCTTCCACGAACCAGGGCGAAGGTGCGCCGGCGTTCCATACGTCCATGGCCCGGCGCAGGCACGCTGCCAGGTCCACTGGGCCCGTCACGGGCGCTCCCGGATCGACGGGTATGGGCGGACGGGCCCGGTGATCGTCGTCGGGGTCGTCGGTCCAACCGGTGACGACAGCGCCGAAGCGCAGGGTGGTCAGGTCCCGCAGGAGATCCACCAGGTCACTGTAGTGTCCCGAGGCCACGGCCGTGCGGGGCAGAGGCAGCGGCCCCGGCAGATCTCGGCCGTCCCAGCGGAAGGCCAGCCAGCGATCATGGGCCAGGGGTGTCAGGTCGAGCGGTCGTCCCGGCGGCGGCTCGGGAGTGAAGGCCCATGCCCACTTCGTGGCGTCCGGCGTCGGCGTGATCCGCAGCGCTGCCGTGCCCCGGGGGCCGTTGGCGGAGGCGGACCAGGTCCACTCCCAGCGGCCAGCGGGCCAGGAGCACGCCCGGACGGCAGCCGGGGGGACGACACCCGCCGGCCCCGGCGGAAGCTGAACCGAAGGTTCCGACGGGTCGTCGCCACCCCCGCAGCCGGCCATGACCAGGGTCGCGACCAGGGTCAAGACCGGAACAAGGCCGGCGGGAATCGCTTTTTTTGTGGCCGCGCCGGCGGTTTGCGTGTTCACTAGATGCCGGATGTGGCGGATGTGATTGATCATGGCGGGCAGCGATGCTACGCGTGTGCCGGTCGCGACCGGTATCGGAACTCGTCACGTCCCAAGGTGTTGGACGGAATTCGCTTCGGTTCTGTCGATCCTGACCGACAACGAGGACAACCACGTGCGTCCCGATGGTACCCCGGAGGAGTCACCGGATCATGGATCCCTTTCTGGATGAACCACAGCAGTCCGGGTCCGGCCTGAATCTCGGCATGCTCTGGCGCGCCTTCTGGCGGCGGAAACTGCTGTTCATCGTCCCGTTCCTGCTCTGCCTGTCCATGGCCGCTGTGGTCATCAAGACCATGGACCCGATCTACGCCTCCTCGGGCCAGATCGAGGTGAAGATCGACCGCTACCGCAGCCGCCTGCTCAACGATCCGAGCCAGGGCTACGCCTCCCGGCGGAACGTGGGCCGGGAGATCCTCAACGACATGGCGAATCTCCTGACCTCGCCCAAGTTCCTGCAGGCGGCAGCGCGGGATCTCGGCATGGACATGGAGGCCAAGGCTCAGTCCCTGGCCGCCACGGGTGAGGAGATCGACGACGAGACCGCGTCCTTCCGCGCCGCCAGCCGCCTGCACCGCATGGTGCGCATCGATGGTCGCTCGGAGAGCATCTACACCCTCTCCGTGCGCGCGGCCGACCCCCGGGAGGCCCACCGGGTTGCCACGGGTGTCATGACACGCTTCATCACCGAATACCGGCTGGCCCGCATGGCGGCCCGCAACGCCACACGCGATTTCCTGGAAGCCCAGCGCACGCGGTACCAGGGGGTGCTGGCAGCTTCGGAGGCGGAGCTGAACGAGTTCCTTTCCCTGGAAGCTTCCAGCGGCATGGTGGGCGGCCGTATCCATGCCGGCAACGTGGTCGACACCGAGGCCAGGCTCGCCCGGGTGAGCGAGCGCCACGAGGGCGCCGACGCCTTGGAGTTCAACCAGCTGGCCACCCAGGCCCGGCGGATTCTGGGCGCCAACCCGCCGGTGAACGCCTACGCCAACGACTCGAACATCCGCTCCCTGCTCGGGGAGTTGGAAGACCTGGGCGTGGAACTCATGGCCACGCCGGATAACATCTCCGCCTACGGCGACCTGGAAGTGCGTCTGGGGCGCCTGCGCGTACGCATGAACAGCCACGTGGATGAACTTGTGGCGGCCAACCACCCCGGTGTGGGTCTGCTGGACCGCAGCCGCCTGACGCAGTACTACTACTCCTACCTCCACCGCTCGGTCGAACTCCAGATCATGCGTACGGTGGAACAGGACCTGCGCGACTACCGTCGCTTCGTCACCCAGCAACCCATGCAGTCGGCGCGCTTAGCCGAGTTGCAAGGGGCCGTGGACGACGCCCGGCAGCTCGTGTCCACGATCCAGGATGAGATCACTCAGCAGCAGATGAACCTCGAAGCCGGTATGTCGGACGTAGGTTTGCAGATCTCGGCCCGCCAGCAGCCCGTGATGCGGGCAGCACCGGTGGAGCCGGACATGGGGAAGCTGGCCATCATGGGCTTCGTGCTGTCGGTGGGCCTGGGCGGTGGCCTGGTGGCCCTGGCCATCCTGCTGGATCGCTCCTTCCGCTCGGTCGAGGACATCGAACGTCAGCTGGGCATCAAGGTCATCGGCACGCTGCCTCTCATCCAGGACGACCATTTCATCCGCAAACGGCGCCTGCGCCTGCTGCGCTGGGCCACCATCGTCCTGGCCGTCCTGGCCGTCGCCGCCGTCGGGTTCCTGGTGGTTTACCCGATGCTGAACATGTAGGAGGAACGGGGATGTCCGCAGCCACGGATCCGGTGCGGGGCGGCCTGATCGACGTCGAGTCGCCCATGGCCATCGAGATGCGGCGGATCATGATCCGCATCGGCCGCCAGCTCGACCTGGAGCGCAAGCGCACCCTCATGATCACCAGCGCCGAGCGGGGAGAGGGCAAGAGCCTCTTCTCCCTGCATTTCTCCCTGGTGCTGGCCTACCACCTGCCCCGGCGCGTGCTCCTGCTGGACGCGGATATCCGCCGACCGGTCCAGCACACGGTCTTCCAGACCAGGAAGTCGCCGGGTTTCTCGGACCTGCTTTTGGGCGAAGCGACCGTGGAGGAGGTGGCCAAGTCCACCAAGGTGAAGAACCTCGATCTACTGCCCGCCGGGGACGCGGGCGGCCGCCCGAGCCGCCTCTTCGGAGGACACCGGGTTCGCAGCGCCGTGGAACAGCTCCACAAGATCTATGACGTGGTCATACTGGATTCGCCGCCGGTGGTGCCGGTGAGCGATCCCTTGCACTTCCTGGAGGCGGTGGACGGGGTGCTGTACCTGGTCATGGCCGGACAGACCCCGCGGGAGCTGTCCAAGCGCGGCATCGACATACTCGACAGCGCCGGGGCCAACATCCTTGGGGTGGTGGCCAACAATCTGGCTGAGGTGCTGCCCTACTATTACGATCAGAAGTACTACGGGTACGGAGATAAGAAGAAGAAACGGAAGGGCTGAAGCCAGGCTGCGTCAGCGCTGAAGCGGAAAAGGGATGCGAAGTCCGCAGGCCAGAGGCCGGGGACAACGCATCCCTTGTTACTTTCGATCCCGCCTAGGCCTTGGTCTTGAAATCCTTCCCGACCCAACCCTTGGCCGCCACCAGCAACACCGGCGAGACCATGGCGATCACGGCAAAGATCAGCCACATGGACTCGGGGTTTCGGGCGCCCTCTGAGGGAACGTAATGCTGCATCATGTAGCCCGAGTAGAGAGGCACCAGCATCTTGGTCAGGAACCAGGGGAATTGGGCCACGCCCATGTAAGCACCCGTGCGGCCCTCCGGGGCGATCTCGGCGGCGTACTGCAGGAACCGCGGCTGCCACATGGCCTCGCCGATGGTCATGATGAACAGGTAGCCGAGCAGCAGGGGTAGGCTGGTGCCCATGCCCAGCAGGAAGGCTGGTGCGGCCATGATCAGGGTGCCCATGATCATCATGTTGTAGACGTTACGTTTCTGGGTCAGCGCCGTGACCATGGGCACGGCGAAGAAGATCAGGATGGGGTTGAGGTTGGCGAAGACCTCGAACTTCTCACTGACGATGCCACCCTCGAAGGCCCGCTCCAGGTACTGGGGTAGGATGAGCCAGTTGTAGGTGAAGAGGGTCTGCACCGGGATGAGGGCGAAGATGAAGAAGAAGAATTTCAGATCGCCGAGGGGGTGGTTGGCGAACCACAGATAGGAGGTGCGGACCCGGTCCGCCGCGAAAGCGAAGACCACCAGCACCGCCGCCAGCAGGCCGCTTACGATCCAGCCCCAGGGTTTGGGCAGGAACAGACAACCGGCCGCGATGACGACCAACGTTGCCCAGAGGTGGACGGGAATGCGGGTGCGCCGGATCTCTTCCGGTGCCGCGGTCTTGCCGGCCTCCCCGTCGGCCTTTTTGGCGGCCGCGGTCTCGTCGGCGCGTTCCTTCTCGGCCCGGGCGATGGCCAGCTTTTCCACCTTGCGGGTCAGGATCAGGAAGGTGGCGATCAGGGCGACCACCGTGATGCCGGTGTAGACCCAGAAGGCCCCCGGAATGCCGTATTTCTCGCGGACCGGCGAGAAGAAGCTGGGTAGCCAGCCGCCCAGATTCATCAGGGCGTAGAGCATGGCGTAGCTCATGGATGCGGTGCGCGGCGATGTGAACTGCCGCACGCCCGCGTAGGCCGCGGGCTGGTACATGCCGTAACCGATGACGACCAGCAGGATGCCGCCCATGGTCATCAGGTGCATGCCGCCCCACAGGCCCGGTTCGGTGAATATCTTGGCGGCGCCGGCCCAGACGATCCGGCCGGCTACCAGGAACAGGAAGGCGGTCATGAGGGTTCGGCGCACGCCCCGCTTGTCGGCGATGGATCCCAGGAAGAACATGGAGATGGTGATACCGGCGGTCAGGACCATGACCATGTGGTGCGAATGGATGTCCTGGTTGGGCACTCCCAGGAAGACGTAGTCCGAGAAATGCATGGCCAGGTAACCCAGCATTCCAAAGTACACCCAGCCCTCGAGGCAGTAGGCCAGGTTGATGCCCCACAGGGCCCGCGGCGCCTGGACGAGATCGATGAACGGCTGCCAGAGGTCGTCCAGGGAGGGTTCGTAGTCCGGGTCATTGGCCTTGCGCACCAGCATGGCCGTGTAGAGTCCGTCGAATATCCAGAAGAGCCGGATGAAGATCGCGAAGACGATCAGGGCGATGGGACCGTCGACACCGGCGGCGTAGGAGACCCAAAGGCCGCCCTTCCACAGGCCGAAGCCGGCCAGGACAATGGACAGGGCCATGTAGCCGATGCCCGACTCGCGGCGTCCCAGATAGAAGCGGTGGAGTCCCAGGTTCCCGAAGAAGAACCAGAGGAGGTAGGCCACCATCATGTTCTTGCGGTTGTCGCCCGTCGTCGTCATGTCGTTGGCCATGCCTTCTCCTCGTCCGTAGCCACGGTTCCTCACTGGTCCATATGCACCCAGCGGTTCTTGCGGACCGACTGCCGGGATCGGTCCACCGATGAATCGTTCCATCCATCGACGATCATTTGAGCAAATGGACGGTCAATCGTCCAGGGCTGCTTCCAGCTTTCCGCGGATTGCCGTCCGCACCTGCGCCGCCAAGTCCTCGCAGCGCTCCAGGGCCGCCTTGGCCGCTGCCAGGGTCGCGGCTGCGAAGTCCGGTTCCTGGCTCTGGTCCAGTTCCTTCAGGGAATCCAGGTTGATCAGCACGTTGTAGTAGGCGCCCTCGGCGCCGGCCATGCCCGCCAGGGCCGCCACGCCGGCGTCGCTGAGGCTGTTCTCGTTGCCGATGCGACCGACCTCTCCGGCCAGTTCCAGCAACTCGGGTACGGCCTCCAGCACCGACAGCGGCACGCGGGTGGCCTCGCGGGTGGCCGCGGCCACGGCCAGGTCGCGGGTCTTCTTCTGCTCGGGGCTGCCCTTGGGCAGACGGAAGGTGTCCATGACGGCGTTGAAGGCGTCCGTGTCGCCGTCGATAGCCGCCAGGAAGAAGTCCTTCAACTCCTGGCCGCGCTCGGCGATCTCCTTCACCCGGTCCTGGACCTTGGCGTACTTCTTCTTGCCCACCGTGAGGTTGCCCACCATGGCCGTCAGGCCCGCTGCCTGTGCGGCACAGAGAGCGGCCACCGAGCCGCCGCCGGGGGCGGGGCTGTCGGTGGAGAGCTCGTCCACGAACTCGCGGTTGGTCATGGACACGAGCGGGCCGTCCACCATGCCGGCCTGGTATTCAATGATCTTGTCCAGGGGGTCGAACTCGGTGATCTCACGCAGGCCGAGGCTCTGGATGGCTGTCTCGATGAGCTGGCGGCGGGGCAGGCCGGGGGACTGGTTCGCCGCCTTCTGGAAGTGCTTGCCCGCGGCCAGGAGGTCGCCCTCGGGGATCAGGCCCACCAGTTCACTGCCCGTGGCCCGGGCGCCCCGATCCCGGGCGCTGGCCCGGCAGGCCTCGAAGGCCTCGTGGGGCTTGGTGACGGCCGTGTCCACCAGATTCATGGAGACCTGGGCCCGGTCGTACTCGGGGATGACCCAGCCCACGGCCTTGCAGGCGGGTAGGCGGTAGGGTCCCGGCACGAGCACGGGCTTGCCCTTCTCGTTCCGCACGATGACGCCCTTGGCATCCCGCTGGGCCCGGCCCGCTTCCTTCACGTCCAAGGCAACCTGGCTGGCCACCGATTTGTTACGGGTGTTCAGATTCACGTTGTAGGCCACCAGGAAGCCGCGGGCGCTCACGTTGGTGGCACCGGTGCGGGCGGTGTGGTCGTTCCAGGCGTTGGGGCCGAAGTCCGGCGCCCATTCGGGTTTGCCCAGCTTGCCCGGGAGAGCTTCGTACTCGCCCTTGCGCACCACGGCCAGATTTTTCCACTCGGGCTTGGTGGCGGCGGCCTCGTAGAGGTAGACCGGGATCTCCAGCTCCTTGCCGATGCGCTCGCCGACGCGGCGGGCGATCTCTACGCACTCCGCCATGGTCACGCCGCGCACGGGTACGAAGGGACACACGTCCGTGGCGCCGTGGCGGGGATGGGCTCCCGAGTGCTTGCTCATGTCGATGAGTTCGGCGGCGCGCTTGACCACGCGGACGGCCGCCTCGGCCACGCCCTCGGGGCTGCCGATGAAGGTGATGACGGTGCGATTGGTGTCCGCTCCGGGATCCACATCCAGCAGGTGGACGCCGTCCACCTCCGGGATGACCGACGTGACGGCATCGATGACCGCCTGGTCACGGCCCTCGCTGATGTTGGGTACGCACTCGACGAGCTTCTGCATCTTCCGCACCTCGCGGCTGTGGGTGGACGCCGGGAACGCTTCCGGGGCGTTTCTGGGTCCGCCCAACATAGTCCGGGGAGGACGCGAATTCCAGCCGGGGCGAAGTGTTGGCCCGGAGGATGCAACCATCGGCGTCGGTGCTGCGTCTGCTCAAGTGGCGGCGCCGGAGGAGCCCGTTCCCGCCACGACGATCGCCCGAACCTCATGACCCGACTTGGGGAGTCCCGAACATGTTGAAGAAAAGAGCCTTCTGGATCGTACTGGCAGTGGTCCTGGCCGTCGCGAGCGGCGGCCTGTGGTACTCCGGACTCGTGCCCGGGCTGCCCGGTCCCAATGCCGTGGCGGTCGCCGACACCACCGCCGCCGATTCGACCCTGGCCGCGACGGAGGACGACGGGGACGACGACAAGCCCGAGGTCCTGCCCGTGCCCGTCCGCCTCGCCCTGGTGGAGGGTCGCGGCATCAGCGCTTACTACCGGGCCGCTTCGGTCATCGAGGCCGACCGCCTGGTGGATCTGGTTTCCCGCGCCCAGGGCCGCGTGAGCAAGGTCGCCGTGGAGGAGGGCGACTGGGTGCAGGAGGGACAGCTGCTGGCCGAACTGGAGAACGACCGCGAGATCATCCAGCTGCGCAAGGCCGAGCTCACCCTGTCGGACAAGACTCGCCTGCTCGAGCGCAACCGCTCCATGCTGGCGGAGGAACTCATCTCCCACCAGGAATTCGACGACGTGGAATCCTCCTGGAAGCTGGCCGAGGCCGAACGCGATCTGGCCCGCATTGCCGTGGAGGAGACCCGGGTGCGAGCCCCGTTCACCGGCCGTATCACCGACCGCAAGGTCGTGCCGGGTCAGCAGGTGGCGGCCCTGGTGCCCGTTTTCGAACTGGGGGACTTCTCGCCCCTGCGCATCCGTGTGCACCTGCCCGAAAACATCGCCCGCAAGGTGGACGCCGGACAACGTGTCCTGGTGACGCCCGAGGCCCTGGAAGAGACTTGCGAAGCCGTGGTCGAGCGCGTGTCGCCGGTGGTGGATCCCGCCACCAGCACCGTGCGTCTGACCCTGCTGCTGGATGAACAGGAAGGCGCGCGAGTTGGCGGCTTCGCCAAGGTGCGCATCACCACAGACAGCCATCACGACGCCCTGGCCATTCCCAAGCTGGCCCTGGTGGAGGAGGGCGCCCTGCGCAGCGTCTTCGTGGCCGAGGCCGACACCGTACGCAAGATCGAGATCCGCACGGGCCTCTACGACGAGACCCACGTGGAGGTCCTCGAGGGCCTGGCCACGGGCGAGCACGTGGTGACCATGGGCCAGGGAGGCCTGCGCACCGGGTCGCTCATTCGGCCCCTGAACGCCGACGAGGTGGGTTATGTCCCACCCACCGACGACATGGATCCCGCCGCCGCCGGCGACGTCACCGTGGCCCGGTCGGAGTAGGACATGAAGATCATCCGCTACGCCGTCACCCACCCCGTCACCGTCTGGATGGTCACCCTGGCCGCCGTGGTCTTCGGACTGACCGCCCTGGCGAGGCTGGACATGCGCCTCCTGCCGGAGATCCGGTACCCGACCCTCACGGTGCAGACGGACTTCCCGGGTACGGCCCCGGTGGATGTCGAGAACCTGGTAACCCGTCCCCTGGAGGAGTCGGTGGGTGTGGTGCCGGGCCTGCGCCGGGTCCATTCCATCAGCCAGGCGGGCCTGTCCCAGATCACACTCGAGTTCGAGTGGGGCACGCCCATGGACTACGCGGCCCTGGACGTGCGGGAGAAGATCGACCTGGTGCGCCTGCCGGCCGAGACCACGGTGCCGGTGCTGCTCAAGTACGACCCGTCCCAGGATCCGGTGGTGCGCATCGGGCTGACCGGGGGCAACTCCCTGGTGCAGCTGCGCAACGTGGCCGACGACGTGGTGAAGAAGGAGATCGAGGCCCTGCGCGGCGTGGCGGCGGCCCAGGTGGCCGGCGGCCTGGAAGAGGAGATCAGGGTCGAGGTGGACGAGACGCGCCTGGTGGCCCTGAACCTGGACATCTCCACCGTGAGCGCGGCCCTGGCCGCCGAGAACATCAACGCCTCGGGCGGACGCCTGCGCGACCGTAACGCCGAGTACATCGTCCGCACCCTGAGCCGGTTCGAGGACCTGGACGACATCGTGGACGTGACCGTGGCCGTGGTGGACGACCGGCCCATCCGCCTGGGCGACATCGCCGCCGTGCACCGCACCCACCGGGACCGCACCACCATCACCCACGTGGGTGGCCGCGAGAGCGTGGAGATCGCCGTCTACAAGGAGGGCGACGCCAACATCGTGGAGATGGCGCGGGCGGTGATCGGACACCTGGACCGCACGCGGCAGCAACTGCCCGAGGGTATGCAACTGGAAGTCCTCTTCGACCAGTCCGTCTTCATCGCCCAGGCCGTGGCCGAAGTGCGTAACAACGCGCTGCTGGGTGGCGTCCTGGCGGTGCTCGTGCTCTTCGTCTTCCTGCGGGACGTGCGCAGCACCCTGATCATCGGCCTGGCCATCCCCGTCTCCATCGTGGCCACGTTCATCCTCATGCTCACCCGGGACGTATCCCTGAACGTCATGTCACTGGGCGGCCTGGCCCTGGGCGTGGGTATGCTCGTGGACAACTCCATCGTGGTGCTGGAGGCCATCCACCGCCGGCGCGAACGGAATCCCGAACTGCCGGCGGACGTGACCGCCGCGGACGGCGCCGCCGAGGTGGCGGGCGCCGTCACCGCTTCGACCCTGACCACCCTGGCCGTCTTCGTGCCCATCGTCTTCGTGGTGGTGGGCGTGGCCGGCCAGATCTTCCGCGACCAGGCCCTGACCGTGACCTTCTCCCTGGCGATCTCCCTGGTGGTCGCCTTGACCTTCACACCCATGGCGGCGGCATTCGGCCGCGGCGGGGGGCGGATCGCGACGAACCGAGATCCGGCCGAGGTGCCGGAGGCCGGGTCCTCATGGTTCCTTTCGTGGTTGCCCCCTGCCGACGGCCGCCGCCGCCCGGTACGCTGGATGCAAATCGCCGGCCTGGCCCTGGTGGTCGCCCTGCCGGTGCTCCTGGTGAAGCTCCTGGGCCTGCTGTTGAAGGGACTCCACAAGGCGTTCACCGGGCTCATGTGGCCGGCGAGCCGTCTCTTCGCCGCGTTCTTCCCGCGAGTGCAGCGCTCCTACGACATTCTGCTGGATGGGGCTCTGCGATTCCGTCCGCTGGTGCTGCTGGTGGTGATCGTCGTGGCCGGCGGCGCAGTGCTGCTCTGGGGACAGCTGGGCAGCGAACTGGTGCCGCCCCTGGCCCGCGGCGAGTTCACCCTGGTACTCGAGATGCCCGAGGGCACGCCCCTGAGTCGCACCGAGACCGTGGTGCGCGCTTTCGCCCGCCACGTGGAGAAACTGCCGGGCGTGGGCCTGGTTGCCGGTGAAGTCGGCATTTCCCGGGAGGGCGACACTTCCGCGCGACGCCGCAAGGAGAACCGCGCCGAGGTGCACGTGCAATTGGTCGACGCCACGGCGACGGCCGAGGCGGCGGCCCTGGAGTCCATCCGCGCCGAACTGGCCGGGTATCCGGAGCTGGACATGAAGGTGCGCCGGCAGACGGTCCTGGCCTTCGGGGCGCCGGTGGAGGTGGACATCTACGGCTACGGCCTCGAGGACCTGCAGACGGTGGCCGACCAAGTGGAGTCCCAACTGCGGGACGTACCCGGCCTGCGCGACCTGCGTGTGAGCATGGTCCCCGGTTCGCCCGAGGTGCAGGTGAGCTTCGACCGGGACAAGCTGAACCGTTATGGCCTGCGCCTGGGGGACGTGGCCGAGACGGTTCGTTCCAAGGTGCGCGGCACCGTGGCCAGCCGCTTCCGTGACCGCGAACGCCACGTGGATATCCGCGTCCTCAACGCCGACGACCAGCGCAGCACCCTGAGCGCCGTGCGCGACCTCATCGTGGCCGAGCGGGACGGCGTGCCCATCCTGCTGGGCAGCCTGGCCACCATGCGCGTGGTGACCGGCCCGGCGGAGATCCATCGCCTGGGCAGCAAGCGGGTCGCCATCATCTCGGCCAACCTGGCCGGACGCGATCTGGGCTCGGTGAGCCGCGACATCCGACAGCGCCTGGCCACCCTCAGCCTGCCTGCGGGCGTGTCCGTGGGGCTAGGTGGCCAGAACGACGAGATGGACGCCTCGTTCCGCTCCCTGCGCCTGGCCATCCTGCTGGCCGTCTTCCTGGTCTACCTGGTCATGGCGGCCCAGTTCGAGTCCTTCGTCTACCCCCTGATCATCATGTTCACCGTGCCTCTGGCCCTCAGCGGAGCCATCTACGGCCTGTGGCTGACCGGTTCGAGCCTGAGCGTCATCGCCGCCATCGGCGCCATCATGTTGGCGGGCATCGTGGTAAACAACGGCATCGTACTGGTGGATCGCATCAACCAGTTACGGAAGGCCGGCGACGCCGTGGACGCCGCCGTTCGCCGGGCCGGCGCCGAACGCCTGCGGCCCATCGTCATGACCACGACCACCACCGTGCTGGGTCTGTTGCCCATGGCCCTGGGCCTGGGCGAGGGCGCCGAGTTGCGCGCCCCCCTGGCGGTGACGGTGATCGGCGGCCTGCTCCTGGCCACCCTGCTGACCCTGCTGGTCGTGCCGGTGATCTACACCCTGCTCAGCGGCCGCGGCGCCGTGGCCGGCGGGCCGCGCCGTGCGTCCCTGCCTGCCGGCGCCCTGCCGGTGGACGGCACCGGGAGGCGTGGCTGAGATGCGCTGGCTGACCCGTCTTTCCCTGCGCCGGCCGGTGACGCTGGCCATGGCCCTGGTTTCCATCGTCTTGCTGGGCGCCGTCTCCATCGCGCGCATCCCCCTGGATTTCCTGCCGCGGGTGGAGTTCCCCTTCATCGCCGTGTGGATTCCCTATCCTGGTGGTTTTCCGGCAGAGAACGAACGCGAGATCGTGCGCCCGGTGGAGGAGGTGCTCGCCACCCTGGGAGGCGTCGAGCGCATCTTCTCCTATTCGGATTCGGACGAGGTGCAGGTGGGCGTGACCTTCGAGTGGGGGCGTGACGTCAACTTACTGCGCATGGAAGTGAAGGAGAAGATCGATCAGATCCGGGGCGACCTGCCGCCGGACATCCAGCAGATCCTCCTGCTGACCTTCAACACCAACGACATCCCCGTCATCGAGGGACGCATCTCCGCCCGCGGCCGCGACCTGAGCGAGAGCTGGGACCTGCTGGACCAGAAGATCATCGCACCCCTGCAGCGGATTCCCGGCGTGGGCCGAGTGAACATCGACGGCGTGCTGCCCACCCAGGCCTCGGTGTACCTGCGCTTTGACAAGATCATGGAGCACAACGTCGACGTGAATCGCCTCTTCCAGGAGCTGCAGGCGGCCAACGTCGAATTGACCGTGGGCCGCGTCACCGACGAGGGCCTGCGCTACGACGTGCGCACAGTGAGCGAACTGCACGGCGTGGAGGACCTGCGGGAACTGCCCATCGACGAGCGGGGACTGCGCCTGGGCGACGTGGCCGAAGTGATCTACGGCGCTCCGGGCCTGACCTACGGGCGCGTGCTCAACCGCGAGCCGGCCATCGCTTTCTGGATCCAGAAGGCCTCGGGCTACAACACGGTCGAGGTATGCGAAGCCGTCGAGCGGGAGCTGGCCCGGATCAACGAGGATCCGACCCTGGAGGGCATCGATACGGTAGCCTTCTTCAACCAGGCGGATCAGATCACCGACTCCCTGCGCAGCCTCCTGCAGGGCGGGCTCTTTGGCTCGGTCCTGGCTGTGTTCATTCTCTACCTGTTCCTGCGCCGGCTGGGCATGACCTTGGTGGTGTCCATCGCCATACCCCTGTCCATCCTCGGCACCTGCATCTTCGTCTACCTCACCGGGCGCAGCCTCAATGTGCTGACCATGATGGGCCTGATGCTGGGCGTGGGCATGCTCGTGGACAACGCCGTGGTGGTGCTGGAGTCCATTCACCGCAGCCAGCACCGGGGTTCGTCACCCGTGGCGGCGGCCGTACGCGGCACCCGCGAAGTGGGACGCGCCATCATTGCCTCGACCCTCACGACGATCATCGTCTTCGCCCCGGTGGTCGTCACCAAGGCCGACGAGATGACTGTATGGCTCGCTGAGGTGGGGGTGACCATCAGCGTGACCCTGCTGATCTCCCTGGTGGTGAGCCTGACGGTCATCCCCGCGCTTTCGGTTCGCATGTCGAGGTCCGTGGCGGATGGCGGCGCCGGCGTGGCCGAGGATGCGGCCTGGATGCGTTGGCTCCGGAAGCAATACCTGCGCGTGCTCGAATTCAGCGCCCTGCGTCACCCCTTGTTGACGGCCCTGGTGCTGGTGCCGGCGATCATAGTCGTCACCGTGGTGGCCATGAAGGTCACCGGCTTCGAGCCCGATGTGGAGGGCGATCAGGGCATGCGGCGCGAAAGCCTGTACATCGGCTTCGACTACTCGGACGGCGTGGACAAGTACGCTTCGAAAGATAAGGTGCTGAAGGTCGCGGATTACCTGGAAGGGCGGCGGGAGGAACTGCAGGCCCGCGACATCTATTCCTTCTACACGGCCGATTATGGCGGCGTGACGATCTTCTTCTCCGAGGGCGTGGTATCCGACGAGTTCTACCGCGAAACCCGCGACGACCTGCGCGAGCACCTGCCGGTGCAGGCAGGCGTACGCTATCGCTTCGGCGGTGAGGAAGGTAACGAATCCGGGGCCAAGACGTTCTCGGTGACTGTCGGGGGCGACGACACCGAAGCGATCCAGGAATTCGTCGCCGAAGCCAAGCGACGCCTGGCCATGATCGAGGGTATCGGCGACCTGACCAGCGACACGGACCGGGGCAAACCCGAGATCCGCGTCAAGGTGGACCCGGACTTGGCCGGCCGCCACGGCATCACCGCCGACACGATTGCCCAGATCATGGGCCTGACCTACCGGGGCGTGCAGTTGCCGCGCCTGCATACGGGGGACAAGGAGATCGATCTGGTGGTCTCCCTGCTGCCCGAGGACCGCGAGTCCCTGGAGAACCTGGCCCTGCTCACCGTCGGCGGCCAGGACGGCCGGCCGGTGCAACTGGCCCAGGTGGCCGACTTCGAATTCGGCCGCAGTCCCGAACGCATCTTCCGCCGCGAACAGCGTACAGGCATCACCCTGCGGGGTACCTGGGATGGCGAGAAACTGGACGACGCTCTGGATCAGGTCCGTCTGGTCATGGACGGCCTGGAGTTACCCTTGGGCTACGTCTGGACCTTCGGCGACGAAATCGAACGCTCCCAGCAGCAACGCAACGAGATGGGCACGAACATGCTCCTGGCCCTGGCCTGCGTCTTCTTCGTCATGGCCAGTCTCTTCGAGTCCTTGCTCTATCCGCTGGTGGTCATAGGTACGGTTCCCTACGCGTCCCTCGGTGTCTTCTGGCTCATGATGGCCACGGGCACACCTTTCAACATGATGGCCATGATCGGGATGGTCATTCTCATCGGTATCGTGGTGAACAACGGCATCGTGCTGGTGGACCACGTCAACAATCTGCGCCGAGGCGGGACGGATCTGGACACGGCCATCCGCGACGGCTGCGCAGACCGTCTGCGTCCCATTCTTATGACCGCGGGCACGACCATTCTCGGCCTCTCACCTCTGGCCGTATTCCATGGCGCCCATGTAGGAGATGCCGAATACTACCCCATGGCGCGGGCCATTTGCGGCGGTCTGGCCTCCAGTACGATCTTGACCTTGATTGTCATGCCCACGTATTATCGCCTGGCTACCCTATGGCTCGAACGCATGGGGCGGGCCCGTAAATGGCGGCGGATAGTCGCCACGGGGCAACGAGAGCCGTTATTGCCTAACTGAGCCAGACGGCGTATATTGTGCAAGTTTCCCGGAATACGGACGGAGGGCCGTACCCGAGGACCCTACATTCCGCGACCGACATATCCTCCCGGGAAGGTCGCGACGGAAGGAAGAACCGGATGTATACCCCCAGCGAACTGGACCGCGTGGCAATATTCATAGATGGCGAGAATATCCATTACAGCGCCAAGCACCTGAATATGCGCCTGGACTATCTGAAACTGTGCCGCAAGCTGGCCGGTCCCCGGCGCCTTGTGCGCTCCTATTTCTACACGGCTCTCAGCGCCCAGTCCGAGGGTAAGATCGACTTCGTGAACTTTCTGAAGCTGAACGGCTTTACCGTTGTCACCAAAGAAGTCAAGTCGTTCAATGATCAGGAGGGCGGGCGCAACGTCCGTAGTGTCCTGGACATGGAACTCGCCATCGGGGCCATGGAATTGGCGGATCAGTTGGATTCCGTCATCGTGTGCACGGGCGACGGCGATTTTGCGCCCCTGGTGGAAGCGCTGGGTCGCAAGGGCAAGCACGTGGAAGTGTGCGCCCTGCGCGAGATGACCGCCACTGATCTCATCGCCGCGGCCGACAGCTATTACGATCTGGGTCAGATGAAGGACGAGATCGCCCTGGCCGGTCCGCCGCCCCGGGAGGCCCGGCCGCCCCGCGAGGAATCCCAGCCCCAGGGGGCCGACGGTTACGATTCCATCGATCCCGGTGCGACGAGCTTCGACTTCTAATCCGCTCCGTTGCTGCACCTAGCCCGCCGCGGGCCCCGAGGGGTCCGCGGCGTTGCTTTGGCGGTAGGCCTGCTGGAGGGTCCGCGTCACCGGCCCGGGCTCGCCCGTGCCCACCGGTCGTCCGTCCACCCGCACCAGCGGAAGGATCTCCCTGACGCTGCTGGCCAGGAAGGCCTCGTCGGCCGTGTCCAGATCCCGGCCGTGCAGATCGGCGGTCCGCAGGGGGATCTTCGCCTCCGCCAGCAAGACCAGGATTCGCTCACGGGTCCGCCCGGCCAGGAGGCCGCTCTCAGCCGCCGGTGTGGCCACGGTTCCATCCTTGACCAGGAAGATGTTGCTCACGGCCCCCTCGAGCAGGCGGCCGTCGGGCCCGGTGAGGATCGCGTCCTGGCAGCCCTGGGCCGCTGCCCGGCGCAGAGCCAGGACATTGGTCAGGCAATTGAGGGACTTGAGTTCGGGCCGGTTGCCCCGGGCGAAGGTTTCGGGTAGTTGGACCGCCTCGACGCCTTTCTCCTGCCAGACAGCGATCTCCGGCGGCACAGGCACCAGGGTCACCAGGAAGGTGGGGGCCAGGTCCGCCAGCCCGGTCAGGAGCAGAGGGTGGGTCGGATCGCCGCCGCGGCTGACGGTGATGCGCAGGCGGCCGTCGGCGGCGGTCAGGCCGTTGCGCCGGGTCAGTTCGGTCACGATGGCCGCCAGACCGGCCTGGTCCACAGGCATCGCCAGGTCCAGGGAGGCGCCGTGGGCCACGAGTCGTCGGTGGTGGGCCGCCAGGTCCGGCGCCCGTCCGGCGTAGGTGCGCAAGGTGGTGTAGATGCCGTCGCCGAAGAGGTAGCCGCCGTCCCAGACCGAGATGGCGGCTTCGCCGGCGGGCAGATAATCACCGTTCAGATGCACGTCCATAGGGTCGCTCCCGGTTCGTCCGCAGAGGTGTTTCGACCCGGGAATGATCCCACAGGACCGCCTCCGCCACAAGCACACGACCGCCAAGGGACGGGTCCGGTTAACGTAAGTTGACACGGTCAACGACTTTGTTATTTTTGCAACAAACCGATCCGGCCCGGAGTGATCATTCCTGGCTCCCAGGAGACGCGCTGCCCGGTTCCACCGCGGGTGGGATCGCCGGCGCGTAGCGCGGACGCATGCTACGAGGAGCGCTCATGCTCGAAAAGTACCTCCCGGTCCTGCTCGTCCTGGCCGTGGCGATGATCTTCGCCGCCGTGTTCCTCGGACTCTCCTTCTGGTTGGGACCCCGGCGGCCCAACGCCCAGAAGAATTCCACCTACGAATGCGGCATCCCGGTCCGCGGTTCCACGCATATCCGGTTCTTCGTGCGCTTCTTCCTGGTGGCGATCTTCTTCCTTCTCTTCGACCTGGAAGCCGTCTTCCTCTACCCGTGGGTCCTGCTCTTCCAGCCCATGCTCGCGGCCGGCCAGGGCATCTTCGCCCTGGCGGAGATGGGGGTCTTCGTGCTCGTCCTCGTGGTCGGTTTCGTCTACGTCTGGCGGAAAGGCGGCCTGGAATGGCAATAGATCTGGAGAACCCCAGCAACTTCATCACCACCCGCGTGCGGCAGGCGGTGAACTGGGGGCGCAAGTACTCCCTGTGGCCGTTGCCTTTCGGTGTGGCCTGCTGCGCCATCGAGTTCATGAGCACCGTGTCGTCCTACAACGACATCAGTCGTTTCGGGGCGGAATTGGTGCGCTTCTCGCCGCGCCAGAGCGACTTGATGATCATCGCCGGGACCATCAGCTACAAACAGGCCCCGATCCTGAAGACCATCTACGCCCAGATGGCCGAGCCCAAGTGGGTCATCGCCATGGGCGCCTGCGCCAGCAGCGGCGGCTTCTACAACAACTACAGCACCCTGCAGGGCGCCGATCGGGTCATCCCGGTGGACATGTACGTGGCCGGCTGCCCGCCCACCCCTGAGAATCTCCTGTACGCTCTGACCCAGCTCCAGGAGCGGGTGGAGAAGGAGGGCCTGGTGCCCGCGGCCGAGCGTCACGCGGGACGCAGCGAGGCCCGCGGTTGAGACCCTGGGCGGCGGGACACCGCCGCCGGACCCCAACTGGGTCGGCGCCGCTTGGGCGCCGCCCGGGAGACGGAACATGAGCCAGAAGCTCGTCGACAGCCTGCAACGGGAATTCGGGACGGATATCCTGGCAGTGGACAGCCCTCGCGGCGACGAGTCGGTGACCGTGGCCCCGGAGCGTCTGCTGGATGTGCTGGGCCATCTGCGCTGCGCCGGCTGCGAACAGCTCTCGGACGTGGTGGGCGTCGACCATCCCGACCGCGCCGAGCGTTTCGAGCTGGTCTACCTGCTGCGGTCCTACGCGGACAACGAACGCGTGCAGGTGAAGGTGAACGTGGCCGAGGACGCCCCGGTGCCGTCGGCGGCGGGCGTTTACAGGTCGGCCAACTGGGCCGAGCGCGAGGTCTACGACCTGCTGGGCGTGCCTTTCAGCGGTCACCCGGACCTGCGCCGCCTCCTGTGCCACCACGAGTTCGAGGGCCACGCCCTGCGTAAGGACTACCCCATCGAGCAGGGCCAGGAGTGCGCGCGGCCCGAGAAGCTCTTCACCGACGAGGACATCGCCCGGGCGGCCGAGCGAGCCAACGACCTGGTCAGCGATCCCGACGATGTGCACGACGAACTCCACCCGTCGGACCTGCTCACGGTGAACATCGGACCGAGCCACCCGGCTACCCACGGAGCCCTGCGCGCCGAGGTCCTGCTGGACGGCGAGAATATTCTCGAAGCGCGCACGGAGATCGGCTACATCCACCGCTGCTTCGAGAAGGAGGCCGAGGACCACACCTGGGCCCAGGTCATGCCCTACACGGACCGGCTCAACTACTGCTCGGCCATGCTCAACAATTCCATCTACGCCATGGCCGTGGAGAAGACCATCGGCGTGGAGGCCACCCCTCGCGCCCAGGCCATCCGCGTCATCGTCTCGGAGCTGTCCCGCATCATCGACCACCTGGTGTGCGTCTGCGCCAACCTGGTGGACATCGGCGCCCTGACCAACTACTGGTACCTGTACAACGTGCGCGAGAGCATCTACGAGACCCTCGAGAAGCTGTGCGGCTCCCGCCTGACCACCAACTACGCCCGCATCGGCGGCATGAGCCACGATCTCTTCGACGGCTTCGACGCCGAGGTCCGCACCAAGCTCGACGAGATGGACGTGGGCAACGCCGACGTCATGAAGCTCATCGCCCGCAACCGGATCTTCCTGGACCGCACCGTGGACGTGGGGGTCATCTCCCAGGAGGACGCCCTCAGCTGGGGCTACACCGGTCCCTGCCTGCGGGCCACGGGCCTGGCCTACGATCTGCGCAAGCTCGCTCCCTACTCGGGCTACGAGAATTACGACTTCGACATCCCCACCGGCACCAACGGCGACACCCACGACCGCATCATGGTGCGCATGGCCGAGATGGTGCAGAGCCGGTCCATCATCCTGCAGGCCCTGGATAAGCTCCCGGACGGACCGTTGAACATCGACGACAACTCGGTGGTGCTGCCGCCCAAGGAGTCGGTGTACGGCAGCATCGAGGGTGTCATGAACCAGTTCAAGCTGGTGTACGAGGGGATCCAGGTGCCCGCCGGCCGGGGCTACGGCTTCGGCGAGGGCGCCAACGGCGAGTTGGGCTACTACTGCGTGAGCGACGGCACGGGCCACCCGTACCGGTTGAAGGTGCGGCCGCCCTGCTTCCCGATCTTCTCGTCCTACGCGGAGCTGGTCCGGGGGGGCATGATCCCCGACGCCATCGCCACCCTGGGCAGTCTGAACATCATCGCCGGCGAGCTCGACCGCTAGCCGGCCGGAAAGGTCGAACGAAGATGAGTCCCTCCACCGACACCGGCGCCGCCTTCGAGCTGTCGGACGTGTCCCGGGCCCGCATCGACGAGCTGGTGGCGCAGTATCCGACCAAGGCCAGTGCCCTGATGCCGTGCCTGTGGGTGATCATGGACGAGCTCGGCTGGGTGCCGCCCGGCGGGATCGACCTGCTGGTCGACAAGCTCCAGGTGACCTCGGCGCGGATCTGCGAGGTCCTCACCTTCTACACCATGTTCCGTTCCGAGCCCCAGGCCGAGTACGTGCTGCAGGTGTGCCACAACATCAGTTGCCACATCATGGGCGCGCGGCCGCTCATCGCCCACCTGGAGAAACGCCTGGGCGTCCGCCTGGGGGAAACGACCCCCGACGGCAAGTTCGCCCTGGAGGGCGTGGAGTGCCTGGGCGCCTGCGGCCACGGCCCCTGCCTGCAGCTGGGTAGACACCTGTACGAGTACCTCACGCCCGAGAAGGTCGACGGCCTGCTGGAAAGCCTGCGCCGGGGCGAGATCCCCCGCGCGGACACCGACCGCGAACTGGAGGACTGAGTTGACGCCGAACGACTACACCATGCTCTCGGCGCGCTTCGGCCGCAGCGACGGCCACAAGCTCGCCGTGTACGAGGCCGAGGGCGGGTACCGCGCATTGCGCAAGGTGCTGCAGGACGGCATGTCCCGGGAAGAGGTCCGCGAAGAGGTCAAGGGGGCGGGGCTGCGCGGCCGCGGTGGCGCGGGCTTCCCCACAGGCGTCAAGTGGGGCTTCGTGCCCCCGGACGCCGACGAGATCTACTTCTTTGTCAACGCGGACGAGTCCGAGCCGGGGACCTTCAAGGACCGCTACCTCCTGGACTACGACCCGCACCAGACCATTGAAGGCACCATCATCAGCTGTTTCGCGGTGAAGGCGAAGCTGGCCTTCATCTACATCCGCGGCGAGTTCGGCTGGCTGGTGGACCGGGTGCAGAAGGCCGTGGACGAGGCCTACGCCGCGGGCTACCTGGGCAAGGACATCCTGGGCAGCGGCTACGACCTGGAGATGATCGTCCACAAGGGCGCCGGCGCCTACATCTGCGGCGAAGAGACGGGGCTCATCAACTCGGTCACCGGCCGCAAGGGCCAGCCCAGCATCAAGCCGCCCTTCCCGGCGGTGCAGGGCTTCCTGGACAAGCCCACCATCGTCAACAACGTGGAGTCCGTGGCCTCGGTCCCCTTCATCATCAACGAGGGCGCCGCGGCCTACAAAGCCTTCGGCACCGAGAAGTCCTGCGGCACGAAGCTCTTCTCCGTGAGCGGACCCGTCAAGAGGCCGGGCGTCTACGAGATCCCCCTGGGCCTGCCCTTCCGTGAGTTCTTCAACGACTGGCTCGGCGGCATGGCCGAGGGCGAGAAGCTCAAGGCCGTGATCGTGGGCGGCAGTTCGGTGCCCGTGCTGCCCGCCGAAGAGATCATGAACACCAACCTGGACTACGAGAGCCTCGGCGAGGCGGGCACCATGCTCGGCTCCGGCGGCATGATCGTCATCCCCGAGAGCTGCGACATGGTCGAGCTCATTCAGGTGCTCATGCACTTCTACTTCGATGAGTCCTGCGGCCAGTGCACGCCCTGCCGCGAGGGCACGGGCTGGCTGCACCGGATCGTCAAGCGGCTGCGGGGCGGCGGCGGCACCCCCGAGGACCTGGATCTCCTCGAGCACGTATGCGACGGCATGGCCGGGCTGACCATCTGCCCCCTGGCCGACGCGGCGGTCATGCCCATGCGCAGCTTCCTCGACAAGTTCCGCCCCGAATTCGAAGCCCTCATCCAGGAAACCGCAGCAGCCGCTCCCACGAGCCGCTGGCCGCGGGGCGAGCAGGAGTGAGCGGGATGGCAAAAGTCACCATAGACGGCCAGGAAATGGAATTCGCCGAGGGGACGCGGCTCTTCGACGCCTGCGCCGAGGCGCGGGGCGAGGCGCTGCCCCACTTCTGCTACCACCCGGACCTGTCGGTGGCCGGCGTCTGCCGCCTCTGCCAGGTCGAGGTGGAGGGCATGCCCAAGCTCACCATTGCCTGCAACACCTTCGTCCGCGACGGCATGGTCGTGCACACGCGCAACGAGAAGGTGCGCAAGGCGGCCCGCCAGATCCTGGAGATGCACCTGGTGAACCACCCGGTGGATTGCCCCATCTGCGACCAGGCCGGCGAGTGCGGCCTGCAGAACCAGTACATGACCTACGGCCTGTACGAGTCCGAGGTGGAGCAGGCCGACAAGGTGAACAAGGCCAAGGCCGAGGTCATCGGGCCCCACGTCATCCTCGACAAGGAGCGTTGCGTCCTGTGCAGCCGCTGCGTGCGCTTCTGCGAGGAGGTCACGAAGACCGGCGAGATGGGCATCTTCAACCGGGGGGACCGGGCCGAGATCGGCGTGGCCCCGGGGACCGAACTGGCCAACGAGTACAGTCTGAACACCGTGGACATCTGTCCGGTGGGCGCCCTGACCAGCCGCGACTTCCGCTTTCAGAAACGCGTGTGGATGCTTAAGAGCACGCCGGGCGTTTGCCCCGGCTGCGCCACCGGCTGCAATGTGCGCATCGACCACGAGGCGGGCCGCATCTTCCGCCTCAAGCCGCGACGCAACGACGAGGTGAACGGTCCCTGGATGTGTGACCGTGGCCGCATGGTGTACAAGGACGTCCACGACGAAGACAGGCTCACCACGCCCCTGCTGCGAGGCGAGGCCGTGGCCTGGGCCGACGTGGAGGAGGATCTGGCGCGCCTGCTGGCGTTCGGCTCGGTGGGCCTGGCCGTGGGCAGCGCCCGGGCCACCCTCGAGGAGAATTTCCTGCTCAAACGCCTGGCCGAACGTCTGGGCGCCGGCGAGATGAGCGGCGGTCTGCGGGACGCCGACCGGGGCGTGGGCGACGACATCCTTCAGGACGCGGACCGGGCGCCCAACCGGCGCGGACTGGAGATCCTGGATCTGGCCGAGCACGACGCGGTCACCCTGGCCGGGCGCATCGGTAATGCTTCCGGCACGATCCTGCTCCTGGGCGGCGATCCGGCGGCGGCGCCGGAAGTGGCGGCGGCGCTGCAAGGCAAGGACGTGGTCTTCGTCGGTACCCACGCCGGGGCCACGGCGGCTCTGGCCCAGGTGGTCCTGCCCGGCGCGGCCTGGGCCGAGACGGCCGGCGTATTCGTCAACCGCCAGGGCCGGCTGCAGGACTTTCCCCAGGCCATCGCACGGCCGGACCGGGCTCGTGAGACCTGGCGGATCCTGGTGGAGCGCCTGGCCGCTGCCGGCGAGGATACGCCGCCGGCCAGCCTGCGCACCGTGCGCCTGTTGCTGACCGAAGCCCATGGATTGCCCGACCTGAATTCTCTGCCCGCCGTGGGCTCCGTGCCCGCGGCTGGAGGTGCGGACTGATGGACCTGCTCCTGGAGACCCTGTCGAAGATCGGCTTCATGTTCGCCCTCATCATGGGCATGGTGGTGGTGCTCATCTGGATGGAGCGCAAGGGCGCGGCCTTCATCCAGGACCGCACCGGTCCCAACCGTGCCGCCATCGGCGGCGTGCGCCTGGCCGGTCTTGTCCATCCCATCGCCGACGTCTTCAAGCTCCTGTTCAAGGAGGACGTGGCGCCCGAGGACCGGCACCGGGGCCTGTACAACTTGGCGCCGTGGATCGTCATGACCATCGCCCTGAGCACCTATGCGGTGATCCCCTTCGGCGATCATCTGACGGTGGCCGGCAAGCAGATCCCCCTGGTGGTGGCGGACCTGAACGTGGGCCTGCTGTACATCCTGGCCGTGGCCGGACTCGGCACCTACGGCGTGGTCATGGGCGGCTGGGCGGCCAACAACAAGTTCGGTTTCCTGGGGGCCATTCGCGCCACGTCCCAGATGATCAGCTACGAGATCAGCATGGGGCTGGCCCTCATGGGCCTGGTCATGGTTTTCGGCAGCCTGCAGCTGACCGAGATCGTGGCGGGCCAGGGCGATCTCCTGTTCGGCTTCCTGCCCCGCTGGGGCGTGGTGGTGCAGCCGCTGGGCTTTGTGATCTTCATCACCGCGGTCTACGCCGAGACCAACCGCACGCCCTTCGACCTGCCCGAGAGCGACTCGGAGATCGTGGCCGGCTACCACCTGGAATACAGTTCCATGAAGTTCGCTCTCTTCTTCATGGCCGAGTACGCCCACATGGTCATCGGGGCGGCGCTCATCGCGACGTTCTATTTCGGCGGTTTCCAGATCCCCTGGTTACCGCGACCGGTGCTCGAAGCCCACGCGGGGACGCTGCTGACCATCAAGCTGGTGGGCGTCCTGGTGGCCTCCCTGGCCATCGCCGCCCTCTTCATGCGCCGGGTGCGCAACGAGCGGAACAAATTCGGCGACGCCCGCGACCGCGAGCCGGTGCTGGGCGTGGCCTTCTGGCTGGTCCTCGCCGCCGGCGCGGCGGGCGGCCTGCTCATGGGGCCCTGGAACATCGGCCCGGTGGGCGCGGACCTGATGGCGACGTTCTTCCAGGTGACCGCGTTCACGGTCAAGCTGGTGTTCTTCGCCTGGCTCTTCATCTGGGTGCGGTGGACCCTGCCGCGCTTCCGTTACGACCAGCTCATGTACCTGGGCTGGAAGGTCATGATCCCCCTGGGACTGGCCAATCTCGTCGTCACCGCGTTGGTGATGGCTTTCGTCTGACCGGACCGCGGTCCGGAGACCCGATAACGACACCGGCCGCCGGCCGGTAGGAACGTCGCACGCGACGGGGAGTGACATGAGCTTCGAAGGTTTGCCCAAGGGCAGCGGCAACAAGGAACGCACGTTCCGCGAGTCGATCTACCTGTGGGAGGTGCTCAGGGGGCTGGGGGTGACCATCGGCCACCTGGTGCGCAACATCCTGCACACCGACGACATGCCGACTCGCCAGTACCCGGAAGAGAAGCACGTCTACAGCGATCGCTTCCGTGGCCGGCACCGGCTCATGAAACGGGAGGACGGCGCGCCGCGCTGCGTGGCCTGCCAGATGTGCTCGACCTACTGTCCGGCCGACTGCATCGAGATCGTGGCCGCCGAGCACCCGGATCCGGCCATCGAAAAGTATCCGGCCAGCTTCGACATCGACCTCCTGCGTTGTGTCTACTGCGGACTCTGCGAGGAGGCCTGCCCCTGCGACGCCATCCGGCTGGACACGGGCATTTTCGAGATCGCCGCCGACCAGCGCGAGAAATTCGTAGTGGACAAGGAGTTCCTGTTGAACAACGAAACCGACGGGACCCGGTGACCCGCGAGGGGGAAAGACCTTGATGGAAACGATCCTGTTCTGGCTCTGCGGAGCGCTCATGGTGCTGGGCGGCGTCATGACCGTCACCCAGCGCAGCGCCGTGATCTCAGCCGTGTGGTTGATTTTCGCCTTCGTCTGCGCGGCGGGCATCTTCGCCATCCTCGACGCGCCCTTCGTGGCGATCATGCAGGTGCTCGTCTACGTGGGCGCCATCATGGTGCTCTTCCTGTTCGTGATCATGATGCTGCAGGGGCCGGTCCTGGACAACGAGAAGCGGCGCCTGTTGAAGCTGCCCCTGTGGCCGGCGGTGGCCATCCCGCCGGTGGCGGTCCTGGTGCTGGTGGGCGGTTGGATCCGGCGGACCGGCACCCGCGACTTCGGCGGGACCGTCCCCGAGGGCTTCGGCCAGCCCGCGGCTGTGGCGGAACTGCTGTTGGGCCGTTACCTCCTGGCCTTCGAACTGGTGTCGATCGTGCTGCTGGTAGCCATCGTCGGCGCCCTGGCCATCGGCAAGGAAGCGAGGAAGCTGCCGTGGAAGTGACGCTCACCCACTACCTGGTCCTGGCGACGCTGCTCTTCCTGACCGGGATGACCGGCTTCGTCGTGCGCCGCAACGCCATCGTCATGCTCATGTGCGTCGAGCTCATGCTCTGCGCGGTGAACATCGTCTTCGTCGCCTTCAGTCGCCTGCACGGCGACGGGGGCGGCCATGTCTTCGTGCTCATGAACTTCGCGGTCGCGGCCGCCGAGGCCGCCATTGGCCTGGCCATCCTGGTGGAGATCTTCCGCCGCCGCCGAACCGTCGACGTCGACGACCTCAAAGCCCTGATGGAGTAACGCAGTGGAAAGCCACGCCAATGAGATTCTCCTGCGCTGGATCGTGCTCGTGCCCCTGCTGGGCGCGGCGGCGAACGGGCTCCTGAACCGGCGCTTGCCGAAGCAGGTCTCCGGCCTGCTCGCCTGCGGCGCCGTGGGGGTGAGCTTCGCCCTGTCCATCGTGGTTTTCCTGCGCCTGGCGGGAATGCCGGTGGCCGAGCGCTTCCTGTCCGACACGGTTACCACCTGGATCGGCTTCGGTCGGCTCCAGGTGGACCTGGCCTTCGCCCTGGATCCGCTGAACGCGGTGATGGCCCTGGTGGTCACGGGTGTCGGCTTCCTGATCCACGTCTACTCCCTGGGCTACATGGCCCACGACGCGGGCTTCCAGCGCTTCTTCGCCTACCTGAACCTCTTCATCTTTGCCATGATGACGCTGGTGCTGGGGGAGAACCTGCTCATGCTCTTCGTGGGTTGGGAGGGGGTCGGCCTCTGCTCCTACCTGCTGATCAGCTTCTGGTTCAACGATGAGGCCAACGCCGCCGCCGGCAAGAAGGCCTTCATCGTGAACCGGATCGGCGACTTCGGTTTCCTGCTGGGCATGTTCCTCATCGGCGTGACCGTGCTGCCCCACCTGGGGGCAGGCGAGGGCCTGCTCTCTTTCCGCGTCCTGCAGCATCACGCGGGCGCTCTGGCCCCGGCGGCCACGGCCATCTGCCTACTGCTCTTCCTGGGCGCCACCGGCAAGTCGGCGCAGATCCCCCTCTTCATATGGCTGCCCGACGCCATGGCCGGACCCACGCCCGTCTCGGCCCTCATCCACGCGGCGACCATGGTCACCGCCGGCGTCTACATGGTCGCTCGCATGAACTTCCTCTTCGTGCTGTCGCCCGCCGCCATGAACGTGGTGGCCATCGTGGGCGCGGCCACGGCCATCTTCGCCGCGACCATCGCCCTGACCCAGAACGACATCAAGAAGGTGTTGGCCTACTCCACTGTGAGCCAGCTGGGCTACATGATGCTGGCCTGCGGCGTGGGCGCCTTCGCCGTGGGCATATTCCACGTCATGACGCACGCATTCTTCAAGGCCCTGCTCTTCCTGGGCTCCGGCTCGGTGATCCACGCCATGAGCAACGAGCAGGACATGCGGGTCATGGGCGGACTCCGGAAGAAGCTGCCGGTGACCTGGTGGACCTTCCTGGTGGGCACGCTGGCCCTGGCGGGGATCTTTCCTCTGGCCGGATTCTTCTCCAAGGACGAGATCCTCTGGAAGGCCTTCAGCAGCGGCAACCAGGTGCTGTGGGCCATCGGCTTCGTGGCTGCGGGGCTCACGGCCTTCTACATGATGCGCCTGCTGGTGCTGACCTTCTTCGGCGAGAACCGGGCCAGCCCCGAGGTGAAGCACCACATCCACGAGTCGCCCTTGACCATGACCCTGCCCCTGGTGGTGCTGGCGGTGCTTTCGCTGGTGGGTGGTTGGGTCGGCATTCCCCACTTCATGGGCGGCGGGGCCCACTTCGAACAGTGGCTCGAACCGGTCTTCGCCGGCGGGCATCACGTGGTCGAGGCTGCTCACGGTGCGGCCGATGCGGCCCACGGCGCCGCCGCGGATGCGGTGCACCACGACACGACCATGGAGTGGATCCTGGCCGGCGCTTCCCTGGCCTGGGGTATTCTGGGACTCCTGCTCGGCTGGTTGGTCTACGCGCGCCGCCTGGGCGTGGCCGAAGGGGCGCGCCGGCTGGCCGGTGGCTTCCCGTACCGGCTCCTTGAGCACAAGTACTACGTGGACGAGGCCTACGAGGCGACGTTCATCCGGCCGGGCTACCGGCTTTCGAAGACGGTGCTGTGGAAGTGGATCGACGCCGGGCTCATCGACGGGATCCTGGTCAACGGCTCGGCCCTGGTGGTGGCCGTGGTGGGTTCGGTAGTGCGGCTCTTCCAGAACGGCATGGTGCGGTTCTACGCCTGGTCGATCACGGTCGGCGTCACGGTCTTCGTCCTTTACCTCTGTTTCTCGGGCTAGGAGGACGCTGGTTTGGATTTCATCACCGATCACATCCTGACCTGGGTGACGTTCCTGCCCCTGCTGGGCTCGTTGCTCATCTGGACCGTCTTCCGGCGCGACACCATCGCCCGCCTGGTGGCCCTGGGAGTGGCCCTGGCGGACTTCGTCCTGTCGCTGCATCTGTGGTTCCACTACGAGCCCGGGCGCGGCGACGACCAGTTCATCGAGCGGGTGCCCTGGCTGCTGAACGGACAGATCTCCTACCACCTGGGCATGGACGGCATCAGCCTGGTGTTGGCCGTGCTGACCACCTTCCTGGGACCGTTGGTGATCCTGTCCACCTGGAAGGCAGTCAAGGACCGGGTGCCCGATTTCCTGGGCTTCGTCCTCTTCCTGCAGACGGCCATGCTCGGCACCTTCTTCGCCCGGGACATGCTGCTCTTCTACGTCTTCTGGGAAGCCATGCTCATCCCCATGTACTTCATCATCGGGGTGTGGGGCGGCCAGCGACGGATCTACGCGGCGGTGAAGTTCTTCATCTTCACCATGGTTGGTTCGGTGTTCATGCTGGTGGGCATCCTCTACCTGTACTTCCAGGCCGGCAGCATGGACCTGGCCGACTTCCTGGCCGTGGAACTGGCGCGTGGACCTCAGCTGTGGCTCTTCGCCGCCTTCATCCTGGCCTTCGCCATCAAGGTGCCGGTCTTCCCCCTGCACACCTGGCTGCCGGACGCCCACGTGGAGGCGCCTACGGCTGGCTCGGTGATCCTGGCCGGCGTCCTGCTGAAGATGGGGACCTACGGCATGGTGCGCTTCGCCATGCCGCTGTTTCCCGAGGGCGTGGCGGCCTTCGCTCCGCTTATGAGCATCCTGGCGGTCATCGGCATCATCTACGGTGCCCTGGTGGCCATGGTCCAGCCCGACGTCAAGAAGCTGGTGGCCTACTCCTCGGTGAGCCACCTGGGTTTCGTGGTGCTGGGACTGTTCAGCCTGACGCCCGCGGGCGTGGCCGGCGGCGTCTTCCAGATGCTGGCCCACGGCCTCTCCACCGGAGCGCTCTTCCTGCTGGTGGGCGTGGTGTACGAGCGGAGGCACACGCGGGAGATCGCCGAGTTCGGCGGACTGGCCCACGAGATGCCCGCCTACGCCACGGTCTTCATGATCGCCACCCTGGCCAGCATCGGCCTGCCCGGATTGGCGGGTTTCGTGGGCGAGTTCATGATCCTCTTCGGCACCTTCGGCAGCGAGACGCTGCCCCACGCCCGCCTGCTGACGGTGCTGGCGGCCACGGGCGTGGTGCTGGGCGCCATCTACATGCTGTGGATGTACCAGCGGGTCTTCCTCGGCAAGCTGAGCAACGAGAAGAACAAGGGCCTGGGGGACCTGAGCCTGCGCGAGTTCGTGGTGCTGGTGCCCCTGGTCGTCTTCATGTTCTGGCTGGGCGTGCGGCCCGGCCTCGTGCTGGACAAGATCGAGGCGAGCATCGAGCGCACGTTGGCGCCGGTCATGGCGCCGGCCGTGGACAATCACGCCCCCCAGGGTTCACACGCCCTCGGTGACGGCGCGGACGGCGGTCCTGTATTCGTCGTGCGGGACCCTGAGAAGGACGGAATGAACCAGTGATAAACGGAATTCCCATGCCTGAACTCGGCGGCGCGGCCCTCTGGCCCTACCTAATCGTGGGTGGGGGCGGACTCCTGGTCATGGTGGTGGACTCCTTCGTGCGCACGCTGAAGAAGGACCACCTGTCCTACCTGACCATGTTCGTGCTCATCGCGGCCATTGCCGTCCAGATCGCCGGTGAGACCCGCGAGGGGACGGTGTTGCACGGCATGCTCGTCACCGGTGCCTACGCCCGTTTCTTCAACTTCCTCTTCGCGGGGATCGGCGTGGTGACGACCATCTTCGCCGGCGGCATCTTCGATCGGGACGGCCGGCACCGCCCCGAGGTGTACCCGCTGCTGCTGTTCACGGTGCTGGGCATGATGGTGCTCGCGGCGGCCAACGATCTCATGACCCTCTTCCTGGGCCTGGAGACCATGAGCCTGGCCACCTACGTGCTGGCCGGTGGCGTGCGCGGCGACGTGCGTAGCTCCGAGGCGGGCTTCAAGTACCTGGTCCTGGGAGGCTTCTCCTCGGCCTTCCTGCTCATGGGCATGGCCCTGCTGTACGGCTTCGCCGGGGACACTGGCTTCGCGGGCATATCCGCCGCCATGACCCAGGGCGAGCCGGACACGATCCTGGTGACTCTGGGCATGGGGCTCATGCTGGTGGGCTTCGGCTTCAAGGTGGCCCTGGTGCCATTCCACATGTGGACGCCGGACGTGTACGACGGCGCGCCCGCCTACATCACGGGCTTCATGGCCACGGCGGTCAAGGCCGCGGGCTTCGCCATCCTGCTGCGCTGGGTGGTCCTCATGCAGCCCCAGTTGGCTTTCGTCTGGTATCCGGTGCTGGCCGTGCTGGCGGTGCTCACCATGAGCGTGGGCAACGTGGTGGCCATCGTGCAGAGCAACATCAAGCGCATGCTGGCCTGGTCGAGCATCGCCCACGCGGGCTACCTCTTCCTGGGCCTGCTGGCGCTCATGTCCCCGGCGCGGGGCGGCTCGGACGCCATGATGCGTACGCGGGAGATGGGGGAAGCGGCGGGCAGCGGCCTGCTCTTCTACCTGATCGCCTACAGCGTCATGAACCTGGCGGCCTTCGGCGTGGTGAACGTCCTGTCGAGCGAACGGGGCAAGGAAGCCGACGACATCAATCGCTACGCGGGACTGAGCCGCCGGCGCCCGGTGGCTGCGGCGGTCCTGGCGGTGGCCCTGCTCTCTCTTGCTGGCATTCCGCCTTTCGTTGGTTTCATGGCCAAGTTCTACGTCTTCGCCGCGGTGGTGCGGGCGGGCCTGGTGCCCCTGGCCATCATCGGCGTCATCAACTCCCTGGTGTCCGTGTACTACTACCTGCGGGTCATCGTCGTCATGTACATGAACGAGCCCGCCGAGGACAGCTACGACGGTACCGAGTGGGTGAGCTTCGTCACAGCGGGCGCCCTGGCCCTGCTGGTGATCTACCTGGGCGTGCGCCCGGACGCCTTCCACCACGCGGCCGAAGTGGTGGTGCGGCAGCTGCCGTTCTGAGGGGACGAACGCTCGAGTTGGTGAGGCCCCTGCGACGGCGGGGGCTTTCACTTGTCCCGTGGTTGGCGTTGCGCCCTCGTGGCGCGTGGGGCATCCTTCCCGGTGGCGACGGATCGTCATGGCCGTGCGTGGTTCGAGGTTGTGCGGTGACGGATACGTCAGCAGGCGGATGGTAATTTGGGGGTTCTCATGACACAGATTCGACGTACCGCGATCCTGGTTGGAATACTGGCGGCATCGGTCTGCGCCTTGGCATGGGGTGATCCCACGGGGCAGGGGCGGCGGCCTGGGATGCAGGCGGAGTCTGACCCGTCAGAGGACCGTCTCCAGACGATTGTCACCCAACTGCAGTTGGACCACGACCTGGCGGGATTGTCGGTCGCCGTCGCCGAGGGGGACAAGGAGGCACGGGTGGCCGTGGCCGGGCTCGCCGATCTGGAGAGGCGAGTTGCCGTGACGGCCGAGACCGGTTTCTTCATCGGGAGCGTCTCGAAGAATCTCTTTGCGACCGTGGCTCTCAGGCTGGTGGATCAGGGACGCCTGAGTCTCGACGATAAGCTGCAGTCGTACGTCGAGTGGCCGAGGGGCGATGAAATCACCGTCAGGATGCTGTTGTCCCACACGTCCGGCATCCCGGAATACATGACACGCGATCTGTTCCAGCCTAGCGCGGATGGTGGGATTCCGGAGTTCTTCCGGGTTTCGCGAGGTCCGCGCGATCTGATCGCGATCCTGCCGGACCGGGAGCCGACCTTCCCGCCGGGCAGCGAACAGAGTTACAGCAACACCAACGGCCTGCTGGTCGGAGAAGTCATTCGGAAGGTCACCGGTCGGCCGCTGTCCCGTGCGTTCGCCGAATTACTCGTGGAGCCGCTCGAGCTATCGGAGATGTACTTGTACGGAGTAGCGACCACCGGGGGAGGCAGAGCTCGGGGCTACAGCGGCGCTGGGAACTGGGGGAGCATGGATGGGAATCTCGTCGACTGTTCGACGGCGGATGAAGCGCTGCCTGACGGTGCGGACGGGAGTGTCGTGGCCTGCGCCGGGGACCTGCTGCGCTACCACCGGGCCCTCAGAAACGGCGATTTGCTGAGCGAAACCTCGTGGAAGGCCATGCGCACCTCGGCGCCGGGTTTTCACAACGGCCTCGGCTATCTCATGAGCGAGGGGAAGTTCGGCCGGGTCGAGGGCAATCTCGGCAAATCCATGGGCCACATGGCGGCCAACGTGTACTATTTGGATCACGATCTGTACGTGACGATGTTGAGCAATCGCAGCGATGCCCCCTTGCCGCTCAGGTCGTTCCTCGAGTTGTGGCTTGCACCGACGGAATGATGGGCCCGGCCTACCGCCGGAGATAGCCGTTTGAGGGTCAGCGGACGCCCGGCCGGGGCCGAAGTCCTGCGCGCAACGTGCTCCTGCTCCTGAATTCCACCAAGCTCATGGACCTGGATGCGCCGCCACTCGCGCGGCTGCGCCCGTCGGTCCCCGTGTTCCAGGGTACGGCCGAAGTTCTGGTGAACGGATTGCGTGGCCTCTCCGGCCGTCGTTGGCAGCAGGCCATGGATGTGAGCGACCGGCTGGCCGACACCGCCCGTGGGGAACTGGCCCGCTGGGGCGCCCGGGACAATCCTGGACGTCCTGCCTGGTACGCCTTCACCGGACTGCTCTACCAGGCCCTGGACCCGCGCACTCTCGACGCGGCGGCCCGGCGCCGGGCACGAAGTCGCCTACGCATTCTCTCGGGTCTGTACGGCCTGTTGGGACCCTTCGACGTGGTGGAGGCCTACCGCCTGGAGATGGGTTGCCGCTGGGCACCGGGCCGAACTGCCCACATGACCGCCTTTTGGCGCGAGCGTCTCACCGAGGCCGTGAACGTGCAGCTATGCGACGGCGAAGCAGTGCTGACAGTGGCCAGCCAGGAGTACATGAAGGCCCTGGATACCAGTCGACTGCGGGGGCCGGTGGTGGCGCCCGTTTTCAAGGAGACACGGCCTGACGGTAGCCTCAAGACCGCGCCGGTCCACGCCAAGCGGGCCCGGGGTGCGATCCTTCGCCATGCTCTGGTCAACGGGGCCCGCCATCCGCGGGACCTGCTCGACTTCGACGCCATGGGTTGGGAGGCCACCGAGGAACCACCGAGTACGGGACCCTGGCTTTTTACCCGACCGGCGCGGGACTGAATCAACGGAAAGGGCAACACAATGCGGATCACCACGAGCAACCCTGCCACCGGTGAGGCCCTCGAGACCTATGAGGTCATGGACCGAGACGCAGTCCTGGCGATACTGGCCCGCACGGACCAGGTCTGGCGCGACTGGCGTGAGCGCTCCGTCGCTGACCGGGCCTCCTACCTGGCGCCCCTGGCCTCGACCCTGCGCGAGAATGCCGAACGTTATGCCCGCCTCATGGTCCTGGAGATGGGCAAGCCCCTGACCGAGGCTCTGGCCGAAATCGAGAAGTGCGCCTGGCTGTGCGAGTTCTACGCCGAGCACGCGCCCGGCTGGCTGGCCGACGAGGACGTGGCCGCCGACGGTCTGGCCCACAAGGTGGTGTACGAGCCCCTGGGTGTGGTGCTGTCCATCATGCCCTGGAACTACCCCTTCTGGCAGGCCCTGCGTTTCGCCGTGCCCACGGTGGCCGCGGGCAACGCCAGTCTGCTGAAGCACGCCAGCAACGTCACGGGCTGCGCCCTGGCCATGGAGGAGGCCTTCGTCGAGGCCGGCTTCCCGGCGGACCTCTTCCGCACCGTGGTGGCCGACCACGCCACCGTGGCCGAACTGGTGGCGCGGGACGAGATCCGCGGCGTCTCCCTCACCGGTTCCTCGGAGGTGGGCCGACGCATCGCCGAACTGGCCGGACGGAATCTCAAGAAGGTCGTCCTGGAACTGGGCGGCAGCGACCCCTTCATCGTGCTCGAGGACGCGGATCTGGAAGCCGCCGCCCGCGGCGCCGTCACCGGGCGCATGCTCTGCACTGGGCAGAGCTGCATCGCCAGCAAGCGCTTCATCGTGGTGGAGTCCGTGGCCGAGGCCTTCAGCGCTCGTTTCGCCGAGCTCATGGCGCAGTTGAAGGTGGGGGATCCCCTGGACCCGGCCACCCAGGTGGGTTCGGTGGTCAACGAGCAGGAACTGGCGGCTCTGGAGAATCAGCTGGCCGAAGCCGTCACCCGCGGCGCGCGAGTCATCACCGGCGGCCAGCGCCTGCCCGGCGTCGGCTGCTTCTTCCCGCCCACGGTGGTGGCTGACGTGATCCCGGATATGCGCCTGGCCCGGGAGGAGGTCTTTGGACCCATCGCACCGGTGCTGGTGGTACCGGACGAGGACGCCGCCGTCGCCCTGGCCAACGACTCGGAATTCGGTCTGGGGGGTAGCGTCTGGACCCGGGATCTGGCCCGCGGCGAAGCCGTGGCGCGCCGCCTGGAATCGGGCACGGTCTTCATCAACAGCTTCACCAAGAGTGACCCGCGCATGCCCTTCGGAGGCGTGAAGAAGAGCGGGCTGGGACGGGAGCTGGGGCGGTTCGGATTGCGGGAGTTCGTCAACATCAAGGGACTGAATATCTACGGCGCGTGAGCCCACCTAACGGAATGCCGCCCGCCTTGTGATCTCGGCTCCCACGATGAGCCCGTGGATGTCATGGGTACCCTCATAGGTGATCACCGATTCCAGATTGGCCATGTGCCGTCCCGGCGAGAACTCGTCGGTGATGCTCGCGGCGCCCAGGATGTCCCGGGCCGTGCGGGCGCAGTCCAGCGCCATGGCCACATTGTTGCGCTTGGCCAGGGAGACCAGGGGCACGTCGTTCACGCCCGAGTCCTTCAGGCGGCCCAACTGCAGCGCCAGGCCTTGGCCTCGGGGCAGGCGGCTCGACTGGGGCACGCGCACCTCGTCCGAGAGGGCGTCGTCGAAGCGGTAGAAGTCCACGGCGCGGTCGGCTGCCATGTCAGATCTGCTCGACGGACTGGACCTCGGGCACCTTGGCCTTCACCCGGGCCTCGATGCCGTTCTTGAGGGTCATGAGGCTCATGGGGCAGTTGCCGCAGGCGCCCTTGAGCCGCACGGTCACGATGCCGTCCACGTAGTCGATGAACTCCACGTCGCCGCCGTCTGCCTGCAGCATAGGGCGGACTTCCTCGATGGCTTCCAGAATCTTGTCCTTCATGACGATCCTTTCGAAAGGGGCGCGTTTCTCCTGACAACGTAGATCACGGTCCGGGCCTGTCAACCGCCGAATCCGCCCGGACGGCCAGGTGGTTTGAACGTTGTGCGGTGACCGGCCGTGGCGTAGGATCGCACCTCCGCCGCGAACCCCGACAACGCACCCGAAAGGACACCGCGACCATGGCTCCCGACCTGCCTTCGCAATTGGCCGCCCTGCGCGAGATCGTGCTGCGGGCGGGCGGCGAGATCCTGGAACACCTGGGTGACGCCGGACTGCTGGAAGCCAAGGGCGGCACGGAGTTCGTCACGGCCATGGACCGACGGTCCGAGGAGATCCTTCTGGCCGGTCTGGACGAGGTCTTCCCCGCCGACGCGGTCCGCACCGAGGAGTCCGACGGCCACGGCGGCACCAGCGGCCGCACCTGGCACATCGACCCCCTGGACGGCACCACCAACTACGCCCACGGCTACCCCTTCTTCGCCGTTTCGGCGGCCTGCGCCGATGCAGAGGGCCTGGTCCTGGGCGCCGTCTACGCGCCCTACCTGGACGAACTCTACCTGGCCTCTCGAGGCCAGGGCGCTTTCCTCGAACGACCCGGCCACGGTACGCGCACGCCCCTGGCGCCCCAGCCGGCCAAGCCCCTGGCCGAATCCCTGGTGGCCACCGGTTTCCCCTACGTGCGCGACGAACTGGTGGACCGCAACACCGAACTGGTGAGGGACTTCCTCAAGGCCCCCTGCCACGGGGTACGGCGCGCCGGCAGCGCGGCCATCGACCTCTGCCACGTGGCCGCGGGCAAGCTCGACGGCTACTGGGAATTCCGTCTGCGCAGCTGGGACACGGCAGCGGGCACCCTGGTGGCCCGGGAGGCGGGGACCCGCGTCACCGGCGTCGACGGCGTGGAACTGCCCCTCCACTGGGTGCACATCCTGGCGGCGCCGCCGGTCCTCCACCGGGAGATGGCGGCCCTGCTGGCCAAGGCGGGAGAGCCCGCATGACCGACGGCGCCCTGTTGATCCTGGCCACCACCTTTCCTGATCGCGACGAGGCAGCCCGGGTGGTTTCCCTGCTGGTGGACGGCGGACTGGCCGTGTGCGGGCAGGTGGGGGCGGACCTGCGCTCTTTCTACCGCTGGGAAGGCAAGTTGGAGGACGCGTCCGAGGTGGCGGTGACCCTGAAGGTCCTGGCCGCGCGCTACGAACTCTGCGCCGGCGAACTGAAACTCCAACACCCCTACGACGTGCCCCAGATCGTGGCCTGGCCCGCGTCCCGGGTGGACGCCGACTACCTGGACTGGGCTTGTGGAGGCGGCTCGTGACCGCCCGGCGGGCCTTGGCCGCCGCCCTGCTGGCGGTCCTGGTGGTGGCTGTGGTGTCCTGGGCCGCCGACGGGGAAGCTCCGACCGTCGCCGAAGCGGCCCACCGCGGCTGGGTGTCGGTGATCCCGCCGCTGCTGGCCATCGGCCTGGCCCTGGTGGCCCGGCAGGTGGTAGTGGCCCTACTGGCGGGCCTGTGGGTGGGCGCGACTCTGGTGGCGGGCGACCCCTTCCAAGGCTTCCTGCGCCTGGGTGACCGCTACCTGGTGGGCGCCCTGGCCGACGACTCCCACGCGGCTATCCTCGTCTTCTCGACCATCCTGGGCGGCATGGTGGGCGTGCTGGCGCGCAGCGGGGCCACCGAGGGTATCGTCCACTGGCTCAGCAGCCGGGTGAGCAGCCGGAGGGGCGGCATGGTCTCCACGGCCGTCATGGGTACCCTGATCTTTTTCGACGACTACGCCAATACCCTGCTGGTGGGCTCGACCATGCGGCCCCTGACGGACAAGCTGCGCATCTCCCGCGAGAAACTCTCCTATCTGGTGGACAGCACCGCCGCTCCCGTGGCCACGGTGGCGGTCATCTCCACCTGGGTGGGTTTCGAAGTGGGGCTCATCCAGGACGCCATGGCGCGTCTGGGGGACGATGCTGCGGCCTACACGTTCTTCCTGCGCTCGATCCCCTTCGGCTACTATCCGTTGCTCACCCTGGTCTTCGTCTACCTCTTGGCGGTGACGGGCCGCGACCTGGGTCCCATGCGGCAGGCCGAGATCCGGGCCCACCGGCTCGGCCAGGTGCTCCGCCCGGGGGCCCAGCCCGCCAGCGACGTGGGGGATCTGGGCGTGGCCGAGAGCGCCGCCGACCGCCCACCGGCCCACCCGCTGCTGGCCGGTCTGCCGATCCTGACGGTCATCCTGACCACGGCGTTCGGACTATATTTTAATGGCCTCCAAGCAGCTGTGGAAAAAGGCATTGCGTCACCAACCCTCAGGGAAGTCCTGAATAACGCTGACAGCTTCGCGGTTCTCACCTGGGCGGCACTTGGAGGGGCTGTGCTAGCAGTGGTTCTGGTGGTGGCGACCCGGCGCCAGGCCCTGGCCGATGCCGTGGAAGGGTGGGTTTCCGGGGCCAAGGCCATGATGATCGCCATGGTGATTCTTGTGCTGGCCTGGTCGCTCAGCGCGGTCTGCGAGAGCCTCGGCACCGCCGATTTCCTGGTGGAGACCGCCCGCCAGGGCCTTTCGGCCCGAGTGCTGCCCGCTCTGGCCTTCGTGCTGGCGGCGGCCGTGAGCTTCGCCACGGGCACCAGTTGGGGGACCATGGCCATCCTCGTGCCCTTGATCTATCCCCTGGGAGCCGAATTGCCCGTGGCCGCGGGCCTGGATGCGGCCGTTGCCGAGCGGATCCACCTGGCGGCCGTGAGCGCCGTGCTGGCCGGCGCCGTCTTCGGCGATCACTGCTCGCCCATCAGCGACACCACGATCCTCTCGTCCCTGGCCACCGGCGCCGACCACGTGGACCACGTGAAGACCCAGTTGCCCTACGCTCTGCTGGTGGGCAGTGCGGCCATGGCCGTGGGCTACCTGCCCGTGGGTTGGGGATTGTCGCCGTGGATTTCCCTGGCGGTGGGCGTGGTGATCCTGGTGGCGGTGCTCGTTTGGCGGGGCCGCCACATGGACCGGGAGCCGGCGGCGTGATCGCGCCGGCGGTGGTGCTTCTGACCGATTTCGGTTGGCGCGATCCCTGGGTGGCGGAGGTGAAGGGTGTGCTGCTGTCCGTCTGGAACGACCAGCCGGAACATGTCGTGCGGCCCTTGATCGTCGACGGAGGCCACGACATTCCACCCGGCGATGTGGCGGTCGGTACGTGGTTCCTGGGCCGGCTGGTGCCGCGTTTTCCGCCGGGCTCGGTCTTCCTGGCGGTAGTGGATCCAGGCGTGGGTACGGAACGGCCCGCGGTGGCCGTGGCGGCCGGGGAATCCTGGTGCGTGGGACCGGGAAACGGGCTCCTGGCCCAGGTAGCCACCGGTCGTCCCGCGCTGCTCACGGGGGATCCCGCCGGCGGACCTGTTTCGAACACTTTCCACGGCCGTGACCTCTTCGCCCCGGCGGCTGCGCGCCTGGCCCTGGGCATACCTCTGGACCAACTCGGCCGCGAAGGCCGGCGGGAAGACCTGGGCACGGCTCCACCGGTGGCGCCGGGCCCGTCCGTGCGCTGGATCGACCGCTTCGGCAATGCCATCACAGATCTGTCCCGGGACAGCGAACCGGGTTCCCGCCTGGCCGCCGGGGGCGTGCTGGGACTGGCCGGCCACGCCATCCCCGGACCCTTCGCCACCTACGAAGCCGCCCCGCCGGACCTGCCGTTCTGGTACTGGGGTAGCGGCGGTACGTTGGAGGTCGCCGTACCCGGCGGGAACGCTGCCGCGACCCTCGACCTGTATCCGGGTCTGGTCCTGGACGTGACCACATTGTAGATTGAGGCAAGCACTGCGATTCCCCACCCCCACGGGAGTTCCCATGCGCAAGATCGGGATGCTCATCGTCGTATCGGCCGCCTTGCTCCTGCTCTCCGGATGCGGCACGGAGAAGATCGTCTTCGTCTACCCGGACGAGGCCCTGGCTTTCCGCTACCAGAGTCTGGGGACGCCGTCCCTCTTCCTGGGGGAGGTGACGGACCTGCGGCCCCCGTCCCAGCGGCAGGGTGAGGGAAAGTTCTTCAGGATCCGCTACCCCAAGGACGACGCCTGGGAGGTTCCGCCCACCCAGATCTATGCCGAGGCTCTGGCCCAGGACGTGGACCAGACCCAGCTCTTCGAACTGGTGCCCTTGCGCGGCCAGGCTGACTACGCCCTCCGGGCCGAACTGCTGTCCATGGGTTGTCAATTGCGGCGTACGGCGGCCTCGCTTCTGCTGCCTACGGCCATCGGCGCCGGGGCGGGCATGGCCCTGGGCGAAGAGGGTGCGGACCGGGTGAAACTGGCTGCGGTGCTGGCGGTGGTCAGCGTGATGACCATTCCCGTGCCCACGGAGAACCGGGCCGAGGCGGAGATCCGCCTCACCCTGGAGGACAACTTCGGCAATGTGGTCTGGCAGCGGGCCTGCCTGGGCGAGTACGAGGACGACAAGTTCATCACCGCCACGGCCCGGCAGGACCAGGAACTGGTGGATGAGTATCTGACCAAGGCGGTCAAGCGCGCCAACGCCTGCCTGCTCGGACAGCTGCGCCAGTTCCTCCTGGACGGGGCCGCAGCCGAGAGCTAGCGCGCCGGCGATCCACGCGAAAGAGGGCCCCCGGGGGCCCTCTTCGTGCATGGTGCGGGTCGCCGTCTAGAGCAGGTCGGCCGCCAGGCTGGCCAGCTCCGAACGCTCGCTCTTGGCCAGGGTGATGTGCCCGTGGATGGGTTGGTCCTGGAAGCGTTCCACCACGTAGGTCAGACCGTTGGAGGAGGCGTCCAGGTAGGGATTGTCGATCTGGTAGGCGTCGCCTGTGAGGATGACCTTGGCGTCCTCGCCGGCGCGGCTGACCACGGTCTTCACCTCGTGGGGCGTGAGGTTCTGGGCCTCGTCGATGATGATGAAGAGCTTGGGCAGGCTGCGGCCGCGGATGTAGGTGACCGCCTCCACTTCGACCGTGCCCGTGTCGTACAGGTACTGCACCTTGTCGCCAGACTGCTCCAGCTTGGGATCCACCAGGTATTGGAGGTTGTCCGAGACGGGCTCCATCCACGAGGATAGCTTCTCCTCCTTGGAGCCAGGGAGGTAGCCGATGTCCTTACCCAAGGGCATGATGGGGCGCGACACCATGATCCGCCGGTAGCGCTTCTCCTCGGCCACCAGTTGCAGGCCCACCGCCAGAGCCAGCAGGGTTTTGCCCGTACCCGCCTGGCCCAGCATGGTAACCAGCTGGATGTCCTCACGGAGCAGAAACTCGAGAGCGAACTGTTGCTGGAGATTGCGGGCGCTCAACCCCCAGGGGTGGCTGTCCCCGTGCTGGAGGGGTTCGACGAGCCCCGTGTCGACGCGGTAGATGCCGCGGGCGGTCTGCTTGGGGTTGCCGGCGGCCTTGAGCAGGATGCCCTCGTTGGGCCTCAGCTCGTCATCGATGGAGACGGGGGTACCCTGGTAGAAGGCGTTGATGGCCTCGTCGGGAACTTCGCGCTCTGACCAGCCCGAGAACAGCTCGTCGAAGTTCACCCGGGTCTTGAGGAAGTCCTCGGCCTTGATGCCCAGGGCGTCGGCCTTGACCCGCGCGTTGATGTCCTTGGTGATGAAGACCACGTCGGCGCCGTGCCGCTTGAGGGCGCAGGCCACGGCCAGGATGCGGTTGTCCGCCACGGAACGGTCCATGCCCCGGGGCAGGTCGTCCAGGAAGCCCTTGACGATGACGTAGAGCTTGCCACCATCCTCCAGGGGTACGCCATGGCTCAGGGGCAGCCCGTTGCGCAGACCGTCGATGTTGCGGATGACGCGCCGCGCGTTGCGGGCCTTCTCGTCATTACCCCGCTTGAAGCGGTCGAGCTCCTCGAGGACGTCGATGGTCAGGATGAGGTTGTTGTCCTCGAAGGCGTGCAGGCAGTCGGCATCGTGGAGCAGGACGTTGGTGTCGAGGATGAAGCAGCGTCCCTCGGGGGTGGGGATGGTGTCCTGGTCATCGAGCCAGGAACCGGGGGTGTCGACCATGGAATCCCTCCATAGGTTGGACACTTCTGAACAATGTGTGGGCGCCCGCAGGCGCTGTGGATCCGTCCACGGGCATGTTACAGCGGAACCGCTGCCTTGTCGCCCACGTTTTGACTCTTTATGCTATCGGCACCAACGGCACGGGCTTGAAAACCGTCACGGAGGACCATCCCTTGCGAAGAATCACCACGGCCTGGGTGCTGGGCATCCTCTTGGCGGCTTCAGCGGTTGCGGCCGAGGAACTCGCGGCGCTCCCGCCGGCTCCGGTTTGGCCCCTGGACCTGGACACCCGCTACCTCACCAGCAACTTCATGGAACGCCGCCCGGGTCGCTGGCACGCGGGCCTCGACCTGAAGACAGAGGAACGCTCGGGCCTGGTGGTGCGGGCGGTGGAGGACGGCTGGATCAGCCGCGTCCGGGCCGAAGCGGGGGCCTACGGCCGGGCCGTGTATCTCCACGGCGCCAGTGGCCGCACCTACGTCTACGCCCACCTGGAACGGTTCAACGACGATATCGCCGGGAAGGTGGCGGCCGCCCGCGCGGCCAGCGGACGGTACCGGTGCCGGCTGAACCTGGAGGCCGGGGTGATGCCCGTGACCGCCGGCCAACCCCTGGGCCTGTCGGGCCAGAGCGGGACCGTGGGTCCGCACCTGCACTTCGAGGTGCGAGACGACCAGCAGCGCCCGTTGGATCCCCAGGACTGGGGCTTCGCCGTGCCGGACACCTTCGCGCCGGTGATCCGCAGTGTGACCGCGCACCCGGTGTGGCGTCCGGAGCGCTTCGGTCCGTCGCTCAGTTCCCGGGCGCCTACTCTGCCCCTGGCCCGCGGATTGACCTCCGCGGCAGGGCTGACCGGGGACCTGTCGCTCCTGGAGATCCAGGGACCGGTGGCTTTCAGTGCCCTCATCACCGACCAGTCGGACATCCGCGGCCACGTGCTCGAACCCAAGCTGGTGGAGGTGCGCCTGGACGGCGAACTCGTCTACCGCTGTCGCAACGAATCCTTCGCCTTCACCGCCAACAACGTCCAGCGCCTGGAGTGGTGCGACGTGGCGGGCTGGGATGGAGAGCGGGTCCTGCGTCAACACTGGCTCTTCCGCCGCGAAGGCGTCGACCTGCCGGGTCGCGAGGGCGGTCCCTGGCACCTGGGTGAGCTCGGCTCGGGATTGCGGTCCGGCGAGCACCGGCTCGAGATCGTGGCCGAGGACTGGGCGGGCAACCGCACAGGCGTCGCGTTCCCGCTGGTGGTCGAGGCGCGGGCGGACTGGCTGGAGAAGCCGGTCCTGGAGGGCTGGGAGCAGGTGACCACTCACGTGGAGAATCCAGAGGGGCGCGCGTTGTCGGCGCCCTTGAGCCGCGGATCCCTGGTGGGCCGGGACTGGATGGACCTGGATCCCGCGGCGGGCGATCCGGTGCTGGCTCCGTTCCGCGTATCCGTCTGGCCCGACCGCGCCGCCTGGCCCCCCTGGTCCGTGCGCTACCTGGCCGCGGACTGGCCCCTGGACGGAGCGTTGCGCGCGGAGATCAAGGGGCCCTTGCCCGACGGCGCGCCCTGGGTCTTCCGCCGACACCGTGACGAGTGGCGACCCGTCGGCCCGGTTCTGCGCGACGACGACGGCGCGGCCTGGTTCCGTCTTTCGAGCCGGGGCCTGCACACGGCCTTCGTGGATTCGGTTCCGCCGTACGTAGCCGGCGAGCCCCTGTTGGTGACTCCGCGGCCGCCACGGGACCTGCCGGGCATCACCCTGCCCGCGTGGAGGACCGTGCCCGTGGCCCTGGTGGATCCGGGACCGGGCACCGGCGTCGACGCCGCCACCATCCGCTGCACTCTGGACGGCAAGCTCCTCATCGCCGAACCGGACCTGATCCGGGACCGGGTGCTGGTAACGGTGCCGGACACGGCCGTGGCCGGAGAGTACGAACTGGTGATCGAGGCGGCGGACAAGGCGGGCAACAGGGCGCGGGCGGTGTTGCGCGTCACCTGTGCCGATGGCGGGGGAGAAACGTCCGGAGGTTGAGGGAGGGATCTGATCGACTTGAGCGTTCGGAACGTCTGGAATGTCTGGAACGTCTGGATCGATGGTGGCGTGTATGCCGACGCAGGTCCCCGGGGGCCTTTTTGGGCGGCCTATCCACATATGTGGATCTGGATCTGTATAACGTTGGCTGGAAGCTCTTGTTAGGTTGCAACACAGCTGCCAGCCTACCAGACTTCGATTCTCGGCGACAGGTCCGTTGATTTCGACTCGATATGTCCTTATAGTCAACTCCCTATAGCCTAAGATGCAGATATTTTGAGTATATGCTGGCGGAGGTTCGGACTACGATGTTCAAGCATTCAGCAACCATAGCTCTCGTATTAGCACTGCTCCCAACTCTCGCATCGGCGGGTCAAAGAAACGCGGTCCCGACGGCCGCTGTGGCTAACGACACTATCTTTATGTCCTGGAGCCCGAATGCCCTCATTGACACACTTGAGATTTCCGCTTCCGGAAAGTACATCTGCTATGCCCTCTATCGCGGCGGCACAACGATTCCCGATTCATTCGGCCTGCTATACGGGTTTTGGGTTGGTTCCTCCGGCATCACGATCGATGAAGCACAAGCCACTCTACCTGGTGCCTCCAGCCTCACTCTTGAAGGACGCGGCCCGTTCAGTTGGCGCCTTACTCTCGAATACCATGAATGCGAGCGATTATCGGGCCTTAATGCCGTTGCCGCGTTCGTTCTGAATATAGATGCGGACAAGCTGGCTGCGAGCCCTAATTGCGTATTCGCCGCATGGTCAGACGAGATACTACAATCTCCCTCGGTACTCGTTGGCGACCAAAACTGCACTCAGTACGCCTATTTCACGCTGCTGGGAACGCCCGCCTATATCGAACTCGCGCCGGTACCCACGACGGAACTGCCGTTTGGCTCACTCAAAGCGCTTTATCGCTAGCCGCAGCAACCTAACCTGATATCGAGATTGTTGTCGCCGGTATTGGCGGCCGCACAATTTGGTGTAAATGGATGTAAAAATTAGGTTTAACTCGATATTATCCTTGCGTGTTTCGCCGTTTTTTCGTATATTGTCAGCACCTCCCACAGACGCCCTGCACAGGAGGTGCCCCATGCGCGCCGTGCCCTATGAATCCCACCGTTCCGCCGCCCAGGTCGACCGTTCGCTGCGCCATTCATTGGCCGCCCTCGACGAAGCCCGCCAATGCGCTGTGCTGTGGTTCGGGGAGGTGATGCGGCGGAAGCTCTTCCGCGAGTTCGGGTGCTCGTCCATGCACCAATATGCTGTCGGCCGCTTGGGGTTCTCACGCTC
>JAAEQC010000002.1 GCA_024231905.1 bacterium | reverse complement strand
GGCCCAGGCCATGGCCGACAACAATCCGAGCCTCGCCACCTGGACCGACGTGGGCAACTCCTGGGAGAAAAACAACGGGCTGGGCGGCTACGACATGATGGTGCTCAAGCTGACCAACTCCGCGGTCACCGGCGACAAGCCCAAGCTCTTCCTCACCTGCGCCATCCACGCCCGGGAGTACACCACCGCGGGCCTCTGCCTCACCTTCGCCCAGCAACTGGTGGACGATTACGGAGTGGACGCGGACACCACCTGGGTCCTGGACCACCATGAGGTTCACCTCATGCTCCACGCCAACCCGGACGGCCGCAAACAGGCCGAGACCGGCCTCTCCTGGCGCAAGAACACCAACCAGAATTACTGCGGATCCACCAGCAACAACCGCGGCGCCGACCTCAACCGGAATTTCGACTACAACTGGGGATGCTGCGGCGGATCCAGCGGCAGCGAGTGCGACGCCACCTACCGCGGCCCCTACGCGGGCTCCGAGCCCGAGGTTCAGGCCGTGATGAATTACATGACCTCCATCTTCCCGGATCAGCGCGACCCGGGCCCCACCGCCGCGGCGCCGGACGACGCCACGGGCCTCTACCTGGACATCCACTCCTACAGCGAGCTGGTGCTCTGGCCATGGGGCTACACCGGGGATTCGGCGCCCAACGGAACCCAAATGCAGACCCTGGGCCGCAAGTTCGCCTACTGGAACGGCTATTCGCCCGAGCAGGCCATGTCCCTCTACGCGACGGACGGCACCACGGACGACTGGAGCTACGGCGAGCTGGGCATCGCCTCCTACTGCTTCGAGCTGGGCACCGCCTTTTTCCAGAACTGCACCACCTACACCAACACGATCCTGCCCGGCAACCTGCCGGCCCTCATGTACGCGGCCAAGGTTCCGCGCACGCCGTACATGACGCCCGCGGGGCCTGACGCCTACAGCCTGGCCGTGAGCGCGGACAACGTTCCCTCCGGGACCGCGGTCACCCTCACCGGCGCCATCGACGACACCCGGTTCAACAACAGCAACGGAACCGAGGGCACCCAGAACATCGCGGCCGCGGAGTATTACGTGGACACCCCCCCGTGGGTGACCTCCCCCACGCCGGTCGCCATCTCCATGTCCGCCTCGGACGGCTCTTTCAACAGCAAAACCGAGGGCGCGACGGCCTCCGTGGACACCACGGGATGGAGCGACGGCCGTCACATCCTCTTTGTTCGCGGCCAGGACGTCAACGGCGATTGGGGCGCGTTCAGCGCCGTCTTCCT
>JAAEQC010000001.1 GCA_024231905.1 bacterium | reverse complement strand
TCGCGCCCCTCTTCGCGCCCCTCTTCGCGCCCCTCTTCGCGCCCCTTTTCAAGGGCCTTTTCTTCGAAATCGTTTTTCCAGTCGATGAGGTTCTCTGCCAGCATGTTGGTGACCTCCCCAAGGTCGTCGTCGACTTTGCCCAACTCGTCAGCCGCCAGCCCCAGCCGGGCCAGGGCCACCTTCACGAAGACGGCGAGAGCTCGACGGATTCCCGGGTTCCCGACCCACCCGGCGAGCGGCCCCAGCTTCTCGTTAAGCTCTTCCGGAGACGACGCCTTCTCCAACCGGACCAGCTCCACGAAGAGATTCTGGACGAACCGGGCCAACTGGTCTTCCGGGAGGCGCCTCTGGTCGAAGAGCAGGAACCTTACCTGGGGAAGGAACCGCTCCAAGCCCGCTGCCGGGACATGGATGACACCAGCCATGTCCAGCGACGCCCACCACGTCGGACGCCCATTATACACCACAAACGGGATCACCAGCGGTAGCTTCGCGTAGCGCGGCGCCTCCTCCCCCGGCTCCACCACCTCTTCCGGCGGCACGATGACCTCGGGGTCGGAGACCTCCTTGTCCCTCATCTGGCGGACGAGGTCGTCGTAGAAAAGGGCGACGTAGAGCAGGATACGAACCACCATGTAGGGGTCGACGGTGCTCTGGAACTCGATCAGCAGGCAGAGGAAGATGTCGGAGCCACGCCAGCGGACCTTCCAGACGACGTCCTCGAAACGCAGGTCGAGGCGCTCGCTGACGTGGCTCTCGGCCATCTTTTCCAGGGTCGAGAAGTCGAGCTCGTCGACCCAGGGTTCGTCAATCAGGCGAAGGGTGTCCTCGACCATCTCCGGGTAGGAGTACAGGAGCCGGTAGGTCTTGTCGTATTGGCCGGGAATCGGCGGATCCGGATTCTCTGGCATGCAGAGAGCCTAGCACAGGGCGGCGCCCGGTCCGGAGCCTGAGCCTGGCGCCGGGAGAGGTCGGCGGGATCGAGGGGTTGCTGGGGCGTCTGGTGGGCTGAGGAACCCCGGCCAGCAATTTGGTGATGCGGTGACTGTGGTAGG